>NZ_LNYK01000015.1 GCF_001467825.1 Legionella londiniensis
ACTCGGCAATTGGAGGTATACCACCCAAAAGAAAATTGGCTCTAGCAGCCTAGGTTTCTACTTTTAGCGTCAGTTAAAAATGGGGGGATTACCATTTTAGCTATTAACAACATTGATCACACGAAAACTAAAGCGCAATCACCGCAAACAAATGGCATTTGTGAGCGTTTCCACAAAACGATTTTACAGGAGTTTTATCAAATTACATTCCGTAAGAAAATTTACGACAACATTGATGAACTGCAAAAAGATCTGGACGAATGGCTTCATTATTATAATAATGAGCGCACCCATCAAGGCAAAATGTGCTGTGGACGAACTCCAATGCAAACGCTGATTGATGGCAAACAAATCTGGAAGGAACAATTGATAGACTGAATTTGACCTGACAGACACTTCTGAAAAAACCGGCAACTGTCAGATCAAGTTTGAACTACTACACATCTACCAGCACCAGAATTTTTCACACAGGCTGCGGCATATCAAATCGTATTTGATCCGACGCTAAGATACGTGGGCGCGGGGCTTGTTGGTTTGCTGGTAGGCGAATTGACTAATATTTATTTGCTCTCTAAATGGAAGATATTTTTAAAGGGTAAATTTTTTATATTAAGAAGCCTGTTATCCACAGCTTTGGGGCAAGCCCTACTTACGATAGTTGTAGATTTACTCAATTATTTCGGAAAGTTAACAGAGCATCATTTAGGGTGGATGATGGTATGCGGCTATTTATGGAAGATGGGTTGCGCAATCATTATGGTCTTTCCGGCTTGGCTGGTTGTGAAATATTTAAAGAAAGCAGAGCAGGTGGATCATTATGATATTCATACGAATTTTAATCCTTTTATATTCAGCCTACATGAAGAAAAACCAATAGATTACAAAATTAATACTGAATCCGTGCTTCAATAAGTGTTCCTAGGATGCGATCGGCAGGTTTATCGATTTTTATCAATTTAAGGCTTCCATCTTCCATATTTTGTCGAAGATAGCAGGTATTATTTTCGATAAATAATCTATTAAATGAGATTGCATCTTCCTTAGATAAATACACAATTACAAAATCCCTATCCTTAGGTGGCTTGCCAGAATCAAAAATTAAAAGGGTATTTTTTTGAAAGAAAGGCTCCATTGACTCGTCAGGCATAGCTAATGCGAAAGAATTTTTTTCAATTTTCTTATCAATTAATATTTCTTTCCTGTCTTGCTTAGCGGCTGCTTCTGAAGGCCATGCTTTTAAAGATTCCCACTCTATAACAGGTATTGTACTAATCTGAAGATTCTCTTTAATCGTATCTGGGATTACGGCTGGAAGCGGTTCTTGGCCGATTAATTCATTAATGGTGACAGAAAAAAAACGAGATAATTCCTCTAATGCCTTTTTCCGTGGGTTCTTCGTTGAACCAGTCAGGATATGGTGAATTGTTGGTTGGGGTATACCAGTTAACCGAGCCAGCTCACTAACAGAAATATTGCCATGTATTCGCATGAGTTGTTGCAGGTTGTTGCTTAGCGTCATCACAGTCATTAATAACCCAATAACAATTGAATATAATTATTCAAAAATAATATTTGCAATGTAAATTTACCCTATATGAATTATTTTATTCATTTATATTTGAAGTTTAAACTTCATTAGAATAATTATCATCAATATATCATGTTGTTGATTATTTCAGCAAATAAAATTGAAAAATATTTCATTTTATTTTTAATAAGTTAGCTAATGGATAAAGGTCAAGGGAGTATTATTTATGGAGAAATGTTCCAAATTGCAAATCTATCAAGGGATCATTCAATACCTGCTGGACTCAACAGGCTACGACTTAACAAACATTGCCACTTTATCAAACTCAACCATCAAAAATATTCGCACTATTTATCAGGGGAATGAAATACCACCAAACTTCTCCTCATCTGAAAAACATCTCGTGCAGTTATATCAAATGATTCTTGAATTAAATACCAAGAAAGGAACCAACTTGAAGCATTTAACCAAGGAAACCAAGTATGAAAACACTCAACATACAACAAGCTGCTGAATTTCTTGGCGCTCATAGAGAAACGGTTCGCCGAATGGCAGCAAATAAACAAATCCCTGGAGTCAAGATTGATCGTAGCTGGATATTTCTTGAGCAAGATCTTGTGATGCACATTAGAAACAAGTACTCTAGCTGCGACGCTTCGCAGGGTGACCATAGGAGAATAAAATAGCACTCTACAAAAGAGAAGGAATATGGTGGGTTGATATCCGCCACCAAGGAAAAAGAGCACGCAAAAGTACTGGGACTGAAATAAAGGAAGATGCACAACGGTTGCATGATCAACTGAAACATGAACTATGGCAAGCGGATAAAATGAAGTCTTTACCGAACAAAACGTGGATGGACGCCGTATTGCGGTGGGTTGATGAATCAACTCACAAACGCAGCCTTGTAACGGACAAATATCATTTAACATGGCTAGATCCATTTTTACGTTCAAAAAAGTTATGTGATATCGATAGAGATTTAATTGAGTTTATTGCCAAGAAAAAAGAAGCAGAGAATGTTTCACTAACGACTGTTAACCGGATTTTGGAACTTATCCGAGCCATTTTAAACCGTGCTCATAAGGAGTGGGGTTGGTTGGATAAACCGCCAATCATTCGGATGCGAAAAATTGAGAACAAACAGATTCGGTGGTTAACGAAACAAGAGGCAACTCGACTTTTGAAAGAATTACCACCGCATTTAAAAGACATGGCTTCTTTCACATTAGCCACTGGTCTTCGTGAGTCCAATGTAACACAGTTAAAATGGAGCGAAGTACATTTAGATAAAAAACATGCACTCATTCATGCTGATGAATCTAAATCTAAACGCCCCATTCCAGTTCCATTGAACAAACAAGCGATCTCAATTTTAAAAGCCCAGATCGGGAAAAATCCAACGTATGTTTTTACATACAATGGCAATCCCGTAACCCGATGTAATAACCATGCATGGCTTAAAGCATTGAAACGTGCAGGGATCAATGATTTTCGCTGGCATGATTTACGCCATACTTGGGCAAGCTGGCATGTGCAAAATGGCACACCTTTACATGAGTTACAACAACTCGGCGGGTGGTCTAATTATGAAATGGTGTTACGTTATGCGCACCTTTCAAGTGCACATCTTAGGGCTGCGGATGAACGTGTTTAGACACGTTTTGGTCACAGTAACTTGGTTTTTTGGCCACAAACTAGAGCTAAGTGCTTGATTTAAATGGCGCGCTCGGAGGGACTCGAACCCCCGACACCTTGGTTCGAAGCCAAGTACTCTATCCAGCTGAGCTACGAGCGCTTTCTATATTCCAGGTTCTAGGATTAGAAACTAGGTGTTGGATCTTAATTACAAAACAAACCAAATTTCCATTGACCAGTCTTAGACATCAGTGCCTGTAATGGTGGGCCGTATAGGATTCGAACCTATGACACAGAGGTTAAAAGCCTCCTGCTCTACCAACTGAGCTAACGGCCCTAAACTGCCAGGATTAATGAAATCCATTTTGCGAAAATCTATTCTATCATACTGGCATGCAAGTCTCTAGATAAGATTTTTCTTCACTCATTATTAAATGATGGTGGGCCGTATAGGATTCGAACCTATGACACAGAGGTTAAAAGCCTCCTGCTCTACCAACTGAGCTAACGGCCCCAAAGAGGCTGAAATCATACCGGATCAAGACGAAATTTCAAGAGTTTTATGCGGATTATTTTTAATTAATGGTTTTTTTTCGTATAAATCAGCATCAGTAGCCAAAACAGTATGCGGCAGATGTTTCAATTTCTGTGCCAAATCCAAACATTGTTCTTTTTTCACCAGCAGCAAAATCACATCTGCTCCCATTGCCCCGCATCCCTTAGCAGCAAGAATATCTTTATCGCGCGTTAAAGTTTCAATAGCGGCCTGGGTATGTCGTGCAACCAGGTTAAGACCCAGCAAATGCCGATAATAGGCAGAGACCGTCCCAATCAGAGTATCACTGTCGGTAGATTCAAGAGCATGAACGGCCTTTTCCACTATATCGTTTAGAACATGAATATCACCCGGTAAAATTGCCGAAAACAGATATTCATGGGTAGCCAATTTTTGCCCAGTATGAATTAAAATAAAGGATATATCCTGAAAAGGCCAGCGGCAAGTTCGCAGCAACCGTTGCTGGCGATTAATGAATACCAAGGAAGCTTGTGATTGGGCAAGCAGATCATACCCGCTTGGGCGCAATCCCCTGCCTTGCCAGGCAGACTGGTAATACAGCTTAAGCATTTCATCAGTATCGGGAGCTTTATTCTGCAAGCAGCTGCTTGCCAAATAAGCCGCAAGAAATTGGGCACTGGAAGCACCCATGCCTCCTTTGCCGTGATAAGGGTCAAAAGCGGCCAAGCCCTTCCCAAAAGACAACTTTGACCAATAGATACCTGCTGGGGATTGAGGATGAATGCCCTCTAAACGCATCTCATCAATCAGGCTAATCTCAAAGCAGGGATTTGTGGTCAAAAGTATTGCTGAAGCTTCAGCTATTGCTGCATACTCCCCTAAAAAAAATGTCTTGGCAGGAATTGACCATTTCATAATTGAATTCATGCCTGTCTGATTTCGGCCAAAAGTTCAAATGCATTATTTAAGCTGACGCGTTTATTCTTATGCAACCATTGTTGCAAGCGCTCTTTGAGGATTGGTGTTTCTTCATCTGTTGCGCCTGCAACAAGCAGCAAGTTATCAAGATGTAATTTCATATGCCCCTGGATAATGCCCTCAGTGCATAATGCCCTGATTGCGCCGAGATTCTGCACAAGACCGACTGCTGCTATCACTCGTGAAAGTTGATTGGCAGATGTTATTTTCATCATGCGCAGGCACAAACTGGCTGTAGGATGAATGGAAGTAACCCCGCCAACTGTGCCGACAATAATAGGAGCGGTTAACTCCCCCGTTAAGACTTTTCCATCAAAACGCCACCGGGTAATCGCCTGATAGCGGCCAAAGCGGGCAGCATATGCATGCACTCCTGCCTCAACAGCCCGCCAATCATTCCCGGTCGCGATTAAAACCGGATCGATGCCATTCATCACGCCTTTATTATGGGTTGCTGCGCGATAGGGATCCATTTCAGCAAATAATGAAGCTTCCTGCAGCCGCTCACCCAAACCGGGATCTACATCATGGATAGTCACTTGTGCTGTTGTCAGTTTTTGATCATTCAAATTGGAAAGGATGCACATGCTGACTTCTTCGCCAGTCAAGTTTTCAATAGGTGTTTTTAAATATTCCAACACCTGGTTAATAATGTTTGCACCCATGGCATTACAGCTGTTCATCGTTAAATGAATCACAGCCATTTCTTTGCCATCCGCACGGGGAAGCCGTCGCAATTGTAAATCAACGACCCCTCCTCCTCGCCGCACCATGTTGGCTGCCACGTCTTCGTTTGCACGTTCTATCAGGAATTGTTTGTTCTCGGAAAAAATGGATTGCAATCTTTCAAAATTACGAACTTTGGCAATCTGAATTTGCCCCAGGATACAGTCGCCGCTAACCCTTGTGGTAATTTCGCCGCATTGTCTAATCCACTTGGCATTTTTTGAAAGAGCCGCTACTATGGATGTTTCTTCTACAGCCATCGGAATCACATAATCCTGCCCATCAATGCGGAAATTGGTAGCAACACCCAGCGGGAGCTGAAAATAACCGATGACATTTTCAATCAACTTATCTGCAAGATTCGTGTCTTTTACGCCCCCTTCGTATAAAAACGCGATATCCTCGGCAGTTAAAGCGCCTAAATCCAGCAAGCGCTGAAAACGTTCTTCCCGGTTCAATTTGGAAAAACCCTGAAACAATTGGCTGGCATTTTCATTCAGCAACATGCCTTCTCCTTTAAATCTTTGAGGTATTGGCTGCCTGTGCAAAACATAGCGATCTTCAGTTCATATTCAATTAAATTCATTAAATTGATCACCTCCTCGGCAGAATGCAGCGCAGCATTCAGCATAGGTATGGCAAATCCAACCGTACTTGCGCCCAGCGCAAATAATTTGGCCGCATCCAGGCCATGACGGACGCCGCCGGAACCCCATATTTCAAACCTGGGCGCAATAGCTTTGGCATCTATTACGCACTGCACGGTATTAATCCCCCAGTTGCGAAACGTAATGGATGCTTTGTGGCGCAGGGCGTCATCAATTGCACGGTGCCCTTCGATTCGTCCCCAGTGCGTGCCGCCCAAACCGCTGACATCAACCGCAGCAACCCCAATATCATTGAGACGAGTCAGGGTAGCACGCGAGAAGCCGCACCCTGTCTCTTTGACAATGACAGGGAGAGGCAAATGTCTGACCAATTTTTCCAAAGCATCCCAGCATCCTTTAAAATAAGGGGTACCTTCCGGTTGAATGCATTCTTGCAGAGGATTGCAATGAATAATGAGTCCATCCGCTTTTAAAGCGTCTGTTAATTTTTTTATCCGGGTAACAGGCGTTGTAATTAATTGCGCAATACCCAGATTACTGTATATCTCAACATCTGGAAACTCTTCGCGCAAAGGCTGCCATTCAAACGCTGCAGAATTGTCTGTTAACTCCCGGCGTTGGGAACCGACTCCCATCGCCCAGCCATTTTCTGCACAGGCAATAAGCAGATTTCGGTTAATCTCGGCGGCATTGCGGTGGCCTGCCGTCATTGAACTCACCAAAAAAGGTTTAGCGGCATCCCGCCCTAATCGCCGGCAAGATAAGTCGATAGCGGCAAAATCCAAATCGGGCAAAGCTTCATGGATTAAAGATATGTTGTCCAGGGTATTTAGTTCATCGGCACGGTTGGCAGGCAGCAAGGCAAGCTCAATATGATCCTGCTTGCGTTTTTCAAATTGACTGTAATCCTCAGACATTATCATACCAAAACAAATAAAATGGCTTGAATTTTACCACAATTTTGACTGTTTATGCGATGTTTATCCGCGTTCTCCAATTGCTTTACACTCAAGGCTTTTTTCAGGGGGATAAGCCCCCTTTATGAGCGCGTAAGCCTCACCGAGAACTTGATTCAGGCGGGTAAAAATATACATTACACTGAAAAATCCAAGGGCGTTACTTTCAAGGCTTGCGAAACGCCCAGGATCCCTAGCAATGGCTTGATTCAATAATTCTGATACATCGGCGGCAGAAACAAACTTTGATGTGTGCTGATTAAAGCATGAAACAAGTGCCTCGATATTTTCTATGGTGGTTTTAGCGGCTTGAAGCACAGCCTCCCGCTCGTCCGGGCTCAGATAGGCCATTAGCCACTCATATGATTCAGTTAAATTTAAAACGGTTAAAGTACAATATTCAATTTGATTTAACAAAGTATGAAAGCGATGCGGGTTTAGACGATGAAACAGTAATTCATAACGAATGGAGCAGGCATCCTTTTTAATTTGCTGGAATTCATCGGCAAGCGCTTTGCCGGTAACCGCGGTGCGGGCCTGATTCCTGGTAAAAAAAACATTGGCAATAACGGCCTTCATTTTTTGCAAATAACCACACAACAGATCTCTGACATCCGTGCGATTGGAAAAGAAAAAGCAACCTACCCCCAAAGCGATAACCGCACCAATAGCGGTATCAAAGATCCGCATCTGCAACATCTGCCAATTCCAGTTACCCAATATGGCAAAAAGAAATACCACAAAGCCTGTTAAAAAAAATACGGATAAAAGATGCGCTATTTTCAGCGTGTACACCGTAAAAAATACGAATAACAATAGAATTGTCACGAGCAGGCCTGGCATATCATGGGGCACATAAAAATAAAGTACTGTGCCAATCATTCCGCCTAAAGCAGTCATGCCAACCCGCTCAAAGGAGCGCTTCACGCTTTCTCCCCAGGTTTGTGCGGTCAGAGCCATGGCGGTCAATGTTATCCAGTAGCCTCTATCCAACTGAGCATAAAGGCGAACCATCTCGGCGATGGAAATGGCAATAGAAGCCTGCATTGCCATTTTGGTTGTCGTTTTAAGCATCAATCTCACCCTGCATCAACTCTCTTAAATGTTTTTTTGCCATATCAAATCCAAGTTTCAAATTTAATAAGGCAATGATCAAAGCCGGTTCTTTTGGCAAGGGCGCTTTTGGATAAGACAGAGGCATCATTAAGCGCAATTCTTGCTGCGTTATCATTTTCCAGTCTTTCTGCATTTTGATTGCCCCAAGCACTTCTGCAAATTTCTTATTGACGCGTATTAGGCTCAATCACCATTTAAATTGAATACAATAAAAAAATCCGTAAACTGTTATTTTTCACAATTTCAAGGGAATAGTAGTCA
>NZ_LNYK01000016.1:0-25014 GCF_001467825.1 Legionella londiniensis
TGACTACTATTCCCTTGAAATTGTGAAAAATAACAGTTTACGGATTTTTTTATTGTATTCAATTTAAATGGTGATTGAGCCTAGAGAAAGCAGCGGGCTTCGGATGACTGTGACTCTCCTCTTTTGGCACAAGATTGCTTCGCTGTGCGCTAAAAAAACTGCCGGTCACGATGGATGGGCTTGCCTCTGGCTTTTTTTGTTCTTCTTTTTTTCTGCAGTGATCAATAATTAATCTGGCAATATCCATATGATGCAATTGCATCGCAATCATCGTTGCTGTTTTGCCATTTTTGACGTGATTTATGTCAGCGCCAGCTTTCAACAGCAATTCTACAACTGGATAGTTTCCTGCCTCTACTGCAAACATGAGCGCATTGGATCCATCGCGACACACTTTATTGATATCAGCGCCTGCCAGTAACAGCGATTTTATGATATTAATTTGATCAGGATGCTCATCTCCTAAAATAGCAAAATGGAGGGCTGTCAGTCCTTTCTTATCAGCCATATCAGCTTTCGCCCCATAATTCAGTAATAACAAGACAATCTGCCAGGCGCGTAATTCTGTTGCCACCATCAATGCTGTTCCACCAGATGCGTTCGGGATATTAACTGGCGCCCCTTTTTTTAACATCAATTCTATTAATTGCGCATTATTCAGGCATGTTGCAAGGATGAGCGGATAATTTTTGCCGTCAGGTAAAGGCAGATTTAACGGAGTATCCGCTTCAATTAGTAAGGTTAAGGCGGTATGATCTTCTTTTCCCAAAGCGAATTCCAAAGCGCGGATTTTTTCAAGGGTAGGAAACTTGTTGTATGTCTTCAAAATAAATTCGAAAATAGTTGGTTTTTTTAAAACCATTGCATAGGTAAGTAAGTTCGCTCCATAAGAGAACGTAGCCGTAGCGCAAGGGTTAGTGCCATGGGTTAATAATTTTATAAATTCTTCTTCTGTGAGTTTCGACATAACCCATAAGGTAAGCGGCCCCCCAAATAATTTATACTCAATGTTTAAATTCGCTCCATTTTGCAGTATAAAATTGAAAGCCTCTCGTTCGCCAAACTCAATTGCGTAAAAAAGTATGGGCAGATGGCAGTTATTACCCTGGTCTAATTTTTGGTTGATGCCAAGCTTGTTATTGGGATTTAACCGTTTTACCTGTTCTTTAAACAATTCGGTTTCGCTGATATCCAATAATTCGTTGATGATTTTTTCCATCGCAGCTTTAGCGGCTTTTTTCTTATTCTTTTGTTTGTTGGAGCTTTGTTGCGTGGTTGTAACAGGTGCGTTAGGAGTGCTGGTTTTGCTGGGCTCATCAGGCGCAAAATAATCCAGGGATAATTGCAGGCTTTTAAGAATGTCTTGCGCCTGTTCTTTTTTATTGGCAAGCCAGAGTCTTTCTGCCTCCTTGAGCCATTGTTCTTGAGAGCTCTTATTTTTAAGTAAAAGTGTATCTTGTTCAATGAAAGGAGCCTTGGAGCCCGAATTTTTAGTTGTTTGGCATGAGTTTTCTTTTTGCAGGGCTTCATCTTTCAAATAGCTGCACAACCCCCGTACTGAATGAGTTTCATCCTGAAGAACAACCAGATTAGGCGCTCTGGTTGCCGCCACAAATAAATAGTTTAATTCAATGGCTATTTGCTCGCGTTCGGGAATGAGAGCTTTTTGTTTGGAAAGATGATGTTTTATCTCCTGAGTCTCTTTTTTTTTGCAAAAGAATATTAATTTCTTTATAGGTTGGATTGGCAAAAGGCCAGTATAGAATGACATTTTCATACTCAAGCCCTTTTATTTGCGAAGCAGTGAAAATTAAAGGTGTTGCCAGCGCTTCTCTTGCCTTTTCCTTGAGCGTTTCATTAGGAATGACCACCGCAGTGTTTGGTTTTGCAGTCATGGCCTCGAAATTTTTTGCCTGCTTGATGCTGTGCCATTCAACCGTGCCGGCACGTGAGTTGGGCTCGATTTCAAACTGGGCATATTCTCCCCGGCTTAGCACGCCTTCGCACAGTAAATTTTTTATTTTCAGCACCTTATTTGCAAAAGACGCAACCTGTGGCGAAACCCGGTAGCTTTGATTCAGATCAAATTTATGGATGGGCTCTTGAAACAAACTCTCGATAAATGAAACATCAGATAAAACATCTTCAAGCGCTTGATTTGTGTCCATGCAATAGCAAATCTGATTTCCCCAGGCGATTTTCTGCAATGATGAAAGCTGCACTCTGGAAAGATCCTGGCTTTCATCAACCACAACCAGATCAAATTGGCTAATGCTGCTTGTGTTAAGATTGTAAAAAGACAAATCTACAAGTGAATTTTGATTCAAGTATTTATTGTAAACCGCAAACAAATCAAGCACGAGTTTGCGGGTATTTTTATCTATTCTCGACTGACGAAGCCCCAAGTTTAGATAAATGGATAATTGGTAATCAGGCAAGGCGGCAATGATTTTGAATTCCTTGTATAAAATTTCCGGCAAAATATCTGAAGGCAACTGTAAGATCCCAAGAGACTTGAAAATCGATTTATTTTGGGAGCCAGAGAGCCATGCAGTAAATCCGGATTGACCAACAAGCTTTTTGTTTTTTAAAGACTCATCAATATCTCTGGCAAGCTCATCATAGGTTTTAAAGACAAGCTCGGGGTTGACATTATTTTTATTAAAAAGGGTTTTGAAGTTTTCTACCAGAAGCTTTGATTTGGCAACAAATAAAAGGCGGGATTTATGATTGTTTGGAGTTTGGGCATTGGTTAAAAGATTTAGCCATTTTTCGAGGAGCGCGAAAGCCACGCAGCTTTTCCCCGAACCTGCAGCGCCGCGAACCAACAAGGGAAAACCCGCCTGAAGCGCTGCCTCTTGAACGGATGTGAGCTTGATGAATTCGCCATGATAACGATGGCCGAAAAGCGGTTTAAATGACTGCTGTTTAGCCTGGGCGCTGGAAAGTGGAATTGGGTTTTCACATGCTTCAAATTCAGCTTCACTATTGATTTCTTTTTGCTTAAGCGATGTAAAATCTTGGCCCATAAAGGCAGTGATAGCCTGTTTTTTAAAAACCCAGCTTTTCTGGTAATCGTGATTTTCTATTATATCTAGTATTAATAAATGGGACTTTCCTTCAATTTTAACAGTAGTAAATAGCAAGCGGTCGCTTTGATTCAACCGTGCGCCATAAATTTTGTATTTTTTTGAGCGTTTTAAGTCCAAGTCAGCTGAGCTTGTGCAACCTGATAAAAGTTGCCCTACCACCTTTTGAATCTGTTCCTGATGTTTACCTGATAATATTTTTTGTGGATCAAGATAATTATCCCAATAAAACACTGTATTTTGGCAGGTTTCTGAATTTGAATTGATTTCAGGCATGATTAAGTCTCTATCTTGCTAGGTGAGCAAGGTAGTAATCTTACGATTTTTCCCTCCGCATATGCCAATTTATTTAAATGGACTGGATGCGGAGTAAATAACATGGGCAACATACTTACAAAACATGCCATTGTTTTAGCCAAAATACGCGTTTTAACTGTCCTTCAAGTTACACGCGTTGATGGCAGGCATGGCAGAGTTTTTTGCCATGCATGGAGGATTTTTTTAGACAATATTTAGAATTTATTGTAAGGGTTATAGCGCTGCTTCCTTTTTTCGGTAAGCCCCAATTCAATTTTTAATTTTTGAGTTAAATGAAATTGTTCCTTATCAAGATTGGTAAGGAATTTTTCTATGTCTTTTTCTGTCCATGATTGAAGTGCATTTTTAAAACGGGATTGATTAAGTTTAAAATCTTTTTTCAAGACATTTTTAAAATTATCTTCAAAATAACTGGGGTATGCTTTCAACAAAACCATGGCTTTTTCAATATCTTTGTTTTTCAGGCAGGCCGTTAGAATATCGTCTTCCTCATCATTTAAATAGGTATAAAAATCAGCGAAACTTGTTTTATTTTTTTCAGACAAGGCATGAAGAATGAGCCCCATGTCTTTGGCGCTTAAAATGGAGATAGCCTTATGTAAGAATGTATTGTTCTTGCGATCATGAACTTTCGCATTGGCGCCATTCTGAATCAGTAATTCCAGGATTTGCAAATACCTTTTTCTGTCTACTATGTTTTTTTCATTTGCATAGGCTTCAAGACAAATAAACAAAGGGCAGTTTCCTGAATGGTTTTGGCGCTGATTGATGTTTGCTCCATGAGCTATAAGCCAGTTGATATTATCCACTTGCCCAAGGCAGCAAGCCGCCATCACCGGAGTTGCCAAATCTGTCTGTGTCGCATCAATAATTTCTTGATTTTCAGATAATTTTAAGTAGGGGTAATTGACTGTTTGCTTATATTGCTCAAAAGATTCATCGAGTTTTTGATTCTGAAGTATACATTTTCCAATTGTTGTGGCATAGAGCAGATCATCCTCGGCAATAGATAAACCTTGCATATTTTTCGGGCTTTGCATGAATAAATAAGCGTTTTCATGTTCCTGAAAAAATTCAGAAGTGCTTTGCCAGTTGTCTTCGGGATTTAGAAATATAAACTGATTATATTCCTCATGATAAGTATTGTAATCGATCAGCAATTGCTGGCCAGGGTAAATTTCTTTAATGGTTCTTAGCGCAACAATTTTTTTATTCTTATTTTTGGATTCAATAAATTCTATATTAGCCTGACTATCGGAGAAATTAATATAACGCGTAAAGTTTCCTTTGTGTTTTGCATCAATGATATATTGCCCCAATTGCATGGCATAACTGCTATCCTGATTTGACAATTTTAAAAACTCATCCCTGGTATAAACTTCACCAGTATATTCTCCGATAATGGTATTGCTTGGGATGCGCTGCCTGGCATAAACGCCAAATCCTTGGAAATCCTTGAGAATTCTAACTGGTTTTACGCTAAATAATTCAGGCTTGTCAATCGATGATGCGATATAGTTTTTGCTGGACATATTTTCTATACCCAGGCGATGAATGGTTTCTTGCTCGCGGGATATTGTTTTTGATGGTTGAGTCTTTTTCTTTGTTGAAAAAAAAGATTGGCTTGTTCCTAATGATCCCTGTTTTTTTACCAGAACAACTTTATCCCTGCCAACAGCATTAATAATAAAATTAAAATCAGTTAATTTTTTAGGCAATTTCTTTGTTCTTTTCGGTAATATTTTTTTTGAATTATTTTCTGCTGTATATTTGGTCATATCTAAATCAAAAGGTTAAATATTTTGCATATTACCAAATGATCATCTATTAGTCAAAAAAATAAACAAAATTTGCAAGAATTTAATCGATAATATGGCAATAACCAAATATTTAGATATGAAAAAGCCAATTTGTCTTTCGACATCTTCCTGATTTTTATTTTATGAGAATGGCCATTAATTGCAAATCATAATCAATGGCACTAACGTTTGGAAAACAAGACGGGATTCTTATGCTACTTCAACTTCTTCAGCTTGGGGCCCTTTTTGCCCTTTTGCGGCTTTAAACAAAACTGAAGCGCCTTCTGCGAGCGTTTTAAATCCACTGCCTTGAATAGCGCTGAAATGAACAAAATAATCTTGTCCTCTGCACTCAATAAAACCAAATCCCTTGCTTTCGTTAAACCACTTAACGGTGCCTTGTAATTTTTCTGACATGTATCCACTCCTTAATATAAGAGGCTACTATTCTAGCATGTGAATCGGCCAGCTGGTAGCAGTATTTATTATGAAGAGATCCATGCCTGGCAAAAAATTCTGTCATGTGGGAAGATGAAGGCGGTTTTTATGAGATGTGATTACCCAACTAATTGTTTGGCTCTTTTCCAGATGTCCATCAGTTCTGCAAATGAAAGACCTTCCAGGGTGCTCAGGCCGTGCTCATGGGTCAGTTGTTTAACCGCGTTTAATCGACGTTCAAATTTAGCCAGGGTGATTTCAAGGGTTTCTTTGGGGTTTAGGTTACAAAATACACATAAGGAAAAGACGGCATGCAATAAATCACCAATTTCTTCCTGCAGTTCCGCCTGGTTGTCCGGGGAGGCTTTCTCATTTAAGTGAACGTTGATTTCTGCGCATTCACTTTGGATTTGATCCATGATTTGTGAAGTATTTTCCCAGCGCAAGCCAAGTTTGTCTGCAGCTTGCTCAAGCTCTACAACTTTCTTTAACAGATCCATACTAAGGCCTTCATAAAATTGGGCAGTATAAACTAAAAACGAATGGGAATAAAAAAAACCGTGATGATTATAACCATGATTAGGGCAATAAGTGTTAGCCCGATAAAATAGGCTTGGTTTTTAAAAGAAAGTTTGAGCATGGTTTCAGGGTGCTGCATTACTTGCTCTAACATGGGGATTTTTTGAAGTTTTTTTTGTTCAGGTTCTGGCAGTAATTCCAAATCGGGTTTGGTTATGCGGCTGTGTTTTAACTTGGTGATAACCAACCAGTAGTTAATTGGATAGGCGGTTAGTCCGCCTGCGGTGGTCGCTATACCCATGGAAAACCAAAAGGCAATATGGGCAGGATCCCTGCCAAACTCCAGGTGATGCATTAAAACAAGCATGACCGGGATCATGCCAATCATCACAAAATTCATCGAGACTGCCTCGGCAAAAAAAGTATTTTTTAGGGCATCCAGATAATTGTTGTACACGTTTTTTATCATGCCGGCCTGGAAAATAACCCATCCAAAAACAAATGCAGACAAATATTCAATGAGCAATGCCGTCCCATTGCCTAATTCAACAAATGATAAAATCATTGCAGCAATGATAATCCCTGTAGCATTGCCAGCCAGGCAATGTGCTTCCGAATTGACGGCTTGCTTCCAATCTTTTGCAGAGTACTCTCGTTGTTTTTTCGCAGAAGGGATGCGGCAAGTGCAATAATAAAAAAATAACCCAATGATGCCTGTATAAGCAGTCACCAATATCCAGCCTATTTTTTGTGCGCCGTCAATAGGCATTTTATGGATATCATAAGCCACTATGGCCAATGACAGGATGACAAAAGACATCCAAAAAGCAAGCAGGACCTCAAGCATATCAACTCCTTATGAACAATGTTTTTGCATCCTTTTAAAGTTACTTCTATGATCTTTCCAGTTCTATTGTATATTTGAGGAATTTGGCTCATGAACTTTACAGGAAAAACCGTTTTAATTACAGGCGCTTCCAGCGGCATTGGCGCTGCTTGCGCGAATACTTTCGCAAGGGAGAAAGCGCGGTTGATATTATGTGCCAGACGTCTGGATAAAATTCAAGATTTGGCTACCGAACTTCAAGATGAGTATGGTACCAAGGTTTACACCATGCAACTGGATGTTCGTCATTTGCCAGAAGTAGAGACAAAGTTAAATGCTTTACCCGAAGAGTGGCAGGATATTGATATTTTAATCAATAATGCTGGATTGGCCGCGGGCCTTGATGCGGTACAGACCGCTGATATCCAGGATTGGGAAGATATGATAGATACCAATGTGAAAGGCTTGTTATACATGACGCGGATGATTCTGCCGCAGATGATCGAGCGCGATTCCGGGCATGTCATCAATATTGGCTCTATTGCAGGGCATCAGGTGTATCCCAAGGGCAGCGTTTATTGCGCCACCAAGCATGCTGTCAAGGCTATCTCACAGGGGTTGCGGCAAGATCTGCTGGGAACAAACATCCGAGTGAGCAGTGTTGATCCAGGCGCTGTAGAAACCAACTTCAGTACCATACGATTCAAAGGAGATAAAAAAAGAGCTGCGGCGGTATATGAAGGCATGGTTCCACTGTCTGCCGAAGACATTGCTGACGCAGTTTTATATTGTGCAAGTCGCCCTCCGCACGTGAACATCAGTGAAATCATTATCATGCCGACGTGTCAGGCGGCAGCCACGATGACTGCTAGAAAAACAGCCAAATAGAATTACTTTAACAAAAAATCACAGACAACTTCTTCCACGCGATTATCCAGCAAGATGCTGACATGGTCCATATTAGGTAGCAAGGAAAGGGAAGCGTGCTGATAATGTTCGCAAAAAACAATGGATTCACAGGGTTTTATCACGGTATCATTTTCTCCATGCACACATAAAAAAGGAATTTGTGCATGCGGAATATAATAACGAAAATCCAGCCGTTTCAGATCGACAACCGCTTTCTGGCGGAAGACCTGGCGTAATAATAAATAGCCCTTGGCGGTTAAACGAAATTGCCTGGCTAATCGGATGACAGGGGTATTCATCCTAGTAGGTGAAGCTAAAAGAACCACATGCTCTGGTTCACGCTGAATATTCCATCTTGTATACTGGCTGGCCAAATTCAGGGTATTTAATAACATCGAGCCGCCAAATGAATGGCCAATAACCGCATAAAACGGACCTAAATGATTAAACACTTGATGCAACACGTCTACAGCATCTATCCAGGGCAGTTGCATGCCTTTGGCTTCTCCATGTGCCGGGAAATCGAGCGCAAACACATCAAACCCCTCTTTGTGCAATGCGCGAATCAGGCGCGCCATGTAAGCTGCTCTTGACATCCATCCATGAGCAATAAGAATTCTTTTTGCGCCCTTCGACCTTTGTTGCGCAAAATGATGAACCACATGGTGGCGGGGCATGTCAAAATGTAAGGTTTCGGTGCGTTCTTTTTGTAAGAAATCGCAGGCTCTCCGGGCAAATTCACGATATTCCCTTTCCAGGGGAAATAATATAGGGGTAATAAACAATTGGTAACAAATCTGTGCTTGTAAAAAATCGATAATACCTCTCACTGAATGAGCAATCATCGTTCACGTCCTTGTTATTGACATGCAAGATGAGCAAAGCCTTCTATCAGTACAAATAGAATGCGAATTAAGGGCTATGATTCAGCTCTAATCGTTGCAATGTTGTCTGTAATATTTGTATTTGTTTTATAATAATAGTCTAAAAATCGGATTAGGGCGTGTTGACAATTGCTTCCCCGCCCCATTGTGTTTATTCGCAATTTAGGTAGACGTCAGTATAATTAAATCTTTTGCACTAAAATTTGTCTGTACTCGGAAAAAGGATTTGTTATGCATACTTCAAATTACGTTTATCATCATCATGATTTGGAATTACATGGGTATCTTGCTTTTAATGATGAAATCAGCAAGCCGCGTCCTGCCATACTTGTTTTTCATGACTGGACCGGGCGCAATGAATTTGCCTGCGATAAGGCAAGGGCTTTGGCTGAGATGGGCTATATCGGTTTTGCCGTAGACATGTACGGTGAAGCTCGTCAGGGCAAAACGCTTGAAGAAAAAAAAGGATTGATGGAGCCACTCATTAACGATCGGCGTTTACTCCGGGAGCGTGTACAAGCCGGGTTGGATGCCGTAAAAACAATGGCAGAAGTCGATATTAACCGAATCGCTGCAATCGGTTTTTGTTTTGGCGGCCTATGCGCGCTGGATCTGGCGCGCAGCGGTGCCTCTATTGCCGGGGTGGTGAGCTTTCATGGGTTGCTCAATAAACCAGATGTTTTGCCAAAAGAAACCATAAAAGCAAAGGTTCTGGTTCTGCACGGTTATGACGATCCTATGGTTCCTCCAGGGCAAGTCAAAGAATTTTGCCAGGAAATGACCGAGGCGGGAGTCGATTGGCAAGTGCATATGTATGGCCACACAAAACATGCTTTCACCAATCCCAAGGCACATGATGAGGAGCTCGGTACGGTGTATGACGCAAGGCAAGCCCGCAGGGCATGGGTAGCTATGAGTGATTTTTTAAAAGAGCTTTTTGAGTCAAGATGAACCAATCGCTTGCTTGCAAGTTGGCGGATAGGCTTGGTGCGATATTATCCAAAAGGAAGATCCGCTGCACTGTAGCCGAGTCCTGCACCGGCGGCAGCCTTGCTGCTGTTTTGACAGAGATTCCTGGCGCCTCAAATTGGTTTGAGCGGGGTTTTGTAACTTACAGTAATGAGTCAAAGCATCAGCTACTCGGCGTGCCTTTTGGGCTTATTAAGTCTCATGGCGCAGTAAGCGACAAAGTCGCACGCTTGATGGCAGAGGGGGCAATTCTACAGAGTGAGGCCCAGGTCAGTGTCGCTATTACCGGCATTGCAGGGCCTGGAGGCGGGAGCACAGAAAAACCCATAGGGACAGTCTGGATTTCCTGGGCTGGCGATTTAGTGCCAACTGAAAGCCATTGTTATCACTTCAAAGGGGATAGGTCCTCTATTCGCAGGCAAGCTGTGGAAGAAGCTTTGCGAGGGTTAATTAGGCGTTGTGATCCTGCGAATCATCCCCAAATTCAATATAAGGGTACGGAGCGTTATTTTTTTGCTTTATGGCCAGGGCAGGATACAGCCGAATCAATTCATAAGTTAAGCGAGAGTCTATTCAATAACAGCGGTGATTGCACATTGGTGAGCAGGGAAAAGCTTCATTTGACTTTGTTTTATCTGGGAAAAGTGTATCCTGATTTCTTGCATTTGGCTAAACAGGCTGCCAGTCAGTTAAAAGTAAAGCCTTTTACGCTCCAAATCACCAGCGCCAATCACTGGCCACGGTCCAGGGTTCGCTGGTTGGGAATTGAAAGCATTCCCGAGGAAATGAGGAAAATGATTGCTTCCTTGCAGCAAAAGTTATTGTCTCTTGGCTTCAGGCCTGAAACCAAGCCTTTTATTCCGCATGTGACGATTGCCAGGCAGTGCAGCCAAAAATATCCTTCTGAAGAAGTTAAACAAATTACCTGGCAGGTCAGTGAACTTTGTTTGGTGAGATCCTCTTCCACGACCGGAGGATCAGATTATGAAATAGTCGCCCGCTGGCTCCTCACTGATGGCCGCGAAAAATAATCTTTTTTTCATAGAGATTTGGGGTCAAGGCGAATGATGCGATCATCTTCAGGTTCTGGCCGGCCTCTTCCATCCCGATTTGAGGTCATAATATAGAGGAATCCATCTGGGCCGATAACCACATTTCTAATGCGCCCATATTTATTTCTTAAATGCCCTTTAAGATTCCCAATATTTGTTTTACGGGGAGCAATGTGAACTTCATAGAGGGTTTGTCCTCTTAAGCCTGAGAAAAATAAGCGTCCTGATAGATATGCCATGCCACCTGGAGCCCAGGTCTCTTGGCTTCCTGAAGTCAGCATTGGCGATTTCATATTTTTTTTCTCCTCCCTGCCTTGAATTACAGGCCATCCATAATTACTTCCCGGTATAATCAAGTTGATCTCATCGTGTGCGCTTTCCCCATGTTCGCTGGCCCAAAGCCTGCCTTCAGCATCCCATGCCAAGCCTTGCGGGTTCCTGTGTCCCAATGAGTAAACCCTATTTGCAAACGGGTTGTCAGGAGCAGGCTTGCCGTCTCGCGAAATTCTTAAGATTTTCCCTGCCAGAGATTTTTTATCCTGGGAGAGCGATGGGTTTAAGGCATCGCCGGTCGTAACATATAAATAACCGTCTGGCCCGAATTTGATGCGGCCGCCATTATGAAAACGCGCAGCAGGGATATTGGTTAAAATGCTCGTCTTATTCTCCAGGTTGCCTTTTGGATTATAGGTATAACGAACGACTTCATTCACTAATTGATTTGCCTTGCGGGTAGTATAATAAAGGTAAATGTAATGATTTTGCGAAAATTCGGGGTCAAGCGCCATACCGAGCAATCCCCCTTCGCCAATTTCATAAGCATCAGGGATTGTGATGGTCTGCCTAACCTTGCCCAGTCTCTTTAGGTTGCCCCGACGCTCTGTGACCAGAAAATCATTGTCGGGAAGAAATACCAATTCCCAGGGCACATAAAGTTCCTTGGCAATTACTCTGCTGCTGGCCGGATTTTTTGTCCCTGTTTGAATGGAAGTCGCTGTCGGCTGAAAAAATAGGGGGATTATCTTGTCTCTGAACCAGTAAGCGCTAACGGCAAGAACAAAAAGGAAAAATAAAATAATTAGAAAGATGCTTGATTTTTTTTTCTGCATGTCGCAATCCTTTGCTTAGGAGGGTGTTTTGTAATTTAAACAATCCGAAACATCCAGTGTGTTCTGTCAATTTGCACTGTTTAGAATAGCATGTTTTCCATATAAATCATGGCCATATGCTGATCAAATCTTTGTTCTAAAGAAGCGCCTTGCTTATGAAACCTCTCATTATAGATAATGATTTAACATCATGAATGAACAAAAATCAATCATCATCTATAATTACTATACGCGCTGCAAAAACTGCAGCGGCCAAACATATAAAGTGCGTTTTATGGAGAAAAGCGCATATCTAAAGGATTTAAAGCTTTTTTGGAGGATGGAACCATGGAAATTAAAGAAGCAATGACTGAAAATCCTACTTATTGTCACCCCGATTCCACCTTGCGGGAATTAGCAAAAGTCATGAAGTCGCTAGATACTGGCGTTATCCCTATCGGTGATGGCGAGAAGCTTCACGGTATCGTCACCGACCGCGATATCACCTTAAGCCTTGCTGAAGAAGCTCATCCTGATCAGACGAAAGCACGGGATATCATGCACAAGGGCGTATACTATTGTTATGAAGAAGACACCATTGAAAAAGCCGCACAAGATATGAGCAAGCTGCAGGTCAGGCGCCTGATTGTTTTGGATAATGAAAAAAATAAGAAAATGGTAGGCATTTTATCCATTGGCGATATTGCAAGAGCTACCCATGATAAACAAACTTGCGGGAAAGTCATCAACCAGGTTTCAGAAGAACGCCAATCAGCACACTAATACCTGATAAACGATGTTCAACGCGGTAATGCCGCATTGAACATCCAGCGCTCCTGAAAAACCAACAGTGCATATCGTTATTGTATATTCCTGTCACTTTTATATCACATGAAGCTGGCGACAGAGCCAGGGCATTTGCTAAAATAACATGTCAGGGTAACAACAAGGATTAACTGATGGATAAGTTCGCGCAAAAAACAAAGGATATAGGTTCGCAAATGGCAAAAATGCGTAAGGAAATGCCTGAAGTCATGTCAGCGTTTGCATCGCTTTCGCAGGCTGCAACTAAGGATGGTGTATTGGATAAAAAAACAAAAGAATTAATAGCCATGGCATTGGCTGTCGCCAAACATTGTCCAGGTTGCATTGGCTTTCATGCCCAAGCTCTGGTTAAGTTAAATGCCTCTCGCGAAGAACTTATGGAAACACTGGGCATGGCAATATACATGGGTGGCGGCCCTTCATTAATGTATGCTGCGGAAGCGTTGGAGGCGTTTGAGGAATTCAGCCAAAGCTAACGGAGACTATTTAAATTTTCTCCCGCTATTCTCCATCCAACTTTTCAAATCGATACATCAATAGTACCCATAGACAATGTGTCCGGTTCATCCATGCTTCTTTGTTCTTCAACAAGAAAAGTTTAGATAAATCCGGACAATTCATGTGCCGCAGAAGCGGACAGTTTATTTGCTCCTTATAATATTTTGTTTATTTATTGATTATAATGTATTTTATTAATACAATGCATAATATTTGCTAAACACAATCGAATTAGACTCCATGGCCATTAACAACCAATTGCTGAAAAAAAATACTGATAACGGCGTGCTTAAAATACACAGAACAAAACTCGACAGCCAAGATTTAAAAATTCTTACTGAATATCTCAAAGTTACCAACATCCATACCCTTAATTTGAGTTGGAACAACATTGGTGAGGAGGGTATAAAAGACCTTGTTGTTCATCTCAAAGGCACTAATATCACCCGGGTCATAGGCGTATCCTCACCTGAGTTATCAAAAACGCTTGAAGACAATCTTAAAAGAAAGAAAAACCGCATCATCGCACTGGCGCAGGGGTTGAAAAAAAATATGAATTACCATTCGAGTTAACCGCTAATATATTGACTTTTACCCATGAGGGGCATGTCAGCGGAAATTCGCAAAAACACGAGCATGCAAAAGATAAAAGTGATTTAAGCCGCGCTTCTGATATCGCCGAGGATACCTACAGGAAAATTGAAGAAAAGGAAAAAAAAGCAGGGGCATTGATTAAGGAAAAACTCATTCCTCTTATCGATGCCTACCTGAACCACTTGAAAAGAGCAGCAGGCAAATATCATTGTGATGGCAATAACAATCAGGACGCAAAGCTTGCGATTCAAGATTCAGATGCGCCTGATTACCAAACCATCGCAAAAAAACACAATCTTGTGTTAGAGCTAAAAGGTGGGCTCACCAGGCCTGCAGAAGAAAATCTTACCGCGCTCCGGCGAATCAAGCGTTTTGAAACAGCCTTAAAAAGCATACGTCAAGAATACGGCAATGATAAAAGTAATGGGCTTTTTTTAAGCGAGCACCGCAGTGGCTTGGATCATTTCATCAAAACATGCCTGAATATTCTCTTCGTAGCACCTATTGGTATTTATGAACTTTGCAGGGGACGCTCTGTTTTCTTCTTTTCCAAACCCCATGGCAGGGCTTTTGTTGAAGAAGCTGAAAGAGAAATGAAACTTTTTTTAGGCTAAGCCCCTGGAACCTGGGCTTCCATATGAATTGTAAATTTACAATGCTTTCAGATGCTGTTGATGAGCACTTGTGAGTGAACCTTTTCCTTATTGAAGTGACTATATTGCACATTCGGTTTAAAATATTTTCATTTCTTGTTTATAGGTGCATTCATGCCAGTTGATATCAAAGGCAATCATAAAGAAGTATGTCTTTTTGAAAGCTATTTAGCCAAATTCTTTCTTGAGAATAGCCATTATTTTGAGGATTTGTTTAAGAAAATTTTTCCAGCGATAGATACCCTGCTTGATAGCAACAAAGAAAATCAATCTTTTAAGCGGCGCTTTTTTCTCTGTGAAAGCCAGGTTTTCTCTGAGCACAAAAGTGCGGGTGATTACAGCAAAATTAAAACCTCAAAGTCGTTGATTATTTATGATACTTTTCTAAAATTTTTTTGTGAAACGGTTCTAAAAAATAATGAGGATTATTATCTTCCCCTCTTGAAATCTTCAAATGTAAAACAATCGCTGCCGTTTACCTTATTTGGACAGTCGCCAAAGACGGTTGATTCCCTGGAAAAGTATATCCGCGAGGATATTATTTTTAAACCTTCAGAAAGAGGCGCTGTAGAAACTGAAGACGGGGACGATTTTGTTTCCAGTAAGCTTGGCATATTGTTGCCTGAGGATACGCCTTTTGAGCTGCGAAATTATTTTGATGAACATTTTTGTGCCCAAATGAGTTATCGAGCCAATGAAAAGAGCCATGTTGCTAAATGGCTGCGCAATCATTTTTTACCGATTATCAGCGGCACGTCAGGAAGCGCTGAAACAGTGTTCAGCCAATTGAGTAAAGTGGTCAAGCTTAGCCAGGAAGAGGCAGCTAGGTTATTTTTAGCGTTAACTGCCAGTACAGTCGCTCTTGGGCACCATTCATTTTTTGAAGTGATGCTGGTTGCTGATAAAGTGGGCTTAAAACTTGAAGAGAAACCAACTTTACTTGAGTTTTATCTGCAATGCATTCCAGAGGACATTCAGCAATCATTAGAATTTCAAAAATTTATCAAATCGGATACAGGTGGGGAGCTCATTAAGAAATTTACTTTTGAACTGAAAAATAGTGAAAAAATGAATATCAGTGAGAGACAAGGCTGTTCTATTCTTGAATTTCATTGAAATTTGCGACGTGCATCATGGCTGTACTGGCATTGGAGGGCTCAGAGCAGGGGTACTCCTGTTTGACAGCCAATAATGCGATTTCTGATACAGTCATTTTGTTCACATCGCCTTGCTGGCTCGCCAGTTTCCGATAAGTTTGTTGAATCAAATCGTTTAATTTCTCTGCTTCAAGTTTTGTACCGGGTGGCAGGCAAAAAAACGGCTTGCCCACTTTGTTTGCGGATTCATTGGTCAATATTAAAGTCTCAGCAATGCTGTCGCAGGTTAAGGTAAGTATATTTCTGGCGGAACGCGCCCAGAGCTGGGCTTGGGGATCTGCTTTCATTTCCATTTTGGGGATGTTATCCGCAATATTCATGTAATGATCAATGGTATCTGCAAAGATATTGTTTGTTAAAAAAATGAGAATCAATAGTATTGTGCGCATCTTTTTTCCTGAGACCCAGAAAAAATTATTTAATTGCCTGCAACATGGCTATCAAACAAAAAATAACGAACCGGGTTTGAAGGGCATATCAAAAATCCACATTCTAATAATGTACTGATTCCATTTGCCAGAATCAACAATAGAAAAAATACGGTTAAACTGAGGGTTGGAAAATTAAACGAAGCTTTAGGCCCAAATCCTTTTTCAAGTAACAAACCAATGGCTGCAAGGCCAATAATGATGAAAAAAATAATAGCAGACCATGTATACAGATGGAGATTAAAGAATAAAGGTCCATATCCCGGATCGCCTGGAGAAATGTGTAAAAATATCTGTCTTAAAGCCACTGCAAAACCAAGAAGGGCAGAAAGAATCATCAACCCGTAATGGGATGCTTTAATGCCTAACTTAAGGTTCATGGACAGGCATAAACCAACAGCAACAAATGCAATGCGTTGCAATAAGCAAAGTGGACATGGAAGATCGTGATGCAATAATTGATCAATAAAGGCGGCAATAAGAATGAAATTAATCAGAACCAACCCGGCAATATTAGCCCACACATGTAATTTATTCTGCGTCATTAAAATACCTTGAAATAAGCATACAGATGGCTGTGGTAATTAAAACTGAGCATGGTTAAAAACAGGCAAAATAAAAACTGGAGCCTAAGATAGCGGTTGGGCTTAAAAATAATTTGCACTCCAACCGCAAAATAGAGAATAAAAATCAAAGTCATCATAGGGCATTGCCTGACGATAAAGGGTAATCATGAAAAGATTACAACACAAAAAGCAGTTTTAACAGTGGAAAACATGTCTTACATTGAATGAGGCGAAATCCACCCGAAGCTGAAGGCAAAAAAGAGAAACAAAAACAAACCTAAGGACAGGGCGATTCTCCAGGTTAACGCTTTAACCGTGCGCTTTGTCTTACCCTCATCCCGAACTAAAAAAACAAGCCCGCTGCCAAGTGTTATGAGAATGATCAGCATGACAGCAATGATAAAACCTTTAACTAACATTTGTTATACTCCGATGCTTTGAAAATTGCCATTTGCAATTGTTGGCAGAGATGACTTGCCATTTGCCTGATTCAAGCTCAAAATGACGCTCATTTATCCACGATCTATCTGAAGTGATATGGCAACTGACTCTAGTTTAACTCGTTTTAATTATAGTTTCACTCTGAATTGGCGGCTAATGCTCTTGGCATTGTTTGCTGTAATGCTGTTTATTTATTTGGGGGTTTGGCAATTGCAGCGCGCAGACGAAAAAAAACGTTTGTTGGTTGCGGAACAAGCCTTGGCAAATCAAACGCCGATTTTTTGGCAAAAGGGAGATAAGCTGCCCCAACAATTTCAGCCGCTGAGCGTTGAAGGCCATTATCTCCCTGATTTATTCTTACTGGACAATCAACATTATCAGCACCGGTTTGGTTATCATGTGATTTCGCCGTTTGAACTTTCCGGCCGCGGTATTATTTTAATCGACAGGGGTTGGGTACAGGGTGATATCACCCGCCAAACTCTTCCAGTGATACAAACACCTGAAACGACTTTAAGAATAAGCGGTAAAGCGTATTATCCTTCACCTAAAAACTGGGTCTTGGGAGATGTGCTTGAACATAAAAGCGCAAAAATAGCGGTTGTTGAGCGGATTGATACAAATATGATTAGTCAATTTTTGCATAAATCAGTCTATCCGTTTATCATTCGCCTCAATGAAAATGACGCTTTTGGATATATAAGACAGTGGATGACCGTATCCATGCCGCCTGAACGACACTATGCCTATGCAATTCAATGGTTTATCTTTGCAATAGTCGTTTTAATTTTATTTTTTGCGTTAAATATTAAAAAAAGAAATGAAAATAATTCGCCGTAACTTTTTGCTGCTCCTTGTGCTTTTCACATTGTTTTTGGCTCCAGCCATTGCAGCGTATTTTTTTTATTGCAACCCAGAGCTTCTTGCTGAGAGGGGGACTAATAAAGGGGAGTTATTGACTTCTCCTTTTTTCATGCCCGAGTTGAAAAAGAACCCTGCGAAATGGAGTTTGGTGTTATGGAGCCCTGATGCATGTGAACATCAGTGCGCGCAAAAATTGGATGAACTTGCGCGTGTGCGTTTGGCCTTGGGACGTTATTTATATGAAATCAATATAGTCTTGCTGATGACAGGAAAAAGCAAGCCGGATCCGCAATTGTTAGCAACCATGCGTGAAGAGGGGTTGGATTTAATGAAGCTTAAATCGGCAAAATTGCCTGTATTTTCGAGGATTTATATTGCCGATCCCGAGGGTTTTTTAGTGCTTTCTTATTCAATTGATGCAAATCCCAAAGACATCTACCACGATATAAAACGGCTTGTAGCCAGGAATGGATAGAAGAGATGAGAGTAAAATTTTTATCGCATGTCGCCACAATTGCAGTTTTTTTAGCCTTACTTGTAGTCATGCTTGGCGCATATACGCGTTTAACCGACGCAGGCCTTGGTTGTCCGGACTGGCCAGGCTGTTACGGCCAACTGGTTTTGCCAGCCACGCAGCAAAAACTTATTGAAGCGCAAAAGCGCTTCCCCACTATCCTGATTGAACAGAAAAAAGCCTGGACGGAAATGGTGCACCGTTATGCAGCGGGTACTTTGGCTCTTTTGATTTTTGGCATTTTTTTGCTGAGCATGTTTTCGGGGAAAAAAAATCTGCCAATATCCATTCCTGCTGTTTTACTGGGTCTGGTCATCTTTCAGGCTTTATTGGGCATGTGGACCGTGACTTTGAAGTTGCTTCCGGTGGTGGTTATGGCTCATCTTTTGGGAGGCATGTTAATTTTTGCGTTTCTTTTTTATTACCGTTTGCAGATTAGCGGGTTGGTTGGAGTGGAATGCGGCAGAAGGTGGCGTTTTGCCATAGGCCTTGGCATTGTGATTGTTTTCTTTCAAATCGCTTTGGGCGGATGGGTAAGTTCAAATTATGCAGGTGTTGCCTGCGTTGGCTTTCCAACCTGCAATGGACAGTGGCTGCCGGAACTCCATTTGGCAGATGGGTTTAACTTGCTGTCCCCTGTTGGGGCAAACTATCAAGGAGGGCTTCTTGATAACCAGGAACGAGTGACTATCCAGTTTATACACCGCATGGGCGCCTTGCTCACGGTTTTTTATGTTTTTATCTTAGCTTCAACCTTATTTGCCAGGAAGTATGTTCGGCTATTTGCAGCTATAGCCCTGGTTCTGGTGGTGCTGCAATTTACTCTTGGCATATTCAATGTTGTTTACTTGCTGCCATTATGGGTTGCTGTCGCTCATAACGGTGTGGCTGCATTGTTGCTGGCAACCCTCTTGGGTCTCTTTTACTGTTCAAAAGGAGGGGCTTTTAATGCATCTTGAAAGCAAGCTAACTGCCTTTAGCAGCCATTGGCGTGATTATCTGGAGTTATGCAAACCAAGGGTTGTAGCGCTGATGCTATTGACTGTTCTGGTGGGCATGTATCTTGCGTCCAATCAATGGATTCCGGTTGCAATGCAGGTTGCCACATTGCTTGGGATTGGTTTTTGTGCTTGTAGCGCTGCGGCAATCAATCACTTGCTGGACAAGCGAATCGATGCCATCATGACTCGAACAAAAAAAAGGCCAATAGCTCATGGACGTATTTCAAGCAGGCAAGCTGTGTGTTTTGCCGGATGTCTTGGTATTTTTGGGCTTTTTATTCTGGCCGGTTTTGTTAACAAGCTTACAGCTTTTCTAACTTTCCTGACGCTAATTGGTTATGCAGGCATTTATACTGTTTACCTTAAACGGGCGACACCTCAGAATATAGTCATAGGCGGGCTCGCTGGTGCTGCTCCTCCTTTGCTTGGCTGGACTGCGGTAACCAATCAATTGGATCCCAATGCTCTCCTTTTGGTGTTAATCATATTTACCTGGACTCCTCCGCATTTTTGGGCTTTGGCTATTTATCGGTTTGATGATTATCGCAATGCTGAAATTCCGATGCTGCCTGTGACGCATGGGATTCATTTCACTAAATTGAATGTTTTGCTCTATACTATATTGCTTCTGGTCGTGAGCCTGCTTCCAGTAATTGTCAACATGAGCGGGTGGCTTTATTTGGCTGGTGCTTTATTGTTAGGCGCCAGGTTTTTGTATTGGGCGATAAGCTTATATCAGTCCGAACAAAAAATCACAGCCATGCATACGTTTCGTTTTTCAATTGTGTATTTACTGACCCTGTTTATATTTTTGTTAATCGATCATTACTTGTGAGAAGAACCATGGTGAATAAAAAACATCGTATGATGATAACAATCGCTGCCTTACTGGCTGTGATTGCCTTGCTCTCGGGTATATTCGTCTCTCAGCATACCCAAAGCCGCCATAAAATTGACCTCAGCAAATTTCATGGCACTTTTTTAAGCAAACCTCGAAGCGTAACCCATTTCGAATTAACAGGAATTGATCAACAAATCTTTGACAACACAAGCCTTAATGGTAAATGGACCATGTTATTTTTTGGATTCACCAATTGCGGATATCTTTGTCCAACAACAATGGCGGAATTAGGAAAAATGTACCGCCTGCTGGAGAAACAAGGAGTAAAGAACCTGCCCAATGTGGTGATGGTATCTATCGATCCAAATCGGGACAGCCTTGAAAAATTAAATAGTTATGTCAAAGCTTTTGATCGGCATTTTTATGGAGTGCGTGGAGACGAAGCCACGATTAAAGCAATGACTCAAGAGCTTGGCGTTGTGTATGCTAAAATCGCGCTCTCCGAGAGCAATATGAATGATTATGATATGGAACATACCGGAACGGTCATGCTGTTTAATCCCCGGGGAGAATTAACGGCATTTTTCACAACACCCCATCAGGCAGACTTAATCGCTGAAGATTACATGCAGTTAATTTCATAACCTTACATGCTTGACCTTTATGGCAAACTTGCATGTGGCATGAAGGTCAACAAGATTCCCATAACATTGCTGCTTTAATTCTGAAACTGAATCAATATCTCAACCGACAAGATAAATGGCAGTTTTTCGTGCGATGGGTTTTTATGTGCCTGCCATACAGAATAAAGCCTCAGATGTTCCCTTAGAACATAGATTGGCTGAAATTTACAGGCAATTTTTCTGCATGGTGACTGTATGTGTTCTAAACTTTTTTTAGCAGTTTTTTCGCCAAAACAGATAAACAGATTGGCATATCAGGATTTCAAGACGATGGATTGATAAATAAGAATAAAACAAAGGTATTGGATCATGAAAATTGCAATATTGGCTACAAACTCTGAACTTTACTCTCATAAACGACTGCGTGCTGCGGGTGAAGAGGCAGGCCATGAAATCAAAATTATCAATCCGTTGCATTGCTATATGAATGTGGCAGCTTCCCACCCCAAGGTTCATTATAGGGGTGGCGCACAGTTGCCTCATTTTGATGCAGTCATCCCAAGAATCGGTGCTTCCAATACTTTTTATGGCACAGCAGTATTGCGGCATATGGAAACAATGGGGATGTATACCTTAAATGAATCGATTGCCATCTCGCGTTCACGCGATAAATTCCGCTCCCTGCAGTTATTGGCAAGGAAGGGCATTCCCATGCCCAGAACAAGTTTTGCGCAATCTCCCGATGATACGGAAGATTTGATCCGCATGGTCGGCGGCACGCCATTGGTCGTAAAGCTTCTGGAAGGAACCCAGGGAAAAGGGGTTATTTTAGCAGACAGCCACCAATCAGCAGTGAGCATCATTAATGCGTTCAAAGAAATGGGCGTGAATATTTTGGTTCAAGAATTTATAGCCGAATCGCATGGTACGGATATCCGCTGTTTGGTTGTGGGTGATAAAGTTGTAGCGGCGATTAAAAGACAGGCAAAAGAGGGTGATTTTCGTGCGAACGTTCACCAGGGAGGCAAGGCTTTTAAAATTAAATTAACGCCACAGGAGCGTACCATTGCGATTGCGGCCGCCAAAACCATGGGTTTAAAAGTCGCGGGCGTTGATTTATTGCGCTCCAATCATGGGCCGCTGGTGTTGGAAATCAATTCTTCGCCAGGACTTGAGGCAATAGAAAAAACCACGCAAATTAATATTGCTGGAGAAATTATTCATTATATCGAAAAACATGCAAAACCAATGAGTATGCATAAACGCTTTCAGGGGTAACGGTTACCCTTGACGTCTGTCCGATTGACCGAGAAGCCACTGCGGGCTAACTTCCAGTTCTTCTGCTAATTGATCAAGTAATGCGGGTTCAAGGTTAGTATAACCATTTAATATAGCCTCAGCTTTATAGCGCGGCACCTTAATGAGCTTGGAAAAAATCTCAATCCGTTCGTCCCTGCGTTGGGGAACCCCCATGTCGTCAAGTTCTTTATTTAATCGTTCGGCAAATTGTTTATTGCCCATTTCCACCTCCAGGAGATCATGCAATGATGTTTCTCTTTCTGTGGATATAGCATAAATACTGACTTTTGCAATTTTTTGCTGAAAAAACAAATCTGATAGAATTTGAGGCCTATAAATCGCTAATGGGGATCAGCTGAGGAGCTGATTATTTCTAGAATAGCCTTGACCCATTCATCTTCTGCATTCATGCTTGGTATTAATGTCAGCGCATGTCCGCCAAGTTTTTGCCATTCTCCCTTTGCGCGGATGCCAATTTCTTCAAGCGTTTCAAGACAATCCGCCACAAATGAAGGGCAGGCAACGGCCAGCTTTTTAATGCCAAGCGCACGAAGCTCGTAGAGAATTTTATCTGTGTAAGGTTGAATCCACGGTGTTTTTCCCAAACGTGACTGGAAAGACGTGGTATAGTTTTCTTTTGCAAGGCCAAGTTTTTCAGCGAGCATTTCAGTCGTGCGGCCGCATTGTGCGCGATAACAACCGGCATTTCTGGGAGAAGCTTGTGAACAGGCGTCTTTACACAGCGCCTGGCATTCTTCTTTTAAAAGATGATTTTGCGGAATGCCATGGTAACTGAATAATATGAAGTCATGATCAGCAATAAACGGTTTTATTTGTTTTGCCTGGGCATTGATAAAAGCAGGGTGTTGATGAAAATCACGAATAATACTCAGCGAAGGAATGATATCTTTTTGGGCAACCAGCGCCATTATCTTTTCAATGCTTGAACCAGTCGCTGCCGACGAGTATTGAGGATAAAGTGGTAATATGATGATTTTCTGGCATTCTTGGAGTTCCTGAAGCGCGTTTTCCAAACTTGGAGTTCCATATCTCATGCCCAAGGATACAATCCAGCTATATCCAAGTTTTTTTTGCAGCTTGGATTTTAAAGCCTGGCCGTAGAGAAGTAATGGCGAACCTTTTTCGGTCCAAATGGTTTGGTAAGCCCTGGCAGATTGTTTGGGTCTTAACGGCAGGATAACGCCATAAAGCAGCATGTATCTTAAAAATGCAGGTAAGGTAATCACCCGCTTATCAGCTAAAAATTCGCGCAAATAGCGGCGTACTGAAGTTACATCAGGCGCATCAGGCGTACCAAGATTGATCAATAACAAGCCGTTTTTCATGTTCAGGGAGCATCTACAATAAAACTGGTCACGACGCATTATACCCTATATTCCCAAGCGGCGTCCTTACTTGGCATCGAGCCGCGTCAAAATGGTTTCCAAGCTTTGGAAGAAGCGACAAATAACCAGTCAAAACCCAATGAAAGCGATACTGCCGTGTACTGGACAGTGGAAAATAAATAAAATTTAGGTTCACAGGATGATGGCGATACGCAAATTTACATTAAACTAAAATCTCAATTTTTATTTTAAAAATGCTTTGCTGCGGTTCTGAGCAATAAATAAACAAGTTTTTAGTACAACGCATCCAAGGCGCAGTAGAAAACTGCTGCGCCATGAGTCAAATAGAATGAAAGCACTTATAACTGCTATTCAATCTCGGCGGGTTCGCCTAGTGCTGCCACATTGGTTGCGTGCAGCCCGCGTTCGCCACGCTCAAGATCAAAGCTTACTTGCTGGCCGGCAATAAGCGTTTTATATCCAGCGCCTTGTATGGCTGAGAAATGCACAAAAATATCATCCCCACCACCTTCCGGCACAATAAATCCCCATCCTTTGGCGTTATTAAACCACTTGACTTCGCCTCTAGCCATGATTCCTCCTTATGCTAAAGCTTATCAATTGCCGACCGACAATCCCTTCGTAGAGTAATTAGCCAGCAGTGCAATTGCATTTATCCTTAAATGACAATTGATACCCTTTTTTACAGGGTTATTTCAACATAACCTAAAACCCCGGTAATAAACAATACCTTGTTATAAAAAATCTCTGTACATGACAAAAAAAATCTGTCATGCCCGCGCAGGCGGGCAACCATTTTGAGTTTGGGCCTGAAGTAAGTTGAGGTAACTCGCTGACATGCAATGAAAATCATATAATCTCGATCGCCAAAAGGAGGTTATATGGAGTGTATCAGCGAGTTGAAGGATAGTTTAAACGCGTATTTTGGCTGGAACAAGGCAAGAATGGCGTGTTTTGTAAATATGTTGCTTGCATTACTTGCTACACGTACAGTCAATCCATGAGCCTGTTTCGTTATGGCCTGGATTTTCTGTGTGACTCTATTGTTCGGTTGGCATATAAACCCATTCATTTTCAACAAGCACTAAAAATTCTGAGTCCTATGTCATTATCGCATGCCAGCTCCTGATCATTTATCATATTGCACTAGATTACTCTATGGAAAACAACGGTGATCCGAGAGGAAGAGAATTTTTAGCAACCAACCAGGATGATAAATGGAAGAGATGCAATATTTTGTTTATATATTGGCTAGCAAGGCATATGGAACCCTTTATACTGGGATTACCAGTAATCTTGTGCAACGAATTTACCAACATAAGAAAGGTTTGGCTGAGGGATTTACTAAAAGATATAGTGTTCATCGCTTAGTTTATTACGAAATTCACTCTGATGTTTATGAAGCAATAATCAGAGAAAAACACATCAAAAAATGGAACAGACAATGGAAAA
>NZ_LNYK01000016.1:25024-32304 GCF_001467825.1 Legionella londiniensis
TACAGAGCAGAAAATCCTTTGTAGAATAATGAGTTGTTTTTCTTGACTTTTAATATAGTACGCTTTGGCAACTCCAAAACAGAGGTGTTTACTGTTTTGGGTAAATTCAAATGGGGAGATATCTCAAGCAGCGGCGTCATGACAAAATCACGATAAACCATTTCAGGGTGAGGAATAGTTAAACGTGAAGATGATATAGTCATTCTGCCGTAAAGCAAGATATCAATATCAAGCGTTCTTGCGCCCCATTTTTTTTTGCGGACGCGCTGATGCTTATTTTCTATTCGCTGACAATAATCCAGTAAACAATGGGGAGGAAGGCGTGTGCGGAGGCTTAAAACAAGGTTGCAGTAGTGGGGTTGAACGCCTGCTCCCAAAGGCAAGCTTAGGTATATGCTCGAAATTTTAAGAATACTTGATGCCGGTAATTGTTTCAACTTGGCGATTGCCTGCCGCAATTGCCTTTCAGGTGAACGCAAATTACTGCCAAGAGCCAAATAACATGGAATCATGGTGATGATGGTTTTCTTCTTCGGCGTTTTCTGCGCGGTTTATTGACAGAAAGGGCGGCAACCATTTCTTGCTGGGTATTATTGTCGGCCTCTTGAAAAGCAGTCCACCATTCTGCCAATTCCATTGATTCATCGCCTGCCAAGGCGCGCAAGGCCAGGAAATCATAGGCAGCGCGGAAGCGGGGATGCTGCAAGATAGTAAATGCGCGTTTTCCAGTACGCCTTGGAAAACGATACTGCATTATCCACATTTCACGTATTACTTGGGAATATCGTTTTGGGATGGTGATAATCTGATTTTGCTGGCTGATAACAAGCGACATTGCCTTTTCTAAGGCAGGTAAAGGCTCCATCCCGGACTGCCTCAACTTTTTGGCGCAATCCAGTAATGGAAACCACAGTAAAATTGCGAATAAAAAAGCTGGCGTCACAGGTTTATTGTCGCGCACGCGCGAGTCGGTATTTTCGAGCGCAATACCCAACAGGGCATTAACAGGATAATCTTTTATTACCTGATGGGTATTGGGAAATAGAAGATCAAACAACCCATAATCAACGAGCAACCGGTGGGCTGATTCGGCTTCGCCGCATTGGTAAAACTTGGTCATTTCATCGAACAGGCGGGAACCTGAAACGTGCGTAATCAAATGGCTGTTTAGCCGGAGATATTTTGCGGTATCCGGCGCTGGTTCAAAATGAAGCTTTGCGCAAAACCGAATAGCGCGCAGCATACGTACGGGATCTTCCTGATATCTTTTTTCAGGATTGCCAATAATCCGGATTAAGCGATTTTTAATGTCCTCTACACCGCCAGTGTAATCAATAATAGAGCCGTCTTCTATATTGTAATAGAGGGAATTAATTGTGAAATCGCGCCGCCATGCATCTTCTTCCAGCGTACCATAGACGTTATCGCGGATAAGCATGCCTTGATCATTAACCAGCTGATCGGTATGAAGCGTTGCCTCGTGGCCCCTGAATGTCGCCACTTCAATAATCTCACGGTGGAAAAGTACATGTACCAGTTTAAAGCGGCGTCCAATAATGCGGGCGTTACGAAACAGATTTTTAATCTGATTTGGAGTGGCATTAGTCGCAATATCAAAATCTTTAGGCATCTTGCGCAATAAAAGATCGCGCACGCTGCCGCCAACGAGGTAAGCTTCAAATCCGGCACTTGTCAGGCGGTTTAAAACTTTGAGAGCATTAGCGCTGATATCAGTCCTGGAAATGTGATGCTCGCTGCGAGGTATTATATAATCAGAATGAATAGAAGGGTGACTCGCCTTATTATTTCGGAGCAATTTTTTAATAAACTTGATGATTGTTGCCACCTGCTTTGTTCGCTTTTTCGGCCGCTATTATAGCCAAGCTCAACTAGAAAGTGAATCATTGCGATGCAAACAAAATTAATTCACTCGAGCGACAACGCCATATGGGCTGGTATTAAAAACATAATGAATTGTTAAAAAAATCATTTTTAATATTCCCATGCTTGCTCATCGGTGTTTATCATAGAATGAATAATTGTTAACAATCACTAATATGGAATTACTTGAAATATTCTTAAGTCTCCTGGCGCTCATTATCCTTGAAATTATCCTGGGCGTTGATAATTTAGTCTTTTTATCGATCCTCACCGAGAAATTGCCAAAAGAGCAACGTAAAAAAGCCAGGCAATGGGGGCTGACGTTTGCCTGGATGACCAGATTGCTGCTTCTCGCCTCAGCAGTCTGGATTGTAAAACTTAAAACGCCTTTCATTATCCTAGGTGAGTTTAGCTTTTCCGTCCGTGATTTATTTTTGCTGCTTGGCGGCGGCTTTTTAATTGCCAAGGCAACCCAGGAAATTCATATTGAAGTGGGTAACGTTGAGGAAGAATTGCGGGAATTGGGTGCTGTTTCAACATCATTTCGTTCTGTTGTGATACAAATTGCGATAATGGATATAATTTTTTCTTTAGATAGCGTGTTGACTGCTATTGGACTAACAACCCGTTTTTGGGTGATGGCTTTTGCCATTACCTGCGCGATTTTGGTTATGATTTATGCAAGCGAACCTGTAAGCCATTTCATTGAAAAGCATCCCACAGTCAAAATGCTGGCGCTGAGTTTCCTGATTCTCATTGGTATGGTATTGGTTGCTGACAGTTTTGCTTTTCATGTGCCTCGAGGCTATGTTTATTTTGCCATGGGCTTTTCACTTGGCGTAGAATCACTTAATCTTTTAAAACAAGCGCGGCGCAAGAAAAAAAATAACAGGCAGTAAACATGTTGGTTGTAAAAGCATTTCATATTATATCAATGGTGGCATGGTTTTCAGGCTTATTTTATCTGCCGCGTCTTTATGTATATCATGCCAGCTCAGAAGATGATATAAGCATTGAACGCTTTAAGACCATGGAGAGGCGTCTCTACTACGGGATAACCTGGCCTGCGGGTTTATTCACAACAGCATTGGGGCTTACGCTCTTAACGTTCAATCCTGATTACTATCTTCGAGCAGGTTGGATGCATGCCAAGATTGCCTTAGTGCTTGTCTTATGGTTTTATCATTTATCTTGCGGTCGCTTTAGAAAGCTGTTTGCTCATGATAAGAATTGCAAGAGCGCATTGTTCTTTCGCATCTTTAATGAAATTCCAACACTGCTGTTGATTCTGATTGTTCTTTTGGCTGTAGTCAGGCCTTTTTAACCAATATTATTATTGAGAAAACTTCTGCAAAATAACTGGTATTAGTCGAGTTCAACCATTTCAAAATCTTCTTTACCAGCTCCGCAATCCGGGCAAAACCAGTTTTCCGGAACATCTTCCCATTTTGTACCAGGTGCAATGCCGTCTTCAGGCCAACCTTCCGCTTCATCATAAATGAACCCGCAGATGACGCAGATATATTTTTTGTACTCTTGCATAATCAAATCTCGAAAAAAATTTGTAATTTAGCTACTGTTTAAAGGGATGTAAAGAGTTTGTGTACAGTTTTTTTTCATGTATACAAAATTTCATAAGCTGGATAATTGAATATTTTTGTCTATGCTTGAAAATACCGAAATCAAGGAGAACAAATATGAACAGGGATATATTCGAAGGAAAATGGGAAGAAATTAAAGGGAAGTTAAGGCAAACATGGGGAAAACTAACTGATAACGATCTTCAGGAAATTAAAGGAGATCAGGAAGTGATTTTTGGAAAGCTTCAACAGTACTACGGATATACCAAAGAAGAAATCAAAGAACAAATCGATAAGTTGAATAATCAATAAACCTCCTTTATTCCTCTGGCGAAAGCTGGGGGATGCTTCTCTATTTTAGGTCATTCTTTGTCAAACGTATAAAATGCTTGTAAAATGCGCACATATTGCATGTTTTCAGTGCGGAGCCGCAATGAATCAGTCCCAAGAATTTTATACTCTTGCGCAAACCTTAATTCCTGGAGGCGTCAATTCTCCAGTACGTGCGTTTAACGGCGTAGGAGGCAATCCTCTATTTTTCAAAGCGGGGAAGGGCGCTTATTTAATTGATGTCGATGGCAGGGAATATATAGACTATGTGGGCTCATGGGGTCCTTTAATTCTCGGTCACTGCCATCCTAAAGTCATTTCTGCTGTGATAGATTCATTGCATAATGGCATGAGTTTTGGCGCGCCCACCGAACTTGAAATAAAACTTGCAGCAAAAATCGTGCAGCTTATGCCTGCCATTGAGAAAATACGCATGGTTAATTCTGGCACAGAAGCCACCATGACAGCCATTCGTTTGGCACGGGCATATACAGGCAAAAACAAAATAATCAAGTTTAATGGCTGCTATCATGGTCACAGCGATGGCTTGCTCGTCAAAGCTGGTTCGGGATTGCTGACATTGGGTATTCCTTCAAGCCCCGGCATTCCTGCTACCGTTGCCGAGCACACTTTAACTGCAGATTTTAATGATTTAGCGCAAGTTGCGCAATTAATGGAGCGCCATAAACACGATATGGCCGCTATTATCGTTGAGCCGGTAGCTGGAAATATGGGTTTTGTGCTGCCCAAGCCAGGATTTTTACAAGGGCTTCGAACGCTTTGTGACCATTATCAAGCGCTTTTAATCTTTGATGAGGTGATGACAGGGTTTCGTATTGCCAAAGGCGGCGCACAGGCATATTTCAATGTTGTCCCTGATCTCACAACGCTCGGAAAAGTGATTGGCGGCGGGATGCCTGTTGGCGCCATAGGAGGCAGGGCAGAAATAATGGACTACCTCGCGCCCAAAGGACCGGTTTACCAGGCAGGCACTCTATCTGGCAACCCCCTGGCTATGGCCGCAGGCCTTGCGACACTCACAGAACTGGAAAGCGACAATTTCTATGAAAAACTTGCGCAGACATCAGCAAATTTGATCGAGGCATTATCTGAGGTCGCCAAAGCATTGCACATACCTTTTTATGGCAAATCACTAGGCGGCATGTTTGGTTTTTATTTCAACGAGAAAACGGAAATAACCAGCTTTGCAGACGTTGCTGAGTCTGATGAAAGCCTTTTTAAAGCTTTCTATCACGGCATGTTGCGGCAAGGTATTTATTTTGCGCCATCCATGTTTGAGGCAGGTTTTATTTCTTCTGCTCACCGGCAGGAAGAAATCGGTTTAACGCAAATTGCTGCGGAAGCTGTTTTAAGTAAAATCAAGAATCAGAACTTGGTCTCAAAATGGAACTAAATTTATTTTGAGCACTCGATTTTTGCATATCCATACCGCTAATCTCGCCTGGCGTGATGGGCTGCCGTTCTCTTCCGATTTTGATGATATTTATTTTTCCTTTGATAATGCCCTGCATGAAGTCGAGCACGTCTTTATCAACGGGAATGATTTGCCAGGGCGCTGGCGCGCGCTTCACGGGGAAAGCCGCTTTATCATAGCTGAAACCGGTTTTGGTACCGGCCTTAATTTTTTATTGTGCTGGTCTTTATGGAAAAAATATGCGCCCGCAACGGCTCATTTACATTTTATATCTTCTGAAAAGCATCCCCTGACACTCGAAGATCTCAAAAGATGTCATTTGTTATGGCCTGCATTAAAGGATGAGTGCCTGGCTTTACAGCGCCACTATCCCCTATTGACCCCAGGTTTCCACTATCTTCCTATAGAACATAACGTAAGTTTAATGTTAATGCTTGGCGATGCAGAAACCGCCTTTCAGCAATTGCTCGTTTCTGGCGATGCGCGATTGGAGGAGCGGCTTCGTACTTTCAAGGTTGACGCCTGGTTTCTGGATGGATTTGCGCCAGCTAAAAATCCTGACATGTGGTCAGAAAAGCTCATGCAGGCAATTGGCTTATTATCTGCTGCCGGTACAACATTAGCCACTTTTAGCGCCGCGGGCCATGTAAGAAGAATGCTCGAAGGGGCGGGTTTTTCGGTGGTAAAAAAGAAAGGCTATGGTCGTAAGCGTGAAATGATAACGGCAAGCTGGTCTAAATCTGTTACTTCATGCAAAATGCGCCATACTCCGTGGCACATGAGCAAGCCCCCGACTCTTCATAGAAAACATGCCATTATCATTGGCGCAGGGCTTGCGGGCTGTTGCAACGCGTTTGCTTTATCACGCCGCGGCTGGTCAGTGAGCTTGATTGATAGCCATGGGCGCGCGGGCGCCGGCGCATCCGGTAACCGTCAGGCCGTTTTATATCCCAAATTATCGGCTTTTTGTTCACCGCACACAAATTTCATGCTGCATGCCTTTCTTTATGCGAGTCGATTTTATCAATCTCTTCTGGACCAGCGTTACCTGGGAGAGTTAAAGGGCATATTGCAACTTGCCCATAATCAAAAGGAAGTAAAAAATCAAGCAAGTTTGACAGGCTTTCTCAACCAATATCCCGGCCTTGGCAAACTCGTTGGTGAAGCCGAGGCTGGCATTCTCGCGGGGATAGGTATTCAAGCCGGCGGGCTCTATGTCCCGAATGCAGGATGGATGGATTCTCTCAATGTTTGCCGTTATTTATTAGAGCTGTCTGATATTCAGGAGGTGGTTGCCGCGGATGTTTCAGAAATTCAATATGAAAACGGCTTTTGGCATGCAGGTTCCTCTCAGGCCGAGATACTGATTTTAACAAATGGATTTGGCGCAAATCGCTTCAAGGAAACAAGTCATCTTCCCTTAAAACCGATTCGAGGGCAGTTGACCGCTCTGTCACAGACACCAGACAGCGCTAAAATAAATATTCCAATCTGCGCCGAGGGACATGTATTGCCCGCAAGGGAAGGTTGCCATTTCACAGGCGCTACCTATCATCTCGGCGTAGCTGATAATGCGATACAAAAAGAAGATGACTTATACAATCTCAACCGGCTAAAAAGAATGCCTGTCAATACCCTGTGGTCAGATCATATTATGGGGAATTGGTGCGGCGTTCGTATGGCCACGCCCGATTATTTGCCACTTGTCGGACCTGTGCCCAAGGAACAAGAATTTGTGAAACAGTTTGCTTCTCTTGCAACCAACGCGAAAGGGTGGATTGCGAGTCCTGGAATCTATTATCCAGGCTTGTATATTTGTACAGGATTTGGTTCAAGAGGGTTAACTTCCATCCCGCTTTGCGCAGAATTTCTGGCAGCCTTGCTCAATAACGAACCCTGTCATTTATCTCGTAATCTGATTCAAGCGCTGTCGCCGGCTCGTTTTTTAATTCGAGATATCATACGCAGCCGCAACGTAAAGAATTAATCGAAGTAGTGCGAAACGGCAAACATCAAGCAAAAGTTATCATGCATGCAAATATCATGTTACAAGC
>NZ_LNYK01000016.1:32314-74883 GCF_001467825.1 Legionella londiniensis
GGCTTGATTTGAGCATTGGATTATTTTGATGGATGGTTGCCCGCCTGCGCGGGCATGACTGGTTTTTTGTCATGCACAGAGAGTGTTTTTGCGAAAAATGCCCATCATTTCTTATCTTAACTGGAAAAATAAATCAGCAGGCCACATTAAATCCTGGATGACATCTTTGTCTAATCCAGGCTACGGCTGAGACAGGCTTTTAACGTCTATGCGGAGGCAAAGCTTTGCTGTTTGGATCGCGAGAATACGTTTCCAGAATATCTCTAATCAGTTCACTGATAACACTTTCTTTTCCTTCTTCCTCTATTAACACACCCTCGGATTTCAAGCTCTCAAGCCTTGATGCTATTTCTTTAGTGACAGTGCCGCCAGGAAATAAACTTGCCAAAAAACGTCTGGCTTCTTTGGGGCCTATGGTTCGATACAACTGGTTACGCACAACCGCATCTTCAGCAGTTGTACTGAATGCCCACAGTTCAATAGGGCCCAATGTCAAAGTCAAAAGCTGCACGTTAACACCACTTTTAGTTGCAAATTGGGCAAGGAAAGTAGCGCCTCCTTCTCTTGGGCCATGTACGCGGGTACGCAGAGCTGTTTTTGCCGTATCAGATAATCCAAAAATTTTAGTTGTTTTTTCAATGGCCTGTGAAGGGCCTGCGTCCATGATATAAATTGAGGTTGCAAATTCAATCATAACCGGATCAAAGTCATCTACTGATTGCGAAAGCAGAGAAATCTGGACTTTCCATTTTCGACCTTCACGCATATCAATGATGACTTGATCGCGAACGGCAGAAGATTTTGCAGTACGGTGAAACTCGTCATACACAATGCGTTTCGGATCTTCACGAATCTCTGAGATTCGCTCTTTGTGATAATTCTGGTACTGCTCAGGAACATTGTTTAAGCTTTCTTCAGTGAGATAATAGTGGCGGGCAAGCACATAACGAGCGAGCATATACATGACTGACGTTTGCCTGTCTGCGGCATCTCCGCCGCTTTTTGCCACTTCATCCAAATCCAGTGAAACAATGCGCGCATCACCGATATCAAATGCAGTAACCCTGGATAATATAGGATACTCGCGCACAGCCCCTGATATCATCCGGGAAAATGCGCTGATGAGTGTTTCGCCCGTAGGTGCGGTCACTTTTCCATACAAGTCTTCTATTGAAGGAGTTCGGCAGATGGATGCAGCATCCGCCAGTAGCGGCATGGCATAGCGTTGAGCAAGCATGGCTTCGTGGACAAAACCTGCAGAATATAAAGCATCCGTCACTTCCCACCAGGTAGATTTGGAGTCGCGTACAAAGTTGATCTCTTCCAGTATGCTGTCAATAAGCTCTTCAACCCCGGGAGCATAGGGGGTAGGATTATATTCGTCAGAAAAACTTTTATAAAGCTCGTCCACCACCATCCCGTTTAAATCAGCCATGCCGTCATAAGTTTTAGTCGCGCCAAGGGGTGTGGTTAATAAAGTTAAAAAATTGACTAAAAAGGAGCGCTCTAATGCTGTGGGAAAACGACAACCGAGTTGAGTATCAAAAGGATTGATAGAATACTCGGGGGTCATGCGCAGGCGGTGATAGGCCACAAAATGCCGCCGATCTGCAGGCAAGGCTTCTTTTAATAATGAAATTAAACCGCTGCTTGATGGGCCGATATCAATGATTGCAATTCTTGGCAGCCTATTGATGCCTCCAGAGAGGCAAAGGGCTAAATTCTGAGCGTTGGAAAGCACTGACTTACCAGAGCCGGGGCGCGCATAGACCAGATCAATCCAGGTTGTTTGGGCACTTGAGCCAGGCTGAAACGGCCAAGGCTTGCCGTCAGGTGAACGGTATAACAAGGCGCCGGTTCTCCATGGGGATGCAGGACGTGTAATCGGCAGCATGGATACGACATCGGAAAGGGGTGCAACCGCTGGTACTGCAGCACTTTGCGTGGTTGCCGCAAGCACAGTTGATACAAATCCCGCAAAAGGATCGCCGCAAATTTCGGAAACGTCTGTTGATCCCCACCCTTCTATTGCCTTTACAAGCTCTGAACTTCTTCTACGCAATAGCGGCGTGTTGTTTTCCGGCGCCCAGGTTGTTGCTACCACGCGTAAACGGACAATTGCTTCATCCGTATTAATTTGCAAATATTTTAACAAATTCACTGAATCGCTAATCAAACGGTTTTGTGCCGATGAAAAACTCAAAATTGATGCCAGCATGCCTTTAAGTTTTATTGTTTCCAGGCCTTCGCTTTCAATAAAAAAAGCAATCCGCCAAGGCACATGCGTTGGTAAAATGCGGGAAAACAAAACCTGAAAGGCCCTTAAATCCTTGGGAAACAAATCGATATATACCGAAGAATAGATTTTATTGCCAACAAGAACGGTTCGGCGGTCAATTATTTCTGCGTCCCTGGGAATCACCTGTTTAGCCAGAGGCGGCCAAAGCAAATCAGATGGGTCTCCTTCAAAACTATTAATTTCCCGCACTGGAATCTTATCTCCGGGTAAACTTGCGCGCCAATCGTCAGCAGTAAAATCCGGATCGGCAGTCATGCGTATGGCATGCACAGCTTCATGCACATCCATTAATTTGGACATCACATTCAGTGATTCAAGATCATTTTGTATCGAACGTACATATGCGCTATGGGTATCGCGCAATTCAGGGATTGCAGCGTATATGGTCTGGGTATTTTTGAAAGGCGGCGCTTTTGTTTCCTGGATCATTTTCATTTTTGCCTTATTGGCCACTTTCAGCTGATCCTTCGGCAAGTTAAAAGGCCTTGTCATTAAGACAAAATACACATTTTCTTCAGAGCAGTATTGCGAAAGGAATTTGACGCGCTCATTGAATAGATCACTTAAATCCAAATCAAGCCGCTTGGCAGTTGCTTCTGCTGGAGCATAAATATCGCGAATCAGTTTCTGGATGTTTTGCTTATCATGGCTGAAATAAACCTGCAAGGCATGGCCTGGCCTGCCCATGGCCGCTTGGAAGCTGTTGGTTAATCCCTCTACCAATCTTAGATATTCTTCAGCGCCTGCAAGCGCTGTGATACCTTCAACTCTCAATATGGAAACCAATGTGCCATCGTGATTAACCAAAACAGTTGGGCTATCTGCCGTTTCTAATTCAATGTAAGACTCAGTAGTCTGCTTTAATGATGTGCTTAACCAGGCAAAAAAGGTATCGACGCTTTCAAAAAATGACTCTGCCCAATTACCCATTCCGAATTCCTCTTATTGTTGTTAGTCCATCATTTCGACTGTGAAAAGATCCAATTTTTAAATTTTATTTATGTTAACATTCAGGAATAGATTACGCTTTTATTTTTCTATTTCTTCCAGTGCACTGGCAGCCCAATGTTCTATTTGCTGGCGGAATTTGGCTCTGGAAGGCAACAAACGAACATTTTTAAGAATATTTGCCGATATTTCATCATCAATATGACCAGAATCAATGAGTAAATGACCAAAGATTGCCGGGTCACTGGTTCCTTCGCCAAATTTATTTTCGATTGCCTGGGAACGAAATTTGAAACTGCGGTAGATTGATTGCGCAGTATTTTTATACCCTGTGTCATTAGTAATGGCACAAAAAAGTACATGGCATAGGCTGTTGAGCTCAGCTTGTGATAATTCGGGAAGATAGATCAGCGTTCCACCACCATAGCCCCCTACGCCTACTGATTCAATAAAAAAACATTGAGCACAAAAACAACAGGATGTAGCCAAATTGCTTAGCTGATTATTATTGTAATTACCATCAAGATTAATGACTTCCTGGTAAAGTCGAGCTTGGAAGCCACAAAACTGACAGGTATATCGATCACGTTGAAATACTTTCTGTTCAAATGTCTTAAAACGAGGGTCAGCTTTTCTTGCAGAATATAAACGCCAAGAACCAGGGCTGGCAATTAGCCTTAATTCCTTGTGTCCAGATTTGCTGACCATCAACGATCTCTTTAAAAAAATTTATTAAACAAAAATCCAGAGAACAAAACTGTCCTCTGGATTTTGTATGGCTCTAAAAATCAAGATGATTTACCGGTAAATATTACTCCAGTAGGCCCAGCCACTTCACCGCCGCCAAATATAGTTCCGCCTGCAACACCAAGAACAGTTGGCAGGAACAACAATGCTGCGGCTATGAAAAGTAAGGCAATAGGGGTACCAATTGGAATCTGGGTTGGGTTATCTTTATGCTGCTTGAATTTCATAATGGCGCCAATGGAAAAACCAAGGCCTGCCAAATAGGAACCAGCAGTAATGAGTTTTGCCAAATTTGTGAAGGACTTGACAATCGTTGAAGCCATCCCACCCACTGTTTTTACTGCGGCTGCTGCATCTCCAGCCAGTAGAAACAGAACAATAAAAGCAAGGCAGGTTATGCTCCACCCTAGACTATTTTTGATGCCTGAACTATTCACGTTTATCTCCCCCATCTATAAAAAAATTTTAAGAAGTACCATAAAGCGTATTATTGATTATTTCCAATGTACCGACAATATTCATGGCAAGTATGCCGCCAAAAACATGCATCAATCCCTTCCCTGTCCCTCCTGGAGGCTGTCCTTGTGCTGCAGAGCGGGCAATTAAAACCCATCCTCTGATAAATGCGATTAAACCAATAACCTGGATAATTAAGGCCAGTGACCGGCCAACCATACTGTTGGGACCAAACAACGCATTCAAAGTACTGTTGCCGCTGCTAATGGGCGCGTATGCCAACACGCTGGTATAACCAAAAGTAGAATTTAATAAAATTTGAAATGCTGTTGGGAAATAAATAAATATCGCTGCAACAAGCATATAAGTCAACGGCTCTTTAATACTGGCATTTGACGACATCATCGTGCGCGCCTCGCCGTATACTTTAAGACTGTATAGAGCCTTAAAAGCAAAAGAAAGACCAATCAAATAAGCAGCTCCTGTCAGTAATTTTTCAACAGGCTCCAATGATTTTGCGATATTGTTTAAAATATCCGCTTGCTTTGTTACCCAATCTATAATATCAGCCATAAAACTGCCTCAACTGTCGTCTTGACTGAACCTTATTATCTGGCCTGAGCTGGTCGTTATTCTTCCTTGCAGCGGGTCAATCACCTTGACTGTTCCATATCCCGGGATTACAGTACCTTCTCTTACAGTAAGTGTAGTCCCATTTTGCGAAATTAACCAAGCTCTTCCTGGAATTACTGCTTGAATGTAATATTTTTTTACCGGTACAGGTTTTTTAATGACAACTGGAGTTTTTTTGGGTTTTGTTCTGATCATTAATCGCTCAATTTCTCGGCTCTGTTCTTCGAGCCTATCATTTAGCGCCATGAGGGCATTGTTTAATTTTGCTATTTGTGCCGTTAATTCATTCACATTAGAGCTGATGCCACCCAGTTGATTACCGACAGATAAGACTTCAGATCGTAAACTTTGTTGGCTAAGCTCGAGTGCAGACAATTTTTGCTCGACATTTGCTGGAATCGTTGGCTGTACGACAGGTGCCGGTACGACAGGAGTAACAGCCTTAACCTGCGGCGGTGGGGATGGTTGAGCAACTGTTGTCTTCTCAGGCAAAGCTTTCTGTGCAGGAATTTTTGGGGCAGCAAAAAAAGAGCCTAAAAATTTATAAATAATCATGGCAAGAATGACTAAAACCACCACTATCAACGCGTTACGTTTAATATTGGTTGAACTTTCAGCCGTTCTCCGCTGGCTGGCCTCATATCCCCTTTCTGCCTGATCGATTGTATCTGTACCAATCGCATCCAAATCGGAAAATTGATATTCTTCATTCAATTGATCATTATCAGCCATAGTTACCTGCCACAGTTTAAAGTGATGTCACATCTTGAGTGAACAAGATTCCCATCCCGGTTCCAGAACAAACTTCTACGGTTGTGGGTCGATTAAATTGCTGTTGAGCAACTTGAGCCCAACTTTTACCTAAAGTTGCCAAACCAATCACAGCATTTTCCAGTATTGAACGGCCAATCCCACTCTGCACAGTTGTGGTCTGAACACCGCCTGTACCTCCAATGGTTATCGTTGTGCCGGCTGACTGGAAGGCGTTACCGAATCCTTGCAGGAAAGTTGATGCAAACAAAGACCCGTAACGCATCAGATAATGATGGTTGGTTCTGCTCGATAAGGCAGTTCGTGCGGTATTGGGGTCAATGGCATAGGCGTTAATAGATGTCGTTTTGGCGGCTCCTGGTACAGACATGGTATTAAAACTAATCACCATCTTATCAGCGTTAGGGGGCAGTGTGAAACTGCCGATTAGCTTACTTCCTTTTAGTTTGCCGGAAACGATTGTTGCCAGTATAGGTCCAGGTTCATCACTGTTCACTGAGGTATCCAGTACTGCGAACAAGACATCGCCGGTTTTAATAATTGCTTCCTGAGCGGCTCCTCCACCATCGCCTGCTGCACCGCCGCTGCCGCCGGGCTGATACAGCTTGCCGCCCACCAATTGCGGACCAGCAGCCCCAGCTTCAGCTTCCTCTTTCGCAGACCCTTCAACATATACCTGCGTTGAAACTGTTTTCCATTCTTGCAAGGACTCGCTGGCAGCAGCCTGCATGACGCTGATGCGTTGTTGTAATTCTTGTTGATGCTCTTGCGCTGCCATTTGTTTTTGTTGGCGCTCTAAAATTTCCTGTAACTGTGCGGCATTATCCGCAGGTTGGGCGGCAGGGGCTGCGCCTGGTCCTGCAAAGCCAGGTGGCACAGCTACAGCGGATGGTCGAGGCGCTGCTGGCGGCCGCTCGGGAAGCCCTGCAACCACTGTCTCGTCCGGTGCAAAACCTGCATTTTTCAACTCTTCATCAGAATAACCCGCATTTTTAAGCTGATTGGCATTAAAACCTGCGTCTTTTAGTTCTTTGGCTGAAAATCCCGCGTTACGGAGCGCGCTGGCACTAAAACCCGCATCTTTTAATTCTTTTGCTGAAAATCCTGCAGCTTTAAGCTCAGAAACTGTAAAACCAGCATTTTTTAACTCAGAAGCGCTAAACCCTGCTTCTTTTAATTGTGCCGCAGTAAAGCCGGCATTTTTTAATTCCTGAGCACTAAATCCTGCTGCACGAAGTTCCTGGGCGCTAAATCCTGCTTGTTTGAGTTGCTCTGGCGTAAATCCGGCATCTCTAAGTTCTGCGGCTGTAAATCCAGCGCGTCTAAGTTCAGCAGCAGTATATCCTGCTTGCTTTAATGCCTCCGCACTGCATCCCAGCGTTTCTTTAATTGTCTCGGCAGATACGCCCATAGCCCTTGCCGCTCTTAGTGATTCGACGCTGCAATCTGCAGTTCGGCCCGCTGCTATCACGCCTTCCGGATTCAAGCCTGCCTGGTTCAATTGTTGCGGCGTAAACCCTGCTGCAAGCAACTCCTGGGGGGTAAAGCCAGCATCAGCCAATGACTTGGCGTCAAACCCTGCAGCCTTTAAAGCTGCAGCATCGCAACCGTTCAAATCACGGATCCTCTTTGCAGATACTCCCTGCTGATACAGTGTTCTTAACTTTGCCGGATCACAGCCTGCCGCCTTGATATCCGCTTCACTCATAGGGAATGCATTCTGAACCTCTTGTGGCGTGAAGCCCGCATTTCTTAATTGATTTGGAGTGAATCCAGCCTCGGCTAAGGATTTGGCATCAAACCCTGCTGCTTTTAAAGCTGCGGCATCACACCCATTCAATTCACGGATGCGTTTTGCAGTGACGCCTTGCTGGCGTAATGAATTTAATTTTTGTGGATCACAGCCCGCAGCACGCACTCCTTCATCGCTGACGGCTTGAGCATCCTGAATTTCACGCTCGGTAAAGCCGGCATTACGCAGTTCATCCGGGGTGAAACCGGCTTCGGCCAACGATTTAGCATCAAATCCTGCTGCTTTTAAGGTTGCGGCATCACACCCATTCAAATCCCTGATTCTCTTGGCTGATACCCCTTGTTGAAGCAAGGCTCCAAGTCTTTGAGGGTCACAGCCTGCGCTTCTTATCGCATCGTCGCCAACTCGATCCGCTGCACGAATTTCAGCAGGAGAAAACCCGGCATTTGCCAAGTCATTGTCAGTAAACCCAGCCGCCTTTAAGGCACTTGCGCTACATCCTGCCTGCTGGCGAATGATTTTTGCACTCACGCCTGCCAAGCGCTCCCTTCGCAGTGTTTCAGGATCACAACCCGCTTCTTTTACCTTTTGCAGAGTCACGCCGGGCGGCAAATTGGCTTCAGCCGCCTTGATTTCATCAGAGGTAAAACCTGCTTGGGCCAGTTCTTCAGGACTGTATCCGGCATTCAGGAGATCTCTGCCGCTAAATCCGCCGGCTCGAAGTTCTGCAGGAGTGAATCCTGCATTCTTGAGATCGGCAGCACTGAACCCGGCATTTCTAAGCTCCTCAGCAGTAAAACCCGCCGCTTTTAATTGTGCGGGGCTACAACCATTAATGCGCCGTATAGCTGCGGCAGATACCCCCGCAGTTCTTAATCTTCTTAAGGAAGCTGCATCGCAGCCGGCATTACGTACATCCTGCTCTGTAATTCCTTCCGGCAGCCCACCTGCCCTTGCTATTTCTTCTGGCGAATATCCTGCGCCTTTTAATTCCCCGTCCGTAAAGCCACCATCTTTCATTTCCTGTGCCGTAAAGCCTGCGGCATGCAGTTCACAGGCATTAAAGCCACAAAGGCGCAAGCGGCGCGCAGTGTAGCCGATATTTTTCAATTGCCTGGCATTAAAACCTGCAGCCTTCAATTCCTTACAAGAACAAACTTGCTGCAGCTCTGATAAACCATACCCGTTATCCTTAAGCTGGGCGCAGCTGCACTCTGTCTTTAAATCAGTTAAGGCCGCTCCTTGTGAAACGACCTTTTCTACTGCGGCCTTGCTGCAATTTTCCTCTTTTAAGGTTTGCAGCCATAAACTTTTTTGAGTTCCAGCAACATCTTCAAGCGCCAGTGTGGTAAAACCAACCGCACCCTTACCCTGCTGAGGCCCAATTGCCTGGACGCCCTTGCCAAAGGCCTGAGTACGTATAATGGTAGGAATGGCGCTGCCGCCTGTCTTGGCCGCTTCTTCAGCCTGTTGAATATTTCTCGTTTCTACGAGAGCTGCATATTCTGCTGTCGGGTCAGCTGAACCTGGAATAGAGGCAATACCGCCAGGCGCTTCAGCAATCCGGGCTTTTGTTACTACAGGAGCCGTAGAAGCTGTAAAGCGGATTGCTCCAATGATAACGGCAATAACCAGGACAACCCCGGTAAAAATAATAATTACCCTGGATCGGGTATTGGTGAATAATGCCTTGAGATTTTCTCTTCTTCCTGCCATTTATTATAACCCTTCTACCTTGAGTTGCATGACTTTACCGTGCCAGGATACCAGTAACACAGGAGATTTTTGCATTTCATAAGCATGCATCCCATCTGCACTGGTCATACTTGCAATCCAGCCTGGAGATAATATGGTCAGGTTGGTTCTGACATACATTTTCTCGTTTAGCAACCAGGCTCTCGCATCTCCCCCGCTTACGGTGAGCCGTTTACTGGCTGGCGGGGGGACACCATCCAAAACATTCAGCAACACATCATTCGCAGAAGGCGGTAAGCCTACTTCCATAGGCAAACTTTTAGCGTTTGGCCCAAACCCTTGAATACGCAAATCCACCCGATAATCAACTGCCTTTTGACCGGGTATTAAAGTTAGCATGACAGGCGTATTTAACCCCTGTAGCCGTACAGCAAGGTTGCCGTATGTATAGAGCTTAAGCGCCTGGATCATGAGCGTATTGCTGGTTTTATCCCACTGGATACTGAATGCGGATGGATTGCCCAAGTCATATGCACTGATTGGCCAGGGAGAACCCGTGGAGTCAAGGAAAACAAGCGAAGATACAAACCCTTGGGCCAAGCGTATAACTGGCGGCGTGGAACCTGGGGAAAGATTGACTATTTGCGAAGTAGCCGTAGGCTTTGGCGGAGTTCCAGCCGGAGAAGCTTCCGCATATTCTTTAGTCTGGTACATTTGCTTGAGTTTGATGATTTGCTCTGGGGATAAAGGAAATAATTGCCCAGTCACTTCTTCAAATGCCAATTCGTCGATCGTTTCTTTTTCTACAGCCGGCGGCACCATGGCTTCCGGAGGCTGCTGAGCAGGTTGTGCCGGAGGCCTCGTCTGTGCAGCAGTTGGCTGAGGTGGAGCCTGGGGAGGAAGGGGGCGAACCTGTGCTGGTGCGGCTTGGGCTGGCGCCGCGGCGGCTGGAGCCTGCTGGGTATCTCTTTCCGCTGCCAGACGCTGCTGCAACATCCTGAGTTGTTCCAAGGCTTGTTGAGCCGGATCAACCTGCTGGGCCACTGCAATTTTTGTAAAAAAAACAATCAAAAGAGTAACATAAAAAAATTTAAAGATGGAGAAACCAGCTTTTTGTAATAATTTTATCGCCCTGCTTATTGATTGTAATTTACTCATATCATTACTCCTCACCAGTTGCAGGGCCAACTACAAACTGAGCTATGCCTATGCCTCTTGGCGAGTTAAGTGTAGACACACGTGTTATTAACATGGTTACAACATTATTTTGCTGTGAAAACTCACTGGCACTTTGATATGTAACAAGAATTGGCATTTGCACACGCCAGGAATAACGATTGTTTAATATTCCTTTTTGTAAAATGATAGGCGCTCTTGTTGCGACCGCTGAAACAACCAGTTTTTTTGCCCTGACAGCATCAAGGTTGTTTGATTCCTCGAGCGCAGCTAGAAATTGCGACCAGCCTTCTGCGGTAAAAAATCCTGATGCAGCCTGCAGCTCGCTTCGGTAATTGACAAAATTATAAGTAAATGCCGCTATCGCAGCCTGATTTGCCCACTGCAAGACTGCAGAATCCGACTGGTTTGGTTCGTTCAGCGGGAAAAGAGGGGTAATCCGTCCATTGATACTGGTTGCAAAATACTTGGGCGCAGGCGGGTGAGTAACAATATAACCCAAAATGAACGCCAGCACTAAATTGGCAATCAATGAAACCAAAAGCACTAAAACGATTTTCCGTTGTCCATCACGATAAAATTTATTTCGCAATGTAACTGCTGTCAAAGCATCTTCAGCCATAATATCCTCTGTTATTGGGGTATGACTTTGTTGTCAGTTTCAGTTTCTACTTCATCTGGAAGCAAGGGCTCTGAAGTATAATTCGGTTGATCAAGCGGTGTAAGCTGCACTGGTGGAGTAACACCATTAGTCGCATAAAAATCCGGCTCAGGTCTTGAAAAATAAGTATAATAAATTAAAACACCCAAAATTAAATTTAAAAAAATTGAAATCACAAGAACACGGATAGAACTACGATAAGTCCGAACATAAAACCCTTTTGAATTTTTAATGATTTGCCAAGCTCTCCGGCTCATAGCAATATCCCGTCACGCAACTGCATTTCGAAAAGTGATTTCAATTCTCGCATTTGCTGAAGAATCCCCACCTTCCCTCAAACATAATATAGGTTTATCACTGCCATGCCCATGTGTAAAGATAAATCGGCTGTCTATATTTTGAGTGCGCAAATAGTTTCCAACAGCCCGGGCCCTGGCTAAAGTCAATGCCCGCTCACGCTGAGGAGATACACATTTGCTGCTATAGGCAGACACAGTGACGCTTATTTTTCGAAACTGCCGCAAATAACAGGCAACGTTGTTTAACAACCCATAAGAGTCCCATCTGAGCCGAGGAGATTGTGTAGCAAAAAGCCTATCAGCAGGTATACTGATTAAATAGTCCTGCCCCAGGGTAATCACACGTATGCCCTGCTTGTTGAATTGGTCCTGCATTTCCATAATAGCCTCATCATAAGCACCGGCTACTTTATAAGGCAATGCAGCCTTATCGTTTGCGGCAGGCAACGAGGCTGACCGACACCCTGAAAGCACGACAAATATCATCAGCATCATTATTTTTCTTATCAAGCTGATGCAGAATTCCTTCAATCTAGATCCCCAATCAGAAAGAGTCAGGCTATTCAGCAGATAGAGACAATATCTCTTATATCTGCTTCCATCGGAATATAATGAAATAAAAACATACTAATCATTGGCTTGCAAGCAGTATATCAAATTTTCATCATTCCTGACTGAAAAGAAATGAGTCAAAGCCTGGAGCCGGCAATAAGCCGCATAGTGTTATGACAATAAAATATCCTCATCCTAACCTCTATCAGGGAAATAGATCTTCATCATATTGGGACACCGAAAATGTTGGCAATGCAGGAGGATAAAGAAAGAAAACAGTTTAAAAAAGCGTGTAGCCAGCGCAAATAGCCTTGCTAATAACATGGATATCCAATAAAAGCATATGAATCGAATGCTGGAAACTTTATGGTTTGTTACAGATCAGCGTTTTTCTCTTTTGCCTTTTCCCGTTCTCGGCTTATCTTGTCTGACAAGCCCTCAACCAGCTGGGCTAACTCATCTGCACTAATCTCATCGCGCTCCTCTGGCGGATAGGTGGTTGCTGATTGAAAATCCCTGATTAACTCGTTGGCAATACTGCCCGCCAGTTTATCTTTTTCTCCGCTTAAGCGTTCTATTGCCATTAAATAATCGCGAGATTCATTAATAGCCAAAAGCGGTTCAGAAAACTTATCTTTATTCTCAACCAATAAGGGCGGTGCGTCCTCTGGATGGCGCAGAGACGTAAAAATGGTTATCGTGCCTTCTGGTTCTTCCACCAAAAGCTCTTCTACTTTTTCAGGCTCATTGTGGCTGTGAAATGCAAGCAGGGCAGCAACACCTCTTTCGATAGGATCTTTTGCGTCTGATTCCCTTAATACCTTTGTGATTAAAGTAATTTCTTCATTGGCATCAGGAGCAATTGTGATATCGCCACTTTTTAATACCTGCTGGAAGCCCGAGAGCTGATTTTGCAATTTTGCCAAATAATCATCCGGCGGTGATTCTACTTTTAAAAATTGATTTAATTTCAATTTCTTAACAGGTTTTGGATTGGCATAAAACATTCTTGCGCGAACAATTTTTGAACGGAAGAAAATGTGCGCTTCACCTTCCGTCTGCTCTTTTAAATCCAATAAATCAATGCGTGCCCTTTTCTCAAATGAAGAGCTTTTGGTATCCATATAGCTGCTGACCACAGCACTGTCCTTGCTTTGAAATGAGTCAACTTTTGTAACATAGGCTTCACCAGCTGTTTTGGTGAAAAAATCCCAAGTTTCGGTTGGATCTTCCAGTTTCATACAAATTTTAATGTTCGTATTTGCACCAATAGATGCGGCTTCTTCCTTGGAGGCTTTTTGAAACGCCGGTAAATCCTGGCCGGCGAAAATTGCTGAGAAACCAAGTGATCGCGCCTGCGCAGGTACAACAGCAAACCCTTGAACGGCGTAATAACCATATTCATCAAGCACGCAAATGTAGGGAGTCGGCGAATTGGTTGGCTTTCTTTCAATCACGTCCCGATAATCCCCTTCAACCTCTTCTCCAAGACCTGCGGCCATCATTGCTTTTAAAGATGAAACAATAATTTTGCCAAGGTTTGAAAGCTCATCGGGAGATTTTTCCAGTGCCGGCAAGAGCACGACCAAAATGCGGCGATTTAATACAACATCTTTAAAATCAACTTCAGCTAAATTGGTCCGGACAATATGGCCATAGGTATCAGCCAAAGATGAAAAAGCGCGCACCAGCTGCATGGTGATGAATCCATGCTGCTCAAACACTTGCGATACTTGCTTGCCTTTCTTTTCCTTGTTATAGCCCGGCAAGGTGCTGAGATAGTTTCTTAAAGGATCAGTGACGACTTTGGGGACTGATTCTATATTAATGCTTTCCTGATCATCGCGAGGGAATATTTTATCAATCACGATGGTTTCCAGACGCTGCAAATCAAAGTAGTTACGGATGGTATCTGCGTCCAGCAAGATAGCCCCTTCATCGCGCATATATACCAATAACCTCATTAAGGCTTCAACGAAAGCAATAGCCCTGCCCTTCCACATGTCGCCGTCTGAAGACTGGCTTGCCCCTCCCATCAGGCTTACGACAAGCTGGGTTAGCATGCTTGAAGAACCCTGGCAGAAAGGATTTAATGTATTTGATAAGCGTCTTTCCTGCGGCCCAATAATATCACGCGCGCCTGTCATGAAGTTAATAAGCAATAAATCATCTTCACGCCCCATGCTGCGTACCATGGAAAAAACTTTGGCATATAACGAGTTATCGCCTTTGCCATCCACATAAATAAATCCGCTTCCCTGAACCAGGGCATTAAAAGCGATGGACACCAAAGTTTCCGTTTTACCGCTACCGGTGGAACCAAAAATAAGCGCATGTGTACGCATATCGTCATTGGCAAACCACAGTTCCTCATTGGTTTTGCGATCGTTGCCAAAAAAAGCGATACCCCGTGCCATATTAGGCGTTTTTATGCCCGGTTTTAAATCGTTATAATCTTTAACACCTGCAATTTTTGGCAGGCGAAAAGGCAAGGTTTGTTTTCGGGTGAACGCATAAAGGAAAGATATCGTACCGATTATGAGCGTAAATAATCCAATTTCTGATACATAGTAGGCAATCGCTGCCAAAGAAACCAAAACGATAGATACATTGGTGGGATCAGAAAAGAAATCCCGCATACGCTGGCCAATCGTTCGCGTATCCCTTAAAAGCTGGGTCGGATCGATTTCATGACGTGAATCTATACCTCGCATCATGGTTGTAACTCCTGAAGCTCCTGCGAAGATAACTTCACTTCTTTAACCGCTATCTCCAAAGCTTTAATCGCCTCATCTATCATCGGCACCAGTGAACGCCGCCCCATGGCTATTTCTGCTTTCCAGTGGGCAAAAGGGCCTGCAACCTCCGCAAAGGGCGTTTGTCGGCCAACACAATTCAGCATGTACCATAAACGCCGGTCAACCGGCTTTAACCATAAAAATTCGGCACTGGGTACAACGCCGTCATCCCGAGCTGCCTGCAATAATGAAGCCAAAACAGTCAATTGATAAGCATGTCTTGCAATGATGTTTTGCACATTCGCCTCGTTTTGGTATTTCTTAAGAGTTGCCGTGGCTATGTTATAATCAGGTTTTCCCTGTGCATAGCTTTTGTCGATCGATTCCAATATCATGGTGGCGGCATTGCGGTCTCGGTTTAAACGAGCAATAAATACAGCAGCCAAGGCACGGGCATGCGGCGGGCAGCGCTCAAACCCATCCCAATAAGGTCCTAATTGCAAGGTAAATACTCGCTTGGCATCTCCTCGGCGGATGGAAGCAGTCATCTCCATGCCCGGCAAGGGCTTCTCAAGGAGAGAGTCATTTTTTTTCAACAGTTGATATTTGCGGGCGAATTCCATAGGTGTTAGCGCCATTGCCCAGGGGCCTTGATTGATATCCTGAGAAACCAAATCTTCCTTAACCACGGGCATAATGGCCGGCCAGTTGTATTGCTCCTGAGCACGCAGGCTTTTCATATCATAGGTTTTGCGGAATTTTAATGTGATGTTTGATTTATATAGTATCACCGCAAAAACAATTAAGACCCCAACAAAGGGATAACGCATATAATTGCCTACAATGCGAGTGTGCTCAATTAATTGATTCCAGGTTACGCTTGCTGGATCAATTGTTTGCATTAAATAAATTTCTTGATTGAGCTGCGTACCGCCTGTAAAAAAACTAACGAGTTTGGCTTGCAGAATATTTAGATAAAAAATGAAACTTACAACATAGGCATGGGCAACATACCATATCACATAAGCGGTTAACAAAAGCAGGATTGTAATCCAAACCGGTGCCAGTGAATTATCGCCTGAATGTTGCTGTGCTTGTTGAGCCATTGGAAAATAATTGGTAAAGATAATCTAAATTAAAGTATATACTTATTATAGACTGTTTTTCTATTTTGACCGACAAAAGTCAGCGAGGCTAACTGATTCAAGAATAAAATTCAGTTGTTGCAGATAGAACATCAAGCCGGCCGTCTTACTCATTCTCTTGAGGATTTTTCTTGGTAAGCCGTCCCCCTTCATATTTATAAGTGCCTGATTGGTGTACAAATCGATTAATATTTTTTATATTAATCGCCTTATCTTTCAATGTCATAAGCGGTTTGCCTAATTTATCCAAAGGCATTTTATCAGCAGGAAGTGAGAGGATGTCGTTTTGGCTGACATAAATGGATACATATGCTTCATTTACTTTTTTCTCTTTTGTGCGAATTATTTCCTTCACATCTTGCTCATTGGCATAAATTGGCCGAGCAATGATCTGCGTGGGTAAATTGGCAATAATTCGCTCCCAGGAAGCAAGATTTGACCCATCAGTTGAATAAAGCCCAATAAATATCTCCTGCTGGCCGCTGCGAAGCGCGACACGATTGGCAAGATTGGATGCATGCATGGCATTATCACTGTTGGCATCATTTAAGTAATTGGCTAATTTATCGCGAATTGACTGTAAATTTTTGCCTATGACCCGCAAAAAATTGGATTCATCCCAGGGGCCCTCTTCAATTGCCTCATCCAGAGCCTTTAAAATTTCTCGAGATTGTTGTTCGGTTAATTTATCTTTCATAGAAAACAGCACTAAATTGTACAACCAGTCAAAAAAATGTTTATAAAATTTCCAGTGACCATTTTACGAATTGGAAATTGCCAATTGTTCGTTAAATCTCGGATAATCATTTATATGGACAATTATAACACCTAAGCAGGATATCTGCCGGTGCTATAATTTATTATTTATTAAAGGAGGGAACAGTTGGGCTTTTTGGCTCTGGCGCAGAGTCTTCTCTCTGTACGGGTTCTGCAACAGGTGCTTTTTTTCCATAAATTACATTATTCACCCGGGTTTGCAAACGATGCAAGACATCCCGGGCATTAAGGTTGACTTCGGTTGAGCGTACTGCAGCCATTTGATCTACTTTTTGTTTATTGTAATCAATTTCTTTTAGGATATTCCCAGGAACATTGGTTGAAAAATCAGATCCCGGCTGCCCTCGCAAGAAAGTATAGCGGCTACCCCAAACAGTTTTATCCTCATAACTGTTAGCCATTCTTGACTCCTGAAAAATGGGTTTATCTTATTGATATAGGTTACCAGAACCAATCTTAATAAAAGCTTAACCAAACAAAAATTTGCGTTTTTTTTACATTCAGTCAGCCTATATTTTAATCATACATCAATTCATCTAAAGGTGTATAATCTCTGCTTGGTCCGCCCTGGATTAATTCATTCACCACATCTGTCATACATAACAGCCTAAGTGAATTGGGCGTAACGTCATCAAATACAACCCTTGTTCCAAGCAAGGCGCTTTCAGCTTCGTCAAAAGAGAGTCCGAGGCCATAGCCCAGGCATAGCGAACATAACTGATCAGCACGACGGGCAATTGCCGGCAATAAACCTGTGGGAGAAAATACTTCTTCAAAACTAACAAACCGATCATTTAAATAGAATTTGGCATTCATACTGGCAGCAATTTTTGCCATATACTTACTGATATCCGCGCTCATTGCCGCCACCATGGTTGAGATGATTTAACAGGCCCTGCCAAAAAAGTACGCAACCAACGCAGAAATACCGGTACAGTAAACCCATAATGCTCAAGGATGCCAAAAAAAACGGCAGAGACCAGCACAAGAATTGCAGTCCAGATACGAATATGCATGAGGAATAAAAAAATGGGAAATGCAGCGCGGGCATCAACCACAAAAAATCGCGCGCTTCTTGCAGAATCACGCCAATGGGCCGAAGTAGAAAAGCCACCAGCCATTTATACCTCACAATTTAATCATTAAACTTTCATGCACTTCTTGATTCAAACGCCCAAAAAATGCTATTTACTTCCAAGTTTTTATTTTCATGCAATTCATAAATGAAAAAAATCATCATGAATAAAAACTCGAATAAAAAACAAATCAGTTATTTAAAGTATATCGAAGGTGCGCGGTAATGCAAACAGAGAAATGAATCCTGATGATATTCAAGATGGGTGATGTTTGAAAAGTTACATAAAAAGCGCAGTTGCAGAAAATCGGGTTGAGTCAGTTATTTAGGTATGCCGGGGTCATTCTTTTTACCGGGTTTCAGACAGCTGGTTAATATATCCCCCATTGATGGAGAAGGACACAATTGCTTGGCAGGAGAGCACCCTTTGGTGCGCTGCTCTGACAATTCGTTAGCCGGTTTTTGATTTTCAGTTTCTGTTGATGAAGATTCAGCCTGGTTGCTGGCAGTTGCAGGAGGCATGATTTTAAACATACGTTCTGTGCTGCTGGGCATCATGATTCTCTGGTATCAAGTCATGTATACCAGTATATCGCCAAAACATTAAGGTTTTATTAAGTAAAGTAATCTTGCTTGATTCGCGAACCTGTAATAAAGTACTTCACATGTTGCACATTAATTCACATATATGAAAGGAATCTGTACCGCATTAGCGATCTTGTTGATTGCTATGTGTGTCTTTTTTTTTCAGCAAAAAGCTTTCTTGATTATTCATTGGATCAATAACTTAGGTATTGTTGCTCCGATTTTCTTTTTGTTTCTCTATTGCTTTGCGACTTTGTTTTTTCTTCCTACCATGGTTTTGACCTTGGCAGGCGGTGCTATATTTGGCCCGGTATTGGGCACTTTTTTTAATCTGTTGGGAGCTACAATTGGCGCCGGATGCGCATTTTGCATTAGCCGCTATCTCATTTTTGACTGGCTTAAAACCAAAGAAAATGCCCGCATAAGCAAATTGATTAAAGGTGTTGAAAATAGAGGGTGGCAATTTGTTGCCCTACTGCGTATTGTACCAATCATCCCCTTTAATATTGTGAACTATGGTTTAGGTTTAACCGGTATCAAGTTTAGTCATTATATGCTGACTACTGTGATTTTTTTAATTCCCACAGAGATTATTTCAACTTACTGCGGTTATGCCGGGATGGATATGCTTATCAATACGGGTTTGCTTTATAAGCGTTTCAGCCTGTTAGCTTTTTTGATTTTATCGTTTATCTTGATAGTCATTCAATTTTGGAAAAAAAAATAATTTCGGTTTTTTGGAACTCCATTTCGCTCCACAGTTTTTATAATACATCACCGTTAGGACTTGTCATCATTTTTGATTAATAATTGCACATAAGAGAACAGTGCGTTTCTATTTGCAAACGGTACGGCCTCGAAAGAAGCGACAGGCCGGATTCCTTGCAGCGCATTGGTTACAAACACCGCTTCCGCATTCATTATCATTTTATAATCAATATATGTTTCCTGGCAGTCAATGCCTGCCAAAGGACATATGTCTAGAATCCGCCGTCTCAGGATCCCAGGTAATAACCCGCATGAAAGAGAAGGGGTCAACACCTGGTTCTCTTTGATAATAAATAAATTGGCCACAGTGGTTTCGGTAGCAAAGGAATCTGTATTAAAAAATAAGGCATCATCAGCGCCTTGAGCAAGCGCCTTTTTTCGAGCGAGGATTGCTTCAAGATAATTGGTGGTTTTTAATCGATAAACAGGATTTTTGGGATCGCGACGCCACTCGGCACTTATCAAATTGAGTGCGTTTAATGCAGGTTTCAGTGGAAAGGCAGAAAATATAAAATAAGGGTTTTTGCCAATAGCTTCCAGTCCTCTTGGGGCTTCTCCCGCGGATAAAATAATTTTTACTCCACCGCTATCCAAGTTAGTTTCTTGAATACACTGGGCAATTTTTGCATGCCATTCCTGATAAGTCAGCTTAATTGAAATATTCAGTGAGGTTGCTGATTTTTGCAAACGCTGCCAATGAAGTTTCGGATAACAAGGCGCTCGATTTTCAAAACGAATGGTTTCAAACAGACCTTCACCCAATAAAATCCTGTCATTGGCAGCGATTGACATCAACCACGCATCCTGCAAAAAAATTGCTTATAAATTTAATAATCAAAAAAATCTTCAATTTCATCCTTCAGGCGTTTTTCTTCCAGTAAATTTTCCAGACGCCGACGAGCGTCAGAAAAGGAGCTTTGCGTATTCTCGATAAGAATTTCCTCCGGATCTACAAACTCATCTTCAGCAATCAGATCTTTTTCTTCTTCATCGTCAAATAATTCGCTCATGTTATCCTCAGAAAATTTAATAAAAGTTTACCTACCGTCATTTGCCAAGCCATACATCAATATAATGATGTCTTGAACTTAAACAAGTTTCCGGACCCATAAATTTTTGCCTATATACCTTATTTTTTTTTCTTTGCCTATAGGCTTTACATAAAGAATGTTATAAATTCAAGAAAACCACTCCAATACAGAATAAATAAAAACCATTTTGGTTTTTATTTGAGAAAAAATTTTAAAAATAAACCAAAAAATTCTGCAATGAATCCCGCCTGACAAAAAACCATAATCAAACAAGTGAGGCTCGTAAACTATGCGTTTAGGCTGGATAGGCCTTGAATGGATTTATGCATATGTGATAATGGGTTATCTTAAAATGAATGACTGACAACATGCCTGATAGACTTAAAGAGGCTTTAAGGTTAACCCACAGACTGATACGCGAAAATTTACCCCTAAGCTATCAGCAAAAAATATCCAACCTGGTATGTGCCCGTATTCGTAAACTAGACCAGTACCGCTATGCTTCGCGCATCGCTTTATATCAAGCGGTTAAAGGCGAAATCAAACTTGACTCCTTGTGGAATTCGGCCCCTCTTCAGGGGAAATATTGTTTTTTTCCTGCACTCAATGAAAATAAAACCCTCTCTTTTTTACCGGCCACCCCAAAAACACCGTTTAAACCGAATCAGTTTAATATTCCAGAACCGGATGTTAGTCGCGACCTGGCGCTGGAACCAAGCAAGATAGATATCATCTTCATGCCGCTTATCGCATTTGACAGGCACGGAACCCGGTTAGGCATGGGGGCTGGTTATTATGACCGAACTATGGCTAACAAAAAATTACCCTTGCTCATCGGGGTGGCATATGAATTTCAACGTGTTTCCTATATCGCGCCGCAACCCTGGGATATACCTCTGGCAGGCATCGTCACCGAAAAATCCGTTTACTGGAGCAATTCATGACAAAACAATACTGGCTTATGAAATCCGAACCCGAATGTTTCAGCATTGATGATTTGAAAAAGTCCCCAAAGCAAACCACACCCTGGGATGGCGTCCGCAATTATCAGGCGCGGAATTTTATACGCAATGAGATGCGGCCTGGTGATTTGGTTTTCTTTTATCATTCAAACTGCAACCCGCCAGGCATCGCGGGAATAGCAGAAATTGTCAGCGAACCTTACCCTGATTACACAGCATTTGATCCAGAAAGCGAACATCCTGACCCCAAAAGCACCCTTGAAAATCCCCGCTGGTACATGGTCGATGTACGTTTCAAAGAAAAATTCTCACATCTCATACCGCTTGAAGAGCTTAAAAAATATCCTGAATTGGAAAAAATGCCCCTGGTACGCAAGGGCAACCGGTTATCCGTAATGCCAGTCAGCGAAAAAGAATGGAATTTTATAAAAAAACTTGCTGAAAAAAATACCTCTTAATTGATAGCATCCTCCCCCACTTCCCCTGTCCGAACTCGTACCACTTGCTGCAAATCGTAGACAAAAATTTTGCCGTCTCCAATTTTTCCAGTATAAGCAGCCTTACAAATTGCATCTATCGCTACTTCTACCATATTGTCCGGCAAGGCCAGTTCAATTTTGATTTTTGGCAGAAAGTCAACCACATACTCTGCGCCACGGTAGAGTTCAGTATGACCTTTTTGCCTGCCGAATCCTCTAACTTCAGAAATGGTGATGCCAGGAATACCTATTTCCAGCAAAGCTTCATGAACATCATCCAGTTTAAAAGGCTTAATCACCGCCGTAATCATTTTCATCGTAAACCTTAATTAAGATTTTAATTACTCTAAAATAGCTATAATATGAGGCATATTGATTCTGCTAAACTTTAAGAAATAGCGTCTATAATCAGGAGTTTAATATGTTTGATCCCAAACAGTTCGAAGAGATCGCGAGAAAACTATATGCATCACTGCCTGCAAGTGTACAGAATTTTGAAAATGAGATTCAACAAAAATTCAAGGAAATTCTCCAGTCCGCATTTACCCATCTTGACTTGGTAACGCGGGAAGAATTTGATGTACAGGTCAAAGTTCTCGCCCGCACGCGAGAAAAAGTCGAAGCCCTGCAACTGCAACTTAATGTGCTTCTCGCTGAAAAGCAAAAAAATGAAAATAAAAAAAAACAATCTCCAGTTTAGGCAGCTTACTTGCCACATAACACATGAAGCTTCTCATTTCCGGATTAGGCCTCATCTAATCCGGATTAGCCGACAAACATCCTGATTCATCAAAATAAGGCCTTGTTTAATCCAGCCATCCATATCGACTAAGCCGAATCATTCCTATAAAATGCATGCGTCCAACCAAAAAAATGAGATTTATCATGAGCCTTGCAATATCCAAAACCCGAAGCTCCGTTGGTATTCAAGCCCAGTCCGTATCAGTTGAAGTGCATCTTTCTAACGGCTTACCTTCCTTCACTATTGTGGGGCTTGCTGAAACTGCGGTCAAGGAAAGTAAAGACCGAGTCCGCAGCGCGATCATCACCAGCCAATTTGAGTTTCCCTGCCGAAAAATTACAGTTAACCTGGCGCCCGCAGACTTACCCAAAACAGGCAGTGGGTTTGATTTGCCCATTGCAATCGGGATTCTTGCCGCATCAGGGCAAATACCTGCTGACAAGCTATTGCAGCACGAATTTATCGGCGAGTTGGCGCTAAACGGCAACTTGCGCGGTGTATCGGGGATTATTCCCGTCATACTGGGTTCCTATCATGAAAACCAACGATTGATTATTGCAAGCGCCAATGCAGAAGAAGCGGCGCTGGTGCGCAAAGATCATGTGCTTGCCGCTGACTGCCTAAGATCGGTATGCAGTTATCTATGCCAGGATACCCCGTTACAGCCATTGCCGCAGCTAACAGCGACCATGCGCGAAGACAAGCAGCTTGACTGGTCGGACATAAAAGGCCAGAAGCACGCCAAGCATGCCATGGAAATTGCAGCTTGCGGAGGGCATAGCATTTTATTAAGCGGACCGCCCGGCAGCGGTAAAACCATGCTTGCAAGCCGATTCACAACACTGTTGCCTGATCTTACTGAGTCTGAGGCATTGGAATGTGCTGCCATCCGCTCCATTCGCGGCCGCTTAAACAACCAGATGAAATGGCACCAACCCCCGTTTCGCGCCCCTCACCACACAGCTTCACCTGTGGCGCTGGTGGGCGGTGGAAATCCTCCCAAACCCGGTGAAATTTCTCTGGCTCACCATGGCGTATTGTTTCTGGATGAACTGCCGGAATTTAATCGGGTCGTACTAGAAACGCTCCGCGAACCTTTGGAATCTGGAGCGATCTGCATTTCCCGCGCAGGCAATCAAACTGAATTTCCTGCGCAGTTTCAATTACTGGCGGCAATGAACCCTTGCCCTTGCGGCCAATGGGGAAACCCCAGGGCAAATTGCCTATGTACCCCTGAGCGAATCAACCGCTACCTTGCCAAACTATCTGCTCCCTTGCTAGATCGCATTGATATGCATGTCCAGATTCCGGCTCTGGATGAGGAAGAGTTGGTCAAGTTTAATGCCAATGAAAAAAATAAAAGTGAAGCAATAAGGCAAATGGTGGCAGAAATCCGCTGCCGCCAGTTTGCGCGGCAAGGGTGCCTCAATGCCAAACTGGGCGTTAAAGCGTGTGAATCAATCTGTTTCCTGGGGGAAAAGGAACAAACATTCTTAAAGAAAGCCATGTCCCATCTTAAATTATCGGCGAGGGCTTACCACCGGTTATTGAAAGTAGCCAGGACGATTGCAGACATGCGGGAGGCAGAACATTTGGAACTGGAGGATATACAAAAGGCCTTGTCTTTTAAGCAAATTTTACGATCTATAAACTGACCGCCCAATTGCTTCAAGGATAGCCATGCGCATAAAAACACCGTTTTTCACCTGCTGCAAAATGCAGGATTGGGAACCATCAGCAACTTCATTATCAAGTTCAACTCCGCGGTTTATCGGGCCTGGGTGCATGAGCAAGGCATCTTTCTTGGCATAGGCTAAAGTCTTCGGAGTAATGGCAAAGTTTTGCCGATAGCTTTCCAGCTCAAGGTGTTCGTTGCTTAAAAGACGTTCTTTTTGTACCCGAAGACATATTACGACATCAGCGCCAGCTAAACCCTCGCATAAAGAATCCGTAATCTGGCCATAATGAACAGTTTCAGGTTGCCATAGAGCTGGCGCTACCAGTGCGAGCTCAGCAACTTGAAACAGGGAAAAAATCTGCTGGAGGGAGTTTGCAACGCGCGAATGCTTAATATCACCAACAATAGCAATCTTCAGTTTTTGAAGCTCTCGTTTTTTCTCAATGATGGTCATTGCATCCAGCATGGCCTGACTGGGATGAGCATGCTGGCCGTCTCCAGCATTGATAATATGCGCGCCATCCTGTAAAACATTGGCTAAATACTTTGGCAACCCATCCTGGCGGTGGCGAATCACAAAGAGAGAAATGCCCATGGCGTTTAGTGTTTTGACGGTATCTTCGATCCTCTCCCCTTTATTTTCAGAAGAGCTTTGTAAATCGAGATTAATCACTTTCATCTGCAATTGTTTAGCAGCCAGTTCAAAACTAACTCTGGTGCGGGTACTGTTTTCATAAAAAAGATTTGCAACAGTTAGAAAAGAATAGTCAGGATAAACGGCATGATGTTTAAAATATAAAGCGCGCTGAACCAGCGTTTCTGCTTCTTCTCGTGTTAACTGATTAATTTCTAAAAAATGATTCATTAAAATTCACTGGGGATACTGCAACCATTGCTCCAAAATGATACAGGCAGCAATGCTGTCAACCTGGGTTTGCTGAATTTTACGATATCCGCCTTGTGAAAACAAACGCCGGCGTGCTTCAATGGTTGAAAGGCGCTCATCGACCAAATGCACCGGCAGCGCAAAACGATCTTGTAACTGGCGGGCAAATTCCCGGCTGGCTGAAGTAGTATATAATTCCCGATCATCAATACTGGTTGGCAAGCCGACTATTAATGCAGAGGGATGCCACTCTTCGATCATTTTTTGGACTCTCTCCCAACTTGGGACGCCTTGTTTCGCTTCCAGCGTAGCCAATGGGGTAGCGCTACCGGTTAACCTCTGTCCTACCGCGGCACCAATGCGTTTCATCCCAAAATCAAAACCAATAAATACTTCTTCACGCATGCCCTATGCCCGTGATTAATTGATTCATATCCACCCCTATGCTGAGACCCGCATATTCCCAGCGTTTTTCAAAAGGAACTTCATAGAGCACTTCTGAACTGTAAGGCGCAATTAGCCAGGCATTCTCGGCCACTTCCTGCTCTAATTGATTTTCACCCCAGCCAACATAGCCTAAAGTGATTAAGGCATCGTCAGGGCCGTGATCTTCTGCAATCGCGCGGATAATATCATTTGAAGTGGTGACTGTCACGTCATCCCGGAGTGACAGGCTTGAGCGCCATGTACCTATGGGACGATGAATGACAAATCCCCTGTCTGGCTGTAAAGGGCCGCCGTACAATAAAGGCCTGTTGTTTTGTTCGCTGCGAACAGGCTGAATATTCAACTGATCAAATACCACTGCCAGCGGGAATCTCATGGGACGATTGATGATTAAACCAACCGTTCCCTGGGCATGGTGCTCGCATATATAAATCACTGATTTCCTAAAATTCGGATCAGTCAATGAGGGCATTGCAATCAATAAATGATTCGCGAGCGATATGGTCTGTATCATGAGGCTGCCCTCCATAGTTTCACTTGCTTACTTTAAGTATATACCATGGCAGCTTAAGGAATTTTTAAATCAGTTATCATTCCCTTTATACTTGCCTTGCACAGAACAAAAATTATTTTTCATCTTCATATCCTGATGGGGAATGCCTGCGTCAAGATAAGTTTCGCTGCATACCGAAAAACCCAGTTTTTCATAAAAAGAAAGTGCGTGAGTTTGCGCGCTGAGTTTTATCATAGGCACTGATGGATTTGAAGCAAGATAAGCCAGGACTGCCTCCATGAGATGTTTGCCCAATCCTTTGCCCTGGTATGATTTAAGGACAGCAACCCGCTCAATTTTGGCATATTCCCCAACAAAACGTACCCTGGCAGCCCCTGCAGGAATATCGTCCACAATCAAAAGAAAATGCTCGCTTATAGGGTCTTGACCATCAACCTCAAGATGCAAAGGCACTTTTTGCCCATCCACAAAAATCTCTCGGCGGATGGCAAGGCATTGTTCAATATCAAGACTTGAGGAAACTTTTTTAACCAACACTTTCATTTGCAAAGACCCAATTTTTTAAAACATGCTGTATGTTAGCAACTCTGGCATTTCGTTCAAAGCACAGGGTATTATAACGGCATGTATAAGCTATACAGGGATGTCAATGGAAATTTCATTACCCAGAAACCGCAGCATGCTGCTTTTTCACGCCTGGGAAGTTGAGCAGCTGCTTTGGTTATTCATTCTCTTTGTGACCATTATTGGCTTGGCAGCATTATATTTCTATGACAGGGTGCAAAAAAAACACACCATTTTAAGAAATTTCCCTATTATTGGTCATTTCCGTTATCTTGGAGAATTTCTGGGTGGATTTTTCCGTCAATATTTCTTTGCCCGGGAACGTGAGGAACTGCCTTTTAATCGCGCTGAACGAAGCTGGGTATACCGTGCGGCAAAAAATGTAGATACCACGCTCGGATTTGGTTCAACACGCCCCCTACATCAAACAGGCACAGTATATTTTGTCAATGCGCCATTCCCCCCTTTAATCAAAAGCCAGGCGGCGATCCAACCAGTCACCATTGGCCCTTTCTGTAAAAAACCATATACATCAAGCCATATTTTCAATATTTCAGCCATGAGCTATGGCGCGATCTCCAAACCAGCAATCCTTGCCTTGAGCAAAGGCGCAAAAATGGCAGGATGCTGGCTTAATACCGGCGAAGGAGGCATCTCCCCTTATCATTTGCAGTATGGATGCGACATCGTGGCGCAAATTGGTACCGCAAAGTATGGATTTCGTGATGCGGCGGGAAATCTTTCTGATACCCGCTTGCTGGAGCTTGCCCAAGTAGAATGCATTAAAATGTTTGAAATTAAGTTGAGCCAGGGCGCAAAACCAGGCAAAGGAGGCATCCTGCCGGCAATCAAAGTTACAGAAGAAATTGCAGCAATTCGAGGTATCCCACCCTATACAGATTCGATTAGCCCTAACCGCCATCCTGATATCGGTAATATAGGTGAGCTTCTTGATGCCATCGAGCATATCCGTCGGATAACTGGAAAACCTGTGGGCTTAAAGTTTGTGCTTGGCAGTTATAACTGGCTGCACGATTTATGTCTTGGCATTCATAGGCGGGGCATCCTGTCAGCTCCTGATTTTATAACGCTTGATAGCGCAGATGGCGGCACAGGCGCATCGCCGCAGGGATTAATGGATTACATGGGTATCCCCATTCAGGAGTCGCTGCCCAGGCTTGTCGACATTTTGGTACTGTATAACTTACGCAACCGCATCAAAATCATTGCGAGCGGCAAACTCATCACCCCTGCTGATGTCACCTGGGCGCTTTGTGCCGGGGCAGATTTTGTCAATTCAGCGCGGGGCTTTATGTTCGCGCTGGGGTGTATCCAGGCCATGCGGTGTCATAAAAATACCTGCCCTACTGGCATTGCAACTCATAATGAACGTCTGCAGCGCGGCCTTGTTATCGAGGATAAAGCCATGCGCGTCTATCATTATGCAAATAATATGGCGCGTGAAGTGGCAATTCTTTGTCATTCATGCGGGGTTGATGAACCAAGGCAGCTCCAACGAAAACACGCAAGAATTGTTCGCGAAGATGGTTATTCCGTTTCGATTGCAGAACTATTTCCCGATCAAGAACCCTTACCGGAATATAAATCAAGGATTATGTTATGAAGCCTTTAAACAGGCTTTTGCAGGCCGAATTGCAACGGCCATCCTTCTCATTGCGACTCCAAAGGCATTTTTATCGGCTAAAATTACCATATACAGAGAATAAAAAGCACAAGGAAACACCAATGAGCATAGTAGAAGATAAAATTGCCAATCCGCTAAAATTTTACAATCGGCCAATTGAAGTTGAATATGATAGTGACCTTTCCCTGGAAGATAAGATAAAGCTTCTGACCAATTGGTTAGATGACATCCGTTTGCGCCAAATTGCTGAAGCAGAAAATATGGTGGATGGTGAACAGCCTCCAACTTATATCGCTGAGGTAGAACACTTGTTACATAAATATCAAGTAGAAGAACTAGGTCAACGAAAACAACAGCCTTGATAAATATTGAAAATGAAAGCGTATGATGTGAAAAGTATGAAAGGCAGAAACATTCTGCCTTATATTCCGGAATTAGCAAGACTTAGGATTAAGATTTTTGATGTCCGGCTGATTCAGAAAATACTTCATTCGACAGTTCGTTCCTAGTAACGGTAAATGGCTGCGATACCGTTTTCGGTCGGCATTTTATCGCTCGGAATAACCAGGACATGTCCTTGGGTTTTTAAAACCATTTCACCCAGATCATCCAATAAATCATCAATTTCCGGGTCAAGCATGTTATCTTGTTTAACTTCTCCAGTTTGATGGTCCACTTCTCCCGGAATGTGTTTATCCGCATCGATAAATAATGTTTCAACCCGCCCTGCAAGAGCGGCTTTTGCGATCTCCTCTATTTTATCCGAGCCCATTTTTTTGGTGCGAAGCTCAGCAAATTTATCGATTAATTCTTCAAGTTTCGTCTGTAATACAGGTTTTATGATTTTCCAGGCTTCTTTTCTAAGTTCATCCAGTGATAAATCATCAGGATGGTATTTGATGCTTTCTGCAACTAAATACGGATTGTGGCTAATGCGGTGAAACAAATGATGATATTCAGGCAATGACGCGAGAATCAACGGTAATTTGGAATGTCTTGAATGATATTCCAGAATACCCTCATCCACCTTACGGAAAAAACGCTCTGCATCTAAATCAATTTGATCCTTGCGCCCGCCTTGGCCATGAAACATAGGGGGACCTTGTGTGCCCTTGCCATAGGATGAGACGGTCAGATGCGGCTCTGTCAATTCCTCGCCCAAAGCATCTGTCAAGGTATGCGGCACTTCCGGTGCAATTAAGATTTCTTCTATGGTGTCCCTTGTTCCTTCAAACAATTTAGCTTCATGAAGGTTAAGCCCAAGTATTTGGTAACGTTCATTCAACTGCAACATGCGTATCAGCGGTTTAATATGAAAACTGTCAGCAACAACTGCAAGTTCCTTGACGGTATGCGGGAGTTTAATTATTTTAAAGTGTTTATGCGTTGCAAGAATTGCCAATCCTTGTTGATTATGATTCCAGAATTCTTCATCATCAATTAAGGCATAGAATGGCGCCAGTATTTTTTGCGCCTCCCGGCCAGAATAGTGCTCCCTTAAGGATTTATCCAATATTTTTAATAAATTCTTGTAACGGATGACATCCTGCTCATTTTCCGGATGAGTTTTATGGGTAGGCTGATATAGTGAAATACAAAGCGATTCATTGCTTTTAAGAAAGGGTTCTATATATTCCTGGATAGCTAGGTTCATAATCTTTGCTCCTTTCCTTGGAAATTGTTCCTGTTGCTTTTAAAGTATAGGACATGCGGGGAGGATATTTTTTTCTGCCGCGCTTATACTTTGTGTGATAAGGGGGTAATAAACTGCAACATGCTGAATAATCAAAAAGATAATCTCTCAAAGGAATGTCATGCTTGAGTTGATACAGCCTTTTTTGCTTTCTTTTTTGATTGGCCTTTTAATAGGGATAGAACGCGAGCGCAGCCAAGCAGACGGCATCAAGGCCATAGGGATGAGAACCTTCATTCTGTTTGCCCTCCTTGGCACCCTTTCTGCAAAAATCAAGATTCCCCTCTTAACCCTTTCCGTAAGTTTATTTATTTTTGCTGCCATACTATTGAGTTATTTCAGAGCCACGCAAAACTCTCAAAAGACACGTGATATTGGCATTACAACCGAGATGGCTGCAGCAACCGTATTTTTATTGGGGTATTTGATTTTGGAGCATCGGGCGCTGTCAATGTCTATCGCGATTGCGATATTACTTATTTTATATGGCAGACCCAGCCTGCATCGTTTTGCCAGAGAAAAAATTACAGCCAAGGAAATTGAGGCCTCAATTACCATTATCATCATATCACTGGCCATAATTTCATTTTTACCTGATCAAACCATTGATCCCTGGGGTTTATTTAATCCGCAAAATTTCGGGATTATTTTTTTAATCCTGGCAAGTTTGCAGTTTGGCGGCTATATCGTCATTCGTTTATTCGGTAAGCGCCTTGGGATTATTTTAATAGGTTTTTTTGGCGGTTTTGTTTCCTCAACTGCCGTATTCGCCTCTTTATCGCAAGAAACCCGAACAAAAACGCAAACCGTTTATTCAGGGGTACTGGGAGGCGTTTTTGCAACAATTGCGACTATGCTGGCTTTTTTGATGGTCATTTTAGCCGTAAGCCCCAATCTATTTAAGTTTGTTATTTTGCCAATCATTGCAGCAATTGCCTCAGGTGGACTGTCAACCTGGTTTTTCCTGCATAATGGAGAAGCGAAAATTCAAATAAGCTACCCCAATCCGCTGGATTACAAGGCTTTAATAAAATTAGGGCTTCTCATTATGGGGATATTGCTTTTAGTGGCAATTACCCAAAAATATCTGGGAACCCGCGCATTGGGTATTACAGCGTTTATTACAGGATTATTTGAATTACAAGCCATGGCTTATGCGATTGCTTTATTTTATCAAAAAAACGTATTATCCCTTCCACAAACCCTGGAACTGCTATCCATAACCATCCTCGCAAGCTTCATTTCCAAATTTGCCCTAGTTTGGCTTATCGCCCGCAATCGTTTTGCGGCTATCATCAGCCTGTACCTTGCCGGAATGCTGGCGGTAGCAGCGGTTGTTTATTTTTTAATGCTCACAATGATGATTAAGGGATGATTGCCGGCGGCGCTGATTGAGTATCCAGGGATTGCGGATTATTTTTCTGGTTAGCTGACGAAGTAGCTACTGCGAAAAAACCAGCGTTTGCCAGCGGAATAGCATGGCCTTGCTGCGCCTTGGGTTTATTTTGATTGTCTTTAATAAAAGCTTTCACTGCCTCCGGAACATCCATATCCTCGCTAAAATCAATAAGCTCTGCAATCATGGTTTCTTTGCTGTCCTTATAAACGCTTTTAAACTCGCTATACATGCGCTCTGCGACTTTATCTTTGATATTGTTCCATACAGGCTTCACTGTTTTATCTCTTTGCAGTGCCTCAACTGTTTCTTGCAAGTCTTTCAATTCTTTCAGGCCTTTAAGATAGTTGATGGTTTCCTCAGCAATCACAATCTTAAGCTTATGATTTGCCTGCTCTTTTGTGACATAAATAATATCGCAATCTGGATGAATCCCAGCAAGTTTTTCAACCAGTTTGTTGAATGTACCAGGCATACAGGTGGGCTTATCCTCCTGCCTGTCATCCTCATTCTCCTCTGACAAATTATAGCCGCGCTGAATTTCATACAAGCCTTCAATGAAAAGATTGCATGCATCCTTGAAACTTCCCTCACGGTTTTCATTATCATGAATGGCGCACCATGACCAGGCTAACAATTGCCTGATGGAAACCTGAGAGGCGGGGTCTTCGTAGGTGAAATCAAGCTTTGTAATACGCTCGATGCAACGCTTTGCTGCTTCGGTTTTTATATCATTGCCGGAAAGAGCGCTAAAATACTGTTTAATCTCGTTGATTGCTGCTTCCAGGTTGCGCGCCCCATATCGGTTCTTTAGCTTTCCCGCTGACTCGGATACAGATTGGTGGACACTTGCGGTATGCGTCGTTTGCCGATGGTTAAAAATATTGGCCTGAATGGCCTCTTCAGTCAGCCCTAATAACTCGCGGATAATATCGTGGATAATATACTGAACAATATTGTTTTGACGGGTTGTTAAATCAAGCTCATGATTCCTGCAGATGGCAATGATGGCATTGAATTGTTCATCTGTTATGTGAAAGTTCGGGCGGAAATCCAAAATAAAATTCGGGGGGAAATTAAGCATATTAAACCAAGTTTGCCTAAAAGCCTCAGTAGCGCCCACCAGCACTTGCTGATGTTGTATCAAGGCATTGAAATTATCCTGGGTCAGTATGCCGTTACTGCCTAAAACAGCTACCCAATGATCCGCTCCGCTCTGCATTGTCATCAAGGCATCAAAATTTGCTTGCGCCAACTCACCCGCAAGCAATCCTGCCTGGGCAAGTTTTTGAAGAACACCGGCAATCTTATCAGGATTGGCATGCTGAATTGCAGCATTGCGGTTTTTAAGTGCTGATTCGCCCTTGAGTAATTCGCCTCTTGAGAGTATTTTAAGTAACTTTGCAATATAGCGGGGCTCGGGATGATTGGCTATGACAGCCCAGTAACTATCTAATGGCTCCCCCTTGAGTAATCCAGGAAACCCATTCCTCGTGAGTCTTACAAAGGCTTTAGCAAGGCCATACGGCTTGGCATGGCGGGCAATCGCATCCCGAAATGCCTGCGCTGATTCATTGTCAAGCATCCCACATACTGAAAGTTCATGGAGTGCCAAGGGAACATCAAAAGGATCGGGACACCGAACTACGACATCCCAATTTGCCTGCGCCGATTTACCCTTTAGCAGCCCATATATAGTGAGGTATTGAAGGGCGATTTCAACCGAATGGGCATCGGGATGCCGGGCGAGGGCATCCCAGTTTGCCTGTGCTGAGTCGCCTTTGAGCAGTCCGGCCGCTGTTAAAATTTTAAGGGCTTTGGCTGCACGTCCAGGGTCAGCGTGCGCTGAGGCTAATTTAAAGTTATTGTTTGCCGGCTGCTCATTAAAGTTAATCAGGCTTGCTTTTTTTAATACACTGCATAAGGAAATGAAAGGGGAACTCCCAAGTCCGGCAAGGCATGAAAAAATCCAGCGCTGAAAGAACCAGGTGTGCTTGAAATAGGCTGCTGTTACCTTCCAGAAGGTCTCGATACTCGCCGGATTAAAGCTCTCCTCAAGCGCCTTAGTCATGGCTGAAGGAAAAAACAAGCGTTTATACCATTTGTCTTTTATTAAGTCATAACCTGCTTTTAATTTTCCAAGTATTGCTTGGTTGCATTCTGATACAGCTGACATATTGGGCATGGAATTCATATCGTTAAAATATTTTGTCTAATTATAACACCATATGAATTTAATTGGTACATATGCCAATCTTTAATCTATCAACCAGAGCCACTTATAAAGAACGTGGTCTTTGCTTTTTTTAATGTTAATGCGAATCGCAATCAGGCCATCATGGAAAAAATATTGAATATCAGAGGGCAGCATTGATAAAAGCGCTGTACCAAATGCCAGAGGACAAAATTTTTCTAGAAAAAAAAACCTGGAAGGTCTACCCTTGCAGGTAAGATAAAAAAATAAAAAAACCAAGGAAATACACCCGAAATTCAATGGGTTTTTCAAATAATGGATATTCATCAAAAAAATCTTCCTGAACGGGAGTTAAAGCGGCTTCTAGTAGAGCAGGATGCATCTACCATTGCCGATGAACTTGATCATGCTTCTGAAGAAAGGCGCTCAGAGCTTTTTAATCTCTTGCCTTCTGAAAAAGCAGAACGGGTTTTCAGCTTTCTGGAGCCAGTCAACCAGGCACAGCTTCTTCAGGAAATGGAGAGTAAAAAAGCAATTAATTTACTTGAAAAAATGGAGCCTGATGACCGGGCACGTTTGTTTGAAGAACTGTCGGCGGAAACGGCGCAGCATTTTTTGCGAAGATTAAGCGCTAAAGAACGAAGAGCGACCTCCCTATTGTTAAAGTATCCGCCGGAAACAGCAGGGCGCATCATGAGCCCTTTCTTTATTGCCCTAAGCCCCGAGCAAACCGTAGAAGAGGCTCTGGAAAAAATTAAGGAAACCGGTAAAGAAGCAGAAACCATTAATGTTTTACCCGTAGTCGATGAAAATATGCTGCTGCAAGGGGTGGTGGGGCTTGATAAATTGGTATTAGCCAACCGCAGGCAGTCTATTAAAGATTTAATGTACAAAAAAATAAAAAGCTTTTCTGTGTATGACGATCAGGAAAAAGTTGCACGCTTTATCCAGTCCACTGACTGGCTTGCTGTGCCCATTGTTGAGGAGGATAAACACCTGGTCGGCATTGTTACCATTGATGATGCGATGGATATCATGCAGCAAGAAGAAACAGAAGATATTTTTCGCGGCAGCGCATCAGGCCCCTTAGGCAAGCCTTATTTATCCGTTCCTGTATTTCGGTTAATGCAAATACGCATCATCTGGCTTTCTTTATTAGCCGTTGCGGGTACCTTGACCGTTAATGTATTAAGTACGTTTGAGTCAACGTTAAATGAAGTGGTTGTATTGGCGCTTTTTATACCGTTGCTCATCGGCATAGGCGGAAACACAGGATCCCAGTCTGCGACGACTATTGTCAGGGCTTTAGCAGTGGATGATATCCGGGTTGGGGATTTCATGCAGGTGGCAATGCGCGAAACTGCAGTCGGCATCCAGCTTGGGCTGCTTTTGGGCCTGGCAAGCTATATTATTGTGAGCTTAATTTTTCAACATAACATTGCTTTAATTGTCGGGTTAAGCTTGCTTTCTATTTGCACCATGGCCGCATTGGCCGGTTCTTTAATGCCGATTTTGGCGCGGGTCATGCATCTTGACCCTGCCGTTGTCAGCGCTCCATTTGTTTCGACGGTGATTGATGCATCAGGATTGTTGGTTTACTTCCTGATTGCGAAAGCCATATTAGGCAATATTTAACGCTCCCCTTCAGAACATTGAATCAGTATTTTTAATGTATCAAGATTCAAGAGGCCAACAATGCCAGATTTGCAATCCGGCCTTCGATAGTTTTGTACAAAACTTAAGCTGAATTAAAAAATAAACTTATTCCAGCTGCCATAGGAAGAATAAATTTTTCCTCTGGGTATACTCAGTATAAACAGCAATATGCCGCAAATAATACTTGCCAACGCAGCCAGTGTGCCGGCGCCATATACAAAAGGGGTGATGAATAAGGCTTGTGCAAAAATGAGATTAATGAGCCGCACGGCACGCACGGGTTCTGCCAGAGCGGTGACTGTCACGGTCACCACCAAAGAACCAATCAAATGATCAGCATTTGCCATGCCTCCGCTAGCCTCAAGCGTTACACGAGTAAACATCAGCCATATGCCGATTACAAGACAAAACATGAGATTCCAGGGTAAGGTGATGCCGCCTTTGAGCATTTCACGGATGATGGCTTTTGGCGATTGTTCAAAATTATCTTCTTCTTTGGCACTCCTGCTTTGATCATCCGTGTCTCCCACAAACAAAATCCGCCAAAAAGGCCGGCCTGCCCGCCATCGCCGCCATAAAAAAACACTGGTAGCAATTAGCTCATCAAATGAATAAGGCACTTGAATCAACATGGCTGCAGCCGCAATGAGGCAGAGCGTGCACCAGGTGTTTAGAAGAATGGGTTGAATCACAATAAAAGTAATAGATACGACCCCCAGAGGAACAATCATAATGCCAAAGAGCAAAACCAGCCAAGGCATGGTTCGCCAGCGGTTGGAGCTGCCTATGATGCCTGTTAAAATTTCAAGGACATACACCGTAGCTCCCAAACCTGCATCAGGAACCGGCCAGGCTTCTGACACATAGGAGGTAATGATTTCTTCAGTGCCGTTTTTGGGATCTGTCGCAACTCCCATAAAAAAAGGCTCCCAGACCCCGTCAATATGGCCGAGCTGATAAGCTGCCATGTAGCGAGAAATAAATAACCCTATAAAGGCAAGAATAATAATCGGCAGCCGTTGAAACCAGCTTGAAGGCGAATAATCCCACCCCGGTGGAATTGTTGGCCCTTCTATGGCGGCATTGACCGCCACCCCTACATCAGGCCGTACAAGTACCGAGAAACCGATGATTAATGAACCAACCAGCGTATCGTTCAAATAAGCTGCAGCCGTTGGCGCCCAAAATACCAATGGCGCAAAGATCAACCATAAGCCAATAGCTGCACACATCCACCGCATCCATACAAAGCGCCAGGATAAACAAAAAAAGGCTGCGATCACAACAAAAATGCCGCTCACAATATCGCTTGTAATCAGCGCCTGAGATTCATAACCCAGGGTGGCAGGTGAGGTGATTAACCAAAAACCCATGCCAATGTTTAAAAAATGAGCCCAAAGATTTTGCTGGTGTTGTTTACGAAATTGTGTTTCATATTGAAGGCGCTTCTTGTCAATGGATTTGTCCTTTAGAGTTTGCATCCAGTCTGGCATTGTAACGCCATTTCGCTCATACCAAGCTTTTGGATCCGCTTTTAACGATTCAATGAGGTCAGGCAAACTCTCGAGAATATGGTGCTTTGGTTCCCAGTGAAGTTGTTTTCGTGCCTTGCTGATGTCCAATGCGTAATGATCAAATGCCCTCTCGATCATAAAGGGGCGAATAAACGGTTTTTCACCCTGATCAAAGTCATCCGGTATTAAAGGCTCAGCTTGCTCTTCAAGCCATGCCCCCGCTTTAGCTACAGTCGCAGGCAGCTGATATACGCTTGCCTCTTCTTGATGAATCAAATCTGTTATCGTTTCTTGCAATCGCTCATAGCTTACGGCTTCGGGCTCGCCTGCAAGAATAACCTCTTCTTCAGGCAATTCATTACGAAACTTTAAAGCATTTTTAAATAAATTGATTAAATCGTTTTGATGAATGAAGGATTGACCGGCTTTAGGATTGCCGGCAAATAAATGGCTTTTGAAATCGCGCTCATACACTCTCGCAATTTGGTGTGCCAATGTCGGAACGCAGGAAGAATCATCATAAAGCCCTGCAAGCCTTAAAATTAAATAGGGAATCTTTCCGTGATGTTTGCGTATGATTTCCTCTGTCTCGATCTTTGACTTGGGATATGCCCATGTCGGCGATAATGGGCACTCTTCATTGATTCTTTCACCAGGTTCGCATGGTTCGTGTACCAGCATCGTGCTTGAAAAAATAAACCGCTCAACATCAAAATCCTGCAAAGCCTCAAGAATGCGTCTTGTTCCCCTTACATTCACTTCACGGTAAAGTGGCGATTCTTCGCCGGTAAAATCAAAATACGCTGCCAAGTGAATAAACCCTGCTATTTTAGTCCCAAATTGTTCTTTGAAATTTTTAAAAGCAAGTTTTACCGAGGCATCCTGCGCGACATCTATCGCGATATCACACTCTGCAATATCCCTGTCAAAACCAACAACCTGATACTCATCTTGCAATTTGGCAGCTAATGCTGAACCAATGCGGCCTGCAGAGCCTGTGATCGCCACTATTGGTTTTTTCAGAGATTTGGCCATACAATGTCCCTATTTCAGGCAGTTTTTTTCTCAGTCTCTTTTTACGCTTAAAAAATCACGCAATGCTTTTTTGGCTTCTTCTTTGGTATAGCCGTAGTGCTTTTGCAATTTACCAATGAGTTGTTCATGGTTTCCTTTAATTTCCTGTAAATCATCATTGGTAAGCTTACCCCAGAACTCCCGGAGTTGTCCTTTAATTTCTTCCCATTCACCCTCGAAAATGTCCTTATTCATTTGAATTCCTCATGGTTAGCACATATTTAAATTTTAGCAATAAATGATCAGACTTCACCCTCCGTTATTCAATTTCGATTGATTCAAGGGCGATGCTTTTACGCACAAATTGAGACCATGGATTTTCTTTTTGCCCCAGCCTGCGAAAAATGTTTTTCAAATGGTAGGTGTGCGGCATAAGCGATGTGTCTTTTAACTCATCCCATTCTATGGGTGTTGCCAGAGGCGCGCCATTTCTTGCACGTAAAGAATAAGGCGCGATAGCGGTCATTGCATATTCATTGCGTAAATAATCGATAAACACCTTGTTGCCACGCTTTTTTTTGCGTTGTTCAAGAGTTGTAAGCCCAGGGCATGCATGATGCAAAACCTCAGCAATTTTTTTTGCTTTTTCCTTAACCGCAGTGAATTCCTTATCAACCCGAATAGGAATATGAACATGTACGCCCCGAGAGCCCGATGTTTTTACAAATGAAGGAATATCTTTTTGATCGAGGATTTGTTTTAACTGAAGCGCTGCGGTTCTTACTTTTTCAAAATCATCATCGGATGGGTCAAAATCAAAAATGATTTGATCAGGTTTTTTAATATTCTCCATTTTAGATAAAGCCATGTGAAATTCAATGGTGTTTTGCCCCGCAAGATAAATAAGATCAGAGGCATTTTCAGCGCCAACCATTTGCATTTCTGATTGGTTTTGTTCCATAGGTACGGTGAATCGTTCAATGAAATCAGGGAAATAGTCCGGCGCATGCTTGTTAAAAAAACCTGATTCCTGAATGCCCTCAGGATACCGCTTTAGGGTGAGGGGTCTGTTTTTTATCCAGGGCAGCATGTAATCGGCGATTCGACGATAGTAATCTGCCACCTCTATTTTAGTGATATCGTCCTTGGGAAATAACATTTTATCTGGATGAGTGATTGTAATATGGTCTATTTTCATGATTGACCCACCACCTTGTCTATCAGACGAATCGCATCTTTTGGAGCCGCGCCTTTTTTATCGTTATCAAAATAGCAGTAAACTGTTTTACCTTCATCAAGCCAATGCAGGAATTTTTGCGCGAGTCCTGCCAGGATCCGACCATCATATGAACCTTCATAAGGTTTTTCTTTGGGACCATGCAAACGGACATAGATCAAATCGCTGGTTATGACCTCTGGCGATTGAAATCCCTTAAAATCATAAAAGCATAATGTAAGATTCGCGCCGCGCAACAGCTCGTAAACATCCTCACGGTGCCAACTCTTATCCCTAAATTCAAACACATAGCGATAATCATTGGAAAGCGTATGGATAAAAGACCTGAGCCTGCCTATATTCACCCGCCAGTTTGGCGGAAGCTGAAATACAATGGGACCAAGCTTTTCCTCAAAATGACTGAGCGATGCAAACAGCTTGCTGATTCCTTCCTCCGGATCTAAAAGTTTTTTCATATGGGTAATATAGCGGCTTGCCTTACAGGAAAAAATAAATCCCTGAGGCGTCATCTTTCGCCAGATTTTAATGTGCCCTTTATCCGGCAGCTGATAAAAGCTGTTGTTTAATTCAACCGTGTTAAATCTTTCAGCGTAATAAGGCAGCAATTCGCTGTCATTGATGCCTTCCGGATAAAATTCACCCTGCCAGCTTTTATAGTTCCAGCCGGATGTGCCGATGCGTAAATTATCAGGAAATTTCTTTATCTTCCCGGTGCACATCTTTGGGTTCCTTGTCTTTGCGCAATCCCAAAAACCTGGGATGGCGAAGCTTTCCTTTGTCCGTCCATTCCGTAAAGCGCACTTCTACCACAAGCTCAGGTTTAACCCAGTTGATATCATCGCCTGATTCCTCACAATCAGTAAAATGTGAAGATTCTGTTTTTATCTTTCTCATGCGGTTATGCAAGAATTCTAAAAAATCATCATCAAAGCCTGTGCCCACCCGTCCGCAATAAATCAGCTCTTCATCCTCATAATACCCAAGCAGCAGGGCTCCAAAACCAATTCTTTCCCCTTTTGGATCTGTATAACCGCCAACCACAAATTCCTGGCCGTGCTCGCATTTGAATTTCAGCCATTTTTTTGAACGATCATGCAGGTATTTGCTTTCTGCGTCTTTAGCAATAACACCTTCCCATCCATTTTCGCAAGCTTGCTGAAAATAAGCTTCACCTTTCTCATTACGATGAGGCAGATAGCGAATTGGGTCTTTATACTCAAACGCCGCCCTCAATATGGATTTGCGCTTTCTAAGCGGTAATTCCTCTAGTCCATAACCATCCAGATAAATAATATCGAAGACATAAGCATAAACGGGGTATTTTTTTATTAGCTTGCCGCCTGGGTTTTTCACGTGCATGCGGTTTTGCAGCATGGCGAAGCTCGTTCTTTTACCATCAAAAGCCACCAGTTCACTGTCGAGGATAAAATTGCCCGAAAACTTTTCAAGGGCCTTGCAAATTTCCGGATAAAATTCATTTTGTTTTTTATGGTTGCGAGACATCAGCGTTATCGCATTGCCTTTTTTGTGCAAAATGCAGCGCTCCCCATCCAGTTTACGTTCATAAATCCATTGGGCATCAGAAAAATACTCATGCGTCAGTGTAGCAAGCATGGGAGATATTGTCTTATCCTGTTCTTTTTTAATTAATTTTTCCTGTAAATCCTTATCGAGTTTTTTAAATAAGTTATTCATCACCTTCATCTTTTGCGATCTCATCTAGTGATCTGCCTGTGAGCACTGAATCAGGCTCAGTACTTACAGGATTTCGTCTTGCATCAGCATATTCATCATCAAGTTTAAAAATGACCCAATGCTCCTGCCCATTTGTTGTGCGCATACGCGCCATGGCATATCCTCCTTTCAATTTCTTGCCGTTTAATTTAAATTTCAGCGCGCCTTTTTCTACACCTTTCTCAACTGTTGCTTCTTTATCACCATCATGAATTAATTCATATTCGCCTTTATCCCAAACCAATACAGTGCCTGCACCGTACTCCCCTTCAGGAATAACCCCTTCAAAATCTGCATAATCCAGAGGATGATTTTCCGTACGTACTGCAAGCCGCTTTTCATTTGCGGCAGTGGACAATCCCTTGGGTACTGCCCAGGACACCAATATATTGTTTGATTGAAGACGAAAATCATAATGCAGAGAGCTGGCATCATGTTTTTGAATCACGAAAATATTTTTACGCCTATCACCTGAACTGCCGCCTTTAGGTTCACCTGATTTGTCAAGATTACGCTTCTTCTTATAGCTTTCTAAATGATTCGCCGACATGGTTTCCTTCCCATTGATTGCGTTCTGTATCGCCAAGAGGCTCAACAGCGGTTGTCTTATCCAAATGAATCACCGCGTCAAACTGATAAGGCAGGCGGGTAAAAAAATAGTGGCTTGCGCGCTCGGTTTCCGGGCGGTAAATAACCCCAATGGCTCTTTGCAGGCGAGGAATCTTCAATAAATGATCCAATTCTTCATGTGCGGCCAGATCAAGGATAAAATCAGGATGCTTAACATCATGAAATAAAGCTTCAAAACTGCCTTTCAAGCCTGGAACCACGGATTTTCGTTCAATGGGGGCATCCCAATCGGATGCAGCCATTACTTCTCCTTCATAGGTTGAAAAACCGATGGTATAAGTATGCGGGGAATGTGTTTCCCTAATCAGCTGGCCAATATTGATTTCACCTCGCTCGCCCATTTCTGTGGCGCGAGCATCGCCGACATGAGAATTATGTGCCCAAATAATGATTTTTGCGGGCTTTTGAAAGCGGTTTGTCAGATGATCCGCCAAGGCATTCACTGTTTCAGTCATGTGCATGTCGCGCACATTCCAGGAAGAAACCTGTCCATTAAACATCGAACGATAATAGGTTTCAGCATCTTTAACCAAACGGGCATTTTGCGTCGCAAAAAAGTATTCATCTTCAGCAGCCATGCCATTTTGCCTGAGGTAATGATATGCCTTGTGCTGCATTTCAATTAATTGTTCTACTGCTTCCTGAATGCAGTTTTTTTTGATTCCAACATTGGCAAGATAGCCATAAGTCTGTGGATCGATATTCATATGATCAAAACAGGCATAGCGCTTTCTGGCACGCTCTGCAGCGTCTGGATCAACTTGTTTCAGATAATCAATTACAGCTTGCATGGAGGCGTTTAAACTATACAAGTCAAGTCCATAAAAACCTACTTTTTGGGCAGAAGGCAAGTTGTCATTATATTGACGAAGCCAGGAGAGGAAAGGAGGCATGGTCTTATTGCGCCACATCCAGGTCGGAAATCTCGTGAACCCGCTTAACGCTTCTACAGGGTTTTTTCCTGCTTGTTCCTCACCGCGAATGTATCGATGAATGCGCTCAGCATCCGGCCAGTCGCCTTCGATAGCAATTGCCATAAACCCTTTTTTTTGGATAAGCTGCCGGCTTATTTCGATGCGGGTTTGATAAAATTCATGTGTTCCATGAGAGGCTTCCCCCATTAATACAAAACGGGCTTCACCAATCTTATCCAAGATAAAATCATAGCTGGTTTCATTTTTTGCCAGGGGCTCTACAGTATCATCTAACAAATGAATTAATTTTTGATAGGCATCCTGATTCATAATCTTTCCCTGATAACATTTGCACTCATGGTTTTTTGTTCACTCTAAGGATTAAGAATAGTATTGCCGATCTCTTATTTCCATTTTTCTCCACGCTTCGAAAAAATCAGTTTATTTTCATCATTTTTTATCTCTGTACATGACAAAAAAAAACCAGTCATGCCCGCGCAGGCGGGCAACCATCCATCAAAATAATCCAATGCTCAAATCAAGCCACTGAGGGTTGTTTTG
>NZ_LNYK01000016.1:74893-75465 GCF_001467825.1 Legionella londiniensis
AAAATAGTGCAGCAATATCAACCTGAAGTCCCTTGGCATTAGTGGTGATGGTATTATTTTTAATTCTGATATGAAACGGGATTTTTTCATTCAATAGCCATCCAAACCAATCTTTCCCGACAAATTCCCGATCAGTCAATATTCCTTTAATACAATTTTTCCCGAAATGGTCAATGAACATCTGGATCAAAGCAATTCTTTCAGGAGTATCGGAATTACCTCCTTTATCCAGCAACATCCAGTATATGGGTATGGCTGTTCCCTTGAAAACAATACCGAGCATCAAAATATTGATGTCCGATTTTCCCCAACGCCAATACGCGTTTAAACTATCCTTCAACTCGCTGATACACTCCATATAACCTCCTTTTGGCGATCGAGATTATATGATTTTCATTGCATGTCAGCGAGTTACCTCAACTTACTTCAGGCCCAAACTCAAAATGGTTGCCCGCCTGCGCGGGCATGACAGATTTTTTTTGTCATGTACTACTCCATTAAATTAATTTTGTCTTTTGTTTTTGAAGGCTGTAGAGTTTAGATTTTTATCTGGAGTCAGGGACGATGGTATA
>NZ_LNYK01000016.1:75475-94159 GCF_001467825.1 Legionella londiniensis
TAAAATTAACAGAGAAGCAACGTAAAGAATTAATCGAAGTAGTGCGAAACGGCAAACATCAAGCAAAAGTTATCATGCATGCAAATATCATGTTACAAGCAGATTATAGCTCTGAGGGGCCAGGGCTGAACGCCGTAGTTATTGCCGAAAATTTAAATGTTAATAAAAGAACAGTTCACAGAGTAAGGCAAAGATATTCCGAAGAAGGATTTGAAGCAGCGCTGTATCGCAAGCCTCATAAGCAATATAAACCAAGAAGATTAGATGGCGAAGGAGAGGCTCGCCTGATAGCGGTATGCTGTAGCCAAGCGCCATCAGGTCGAAAATCTTGGACACTTGAATTGCTGGCTGATGAATTAATTCGATTAAATGTTGTAGATAAAATATCTTCGGTCACAGTACACAACACATTAAAAAAATGAACTTAGCCTTGGTTGACAAAGGAATGGTGCATACCTCCCGAGCAAAATGCTGCATTCGTTTGTAGAATGGAGGATATTTTAGAAACCTACAAGCAAGCGTATGATCCTGCGTATCCTGTTATTTGCAGGGATGAGGTGGCAAATGAAGTGAAGGCTTGGGTAGAAAGACGTAATAAAAATGCATATGTAGTCAATTGGCAATTTACTGCAGAAAACGACAGGATAAAATTGAAACGTCTCTACCCAACGATAAAAGACAAAATTAATTTAATGGAGTAGTGCAGAGTTAAATTTCTGCAATATATCCCCAATCCCTATCCCAGATTAATTTTTTTAATTTTATATTCTCGGCGATTAAGCGCAGCAAGGGAGTGACGGTATTTGCCCGAATAGCAAGAATCACCATATTTGCGGTACCCGAAACAGGGAGGGATATAGTCCGCATCTTAAATTGTTGGAGGATATGTTGGGATACAGACTGATATTGCTTTAAACTTGCGATGTTTACGGCGAGTATGCCTCCCGAAATGAGTAACCGGCGGCAATGGGCAAAAAATTCCTTATTGTTGCATTGTTCAGGAAAGGAGTCGGCATTGTATAAATCTACAATCAAATGGTTGAACTGACTCTGGCATGTTTTTACAAATTGACTTGCGTCCTCGTGAACAACAGTTAAATTTTTGATTTTTTCCAACATAAAGTAAGTTTCGGCAATCTGAATTACTTCTTCGCTTTGCTCAACTGCAATCATTGAACTTCCAGTTAAAAAATCATTCAGGGCATGCCCTACGCCCGCGCCGCCAAGACCCAGCAGACAGGAATTCCCGGATTTAATTTTGGCAGGCAGAATAAGATGAGGGATATATTTAAGCGCGGGCTTTGCGGGATTTTGGCGATTAATCACCGTTTGCAATGCGTCGCTGCCCAGCGTTAACCAACGGTAAAATAAATTTTGATGGACTTTTGCGCCACCGGGAGATTGATAAATCACCCGGCCGCTTCTTGTTTTCCACATATTAACGTTGAAATCTGTAAATATTGCCTAATTGAAGTATAGCCGTCAGTTCATCAAGCGCCTGGTAACATTCATGAATTAATTGCGGATCATCCAAATCATCTGCATGAAGCTCAGAGCGATAATGTTGTTCAACCCAGGCCTCTAACCGATCCAGCAATGCTTCATTAACTAAAATACCTTGGTGCATTGCACATAGTTCTTTTTCTGTTAAAGGGACTCTCAAGCGCAGGCAAGCAGGTCCGCCGCCGTTTTGCATGCTCTGTTTGATATTCAGAAAATAAGCTTTGCACAGAGGATTACTGCCGCTGATTAATTCATCGATATAAGTCAGGATATGGGGTTGTTGCTGGCATTCGGCCGGTGCGATAAGAACCATTTGCTTGCTATTTTCATTTGGTAACGTAATTAACTGGGAATTGAATAAATAACTTTTTACAGCATCTTCAATAGAAATCCGCTTACTGGGTACCTGAAGAATATGTACCGGAAAATCAGCTCTCTGGCAGAGCGCATTTATAACCGATTCTTGTTCAAGAAAGGCTTCCTCGTGGACTAGTAACACACATTCATTGGCCACGGCAATGACATCGTTATGAAACACGCCCAAGTCAATCGCCGCCGGGTTTTGTGCGATAAAGAAGGTTTTTTCAGGATTGAGTTTATGTCTTCGGGCTATAGCCTCTGAAGCTTCTAATGTTTGTCTTGCCGGGAAACGTTTTGGTGCAGGAAATGGGTTATTTGCTGGAAGCGCGCGTTTGCCATAGACGAATAAGTTAAGTCCTTCAAGATGGTGGTGCTCGCAGATGCGGCTGTGATTTGCCGCACCTTCGTCTCCCATAGCCACGGTCCCAGGCAAAGGGGGATGGTGTTGAAAAAAAGTCTCATCCGCAAAGAGGCGCTTCAATAGGGCATGGGAAAAATCAGCTTCCTGGTGACGATGGAGATTGCTGACTAAATTTGCCGCAGTAAACTGTACCTTGCCACTTTCCGTGTCCCTACTTGCCGATACTGTTGCTGCATTTGCTGTCCACATACTGGATGCAGAATAACAGGCGCTTAAAATGTTGGGATCCGTTTTTTTAGCTTTTCGTACCTGCTCTTCAGGCTTGCCGGTGAACCCAAGTTGTTCTAATAAAGCAAGATTGGGACGTTCATGAGGAGGTAAAAGCGCCTGTTTGACTCCAAGGCTATGTATCAGGCGCATTTTTTCAAGGCCCTGCCTCGCCGCAGCCTTTGGATTTGCAATGGTCAATGCGTTTTCTATTGAGGCGATATTGCCTGCAGAGAGGCCTGCATAATGGTGGCTGGGGCCAACGAGCCCATCGAGATTAAGTTCATAAACGTTCATGCTATTTCCCATTCTGAATCAGTTGAAGCATGCTTTTGGCATGATTCAAGTTAAGCTAATGCCGGGCAATATGGTGTCTGGCATACTCAGTACCGGTTGCTCCATGCTGGCGATGGGATAGGCGCAATAATCGGCAGCAAAAAATGCGCTTGGGCGATGATTGCCGCTATGGCCTACCCCGCCAAAAGGCAAATGGCTTGAAGCGCCTGTGGTTGGTTTGTTCCAATTAATCACTCCTGCCCGCATTGTTTGATAAAATTGCGAATAATGTTCAAAACTGTCGCTCAGTAGAGCAGCGGCAAGTCCATAGCGGGTTTGATTGGCCTTCAATAAGGCTTCATCAAAATCATGATAGCGGTAAATTTGGACAAGAGGGGCAAAAATTTCTTGGTCAGCCGGATTGTTAACTGCGCTCATGTCAATCACTCCCGGCGATAAAAATCCGGTCTTATCTTCCAGTAATTTCATCATCAAAAGTGATTTTCCACCTGACTGCCGCAATTTTTCCTGTGCTTCAAGATGTGATAAGGCGTGCTCGTAATGGATTACAGGGCCCATGAACGGCTCCGGCTCTGCTGTGTATTCGCCTATTCTGATTGTTTGGCAAAGATTGAGGAAGCGGGAAATAAACTCGTCTCCTTGTTGATTATCTGGTATGAATACCCGTCTCGCGCAGCTACAGCGTTGCCCCGAGGTTATTAAAGTTGACAGGAGGGTGAGGTAGAGGGCCGATTTTAAATCAGACACCTTGTCAAGGATTAAGGGGTTATTCCCGCCCATCTCCAACGCCAGTATAACTTCAGGCTTACTGGCAAATTGTTCATGAATCTTTAATCCTGTTGCATAACTGCCAGTAAAATAAACCCCTTGAATATCTTCGCGCAATAAATGCTGTGCTGTACCTATTCCGCCCTGGACACAGTTTATTACACCGGGTGGGAGGTTGCTTTTATGCCAGCATTCTATAATCAATTCGGCCACTTTGGGAGCGAGTTCGCTTGGTTTATATACCACTGTATTTCCTGCCAGAAGGGCGGGCACGATATGGCCATTGCTTAAGTGCGCGGGAAAGTTAAACGGGCCAAGCACGGCAACAACGCCGTGTGGTTTATATCGAACGTGCCCCATGGCGTCTTGAAGCGGTATTTCGCGCGCGGGCGTTCGTTCAAAGTAGGCTTTGATAGATAGATCTACTTTGGCAATCACGGAGTTGACTTCCGTTTGCGCCTCCCAAAGAGGTTTGCCAGTCTCAGAGGCGATGATTCTCGTTAATTCCGCATGGCTTGCCCTGACTTCTTTGGCGAACGATTGCAAATAATGAGCGCGTTCTGGCACTTCAAGCAATGCCCATTTTGAAAAAGCAGCGCGGGCAGCCTGATACGCTTCAGCTACCTCATCTTCTGAAGCCATTCTTCCTTCCCATATGAGGGTGTTATTGGCAGGGTTAACGGAGCGAAACGAGCCGCCCTGTCCTGATATCCATTGGCCATTAATATAATGATTCATTATCCTGTCCTTGTAAAAACTTAAGGCTTGCTTTTATGAAAAATGTTTAATCGTAATGCAAGGGCGCAATGCGTACGCAGTCACCACGCTGTACCTGCAATAACTCAGCGCTCTCTTTGCTTAGGATGCAGGTCTCCTTCGCTTCATTGAAAATAATTTGACAAATTGTTGCGCGAAAATCCAGGCGCGTGTTGGCGACAATAAAGCGTTTGCTGCTGACGTCGTCAATGATGTTGTTGACAACCAGAATTTTACTGGAAATGACACTTCGAATTTGATCTCTTGGGGCTTCAATGGTTGGACCGGCATCAAAGATATCTACATAATTGTTGTAGCGAAAGCCCTCACGCATCAGGATTTTCATAGCAGGCAGGGTGGACTCATGCGGCTTGCCAATCACTTCCTGCGCATGAGGATGAATCAGCTTGACATATATTGGATTTCTTGGCATTAAATCAGCAATAAACTGCTTATTGGTGGAAATAGTCAGTTCATCTGCTTTTGCAAAACTCATTTGAAAAAAATGTTTTCCAATAGCATCCCAGAAGGGGGATTCACCGTTTGCATTGGAAATACCGCGCATTTCAGCAATGATGCTTGCTGCAAAACGGTTTTGATAGTGCGCCATAAATAAAAAACGGGCGCGTGACAACAGCAATCCGTTACTGTTGTGACGATACTCGGGCAGCAAAAAAAGGGTGCACAGTTCACTGCATCCTTGTTTATCATTCACTAAACTCAAAACCTCATAATCTGAGCGGATATTCAGCGAATGACAAATTCTTGTGCGTTTTGATAACTTATAAGAATAAAACGGCGCATCATGTCCTGTATAAGCTTCAATGGCAGCCGTTCCGACAAGAGCCTCCCTTGCCGGGTCTTCCAGTACAAAAAAATAATACTCATTTTCAGGTTGTTGAACTGCCTTATTGAACGAAGCGGTTGACCAGTTCAGTCTTTTTTTTAATAGATTTTTATTCTTAGGGAGGGTAGTTAGGCCGAAGCCACTTTGTACTGCTAAATCATGAATGGCGTCTAAGTCCGTATTCCTTGCGCTGCGAAACAACATGCGGCTCATCATTTTTCACAGGTTCCTTTTAGTTCTTCAAGTCCGCCTTGCGCAAGGTCAATCAGCAGAAGTGCGCTTAATGCAGCTCTTTCAGGCAGGCTGTCTAATAAAATATATTCTTCCGGGCTGTGAATCTTGCCGCCGCGTACACCAAGCGTATCAATTACGGGAAGCCCAAGCTTTGAGAGATTATTGCCATCACAGCAGCCGCCACTGTCTTGCCAATCAATTGCAATGCCGAGTTCTTGTCCTATCTGTTTGATTCTTTCAAATAAGCGCTCAGTAGCGGCGTTGACTCTTTTGACCGGCCGGTCAAAGCTGCCATGGACACTTAGAGAATAATCATGCTTATTCAGTTTCTTAATAATGTTGTCGATCTGGGTGCGTACCCAATATTCATCATCTGGTTGGGAGATGCGAATATCCAGTTTGGCAACAGCCTGGTCCGGCACAATGTTTAACGCCTCACCGCCCGCAACTTTACCCACATTGATGGTGACCCCTTCTTTTAGGCCGTTTAAGGCATGGACTGCAGTAATTGCTTCCGCAAGATAACAAATGGCGTTGCGTCCTTCAGCAAAGGCACGGCCTGCATGGGAAGCCTTGCCTTTGGCAATCAGAGTCAGCTTGCCATTCCCTTTTCGATTTTTTGCTAACATCCCCTCTGGCGTCATTGCCGGCTCATAAACGAGCGCAGCCTGATAATTGTAGGCCAGTTCAGTCCACAAGGCGCCGGAGGCTGGAGATCCTATTTCCTCATCAGCATTGATCATGACATCCCAGCCTAATGTGTCAGCATGGCCGCTGCTTTCAAATGCGTTCAATGCATGAAGCATGACCAGCAACCCCCCTTTCATATCAGCGACGCCAGGCCCATTGATGCAGTTGTCATTGATATAATTCATTGTTTGAAAAGGATGATGGGTATCATATACGGTATCCATATGGCCGCATAACAGGATACGCCGCCTGAGTTCGGGCCGTTTTCTAATATAAAGGGCATCCCCTGTAGTCTCAAGGATTGTTTCGCCTGCCATATTAATGGTAGATGCGGGAGGAAAGGAGCGGGTATGAATCTCATCTGCCAGGGGGCGAAACAATGATTGCAGCAGCTTGGATACTTTTGCAAGGCCTTTGAGATTTGCTGAGCCTGAGTTGATCCCGCAAAGCTCATGCAACTCTCTAACCATGGTTTGCTGATTGGCTTTGATTGAGCGCACAGATTCCAAAGACGACTTATTCATTAGAAACTCCTTTTTGCACAATGACATTAACGGAAAACAAAAAGGCGCGCAAGCTCAATCTTGCAAGCCTCATCAACCTGCAGGCAGGGTGCGGGTGTCTGGATATCAGTCAGATTAATATCATGAAGCTCAATTGAGCGCTGCTTGAGATAAGCAAAAATTTTAAGGTCGCAAAATAATTCCATACGGTTATAATGCAAGATAAAATTTTACCGGCTTTTTTGGAGTATGCATGCATCCTTTCATTGAGCAGGCTCATCCTCAATGGCAAAACATGCTGGATAACGCAATGGACCAGATGGATCAATCATATATTCAGGAATTATTGGATTCCGATGACTGGTTGCCGGGAAAGGATTCTTTGTTTGCCGCATTCAGTTTACCTTTAACGGATACCCGGTATATTCTTATGGGTGAATCTCCCTATCCTCGTGAAAAATCGGCAAATGGCTATGCGTTTTGGGATAATGCGGTGGGTTCTCTCTGGAGCAAAAAGGGATTAAGTAAAGAAGTGAACCGGGCTACCTCATTGCGCAACTGGATAAAAATGCTGCTGTATGCCAGAGGGGACTTAACCGATGATTTTTCCCAGGATGCAATTGCAAAATTAGATAAATCACGCTACGTGCAGACCGCGGATGAGTTATTTGAATCTTTCCTGAAAACCGGGTTTTTATTGTTGAATGCAACTCTTGCTTACAGTAAGGGAAAAGTCAATTATCATGCCCGCAAATGGCGGCCTTTTATTCATGATTTGTTAAATCAATTAGCTGAATCCAAACCGTCATTAAAATTGATCCTGCTAGGGCGGATTGCCCAGAAATTGCCAGAATCCGAGCTTTTTCCAAGCCTTGAAGCAGAGCATCCATATAATGTTAGCTTCATCACCAATAAAAAGGTGGTATCATTTTTCAAACCGTTGGACTTATTAAGCCGTGATGACTAAAAAATCAACTATTGACCCTTTGGAAGTGACTAAATTCTCGCAATTGGCGGCACATTGGTGGAATCCGGATGGGCCGTTGCGTACTCTGCATGATATTAATCCTGCCCGGATGCAATTCATAAAACAGTTTATCAACCCAACCAGACATACTGTGCTTGATGTTGGCTGTGGCGGGGGCATTTTATGTGAGGCTCTTGCGCAGTCTGGGGCTGATGTAACAGGACTTGATGTAGAAAAGGATGCGATAGAAGCGGCTAAAGCTCATGCCTTGCGATCCGGATTATCTATTCAATATGTTTGCCAGCCATTGGAAGAATATGAAGAAGAGCCTTTTGACATTGTCACCTGCATGGAAATGCTTGAGCATGTTAAAGAGCCAGAAACCGTCATACAACATTGCGCACGGTTATTAAAACCTGGCGGTTATCTTTTTTTATCAACCATTAATAGAACGCTTGCGGCTTATCTTGGCGCAATAATTGCGGCTGAATATATTCTTGAATTATTACCAAGACAAACCCATGATTATGAAAAATTCATCAAACCCAGTGAATTGTCAGTTATGGTGCGGGCAGCAGATTTGGAAATCAAGGGAATAAAAGGCATGGCTTACAATCCTCTTACCCGCACAGCAACTTTGCAGGAATCTGTCCAGATTAACTATTTGTTAGCCTGTTGCAAAAAAAACTAGGAACTTAATAAAGGGAGCGGTTAAGATGCCGTGCTTTTTTTATCGGCATATCGCTGCTGAAAACGTTGATGGGCATATTTTGCCTGCTCTGCAGTAACCACATCCACTTCATTGCCATATAAATCCACGCGCGCGCTGGCGACACGCTGGCATTTTAAATATGCTGGGGAGGCGCTGTAGTAGTTTATAGCTTCGCGCAACGCTTTCTTGCTGAAGGGCGGGACATCCAGGCGCTCATAAAAGTCCATGATGTCTTCGAATATTCCTATTTTAAGCGGTTTTACATCAGCGGCTTTTTTAAAAAAAGCAGCAGGAAAATGCTCTATCAACCAATCGATGGTTTTTAATTTTTCCTTTTTGGCGGAACTGTCTTTCTGTATCATTTGCATTGCTTTTAAGGTTTTAATCGATTAAATTTATAAAGCTATCACAATCCAAGCCAATGAACAATTTTTAATAAAATATTTGATGATTACCATTTCCAGTAGCTTCTTTTCATTACATCACCTCAAATTAAACAAAAACTGAAGCAATTTCTTTGTCTTGATATAAGAAATTTCTCAATTTATGCCAAGATATGACTGTAATTATTTTTAATCTATTGTTTAATAATAAATTATTTTTTTAACAAGCCATATATCCCGGGCAGAATTAGCCATCCTGCCTTGCATGTGGACATTCCTGCTGCTAGATTTAAAATAACTTTCATGGAGTGAAAGTTGCCAAAAAAGGATTTTGATCAGATGGATCTGATTATCAGGGATGATTCAAGACTTATGTCTTGATGAAAGACTGTGAAGAGCCAGGGGAATTCCCTGGCTTTTTTTATGCCGCTGCAAATTTTGAATGCTTCAGGTAATTTTTATCAGGATAGTAGGCAAAGACGACTGAACCGTTTTTAATCGTATTAATCAGTGGCTTAGCCAATGTCTTAGCTACTGAAGGACAGCCCCAGCTTCGGCCCGCGCGACCTGCCTTTTTAATAAAACTGGGCTCCACATACCATGCGCCGTGCATGACTACCCGGCGACTGTAGGCATTATCATTAAACCCTTTTTCAAGCCCCTGTAAATTAAGAGAATATCCTTTTGAGCCTGAATATGTATCGCGAGTGATGTACGTTCCAAGGCTTGTTTCCTTGCTTGAAGGCCGGTTTGAGAAATGATGGGGCACGGTCATACCGGAATTTCGGCCATGGGCAACAAATGTATTGAACAAAAGCCTTTCCCTTTTGAGGTCAAACACCCAAAGACGCTGTTTGGAGGATGGCAGCGAGTAGTCGATCACAGTTAAAATGGGCTTTTTAACATTGCCTTTCTGACTGGCTTTAAGATAAGCGTTTAAGGCAATTTTGAGAACTTTTTTGTTGAGGTTGGGCGCCAGTTTACTTAAACGGTTAACTTCGGAATCGAGCTTTAGAACCTTGGGCTGATGGTAAGTTGGTTTTGCGTGAATTTCTGTGCTCGATGTCATATTACTTGCAAGTAATACCACTGAAATTAAAGTTAGAATCGTATTCATAATGCTCCACTTTTCTAGTTACACGAATTTTTAATAAAAATCGTAAAAGTAGAATTTATGAACAAAAACACATGTATTTGACACAATTAATGTGTGTAATTGTTCAATCAATTCTCGCTAGCGATGGGTTGCTATGAGCTTCAAAAAAGTGGTTATTATATTGACAAACTACGCAAAAGTAAAATGAACAGGGGTCTGTTTGTGCACTATAGGGAAAAATTAATCAAAAAAAGCGTTATAAATCAAGAATAATTTTTGTGAAAAAATGATCTGTTTATTTATCCCCAAATCATATTTGAAGGATTGTTTTAAGTCACTTTGTTCATGTAATGCTATAGTTAATATAGTAAGCCCAAGGGAGACTGTAATGCGAAGCGAGCGTAAATTATCAGACTACACGGACATGAATCCCAAAGACTTTGTGATGGCTTTACGCCGTGTTGACTGGAAAGCTTGGCGGGAGAATCCAGACGAGGCTTTAAAGAAGGCAGGAGTCAGATTAAATCCTGGAATCTGTTTTAAAATAGTTAAGAACCAAAAGGAGGCAGACAACCTTCCCGAAAATGAACTCCCTCTGATGCTTGAACAAAAACAGGGTAAGAAACTTAACCTGGATGAATTGTCTTGCGTAGCTGGCGGGGATGCTTTGCGGACTATCTTTACCCCACTTGCCCAACTGTTGTCTAAAATTCCTGGGTGGCAGGTTCAAGGGAAATGACAGCAAATTTCCCTCATTTTTGAATAATATTTAACAAAAAGATTACACAGACAATTTCATTTGTGCGCAATTTGCATTATTCTGCGTTTCTATTCTTGTTTGTATACGGAGACTATATGCTTGATAAACGTTCGTTGCAATCGCCTGAAGGGCTTCGGGCTAAAATAAACGCCGCATATCGGGAAAAGGAATTAACTGCTGTAACCCGCCTGATTGAACAGGCGGAATTTAAGCCTCAAGAAGTAGAGGCAATTCGCGAATTGGCTACCAAGCTGGTTGTAAAAGTGCGCTCCGAACGAAAGCAGAGTACGGGAATTGATTCTTTTTTAACCGAATATGCTTTGTCAACGGACGAGGGCATTGCCTTGATGTGCCTTGCCGAAGCGCTGTTACGGGTTCCTGATAAAGACACAGTCAACAGCTTAATCAAAGATAAACTGGCGGAAGCGGACTGGAAGTCACATCGCGGCCAAAGCCCTTCGTTCTTTGTCAACGCGACAACCTGGGCATTGATGCTGACAGGGAAAGTCCTGACGCCAGAAAAAGCTGAATCCGTGTTAAGTAAAGCCCTTTTGAAACTGGTAAACCGCAGCAGTGAAGTCGTTGTGCGCAAGGCAGTAGAAAAAGCCATGCGCATTATGAGCAAGCAGTTTGTCATGGGAAGAACCATTGCTGAAGCTATTGCAAGAGCCCGTGAGAAAGAAGAAATCGGATACCGATATTCTTATGATATGCTTGGGGAAGCAGCGCTTACCGCAGTGGATGCCGAACGTTATTTTAAAGCTTATCGATCAGCCATTGAAGCGATCGGCGCTCATAAACCAGATGCTGATGTTTATCAGAGCCCGGGTATTTCAATTAAGCTTTCTGCATTGCACCCTCGTTATCAGGAAGCTCAGTCTGTGCGGGTACTGGAAGAGCTTGTGCCAAAATTGCTGGAGCTTGCAATACTTGCAAAAGAATTCAATATCGGTTTTACCATTGATGCAGAAGAATCTGAGCGCCTTGATTTATCTCTGGATGTTATTGAGCGCGTGTTTAAGGACTCGCGCCTTAATGGGTGGCATGGCTTTGGCCTGGCTGTGCAATCTTATCAAAAAAGGGCATATTATGTTCTCGACTGGATAGCAAATTTAGCCCGCACATATAAACGGCGCATCATGGTTCGTTTGATTAAAGGCGCTTATTGGGACAGTGAAATAAAAAAAGCGCAAATGCTTGGGCTTAAAGATTATCCCGTCTTCACCCGCAAGGTGTTTACTGATGTGTCCTTTCAGGCATGTGCAAAAAAAATACTGACCATGACGGATGCCATTTATCCTCAGTTTGCAACTCACAATGCCTATTCTGTCGCTATGATTCTAAAATTGGTCGGCGATTACCGCGATTTCGAATTTCAATGCTTGCATGGGATGGGGAACGAATTGTATCAGCAAATTGTTCCTAAAGAAGCATTTGGCATCCCTTGCCGAATCTATGCGCCAGTTGGAAGCCATGAGGATTTGTTGCCCTATCTGGTTCGGCGTTTGCTCGAAAATGGCGCAAATTCCTCTTTTGTCAATCGAATTGTTGATGATAAGGCGCCGATTGAATCTTTGGTGGAAGATCCTGTCCAAATTGCAAGACAAATGCTCAGTAAAATCAATGAAAATATTCCTTTACCTGCCTCCATTTTTCTGCCGGAACGCAAAAACTCGCCCGGTTTTGATTTAACGGATCGGAAAGAAGTTAAAGAGCTGCAGGATTATCTTCGGGCTAAAGATTTAACCAATTGGCACGCAGCTCCTATAATCGCGAATCAACCCAAGCCAGATAAGGATCCTGAACCAGTATACTCTCCGCAAAATCATGAAGATATTATAGGGTCTGTGGTGCATGCCAATGAGGATGATGTGGATTATGCTTTGGATCAAGCCCAGAAAGTGTTTCCAGCATGGAGTCATACGCCTGTGCGCTCCAGAGCGGCAATCATTGATCAGTTTGCAGACTTGCTTGAAGAACACATGTTTGATTTGCTGGCAATTGCATGTCTTGAAGCAGGTAAAACCTGGAACGATGCGATTGCTGAAGTCCGGGAGGCCATTGATTTTTGCCGCTACTACGCTTCTCATGCTGTACAACTCATGGAAAAACCGAAGCGCCTCCATGGTTATACCGGCGAACTTGACGAATTAAGCCTGCATCCGCGCGGGATTCTTCTTTGCATCAGCCCCTGGAATTTTCCCCTGGCGATTTTTACAGGGCAGATTGTGGCATCCCTGGTAACAGGAAACTGTGTCATCGCCAAGCCTGCTGAACAAACCCCGCTCATTGCGCATTTTGCGGTTCAACTGCTGCTCAAGGCTGGCATCCCGGCAGGCGTTTTACAATTGCTGCCCGGGCCTGGCGAAACCATTGGCGCAAGGCTTGTTGCAGATAAAAGGATTAAAGGCGTTATTTTTACAGGATCAACGCAAACTGCCGCTTTGATCAATAAAACTCTGGCAACAAGAGGCGGCGAGATTGTTCCTTTAATTGCAGAAACGGGCGGTCAAAACGCGATGATTGTTGACTCATCTGCTTTGTTAGAGCAGGTGGTTGTTGATGTGCTTGCCTCATCTTTTGCATCTGCCGGACAGCGTTGTTCAGCATTGAGGGTAATCTTTGTTCAGGAAGATATCTACCCACGTTTTATCGAGCTTTTAAAAGGCGCTATGGCTGAATTAAAAGTCGGCGATCCACGCTGGTTGGATACAGATGTCGGTCCCGTAATTGACAAGGAAGCGCTATCGAACTTAAAGTCACATGTGAAAAAAATGCTCAAAAACCATGAGCTGATTCATCAATGTGAATTGAGCAATGAATGCGGCCAGGGTACGTTTATGCCGCCTACAGCCATTGCTATTTCTCATATAGATACGTTGGAACAGGAAGTATTTGGTCCAATACTTCATGTAATATCCTACAAGCGAAAAGAACTGGATGATGTGATCGAGCAAATTAACAGCACAGGATATGGATTAACGCTCGGAATCCATAGCCGGATAAACAGCACTGTGGAATACATCAGGCAAAGGGTGCATGTGGGTAATTGCTATGTTAACCGCAATATGGTTGGGGCAGTCGTGGGTTTGCAACCATTTGGAGGGGAAGGTTTATCAGGAACAGGCCCCAAAGCCGGCGGCCCCTATTATCTGCAAAGGCTTTGTGTCGAGCGAACTTTTACAGTGGACACAACAGCAGCCGGGGGCAATGCAAGCCTGATGTCGCTTTCAGAATAGCCCAGGTTTCGGCTTCACAGCCGAGCCTGCTAGCCGCTGCGGTGGGGATTCAGAAGCGTGACTTTTTCAAAAAGTCGAGATCAAATGGAGCGATATACTTGTTAAATTTTTAGTCTATACTTTTTTATACCTTCGGAATATTAGTTTCGCAACAAGGGGCGCATATGAGCAAAAAAGAGAAGTTGAATAAAAACAAGTTAAAAAATGTAACAGGCGGCGCGGCGCAGGGCTCTGGTTTGACTCCAATTGAACAATTTCAGAAAGATAATTTTAAATTTAATAAAGATACAGGGAGTTGGGAGTGCCCGCTTGAATTAGAGGCAGAATATAAGAAATTACTCGGAAAATGAGTTTGGTAATTACATGGTAATCGCGAGATGGGTTACGGATCCCCGGGAGGGTAGGTCTGATCAAATGAACCCACACCTGTTTAGATATAACATACTTGCCTTATGCTGTTTCATTTTTTCTGGCCAAAAGCCAGGGAACTAATACAAACAGCAATAACCCTCCTATGAGGAATCCCTCAAAAAAGACTATGTTGCCAACAGGAATTTGTGCGGGGGGAATAAAACCAATTAAAATGGCCGTAATGCAGCAAAGTATTCCTGCTCCGGAAACAAGCCACATGATGGCATTTCCACCTGGAATTTTATAGGCTCCTGTTTGCAAAGGATTGGTATAGCGGAGTCGAATTGCGGCCGCAAACATAAAAACATAGACCAATAATGCCAGTTGTGCGCATAAGTCGCTGAGTAACCAATAAGCCGCGTTTATAGAATCGAGCAGAATGAATACACTGCTTAAACCAGTGAAAATGATGCCTTGGGTTATCAGTATTGCTACCGGGGCGCCAAACTGATTGACACGCGCCAATGAATGCGGGATGCAGCCATCGCGTGCTGAAACCAGTAAGCCTTTTGTAGGGCCTATGATCCAGGTAGAAACGCCGCTTAAACCGCCTAAAATAATTAATGCTGCTGTAATGCGTGTCATTCCTGGCAGGTTATATGCCTTAAAAAACGTGTCGTAGGCATCAATCAGCCCTGATACTACGCTGAGTGTTGCATTCGGGACAACAATTACAATGGCGAGCGATCCAAAAACAAGAGTTGAAAAAATAATGATGGTTGAGTAAAAAAGTGCGCGAGGATAATCTCTTTGCGGATTTTTAACTTCTTCTGCATGAACCGCAGACATTTCCATCCCCAAAAGTCCAAATAAGACCGCTGAAAATAAAGAAAGATTGCCGAGCGCGCTGAAATCGAGCAGCCAATTGTCTGTGTAGGCGATTTCTACAGGACGGCCTTGTATCATCCAGATAATACCCAGAATGATTATGCCGAGCATGGGCAAAAGTGTGCCAATCAGGGCGCCCACTACGCTGACCAGACTGGATACTCTCATTCCAAAGCAGTTTAAGAGCGTAAATAACCAGAATAGACCGATAATGGTGGATAATAGATAAATCTTGTTATTTGCAAACTCTGGTGCGAAAAGATAGGCAAGAGTTGCCGCAATGAATGCCAGTATGGTGGGATACCACACTACATTATAAATCCACTGCAGCCAGATGGTAATAAAGCCCGCGCGACGTCCAAAAGCTTCTCTGACCCAGATATAAATGCCGCCTGTTTCTGGATAGCTGGTCGCAAGCTCAGCCGCAACGAGTGCTACGGGAACAAAAAAAACCGCAGCAGCAATCAGGTAATAAGAGATTAAACTTAAACCCAGTTTGGCTGAGAGCGGGAGGGTGCGCAAACTATCGACAGCAATGACATTAATCATTACCAACGAAAAAACACTCAAAACACGTTTTGAATGGCGCACAGGGAGTCCTTAATGAAAACAAGGATAAGTAGAAAACGTTTTAATGAGGATTAAACCCAAAGCAGAGAAAATTAACAGGTTAACCCTATAAAAGCAATCCTTTACTAAAATTCTTTTGCACATGCCGAAACCTTATGCGCTGCCTACAACAGCACAGCCGAATGGATTGCCAGCTAAATTGCATCAATGATGATGCTGGCGCCAGGATTGTAAATAGCGCCAGCAGAAACAGGAGGTGTTTAAGACATCAAATTACGCAGGACATACTGCAAAATTCCGCCGTGGCGGTAATACTCCAGTTCATTGGCCGTATCAATACGGCAGAGCACCTCAATTTGATGCTCACTGCCATCCTGGCGATGGATGGTGACTGGTAACAATGCTGCGGGCAGCAGTGAATCAGTTACCTTTATGGTGATTCGTTCACTGCCATCCAGTTGCAGTGTTTTGCGCGTGGTTCCGGGTAAAAATTGCAGGGGCAACACGCCCATACCAATCAGGTTAGAACGATGGATACGCTCAAAACTTTCCGTGATTACTGCTTTGATGCCTAAAAGATTGGTGCCTTTAGCGGCCCAGTCTCTTGAAGAGCCTGTCCCGTATTCCTGGCCGGCAATCACGACAAGACTCTGGTTTTCAGCTTTATAGCGCATCGCGGCATCATAAATAGACATGACTTCACCCGACGGTATGTGTTTGGTCATGCCGCCTTCGATGCCTGGGGTCATTTCATTGCGAATGCGGATGTTTGCAAAAGTGCCGCGCATCATGACCTCATGGTTCCCACGTCGGGAACCATAGGAATTAAAGTCTTGCTCGCTTACGCCCTTGGACTTTAAGTACAAGCCCGCAGGTGAATTGGCCTTGATGGCGCCTGCAGGTGAAATATGATCAGTTGTGATCGAGTCGCCAAGAAGCGCTATGATATATGCTTTATCAATTGTTTTGATGAGATCTGGTTTTTCTTTTAAATGTTCAAAAAACGGCGGGTGTTGAATATAGGTGGATTTTTCATCCCAGTCATAGGTTTTCCCGCTGCTGGTTTTGATGGCTTGCCAGTGCTCATCACCTTCAAACACTTCTGCATATTCTTTACGAAACATGCTGCCGCTTACTTTAGCAACCTCTGCTGCAACTTCTTTATTTGTTGGCCATATGTCTTTTAAAAAGACGTCATTGCCGTCTTCATCCTGACCAATTGGATCGCGCGTTAAGTCTATGGCGGTTGTGCCGCATAAGGCATAGGCTACAACCAACGGCGGCGAAGCAAGCCAGTTTGCGCGAACCAGAGGATGAACGCGGCCTTCAAAGTTTCGGTTTCCGGATAAAACAGAACAAACAACCAGATCATTCTCTGTAATATTGTCTGCCACAGGTTTGGGGAGTGGACCTGAATTCCCTATGCAGGTGGTGCAACCATAGCCAACCAGATTAAACCCTAATTTATCAAGATATGCCTGTAAGCCCGCGTGTTTTAAATAATCTGTAACCACCTTGGAGCCGGGCGCCAGGGAAGATTTAACCCATGGCTTGCGTTGCAGGCCTTTTTCAACTGCTTTTTTTGCAACAAGGCCTGCGGCCATTAAAACGCTTGGGTTTGAAGTATTGGTGCAACTTGTGATTGCCGCGATGACCACATCGCCATGATGGAGTTCAAATTCTGCATTTTTGCACGCAAAGGCTTTGTGTTTTTCATCTTCCTTACCATTTTGTTTGAGAAAAGCATTCAATTCCTGGGGCAAAGTTTTTAAATTGACTTTGTCCTGCGGGCGTTTGGGACCCGCGAGAGATGGCTCAACTGAGGCGAGATCAAGAGTCAACGTGTCTGTGAACACCGGATCTTCGCTGTCCTTGTCATACCAGAGGCCTTGTGCTTTGCAGTAAGCTTCAACAAGGGCAATGGTATGCTCATCGCGCCCCGTAAGCTTCAAGTAACGGATCGTTTCCTGATCCACGGGGAAAAAGCCGCAGGTTGCGCCATACTCAGGCGCCATGTTGGAAATGGTGGCACGGTCTGCCAGCGCTAATTCAGCAAGGCCTGGACCAAAAAATTCAACAAATTTGCCTACCACGCCTTTTTGACGAAGCATCTGGGTGACAGTTAATACCAAATCGGTGGCGGTAATGCCTTCTTTTAAGCGGCCTGTTAATTTAAAGCCAATCACTTCTGGAATCAGCATGGATATCGGTTGCCCAAGCATTGCTGCTTCAGCTTCAATACCGCCAACCCCCCATCCTAATACACCCATGCCGTTAATCATCGTTGTATGGGAATCCGTACCAACGAGTGTGTCAGGATAAGCGTAATGCACGCCATTTTTTTTGCTGGTCCACACGGTTTTCCCAAGGTATTCAAGGTTCACCTGGTGGCAAATGCCAGTACCGGGCGGTACCACTTGAAAATTGGCAAAGGCCTTTTGTCCCCAGCGCAAAAATTCATAGCGCTCTTTATTGCGTTCGACCTCGATGGCGGTATTGACTTCCAAAGCATTTTGGGTAGCAAATTCATCAACCATGACTGAGTGATCGATAACGAGATCAACTGGAGAGAGCGGGGATATTTTTTCGGCGCTTTGTCCCATTTTTTTTATTGCGGTGCGCATGGCGGCCAAATCCACAACCGCAGGTACGCCGGTAAAATCCTGCATCAACACTCTGGCTGGGCGATAGGCTATTTCGTGTTTTGAGGTTTTTGTATTCAGCCAATCAGCAATTGCCTTTACATCGTCGGTAGTGACTGTATTGCCATCCTCAAAGCGCAGCAGATTCTCAAGAAGTACTTTAAGAGAGTAGGGAAGTCTGCTGATCCCTTTAAAGTGCTTATGCTCAGCTTCTTTTAAGCTGAAGTAATGATAAGTTTTATCATCAACCTGCAATTGCTTTTGGGTGGAAAGGCTATCTTGACCTACGTTCATAACCGGCTCCTGAATTCTAAAAAGTGCAATCATAGCTTAAAATCAGGCGCTGCGCATCCTGGATTTTTACCCCAGAAAATACGGAAGGACGATGAAAATTTCTTATAAAATTGAATGCTTGTTACAGAGTATCAGTCCTGCCGCAACGGAACGCTGTTCGCTCAATAAGACGTTAAAGGTACGGCAGGCGGCGCCG
>NZ_LNYK01000016.1:94234-322096 GCF_001467825.1 Legionella londiniensis
ATACATTCAAAGCCAATGCCGAGTTTTGAAAAGAACTCAAAGATTGCCAAAGGCGGATGCAGGCCTGGTTTATCATGCCCGATAATGATGATCTCGGGCTTTAGTTCGACAAGCGGCGCCGCTGACTGTTCATCAAAATCAATGATGGTCAGGATTGGCCAGGAGGCAAGAATTTTTTCCTGGCTGATGATAAGGCTTCTCTCATAGAATGTGTCATTGACTTTAACTTTTGTTTCAGAATATGCCTGAATCGCATGCTTTTCTGCTTTTTCCAGTGAAATCTGCATGGTTTTTATGAACTCAATATTTTATACTCCCTGAAGTATAACACAGGGGTGAAAATCATGAGTCAATTTCCAAGAATCAATCGCTTGCCGCCATATGTGTTTAATACATTAAACCAGCTCAAGGCTGAAGCTCGGGCGAAAGGTGAGGATATTATTGATTTTGGCATGGGCAACCCTGACCAGCCGACGCCTCCGCATATTGTCGATAAATTAATCGAAACGGCAAAACGCCCTGAAACGCATCGCTATTCCATGTCGCGGGGAATCCCTCGCTTGCGGCGCGCTATGGCGAATTGGTATCAGAGAAATTATCAGGTAACCCTGGATAGCGATAAGCAGGTATTAACCACAATTGGCTCAAAGGAAGGGCTTGCCCATCTCGCCCTGGCTATCTCCGGCCCCGGCGATACTGTTTTAGTTCCTGATCCAACTTATCCTATTCATACCTATGGTTTTGTTATTGCGGGCGCTAATGTTAAGCAGATTCCCTTGCAGGATGATGCGCAGTTTTTGCGTGATCTGGAGCAGGCTATTACGCAAACCTGGCCAAAACCCAAGGCCTTGGTGATTAATTTTCCGGCTAATCCAACGACCCGTTGTGTTGAGTATGGTTTTTTTGAAGAGATAGTGGCTTTGGCCAAGCGGCATCATATTTGGGTTATTCATGATCTTGCCTATGCAGACATTGTGTTTGATGGCTACAAGGCCCCGTCAATCCTTCAGGTTCCCGGGGCAACGGATATCGCGGTTGAAACCTATTCATTGTCCAAATCCTATAACATGCCGGGTTGGCGGGTTGGTTTTGTGTGCGGTAATGAGGAGCTGGTGGCAGCCTTGGCCCGCATCAAATCTTATCTGGATTATGGAACGTTTACCCCCATTCAAGTTGCAGCAATCACGGCTTTGGAGGAGTCGGATGAGCATGTAGAAGAAATAAGAAAGCTGTATGAAAAACGTCGTGATATTTTGTGTCATGGGCTGCAAGAAGCGGGCTGGCCTGTGATGAAGCCCCGGGCAACCATGTTTGTCTGGGCTGAAATTCCTTCAGTATACCGCCATATGGGTTCTCTTGAATTTTGCAAATATTTATTGAAGGAGGCTCATATTGCCGTATCTCCCGGTATTGGTTTCGGCCAGCATGGTGAGGGCTTTGTCCGCTTTGGATTAATCGAGAACCCCTTACGTATCAGGCAGGCGTTACGGAACTTGAAAGCTTTGTTGAGGCGGGATGGGTTACTTCAGGCTGTTTAAGGATGGATGTAATTGTCAATGACAGGCTGGAATCGTTGCCTGAAGGCAGCATCCAGGTGCCGGGTTATGGGGATTTTTATTATCATCTTTTATCCTGTCTCGGTTATTCATCTAATCATTTTCCGCTGGCCGACCTCTTGCGGCGTTGCCATGGGCTTGAAGGCGACTGGTATATTGCCTCCTTAATTCATTGGCAGGCAACCCATAATGATGCCATGATTACTGCTTCTCCGGATGATTTAAAATTATCTGAGCTTGAGGCGAGACTATGGTTTGCTGCGCTGAAGGAATTTATTGCTGCTGAAAATATGGAGCTTTTTTACAGTAATCCTCACTTATGGCTGATTCAGTGTAAACAACCGCGGACAATTCAAGCAAAACCTCTTTATGATGTGCTTAACCAATCCATGATGACCCATATCAGGAATCTGGATAGTACCCTTCACTGGCAGCGGTTTATTACTGAATGCCAAATGTTTCTTGGTTCTCATTCGTTAAATGATAACCGGCCGGATTTGCCGATCAACGGGTTATGGGTTTGGGGCGGGGGCGCGCTTGCAAAACCGGGTACACGGCCAATTATTTCTGGTGACTCGGGGTACTCATATCTTGCCTCTTTTCTATCAACAAAAGTGATCCCGTATGAGCCTCGACGTTCTTATCCTGACAATGCTGTTTTACTTTTTGCAACACTGGCTGTTAAAGATTTGGCGAATTTGCAAAATCAATTAAAACATTACACGGTAAACTGGCATTGGAATAATCTTTCATATACCACCAAACCTCGGAAATGGTGGTCGCGTCTTTGGAGTAAATGATGCTGATTAAACATAGGCCCTTGTCAAACGAAGAGTTTATTGGTGTTTCCATACCCAAGGTTTTGCGGCGAATTTATTCAGCCAGGGGAATTATCAATGAAGCGCAATTAGATAAACGTCTTAAGGCTTTACTGCCATTTGACACAATGCGGGACATTCAAAAGGCTGCAATGCGGCTTGTGCGCGCAATATCCAAACAAGAAAGAATACTGATCATTGGTGACTTCGATGCGGATGGAGCTACATCCAGCGCGCTGGCTGTGAGCGCCCTCAAGGCGATGGGCGCAATGCAGGTTGAGTTTTTAGTGCCCAATCGCTTTGAATTTGGTTATGGATTGACGCCTGCCATTATTGATGTGGCAAAAAAATGGCATCCAAACCTGGTTATTACAGTAGATAATGGAATTGCAAGTATCGATGGTGTTGCTGCGGCAAACGCAGCCGGCATCGATGTTTTAATCACTGATCATCATTTGCCCGGCGAAATATTGCCTGAGGCCTTCGCGATTGTAAATCCCAATCAGCCTGGAGATAATTTTCCGAGCAAAGCCATTGCCGGGGTCGGGGTAATTTTCTATGTGATGCTGGCGCTCCGCCGTCAATTGAAAGAAAGCGGATGGTTTAACGCACAAAATATTCCAGAGCCTAACATGTCTCAATTTCTCGATCTGGTGGCTTTGGGTACAGTTGCGGATGTCGTTTCACTTGATCAGAACAATCGAATACTGGTGAGTCAGGGATTGGCGCGTATTCGCCAGGGGTTATGCCGTCCTGGCATTCGCGCTCTGGCTGAAGTCTCTGGGAGAAAATGCGATCGCATCAGGGAGTCGGACTTGGGTTTTGCTATAGCCCCAAGATTAAATGCGGCCGGCCGCCTCGATGATATGTCTTTGGGCATTGAGTGCCTTTTATGTGACAATTATGATAAAGCTTTTTCTCTTGCAAGCCATTTGGATGAATTGAACCTTGAGCGGCGCCGTATTGAAGCAGAAATGAAAGAGCAGGCATTCGAGGCTTTGGAACAATTCAATTCACAAGCGCATAAAAACGCGCATGAACTCCCCCTGGCATTGTGCCTTGTTGATCCAGACTGGCACCAAGGCGTTATCGGTATTCTTGCGGGCCGTTTAAAAGAACAATATCACCGCCCGGTTATTATCTTTGCAGAAGTCAGCAAAAGCGAGCTTAAGGGGTCGGCGCGCTCCATTCCTGGGTTGAATATCCGAGATGTATTGGCCGAGATTGATAAAGATAACCCAAAACTTATCAGTAAATTTGGCGGTCATGCCATGGCAGCAGGGCTTAGTATTCATCCTGAGCAATTTCAGGCATTTAGAGATGCTTTTATAAAAGAAGCCGCAAAACACATAGACGCTTCCCATTGCCGGGGGGAATTGCTGACAGACGGGCCGTTGCGCGCAGATGAAATAAACCTTGAATTGGCTTGCCTCCTACAGGAAGCGGGTCCCTGGGGACAGCATTTTCCCGAGCCGATTTTTGATAATACCTTTGAAGTATTGGAGCAGCGGCTTGTTGGACAAAATCACTTAAAATTAACCTTGATGCATGAGGAAGGGGGAAATCCCTTAGATGCCATAGCCTTTAACATTGATGCACAACAATGGCCTAATCATCATGCGCGCTATATTCACGCAGCATATAAACTTGATGTTAATAATTATGCCGGGCGTACCAAATTACAGCTTATTATTGATTACATGCAGGTAAAATGATAGAAAAAAGGTTAGGCTCGTCTGGTCATCGCTGCCATTAAGGTAAGGATTTTTGTCATTCCCGCGCAGGCGGGAATCTATCTCAATGCTGGTACTGTGCTAACACAAGCATGGGTCCCCGCCTGCGCGGGGATGACACTATACGGCTTAACTTAATGGCAGTGCGCCTGGGTATCTCCTCATTTTGGTGTTTTGAAGCGAAAATTGAGATAATTTACTGCCGTAAATGATGACCTGATTATTTTAGGAAAATACAATGGCTACTCCTTCCGATTTAAAAGCATGTGATTTAATCATTTTTGGTACGAAAGGAGATTTGGCATGCCGGAAATTACTGCCCGCGCTATATCAATTACAGAAAGCGAAGTTATTACACCCAGATAGCCGCATTATAGGTGTGGCGCGCGATGAGTGGACGCAAGGCAGCTATTTAGACTTTGTCAAAGAGAAGCTTCAAACCTTTTTAAAAGAAGAGCTGGACTTTGAGGCATGGAATAAATTGCAGCAAAAATTGAGCTATGTTCAGATAGATCTTCTCCAGGCGAAAGATTATATGCGGCTTGCAGATAAAACCGATCCGAAAACCCGCATTCCAATCAGTTATTTCGCAACACCTCCTTCTCTTTTTGGCCAAATCAGTCAGGGGCTTTCAGAAGCAGGCCTCACAAGCGAGCCCGCCAGAGTCGTGCTTGAAAAACCAATTGGGCAGGATTTGGTTTCATCAAAAGAAATCAATGACCAGGTTGCCTGCTATTTCAATGAAAGCCAGATTTACAGAATTGATCATTATCTAGGCAAGGAAACGGTTTTGAATTTACTGGCTTTGCGTTTTGCCAACACCATTTTTGCTTCCAACTGGGATAGAACAATGATCGATCATGTACAGATTACAGTTGCTGAAGAAGTGGGAGTTGAGGGCCGCTGGGCTTATTATGATGAAGCGGGTCAAATGCGGGATATGGTGCAAAATCATCTCTTGCAAATCCTCTCGCTGATAGCAATGGAACCGCCTGTCAGTCTCGATGCGGACAGCATACGCGATGAAAAACTCAAGGTTTTGAAGGCATTGAGGCCAATTGATGTGAGCAATGCCCAGGAAAAAACAGTCCGCGGGCAATACACTTCAGGCTATATCAACGGACATCCGGTACCAGGTTACCTTGAAGAAAAAAACGCAAAAGGCAGCAGCCTGACAGAAACTTTTGTAGCGCTTAAGGTCGATATTGATAACTGGCGTTGGTCTGGGGTTCCATTTTATTTAAGAACAGGTAAAAGAATGCCTAGAAAATTGAGCGAGGTGGTCATCTGCTTTAAGCACCAGCCCCTTAATATTTTTTACAAGGCCTACAAACAATTACCGCCTAATAAACTGATTATTCGATTACAGCCCGATGAGGGTGTTGAAGTGCAGATTATGAATAAAATCCCAGGCCTCGATGAAGCGATGCGCATACGCCAAACCAAACTGGACTTAAGTTTCGATACAACATTTAAATCGCAGCGGATAGCAGATGCTTATGAACGTTTGCTGTTGGAAGCGATGCTTGGCAATCAATATCTTTTTGTCAGGCGCGACGAGGTTGAACAGGCCTGGACATGGGTTGATGGTATTATTAATGCGTGGCAATATCATAATGAGCCGCCTCGGCCATACCAGGCAGGAAGTTCAGGGCCAATAGCCGCCATTTCTTTACTGGCTCGCGATGACCGGCAATGGGATGAGTGACATGCAATTGACCAGTTATGAAAGTAAAGAGATACTCAGTCAGGAATTTGCTGCGAAAATCAGGGCGATTTTAAGTGAGGCTATTGCGCTGAGAAATCAAGCGTTTTTGGCTGTTTCAGGAGGTCAAACTCCTCTGCAATTGTTTAAAATCCTTTCTAAAATTGAACTTGCCTGGCATTTGGTTACCGTTACTTTAGTGGATGAACGTATCGTGGATGTGAATTCTCCTGAAAGCAATGAATATTGGGTCAAGCGATATTTGCTTCAAGGGAAGGCTTCCAGAGCAAACTTTATCAGCCTGCATGCTCAAAATATCAATGAAACCGTTGCCGCGTTGCCGCCATTTGACGTTTTAATTCTTGGCATGGGAGAAGACGGCCATACCGCATCCTTGTTTCCCTGTTGTGCTGAATTGACAAAAGCGCTTGCGGATGAAGAAGATAAAGCCATCATGTTTACCAATCCCCTGTCAGCATCCCATGCCCGGATAACGATGACTAAAAAGCGTCTTTTAAGCAGTTTGCATATTTTCTTACATATTATCGGTGAGAAAAAAAAGGAGGTTTTACAGAAAGCATTCACTGTGAATAATCCCAATCTTATGCCCGTTTGTGCATTTTTGTCCCAGCCTGAACTGCAAATTCTGTATGCGCCCCAGTGAGGTATTTTATGCATCCCGTGATCAAGCAAGTGACAGCACGCATCAGAGATAGATCTGAAAGCATTCGCAAGAATTATACCTCCAATCTGGAAAACGCTTGCAACGCGAAGCCGCAACGCTCTGGATTACAATGTGGAAATTTAGCCCACGGTTTCGCCGCCTGCTCTGCTCGAGACAAATTTGACTTGCGTGGTTTATCAAAAGCGAATATCGCCATTATTTCGGCATACAACGATCTATTATCCGCGCACCAGCCGTATGAAACATATCCCCAGTTGATTAAAGACGCTATTCATGAGGCAGGAGGTGTTGCGCAATTTGCAGGCGGTGTCCCCGCTATGTGCGATGGCATTACCCAGGGTCAGCCTGGCATGGAACTAAGTCTTATGAGCCGTGATGTGATTGCTATGGCTGCGTCAATCGCGCTTGCGCATAATCTGTTTGACGGCGGCTTAATGCTTGGCATATGCGATAAAATTGTCCCAGGATTGTTGATGGCGGCTTTAAGATTTGGCCATTTGCCTTTTATTTTTGTGCCGGCAGGGCCTATGCCTTCTGGAATATCCAATCTTGAGAAAGCGCGCATCCGCCAACGGTATGCAGAAGGGAAGGCAGATAAATCAGAGCTTTTGGATGCTGAAGTAGCATCTTACCATTCGCCTGGAACCTGTACATTTTACGGTACTGCAAATTCCAACCAGCTGTTGATGGAAATAATGGGATTGCATCTGCCGGGCGCTTCCTTCGTCAATCCCGGCACACCGCTTAGAACCGCATTAACCAGAGCTGCTGCAAAGCGGATTGTTCAGTTAACAGGCTTAAATCAGGAGTATTTGCCAATCGGAAAACTGTTTAGCGTCCAAACTCTGGTGAATGGAATGGTGGGGTTATTGGCAACCGGTGGTTCTACAAACCACACCATGCATCTGGTGGCTATTGCAGAGTCAGCGGGTTTTTTAATTAACTGGGATGATTTTGCGGAGCTATCAAAAGTGACTCCGTTAATTGCCCGCGTCTATCCAAATGGTCAGGCGGATATCAATCATTTTCAGCGTGCCGGCGGGATGGCTTTTTTAATACATACTCTTCTGGATGGCGGACTCCTGCATGAAGACGTCCACACGGTGATGGGATTTGGCCTTCGGCATTATACCAAAGTTCCAACGCTGAAAGAGGGTGAAATAGTCTGGCGGGAAGGGGTTCATGAGCCTCTTGACCCGGATGTTTTGACTTCCATTGCAAAGCCTTTTAAACCGGAAGGCGGGCTTGGTGTGCTCTCCGGCAATCTTGGTCGCGCGGTTATAAAAACTTCTTCACTGCCTGATGGCAGGCAATCTATAGAAGCTCCAGCAGAAGTATTTTCTTCTCAGGAGGAGATGGAGCGGGCTTTTAAATCCGGTCAGTTAGATAAAGATTGTATCGTGGTGGTCCGCTTTCAAGGACCTAAAGCCTGCGGGATGCCGGAGCTTCACAAACTGACTCCCATATTGGGCGTTTTGCAAGATCGGGGATATAACGTTGGCTTGATTACAGACGGCAGAATGTCCGGGGCTTCAGGAAAAATTCCTGCAGCAATTCATGTGACTCCTGAAGCTTGCGAGGGGGGGGCGATCGCGAAAATTCAATCTGGCGATATGATTTTAATGGATTGGGGACAGGGCAGGCTGGAGTTGCAAATCGCCAAAGAAATTTTAGAGAGTCGGAAAGATGCCGGTTTTAATAGAAATAACCCTGCGGGATATGGGCGTGAGCTGTTCAATGGAATGAGGAGCCTTATAACCAGCGCTGAACAGGGAGCCTGCAGTTTATTCATAAACAGGGTATGCCCATGAGCAGTTTCAATCATTTTTTAAATAATGAATATGCTGTTGTTGCAGATATTGGTGGAACCAATGCTCGTTTTAGCCGGGTTAACCTGAGCAATATGGTATTGGATAAAACGGTGATTTATTCTTGTGCCCGCTTTACAAGCCTTTCTTCAGCTTTTATACACTATCGAAGAGACCAGGGTTTAATGGCAATTAATTGCGTGGCGGTCGCCATTGCCTGCCCTGTTATTCGGGACAAAGTCTCTATGACCAATTGCAACTGGCAATTTTCTATTAAAGCCTTGAAGCGCCAATTGAATCTCAGCCATTTGGTGGTTTTGAATGATTTTGCGGCAGCAGCGATGAGTTTGCAGGTTTTAGCCGATGAGGAAATGATCCAGATTGGCGGAGATAAAATTCAGCCTCAACACCCGAAAGTACTATTAGGCGCCGGCACAGGATTAGGTACCGCCTTTCTCATTCCCGTTGGTGGACGATTTTCTCCTGTTGCAAGTGAGGCAGGACATACCGATTGGAAAGCAGAAACTGGGCAGGAAAAATTTATTCAGAGATTTCTTGCCAAGCGGTTTGGACATGTTTCGGCAGAACGCGTTTTATCGGGGCCTGGCTTAGAGTGCCTTTATCTTGCCTTGGCGGCATATGAGAATAAATCAGTTAACCCTTTAAGCGCTTCAGATATCGCAAAACTTGCCCTGTTGGATCAATCAACTTTGGCCAGGGGCGCTGTTATGCAATTTTTCTCAAGTTTTGGATCCATGGCAGGCGATTTGGCTTTGACTTTAAATGCCCTGGGCGGGGTTTACATAGCAGGCGGCATTGTTCCAAAATTATTGCCTCTGATTCATGCCAGTGATTTTCGAAGCCGTTTTGAAGACAAAGGGCGGTTTAGAGAATTTAATTCGAAGATTCCATGTTTTGTGGTTAATTCAGCCCATCCAGGCTTAATCGGCGCTGCACTCTATTTAAAACAATTAATGGATAACGAAAATGGTTTTTCCCGATTGGCAATTACAGCCTGAATACCTGTTCAGTCAGTGTAAAATTATCCCAGTTTTGACGGTTCAAGAGCCGGAAACAGCAGTTGCCCTCGCTCAGGCGCTATTGTCAGGAGGGATGAATGTATTGGAAATTACGCTTCGCACCTCTACTGCTTTAGAAATCATCCGCATACTGTCCCTGGAATTCCCTCAAGCAATCATTGGCGCAGGCACCGTTTTAAATTCTGCCCAACTGGACTTGGCAATGAAGGCCGGGGCAAAATTTGCCCTAAGTCCTGGCGTGACCCCCGCGCTTTTAAATGCAGCAAAGAGCGGCCGAATACCTTTTATCCCTGGGTGCAGCCACGTATCCGAAATCATGGTTGCAATGGATTATGGTTTTCAACATTTTAAGCTTTTCCCGGCGGAAGCCATAGGCGGGAAGGCTTTTTTAAAAGCAATCCATGCGCCGTTGCCAAATATCCGTTTTTGTCCAACAGGCGGTATTAACACGCAAAACTATCTGCAATACCTCAATCTACCCAATGTAGACTGTGTGGGCGGGTCATGGATGATAGATTCTGAAAGCATAGAAAGAAAGGAATGGCAACAAATTACCGCCAGTTGTCAGGAAATGCTTTCAGGGCTCAGAGATTAAACGCGTGCGAATAAAGCATTATCCGTCTACTGAATCGATGATTACACGCGTTCCTTTCATGCCTCCCTCGGGAAGATCGATAAACTCCTCATTGAGCCAGCGCGCATCTTCGATAAACATACGCACACATCCATGACTGGCTCGGTAGCCTGGCACCACACTGCTGCCATGCAGAGCAAAACCACGGAAGAAATGCATACAATATGGCATTTCAGCGCCGCCATGATTTCCATCAGCCCGTCGTGGGAATGCCGTAGAAATGCAGTCAATATCTTGTTTGCGGATAATACGAAATGATCCTGATGGCGTTTTGCAGTATCCATCTCTGCTTGAACAGCGGCCGGAACCGGAAGAAAGGGGACCCCACCAGATGAGTTCTCCATTTTCATCATATGCGCCCCAGGCCAGTTTTTTTTGGCTAACAAAGATGGTTTTCTCGCCGTCTGATTCGATATATCTTGGAAAAGGAGAAACATCATAAATCGTTAACCGGTCAATATTTTTAGGAATCGCAATTTTCATGCCCGGCCGCAAGCGTATATTCATGCGGTTGATGCGCCGGACAATATCTCGTTCTTCGAGATTGGGAAAAAGGCTCTCCCAGCTTTCTCCGCTCCTGACTTTGATGCAAAAATAATCAGGTTCATTACATAAAGTTTCCCCAAAGCGTTGTACGGCGTGGCTGACTGGCTGGGCTAATAAAAGAAATAGAGAAGCGATTATCAACCCTGGACGTTTCATAGTTACCTCATTAAAACCGGTATATTCAGTTTAACGGCAGGTTTTAGTAAAACTTGAAAGATAAACAAGCGCTACCAGAATTTTCGCGTTATAATACAGGGCATTTCAAAAGAGTAGGGATTGTTAATTTATGAGCTGGCTAAAAAAACTTTTGCCTTCAAGAATTAGAACTGAGACTTCACAGAAAAAAGGCGTACCGGAGGGATTGTGGGTAAAATGTCAGGGTTGTAATGAAGTGCTCTACAGCACTGAGCTTATAAAAAATCTTTCAGTATGCCCCAAGTGCAACCATCATCACCGTATCACGGCAAGGCAGCGCATAGAACAGTTTCTTGATAGGACTGGCCAGGAAGAAATTGCAAGAGAACTTGAGCCGGTAGACCGGTTAAAATTTCGGGACTCAAAAAAGTATAAAGACCGCATCTCCCAGGCTCAAAAATCGACGGGCGAAAAGGAAGCATTAATCGCAGTTAAAGGAACATTGAAAGACTTGCCTGTGGTGGTCAGCGCATTTGAATTCAACTTTATGGGCGGCTCTATGGGTGCCACAGTTGGCGAGAAATTTGTACGCGCAGTAAAAGTAGCTGCGGAAGAAAAAAGAGCCTATATTTGCTTCACTGCAAGCGGCGGTGCGCGCATGCAGGAGGGATTGTTTTCCTTAATGCAGATGGCTAAGACCTCTGCTGCACTTGCAAAATTCTCTGAAACTGGCCTTCCCTTTATTGTGGTTTTAACAGATCCAACCATGGGGGGCGTATCGGCGAGCTTTGCCAGTTTGGGTGACATTATTATTGCTGAGCCAAATGCCTTGATTGGCTTTGCAGGTCCGCGGGTTATTGAACAAACGGTAAGGCAAACTTTGCCAGAAGGTTTTCAGCGAAGCGAGTTTCTGCTGGAGCACGGGCATATCGATATGATTGTGCCCCGTAAGGCAATGCGAGCGACAATAGCTGAACTGGTTTCCAAACTCAGGCGTCAAGTCCGTGTCAATGAGACAATTTAGTCACTTTTCTTTATCCGATTGGTTGGTTCATCTTGAAAACCGCCATCCTCAGGAAATTCAGCTCGGTTTGACCCGTATTCAAAAGGTGGCAAGAGATTTAAATTTGCTTGATTTAGCTGTTCCTGTGATCACAGTCGCAGGTACCAATGGCAAAGGTTCTACCGTCTCAGCTTTGGAAGCCATATATCTTGCCGCCGGCTACCAGGTTGGCAGTTATACATCACCTCATCTGTTTGCCTTCAATGAGCGAATTCGTATTAATGGCCAGCCAATCGAAGATAATGATTTATGCGAGGCTTTCGCAAATATTGAACATGGCAGAGGCGATACCCCTTTAACCTATTTTGAGATGGCAACACTTGCCGCACTTTGGCATTTTAAACAATTGCCCCTTGACTTGATTGTTTTGGAAGTTGGTATGGGCGGCAGACTTGATGCAACCAATATTATTGATGCTGATTTGGCCATCATCACAACAATTGCGCTGGATCATGAACAATTTTTAGGTAGAAATAAAGAAGCCATTGGTTTTGAAAAAGCAGGAATTTTGCGAAGCAACATTCCCTTCATCTATGCGGATATCGAACCGCCGATAAGTATTCGCACTGCAGCCAGAAATCTGGGTACGCGCATGCTTTGTTTGGAAGAACACTATTCCTATTTGTCTTTTTCCGATCACTTGCAAATTACCTGCATGGGAAAAACCTGGGAACCGTTGCCTTCTCCTGCAATTAATCATAAGGCTGCAACTGCTGCAGTAATAGCAAGTTATCTTTTACGAACCCGCTTGGCCATCTCCCCCTGTCATTGGCAAAGCGCCATGCAAAGGGTATGCCTTATGGGAAGGCAACAGTTCATCAAGGGGGAGGTTGCTGCTGTGTTTGATGTAGCCCATAATCCGCAAGCAGTCATGCTGCTTGCGGATTTTATAAAAAAGATAAATTGTAAAGGCACGGTTCATGGCGTCTTTTCAGCATTGCAAGATAAGGATCTTTACGGTTTAATTAAACCTATGCATGCACACATAGCTGAATGGTATCCAGCGCTTTTATGCAATAAACGGGCAGCGTCGGAATCTGCCTTAATGACAGCGTTTGAACAGGCATTAAATAAAAAACCCATGTGCCATCAAAACCCCATAAAAGCGTTTCAGGCGGCCTTAACTCAGGCAAATCCAGGTGATTTGATTGTTGTATATGGTTCGTTTGTGACGGTCGGCGAGTTATTGGCAAAATATCAGGCAGGAGAATTAAAGTGAAGTTTAGGCTGGAGGAGCGCGTAAAGCATCGATTGGTAGGCTTGGTTGTGATTTTATCATTGATGACCGTACTATTGCCCGCAATCATGAAAAAATCCAATCACCAATTGGATGAAAACATGAATCTTTCTGTACGGCTGCCTGCAAAACCCATTTCTCCCAAAGTAGAGATTCCTGAAGAAAAAGCCCTGTTTGAAACAGTTAAAATTGCCGAGGTCGATTTAACCGTTCGCAGTGAAATTGCAAAATTACCGCAGACTGTAAAAGCTGAACCCTTGCAACAGAAAGAAAAAATGATTGCGGTTAGTAACGTTAAACCGCAAACAAACCCTGCCAATGAATTGAAAAAATTAAAGTCTGTTGCCAAAACCAAGATCCATGAAAGTTATGCAGTCCAGTTGGCTTCTTTTTCTGTCAAAAAAAACGCGGAAGCATTAGTCAAAAAATTGCGTGATAAGGGTTACAAGGCAAATTACAACAAATTCAGTGGTAAAAAGGGCGATTATTATCAAGTCATTGTTGGCAAGGTCGCCCGACCCGAAGAAGCGAGGGCGCTACAAAAACAATTAGCAGAGAGCATTAAATTACAAGGATTTGTAATCAAAACAGGAGTCAGTTAAATATGACTGGACATTGGTTTGATTATCTGATTATCACAATCATCGGGCTTTCTGTTTTAACCGGATTGTTTCGGGGTTTTGTGAAAGAGCTCGTTGCTTTAGGCGTGTGGATTTTAGCTTTTTGGTTTGCTTATCACTATTCTTATGCGCTTGAACCATGGCTTGAGCCATATTTGGAAGATCAAACCCTGCGCACAGGGATATCTTTTATCGCTGTTTTACTTGCTACATTGACTGCCGGCGGTTTATTCAATGCGCTGCTGGCTTTTATTCTTAAGCGTTCCGGTTTGAGCGCAACAGATCGGATCCTGGGAATGGGCTTTGGCATCATTCGCGGTATTTTTATCGTTGCTTTACTGATTGTCGCTGTCAAAATGACCTCTCTGCCAGATCAGGAATACAGGCAACAAAGTCAATTTTATGCCAAATTTGATCCAGTGGTGAACTGGATATCAGGATTGATGCCTGAATTCATCAAGCAAGTCAGTCTCCTTGAGAGAAAAGAAGAAAATCCCCGTGTTTCTTTACCTAATCAAGATTACCAAATCCTGCCTAAGCTTGATGAGTTTCAGTTTATGGAAGATGAAAATTAGACATTGCTGAAACCTCATGGAGTATAGGCTAATTTATCGATATAGTTTGTACTCTTGAATATAACTGAATACTGGTGTTGGCAGATAAGGCCCGATGTCTTTTCCTTCCTTGATCTGCTTACGAAGCCAGGTTGATGAAATATCATAATGGCCAGCATCGAAGCAATAAATTTTTCCGCAGGTTGATTTTAAAAAGTCATGTTTGTTCATGGTCTTATGATTTTTTAAAACCGTTTTGAGCGGTTCTTCAGTGACTTCAGAAGAAATATGCGGTCTGTGAAGAACAAGTAGATTGCATAATTGTAAAATTTCCTGCCATTGATACCATTTAGGCAGCTGTTTGAATGCATCCATGCCAAGAATTAAGGTGACAGGTATTCGAACTCCGAAATCTTTACGGTAACTTTTCAAAGTTTCAACCATATAGGATGGGCTCTCACGGTTTATTTCCCGAAGATCAACTGAAAATTTCGGGTAGCGAATCAAGCCCAGTTTTAACATGCTGATGCGCTGCTCGACAGAAGCCTGGGCATCTTTTTTTAATACGGGAAACTTGCAGGGCAGGAATATAATTTCTTCAAAATTAAATTCTTTCTGCACAGTAAGCGCTGTTTTTAAATGACCATTATGAAATGGGTCAAAGCTTCCGCCATAAATTGCCAAATTTTTCGGCCTGGTTCCAGTCATATTTTGCTACGGAGAGTATGAGGCATATATCGCATACCTAAAAATGTTAAGTATATTAGCTCAAAAACAGAAATAAGTTAATTTTCAAAAACGTTCATCATGCAAGAATAATCATCAGTATTAAAAATATTGCAAAATGCATAAAAATAACACATAATGAGGCTTCGCCTATTTGAGAATGATGTTATGAGAAAAATTCTGGTGATTAATGGACATGGCGCCAAATTAAGCGACAATGTAAATATTAATCCGCAACATAGCTTCATCACCCCTGGCGATGCCTCTCACAGCTATGTGTTATCTTTTGATAACATGAATCGGCATTTGGAAGAAATGACCTGCCGAAATCAAATATGGCCTATCCATGATGATGAGCAAGAGATCCAATGGCACCATTATCAACGTAATAATATCAATGATATAACAATCTCTCCTTTGCAACAGAATTTTTCTTTTGTGATGTTTGCAAGCTCCTTGCTTAACAAAAAAACCGGGTGGGAGAAATTGACCACTCCGGAACATGATGTATTAGAGCGGGGCGCTCTGGCTGTAAGGCAGGGAAATAAAATTATTGTCCTTGAACAAGAGGCATTGAAAGAATATTTAACAAATGCCCAGAAGGGAACTCACGCGGGGACGCCTGTATTTTTTTGCGATAAAGAACTTGGCAAGATAAAGCCGGTAAGCGATACAACCCTTTCTGAAATTTATACCGGCATACAAGCAATAAAAGAATTCCAGTCTACGGGCACCTCTGTTATTGTGGCAACCTGCAGCCCAAATGCAAAAACGGCAAAAAACATATGTGTCAAGACAAAGCTTTCTCCGTATCCTATTGACCATGTGATGACTAAGCAAAAGGGTGATGCTATGAACAAAGGACCGAGTCCACTTAGAACATTATTGGATAAAGTAGAGAAAAATACGGGAAATTTTTCATCTTATGAGACTTCTCTCGGGAAGGGTGAAAACATTCCATTTACAGATAAACCGGCGCAACAATTTTTAGCGGGCTTAGATGTAGCAAACAAGATTGAGCAGTTATCAAAGAAGCCAACAGGGAAAATAAACGTTCAGGATATAAAGGACGTCACCATATGTAGCCTTGGCTCAGAAAATCCTTTGGTTATTCCGAAAGCGCGCATTGAAAGATTACTGAAAAGCGCCAAGGTTTATGTGAATAATGATATTTTTCCAAAAGGATTATACAGAAAAGCCAAGGTTACTACCCAGGATAAATCCATATCTGCAGCGGCCCGTAAACACTGGCAAAATTTAGCGGTAGGGGTTTGCCATGCGCAGGAGATTGACTTATTGGTAGACCAGCAAATCGATAAAGAAGGGCGTGCCATAGCAGCGCCTAGAACGGGGAAAATAGAGGAAGGTTCGCCGGCAATCCTTTTACTTTCCACCCCCGCTTTAAATTTTGCTTATGGAACTGCACGTTTTTTAACACAGAAGCAACAGGAAAAATTTATTGCAGGAATGTATCGGAATTTGTTTTCAGTAGCCGTTAGGGAAGGTCGCGAATACATTGCCATGCCAGCTGCTGGACTTAGCGTTTTTGGTGGCAATTGTCAGCAGTATTTTAAAATTTTAATGGAAGTGGCAGAAGAATTTCCAAATCTCAATGTCATTTATCATCCAGCCAAGTACAGCAAGGAATTTGATGAGGCACTAAACAAAGCAGGTAACCCTTCCAATATTGTACGGGCAAGCAAGGATGTCGTTTTTATTGCAGATCAATTAACAAAAGAAGGCAAGCTTTGCGCGCTTCATAACCCTTCTGATGAAGATGCGGTTTATGGCATATATGATATCGGCCAATATTGGAAAAACGGCAAAGGGGCTGGATATGTTGGCGAAGAGCATATTGGTTCAATGACAACCGCGCCGCTAAACAGTAAAGGTTTAAACCCGGATGCTTTCGATCAACATTTGGTCGAATGGCAGTTTAAACTTAAAGTTAATGAAAAAGCACAAAAACAATTTGAGGATGCGCTGAAATCGCTTCACAATGTAATAGAAAAATTTAGTAAAAATGGTGATGCCAATCGCAAAGAAGCTGCAGAAAAATTGTATGGTGGCTTGTCGGTTGCGTCTCAAGAGTATCTCAAAGAGCCGAATGAAGAAACCTATCAGACTTTTAAACAACAAAGCGATGAACTCATTCAGGAGGCCCGCAAAACATTGGATACAGTTGAGAGCAAGCAAATCCTTGCCAATCTTGCTTTGGCTGTAGTCGGTCTTGGGGTTTTCTATGCTGTAGCAATCGTGGCCAATAAAGCGCTTAACGGACGTTTCTTGTTCTTTCCGCCAGAGTCTGCCCGAAAAATTGACAGCACTGAGAAAAGTGCGATTGGCCTCACTGTGGAACGGTAAAGGCTTTTAGCCCCGGGAGTAAAATGAATTTTTCAGTGGATAATAGAATAGAAGAAAGCAGCATTGCACTGGAAGACTGGGAGCTCAGCAGGGTTTTTTTAAAAAATGAATCACGTATGGTATGGTTTATTCTTGTGCCCAGAGTGGATTCAATAACGGAAATTGAACATCTGAATATTCAGCATCAACACCAGGTCATGGATGAAATTACCAAACTATCCAGATTTATCAATCTGACCTTTAAACCAGATAAAATCAATGTCGGCGCGTTAGGTAATCTTGTTGCGCAACTCCATATCCATGTGGTCGGCCGATTTACCCATGATCCCTTCTGGCCGCATGGTATCTGGCAGCCTGGTTATACACCCTTGCCATATTCAGCCGAAGAGCTGACAGAACTCAAATCAGCTTTTAAATCATTTTTTGCGAGTGTAGCTTAAACTAGAACCTGTGTTCATTTACAATTTTGTCATTTGAATTTTTGAGCCATGCTCCTGAACCATTGTTGAGCCTAGAGCCTTTTCCAGGGGCTCTTTTAGGGATGGCTTGGCATTTGGGTGCTGTTTAAGAAATTCTTTTGCCAAATTCTTAAGATCCGGATCATTTGGATTTTTGGAAAGATCAGATGCCAGTTGCTTAACATGGCTTTCCCGCATGTGACTCGTAAATTGCTTATAGTCTTTTTTAACTGCGTCAAAGTCTTGTTGTTCAAGTTTGTCAAATCCCTTTTTGGCAATTGCTTGTTGACATAGCAATATGCCATGTATATTGGAACGAGTATTGGCAATTGTGCAGTTATCGCACTTTTGCGGGCTCTGCTTGAAAGAATGGACAGGTTCTTTGTTTCCTGCGACTTCTTTGATAAGTTCCATTTGTGCAGTATAGGATGATCCATTATGATGGCCGTTTATTGCCTTGTTAATAAAATCAGGGTTCACTTGACTTAAATCATCAATACGATAAATTTGGGTGCCGCAACCGGTCAACTTACTGCCTACTCCCCGATTGGTATACACCAGGTATCCAGATTTGCTGCCCGGCCCATCAGGTACAACAGACATACCCATAGCATGCCCTTTACAGGAGATTGGGATGGTGGTTATTTTCCCCTCTTGAATTCGTTTAGCCAGCTCTTCACCTGCTGCTGGAACTCTCTGTGATGTGCTGCTAGAAAATGCACAAGCTTTATTAGAAAACTGGTAGGCATCTGCAATCGCTTTAAAATTCTGGTTAGATGGTTGATTTTTTGCAAAATCTGAAACCGAATTGGTCATTAACTGGTAGGTGGGCTGAATATGGCCAAATTGAGAATGGGTGCCATCCTGGCTAGTCATCTTTATGCCAAGGACAAGACCATACTTTTTTACAGTATGCAGCTCTTCTTTTTTTGCCTCTTTTGAAATTAAATCGCTGAAGCCTGCTTCTTTGGCAGCCTTGCTGTCAAGGGAAATTTCAAACGCTGCCCTTTCTATTGGACCTGCTTCTGCGCCGTAGTCCATTAATTTTTTAGCCAGGCTGAAATTTTGATTTTGGAAGGCATAGACTAACGGGCTTTGGCCATACTCATTTTCTACTTGATTTAAAGCACTTCGGGTATCAAGTCCATATTGTTCAGCAAGTTTTTGGAGCTCGGCTTTCAGGTATTCGCTGCGAAGATTTTCTTCAAGTAATTGGATAAGGCGGTTAAACAACACCTCATTTTCAATTTTTGCTTTATTGGCTGCAATTTTTTTATCATGCTCAGTATCCTGCTCCTTGTTTGAGTAGAGCTTACCAAGCATTTCAAAGAGATCGCGGGAGCTTAGCTTATTGCCAGAGTTTAAAGGTGATAATGCCATAATATACTCGCCATTTTATGTATATTATTAAGAATAGATGGATTCATTATACTAGACAAGAATATCTAATGATGCAAATATTTTTCTCTATTCGTAAAATAATTGCATATTTGGGAAGTAAAATTATCAAGATCATTGACTGAGTGGTGAGAATTTCTCTAATTCCAGATTATCAGTTTCATTATGCTGTTGACGATGTCTGAATACCTGATATACTTGCAACCCATTGACCGGAGAGATGGCCGAGTGGTCGAAGGCGCTCCCCTGCTAAGGGAGTATGGGCCAAAAGCCCATCGAGGGTTCGAATCCCTCTCTCTCCGCCACGGACACGCGCCCGTAGCTCAGTTGGATAGAGTATCTGGCTACGAACCAGGGGGTCGGAGGTTCGAATCCTTCCGGGCGCGCCATTTTTATTCATTTCAAAATATGAAGGCATATAGCCTTATCCCATGGTTATTATCAAATGATATACCAAGATAACCAATAAACGCGTCCTACCCTAACCTCATTGATTGTAGAGTTAAAAAAATTATTTTATAAATTCCAATCTCTAATGTTTGCTGCTATCTTTACTGAACAAAATCACCGCGATTGACGGCTGCAGTTACATCAGGAGGAGCAATGAAGCAGAAATCAAATATAAATGGCAGAGAAGTGTATGTTGTTGATGGCAGCCGTACACCTTTTCTTAAAGCAAAGGGAGTTGGGCCTTTTAGCGGTTCTGATTTGGCTGTTGCAGCAGGTGAGCAGCTGTTGAATCGTCAGCCTTTTTCTCCTTCAGAGTTGGATGAAGTCATTATTGGCTCTGCCATGCCAGGCCCGGACGAAGCAAATATTGCCAGAGTGGTTGCCTTGCGTTTGGGATGCGGCGAAAAAGTACCTGCCTTTACCGTCATGAGAAACTGTGCGTCTGGCATGCAGGCACTGGATAATGCTGCTATGCAGATTGCTGCTGGCCGAAGCAATCTCATCCTGGCAGGGGGCACAGACGCCATGAGCCATGCGCCTATATTATTTAAAGAAGATATGGCGGCCTGGCTGTCTCGTTGGTATTCTGCGAAAAATTTCGGTCAAAAATTAAACTTAATGACACAATTTAAAATTTCCTATTTATCTCCAGTGATTGCGTTGCTCAAGGGTTTAACAGATCCCATTGTTGGGCTTAACATGGGGCAAACCGCTGAAAAATTGGCTTATCGCTTTAACATTTCCCGAGAAGAAATGGATGACTATGCATTGAGAAGCCATCAACGGGTGACAAAGGCTTATGAGGAAGGCCGAATGGATGAAGTGGTTCCCATCATTGATAAGAGGGGCAATTTATATAAAAAGGATGACGGCATAAGGCCTGATACTACATTGGAGAAGCTTGCGCAGTTAAAACCTTTTTTTGATAAAAAATACGGTCAAGTTACCGCGGGTAACAGTTCGCAGGTGACGGATGGCGCAAGCCTTTTGTTGCTTGCCAGCGCTGAAGCAGTCAAACAGCATCAATTGCCAGTTTTGGGAAGAATTGTTGATTCACAATGGGCGGCGTTAGATCCGGCTCAAATGGGGCTGGGTCCAGTTTATGCGGCAGCACCCATTATGCAGCGCCATAACCTGAAACCTGATGATTTTGATTGTTGGGAAATCAATGAAGCTTTTGCAGCACAGGTTTTAGCTTGTATCAAGGCCTTTGAAGATGATGATTTTTGCAGGAAACATCTTGGCCTTTCAAAATCAATTGGGGCGCCGTCGTTTTCACGTTTGAATAAGGATGGAGGAGCAATTGCTGTAGGTCATCCCATCGGCGCAAGCGGCGCGCGCATCGTATTACATGTGTTAAAAGATTTGGAAAAGAATAATGGTAAACGAGGTTTGGCTGCGATTTGTATCGGTGGCGGTCAGGGCGGGGCTATGTACTTGGAGCGGGTGACAGAGGTGAAGGGACATGAGTAATTATCAACACTGGGATAGAAAGCAGGATGAAAATCAAATCATTTGGCTGGGATTTAATCGCCAAAATGAATCTGTCAATAGCATTAACAATGAGGTGCTGGATGAATTAAACAGCCTGTTACAGGATATTTCACAAGCCGGTAATGCAAAAGGTTTGGTCATCTATTCTCTTAAAGAGAAAGGGTTTATTGCCGGTGCCGATGTTAATGAATTTGCGCGATTTGAAAAAGCTGAAGAAGCTGTGGATTTTTTGCGCAAAGGCCAGGCTGTATTTTCCCGGTTGGAATCACTATCCATACCAACCGTTGCCATGATTGATGGATTTTGTATGGGAGGAGGCCTGGAGCTGGCTTTGGCTTGTGATTATCGTATAGCTTCTGATGAAAAAGACACGAACCTTGGCTTGCCGGAAGTGAAGCTTGGAATTCATCCCGGCTGGGGCGGTACAGTGCGTCTATCCCGGCTAATTGGCGGATATCATGCTTTGTCCAAAGTCATACTCACTGGTAATGCTATCCGTGCTGAAAAGGCAAAAAATCTTGGCATTGTTGATGATGTTGTGCCAGTGAGGCAATTAAAACGCGCTGCTGTTTATTATATTGAACATAAGCCGGCAAAACACAAGCCAAGCTTTATAGAGTCACTCAGCAATTATTTCGTGGTGCGTCCCTTGCTTGCAAAACTAATGCGCCGGGAAGTTGCCAAAAAAGTACGGCAAGATCACTATCCTGCGCCTTTTGCTGTGATTGACCTTTGGGAGCATGAGAGTGGATTTGATGAGCGCGCCTTCTTGAAAGAAGCAGATTCTGTCGAACATCTCATAACCAAAAATGACACAGCAAGCAATTTGATCCGTGCCTTTCAATTACGAGAGCGCATGAAAAGCTTCGCGAAACAGGGTAATTTTAAGGCAAAACATGTGCATGTCATTGGCGCGGGCATCATGGGAGGCGATATTGCGGCCTGGTGTGCTTTACGCGGGCTAAGGGTGACCCTTGAAGATCAGAATTATGAAAAACTGGCGCCTGCCTTTGGCCGGGCTCATGAATTGTTCAAGAAGAAGCTCCGCCAAGCGAGACTGGTTCAGGCAGCCTATGATCGGTTGATAGCCGACGTTGACGGACATGGCGTGGCTCATGCGGATGTTATAATAGAAGCGGTATATGAAAAGCTTGAGCTGAAACAGGAAATTATGAAGCGGGTTGAAAAAAAGGCAAAACCTGATGCGATAATTGCTACGAATACTTCAAGCATTCCCTTGGATGAAATCAGTTCAGTCATGAAGAAACCTGAACGATTAGTCGGAATTCATTTTTTTAATCCAGTTGCCATGATGGAATTGGTTGAGGTTGTGAGCAGTGAGATAACCGCTGCAACCAGCAGTAAAAATGCCTGTTCTTTTGTCGGCCAGATTAGCCGCCTCCCATTGCCTGTAAAATCTAGCCCGGGTTTTTTGGTAAATCGGATTTTAATGCCTTATCTCATGGAAAGCGTGCAGTTGCTTGATGATGGTTATCGTCCGGAGTCTATTGACCATGCAGCAAAATCTTTTGGCATGGTAATGGGCCCTGTAGAACTTGCAGATACAGTGGGGATGGATGTTTGTCTTGCTGTTGCCGAGAATTTGACAGGCTATTTTGGCGGAAATGTGCCGCAGAAGCTCCGTGACATGGTACAAGAAGGTAAATTGGGCCGCAAATCAGGCGAGGGATTTTATCAATATAAAAATGGAAAACCGGTCAAGCAAAAGCTTGTGGATGATAGCCATGATAAAGAAATAGCGGATCGCTTGATTTTGCGTATGATTAACGAAGCGGCTGCCTGTTTAAGAGAGGGGGTGGTCATGGATGCTGATTTGCTGGATGGCGGCATGATTTTTGGCGCAGGATTTGCGCCATTCCGCGGGGGGCCAATGCATTATGCCAAACAGTTTGGCCATGGCAAGCTCAATGAATTATTCTCAAGGCTTCAGTCTCAGTATGGAGAGCGGTTTAAGGAAGATGCGGGAATTAAAGAATATACCTGAATTTTCCCCGATAATTATTGAGGGGAGATTAAAGTGTTTGTTTTTGATTCCCCTTAACCATTAATTCGCTGTATTTTCTCCCGCAAGGGAAGAAAAAAGTTAAGTTTTTATAATTTCTAACCCGGATTGGGTAAAGTGATAGTCCGGGAATAATTATTTAAGCATCATTTCAGTTTCTGCCAATCTGAGGGTTTTTGTAAATAGTGAAGTTGGCCAGATGGAGCGAGCTTCCCGTCTTCAATAGCTTCTTCAATGGTGTGATCACTATACAGATGGGCGTGTTTATCCAGGATATCCCATTCTGGAGTAGCCAATCCAGAGGAATTTCCTGTTAAGGGTTTTGGAATTTTATTAAAAAATGAATATCTTTGGGCGTAGTTAATCTCATTTGTATAAACCGAATTTTTTATAGTGGTTGAATATCCATAATCAAGAAACTCATGATTTTTAATTGAATTATTTGGGCGGGTACTGATATCAATGATACGCGGATCCCAAGCATCCACTTCCCATAAGGAATAATCTTTTTCACTTTTTAATTTAATCTTTATCTCTAAATAGACATGATCTTTTTTAACCGAATTTACAATCCGAATTCTGGCCCGGGCGCCATGAGAGTCAATTTTTTTTGCAATTTCAACAAGAAGAAAATCGGCCAACTCATGACAGTTGCCTAAACCAACATGTTCGAGCAGGTTATGCCGGTATATATAATCATTTTTATTGGTATTTTCTAGCGGTTCTCGAACATTTTTATAAAAATAATCATTTTCTTTGATTTCTTGGTGATATTTTTTATACCCACTTAATTGATTGCTAATTGTTATTTTATCGCGGGTTAATACAATTGCCTGGGTGCATATGTTGACAAAATTTTCTCGTGATAATAATGCCATGATATTTATAAACAACTAAAAAGGACTAATATGTTACCATACAGGTATTAAGAGACCATTATGCCTAATCCTTTCCTGAACTCTTTTAAACAAGTTATAAATTACAGGCAGGACAAATAAAGTGAACAAGGTGCCCAAACCAAGGCCGCCAACAAGCACGGTGCCTATTGCGCGTCTTGCTTCTGCGCCAGCGTCATGCGCATATAGCAAAGGTATTGCGCCGAAAATCATTGCAGCGGTCGTCATTAATATCGGCCGTAAGCGCAAGACTGTTGCCTCAAGAATGGCTTCTTGCCTTGATACGCCTCGTTTTTGCAATTGATTGGCAAATTCCACAATTAAAATTCCATGTTTGGATATTAGGCCAATTAAGGTGATAAGCCCAACTTGCGTGTAGATATTGGCAGACTGGTTAAAGAGATAGGCAAAAAGAAGTGCGCCAGAGCATGCAAGCGGTACGGTAAAAAGAATAATGAATGGATCAATAAAATTTTCAAATTGGGTGGCTAAAATTGCATAAATAAAAACCAGTGAAAAAAAGAACAAAAAGAGCATGGTGTTTGATGAATCATGAAATGCTTTTGCTGCTCCCACCCAATGGAGGCCATAGTGCCTGGGTAGTTCATTTTTTGCCATTTGCCACAGTTGTTTGATGCCATGTTCTAAAGAATCCTCTTTTTTCAATTGCACGTGAATGGTTGTAGAGCGCATTTGTTGGTAATGTTCGAGTGTTACCGGTTGGGTTTGCAATTTCATGCTTGCTACGGCGCCAAGCGAAATGCGCTTGCCATTAGGTGCGGTCACATAGAGTTCATGCAGGGTATATGGCGAACGTTTGCCTTTGACAATCAGGCTGTATTCTATGCCATCTTTCTCGAAGCTTTGGGATTTATCGCCGCTGAAGAAAATTTCGATGGTTTTAGCAACCTGTTTTGCATTTAAATTTAATTTGGCAAGTTGCTTGTGATCCAGCTTAATTTCATAGCCTAAGCTGTCTAAATGCAAATCATGGTAGGTTGACGAGAAAGCTTTACTGTTATCCAGGACTGATTTCAGTTTGGCTGTTTGTGCAAATAGGTTTTGGTAACTGTCTGTAGTCGAAATAACCAAATCCAGTTGAGTGCCATTACCGGCGCTATCGATGCCTGGCAAACCAGTATCCCAACTCCAGATCCGGGGTTCAATTGAGGGTAAATTGTTTAAGCTAGGCTTCAGCTCTTCAACTAACTGACTTGCCGAACGGTTTCGTTGGCTATGTGGTTTCAATGGAAAGAGCATATTACCTCCCCAGTCACCGATAAAGGTTAGGCGGTTTTTAGACTCAGGAATTGTCCCAATGCTTTTTTCCAGTGTTTTTATTTTTTTATCCAAATCAGAAATGTTTTCACCTTTGGTAGCGGGTGTATAAATTCCAATTAAACCTCTGTCCTCTTTAGGAGCCATTTCTTGATTTAGGGATTGATAAATAACAAGACTGAGAATAATGGAGATAATGGCGAGAATAAAAATTAACCGTTGTTTATGAAAAACATACTTTAATGCTTTTTCTAACTTTTGGTTTAGGTATGAAAGGAATTGATCAATTGCGGGCCATAAAGAATCGGATTGCAGGCGGAGCAAATATCCGCACATTAAAGGTGAGAGCGTCAATGCTACAATGCCTGAAATGAAAACACTCCCTGCCAGAGCGACAGCAAATTCAATGAATAATTGCCCAAGCATGCCTTCGATAAAAGCCAGAGGTAAATAAACACTGATAAGCGTAAAGGTCATGGCAATAACAGCAAACCCAATTTCGCGAGCTCCTTTTTTAGCTGCCTGTAAAGGAGATAGTCCTTCTTCAATGTGACGCCAGATATTTTCAAGAACGATGATTGCGTCATCTACGACAAGACCTATTGCCAAAACCATGGCAAGCAGGGTCATTAAATTCAGGGAATAACCAAATAACTTGAGAAAAAACAAAGCACCCAGCAAAGAAATAGGAATTGTAACCAGCGGAATAATGGTTGCGCGAAAATTTCTTAAGAATAAAAACACAATGATTAATACCAGGGCAATTGCTTCTATGATTGCAGAACGAACATTGTGAATTGATGCGTCGATAAAATCAGATTGATCAATGATGACTCTGAGCTTTAAATCAGCAGGCAGTGTTTGCTGTATGACCTCAATTGCTTTATGGACTCTTTTTGATACTTCAAGCGGATTGGCGTCTGCCGCGCGATTGATTGAGAGTACCAAGCCTGGATTGCCGTTTACCCTTACTTTAAATTGGTTTTTATCTGTCGTGAGTGAAATATCAGCAATTGATTTCAGGGTAACTGGATGGGCAGTGGAAGATGGGATTAAGAGATCTTCATAATCTTTTTGCGTATTTAGCCTGGAACTTAATGTAGCTGGGATTTTATTTTGATAATTTCCAGCCGGTAATGAAATTCTGTTTTCTATCAAGGCACTCATCACATCGCTGGCATTGATTCCAAAAGAAAACAGTTTCTCAGGTTCAAGTTCAATCTTATAGGTATAAGGCTGTCCCCATACGTTGACTGAGGCAACTCCAGGCAGGCTTCTGAAAATATTTTTAAGATTGAGGTTAGCATAATGCGTCAGATCGCCAAAATTTCTGGTTGTGGACTCAAGCGATACCCCAATAAAGGGCAAACCGGAAGTTTTGCTTTTTCTCTCTATGGAGGGAGGCTTGACTTCGTCGGGAAGTCGAGACTGGGCTTTGGATACTGCATCCTGCACCGCATTAAAGGCTTTGTCCATTGACGTACCGGCCTGGAATTTTAGAGTAATTGAGGAAGAACCGTTATTTGATTGCGAGGTGATGGTATCGAGTCCCTCAATGCCCGCTAAACGATCCTCAAGAATGTTTGTGACAGATGATTCAACCAATTCCGAGCTTGCATTGGGATAAACAGCAGAAATATTAATGATAGGGAATGTGATTTGCGGATATTCGCGAACGCTTAGATTATACAAGCATAGAATCCCTAAAACGCCGAGCATAATATTTAAAACAATGGCAATGACGGGATGTTCAATAAAATAAGTTGTAACTTTCATGATTGAGTTGTTTGGGAATAGGTTTCTGGCTGATAGATACTGACCTCCATTCCTGGATGTAATTGTTCCTGCCCTTTACTTACCACCTTTTGCCCGGGTTGCAAGCCTTGGAGAATTTCTATTTGCTCTTTCTGCCGCAGGCCTGTTTTGACGGGTTTCAAAACGATTTTACCTTCTTCAACCAGATAAACATGGGGTTTGCTATCTTTTAAAACCAATGCTTGAAAGGGAATAACCAGCGCGTTTTTTCTTTCTGCAGATACCAGCTGAACCCTTACCGTGTTTCCTACCAGGCAGGCGTTGCAATCTATTTCAATATCGCCTGGACACATATGAGTGCTTTCATCCAGCATTTTTTGCAAATGGGTTAGCCTGTATCGTTTTCCTAATACATAGGCGATAGAGCCTTCATGAATGGAATCCAGATTGCTGCAGGGAATATCGACATCAACAACAAGAGAGGATGGATCGTAAATTGTCACCACTGGTTCGCCTGAGGAGACAAGCGCTCCCTCACGCTTTTTGTAGGCTCCAACAATGCCGTCAAAAGGAGCGTAAAATTTTAAATTTTCTGCTTCAATTTTAGCTCTGGACAACTCCTTTTGTGCCTGGATCCAGATCTGTTTTTTTTCTTCAACTTCGCGGGGGCTGACAAATCCTTTTTTTACCAATAGAGTTAGGCGTTCATACTGACTTTTAGCCAATTGCTCTGCCTTTTGGGAGAGCATGACGTGATTTTCGAGTTCCGGATTAATAATTTTTGCAAGTAAAGTGCCTTTTTTTGTTTTTTCACCAGAAGGGATAAATATATCCAGTATACCCGTGCCATTTGCGGTCATAACTGCGGTATGTTTTGGATTGACAGTGCCAAGGAGATCAATCGTTTGCTGAAAATCTTGTCTGGTTATTTTTTCAACTTCAACCATTTTTTTGGGTGGCAACGGCATTTCCCCGGGCTTCTTAAATAGAAGCGGCATACTTTGCCATATTAATCCAAAAAGAATGATTGCGGGTACACATTTTTTAAGCAACAACTTCCAGTATTTGTCTGATAAGGATCTTGCAAACTGCATTAATTGTAATCAAATAATTTGTCCATCCAGGGAATGTACCACAATAATGTTTAAATATTAAGCATTATTATGATGCTTTTGGCAAATCCTCAATAAATAGTGGGCAATCAACAGGATGACAATGCTTGCCAGGACATCGCTGAGATAATGCCACCCAAGCAAAACACAGGAAAGAACCAGGATAGTATTGGCAATTAAAATGAGCGCAAAAGCTATTTTCCATGGATGCAGCAAGTATACACATAACCAAGCCCATATCACATGGAATGAAGGCAAGGCAATCATGCCTCCTTCAATGGTTGAAGGTTCAATGTGATGATGTATCTCAAAAAATTTTATGCCAGTGGCTTTTTGTTCCTCGATAAAATGGGGGCTTTCTATGATGCTTGCCGGAGCAGTGGTTGGGAAAAAATAATAGATGCTAAATCCGAATAAAGCTGAGGCTAATAACAGAAATAAGTATTGTCGCAATATATGATATTTGCCTGCCGCGATGACAATTAAAGGTATGGCTGCCATTTGGTAAGCCAAGGATTCATACATCCAGGTCAGAATTGCTACAAACAAAGGATACTGATGCGTCCAATCAAGCCACTTTTCTAAATGGATGTGAAAATAAGATTCAAAGGCAACGATCTTTTGATCGATAGTAGGGAACGGGGTGTATTGGGCTGCATTGGTGGCATAAGCCAGAACACAAAGCACAAGATAGTAAAATGTGATTTCTTTAAAAATTCTGGTTAATCGAAAATTTCGCCGGAATTGCAACAAAAGACCGCTGTAAATTAATATCAGAATTAATACGGTCAGTTCAATATTAGGCGGTATATAATTATTTCCCGGATAATGAATGAAATAATAATTAACACCAAGCGCGATCGAAGATAAGAGAATTAATAATGCTGCGGCGATAGCGATACATTTTGTGAGTGAAGGACGCATTAATCAAGCTTGTCGTCTAGTATGGCTTGCTGTTTTTGTTTAATGGCATGATAAATTTCCTCACGATGGACATTAACCGAACGCGGGGCATTCACTCCAAACTTAACATTACCATGTTCTTGCGTTTTAAACGCGATAACCTGCACCTTTTGTCCGCCCAAAGATACAATAAGTGGCTCTTCAAAGGGAACGGTAATGATTTGCATATTAAAAAACCTCTTTGTTTTTTAATACGTTATAACTGATTGAGAAGTTAAATGCAATGATATTTCTACAGGTTTTCTTTATTTTGAACTAAAAATATGATTCATGGCGTTACGGTTAGAGAAGCAATCAAAGGCAGATTTTTGCATAAGGCATTATAGAGCCATAGTATGATTTTACCTGGAGAGGGTATCAGGAAATTGCTCATAAAAGATAAATAGGTTATCATTTAGCGCTTTTAACCTTGTCTCATTACGAATTGCCGTGAGAGACTTTTATCCAAAAGGAGATATCATGAGACACTATGAGATTGTGTTTCTTGTACACCCTGATCAAAGCGAACAGGTACCTGCAATGCTTGAACGTTATGAGGGGATTATCAGCAAGCATAATGGAACCATTCATCGTAAAGAAGATTGGGGACGCAGACAGCTGGCTTACACCATAAATGATGTTCATAAGGCACATTACATATTAATGAATATTGAATGTAACCTTGCGGCATTGGATGAATTAAAAAATGCCTTTAAATTCAATGATGCAATCCTTAGGCATTTGATCATTAAACGCAAAGAAGCCATCACGACTGAATCAGTCATGATGAAAAAAGATAAAGATTCTCGTGCAGCATAAAAGGTGGTGAATGATGTCAGCTTATTCTCGACGAAAAAAAATGAGCCGGTTAACGGCAGAAGGCGCCAGTGAAATCGATTATAAAGATGTTAATCTTTTAAAAAATTACATCACTGAAACAGGTAAAATCGTACCCAGTCGCATCACTGGAGTGCAGACCCGATTTCAGCGGCAGCTAGCAAATGCAATTAAGCAGGCCAGATTTCTTGGATTGCTTCCATATTGCGATAGTCATAAGTAAATAATGACCCGAATACGCAGATTAGCATATACGCAAGGCAAGTATCTGCTTGAAAATTACAGGCAAGCTTTATTATGTGCGGTATTGCTTGCGGTATTTTCCTATACTGCCTGGTTGTCTTCTGCTGTGATTGCATTGATCACATTGCGCCGCGGCGTAAAAGAGGGAGGCCTGCTTTTGGTTGCTGCAGTTTTGGTGCATTGCCTGCTTGCACAAATGCAATTTTCCTTTTTTCCGGCGCTTGTAAGTTCATTGCTCAATTTTGTGCCCTGTTTTTTTGCTGCGTGCCTGTTGCGCCTTAGCGCAAGTTGGCGTGCGGTGGCTGGCATTCTCTTTGCGCAAGTACTTTTCGTGATGATGCTGTTACAGTGGGGCGCGCATGATTTTATTTTGGCGCAATTTGCATATTTTCAGTCAGTGGTGCGGGATTTGCAAGCCGACGGTGCTTTCAGCCATTTTCTAAGCAGTATGAATTCAGGTCATTCGGCTGTTCTTGCGAATTATCTGCTTGGCATTCAGGCAGCGGGTGTCGTTTTTTCTGCTGTATTATCCCTGGCGCTGGCTCGGGCAGTGCAATCCCTGATTTGCAATCCGGGTGGATTCACACGGGAAATGTTAGAATTTCGTGGCCAAAAGATGGAATTATTATTGCTGGTTGGCATTCTGTTTATGGTAAATCTTGGTAGCGCTCTTGCCATAAACCTGCTGCCTGTGATGTTGTTTTATTTTTTGCTTGCCGGATTGAGCCTCAGCTTTAATCTTTTTGCTAAAGAAAAGCCGTATCGCTCAATTGTATTGTTGATCCTCCCGATGATTTTCTTGCCCATAATCATGTTTTTTGTATATGTAATATTTGGATCATTGGATAGCTTGTTTAATTTTAGATTGTATCTGCATCGAGCAGATGAAAGAATGCGAGGTTAATAAGATGGAAGTAATTTTACTTGAAAAGGTACGAAACCTTGGTAACTTGGGTGATAAAGTTTCTGTGAAACCAGGATATGGCAGAAATTATCTTATTCCCCAAAATAAAGCTGTTTTTGCTTCTGAAAAGAACATTGAGCTTTTTGAAAAGCGCCGTGCAGAACTTGAAAAGAAAGCGCAGCAAGCATTAGCCAAAGCAGAACAGCGTGCTGCCAAGCTTAATGACACAAATCTTGTGATTACTGCCCAGGCTAGCGATGAAGGCAAACTCTATGGCTCTGTTGGTGTCAATGAAATCAAAGAAGCTTTAGAAAAACGCGACATTGAGGTTTATAAGCGTGAAATCGTGTTGCCAGAAGGTCCAATTCATGCTGTTGGCAATTATGAAGTGGAAGTCCATGTGCACAGTGATGTGGTTGCAACATTGCGGGTTGAAGTTGTAGCAGCCAAGTAAGATATCATTGAAGCTTAATCTGCTTGATCAATACCGGCACATGATGAAAGAACCCTCTCACCTTGGTGGGAGGATTCGAGTGCTATAAAAACTGACTCCCGGATTTTGACCGAATCCAATCCAGGCCAATACAATAAAAGGTGCTGGGCTAGAACTGTTCAATTCTGGTTACCGCATACGCGGGCTCTTCATAAGGATGAGCTTTTTTGAGCTGATGAACGATCTCATGTATCAAATCTACATCACAAAGCATCTCTACCTTATATTCAGCCACATAGCTTAGCTCCTCCGGCTTTCCAATTGTTGGGTTGGCGCCGGCCAGGGGGCGGAACTGCCCTTGACCCAAACATTGCCAGCATGCATGATCATAGTCACCAATTTTGCCCGCCCCAGCTGCAAAGAGGGCGTTTTTGACGGTTTCCAAATGAGATTCTGGCACATAAAAGGTTAATTGATAATACATCGCTCTATTCCTTCCATTTGATATTACAACCTATACTTGGTTGTTGATTTTCAGGTACCGGCTTGTCGGCCAACAACGCATCAAGGGCATCGCGTATGGATTTTCCATTCGGTTCGATGGCATTCCCAGGTCGAGAATCGTCTAATTGGCCGCGATAAACCAGTTTAAGCGTTTCATTAAATATAAAAAAATCTGGCGTACAGGCTGCTTGATAAGCTTGTGCTACTTCTTGTGTTTTATCAAATAGATATGGAAAAGGATAGCCTTGTTCCAGGGCGGTTTTTCTCATATTGTCAGGTGAGTCATCTGGATATTTTTCTATGTCATTTGAATTAATGGCAATAAAGCGAACGCCTGAGAGCATGTAATCATTGGCAAGCCGTGTTAGTTCCGGATTAACATGTTTGACATAGGGGCAGTGATTGCAGATGAACATAATAACAGTTGCTTTAGCATTATCCCGCTCAGTCAGGCTAACCATTTTTCCCGTAATCACATCGGGTAATGTAAAATGCGGAGCTTGCGTACCCAAGGGCAGCATGGTGGATGCTGTTTTCACCATAAGGCTTCCTCCAAATCAAATTTAAAAAGCAATCATAAAAGCTGTGCCAAAAACAAATACCAGGTTTAATATTGCCCATAACAAGGCTATATATTTTCCTCTGAATACTTGATAGAGCGCAAAAATAGAAATGCCAAGGCTGCCAAAGAAAAATATCCAAAGATTTTCATACGAAAAACCAATAGAGTGCAGGGCAATTCCGCTAATTCCAATAAAACGAAATAACCGCAATTCTCCGCTTAGCAAATAATAAACCAGCAATTGTAAGCATAGCATGAGAGGGAGTAAGATTTGCAGCATTGGGCCTATGTCTAACAAAATGCTTCCGTGCCCGGCAAGGAGAATAAGCTCCAGTGCTACAAAATATGTGAATTTAAAATAAATTGCTGTCACTAAAAGAAGTGTTGAGCCAATGACATAATAAATCTGCGGCAAGGGCTTCGTAAACCCAAATAAAATAAAGATTGCGCCAATAATCCCGATCGTGAGAAAAAAGATCGATTTGAATTGGGACTTTGCCAGATTACCAACGGAGTAAAATGCCTTTTGCGACGGCATCTTTAATAACCCTATTTTGCGGCTTGTTGGTTGATACCCAGTAATTCCCCATATTGCTTAAAGCAAATTTAACACGGGGATATTGGCAAACTTCAAGCACATCACTGCAATTTACCAGAGCTGTATTGTCGTTATCGAGTTTATAACATTTAAAGTGGATATTTTGGATGTCTGCAGCGAATGCCGACCAGTTGGATGGGTCAAGTTTACTTTTTAAACTGGGGCTTAGGAACACTTCTCTTGTTTCATGACGTTCCAATTCAATCTGACTATCTGAAATATTTTGTATCAGATAGAATGTCTGATTTCCCTGCTCATTCAGGATCAAATAATTTTCATGGTAAACAAATCCCGTCACTTCGCAGCCGCGAGGAAATTTGCTTGCGCTATGAAGCGATCCTGTAAATAAGAACATAAAACTCATTATAGTCAGAATTTTCAAATGAGATGTCATGATTTTGTTCAATCCAGAAAAATAAAATTAAAAAAAATTATTCTTAAAGGAGAACAACCCTTCTGTCTTGATTTTACATGGGTTGCAGCGCCTAATAATATCATTAAAAAACGCTCTAGTCTTTACCTGCAGAAATTTTAGCGATAATCATCGGTGAATATGTTCGATAAATACTCAGTATTAAATACATGATGATGTAGCCGAGTGAGATAGATAACCATATGGGATGGCTTTCAGGATAATTCCAAAGAAGCAGCGCTGAACTGATGCCGTAAAGTATTGAACACAAGTGCATTAATATCTTTAGGCGTCTTGAGTCTGTTAAATAGTCTAGCCTTGAGGGGTAAACATACTTAACCGGTATAAAAATCAAAACACAGAGAATAGTAAGCAACCAGGCATTAGTCCACATCGAAGTATTAAAAATAAACATATAAAATATCGCAAAATTCCAATAGCAGGGAAAGCCTTTAAAAAAGTGATCAGGCGTTTTGGCATCAGCCTGGCAGAACTGGTAAGCAGATGTGATAGTGATCGCTAAAGCGATCCATAAACTCGAGGCGTCGGGCAGCATATCTGGTTTAACAAGCAGAAAAAAAGCTGGGGTAATTACATAGTTTAGATAGTCAACAATATTATCCAGTAAAGTCCCGTCAATTTTTGGCATGACTTTTTTTACCTGTACAAGCCTGGCTAATGTTCCATCTACTGCATCGATAATCACGGCCAAAGCCATAAGCCATAATGCCTGCACATATTCATGTTGATGAATTTTGAGCAATGTGAGAAGGCCGACAAAGGCAGCACTGGCGGTAAAAGCATGAACGCCTAGCGCTAGAGCAGAAAACATGCGAGGAAAACTTTTTTCTGTATTATTCATCAGCTATCCTACTATAGTGACTCGTCACATTATATTTTATGTACAATGCTTTATCTTTCATCAGCAAAGAATTGCAGGGTCATGTTTAAGCACAAAATTACAGGCCCTAATCAGAGAGGCACTATTTAAATTCTATTGAAACTAAAAGAATATTATCAACAATTAAAACTTCTGTGCAAGAATTGCAGTTAATTGAACGAACTTATCTCAAGGCAAGGAGCAAATATGCAGCTAAAAACCATTAATCCTTCCACTGAAGAAGTGATACAAGTGTATCCCTTATATCAGGAAGAAAGAATTCACGCATTAATTGATGCTGCCCACATCAGCTATCTTGCCTGGCGTACGACAGATTTTAGCCAGCGCACCCAGCGTATGCAGAATATGGCAAAGCTTCTTCGCGAGAATAAAAAAAAATATGCGCAGCTGATGGCGAGAGAGATGGGGAAACCTGTAACAGCCGGAGAATCAGAGATTGAAAAATGTGCCTGGGTTTGTGAGCATTTTGCCAAAAAAGCCGCATCATACCTGGAGCCTCGCTTGATTCATACCGAAATGAGGAAAACAAAAGTCTGTTACCTGCCTCTAGGCGTTATTTTTAGCATTATGCCCTGGAACTTTCCATTCTGGCAGGTATTTCGCTTTGCGGCGCCTGCCATTATGGCTGGAAACGCTGTGATTTTAAAACATGCGCCGATCTCTACCGGTACAGGTAATGAGATTGCGGAGCTTTTTTTACAAGCTGGATTTCCTGAGCATTTGTTTCAACATTTTCTATTAGATAACAAACTGGCTGAAATAGTCATGGCACATGAGAAAATTGTGGGCGTGACTTTAACAGGGAGTGAAGAGGCAGGGCGGGAAGTAGGCTCTAAAGCTGCTAAACATTTAAAAAGAGTTGTGTTAGAACTTGGCGGTAACGATCCCTACGTGGTGCTCGCTGATGCTGATTTGGATTTAGCTGCAGAATCTATTGTAACCTCCCGAATGAACAATTCAGGCCAAAGCTGCATTGCGGCTAAAAGAATTATTGTTGTCAATACTGTTCTCGATGAGCTGACTGAAAAGATTCTAAAGGAGGTGGAAAAGTATAAAATAGGTGATCCCATGGATGAAGACACGAAGCTTGGGCCTATGGCCAGAGAGGATTTGCGTCAGAAAGTCCATCAGCAAGTCAAAGAGAGCGTACAAAAGGGCGCCAAATTATTAACTGGCGGAGAATTGCCTAAGCAAAAAGGGTTTTATTATCCTCCCACTGTATTAGATGGAGTTGAGCCTGGCATGCCTGCCTTTGACGATGAAGTATTTGGACCGGTCATATCTTTAATTTCTGCTGATGATGAAATACATGCGATAAAGCTTGCCAATCAGAGCCGATTTGGCCTGGGTGCCGCTGTTTTTACGAGGGATATTATACGTGGTGAGGAAATTGCGACCCATGAAATCCAGAGCGGTTCATGCTTTGTGAATACTTTTGTTGCATCAGATCCGCGAGTACCTTTTGGCGGAATTAAACACTCTGGTTTTGGGCGGGAACTGTCGCAGGAGGGGATCCTTGAATTTGTCAATGTAAAAACGGTTAGTGTCAAATAAGATGAATACAATCAGGTTAGATAATCAGTCCCATTCCCAGCAAATAATTTTTGTAGACGTGCAAAAACAGCAAATGCGCTGTTATCAACAGGCCGAATTATTCAAGGTTTATCCCGTTTCTACGGCAAGAAACGGATTGGGTGAAAAGATGAACAGTGAATGCACTCCGCGCGGCTGGCATAGAATTCACAGTATTATTGGCCGGGAAATGGAAGCAAACACAGTATTTGTCGCTCGCGTCAGCACTGGAGAAATCTATACACCGGAACTTGCTGCAAAGAACCCAGGCCGTGATTGGATATTGACCAGAATTCTGCGGCTCGACGGCCTTGAAGGCGGGCGCAATAAAGGCGGAGAAGTGGACAGCTTAAACCGTTATATTTATATTCATGGCACCCCCGATGAAACTCTTTTGGGTATTCCAGGTTCCCGCGGGTGCATCAGAATGAATAATCTTGACATTATTGAACTTGCAGAGTGGGTTGAAGTCAATACTTTTTTACATATCGCCTAAACTTGAATACAATCTTTGTTTAATTCTGTTTTATTGCATCCCCTCATCCAGTAAGGGTAAAGAAGCCAATAAAAATTAAACGGCCGCAATATTCTGTATAAATTTGATTCAATATATGCTCCATGCGTGCTTTCTTTGACTGTGTAGGCAATCCTGTCTTGAGAATTCTCGTCCAAAAGCAGAACATTTTTTCCTAAATTATCGCAAAAGTATTTGCATTAGGTATATAATTCCCCACAAATTGTTACCGTAATTTTTTTGCCTAAAGGGTGATTACATGTCATATAAATTTGAAGAGGGAAAAGATTTAATCATTGACAGTGTTGTAAAAAAAATTGCACAGAAAATGAGCGGTGCCCAGGCTTCTCTTTGTGCTGAGTTTGTGAGGCAATTTTTTGGAACTGTTGCCCTGGATGATTTACAGGAATGGTCAATCGATGATCTTTATGGTGCCGCAATCAATTTCTGGTCTCTTATTCAATCACGGGCTCCGGGTGAAACGAAAATCCGTATTTACAATCCTGATTATGAGCGCCATGGCTGGCAGACAACTCATACGGTTGTTGAAATCATTGCAAAAGATATGCCGTTTTTGGTTGATTCTATCCGTATGGTAGTAAACCGCATGGGTCTTGCATCCCATTTGATCATCCATATGGGCGGTTTGCGTGTGATTCGCAATGAAAAAAATATCATCACTGACATTTTGCCCCAGCAGGGCAAATTACCCAAAGAGGCAGAAGTAGACGCCCCGATTTTCATGGAAATTGACCGGCAGACCGATCCTTCAATGCTTGAAGAATTATACCGCAATTTTGAGCGAGTGCTTGAAGACAACCGCGTTGTGGTGGAAGATTGGCTGCCGATGCGCGAAAAAGTCCGCTCCATTATTGATGAATTGGAAAATGCCCCTGATAAACTTGATCCCAGTGAGGTGGAGGAAACCAAAGCCTTTCTGCATTGGATTGAGGATCATCATTTTACTTTTCTTGGTATACGCGACTATGAGCTGATTCAAAAAGGCAAAGAAACCATTCTGCAGGCGATACCTGAAACAGGCTTGGGTGTATTGCGTCCGAATTTAAGCAAATCCAGCGCCCGAAGCATCAGCGCGATGACGCCTGAGGCGCGGGAGCTGACTTTATCGCCCCGCATTTTGGTAATGTCAAAAACCAATACCTTAGCCAGCGTTCATCGTGATGCTTACACTGATTATATTGGCGTCAAACGGTTCAATAAACAGGGGCAAGTCATTGGAGAGCGACGCATCATAGGTTTGTATACTTCCGCTGCATACAATACCAATCCCAAGCATATTCCGTTTCTCAGGCACAAAGTGGCGTTAATTATGAAAAACTCCAACCTAAACCCGAGAAGCCATGCGGGTAAGGTATTGCTGAATATCCTTGAAACGCTGCCCAGAGATGATTTAATTCAAGCCACAGAAGATGAATTACTTGAAATTGCCATGGGCATTTTCCATATGCAGGAGCGCAAAAGAATCCGCATGTTTGCCCGTATGGATGTCTATCGTCGTTTCATCTCCTGTTTAGTATATGTACCAAGAGACAGATTTAATACGGAACTTCGTGAAGCAATGCAGGAAGTTTTAAGTGAAAGCTTTAATGCGCAGGAGATTACTTTTTCTACGCGTTTTTCAGAGTCTGTGCTTGCAAGGATACATTTTATTGTACGGATAAACCCTAAAGATACCACTGAATTTAATTTTAAAGAAATTGAGAAAAAATTGATTGAAGTGGGTCGTTCATGGACAGATGAGCTGCAGCAGCATTTGTATGAAGCTTTGGGCGAGGAAGAGGCAAATCGGATATATGCGCGTTATAAAGATGCATTTCCTGCTGTCTATATGGCTAATTTCTCACCCAGAACGGCAGTGTTTGATATTAAGCACGTAGAGCAGCTTTCTGATGAGAACTCGTTGGGGATGAATTTCTATCGTCCGCTGGATAAATTCACAGGTGAATTCAAGTTAAAAATTTATCAGCAAAATACCATCATACCTCTTTCAGATGCTTTACCTATCATTGAAAACCTTGGCATGCGCGCGATCAGTGAGCGGCCGTATGCATTGAAGTTTGATGATAATAAGGAAATCTGGATCAATGATTTTGCGCTGCAGTATACACATGCCTGCGAGTTCAATTTTGATGAGATCAAGGATCTCTTTCAGAATGCGTTTACCCGTGTCTGGTTTGGTGACGCGGAAAATGACGGTTTTAATCAATTGGTGTTGGGAGCAGGGTTAGACTGGCGCCAAGTCTCTGTATTGAGAACCTATGCTAAATATTTTAAGCAGATTGGATTTACCTTCAGCCAGGACTATATTATCTCAGCGTTAAACAACAATTCCTTGCTCGCCAAAAAGCTGGTGCAACTGTTTGAGCTGCAATTTAACCCAATTATGATTGACGAGCGTCAACAAAAAACTCATGCACTGGTCGGTGAAATTCTCACGGATTTGGATAATGTTGCCAATCTTGATGAAGATAAAATTATCCGCCAATATATCCAGGCAATTACTTCAACCTTACGGACCAATTATTACCAGTTGGATGCGGAAGGACAGCATAAAAATTACATATCCATTAAATTAAACTGCAAAACCATCGCGGGCGTACCAAGACCATACCCCATGTTTGAAATTTTTGTTTATTCGCCAAAGTTTGAAGGGGTGCATTTACGGGGTGGAAAAGTAGCCCGTGGCGGCATACGCTGGTCAGATCGCAAGGAAGATTTCCGTACGGAAATTTTAGGCTTGATGAAAGCCCAGCAAGTAAAAAACGCGGTTATCGTACCCAGTGGGGCAAAAGGCGGCTTTGTGACCAAGCAACTGCCAGCCAATGGCTCAAGGGAAGAAATACTGGCCGAAGGCATTAACTGCTATAAAGCGTTTATCCGGGGGTTGCTGGATATCACCGATAATTATAAAGACGGTGAGGTTATTAAGCCAACCAATGTCATTTGTTATGATGAGGATGATACGTATCTTGTTGTTGCTGCGGACAAGGGAACGGCAACTTTTTCAGATATTGCCAATGAAATTTCCCTTTCATATAACTTCTGGCTGGGCGATGCCTTTGCTTCAGGGGGGTCTGTAGGTTATGACCATAAGAAAATGGGAATTACCGCCAAGGGAGCCTGGGAATCTGTAAAACGCCATTTTTATGAAATGGGCAAAGATATTCAATCCACTGATTTTACCGTTGTGGGCATTGGCGATATGGCAGGGGATGTATTTGGCAACGGTATGTTGCTGTCAAAACATATTAAACTGGTTGCCGCTTTCAACCACATGCATATTTTTATCGATCCCGATCCCAATCCTGAAGAAAGCTATAAAGAGCGTGAGCGGCTGTTTCATTTACCCCGATCCACCTGGGCAGATTATGACAAGAAACTGATTTCAAAAGGCGGTGGTGTTTTTAACCGCAGCGCCAAGTCTATTGTGGTTAGCAAGGAAATGAAACGGGTGTTTGGCATTAAGCAGGCAGCTGTCGAACCCAACGAATTAATACGCATTATCTTGCAGGCTGAAGTTGATTTGCTTTGGAGCGCCGGCATTGGGACATTCGTTAAAGCCCATACCGAATCAAACCTTGATGTTGGGGATCGAAGCAACGATGCTATCCGCATTAATGCCAAACAGTTGCGCTGTAAGGTAGTTGGCGAAGGCGGCAATTTGGGCTTCACCCAGTTAGGGCGAGTTGAATATGCTCTGAATGGCGGCTTGATTTACACTGATTTTATCGATAACTCAGCGGGCGTCAGCTGCTCTGACAAAGAAGTAAACATCAAAATTCTATTGAATACCATAGTCAGAGCGGGTGATTTAACTCAAAAACAACGGAATGAACTCTTAATGCAGATGACTGAGGAAGTGGAAAAGCTGGTATTGCGGGAGAATTACCTGCAAACTCGCGCGATAAGCCTTATGGCGTCACAATCCATGCGCTCCGTAGTATTGCACAGCCGCTACATTAATGAATTAGAAGCAACCGGTAAGTTAGACAGGAGTCTTGAGTTTTTACCCGAAGAAAAAACATTAATGGAACGAAAACAAATGGGGATGGGCTTAACCAGTCCCGGCATTGCCGTTCTCTTTTGTTACAGCAAAATTCTTTTAAAAGAAGCAATTCTTGCATCTGATGTGCCGGAGGATCCTTATCTTCGTCAATTTCTCATTCGTTCGTTTCCCAAGCCATTGCAAGAACGTTTTTCAAAGCAAATGCGCCAGCATCCATTAAAAAGGGAAATTATTGCAACAAAATTGAGCAATATTATTGTAAATGAGATGGGTTTTACTTTTATATATCGTTTACAGGATGAAACAGGTGCTCCAGTTTCGGCTATTGTACGCGCTTATATGATCGCAAGAAGCGTGATTAATATGGAAGCCATTTGGCAGGAAATTGACACCGTAGAAGGGCAGGTGAATGCGGAAGTCCAGACGGAAATCATGATGAATTACGTTCGTTTGCTGCGTCGAATATCCCGTTGGTTTTTGCGCAATCGCCGCACTAAACTGGACATTTCAAAAACAGTGGAACTCTATGCGCCAGGGATTGAAGAGTTTAAAAAATGCATGCCACAGGTTCTCGGCGACAATGCGCGTGCACACTATGAGGAAACTTATCAACGGTATCTCGATCTTGGTATTTCCAAATTCCTTGCGCATGAGCTAACCATTACTCAGGGGTTATTTGCTGCCATGGATATCATTGAAGTTGCACATCAATTATCCATGCCGATTACCAAGGTAGCTGAAGTATACTTCAAGATTGGCGAGTTTCTGGATATTTCCTGGATTCGAACCCAAGTCATTATCCATCCGACGGAAAATCACTGGGAAGTTTTGTCAAGAGAAGCCTTAAGAGATGATTTGGATTGGCAGCAAAGGCAATTAACTGCAGGCATTATTCATTATGACTGCAGAAAAAAAGATTTGGGTAAATGCCTGCAAACCTGGTCAGAAAATCATGCCGCCCTGATAGACCGCTGGCGTGATGTGCTGGCAAACCTCCGCTCTACCAGCGGCCTTAATTACACCATGTTCTTTGTGGCCATTCGGGAGCTGTTGGATTTAACGCAAACCACAATCCAGATGGTAGAAAAAAAGCCGCAGCTGGTAGAAGCATAGGTCAGCATTGCAAACTTCAGCAGCCCAAATCAGTGACGCATAATACGGTAAGTTGAATATTCCCGGATAATGATTTAGTCTGATTGGGGCTGCAGGTTGAAGATAGATGCGTCTATCTGCCTGATAGGGATTTAACAAAGAAGGAGCTCGAATGAAAAAAAATGCTGTAGTCAGGTACTCAACCGGATCAAAAATACTGCATTGGTTGATTGCAGTAATTGTCATTATTATGCTGTCCGTGAGTTTTTTTCTGGAGGAATTGCCAAAACAATACCAACCTACCGCTTTTTTCATTCATAAATCCTTTGGACTGACTGTGTTGTTCTTGATGGTTATCCGTCTTTTCTGGATATCTTATGCCGGAAAACCTGATTTACCATTGACTGTGCCGTTCTGGCAAAAAACATTGGCCAGAAGCGTTCAATTTATACTGTATTTGTTTTTATTTGCGATGCCGATTAGCGGTTGGATTATGTCAGTTGCTGCAAACAAGCCGCCTTCATTTTTTGGGCTGTTTCAGGCTAATTTGCCCATTGAGCCCAACAAGGCTCTGGCGCAATTTATGAATCAACTGCATGAGCTGTTTGCCTGGATTTTGATTGTCCTGATTGCATTACATTTGGCAGGTGCTTTAAAACACTACTTTATTGATAAAGATAAGGTTTTGCAAAGTATGCTGCCTGAACGCCATTAATCGTTACAGGGCTCAAGAGTTATAGGCGCGCTATGTCCTTCCAGTAAGGATTCCATTGGATGTTCAAAAAGCATGCTTGCTGCTGCCAGGTAACGGTTTGCCCCTGCCGGGCAAAAATCTACTAATTCACCAATTTCCTGAGATCCATCCGTGGTGAATAGTTTTTTTCCTGATTGCGGCATTTCTTCTGCTGTCAGCCAAAGTAATTTCAGGGTATGCTTTGGCTTGCTGCGGTAGTGCATACGCGCAATAATTTCCTGTCCTTTATAACAACCCTTATTGAAACTTAAATAACCAGATTTATGTAGATCCAGGCGATGCGGTAAGAATAAACCTCGCGTTTCAGGGTAAATTTCAAATAAGCCATGCTTGAGCCGCAATAAATGCCAAGCCAGGGAACCGCGCAGTTGGCCTTGCTGGAGAAAATATTCCTCCAACTGATTTCTTTCGTTTACCGGCGCTACTAAAATAGTCAGATTTGGAGCAAGGGAGTAGCTCAAATAAGTATCATTAGATGTCGCTTTCAACTTCTCGCAAGCAAACTGCAGGGGCACAGGCATGTTTACATCTTTTTTGGGGTGATACAAGCCGTATATATCGAAGGTATTTACAGAATGAATTTGTACTTTGGAAAACACTGCTGTTTTAGCAAGCATTTTCTCCATTCCAGCAAGCATGTCCTTCGGCATTATCAGATAGAGGAGTTCATGCCAGCGAATGATATCTGTCAAAGCCAGCACACGGCCTTTTATATTGCAAAAGGCTCCCTGGCGTATTTGAGCTTGGGTAACCTCATGAACATCACAGCTTACCTGGCCTTGTAAAAACTCATCGGCACGATCTCCTTGTATGGCTAAAAGCCCATATGCAGAAGACAAATTAAATAGGTAATTCTGATGATCTGAACAGGTTAATTCATTATCCAGGGATGAATAGGCCGTAAGGCTGCGGCTGTTAACAATATGGTCATGTACGGTCATAAACTGGCTGATATTGTGATATTTAAATTCGAAGTGTAACATTAGGCATTTGCGCTTGTTAATATGAATTCAATGATTTCTCCTCAACATAAAGCCAAAATAAAATGGCATTGCCGCCGAGGCATGCTCGAACTTGATTTGCTGTTAAATCAGTTTTTAACCAGATATTTTGATGATCTGACAGAGGAGCAGGTAGGCTCTTTCGAACAATTATTGGAATTTTCCGATCCCGAGCTCTACGCTGTACTGCTTGGCAATAAACAACCAGAGGACAGGAGTCTAAAAGAAATTGTCAAACTTATCAAATTTCACCATCACTCTTGATAGATCCTGGGATTTTTTAAAATTATCGGCTTTGATTCATTTATTCGCCGGCATTTTGATTTATCGTTCATCTTTTGCAATTACAGCGATTGCTTTATTGATCTTCATCTTAACTATTCATTTTTTTTATTTACTGTACCATGAATATTCTGGTAAAAATTTATGCCAGATTCACTATTATGGAAAAAAATGGCATCTTTTAAATCGAAATCATAAAAGTGTGCAGTTTGAACGTATGGATATTGTGTTTCATGGAGGATTATTTAGAGTAATTGAATTAAGCGGTTTAAATCAAAAGAAACGCCTTGTGATATTCAACGATCAGGTTGCTCCGCATCAATTGAAAAAATTATATATACTAAGACACCTTCCCTAATGTGATTGCCGTGTTGCAAAAACAATTCTTGGCTTAGGAAATTTGATGGCCTCCCGTATTAGTTACGCGCATGAAGGATTTTCCGGGGAATCTCGGATTGCGACTTCGTCCAATCAGGGCCGACGCTCAATGGCTTTATTTTCGGGAAAAGTGAAACCCATAACCTGAAGCCAGCCTGCAAAAGGTATGATAAACTGCCTCCATCATCAACTGTTATCATATTCAATATGCTAGAAAGCGACCGCCTTATATCGAGAACCGCCACCCAATCTGAAGACGTATTTGACAGGGCCATAAGGCCATTGAGTCTTAATGAGTACATTGGCCAGGATGAAGTGCGAACCCAGATGAAGCTTTTCATTGACGCGGCGCTAAACCGGCAGGAAGCGTTGGATCATGTCCTCATTTTTGGGCCCCCGGGTTTGGGTAAAACAACTCTTGCCAATATCATTGCCCATGAGATGGGGGTTAATTTGCGCCAAACATCAGGGCCAGTTCTGGAACGCGCGGGAGATATTGCCGCAATTTTAACCAATCTCAAGAAAAATGATGTTTTATTTATTGATGAAATTCATCGCCTAAGTCCTGTGATCGAAGAAATCCTATATCCGGCAATGGAAGATTATAAACTTGATATTATGATAGGCGAGGGGCCTTCTGCCCGTTCGATAAAACTGGAGCTGCCTCCTTTTACTTTAATTGGCGCGACAACCCGGGCAGGCTCCCTGACATCTCCGCTTCGCGATCGTTTTGGTATCGTACAGCGCCTGGAATTTTATGGGGTTGATGCGCTAATGGAAATTGTCAGCCGTTCGGCGCGCTTGTTAAATGTCAGCACCGATAGCGCAGGGGCGCGTGAAATCGCTTTACGTTCGCGGGGAACGCCTAGAATTGCAAACAGGCTTTTGCGAAGAGTCAGGGATTATGCGGAAGTAAAAGCAAATGGCATCATCACCCAGCCAGTTGCCAGGCTTGCTTTGGAAATGCTCCACGTTGATGATAATGGCTTTGATATCATGGATAGAAAATTGTTGCTTACGATTATAGAGCGATTTTCAGGCGGGCCTGTCGGCATAGACAGCTTGGCTGCGGCCATTGGCGAGGAGAAAAATACTATCGAGGATGTTCTTGAACCCTTCCTCATCCAGCAGGGGTTTTTAATGCGCACCCCAAGAGGTCGGGTCGCTACGCAGTTGGCTTATCAGCATTTTGGACTGAGTGTTGTGACGGAACAGTAAACAATGGACAGTATATTGGAAGATAAAGCTGAGTTTCGTGTTTATGCTGAGAATACTGATTATTTAGGGATAGTATATTATGCCGATTATCTCTTGTTTTTAGAGCGTGGCCGCACAGAAATGCTTAGAAAGCTTGGTCTGATTTTGACTGAGGCTTTCAATCATGATACAAATTTTGCCATATATGATGTGCATATCCGTTTTCATTCTCCCGCATATCTGGATGATTTGTTAACGGTTAAAACAACATGCAAGCAGGCCAGGGCAAGCAAACTGGAATTTAAGCAATCGATCCTGAAAAACGATGATAAATTAGTAGCAGAAGCAACGGTTGAAGTGGTTTGTGTTAACAAAAATTTAAAACCTAAACGCTTACCTGAGCACTTGTTGAAATGCTTAAATAATGGTTAAATTACTGTCTTTTTGTTCATTGAGCATTGCCGGGTGTGTTTTAAAGTTATTTCCGGGCTGCGTAGGCTTTAGAATGGTTTGAATGTTTGCTCGATTTTATTAAACCTGAGCTAAAGCGTGGTCGCCCAAAGATGAAAAATCCTTATCCTCGGGAGGATAAGGTTCTTGCTTTTTCGCTTCCGGGAAAAACTTTCAAAGCATGGCCTGTGGAATCAAGGGAGGAATGTGATCGTGGTCAATCATACCAGTATTCTGGGTTATTTTTTTCAGGCAGGACTGGTCGTCAAGCTTGTGATGCTGATTTTGCTTGCCGCATCAATTGCATCCTGGACGTTAATTTTGCAAAGGGCATGGTATTACAGAAGAATAAAAGAGCAGTATGAATCATTTATCCGAAGATTCTGGGAAAGCGGCGATCTGAATAAACTGTATACCTTTATAGATAGCAATGATGATGCCAAAGAAGGATTGGCGGCTATATTTCATTCCGGTTTCAAGGAATTTTTGCGTGTTTGTAAGAATGGGCAATTCATTCTGGAACCAATTCAGCGCGTCATGCAGATACGGCATGCCAAAGAAGCAGAAAAACTTGAGCAACATTTGCCTGTCTTCGCATCCATCGGCTCAATTGCGCCTTATATTGGATTGTTTGGCACAGTTTGGGGGATCATGACTTCCTTTCAGGCTCTGGGGCATGCCCAGCAGGCAACAATTGCCATGGTGGCCCCCGGGATTTCAGAGGCTTTGGTTGCCACTGCATTAGGATTATTTACCGCCATTCCAGCAGTGATTGCATTTAATCGCTTCAGCACGCGCGCAAATTCCATACTCACGCGTTATGACCTCTTTCAGGAAGAATTGATTGCGCTAATAATGCAACAAACCAATATGGCAGAAAAAAGGGTAAGCGTATGAGACTAAAAAAATCGCAGATTTCACAGCCGATCGCTGAAATCAACGTGGTGCCCTATATCGATGTGATGCTGGTTTTGCTCGTTATTTTTATGATTACAGCACCCATGCTGACTCAGGGTATCACTGTAGATTTGCCGAAGGCTGCCAGTGAATCGGTGAAAGCCTCCAATCGTGAGCCGATTATCGTTTCTGTTAATCGTGAAGGAGATTATTTCCTCAATATTAGTGAAACTCCAGAGCTACGTATTGCGCCAGAAGCTCTGATTGTCCGTGTGGCGGCAGAGCTCGAGCTCGCTCGACAAACTAAAGAAACCATTCAGGTTTTAGTGAAAGGTGATCAAGGTGTTTCATATGGGAAAATTGTAACTGCCATGAGTTTGCTGAAACAGGCAGGCGCCCTGCAAGTGGGATTGATTACAGATTCTGCTGCCAGCACCGGGGAGGTCGCGAGTGATTGAGCAACACAGTTATCGTATCGCTTTTGTTTGTGCAATTATTTTGCATTTATTGGTTGCCATATTCTTGTTTAAGAAGCCGACCAGTCAGACTTATGCCATGAACCAAGAAAAAACCAATACCACGAATCTTGAGATGGCTTTGCAGAAAAAAGAAGAACAAGTGATTAAAGCAGTCAGCGTGGATCAAAAAGAGGTCATGGATACGGTTAATCGCTTAAAGACAGAGCGTTTGAGGGCGAAGCAGGCAGAGGAAAAAAGGCAGCGCCAATTGGCAATGCAGGCAGAATCGGCCCGCAAGCAGCGGATTGAAGAACAAAAACGGCTTATGAAACTTAAAAGTGAAGCAGAGAAGCTGGCCATAGCCCGTAAAAAAGCCTTGGCAGAAGAAGAGGAGCGCTTAAAACAACTGGCGCGCAAGAAAGCGGAAGAAGAAAAGCGATTGGCTGAAATGAAAAAAAAGCAGGAACAATTGCAAAAACAGCAGGAAGCTGAAGCCAAAAGACTGGCCGAGCTAAAAAAACAGAAAGATGCAGAAGAAGCCCGGGCAAGAAAAGAACGAGAAGCGAAAGCCCAGGCTGAATTGGAAAGAAAACGCGAGGAGGCTATACGCCAGGCGGCCATAGATGCTGAGAAAAAAGCGCGTATCGCAGGAGAGGTCGATAAATATAAGGCTTTAATTGTCAATGCCATCAGCCAGCAATGGATATTGCCTGATAATGCCGACAGCAGTTTATCGAGCCAATTCCGTATCCGGCTGGCATCTGATGGCACAGTGCTCGAAGTCAGCCTCATCCGCAGCAGCGGTGATCCGGTACTGGATCGTTCTGCGCGTGCCGCAATCTACAAGGCATCGCCTTTGCCGGTACCCAGTGATCCAGACGCCTTTAAAGTGTTTCGTGATATCAGTTTAACCGTTCGGCCAGAGAATGCCAGGGGGTAGCCTGTGTTAAAGCATTTCATTGTAATAAGTTTATTTTTCTTAAGCAAAACCCTTTTTGCGCTTGATTTGGAGCTTACGCAAGGCATCAATGCGGCAATGCCTATCGCGATCAACCCGTTTTCAGGCGGAGAAAATGCCATAAAGCTCCAGGAAATCATCCGCAATGACTTGCGCTTGTCGGGGCAATTCAAAATTATTTCTTCTCCAGGGATTTTGGAATCAGCTCCTGTTGCATTCTGGCGGAAAGCTGGCGCAGACAGTGTTTTATCAGGAAATGTGTCACAGGTTGGTTTTAACCGGTTTGACGTTCGTTTTGAATTAAGTGATGCTGCAGCACAGGGAAAACTGTTGCTTGCCAAAAGTTACACCGTTAATGGTTCTGATTTACGCGCTCTTGCGCATCATATCAGCGATGAAGTGTATCAAAAGCTGACTGGAGAGCGAGGTGTCTTTTCAACCCGCATCGCCTATGTTCTGGTTAAAAACCAAGGCCAGAAAACAAGGCATTCTCTGGAAGTGGCGGATATGGACGGACATAACCCTCAAAGCCTATTGATTTCGTCAGAGCCAATTATGTCTCCAAGCTGGTCTCCTGATGGCAGACATATAGCCTTTGTATCGTTTGAGAGAAAAAAAGCACAAATATTCGTTGTCGAAGTGGCTTCTGGCAAGCGGCGCCTGATTACTGATTTTCCAGGCATTAATGGCGCGCCCGCCTGGTCACCGGACGGCAAGGAACTGGCTGTAGTCTTATCAAAAAACGGCGCGCCTAAGATATACAGCATCAATTTATCCACAGGCGCCATGAAACAACTTACTTTCGGTAATTCGATTGACACTGAGCCGCGCTATGCTCCGGATGGAAAATCATTGCTCTTTACTTCCGGACGTGGCGGCGCGCCCCAGGTTTACAGCTTGTCTCTTAATGACGGCGCAATTCGACGCGTTACATTTGAAGGCAATTATAATGCCAGAGCATCTTACACACCCAACCAGAAGCAAATTGTCATGCTTCACCGCGAAGACAGCCACTTTAACATAGGCGTTCAGGATACAAGAACAGGCCACATCTCACAGTTGACCTTCTCAAACATGGATGAATCCCCATCTGTCGCTCCAAATGGCCGCTTGATTGTCTATGCTACTACCTTTCAACAGAAAGGCGTGCTGGCTGTTGTTTCCATTGACGGCCGCATCAGGATGCGCCTGCCATCGCCTGAAGGAAGCGTCCAGGAACCGGCCTGGTCGCCTTTTCTGGTTTAAATATTCATGAGAATTGGATTATGCACATGTGCCGCTGTCATTTTCTTGCAGATGGCAGCGGCACATGCCTGGAATGCCACAGGGCACCGTCTGATAGCTCAAATCGCCTATCATCATTTGAAACCCCATGCTAAAAAATTATTTAACCATTACAATCACGCATTGGATAATGAATACCGGCCGCAAAGTTTTGTTAATTCAGCGGCCTGGCTTGATGCATTAAAATATCAGGAATTTAACTGGTTTAATCAGCTTCATTTCATCAAAGGATATTTTAGTCTGGATAATAGTCCCTTGCCTCCAGAGCCGACTCATAATGCAGTATGGGCTATCCAGGAAGCCATGAGGGTATTATCGAGCCCGCGCGCAGGCAAATTTCATAAAGGTATTGCCTTAAGGATTCTTACTCATGTGGTAGGAGATATTCATCAACCGCTGCATACTGCGACTAAAGTCAGTTCCCGGTTGCCTTCCGGAGATTTGGGGGGCAATTTATTTAACCTGGCTTCCAATCCCATTGCTTCCAATTTGCATTCCTACTGGGATAACGGAGGTGGTTATTTAACCTCGAAAGAAGGGTACAGGCGTCAGTATGTTGTGAAGCAGGCAATAATGATTGAAAAGAAATGGCCTTGCGATTTGCTAAAAACCAATTTAAATCCGGCTGAGTGGGTCAATGAGTCGCATGATCTGGCGATAAGGTTCGCCTATCAACTGCAGGAAGGCGATAGTCCTTCAATGGGCTATCAAAAGAAAGTACAGGACATTTCAGAACAAAGAATAGCTTTGGCAGGGTGCCGTTTGGCGGCGATATTGAATCAGTTGAGTCAGAAAATTCAGAGTAAAAATTAACGATCTAGATTGGCCTTTTGGCGCAAGGGTTTTAAGAGGCTGTTCACAGTTTTATCCACAGATTTTGTGGATAAATAAAATCTGTAGCAAGAAAAAAATATATCCTCACGTTTTTGCCAAAATTAGTTTTTTATGGGTTGTCTATTTTTAAATCATGAAAATTGACAAAGCGATTAAAAAATTATCCAAAGGAAGTTTTTTTACCATGAGAAGATTATGAAGTCAGTATGTGTATATTTGGGAGCTTATTTAGGCAATTCAGCAAATTTCCCTAAAATTGTCGCTACATTAGGAAAGGAATTGGCTGGCCGTGGAAGTCGCTTAATATATGGAGGTTCCAGTCTTGGTTTAATGGGTGTTTTAGCTCAATCGGTGATTCAGAATGGAGGTGAAGCTATTGGCATTATCCCAAGATGCCTGCTTAAAAAAGAAAAACCCCCTACGAACCTGACTCAATTGATCATCACTAAAACCATACAAGAGCGTAAATTATTGATGCAACAGCACGCGGATGCTTTTCTTGTCATGCCTGGCGGACTCGGCACGCTAGAGGAAGCTATTGAAACATGGAATGCGATTAAAATAGGGATCATTGACAAACCAATTGGTTTTCTGAACCTGGATGGATATTATGACGGTTTATTTGCCTTTATAGAAAATTGTCAGAAAAAAGGCTTTATCTCGCCTAATCAGCGAAAAATCGCGTTGGTTCATTCAGATTTGGACATTTTGTTGGATGCATTTCTTAAATCCCGTTCAGATGAAGATTGCTTAAGTTCATTTTCATAGATCCAGGCATCACAATATTGAAACCCTGGCAAATTACAAGCCATCCATAAATAGTGATGATTTAACAAGGGTCTCAATAGTCTATTCACAGACTTATCCACAGATAATGTGGATAAATCATAATGGCGTGAGAATAAAAAAATCAAACATAGGCCTTGCCAATATTGGGTTTTTATGAATTAAAAATTGGGAAGCTTGAAAAATTGATGAGTAGATTAAAAAATTATCCACAGGATATTATTTTAATGAAATTGGCTAAAAGCGAATTATCAATACTACCAGAGAAAATGTAAAAAACCAGTCTTGACTTCAAGATTTTTTCTCTATTTGAAACAGCAAATCATGATGTCGAAATGCCTGGCTTCAGGAAACTCGGTGAAGAGGATAACTCTTCAATGAGCTGGAGTTTTCCTTTGGGTCGAGGAAAACTCTGGCGAATGGAATATAAAGGCAAAAACTTCTGGGCAACGAGTGCAGGCCTGCGCTTTATGCTAAGATTGAAAGAAATCCTGGAAAGTAAAAAAAAGGAAATTTAATGTTACTAAGAAAAATAATCATAGCGACTGACTTTTCAAAACATGCTGAATATGCGCTTAGAAGAGCCATTCTTTTAGCCGAGCAGCAAGATACAACATTGGAACTGATTCACGTATTGAAACAGCCATGGCCTGCAAGCTTTGTCCAATTTTCCAATAAAGAGCAGCAAAAGGGACTGCTTGAATTGGAAAAAAACACAGAAGACAAACTACAAAGCCTGGTGAAGCAATTTTCATCCTCTATCTCAGTAAATACATCTGTGCTTTTGGGCAGAGCTGCAGATGAAATTATTCGATTTGCTCAGGATAACCAGGGTGATTTGATTATTGCCGGTGCTCACGGCCAATATCATATCAGTGATTACGTATTAGGTACGACATCCGGTGAAATCGTAAGACAGGGAAAGACCCCTGTTTTACTCGTAAAAAAGGAACCTTCCTTCTCTTATAATAAGATATTAATTGCGACTGATTTTTCTGAAGCCAGTAAAAGAGCGGTGAAAATTGCTTTTCATTGTTTCCCTGGTGCTAGATTTCAACTTTTGCATATTGCAGACATCTATTACCAGCAGTTCTTAAACATTGATGATGTCGGCAAGAATGAAAGACATTATCCAACGAACAATATTTTCAAAAAATTGGATAGATTTTTAAGAGACTGTAAGGTCAAACCTGATAAATTTGAGAAAAAAATTATCGGGGGATATCTGGCTGATGCCATTATCATGCAGGCAAAAAAATGGAGCGCTGACTTGTTGGCATTTGGCACACAAGGACACTCCAAGCTGCATTATTTATTGATGGGAAGTGTTGCTAAACGGCTAATACAATTGAGTAATATAGATATGCTGATTGTTCCACCTGGAAAGATCAGGATTGGACAAAGTTGAAAATTATCTTAGAAAAGGGGATGTCTTAAATGCGATTTCATTAGACTGTATTCACTAAGCCAAGGGGCGAAGGTTTTTTCTGTGATTCAAAATAGTTTATAATGATGAAAATAAATGCATATAGAGAGATTTAGGAATGCCTTTGCCGATTATTATTATGCTTGAACGTCACTGGGATGCAGTTGCAAAAGACGCATTAAAATATACATTACCTTCGCTAGTTGAGAAGGGGTATGATGTGTTATGTTTTGAATCGCCATCAGATGAGGGGGAAGATATTCTTATTTCCAGGATTGAATCGACAATTCAATTTGCAAGGGAACGATATTCTGAAGCTAACAGTTTGCTTAAGAAACGAGGAATTAATGTAAATTTAACGGAAATGAATTACTCAGATTTGCAAAGATTATTGCGATTGTATGTATCAACCCAATACTCAAATGAAATGGCATTATGGTTTAGAGAGCTGCCGGGCCATGAAAAGAAACTAGATTTAGTAAGGGCGGCAAAATCACTAAAAATGAGTATAGCAGGTGTTGATCTTTTAGCGTCTGAAATGGAAAAATTGCAATCGATGGAAGTGCAGGTTAACTTAAAGAAAAAATTATCAGCCATTGATCAACTGGACTGTAAACGAATAGCTTCTTTTAAAAAGCATCTTCTTAATCTTCAACGAAGCGGAAAAGGAGTTATTTTTGTTGTAGGAAAATTTCATTATGAGCAGTTAGTTAAAGCTTTTTCAGACGAATATTCACTTTCTGATGTGATTTTCATTCATCCCCACTCCCCTAAATGTTTAGATAAATCTATAGATGATAGAAAACTGCCTGATTTTGAAGAAGTTGGCCATTTAACTTTAATCGACCGAAAAATTGAAATACCAGATGATTTTCTTATTTTTTCTCAAAATCTTAATAAACTGATACAATCTCATGTTGATAGTTACAAGTCTGTTGAACCAACCACGCTCTCCAAAGCGCTCATGGAGAAAACAGGCTTATCGTTTAATATCTATTTACGGCAAAGTATGCATGTGGATGCCTACCACCCAGTAGCAGAAAATGAAGATATTTCATATGTCACAAATAAGCTTAATGAAGCCGGAATCAAAGGATTATTTACCTTCTTTAAAGGAGAGCGTTCTTATTGCATTCCGTGCATTAACTCAACTGAGACGGGTGTGGCGATTACCCAACTTAAAAAGATTTGATAAGAAGCCTGTAAATCATTCTGGATAAGTGCTATGTTTAAACAAAATCAATTCAACGCTCTTCAAACTCGATCATAAATTATGTCAGCGCATGTTACCTTCGGCCGCTTTCTGAACTAAAGCCCATGTGTCTTGGTCAGGTCTTGCCTTTTTCCATTTTGTGACTAAGAAAATAGAAAAAAAAGGAAAGATGGGCTCCTGAACTGTCCATTCCTTGGTCGAAAAAAGCTTGAATTGCCTATGAAACAAGGAGCCTGCTTCAATTTTTATAATATTTTTATTGCTTAAAAGATAATAAATAACATACAATTTGAATGAATTTTATGCGGTATTGAGGGGTGTATTTTGGCAATAACAGCACAAGAAAGGTTAAGCGTTATTCAATTTATTCAATCCAATCAGCTCAACATACAAACAGAGTATGGCTTCAGGAATTATTCGGCGAACTCGCAAAACAAACATGCGTTGATTCTCAATGTTAATGACCTTAAAGCCTTGCAATCAATACTTGCATACCTTCACCAGATCAATGAAGCCAAACCCGGCGAACAACGGATTATTGTGCGAGCAGCAGCTGGAGGAAAGGGTGGCGCTTATAGCGCTTCTTACTCGGTACATGGCCCAGTTGAATCGGATATTATTGTGCGGCTCACCGGCGAGGAATTTGCACAGGTCAAACAAATTGACGCACAAGCCAAGACAATAACCGTTGGTCCGAATGTTCAAATTGGTGAGGCAGAATGTTTGTTGGCAAAAAAGAAATTGTCCTTGAGCACTACCCCGTTAAATCCATACATCACATTAGTTGGATTAGCCACTTATGGCGGGGTTGGTACTGGTGTAGAGCAGGGCACTTTTTCCAGTCTGTTAACCAGTTATACCTTGTGCTTGCAAAATGGAAATATAGTAACCATCGATAAGAATCATCCCGATTTCCATACTCTAAGCGCTGCAAACTGCGGTTTGTTGGGGATTATCATCAGTGCGACATTCAGATGTTGTGATACGACAACATTACGGCTAGTGGAAACGCCTACAAGCGTTCAACAGGTTATCTCGCAAATTAAAGATAAAGAAAAGCCCTTGTTTAAAAGAAAGCGTTATACCAGCATTTTCATTGTATGCGATTTTACTGACGATGCGACCCCATTTAATGCCCGGATATATCAATGGCAACCTGTACCTGAGGAGACCCCGGCTTACAATACTCCAACTGTATTGAGGCACTATTGGCAAACGGTGCAAGCTACCCTGATTGAAACATTGGGCATTCCTTCCCTTTTAAATTACTATCCAAGCCTTGTACCTTATTTTATGAGGCTTGTTATGAAACCCGCGACCATTGGCGACACTCCTTCTGTGTCAACGGGGCCTGCGCATGTATTATTTCATCACCAGACCGGTTACTTGCAACAAGGCATTGAAGATGTGGGCTGGGCTATTCCGGATGACGGCACAGGGGCCCAGGCTGCCGCTGCATTGCAGTATATCACTGATTATTTGTGCAAGTTACAGATGGATGGCAAGTTTCCTGTTACCGCGGGAGGAATCTATGTTCGTTACATCAAAGGCTCGCAAGGGATGAAACAAACTGGTTTATCCATGTGTTCTCCCAACCATTACACCTGCCTTATCGACATTGTATCAAACAAGCATGCTCTTGGATTTGAGGCGTTGCAAGCAGATTTGACCAAATCATTGCAAGAACAATTCAATGCCGTACCCCATCTGGGTAAATACATTCCCAAGCATTATAACATAGCCCATTCTGCCGATTTTGTTGATGCGCTCGAGAGGTTTTACAAGGCGAATCATTTAGATATTGAAAAAAATATGTTTTTAACCGGCCATTTCTGCCAATTATTATCGATTCCAGAATATGCGCCAAAGGGGAATCCACAGGTATCTCCCCGCTTTTTCCAGGATCAACAGGCTGAAAATGAGAATAGAGAACATCCTGCTCTTTATTCAAACTTTTGAAACGATGTGCGGCACATAATGATCATGATAATAAACCTTCTAATGCCATTTTATCACCGTTCATAATGGCCAAAACATGCTCTCTAATCTTTTCAATTGGCCAATTCCACCATTGTAGCTTCAGCAAAAAATCAATTGTTTCTTCATCAAAACGTTTGCGAATTACCCGTGCGGGATTGCCTCCCACAATTTCATAGGGTGCTACGTCTTTAGTCACTACAGCGCGAGTGCCAATAATAGCCCCATCACCAATGCTCACACCTGGCATAATAGTGGCACCATACCCAATCCAGACATCATTACCTATGACTGTGTCTTTTTTGCGATTCGGTATAAAAGGTACTTCAGGCCAATAGGACTGAAAAATGATAAAGGGGAATGAAGAAAATCCACCTAAATGATGATTGCCGCCATTCATTACAAATTTAACTTCAGTTGCTATTTGGCAAAATTTACCTATGATGAGTTTGTCGCCAATAAAATCAAAGTGATAAAGCACATTTTTTTCAAAATTATGGATATCAAGCGGATCATCATAGTAGGTATAATCCCCAACAATAATGTTTGGATTTTTAATGATATTTTTTAAAAAAACGGTACGTCCAGATCCTGGTATCGGATAAAACTCGTTAGGATTAGGGTGCATATGTTTATTCCTTGACGTATGAATTAGTATATTCAATAAAATCTTATCATTTGCATCGTGCATCGCATAATCTAAAAAGACCGACCGCTCCGGTGACAGCAAGCAATATGGGTACAAGAAAGCTGAATTTGATGTGGGTAAACTCAAAAATTAAAATAATGGCGGTCAGCGGCATTTTCTGGGACGCAGCAAGGAAGGCTGCTGCGCCAATAAGAGCATAGGCATTCAATGAACTGCCCGGTAAGTATAAATTCCATAATCCGCCCAACACCGCAGCAAGCAGGGAGCCATTGGCCAGAGCCGGAGTAAGAATGCCGCCACGGCCTCCTGCCCGAAGGGTTGACCAGGTTATTCCGACGCGTAGTGCCAGTAATGAAAGACTTGCTCCAAGAGTAAGCGCGGCATCAAATTCCAATTGTGCCGGGCTTTTGCCATTACCTAATATCGCCGGAAAAAAAGCTGCAAGAAAACCAATCATAAGGAAGTTAATAAAACATAAAACGGGCAGTTGCCAGTTTCGTGCAGCATTGCGGCGCGCGCCATTGACCAGATAATTAAACCAGTATGCAGCAACCCCAAATACAGGGCCGCACAGGACAGACCATAACAACAGGGAGTGATTTAATTCATAAGTTGCAATTTGGTATTGAGGGTGATTGCCTAGCCCAAGCCAGGAAATAAGGACAGCAATAACCGAGGTGGCAAATGCCCTGAGTAGAATCGACCATTCAATGGTCACCAATAAAACTTCAAGAGTGAAGATGGCGCCTCCCAATGGAACATTATACACGGCAGCAAGGCCAGCGCCGGCTCCACATGCCAGCATAATTTTTGCGTCTCGGGGTGATAATCCGATTTTATTTGAAAACCAGTCAGCAAATACTGCTCCAAACTCTCTCGGCGCCGTTTCCCGGCCTAATGGCGAACCGAGTCCTACTGTAATGATTTGAAGCAATACATGTATCATTGTGGCTGCTTTTGGCATGTGGGCTTTCTTTTTTAAAGCTTCTTCTATGCTGAGCAAAGGTTTGCCATAGCGATACAATAGCCACCAGCCAAATCCGGCAATTATTCCGCAAAGAGAAAGTACTAAGACTCGCCTTATCGGCGAAGCGGCACGAACTCCTTCCAGGAAAGTTTCATTGCTGACGAGATGCCAGGGGCTATAACCGTAAGCCAGATGCTGGACAGTCCGCAGCAGTAACGCAAGCAACGTACCGCCTATACCCGCACCGATTCCTACCACGACTGTAGAGCAAATGAGGATTGATACAGGAGTTGATGATTGTTGAGGCATAGCCCGTTGTGTTCTCACTTGACCTTCCATTGGATTGCTTATTGGTCAGAAACTCAGCACATTTCAGAGAAAACCTCTCCGCAAAACTGATTTTTTCTAACATTGGCCCAGGATGCATTTATTTTGCCATATTTTATTATGTATTTATAACGATGATTATTTGATATCCTCATGGTTCAAGCCCACATTGAATGCCGCATTAAATGGCTCATTATGTACAAAATTTTTGATGCTCGTACAGGAATTAAAGCTCAGAACAACCCAATTAATTCAAAGAGTTGTATCAAGGCCGTATTATTCGATGTTTTTGGAACTGTTGTAGATTGGCGAGGAACAATCGTTAAAGAATTTGGTTATTTTTTTGACAAAAAGGAAGTTAAAAATATAACGAGTGAAGAGTTTGTTGCGGTTTGGGTCAACGCATATTCTGAAAACATGCAGAAAATTAGTAAGGGGGAAAGAGCTTTTGCAACAGTTGACGAGCTGAATAAACTTGCTTTAATCGAGATCATGCAGCAGTATGCTATCCTTGATAAGTTCACAAATGAAGAAATAGACCACATGAGTATGGTCTGGCATCGATTGGAACCATGGCCAGATTCAGTTTCAGGCATTCATCAGATAAAAGACCTTTTCATTACCGGTACTCTTTCGAATGGAAACATAAAGTTGCTGGAAGGCCTGTCAAAAAAAGCTCAGATTGATTGGGATGTAATTTTATCAGGTGAGTCTTTTCGCTGCTATAAGCCGAATCCATTGGTTTATCAAAATGCTGCCAAGGTTTTAAAACTAGAACCTTCAGAAATTTTGCTTGTTGCTTCACATAAATATGACCTTGTGGCAGCGCACCAATGCGGATATCAGACAGCATACATTTTTCGACCCCTGGAATTTAAAACCGTTCAAGATAACCAAATACCTAAAGACAGCGAATTCGATTTTTTAGTGGATAGCCTGGATGATTTGGCAGAAATGTTAAAAACTCTGAAACAAAATTCACGCTATTGCGGACTTTTATAATAATTTGGTTTTTAAATCAGGGAGTGATTATGAAATTACATATTCAATATGTTCATCCTTTTGAAATCAAGCATAGCCATACCGATGAAACTCAAACAGATATAGTAGAAGGCAATCCACTCTCGTTCTGAGGCGCTGCTAAAAATTTACGCTTGAATCCATTCAAGGAGAAAAAATGAATATTTTTCTAGCGTCAGGACTCTTTATAGTCGGCCTTTTTCTTGTAATTTATTTTGCTGAGAAGCTGGTAAAAGGAGCAATGGGCGTTTCTATCGGCTTTGGAGTTTCTGCTTTTTTCATCAGTGTGTTTTTTATTGGTTTTGACCCTGAAAATTTGGCAGTTGGTTCGGTAGGTTCTTTTAACGAAATGGCGGGTATCGCGCTAGGTTCCATAATTGGCGCAGCAATGGTGGCAATTGCGCTCGCGTTTGGTATGACGGCAATGATCGCGCCTATGGCATTTAAGCAAGCGCCGAAACGGATTCTTATTTTACCAAATTTGGCTATTGTTTTATTTGGGTTATTGGCCATGGATGGGGAGCTTTCAAGAATTGACGGCCTCATTTTATTTATGGGCTTTGTTTTTTGCATCATCTATCTTTTATGGCTTAATAAAAAAGGTTATGACATCAAGCCCTCGCATGAGCTTTCTGAAGCCATCGCATCAGCTAAAAAAGAGCATCGATGGAAAGCTTTAGGGCTTTTATTTATTTCTCTTTTTGCCATTATCGCAGGCAGTGAGCTAATCGTTACGGCATCCAAAACTATAATTGATTATTTTGGGCTGTCTGGTACTTTTTTTGGAATAATTATTCTTGCTTTTCTGGTCAGCATTGAAGAAATAGCAAGAGAACTGCCCGCAGCGCTCCAGGGCAGGGCGGAAATCAGTTTCGGTAATGTAGTCGGTTCAATTTTTGCTTTTTTCCTCTTTAATGCAGGCATCATTTCCATGATAAAGCCAGTCATTGTTAACCAGCAGGTATTGCTTTTTTATCTTCCTTTTTGTTTGTTCACCATGTTCCTAATCTCTCTTTTCATGTTAACAAGGACAATATCTCGATGGATGGGCGGCAGCCTCGTTATTCTGTATTTAATTTTCGCCGCAGCAGGTTATTTTTTTGAATAGGCCAGAACAAGGTCTGTTTTTTCCAACTGATCATCTTGGAAAATTTTTTGGAATTCTTTTTTGAATTTTAAAAACTCTTCCGGGGTAAAGAGGTCTTCAAGGCTTTTTATTTCGATTCTGCTTTCAGTTTCATAATCTCTGCAAATCAATTCTATTGTTTCCAACTGATCTATATATTGCAAGCTTGTTGATGGTGAGCTCTTGGCAAGCTTATCTTTAAGCCATGAAATTTCATCAGATAACTTCTGCATGTTCATATCACTGGTTTCAAGGGGTAATAGATGCTCTTTTTTAGTTATTCCAGTGACCTGATCTGCAAGAGATTTAGAGGATACCTGCGCAGATTTTCTCCAAAAAATTTCTTTTAATGAGTCAAAGAATCTGTACATACAGGTCCCCTTGTTCAGGATATAATATTGTTAACAGCAGCCACAATAACCCATGATATCAAACTAATATATAACAGGCTTGCTGTGTATCCTAAGACAATAAATATTCCGTCTTTTTCAATCAGCCCCATACTGAAGACAATGAGCTGGATTGCAAAAATAAAATTGCTGAATGGTATGGGCAAAATTAAAAGGAGAGCCAGGACCAAAATAACCAAACCGTTTAAAATTTCCATAGGACGGCTGGTCATAAATGCCCATCTTGGTTTTAAAAAAAATTCTGCTTTCTTTAGATAGGGGAGGGTGGTGTTAATTATTTTAGCCAGAGATTTTTGCGATACGGTTTTTTTTGCAATAATATCTGGCAACCAAAGCGTGCTTCTGCCAAGAATCATTTGAACTGCAATAAAGAAAATAGGGGTACTAAAAACAAAGGCCAGGCCTGGAATAACTGAAAAAGGCAGGGCATTGGGTAGAGAAAATAGCAATAATGCAATACCAAAAGCACGCGTTCCAAGGAGTTCGATTATTTCTTCAAAAGAAATAGCTTGTTCCAGTTTATGGGAATGGATAATTTCCAATAGTTTCTCAGAAGAGCGTTGATTATTTTTCATAGTCTTAAATTATAGTCCGATTCTTGAATGTCGGCAGCTGACGTTTTTTAGCCTGTTCTGCCGTCATATAAATGCTTTATTCCCAATGAGATTGCTTTGCTCCATTAGGGAAAAGATTGTTTCTATGTCATATTGCCCGCTCTCATCCATATTTCCATCACCTAACGAGAAAACCAAAACCTGCTTTGTTTTGCTGTCTAGCACAATATAAGGGCGATTTTTTCTTGCTTGTTCTGCAAAGAAAGCATTTGCTTTTTCCTTGTCAGGAAAAAATAGCGTAGCTTCATCGTCTTCAATTTCAAGGTTCTTATTAGGATAAGTGCCTGTCAATTCCTGAATGTAATCTTTATAATCATCAACCATATCTTCAAGTGCTTCACTATCCACAAAAACAGCCACAGGCAATTGTTCTTCCAGCGGATCTTTTAACCTGCGCATTCGCCAAAATATAAAATCATGCTGCAGTTCCTTTTTGGGCCCTTTATATTTCCATAAATTAATGGCAGGATGGTTTTTGTTTTCCATGATAAACTGACGTATTTTTTCATTCATCAATGCTGGTTTGAAATTCCCTTTCAGCCATTCTCGTTTTTGTTTTTTCTCCTCATTCAGTAATCTAGTCAGTTTTTCAGAGTATTCTCTGATGATGTGTAAATTTCCTGATTCAACATAGAATGCCTGGAAGTCTTTTTGATGGGTCAGAGGCATGTTGAAAAATGATTCATTCTCATCCATAAATTGCTCTGTTTCTCTTATAGTTGGGGTAGTCAAATCTTTCTCCAGTGATTGGTTTTACTGTTTTTTGATTGCTTGTTATTTATTAAAATTTTCTCTAATCCGAGTCTTTCTTTTTCTTAGCTTTAGCAATTGCAATAGCAATAGCTCGCCCTTCTTCATAACCTTCTTTCAGTAATTTATTGGCGATTTCAATTGCTTTATTTCGAGTAGCTGCATCGAGATTTTTCATGGAATCAGGGTAATCTGATTTAGTCCAGGGCATACTATTCTCCTTACAGGGCTTATGCGTGAAAAAACTCTTGACTTCTACGTTCTGCGGTTTATCCGCGAAATCCAGTGATTCTGAATCAAATGCTGGATCCCACGAACAAGTCGCGGGGCGTAGAAATAGGAGTCAGGTTGACCTCAGCTAATTCAAGTTTGATTTTCATGCGTAGGCCCTGATTCTCCTTAATCATATTTTTGTGTTGACATGGAATATGTATGTTATAGCATGGCTATTTCTTCTACAATTGTTCGCTCTTCTTAGGTTAAGGTAGATAATATGAGTAAAAACAAAATGGATAAAGTGATTAAATCAGCGATTAAAACCGCTCTTGGCTTAACCGCCGCCGGTGTTCTGGCGACAGCACCTGAAGCCATTGCCCATGGCGAAATCAAAGGCAAGGAAAAATGTTATGGGATTGCCAAGGCTGGCATGAATGATTGTGGTACTGCAACGACCTCCTGTGCGGCTACTTCCAAAATAGACGGGCAGGGTGATGCCTGGATTTACCTGCCTGAAGGCACCTGCAAAAAAATTGTCGGCGGTTCACTTGAACCCAGGAATAAAGATTGATGTACGCCAACATTAAAAGCAACTTGAATTGGATATTCTAGTGTCAGTTTAAAGCTCTAAAGCGCAGCACCACGCTGGAGAATTTTAAAAATAAAAGCTTCTTTGCCTGCTCAAATATTCGGATGACGTAGGGATATAATTCTTAGGCGCAGTTGTTTTTCTGTTTCAATTAGCGCAAAAAAAACCACTCCAATAGCTATGACTAAAGCACCATCAAAGAAAGGAATCGCTTCAGTCGAAAAAATATGTTGCATAAAGGGCAGGTAGGTAATCGAGAATTGCGCTATCGTAATGACAATAATGCTTATCCATACAACTCTTGTGCCTTTTACAGCATGCCAGGTTAAAGAAGTTCCGTAAATATTGCGGATATAAAATAAATGAAAAATTTCCAGTACCACCAGTGTATTTAAGGCAATCGTTCTTGAAAGCTCAAGGGAATATCCTTTATCCAAGACATAATAATAAATGCCAAACACCCCACAAACAAAAAGAAAAGATACAAGGACAATGTGCCAGGCCAGTGCACCGGTTAATATTGGTTCATTGCGGGGTCTGGGCGGCCGATGCATGGTATTGTCTTCAGTTGGTTCAAACGCGAGGGACAGGCCAAGGGTTACTGTTGTGATTAAATTGATCCACAGTATCTGGATAGGCGTTACAGGAAGGCTCAAGCCTAACAGCAAAGCAAGAATAATGGTCATTGCCTCGCCAGCATTTGTGGGCAAAGTCCAGCTGATTACTTTTTTTAGATTATCATATACAGTACGGCCTTCCTGGACTGCTGCGGCAATTGAGGCAAAGTTATCATCGGTTAGGATTAATTCAGCAGCTTCTTTGGAGACTTCATTGCCTTTTTGCCCCATGGCAATGCCCACATCGGCTCTTTTAAGGGCCAATGCATCATTGACTCCGTCGCCAGTCATGGCAACAACCATCCCATGAGATTGCAAAGCCATGACGAGCCTTAACTTATGCTCAGGACTGGTGCGGGCAAAAATATCATTTTCTAAAACCGCGTTTGCAAGTTCCATATCATTCATTGCATCAATCTCAAAGCCTTTGAGTATCTTATCCGGATGTTCCAATCCTATTTGCCGGCCAATAGCTTCTGCGGTTACAGCATGATCACCTGTGATCATTTTCACGTGAATCCCGGCATCAATACATTGGCCTACGGCAATAATAGCTTCTTCCCTGGGCGGGTCTATCATTCCGGTCATCCCTAACAGCACCAGGCCTTCTTGAACGTCTTGCATCTGAAGAACGGTTTTATCTGCTGGTATGGATTTCATGGCAAAAGCAAGCACTCTCTGACCTTTTTTGGCAGTTTCTTCAACTTTTTGGAGCCAATAAGCCTGATTGACCGCTTCCTGATCTCCTCTATCGGATTGTTGATTTTGACATAAAGTTAATAATTGCTCTGGAGCTCCTTTAACAAAAATATAAGCATGGCCCTGATGGTTATGATGTAAAGTTGCCATAAAACGATGTCTGGCATCAAAGGGAATGATATCCGTACTGGCCCAGGTTTGGCGTATTTCGTTGATTGGAATACCTGCTTTTTCTGCAAGCACCAGCAATGAGGCTTCCATAGGATCACCTTCTATTTGCCAACTTCCTTGCCGATGGTATAAAGTCGCAGCGTTACAAAGGACTGAACATTGTATAAGTCTCAAAAGCGAAGGATGTTTATTTGGATTAATGATTTCGCCATGGAGTTTAATGGAGCCAACAGGCAAGTAGCCGGAGCCTTCAACTTCATAGAAATGATTTGCAGTTAATGCACTAACCACGGTCATTTCATTGCGAGTGAGCGTTCCTGTTTTATCAGTGCAGATAACTGAAACTGAGCCAATTGTTTCAATTGCTGGCAGGCGCCGAATAATGGCATGCCTGCGCGCCATAGCCTGCACACCTACCGCGAGTGTAATGGATAAAACTGCGGGGAGTCCTTCAGGAATCGCGGCAACAGACAAACCAACCACTATCATGAATAACTCGCTAAAATTGTAATGCTGAACAAAATAACCGAAAATCAATAATAAGGCGGCAACCATTAAAATCAGTATTGTGAGCCATTTTGCAAAAATATCCATTTGCCTCACTAAGGGTGTTTTTAATAACTCAACTTTTGCCAAGAGGCCACTGATTTTGCCAATTTCGCTATACAGGCCGGTTGCAACAACTACCCCCGCTCCAGTGCCTCTCGTCACAAGAGTGCCGCTGTAAGCCATGGAAGAGCGTTCCCCAAGAACGGCATCCTGTGCTACGGGTTTGGTATCTTTCTCGACAGAAACTGATTCGCCTGTGATGACTGACTCATCGATATTCAAACCATGGGCTTTGATAAGACGTATATCGGCCGGAACCTTATCGCCTGCTTCCAGCAGTACTATATCTCCTGGCACAAGTTCTTTTGCAGGAATTCTTTGGCGCTCGCCCCCGCGTAAAACATCAGCCATAGGGGACAACATATGACGAATGGCATCCAGGGCTTTTTCTGCTTTTCCTTCCTGGATAAATCCAATAAAAGCATTCACAATAACCACAAGAAGTATTACCACAGTATCTACCCAATGTCGTAATAGGGCGGTTGTGACGGCAGCGATCAGAAGCACATAAATTAAAAGATGATTAAAATGTCTTAAAAAACGCACAAGAATCGTTTCTTTAGCAGCGGCAGGAATTTGATTGAAACCAAAAATCGCCTGCCTGTCGCGCACTTCATTGGCATTTAGCCCCTTGGCGCCTGTCCCAAGAGTAATTAAGGCTTTTTCTGCGGGTTCCGCATGCCAGTTTTTACTCATTTCCCTAAGACTCCTAACTTCCATTTGTTTTCCCTAAGCCAGTTATGTCATTTGCTTTTCAGAGAAAATGACTCATAACATTCTATTATGACCAGTAAATGAGTTTTATAAATAGCTATATTGAAGCTTTTGCCAAGGACAATTTTAATCCTAATAATAAAGTTCATAAAGCAAGATTTGCTAGAATCCAACAAAATCAAGCGCTTCAAGCCATTCATTTTCTTGATGAGTTTCTTGCTATTGAGGAAGGCAAGGAATTGGAGACTACCCGTATCGGTTATTGGCCGCTCAACAAAAAACATTGTTCTTGGCGAACAAAGGCGTATTTAGTAATCGTACCGGCAAATTGTTAACGCGGTTAAAAAATAGAACAGACAATGTTTCAGGTTTGCAAATTGATTTAACCAAATAGTCCTGCTAATTTTAAAAAACGCCCAATAAATAAAGCTTGTTATGGACAGAAAGGTCAGGATTGCCATTATCGGAGCAGGGACTGCTGGATTATCCGCATATAAGGAAGCCCAAAAATATACGGATGATATTTTAGTTATTGATGGGGGACCATTAGGTTCCACCTGTGCACGAATTGGATGCATGCCTTCTAAATTATTAATCCAGGCAGCGAATAACTATCACCAACGGCTTCATTTTGCCGAACAGGGGATAAAAGGGGCTCAATATCTTAAGACAAATTTACCTGAAGTCCTAAACTATGTTCGGAAAATGCGCGATAAATTTACCTCCGGTGTTGTGGAATTCACTCAATCTTTGGGTGAATCGTTTCTGTATGGCAATGCAAAGTTTATTTCCCCAAACGCCCTTCAAGTTGGAGATCAGATCATCCACGCCGAGAGCATTATCATTGCCTGCGGTTCAAAAAGCATCATCCCCGATGAGTGGCTTAAATTTCAAGAAGATATATTAACCAGTGAAACTATCTTTGAACAGGATTCATTGGGCCATGAGATAGGTCTTATTGGTGCGGGTAGCATTGGTTTGGAATTTGGCCAGGCGCTCTCTCGTTTGGGGATTAATATTTCTGCGTTTACCGCTACCGGCCACATTGGGGGAATAAGCGATCCTGAAGTCAATCAAGCAGCGCTTAATATTTTTCAGCAGGAATTTCCCATTTATCTCAATGAGAAAGCTTCATTAAAAAAGAAAAACGGTCAATTGTATATTCATGCATCAAGTGACATTCCAGTCAATCAAGTCATTGTCGCTATGGGGCGTAAACCAAATTTAGCCAATTTAGGCCTACAAGAACTTGGTATTGAACTGGATGAAAAAGGAATTCCGAAATTTGATTCAACCACCATGCAAATTCAGGATTCCCCTCTTTTTCTTGCAGGAGATGTGAATCATGCGAGGCCATTATTGCATGAAGCAGCGGATGAAGGGCGAATTGCTGCTTATAATGCAATAAATAAAAATCAGTGTTTTAAAAGGCGAACGCCTCTTCGTATTTTGTTTACCGAACCTAATATAGTGGTTGTTGGAAAAGCATATAAAGAATTAGAAGAAGGATCCTTTATTGCTGCTGGAATTGACTTTTCAAATCAAGGCCGAGCCAAGATTTTGCAGCAAAACCACGGTTTATTGCGAGTATATGGGGCGAAAAAAAATGGTGAACTCCTTGGCGCTGAAATGGTAGCCCCCGGCGGTGAGCACCTGGGGCATTTACTGGCTTGGGCTATCGAGCAAAAAATGACGGTATTTGATATGCTAAAAATGCCTTTTTATCACCCTGTACTGGAAGAAGGGATGAGAACAGCGTTAAGAAAGCTCAGCAAACAAGTGGAAGAGAAATCCAGTGATTTTGACTTGGCGATGTGTGATAGTGAGGCAATTCATTCATTGTCATAAATGGCTAAAAACTTACGGAATACAGCAAATAATGATTCACTATCGGGGGCAAAAAATGGACTTAAATATCAAACATGATGAAAAAAATCAGAGATTCTATGCTACGAAAAATGATGAAGAGAGTGAGTTAAAATATAAAAAAATTGACGATACGACTTTAGATTATTTTACAACCTTTGTACCGGAAGGCTTAAGACACCAGGGAATCGCTGCAGAAATCACCAAGCATGCATTAGAATATGCAAAGGAAAACGGTTATAAAATCGTACCGACCTGTCCATTTGTTAAGAACTTTATTGATGAGCACCCAAAATATCAGAATTTGGTTAAAAAAAAATCAGAAAAAAGTTCGGATGAATCCTCCTTGAAACGATATTGGCCTTTGCTTTCTTTAATTATTGTCTCTTTCCTTGCAGCACTGAGCATTAACTGGCAAGTTGGCGGGGACATGCGCGTATGGATGCATTACTTTATGGGTATTTTTCTGGTGATTTTCAGTACATTAAAACTATTCCATCCTGTAGGCTTTGCTGATGGTTTTGAGATGTATGATATTATCGCCAGGCGTTCACGCCTTTATGCTTATTGCTATCCGTTAATCGAATTGTTTCTGGGGCTTGCGTACCTATCGTTCTTTTTACCGATACTGACTTATTTATTGACCATCGTTTTATTAAGTATTGGGGCAGTGGGGGTGGTTAATGCATTGCAAAAAGGTCTGGATATAAAATGCCCATGTATGGGCACGGTTTTAGATGTGCCTTTATCAACCGTGACGCTTACGGAAGACATTGCCATGGCAATAATGGCTTTTATATTGTTGATAAAGAGTTTATTTACCGCATAATCGATATTGTTGTTGCTCAGCATAGGGATTATTAATTAACAGAGCAACAGCAGTTGTTCGAACGGGTTCATTTCTGTATGATGTCTTGCCTTTTAGGATTATTATGATTCAATTGGCACAATTTATTAATAGTTATGTCAGGTTCAGGTGATTTTGAAATTCACATTAGATGACATATAAAGTGTTTTTATATAGAATCCAGGCATTTTTATAATGCTTTCTTTTTTTACCAAAGAGCCTCATTGAGAAGATAAATGCCTGGTCAAAATAATCAATCTATTGTTCAAAACTCCCCTATACCTTCTTATCATCAGATTTATGAAATGTTGAATATGATCCCTTGGGAACCAGATAATACCGAGGAAGCTCTTGCTGTTCGGAGTCAATGGATACAATCGATTTCTGAGCAAAACCAGCCATTGGGCACTATTCAAAGTGGCAGTAACAATGTTGAAGAGTTAAATGGATCATTGCTTTCTTTGCCAGAAAATAACGATGAATATTTATTCGATTTTGTACTGAATTCCAGCGGTGTCTCCTCTCCACTGAATTTCCCTCCCGATTTCCTGCAACCAGGAGGATCGTTTTCGTCACATCATGACGCTAATACTACACTCCAGCATCAGGTTGAAATGATGCAGCAAATGCTATCTTACCAGCAGGCGATTATTACCCAGCAAGCCGAGCGAATTCAATGGCTGCAGCTGCAGCTCCAAATTCAAAATATTCCTCAGCAGATCCAGCTTCCTGAAACATCTTCAGAAAATATCACTAATCCAGATGATAGTGGGGAAACAAAAATCACTCACGGGAGTAAACCAAAAGCGCACGGTAAGCGCAGTATTGAGGTTAGAGCGGCAGAAGCTGGAGCAAGATTGGCTCGTTTGAGGATGGGGCACTCTAAACCTGAAGAATCGAGCGAAGAAATCACTCAAAGGCTGCAAAAAAGAAGCTTTGACCAAAAATATATAAGATTATATATAAAAGCCTATAAAACTGTTTACATGAGGCATAAAACAGAAGATGCATCCTTAAAACGAAAGCGGCAGCCTGAAGACATACCAGGCGCTAAAAAACAAAGAAATGATTGGAATAATTCCTCTGAGGCCAGTTTTATCTCCGGACCGAGCACTTTTTTTGCAAATTCTAAACGTACTGCGAATTTCAGTGCCTCAGAAAATGAGGTGAGTTGCTCTGACGATTCAACGAATTTCAGTTCTGTATCGAAAAGCTAGAATATTAAATGGAGCCGAAAATCGTTATAAAAACCGTAGGTAAGTCATTTTTGATACGTAATGTTGTTTTGAATGACGTGGGGAGTTTTTTTACTATCAATGTCGTGAGTTTCGTGTGATACCTGAATAACTTAAAGCAATCCTCAGGATTTGTATGAATGCTCCCTAAAAAGGCGCTGATTTCGCCTACCCTGTAACCAACCAGAGGAAGCTATCATGTCTTTCTCTTGGAACACCGGGGTAAATTTCCCTAGTCGATTCATCAAATAATGACTGTTGCCTGGATCGAGTAAACATGTAACTATTCTGCTAATTAACCTAAAGAGTTATGTTCGCATTCATGAAAAACGAAAACTTATCCGCTGAAGATACTCTAAAAACAATTCAAGCATTACGCGATCGCATCAGAAAATATGATTATCATTATTATGTGCTGGATGAACCGCTCGTACCGGATGCAGAGTATGATCGCTGCTTTAAGGCTTTGCAGGAATTGGAAAAAAAGTTCCCGCAGTTTAAATCGCCCAATTCTCCAACCCAGCGCGTGGGGGCGACTCCGGCTTCTTCCTTAGAACCTATTGCCCATCAAAAACCAATGCTTTCTCTGGCTAACGTGTTTTCAGAAGAAGAATTGCGGGCATTTATGAAACGTTTGGCGGATAAACTTGAATGCCAGATTGATGATTTACAGTTTGCCTGTGAGCCAAAGCTTGACGGGCTTGCGGTCAATCTTACTTATGCAAACGGCCTTCTGCAGTCCGCGGCAACGCGCGGCGATGGTATGGTTGGGGAAAATATTACCAATAATATAAAAACCATTCCTGCAGTGCCTTTAAAACTGTTGCTTGATGACGTACCTTCATTAATAGAAGTCCGCGGGGAAGTCTATATGCCCAAAGCGGGTTTTGAGGCATTTAATGAGCAGGCAAGGCTGCGTGGAGAAAAAACATTTGCCAATCCCCGCAATGCGGCAGCAGGAAGCTTAAGGCAATTAAATCCGCAAATAACAGCAAGCAGGCCTCTATCTATTTATTGCTATGGCATAGGAGCCTGTGACGGATATAGGCTTCCTTCCACCCACCTTGAGCAGTTGAAATTATTGCAGAAGATGGGCTTTCGCATATCCGACGAGTCAAGGCTTGCTGTAGGGATGAAAGGTTGCATGGATTATTATTTCAGCATATTAGAGAAACGGAATGATTTGCCTTATGAAATTGATGGCGTGGTTTATAAAATTAATTCCATCAGTGAACAGGAAAAATTAGGGTATGTTTCACGCGCGCCCCGGTTTGCCTGCGCGCACAAATTTCCTGCAAGTGAAGAAATGACGCAATTACTTGAGGTTGATTTCCAGGTTGGGAGAACTGGCGCATTGACCCCTGTTGCGCGTCTTCAGCCCGTCAGTGTAGGCGGCGTTACCGTCAGTAATGCAACTCTGCATAATATGGATGAAATTGAACGAAAAGATATACGAATAGGCGATTATGTGGTTGTTCGTCGCGCAGGGGATGTGATTCCCGAGGTTGTGTCGGTTGTTTTGGAAAAGCGTCCCAAGCAAACAAAAAAAATTCAATTGCCCGCACACTGCCCTGTTTGCGGAGCAGATGTTGTACGTGAAGAAGGGGAAGCAGTGGCTCGCTGTACAGGGGGGTTATTCTGCAAAGCACAGCTAAAGCGGATGGTCTGGCATTTTGCATCCCGCAAGGCCATGGACATTGAAGGTTTAGGAGAAATACTGATTGAACAGCTGGTAGATAAAGAACTGATAAAAGATGTGGCAGACGTGTACGCTTTAAGCGAGGAAGAACTTGCGGGCTTGCCGCGCATGGGCAAAAAATCAGCGCAAAATTTAATTGAGGCATTGAATAAAAGCAAGAAAACAACATTTCAGCGCTTTTTGTATGCTTTAGGAATACGGGAAATTGGCGAAGCAAGCGCTCATATTCTCGCGACTCATTTTGAAAGCCTTAACGATCTAAAAAAAGCAACGACAGAGAAACTGACTGAATTAAAGGACATCGGCCCTATTGCCGCAAACCACATTGTCCATTTTTTTCGCGAGCCGCATAATCTTGTTGTAATTGATAAATTAATCGCCCGCGGCGTTGTATGGGAACACGATAAAACTCCCCAAAAAGCCGATAAGAGCCATCCGTTTTATGGTAAAACCATTGTGTTAACCGGGAGTTTAGCCAGCATGAGCCGAGAAGAAGCCAAAACAAAACTCCTGGCCATTGGCGCAAAGGTCACAGGCTCTGTTTCTGCGAAAACAGATTATGTCATCGCAGGATTCGATCCTGGTTCAAAGTATGATAAGGCTGAAAAACTGGGCGTGCCGATTTTAAATGAAGCATCATTTATAGATATGTTATCAGGCTGAATAAAACTGTTTTGGCGCACGGCCGGGCTACTTATTTAACTGGATGGGCCAGGGCTAATCACTGTAAGGATGCATCCGTTGTTGCAAACAATCATGCCGAGAATATTGTTGCTGTTATTGCTCTGCCTCAAAGCGGGTGTGGCGTCTGCCGGGTGGGTATTCAATAATCCCTATCCCCAAAGCGAAGCGGATGAAAATATTTATTATTCATCCTTTAACGAACAACCCAAAACCTTGGATCCTGCGAAATCCTATTCCAGCAATGAATATCAGTTTATCGGCCAAATCTATGAACCTCTTTTGCAGTATGATTACCTGACTCGTCCCTATAAACTCATTCCATTGACAACCGCTGCCATGCCTGAGGTTCATTATTACGATGAAAAAGGCCATGAATTAGCCGCTTCAGAAAATACAGATGTGGCAACCAGCGTGTATACCATTCATCTCAAACCGGGTATTTATTATCAGCCGCATCCTGCATTTGCAAAAAATAAAAAGGGAGAGTTTTATTATCATAACCTAACGGCCGATTACCTGGACGAACATGATATCAATCAATTAAGCGATTTTAAGCAGCAAGGTACGCGGGAGTTGATTGCTGATGATTATATTTACCAAATTAAACGGCTTGCGGATCCTGCCGTAAATTCACCGATATACGGTTTAATGAGCACATATATTTTGGGATTTAAGGAGTTTGGCAAAAAGCTTCCTTCAAGCGTCGATCGCGCATTTGTAGATTTAAGGCGTTACCCCTTGGCTGGCGTGCAAAAGATCAATGATTATACCTTTAAAATTATTGTTAAGGGAAAATACCCACAATTCATTTTTTGGCTTGCCATGCCTTTCTTTGCCCCTGTGCCCTGGGAGGCAGATTTATTTTATGCCCAACCGGGAATGGAAGACAGGAACATCAGTTTAGGCTGGTATCCAATCGGCACAGGGCCTTTCATGTTGACAGAAAACAATCCCAATAGCCGCATGGTTCTTGAAAAAAATCCGAAATACCATGCAGAATATTTTCCATCGCAGGGAACTGGCCTTGATATAAAAAAAGGGTATCTGCATCACCCGGATGCGCGCTTGCCCCTGATTGAAAAAGCAGTCTTTACCCTGGAAAAAGAAGCCATACCCCGATGGAATAAATTTTTGCAAGGCTATTATGATTTGTCAGGGGTAGCCGCAGACAGTTTTGACCAGGCCATCCAGATTACACAATCCGGGAATACGACCTTGACTCCTGCCATGAAAGCAAAAGGGATGCGTTTGACTCAAATGACTGATCCAAGTATTTTTTATCTTGGATTTAATATGTTAGATCCTGTTGTTGGCGGCCAGTCTGAACGCGCAAGGAAACTCAGGCTTGCTATTTCTATTGCCGTTAATTATGAAGAAAATATTGCAATTTTCTTCAATGGCCGTGGTATTCCGGCACAAGGTCCGATTCCTCCAGGCATTTTTGGCTACAGGGAAGGCAAAAAAGGCATTAATCCCTATGTTTACCGCTGGAAGGGAGAACCGGTTCGGCGACCTATCAGCGATGCCTTACAGCTGATGCGTGAAGCGGGATATCCAAATGGCTTGGATCCAAACACTAATCGGCCTCTCATTCTTCATTATGATGTGCCGGCCAGCAGCGGTCCCGATGCTAAAGCGCAATTGAACTGGATGCGTAAACAGTTTGCCCGTATTGGCATTTCCTTAAATATCCGCTCGACCCAATATAACCGTTTCCAGGAAAAAATGCGAAGCGGAAACGCCCAGATTTTCAGCTGGGGATGGAACGCAGATTATCCGGATCCTGAGAATTTTTTATTTTTATTGTACGGTCCTAATGAAAAAGTGGCTTATGGAGGTGAAAACGCAGCAAATTATCATAATCCCTTATATGATCAATTATTTGAAAAAATGAGATATCTCCCCAATGATGAAGAAAGGCAAAAAATAATTGACGAGATGGTGGCAATTCTTCGCCATGATGCGCCATGGGTTTGGGGAATCAACAGCCAAAGCCTTGTCTTAAGCCAGCAATGGGTAGCCCCGTTTAAAACCAATACCATTTCACAAAATACCCTAAAATATATGGCGATCAACGTATCCTTACGGAACTATTTGCGGACCTTGTGGAATCAGCCGGTGTTGTGGCCTGTTCTATTGTTCATACTTTTGTTGTTATTATTATTGCTTCCGTTTGCTTTTGCTTATGTTCAAAAACAAAAAAAGCGTGCCGAGAGAATCCCGCTATGAGTGCTTATTTATTACGCAGGCTTTTTTATGCTGTTCCAGTACTTCTTGGAATTAACATTTTAACGTTTTCTTTATTTTTTGTTGTCAATTCTCCTGATGATATGGCAAGAATGCATCTTGGCCAAAAGCATGTCAGCGAGGATGCAATTGAATATTGGAAAATGCAGCGAGGGTATGATTTGCCCTTGTTTTACAACGGTAAAGAGCAGGGGATTCTTCAATTTACGCAAACCCTTTTTTATAAAAAGTCGTTTCTATTATTCACCTTTAATTTTGGGAGCTCTGACGCCGGTCGCGATATCAGCCAGGATATTTACCAGCGCATGTGGCCAAGCCTTGCAATTGCCCTGCCGGTTTTACTGTTAGGCTTGTTTGCCAACATTGCCACAGCAATGACCATGGCTTTTTTCCGGGGGACTTATCTTGATTTAACAGGCATGATTTTTTGTATTATTTTAATGTCCATATCCGCTATGTTTTATATCATTGGCGGCCAGTACCTGTTTGGTAAAATCTTACGCCTGGTTCCCATATCAGGTTATGATGATGGGTTGAACAGCTTTAAGTTCATTATATTGCCCGTGATTGTCGGTATTATCGGCGGGTTAGGCGCAGGAAGCAGGTGGTACCGAACCCTGTTTCTTGAAGAAATCAGCAAAGATTATGTAAAAACCGCGCGCGCCAAGGGTTTATCTGAAATCAGGGTATTGTTTCGCCATGTGTTAAAAAATGCAATGCTGCCAATCCTTACAGGGGTTGTGGTTATTATTCCTTCATTGTTTATGGGGAGTTTGGTTCTTGAATCATTTTTTGGCATACCGGGGTTAGGAAGTTATGTGATTGATGCAATCCAGCAACAGGATTTTGCTATTGTCCGTGCCATGGTATTTTTAGGGTCAATTTTGTATATCCTGGGCCTCATGCTCACAGATATTTCCTACACTTTGGTTGACCCGCGCGTGAGGCTCAAATGACTTTTGAATTGCTATGGACTGATCAATGTTTTTTAATTGTCCTGGCATTCAGTTTTGCGGCTATAGGAATTAGCTTGCGCAAAAAACATACCAGATATGCTTTTTTCCAGCTTTTCAAGAAACCTATTGCGGCAAGCGCTTCCATCATTTTATTGTTTTTTTTACTGATAGGCATATTAGATTCTATACATTATAAAACAGCAAACGAATATCAGCCGCAATCGATTCTTGACAGGATTCTTGCGCCTTTAAATACCCATCATGAAAAAACTTATTCCGCCCCATTGGCCCTTACGCTTTATACCACTGAAACCATACTGGCTGACGGGCAGGCAAGGCAAGTGTATCCGCGCCTCACTTATCCCTCAAAACAGTTTAAAACCACAAAGGATGTCAAATTTTGGCTCGAGAAAGTTTTCATTAAAAGCATTTTTTTTAGTCTTATGATGATTTTGTTTATTAGCCTCTGCGCGCTCATTGTTAAAAAATTTATCCTGAAAACCAGGTTGATTAAGCTCCATGCTGCCGGCATCAGCGCTTTACTGACTTTGTTTGTGGTATTGACAATCACTGTTGCAAGCTATTGGATATCGCGGGAATTACATGTATTAGGCACTGGGGAAATTGGCCAGGATATATTTTATTATTCTATAAAAAGCATACGCACGGGCTTGGTTATTGGCACTTTAACAACCTTATTTATGATGCCCCTTGCCCTCATTCTCGGAACAGCAGCAGGATATTTTGGCGGCTTTGTAGATGATGTTATTCAATATATATACACAACTTTAAGCTCAATTCCTGGCGTATTGTTGATAACGGCGTCTATTCTTGCGATGCAAACATATATCACCAATCATCCGGATAAATTTACAAGCCTTGCCCAAAGTGCGGATGCGAGATTGCTGGCATTATGCTTTATTCTTGGAGTAACAAGCTGGACAAGTCTTTGCCGTTTACTGCGTGCTGAAACATTAAAATTGCGGGAAGTTGATTTCGTAATGGCGGCGAGAGCGTTGGGCAGCAGCTCATTTAAAATTTTAAGAAAACATATTTTGCCAAACGTCATGCATATTGTTTTGATTACTCTGGTTCTCGATTTCAGCTTCCTGGTTCTGGCTGAGGCAGTTTTATCTTATGTGGGCGTTGGAGTTTCCCCGTTGACCATCAGCTGGGGCAATATGATTAATGCTGCAAGACTTGAACTTGCACGGGAGCCTATTGTTTGGTGGCCAATGTTAGCCGCATTTGTATTGATGTTTATTCTGGTATTGGCCAGCAACGTATTTGCTGACGCAGTACGGGATGTGTTTGATCCTCGCCAAGCAAAGTTGATATGAAAACAGGGCTTGCTCTCTGCCTATCGGTTCGGTACAGTTCATTCATAATAGATTGAAAATTTATCTTTCCATGCAACAACGCTTTGTTCATCTTCGCTTGCATACAGAATATTCACTGGTTGATGGGCTGATTCGCATTAAGCCTTTAATGCATTGCCTCGCTAAAAAAGGCATGAATGCAATTGCGGTAACGGATTACTGTAATTTATTTGCTGCAGTGAAGGTATTTAAGGCAGCGATTTCCCAGGGAATCAAGCCAATTATTGGTTGCGATATTCCATATCATGACCCTGAGAAACCAGAACAGGTCTATTCAATTGTTTTATTATGCCAAAATGAAACAGGTTATAGAAATCTGACTCGCCTGGTTTCAAAAGCCTATCTTCAGGGGCAGTATGATGGAAAACCCCATATTCACCGATCATGGATAGCAGAATATGCTGAAGGGCTCATAGCCTTATCAGGAGCCCGCATGGGAGATGTAGGCCAAGCATTGATTGCAGGTGATGAGGATAGAGCAGAAATGCTCGCTCTTCGGTGGCTTGAAATGTTTCCTGATCGGTTTTATTTAGAAATTCAGCGAACCGGACGAGAAAATGAAGAGCTATATAATAAACGCGTGGTCAAGCTTGCTGAATCGTTAGCGCTCCCCCTGGTCGCAACCAATGATGTGCGCTTTATTGAAGAAGAGGATTTCGATGCCCATGAGGCGCGGGTTTGCATACATGATGGATTAACTCTTGCAGACCCCAGGCGAAAAAAAATATTCAGCAGCAAACAATACTTGCGGTCCGCCGAAGAAATGCTGGAGTTGTTCAAGGATTTGCCCCAGGCCATAGATAATACCGTAGAAATCAGCAAGCGATGCACAGTCAAACTGAATCTTGGCCAAAATTATTTACCCAATTTTCCGGTACCTGCCGGTTCCTCGGTAGAAACTTACTTGTCTCAATTGGCGGAAGAAGGTTTGGACAAAAGGTTAGAAGAAATCTATCGGCACAAACCCGAAGCCATCAGCAGCGGGCGCAAGCAATACGAGCTCAGATTAAAAACAGAGCTTCACGTTATTAACTCTATGGGATTCGCGGGGTATTTCCTTATTGTTGCTGATTTCATTAAATGGGCAAAGAATAATGGCGTTCCTGTGGGTCCAGGGCGCGGATCTGGCGCGGGTTCTTTGGTGGCCTATGCGTTGAATATAACTGATTTGGATCCATTGGCCTATGACTTGCTTTTTGAGCGTTTTTTAAACCCGGAACGTGTATCCATGCCGGATTTTGATATTGATTTTTGTATGGAAGGGCGCGATAGGGTCATTGAATATGTTACCGACAAATATGGCAGACAAAGCGTTTCTCAAATAATCACTTTTGGTACCATGGCCGCCAAAGCGGTTGTGCGGGACGTAGGGCGTGTACTGGGGCATCCCTATGGCTTTGTTGATAAACTGGCCAAACTCATTCCTTTTGAGCTGGGTATTACCTTGAATAAAGCTTTGGAACAAGAGGATGAACTTCGGAGAAGATATGAAAATGAAGAGGATGTCAAGGAACTAATCGATTTAGCTTTAAAACTGGAAGGAATTACCCGAAATGCCGGAAAACACGCTGGCGGCGTTGTTATTGCGCCGTCTGAGTTAAGCGATTTTACTGCAATTTATTGTGAACAGGGTTCCACCCAGCTGGTCAGTCAGTTTGATAAAGATGATGTTGAAGCGGCAGGGCTTGTAAAGTTTGACTTTCTGGGTTTAAGAACGCTGACCATTATCGACTGGGCTTTAGCCATCATCAATGAGCGTCAAAAACGCGCCTCACAACCCCCTGTGAATATTGCAGAAATCTCGATGGAGGACGAGAAGACATTCAAGCTGTTGCAAGCCTGCCAAACCACAGCGGTATTTCAGCTGGAATCCAGAGGAATGAAGGAGTTGATCCACCGCCTGCAACCCGATTGTTTCGAAGATATTATTGCTTTGGTTGCCTTGTTTCGGCCAGGACCCTTGCAATCAGGCATGGTCGACGACTTTATCAACCGTAAGCACGGCAGAGCGTCAGTAGAATATCCGCACCCAGATCTGGAACCTGTTTTAAAACCAACCTATGGCGTCATTCTTTATCAGGAACAAGTCATGCAGATTGCCCAGATCCTGGCAAATTATACTCTGGGAGCAGCAGACTTGTTGCGTCGCGCTATGGGAAAGAAAAAGCCTGAAGAAATGGCAAAGCAACGGGAAATTTTTATACAGGGTGCGAATGAACGGGGGGTGGAAGCTGAAATTGCTACAAAAATATTTGACTTGATGGAGAAATTCGCAGGCTATGGCTTTAACAAATCACATTCTGCAGCTTATGCTTTGGTCGCATATCAAACAGCATGGTTAAAAGCTCATTATCCTGCTGAATTCATGGCAGCAGTCATGTCTTCTGATATGGACAATACCGATAAGGTAGTGAATTTTATTCATGAGTGTAGGCGCATGAATATAGAAGTACTTCCGCCTTGTTTGAATCGTTCCTGCTATCATTTTACGGTGTGCGATGATAATAAAATTATCTATGGCTTAGGCGCAATCAAGGGTGTCGGTGAATCTGCAATCCAGTGCATTGAACAAGAGCGGGAAAACAGGGGAGCATTCAAGAGCTTATTTGATGTATGCCAACGACTCGATATGCGTAAAGTCAATCGCCGTGTCCTTGAAGCTTTAATAAAAAGCGGGGCGATGGATGAATGGGGCATTAATCGCGGGATTTTGTTTGAGTCAATTGACAAGGCACTGCAAGTGGGGCTTAATTTTCATCAGCAGCAAACAAGCGGGCAAACTGATTTATTTTCGTTGTTTGATGATGGCAAGGAAGATGTTGATTATGTTGCCGGTAAACCCTGGAATGAAAAAATGCGGCTTGAAGGGGAAAAAGAAACGCTTGGCTTTTATATAACAGGACATCCAGCAAGAAGTTATTTACATGAATTCCAGGATCTTGTCATTCCGATTGCTGATTTAACTCCAGCCGCCAGAAAGGCGATCATTGTCGGCATGGTAACCAGCACAAGGCGAATTCTTACCAAGCGGGGTAAAAAGCTCGCTATTATTAGTTTGGAAGACGGTTCAGGGCATATTGATGCTGTCGTTTTCTCAGAAGTATATGAGCCATTTCAGGAAAAAATTCAAAGTGGGGAAATTCTGGTGTTGGAAGGGGAGCTAAGCCATGATGACTACACAAACAGAACCAAACTGACCGCATCAACTTTATATTTGTTAGCTGATGCCAGAACGCGTTTTGCGAGATGCGTGCGCATTCGGCTAACAGAGGCAGAGCAGCATGTTTTTCCTCTTTTACAGTCTGTCTTGAAAAATCACCGGGGGGAATGTGTTGTGCAATTAGAATATATAAACAGGCATGCAAAGGCAGTTTTGAACCTGGGAGCGCAGTGGCGAGTTATGCCTTCAGATGAACTACTGTCTATTCTTACTGATCTTTTGAACAATAAAGCAACTGTCTGCTATTAAATAGGTTGGCAGGTCAGAAATATAGTTTTTAACGGATTCTCGTACCAGGAAGATTAAGGATTCAATATGACAATGTGTTTAATTTCCCGATGTTTTACTTTGTTGCAATGCCAACAAATCATGAAATTTTTACTTTTACTGTGTTTTTATTTTTTCGGTGTAGGCGCATCTTATGCCGAAATACGTAGCGCTGCTGAAATCATTATGACCGAATCCGTTATTTCCAGCACCCAGATGGCTAACTCAAGTACTCAAGCGGCCGATGCTCGCGCCCTGGATGCCAAGCCAGATGTGCAAGTTGCAGACTCTGGGGCTTTGTCTGTCAAGACTATGCCTCGTTCCCGTAAAAATACTCAATATTTTTACCGCAATATTTGGGAGCCTACTTATCATATATTACGCTTGAATTATTGCATGTTCGACGGCAAGGAATGCGGTATGGCAGTCGCTTCCCGTTATTGCCGTATGTTAGGTTATGATGGGGCTGATAAGGAAATTGTTGCAAACAACGTTGGATTAACTCACGTTTTAGCCAGTAAAGCGAAATGCCAAGGATGGCAATGCAACGGGTTTAAGTTAATTCGTTGCATAGGCAAGATAAATCATCAGCCTGCAAAACCTTACTATTACCGTGAGAAGCGTTTTGTTTATCCAAGACTGGATTCTTACCGCATTGCCTGGTGCTATAAAGATGGCAAGGAATGTGGCCAAAGAGCAGCTTATTCTTTCTGCCGCAGAATGGGTTATCTTCAAGCAAAACATTATAAAAAGGAAACCGAAATCGCCGCGACCAAAGAGCTTGGCAATCAAAAATTATGCTTTGGTAAAGATTGCAGCGGGTTTCAATATATTACCTGCTACCGTTGATGAGATTTTCTATCTTAAGTTTTTGTTAATCTTCTTCAGGTATAATTGCTTATAACATTATAAATACTATTGTAATAATGAGTAAAAGCCCTGAAAAATTTTTATTCGTCAATCATATTTCCTCTCGCGGCAATAAGCGTTTGGTTACTGTCGTAGGCGGATATCCGTTCTATCAGTCAACGGGCAAGAATTCTTCTGAGGAAAATACATTTTTTCCTTTTGGCGGAATTTCTCTTTATAACTTCTCATCAGGATGGTTTCTCAAGCCAACTTGCTCAATTTCTCAACCTTATTTCCCGCAAAAATTGGCTAAATTCATTACTGATAATTTTCCCGGTAAAGACGAATTTTTTATGAGATTTGGTAATCTTGAAACAATGTTGCTGTCCATGTTAATGGGTGGTGGTTATTGGGACGGGATAGAGGGCACTAAACTTAAAATATACTTATTGGGTGAGTTTGCTGCAGAAATTCATTCCTTACAGCAGCAAAATAGGAGTTTTTTTGATTATTATCAGAAATTGGACACGCAAACAGTTCCGGAACTAAATAATAATGAACAAATTAATGAGCTATTAGCGCGGCACTCTTTTCGCCTGAAGCTCGAGGCAATGAATAAGAATTTTAAAGTACCTGCTGAGATTGATTACGCAAAACACCAGTTTGTTGCTACCCAATCCGCCGATAATGATCAAAACAGGCGCAAATATGTTGTCGCTGCTATCGCCTTGTGCGATGAATATTTGAAGCATTTAAGGTCCCGATATGATCATCAAACGCATACCATAGACAAGATTAATGCTGTTCAAGCAATGCGTGATGCCTTAAGTAACAGCAACGTAAAAAGCGACCTTGAAAGACTTAAGCAAGCATATAAAATTCATAATGAACACCAGGAATTATGGAAAAAACATCGAGACCCGTTGGGTTTATTGATAATAAAATTTATAGGACATATTTTGACTTTAGGCATAGTTTCAAAAATTAACAAGGGAACTTTTTCTTTTTGGAAGCCGCATAGTCAGGTATTATCCGAGAATCTTAAGTCTATTTTTAATCAATCGGAAAGCCTGCAAGAATACCAAAACAGCCCGCAGCAGGCCTCTTCTATCGCTCTACAGTCTGGATGAGACAAAGTGATATGGCTTGAGATTCTACTCTTTCCTGCATTATCTTATGCTAACGCGGGCTAACTTTTTCCTTATCCGCCGATTGAATGAAAAATTGCGAAATCTCATGAGATAATTGAGTTAATTGATGGTTCATGCTTGAAACCAAAGTTTGTGGCGAAACCTTGGATAACTTGGTGCAGTAACAAATGGATTGTTTTTTCACTGTTTGTTCATGGTGATAGATCAGATACTCGGCCCTTAATTCACTTTTACCGCCTATATCGAGCTTATACTCTGATATCATGACCTGCAGCGTATATTCCGGCACAAATCTACGATTCCATGGTTCAACCTCAATGATTGCGCCAGGCAATAAAGTGGATAGATTGGTTTGCAATACGCGCATAATATTATCTTTCAAAGCTTCAGCCCATTGATGATTTTCTTCGAGATGAACCTGGTTTGAGGTGCAGTAAAAACTGAGTTGTGGTTTTTCAAGATAGCCTGGAATTTTTATTCGGTCTATTCCAATTCTTAAATGATGAAAGACAGGCTTTTGTTGAGAATGTTTACATGGAATAGGATTTAGGACGTAATATTGAGATTCTTTGCTTCGTCCGCAACTGACAATAAGCATCATAAAAAACAGGATTAAAAAAAGTCGCATCCCTCGATTCATGTTATTCACACTCTGCCTCGCAACAGGGACTCAGGATAGCGGCTTAAATAATCCATAAAGTTTTCAGTGGCGTAAGCAGCTTTGGAAATTTGCTCGAGGCTTTGATTTAAATAGGAAATTAATGGATTCACATTCTGATTTAAATTACTCGCCAATTTATCAATACTCCTTGTCATGTCTTTAATGGATTGTATGGTTTCGGTTACTTCCCTGGATTTAATGAATTCTCTGATATCTTCCAGAGCCTTGCGCGCTTCTTTTAAGGTTTCATCGACCGAGGTATGTTTTTCGACAATCAATGTGGTTGGGAAAATCGGATATTCACGGTAGAATTTTCTTTGGGTTCTGACAGGGGTACCTGATTCAATCAGTTGAATGCTCGCAACGCCCGTGATTAAATTGGGCTTTGATATATCAGCTACGTAGCCTTGGTCAATTAAAAGCTTAACAGGGTTATGTTGAAATCCAATGGTTCTTTCTACGAAAAACTGTACGTATACCGGAACTTCTACAGTATTATTGACGGGATTTTCAGTGATTTCTATCTTCGTTACCTCGCCTATCTTGACGCCGCGATAGGTAATGATGGATCTGGCTTCCAAACCTTCCAGGGAACCGTTGAAGAACATGACATAAGTTTCCATTTTTTGCTGGTAATATGCGCGGTAAAAATAAGTTGCGCCAAGCATTAACAAAGCTATTGCCCCGATGACCAATATCCCTACTAATGTATACATGCGATCCTGAATCATGAATAATCCCTGTTGCAATTCATCCGCTGATTTGCGCTTATTGGTTTGGCAGCTTGCTAAGTACTGAAAAGCCCCAAATATACGCTCGCAATTATGATGAAAAGCAGGCTTCTTGTCATAATTGTAGAAACTGCTTTGCGCAGTGAGACTTTTCGGATTGCTACTTCATAATAATAATAACCAACCACTATAGCGACAATCCAGCAATATAATACAACCTTGCTGAACGAAAGATATAAATCCCAAAGAGTTATATAACTTGCGATATTGATTAAGTAAATGCTGACGTCGAGCCTCAGAAAAAAATAAAATGTAGAATAAATGCCCAATAAAAAAGCAATCAATGAATAAACATACAAGAGGATGCCGGCAATCAGGATTCCTGCCATGGCAGGTATTACATGAACCCGTAAAACAGTTTGCGGCATTTCGTGTAATTTGTGAATGCGCGCATTAATCAAATTCAGTGACGATTGTATGGATAAAATAATGCCAATTAAAATTGGGACAATGCTTCTTATGGCAATGCTCTGTGTGAGCGGCAGGGCGCTTTGAAATAAATGAAACCGGTTAAAAAGACTGTGAAAAGTCATAGCCAGAGAAAAACCGGTTAAAATACTGATAATAATAATTGGAGTAGAAAGCCTTACTCCTGAGAGAAACAAGGTGTTAATCGTATATGACCAGGCAATGGATGTTCGTCCCAGAAGAAATTGAACGCTAACAATCGTAAGATGTCCTAAAAATTGAAGAAACAGGCGAATGCTGCCTAGAAAGCGTACGGAGGAATACCCAATTTCCTGGAAACTATACATTTAGCGGCGCCTGTAAAAATGACCGTTCGTTATGCTGAAGCAATTGATCCAATTTATCATATACATGAATCTGATTTTGTTTCAACGTGTTAATGGATTTTTACTGGCAAATCTTCCTGGATATCCTTGTTGAAAATAAAATAGCATTAGTGCTGATATATTTGACAGCCAATATGTGACTTCCGATACTTAATGTAAGTCCATATTATACAGGGAAGACTCTATGAGCAGTTTGAATGAGATTTACCTTGTCGAAGATGATGAAACAAAGTGCAAAAAGATTGATCATTTGTTTCAGTTTGTTGGCGAATCATGCCGTGTTTATAATCGGGAAAGCAAGCTTTGTTTAAAAGACTGCAAGGCTCTTTTGGTCGGAAGCTGCTCATCTATTGAAATTAAGGAGCTATTGAAAGAAGCATCCGGCACGAGGCCTGATTTACCTGTAATCCTGATGGGAAATGCCTGGGAAAAAAACGATTTAACTCTAAATAGGCATGGAACTATATCTTATCCTTTTACTTATAATGAGTTTTTAGCCGCATTACACCAGTGCCACTTGCCATCAGAGAAAAAAAAACTGTCCGCATGCAATGAAAGCACACCTTTAACACGGAGTTTGATAGGTCAGAGCAGCAGAATTTGTGAAGTTAGAAAATTAATCAATCTTGTCGCAAATACAGACGCTTCCGTACTTTTGCTGGGAGAATCCGGAACAGGTAAGGAAGTTGCTGCGCGCAATATCCATGACTTATCCTCTCGTGCGCATAAACCTTTTATACCGATCAATTGCGGTGCGATACCGTCAGAGCTGCTGGAAAGCGAACTTTTCGGCCATGAAAAAGGCTCTTTTACCGGCGCCATTACGGCAAGACAGGGACGGTTTGAGTTGGCGCATGGGGGAACTTTATTTCTGGATGAAATAGGGGATATGCCGCTTCCCATGCAGGTGAAATTACTGCGGGTGCTGCAGGAGCGGCGTATTGAGCGGGTAGGGAGTAATAAAAGTATTGATATTGATGTACGCATCATAGCTGCTACTCACCGTGATCTGGAAAAGATTATTCAAGAAGGTTTGTTTCGCGAAGATTTGTATTACCGTTTGAATGTTTTTCCCATCGAAATGCCTCCATTGCGTGACCGAGTAGAAGACATCCCTTTATTGCTGGATGAGTTAAATCAGCGCAGGAGAACTGAAGGTTTGCCAACCATTCAATTGTTATCGGATGCCTTGTCCATATTATTTCATTATGAATGGCCGGGAAATGTGCGGGAGTTAGCGAACCTTGTAGAGAGATTAGCTATCTTATTCCCTGGCGGGGTTGTTTCAGCCCGGGATTTACCAAACAAATTCCAGAAAACTATGCAGGATTCCGAGACCAGAACCGAGCGCGAAGTGATGCTTGATTTGCTGGCTAATCAAAATATACGCCCAGAGAATGGGGTTGATTTGAATCAATATTTACTGAATGCTGAGGTTAAGCTCATTCAGGATGCTTTAGAAAAAACCGATTGGGTAGTGGCTCAAGCCGCACGTTATTTAAAAATCAGACGCACAACGCTCGTTGAAAAAATGAGAAAATACAAGTTGCAACGTTCTGAAGCTGTTTAAGTCGAATTGGCAAAAAACATCACTTAAACTGAATTAGCGTCATTTCTGGTAATGACGCCATACTCAGCTTTCTTTTTTATCTTTATTTGCTTTTGATTCAGGTTCTGATTTTGTTTTTTCTGTATTTTCAGTCTCAACGGGCGGAACTTCCGGGGTAGAAATAACTGTAGGCTTGGGCTTTATTTCTGAAGGCTCCTTTTCGGTTTTGGCCTTATCCTCAGAACCAGATTTTTGTTCATTCTCAGCGCTTTGCGCCCGTTTATCCTTGTAATCACTGATAATTTCTGAGACGCTGTTTTTAATGTCTTTAAACAACTTGCTTGTCATTGAAGATAATTCTTTAAAATCCGGTAATTTTGATTTGAAATCACCCATCATGAATCTCCACTGAAAAATTAATTTCTACAGGTAAGTATATACGATTATTAGAGTTTTTGCTTGTCAAAAACTGGCGAAAACACTTCCGGCATGATGTTGACCATACTGTCCATCATTAGATGGACAACAGAAGTCATGCCCAGGGATGAAGCATTTTTAAAACAGGCTTAAGCAGTTTGTCTGTTAGTGAATGCTTGCCATGCACCGTAACCTTGTAGCAATGATGAGATTCCATTTTATCAAGCAGATATTCATCACTGGTTTTTAGAGCATCCACAAGGCGCAAATCAAAAGCATCCCGGGCAAGCCAATGCTCGCCTGTAGATACTTTATCAATATCGAGCTGCTGGCGGTTTTTCAAGACATAATCGCGAAAAGACTGGTGAATTGATTCCAATTCTTCTTGAAATTTTTTTCGGCCTTTTTCCGTGTTTTCGGCAAAGAGCGTGAGGGTTCGTTTATATTCACCGGCCGTAAGCAGTTCAACATCAATATTATTCTTTTTTAGCCAGCGGTAAAAATTAGGTATCTGGGCAACGACACCAATTGAGCCTATGATAGCGAAAGGAGCAGCAATAATGCGGTTTGCAACGCAAGCCATGAGATATCCCCCGCTGGCCGCGACTTTATCAATGCAGGCGGTCAATGGAATATTTTTATCACGAATACGGTGCAGCTGGGCTGCCGCAAGCCCATAAGCGTTTACGGCGCCGCCAGGGCTTTCAAGGCGGATCACAACTTCATCCTCGGGGGTTGCTACCGAAAGCACAGCGGATATTTCATCACGTAGCTGCTGGACTTCAGAAGCTTTTATATCGCCATTAAAATCAAGTACATACAGGGAAGGTTTGGATTTTTTAGGTTTATTCAGTTTTTTGGCTTTCCTGGCGGCTTTCTTGCCAAGTACTTCTTTTTGCATGGTATTTCTGAGCTGCTCCCAATCCTCATTCAGAGAGCTGATTTCAAGTTTTGGTCTGGGTTTTCGTCCGAGGGAAAACAAACCGCCGACAAGAAGCAGTATGGCCACAACTACTGTAAACGATTTTAAAAGAAACATGCCGTATTGAGCGATAAAGTCCATCTTGACCCTGCAATTTTTTTAAAAACGATATTATTACTGCCAACGCGTTCGGGTTCAAGTCAGATCATGCTGTCGCCTGTGAGATTTCATCTGAAATGATCTCTTAAAGAGCTTGTCAAAAAGATGGAATACCGATAGTCTGCAGATTTTTCCAGTGTCATTTTATGCTTGAAGTTACTGCCATCAATTTTGAATATCCTGAGAGATCTGTGTTATCTCGTGTCAGTTTCTCTGTTGAAAGAGGGTCTTTGCTTCATTTAAGGGGAATGAATGGCGCGGGAAAGACAACATTGCTTAAATTGCTGGCGGGAATTCTGCCGGTGCAGGACGGTACAATCCAATTCCAGGGCAAAAATATTAGTGACGATTTAGCATGCTATCAACAGCAGATCTGCTTTTTGGGTCACAAATCAGGAATCAGTTCTTTATTGACCCCGCTTGAAAATTGCCGTTTTGATTTATCAAGAAATGAAATTTTTTCCTCCCTGAACCAGTTATTGAAACAGTTTTCTCTGCAACATGTGGCTGATATCCCCTGCGGCCTGCTTTCAGCTGGTCAGAAACGGCGGGTAGCTTTAATGCGCCTGGCCATGTCTCAAGCCACGATATGGCTTCTTGATGAACCCATGGTTGCACTGGATCGCGAAGGTACAACACTCTTGATGGACATGATTGGCGAACACCTAAAACAAGGAGGAATGGTTATTTTATCCTCGCATCAAACAATCCCAAACCTCGGGAAAGCATATCAGGAGTACTGCCTATGATGTCTTATGGCAGGCTTATTAAAAGGCAGGTTATGCGCGAGGCGTTACTGCATGTCAGGGAGTTGAGCCTTCTTGTTAATTCGCTTTTATTTTTTTTGATGATACTTGTTTTTTTCCCCTTGACCATGCCTGCAGAAACAGCATTGCTGCGTACCGTAGCGCCAGGAATAGTTTGGATTGCAGTCTTGCTTGCAATGCTTCTTTCTGCAGAAAGATTGTTTCAGCGTGATTATGAGGATGGCGTAATTGAACAGTGGCTGGTTTCAGGATATCCCTTAAGTTTATTGGTTTCTATTAAGGTTATCATTCATTGGTTTTTAAATTTGCTGCCTTTAATTTTTCTCAGCCCAATTCTTGGTATTTTATTTTCATTTTCACTTGACGAAATATTGGCATTGATGTTTAGCCTGCTGTCAGGAACCCCGGCGCTTCTATTTCTTTGCGCCTTGGCTGCGGTGTTCAGTATTGGCTTGCGGCAAAAAGGGGTGATGATGGCGCTTGTTTTATTTCCCCTGACCATACCAGTTATGATCTTTGGCAGCAGCGCAATAACTGCTGCCATGCAAGGGTTTGCCATATCCGGTTACTTAGCGTTACTGCTTGCTTTTTCCGTGGTTGCAGCGGGTTTTCTGCCGTTTGCAATTGCAGCCATGATCCGAATCAGTCTTGTTGAATAGCCTTATTCCCGTGCGGTGCCGGGTTAACAGGACGATTTAGCCGTGATAAAATTTTAATCTTTTTTGATTTTATTCTTTGCCTATGTGGAATTTACTTTATCAGCTGGCTTCGCCCAAGTCTTTTTATAGCCTGACAGGACGTCTGTTATCCTGGCTTGCAATTTGTGGCGGATTGCTTTTTTCCCTGGGCGTAATCTGGGGTCTTGTTTTTGCGCCGGCTGATTATCAGCAGGGCGAAGCTTTCCGTATTATCTACATGCATGTTCCCTGCGCATTCCTGTCGATGGCTTTATACGCATGCATGGGCTTTTGGGCTTTTCTGTTACTGGTTTGGCGCATTAAGCTTGCCGGCATTATGCTTTCTGTGACTGCGGGCTTGGGCGCCTCCATGGCTTTTTTGGCGCTCTTAACTGGAAGCTTATGGGGCAAGCCGATGTGGGGAACCTGGTGGGTTTGGGATGCGCGGCTTACTTCAGAGTTAATTCTATTGTTTTTATATGCTTCTATCATTGCAGTAACCAATGCCGCGCCGAATAAAGAGCAGGGCGACAAAATAGCAGCCATACTGACCATAGTAGGCCTTATTGACTTGCCGATTATTCACTATTCTGTGTACTGGTGGAATACCCTGCATCAAGGCGCGACAATTTCTGTTCTCGCCAAACCCAAGATACATTCCAGCATGCTCTATCCTTTATTGTTTACCCTGGCCGGTTTGTCCCTTTACTCAGTGTTGGTGATCTTGTTAAAAGCACGCAATGAACTATTATGTCGGGAAAGGCGGCAAAACTGGGTAAAAAACCTGGTGGAGAGGGGAGGATTATGACTCAATTTTTACAGTGGTTATCCATGGGAGGTTATTCTATATATGTTTGGCCTGCATATGGCGCAGTTTGTATAGTGCTTGTTATGAATTTACTGGGTATTAAATGGCAGCGCAGACGTATTTTAAATAAACTTAAGTTTTGGCTTAAACGGGATTGAGGATGAACGCCGTACGAAAACGAAAACTCCTGATGTTGTTATTGATTGTATTAATTTTAGCAATCGCTACGGCTTTGGCGCTCTTTGCCCTGAAACAAAATATAAATCTGTTTTACTCCCCTTCTGAGGTGGTAGCAGGCAAAGCTCCGCTCAATCATCCCATCCGCGTTGGCGGTATGGTGGTTAAAGGTAGTGTCATACGAAATGCCAAGGATTTATCTGTACGATTTAAAATAACTGATTTTCGTGAATCGTTTGAAATCAGTTATCAAGGAAGTTTGCCCGATTTATTCAGGGAAGGGCAGGGTATTGTGGCGCAAGGGGTATTGGTTGAGAGCGGGCAATTTAAAGCTACCGAAGTCTTGGCTAAACATGATGAGAATTATATGCCGCCGGAGGTAAAAGATGCATTGGCCAGGGCTAAAGGGTAAATCATGATTGCTGAGATTGGTCTTTTTTCTCTTATTTTGGCCTTGATATTTGCTTGTTTGCTTGTGATTGTCCCTTCAATCGGCATATTCCGCAATAAGCCTGATTTGCAATCTTCAACAAATCTCTATGTGTGCGGCCAGTTTGCTTTTATTGCCATTTCTTACCTGTGCCTGACTTGTTGTTTTTTGATGGATGATTTTTCAGTTATCTATGTATTGTCAAATTCCAGCATTTCATTGCCCTGGTTTTATAAGTTATGTGCTGTTTGGGGTGGCCATGAAGGTTCCATGTTATTATGGGTTTCTGTATTAAGCCTTTGGATGCTTGCCGTTTGTTTTTTTAGCCGACCCCTCGATGCGGCAACCAGAGCCCGGGTTCTTGCGGTACTTGGTTTCATCAGTGCGGGATTTATTTTATTTCTGTTAATCACTTCAAACCCATTTCTTCGTCAATTTCAATTACTGAATACTGATGGTCGCGATCTCAACCCTTTATTACAGGATCCCGGGTTTTTATTTCATCCCCCGATGTTGTATATGGGATATGTTGGTTTTTCTGTAGCATTTGCTTTTGCTATCGCTGCTTTATGGTCAGGCCGGGTGGAAAGCGCCTGGGCCAAGTGGACCAGGCCCTGGACCCTCGCGGCATGGTGTTGTTTGACTGCAGGTATAACTTTGGGAAGCTGGTGGGCATATCGGGAATTGGGCTGGGGAGGCTGGTGGTTTTGGGATCCTGTAGAGAATGCTTCATTTATGCCCTGGTTAATTGGTACTGCCTTGCTGCATTCCCTTGCTGTGACAGAGAAGCGCGAACAGTTTAAGGCATGGACGCTATTGCTTGCCATCTGTGCCTTTTCATTAAGTCTGGTCGGCACATTTCTTGTGCGGTCAGGTGTATTAACTTCCGTGCATGCCTTTGCTGTTGATCCTCAGCGCGGATTGTACATTTTGCTGTTTTTATTATTGGTTATAGGCGGGTCGCTTCTTCTTTTTGCTTTTCGTGCGCAAGCACTGCATAGAAGCAGTCAGCCAGGCATGTTCTCTCGTGAAAGTGCGTTATTGCTGAACAATGTCATACTTGCTGTAATGATGCTAACCGTTTTATTGGGCACAACATATCCTTTGTTGATAGATGGGCTGGGGCTTGGTAAGTTATCTGTCGGCGCCCCTTATTTTAATACAGTTTTTGTTCCTTTAATGTTCCCATTGTTATTCCTTATGGGCATTGGCGTGCATGTTAAGTGGCATAGGGACAGCTTCAAAGAAGTTTTGCTGAAACTCCGCTGGGTTGCGCTTTTAAGCGTTATTCTCCCTTTATTATTGCTCGCAGGCTCAGTTCGTGTACTGCACCTTTCAGTTTTAATTGGTTTGGTTTTTGCCTCGTGGGTCATGTTGAGCACGTTTAAGGTTGTGTTTAATCGGGTTCAACAACGCAGTAACCACACCATAGGCCGTTCATTTTGGGGTATGGTTGCGGCTCATTGTGGGGTAGCAGTAACAGTAACTGGCATTGCAATATCATCAGGCTATGGTATTCAGACAGATGTAAGATTGGCTCCGGGAGAGAGCACTTTATTTGCAGGCTATCATATACGCTTTGTTAATGAGTCGGAATTAAAGGGCGCCAATTACCATGGCACACAGGCAAGATTTATCATTAACCGCCATAATTACCATGCCGTGATTTATCCTGAAAAAAGAATTTATAATGTAGGCCGTATGCCAATGACCGATTCCGCGATAGATGTTACGCCATTCAGAGATTTGTATGTGGCATTAGGCGAGCCTCTGGAGCAGGATGCCTGGTCTGTCAGGCTGTATTTTAAACCGTTTGTTCGCTGGATATGGGGAGGCGGCTTTTTAATCCTGTTTGGCGGGTTTCTGGCCTTGAGCGACAAGCGTTACTATAAGCTTCGGCATAAAGAGACCATTTTGTACAGGGAGGCTTCTCTATGAAAATCAGTCTTTGGCGCCTGCTGCCGTTTACGGTATTTCTGCTCCTTGCCGTATTCTTTTGGCGTGGTTTGTCTTTAGAACCGCATCATCTGCCTTCTGTACAAATCGGCAAAAAGCTTCCAGATTTTAAATTGCCTTCACTTCAGCATCAAAACGAATTTTTTACCCCTCATGCCATGACTGGCCAGTATAAGTTGTTAAATTTCTTCGCAAGCTGGTGTAATACTTGCAGTGAGGAGCAGATTTTTTTGCTTAGGCTGGCTCGTGAAGGTATCCCTGTTTATGGCGTGAACTACAAAGATAACCCAATTGATGCAGAGCGCTGGCTTCTCACTTGGGGCAATCCTTATCGAGAAATTGGTATTGACCGAACCGGTAAAATGGCCATAGATCTCGGAGTATACGGTACGCCTGAAACTTTTCTCATAGATAAAACGGGAGTAATCCTTGCTCGACATGTCGGGGCATTGAATCAAGAAGCCTGGGAAAAAGAATTTCTGCCTCATATTAACAAACATACGGTTTGAAATGAAAATAACGCTACCATCACAATTAAGCTTGCTGATAATGATCGCTTTATTGATGCTTTTAGGCTCGCTAAATTTTCATTGCTATGCCAGCTCCCTTTATCCTTTTGAAACCAAACAGCAAGATGCGCAATTTCAACATTTATTGCATGAATTGCGTTGCCTGGTGTGCCAAAACCAGGATCTCGCCGATTCCAATGCGCCGTTAGCAAAAGATTTGCGTGATGAAGTGTATCAATTGGTTAAATCGGGTAAAACAGATAATGAAATAATTCATTTTTTAACAGAGCGTTATGGAGAATTTGTATTATTTAAGCCGCCGCTCAAAACAGTTACGATGCTGTTGTGGTTTGGTCCTTTTATATTTGCCTTATTGGGTTTACTGATAGTCTGGCGTACTTTTGCAAGGCGAACTACCAATGCGTGAATGGTTTTTATTGATAATTCTGGGATGTTTACTGTGCCTTGCTCTTGCAATGGCGCTTTATCCGTTGCGAAAGCGTAAAAAAAATCTGTTGATTGTATCACCGTTACTGATTTCTGCCGCCCTTGTCTTGTACTGGTATTGGGGGGCATTTAACGCATGGCATCATTTTTTACAACAAGAAGCGAACAGGGAACAAATTTTAGCATTAATGCAGACAATTCGTTCACCTGAGGAATTAATAGCCAAGTTAAAAGCGCGGTTAAACAACAAACCAGAGAGCGCAAAAGGATGGTATTTGCTGGGTCGATTGTATGCGAGCCAAAATAAATGGATTGATGCGAATCGGGCATTTGCGACCGCAAGGAAGCTAAAGCCCGATGAGATATCATTTATGATTAACTACGCTCAAAGTTTGTGGCAGCTAAACCAGCGGCGCTTTAACGAGGACATTGTTAAGTTATTTAAAGAAGTTTTAAGCCGTGATGCGAAACAACCCGATGCCCTGGCCATGCTTGCAATGGATGCATTCATGCGCCATGATTATTACTCGGCAATTGATTACTGGCAACGATTGTTGCAAATTGTAGAGCCGGGCTCAGAAGATGATCTGGCCATTAGAAAGGCAATTGCCAAAGCTGAGCAGAATATCGCCAGAAAATAATGTCGGGCTTTTGTATATCAGGGAGATTTGAAGCATGGTTGACAAAGTTTATCAGGTTATAGAATTGGTCGGAACTTCACAAAATGGTATTGAAGAAGCCATTAATAATGCCATTGCCCACGCTGCAAAAACTCATGGCAAGCTGGACTGGTATGAAGTGGTTGAAACGCGAGGATTCATTGAAGGCGATAAAAGCAAGTATTATCAAGTTCATCTGAAAATAGGCTGTCACGCTCATTAATATTGCCATCAAGTCTACACTTGCCGCTTTCCTCGCAGGAGCGTGGGGAGAGGAGGTGTGGGCACCTCAACTGCCTTTTTTAGATTTGCGTTCTGCTACTTTTTAACCAGATTGAGCGGCCAGGCGTTATTCCTGCTGAATTATCTTTAAAAACTGTTTTCCATACAGGTTCAGCTTGTGCTGGCCAACGCCAAAAACGGATAATAAGTCGGTTAATGTCCGAGGCTTCACGCGAATCATGTCATGTAGAGTTACGTCGCTGAAAATCATAAAAGGCGGTTTATCTTCTTCTTCAGCCAATTGCTTTCTTAATTCCCTCAACCGCTCAAAGAGGGGATGAGCACAGTTTTGAACTTTGGGGAGCATATTTTTCTTTTTGCTTTCATTATGCAATGGCATGCGCGGAAGGTTGATAAAAATTTTCTCATCACCGCGTAAAACAGGTTTGGCATTCATATGCAGGCGCAATACTTGAAAGTGATCAAAATCCTGGTAACAGTATTCTCGAAGAATTAATTGCCACGTTAAGTATTTCCAGTAATTTTGAGATTTATCTTTGCCAATGCCAAAGGTGGATAAACGGTGATGGCCTGCCTGGGTGATTTTTTCGGTCATCTTGCCGCGCAATACGTTAATTAGGTGGGATAAGCCATAATTCTGCTGCATGCGGAAAATGCAGGAAAGCACCTTTTGGGCATCCACCGTAGCATCGACTGTTTCAGGAGGTGAATCACAAACATCACAGTAGCCGCATGGCATATCCATCATTTCATTAAAGTATTGCAGAAGGATTTGCCGCCGGCAGGTGGAGGCATCAGCATAGGCGAGCATCAAATTAAGTTTTGCATGTTCATGTTGTTGGTGTGATTTAGGGGTGTTGGCAGAAATCAAGCTTCTTATCCTTGTGCTGTCAGCCGGGTCATAAAGTAATAATGCGTTTGCCGGCAGTCCATCTCTTCCTGCTCTTCCTGTTTCCTGGTAATAACTTTCTATGGTTTTTGGCAAGTCATAGTGCACAACAAAACGCACATTGGGTTTGTCAATTCCCATTCCAAATGCAATGGTCGCGACAATCAAATCCACTTTATCATGCCGAAACATTGTTTGAACTTCCCGCCGTTCCTGGTGGCTTAGTCCTGCATGATAGGCGCGGGCATTGTACCCTGATTCCCGGAGTTTTTCGGTTAACCGTTCGACTCCCAGCCGCGTGCCGCAATAAATAATTCCCGGGCAATTGGCTTTCGAGTCAAGAAACTGTTTTAGTTGGCGCAAGGGGTTTTCTTTCGCTAATACTTGGTAATAAATATTAGGACGGTTAAAGGATGCGATGTATTCTTTGGGATTATAGTTTAACTTTTCTACAATATCCTTTCTGGTTTGTTTGTCGGCTGTTGCAGTTAAAGCAATTATCGGCACTTTGGGAAATTTGGTTTTTAAAATGCCAAGAGCGCCGTATTCAGGACGAAAATCATGTCCCCATTGCGAAATGCAGTGCGCCTCATCAATGGCGAAGAGCGCGATGCGACACTCGTGAAGATGCTCCAGAAAGGACTGGCTTAACAGCCGCTCCGGGGCTATATAAAGCAAATCCAGTTCATCGTGATGCAGTTTTTGAAGCACGGTTCTTGCTTCCTGACTTGTTAATGAAGAGTTATAGTAATCAGCCCGGATGCCAAGCAGTTTTAACGCAGCCACTTGATCTTCCATTAGGGCAATCAATGGGGAGACCACAATTCCTATGCCCGGGCGCACTATTGAAGGAATTTGATAACATAGCGATTTTCCGCCTCCTGTAGGCATTAATATCAATAAATCCTGGCCAGATATCAGATCAGTTATGATGTCTTCCTGGGGTGGACGAAATGACTCAAAACCATAATAATTTTTTAATGCGTCAAGGGCAGGTGTATGTGAGTTCGTGAAATTTTCCATGAGTTTGTTCTTATTTTTCTTTCACGGGCGCAGGATTTTGGCAATAATATCATTTTTCAATGGATCGTCCATCCGTTTAATTAAAACGGCAGGAATCAGTCTGGAGAGGGAACGATGCAATTTGAGCTTACAGAACAACATCGGGCTTTTAGGGATATGGCCGCGGAGTTTGCCAGAAATAAACTATTGCCAAACGCTGATAGGTGGGATGAAGAGAAACATTTTCCCGTGGATGTTCTACGGGAGGCGGCACAACTTGGCATGGCGGGTATTGTGGCGAGAGAGGATATTGGGGGCTCCCAGCTTACGCGCCTCGATGCAGCCTTGATTTTTGAACAACTGGCAGCAGGCTGCGTCAGCACCAGCGCTTACCTTTCCATCCATAACATGGTTACAACCCTGGTTGACCAGTATGCCGATGAGGCCTTGCGAAAAAAATGGGGACCGCGGCTGACTTCTATGGAGGCATTGGCCAGCTACTGTTTAACAGAGCCTGATGCAGGCTCAGATGCAGCCTCCCTAAAAACGCATGCTGTTTTACAAGGTGATGAGTACGTCATTAATGGCGCCAAGGCCTTTATTTCTGGCGGTAGTGTCAGTGATGTTTATGTATGCATGGTCAGAACAGGAGATAACACGCCGCGCGGGATAAGCTGTGTGTTGATTGAAAAAGACCGCCCCGGCATCAGTTTTGGCCAGCAGGAAAAGAAAATGGGCTGGAAGAGCCAGCCTACTTCAATGGTGTTCTTTGAAAACTGCAGGATTCCGGTCAGCAACCGCATTGGCGATGAAGGGATGGGGTTTAAGATAGCTTTAAATGCCTTAAATGGCGGGCGTGTCAACATTGCAGCCTGCTCTTTGGGAGGAGCGCTCGCATCTCTCCATTTAACTCAAGCTTATCTTAATGAACGAAAACAATTCGGCAAGTACTTAGGTAAAATTCAAGTCTTAAGATTTTATTTTGCTGATATGCTGACTGCTTTTGAAGCAGCGCGCCTGATGGTTTATCGTGCGGCTGATGAGCTTGATAAAAACAATCCCAAAGCGCCAATGTATTGCGCAATGGCAAAACGTATGGCAACGGATGCTGCTTTTGATATCAGCAATAAAGCGATGCAAATTCATGGGGGGTATGGTTACTTGCGGGATTATCAGATTGAGCGCATTTTTCGCGATTTACGGGTGCATCAGATACTTGAAGGTACAAATGAAATTATGCGCGAGATTATCGCGAAATCAACATTAGACGAAGATTATGTAATTGAATAAAAGGAGTTAACAACGTGGCTATAATCGAACAGAATCTGGATAGTCAGGGAATCTTAACCATTTCCTTGAATCGTCCTGAAAAATTAAACGCCTTAAGCAGTGAAGTATTGCTGTCGCTGGCAGAACTATTCAACTCAGCAAAAGACAATCATCAAATAAAAGGTTTAATTCTAACAGGAACAGGAAAAGCATTCTGTGCCGGTGCAGACATTAACCGTTTGGCAGAATGTGACGCACAGGAAGGATATCAGTTTGCTCAATTTGGCCAGCAAGTTTTTAGACAGCTTGAAACACTGGGCAAACCTTCAATCGCGGCCATCAATGGCTTTGCTTTTGGAGGAGGATGTGAACTTGCCATGGCGGCAACGATCAGAATCGCTGCAACCAGAGCTCAATTTGGACAGCCGGAAGTGAAGCTTGGAGTGATTCCAGGATATGGCGGCACCCAGCGTTTAGCCAGGCTGGTGGGTAAAGGCAGAGCCCTTGATCTGTGCCTTACAGGTCGATTTATTGATGCGCAAACAGCGCTTGATTGGGGTTTGGTGAGCGCCGTGGTTGATGAAGATAACTTAATGATTGAAGCAAAAAAAATATTGCAAAATATTTTATCTATGGCGCCTCTTGCTGTAAAAAGCGTGATGGAGACAATTGATATAGGGTATGACTTATCTTTGACTGATGCTTTACATCTCGAAGCGGTTCATTTTGCCAAAGTCTGCGCAAGCGCGGATAAACAAGAAGGGGTCACCGCCTTTCTTGAAAAAAGAAAAGCAGAATTTAAAGGAGCATAAGATGGCTGCTGAGATAATATTTGCCAAAGAAGGGCAAATTGGCCTTGTGACTTTAAATCGTCCTGAAGCCCTGAATGCTCTAACGCTTTCAATGCTGAATGCGCTGCAGGAGCAGCTTGCAGCATGGGCGCAGGATGAAGCCATTGCCGCAGTAGTTGTTAGGGCCAGTCCCGGAAAGGCATTTTGTGCGGGCGGGGATATACGATGGCTGTATGAAGCCGGAAAATCAGATGATCCCAAACAAATGGATTTTTTTTGGCATGAATATCGTTTAAACAATTATATTCACCATTATAAAAAACCCTATATTGCTCTAATGGACGGCATTACGATGGGAGGCGGGGTTGGTATTTCTCTTCATGGATCACATCCTGTTGCCACTGAGCGGTTTGTCTTTGCAATGCCTGAGACTGGAATTGGATTTTTCCCTGATATTGGGGCAAGTTATCTGCTTTCGCGCTGTCCGGATGCTACGGGCGTGTATCTTGGCCTCACGGGAAATCGCTTGAATGCGGGGGAGGCGCAATCCCTGGATCTGGTCAGATTCACTATCAATTCAGAACAAATAGATTCATTGCTCGAGCAGCTCATAGATACAGATTTATCAAATCATGCTCAAATAAAAATTGATGCTCTTCTTCATGAGTACACAAGTCCAATATTCCGTGATCAAAAAATGCAGCACTTGGAGCACATTTCGTCGGCGTTCAATCAGCCCAGTGTGGAAGCGATATTTAAAGAATTGCAAAAGCATGATACAGAATGGCATTGGCAAACTCTGAATTCACTAAAGGTCAAATCGCCGCTTAGTCTTAAAGTAACCTTTGCGCAAATTAAAAAAGCAAAATCCATGTCTATGGCAGAGTGTGTGCAGATGGATTATTGCCTGGTGGGTCATTTTATGCATCACCCTGATTTCTATGAGGGAGTTCGCGCATTGTTGATTGATAAGGATAAAAAACCGAAGTGGCAACCGGGAGTTTTGTCTGAAGTGTCGGAAGACATGGTAACATCTTTTTTTTCTTGCAGAGCCAAGGAACTTGAGCTGGCTTAGCATATGGCGTCATTATGTTTTGTTGGATTTCTCCTGAGATTCACATCAAGCGATGAAAGGAAAGGTCGGCATGGATACAAATGATTGCCTGATGCGCAGGAATAACACAAATAAAGCATGATACAAGCAAGGGATGACTTTGCCCTGGCCATACCTGCTATAATTTGATGAAACAGCTTAATTCTCTTAAAATACGCGAATTTCTTTTGCTATAACGCCCAGCAGGTACCATGTCACAGATTTATCAAGATTTTACTAAACGGCGGACGTTTGCGATTATTTCGCATCCTGATGCCGGAAAAACTACCGTCACCGAAAAACTATTATTGTTTGGCGGTGCTATCCAGTTAGCTGGGACAGTAAAGGGACGAAAAGCCACACGCCATGCTACTTCAGACTGGATGGAAATGGAAAAAGAAAGAGGCATTTCAGTCACCACTTCTGTGATGCAATTTATTCATAATAATCATGTTATGAATCTATTGGATACACCAGGCCATGAAGATTTTTCAGAAGATACTTATCGTACCTTAACTGCTGTTGATTCGGCCTTGATGGTCATTGATGTTGCCAAGGGCGTGGAAGAAAGAACCATCAAATTAATGGAGGTATGCAGGCTTCGTGATACCCCTATTATGACCTTTATCAACAAGTTAGATAGAGAAGGGCGGGAACCGATTGAATTGTTGGATGAGGTTGAAACGGTGCTTGGTATTCATTGCGCACCAGTAACCTGGCCTGTTGGTATGGGAAAACGTTTTAAAGGGATTTACCATCTTTACCAGGATATTGTTTATCTCTATCAGCCAGGAAAAAATGCTCAAAAACAAGAAGCCAGGCAAATCAAAGGTCTTCATAATCCCGAGCTCGATATTTTGCTGGGTGAGAGCGCAAAGGAATTGCGGGACGAGATTGATCTGGTTAAAGGAGCGTCTCATGCGTTCAACCTGACCGATTATCTTGCAGGCAAACAAACCCCGGTTTATTTTGGTTCGGCAATCAATAATTTTGGAATTAAAGAACTGCTGGATGATTTTGCTGAATATGCCCCGTCACCGCTGCCCCGAAAAGCGCATGAACGAATAGTGCAACCGAATGAGCCTGCATTTTCGGGGTTTGTTTTTAAAATCCAGGCCAACATGGATCCCAAACACCGGGATCGCATCGCTTTTTTGCGGATATGTTCAGGTGTTTATAAAAAGGGGATGAAATTAAATCACTTGCGTATTGGAAAGGAAGTTCAGGTCGCGAATGCCTTAACATTTATGGCGGGAGACCGTACCCATACTGAAGAGGCTTTAGCAGGAGATATTATTGGCTTACACAACCACGGTACAATCCGCATTGGTGATACCTTTACCCAGGGTGAATCACTGAAATTTACCGGCATTCCGAATTTTGCCCCCGAACTGTTTCGTTTGGTTCGTTTGACCGATCCCATGAAAAGTAAAGCTTTGCTTAAGGGATTAATAGAATTGTCTGAAGAGGGCGCAACTCAGGTATTTAGACCGTTAAACAGCAATCAATTGATTCTTGGAGCAGTTGGCACGCTTCAGTTTGATGTGGTGGCTCACCGTTTAAAACATGAATACAAAGTGGACTGTATTTATGAACCCGTGAACATTGCCTGTGCGCGTTGGATCCATTCTGAGGACGAGAAAGCCTTGGAAGAATTACGAAATAAGGCATTTGATCACTTGGCTTTAGATGGCAGTGAAATATTGACTTACCTTGCCCCAACCAGGGTCAACTTAACCATGGCAGAAGAACGATACCCAAAAATTACATTTTCGGCAACTCGCGAACATTAGGGTTTCGGGGCTGCAAATTAGCAGTGAAACTCAACGATAAACCATCAACGATAATGAAAATGAAAACCACCTCTCCCTACCGGGAGAGGATGGGGTTCAGGAATTGAAAATCAGGCTGAAGAGCAGCGTGCAATGATTGTTTTCTGGCCTTGGTTTGTCAACTCAACCTGAGCGCCGGAGTGGGCAACAATATAAAACACATCACCGTTTTTTACATTAAATAAGACTGAGTCCCCTTCTGACAAATCAATATGATTAATTGAACCTGTTTTGCGTAATGCCTTAACCTGTATGAGCGTATTTTCTTCCTCGCTTAACATGGTGCAATTTCCTTTAACGGTCCATAAAAAAACGTTGGTGAAAACCTGGGGCGCATTGGGCGGGAGCTCGTATTCAAATGTCAGTCCCGGTACGAAAATTTCATGTTGGGCAGCGGGTAGGGTCATTGGCATCATCAAGCAAACAACACATAGGAGACAAGCTCCAAGTTTTTTAATCATTATTATCTCCTGGGAAAATGAACGTGCAAAGATACCTGCATTTATCAAAAGTAGCAAATCCAAGAGTTGCAATCCGAATGCAGCGCTTCGATTAAGCAATTATTCATTACATGATTTTTCATGCCTCCAATTATTTAACTCGGTTTCTCCTGTTCTCGTTGTTGTAAAATAATTTATTTAAAAAAATCTAGAGTTCTTGAAGAGCTTTCACAATTGATTCCAGCATTATTTTCGCATCGCCAAACAGCATATAGGTATTATCCCGATAAAATAAATCATTTTCCACACCAGCATACCCTGGCGACATGCTGCGTTTAATGAATAACACTCTTTTTGCGTTAGCAACATCCAGTATAGGCATACCATAGATTGGAGAGCCAGGATCAGTTTTCGCGGCCGGATTGGTAATATCATTTGCTCCTACCACTAATGCCACATCACAAGTGTTGAAATCCCTATTGATTTCACTTTGTTCAAAAACCTTATCATAGGGAATGTTTGCTTCCGCCAATAAAACGTTCATGTGGCCTGGCATGCGTCCTGCGACAGGATGTATGGCAAAACGTACATTGATTGAACGAGACTCCAGTTCATCAACCAGTTCTTTTACCGCATGCTGGGCGTGCGCTACAGCCATGCCATAGCCGGGAACAATAATGACTTCTTTGGCATTATTCAATAAAAATGCCGCATCTTCACCGTTTGCCTGCTGAACCTGGAGTGATTCTTCTGTGGCTATCTTACCAGAAGACGAGTCACTTTGTATGCTGCCAAAAATGACATTAATCAGCGAGCGATTCATTCCTGCGCACATAATATAACTAAGAATTGCCCCACTTGCCCCGACTAAAGCTCCTGTAATTACCAGTAAATGGTTGCTTAAAGTAAACCCGATGCCCGCTGCGGCCCATCCTGAATAGGAGTTCAGCATTGATATGACGACAGGCATGTCGGCGCCGCCAATTGGTACAATTAATAGCACGCCTATCAATAAGGCAATGCAGGCCATAAAAAGAAAGATAAGGAGGGATTGATTGGCCACAAATAATATTAGAAGAATGAGGATTGTAATGGCCAGCAACAGATTAACCAGCGCCTGCCCCGTAAACCTTAGCGGTATGCCGGACATGAGGCCTTGAAGCTTTAAAAAAGCTATAACAGAGCCTGTAAATGTGATTGCCCCAATGATTAAGCCAAGGCTCATTTCAATCAGACTTGTTATGGCAATATTTTTAGGAGTTCCGAGCGCGAATGATTGAGGGGAAAGAAAGGCGCAAAAGGCAACAAGCACCGCCGCAAGGCCTATCAGGGAATGAAAACCCGCGACAAGCTGGGGGATTGCCGTCATTTTGATTTTAAGGGCAATGAATGTCCCAATAGTACCGCCTGCAATAATTAACAACAGTAATAGCCAATGATGGTGTATATAAGGCATCAGTAAGGTTGAGACGATAGCAATACCCATGCCAAGAATGCCAAGCCAGTTTCCGGCACGGGCACTGACTGGGCTTGCAAGGCCTTTTAAAGCAAGAATAAAAAAGACCGCTGCCGCCAAATACAAAAGGGGAACATAGGAAGTCATATTATACCCATCTTTGAATAGTTATTGTTTCCGATACATTCTAAGCATGCGATGAGTGACCACAAATCCGCCAAAAATATTGATTGATGCAATCAATACGGCTATCCCGCCCAGAATAGTTGTTGTCCCGGTCAGCTTGCTGCCTGCGGCGATTAAGGCGCCTAAAATAATGATGCTGGATATGGCGTTGGTAACCGACATCAAGGGTGTGTGTAAAGCCGGTGTAACCTTCCAAACGACATAGTAACCTACAAAGCAGGCCAGTATGAAAATGGTCAGCATGGCAATATATGGGTTTCCCAACGTACTGGTATAGCTCATGATTGTTTTTCTCTCGCAAATTGAAATGGAAGGTATTGCCCGTCCAGGCATAAAAGGCCTTGCTTGATAATTTCATCTTCTTCATTAAAGGTTAATTTCGCTTGATCTGGGGTGAAAAGTTTTATTAAGTTAACGAGATTATTTGCATACAGTTCACTTGCGCTGGCCGGCACAAGTCCTGCCATATTGCTGAAGCCGACAATGGTGATATGATTAAATTTAATTATCATATCAGCTTCGCTCAGCTCACAATTACCTCCGCGCGCTGCGGCCAAATCCACAATTACCGAACCCGGTTTCATTTGTTCTACAGTTGATTGTTTTAACAAGACCGGCGCTTTTTTGCCTGGTATCAGTGCCGTGCAGATGACAATGTCAGAAATTTTTGCATAATGTTCAATCAGCTGAGATTGCAAATGCCGATATTCTTCGCTGACTTCACCCGCATAGCCTGATTTGGTTTCTGCATTTTGCCCCTCTTGCACCTCAATGAATTCCGCGCCAAGACTTTCTGCCTGTTCCTTTGCGGCGCTGCGTACATCAAAGGCATAGACAACAGCGCCCAACCGCTTTGCCGTGGCAATTGCCTGAAGTCCTGCAACGCCTGCGCCCAGGATTAAAACCTTGGCGGGCCTAATCATGCCTGCGGCTGTCATCATCATGGGAACAGCGCGGTTGTAATGGCTAATAGCCTCAATGACAGCGCGGTAACCTGCAAGATTCGCCTGTGAGGAAAGGCTGTCCATGCCCTGGGCGCGGCTTATGCGAGGGATACAATTCATAGAAAAAAGACCGATGCGTTGTTTGAGGCACCAATTGAGCAATTTACTTTGGGGATTGTTGTCAATTTGGCCAACCAGCAAGCTCTCCGGCTGCAATCCTTTCAGATCCTCCGGCATGGGCTCGTCAACACAAACCAGAATATTTGCTTTTTTAAGCAAGTTGCCCTTGCTTGTGGCAATGCTGGCGCCCGCTGCTTCATAATCTTCATCAAAAAAACCGGAGAGAAAACCCGCATTTTTTTCCAAAATTACCTGAAGCCCCATCTTGTGATAGGTTTTGATGCTTTGAGGTGTGATGGCAACGCGAGTTTCTGTACCGCCTTCATGCATAGCAGCAATGAACATGGTAAGTTCCTTTTACCCTGATAGATTCCACATAATCAATCAGCTTATTGGATTCGAAGCAGATTTTCCAGATTTATGAATCAAAAATATTAATGTTTTTCCCAGGCCAATGCTTACCATTTTGCCAGATGTTTTTTCGTCATTTTCTAACTCTATAGGATATTTTTATTATCTTGCCCTTATAATCAAACTAGGCTAAAGTGACTTTTTTAAAGTCCAGCCAGACAGAATATGGAAATTCTCTGTTTTTATGCAGGGATGGCTTGTGTGTTTTTAAACCATGCTTATCCCTGGCTGTTTTGGGTAACCATCCTTTTTTTTCGCTTTAAGCTCAAATACCTCATCTGGTTTATTGGCGCGCTTGTTTGGGGTCAATTTCATTTATGGTGGGTATCTGAAAAAGGGATGCCTGAAAAACCTGTTATAAAAAACGCTATTTTGCAGGGTTATGTTGCCTCGATCCCTGTACAAACCCGGCATAAAACGCAGTTTTATTTAGAGCTTGTTAAATTCAATGACAAAAAAGTTAATACAATGGTTTTGCTATCCTGTTATGACCATTGTCCAACTTTGCATGCAGGCGAGTTCTGGCAATTAAAAGCAACCATAAAACGACCAAGGAATCTTGGTAATCCCGGCGGATTTGATTTTGTAAGCTGGCTCAATGCAAGGCATATCAGCTGGGCCGGGTATGCGAAAAAAAATAGTTTTAAGCTTCTTGAGCCCCAAAAAAATCGCTATTTCATTTTATCCTTGCGCGAGAGGCTAGCCTCCCATCTTGCAGATTTATCGCTTAATGAGCATAGCCTCGGCGTTCTTGAAGCGTTAAGCCTTGGAGTTACAAGTCATCTTTCCAAGGATGAATGGGAGCTTTTTCGCCACACAGGAACGACGCATTTAATGATAATATCAGGAGCCCATATCGGGCTTGTGGCCGGGATTGCTTATATTTGGGTGAAATGGCTTTGGGCGCGTCTTGGTGTTTTTTGCTTAATTATTCCGGCACAACGGGCAGCAGGTATTGCTGCAATGAGTCTGGCTTTGTTATACGCCGCCCTTGCAGGATTTGGTATTCCGGCGCAACGTGCCTTAATTGTTTGTTTTTTCATGTTGCTGCGATATTTCACGAGCCAAAGATTTGGTTCCTGGCAGGCATGGCGGTACGCATTTTTCTGTGTGATATTGTTTGAGCCTCATTCGCTGTTAATGACTGGTTTTTATCTGTCCTTCATTGCTGTTGCCATATTAATTGTGATTAATCAACGCTTTCGGGGAAGAGGTATCCGGCAAATGATGAAAATTCAGTTTGCATGTCTCGCCGGATTGATGCCTTTGACTTTGTACTGGTTTGCATACGGCGCGGTAAATGGGCTTATTGCCAATTTGATTGCTATTCCATGGGTTGGTTTTGTTATTGTACCGATGGCTTTACTGACAGTGATAACCTGCGGATGGTTTTCTATACCTCGTTTAACAACTTTTCTTGATTACTGCATTCAATGGCTGCTGTATTTCCTGCAGCAAATGGATGCGCTGACATCGCAATGGAATTTAAGATTTACCTTTGCTGAGGTTTCATCGCCAATAGCGCTTATGGCTGCCATGACGGTTTTCGTTTTACTTCCCCTAAAAAATATGAGGCTTGCAGCAACATTGTTGGCAATCGCAGCAATTTTTCCAGCCTCTCCAAAAATTAAACCCGGCGAGGTTCGTATCGATACACTGGATGTTGGGCAGGGATTGGCGGTGGTTATTAGAACCGCAACCCATACCTTGCTTTACGATACAGGAGTAAAATTTTATCAAGGCAGTGATATGGGACAGCTTGCGGTTATTCCTTTTTTGAATTCCCAGGGGATTAAAAATCTGGATACGGTGATTATCAGCCATTCAGATATAGATCATCGCGGCGGCCTGGCCTCTATTGAGGAAAAGTATAACGTTAAAGAATTAATTGTTGATAATCGAGGCTTTTATCAGCGCGGTAAATCTTGCCATCATTATCAGGACTGGATCTGGGATGGCATATCTTTTCGATTTTTTGCGATCAAAGATTCCTTAGCCGGTAAAAATAATCACTCATGCGTATTACAGGTACGCAGTGACGGCGGCGCTATGCTCTTTACCGGGGATATTGAACAGGGTGCCGAAGCCTATTTGGTTGCTACTTATGGCGGGCAATTAAAATCTGAAGCCATCCTTGTTCCGCATCATGGCAGTAAGACCTCTTCTTCCTTACCCTTTTTGAAGCAAATATCACCGCAATTTGCTATTGCCTCCTATGGGTTTGATAACCGTTATCATTTTCCTCATGTGACAACCATCAATCATTATGCAAAAGAAAAAATTACCCTATTTAACACTGTTCAATGCGGTATGGTCAGCGTTCATTTGACTGCTAATGGTGTTTTGCCTGTTCAGTGTTTTAATCAAATGAAAGGCAGCCTTGTGCCATAATGTTGCGAAGATGAGGCATATTGGATCTAATCTTTTAAAGTCTTATAAATGTTTAAAGCTTTCTCGCGTGCTTTGCCATGCTCCACAATAGGCTCTGGATAATCCTTGCCAATTTTCACTGATAATGCCCCGCGGGGCGCTTGCCAGGGTTTGTGTATCCATTTTGCAGGAAGTGCTGCAAGCTCAGGCACCCATTTTCTTATGTAGTCGCCATTGGGATCAAATTTTTCGCCCTGAAGCACAGGATTAAATATCCGAAAATAGGGGGCAGCATCAGCCCCGCTGCCAGCTACCCATTGCCAGTTTGCTGAATTATTTGCCAAATTAGCGTCAAGCAGGGTATAAAAAAACCATTTGGCTCCCAACCTCCAATCAATTAACAAATCTTTGGTTAGAAAAGAAGCCGTTATCATCCGTATTCGGTTATGCATGTAACCGGTGCGCCATAATTCCCGCATCCCTGCATCCACGACAGGATATCCAGTCAGTCCTTTTTGCCATTTCGTTAGATTATCTTTATTGTTTTGCCAGGGAAAAGCGTCAAATTTGGAGCGAAAATTTGCATGCGGGAGATCTGGAAAATGATACAGCAAATAATGAGAAAATTCGCGCCAGCCAAGTTCACTGCAAAAGCGTTCAATTGCCTTTATATTGCGTTGTGGATTTCTTTTGAGTTCTTCAATTGTGCGCCAGATTTGCCAGGAACTTATTTCGCCAAAGTGCAAATGTGGGGCAAGATATGAGGTCGCCTCGGCTGTTGGAATATCTCTTTGCCTGTCATAATCGTTTAGGTGATTTTCGATAAAATTTTCAAGCTTTATTTGTGCGCCATCCTGGCCTGGCCGCCACTTTAGCTCAAATTCTTTTGCCCAGTTGGTTTTTTGAGGAAGCAAATTCCAATCGTCTAAATTATCCTTTTTCGCATCAGGAGAATCTGGCCAGTGTGAAACAATATGTTTTTCAGGTATAGATAATTGTTGCAGGCATTGGCGCCAAAAAGGCGTAAAAACTTTATAATATTCATCCTGTTGGGTTCTGATGGTTTCCGGATCAATTAAGAGGCTGCCAGAATAAGTATTGATTTTGATGTTTTCGCTTGTCAGCATTTCGCGAATTTTTTTATCCTGAGCTCTTTGTTCCGGCTCGATGGAGATATTCCAATATACTTGATTGGCATGATATTTTTTAATCAGGTCTTTTAATACCGAAAGCGGGTCGCCATTTTTTAAACATAGTCTTAGGCCTTTTAAGTTCAGCAGTTTATCAAGGCTTTTTAAAGAGTGATATAGCCACCATTTCTGAGCTTCACCCAGAGCGAGAGATAGCCCTTTATCATGAATGTAGAGCGGTATAACAGATTTGTTTGCATTGCAGGCTGCTGCAAAAGCCGGATTATCTTCAATGCGGAGATCACGCCTAAACCAAATGATTGCAGTCATATTTTGAATACTTATTAAGCATGTTGATATTTCTGCCGAGACAGCAGCGTGTTTTGCCTGGTTGATTTACAAAAATATTTGCTGTATACACCATCCCCAAGAATGCTTGTTAAGATATGCATTCGCTTTTTAATCTTAAAGAGATGTCCAAAAACTTTCAAGGATAAACCGATATTGTTTTTAAGGAAGACATAGTGTATATTAATTTGTCTAAAAAGATTTTTTGGATTTCTTTTTTATGTTTCGTTTTGTCTCTTTATTTTTTTTTATATTTTTCCTTAACACGACAGCCGCAGCGGACGATTTAAATCCTGCCGATACTTGCAGACAACATCATTGCATAGCAGTTGTAGATGCTGGAAGCACAGGTTCGCGACTTCATATTTATGCATTCGACCGAGATGAAAACAGTAACCCTGTGAATATCAACGAAGTGTGGTCTAAAAAAGTAAAACCTGGTTTTGCCACGCTCGCCCCTTCACCAGAGGCCATAAACCCTTATTTGACAAATTTGTTCAGTGACGCGCCTTCGCAAAATATGCCTCTTTTCTTTTATGCGACGGCAGGCATGAGATTATTATCAACGACCAAACAGGCACAGTATTACCGAACATTAGAAAGCTGGTTTGCCCAACAAGGCCAATGGCAATTGGTTTCTGCTAAAACCATTACAGGCCGGAATGAAGGTCTTTACGCCTGGCTGGCCGTTAACTATCAAACAGGGGCGCTGACCGATGCCAGTAAGCCATTATCAGGCGTGCTGGATATGGGAGGGGCATCTGTACAGGTTGCTTTGCCAATAAGCAATGATGCAGGCATCGAACCTAATGATTTGCTTGAATTTGATATATATGATCGTCACATCAAACTATTTTCGCATAGTTTTCTCGGGCTAGGGCAAGTGGTGTTGACTTATCAGTTTCTAACCTCGCCCGAATGTTTTGCAAATGGTTATGAGCTGCCGAGCGGGCTTCCAGGTGAGGGTGATGCCCGAACATGTGAAAGCAGTGTTGCAAAATTAATTAACGATGTGCATGGTGTAGATAAAATCATAAAGCCTGTTATTGCAAATAATCAGGTTTACTCATGGTATGCCCTGGGCGGCTTACCTGCCATGGCTTCCGAGCAATCATTTCATTTCAAAAACAATCAGTTGACAGGACAAAAACTCTTGGAGGAGGGTGATAATCAGTTCTGCCACCAGCAATGGGAAGATATCCAAAGCCATTACCAGGGACATGAATATGTATATGGTTACTGCCTGTTTCCGGCCTATTATTATGCCTTGATGGTAGATGGCTACGGATTGTCCTCTTCGAATGAGGTAAATTATTTTCCCGCATTAAAAGAAGCCGATTGGACTCTTGGTGTGGTATTGCATCAACCACAAACATAAGTATATACTTCGCGTGCATGCCGTTGTAGCTCAGTCGGTAGAGCAATTGATTCGTAATCAATAGGTCGGAGGTTCGACTCCTCTCAACGGCACCAGTAAAATCAACAACTTAGCAAATACCGCCAAATTTTGGGTCTTTCCCAATTACGGGGGCACTCAATCACCCGCAAAGCACTCTAACACGCACCCTATAATTTTCAAAGTTTCTAAATCCATAAGCTCTACGTTGAATGAGTTTCATTTTACGATGGAAGCCTTCTGTAATTCCATTTGACTTACTAAACCGCCATATTCTGGCGACTTCATCCTTCCATGTACCAGTGTCAGTGTCTTACCAAATGATGCTAACGCTTTAAATGCGCTTTGTTTTAACTCAGAAATCATATCTAGGAAGGTAGGAATTATTTTACGACACTCATGTTGGACCCTGTAAATCATCATAAACTTCTTTTCGATGTTTTATTGCAACAATAACGACGGTATTTGTTTCAGCTTCGATGCGGTAAACAATCCTATAATCACTAACTCGCAAACGTCTATGTCCTTTAAGGCTATATCGCAGTGGTTTACCGAAACCGATAGGATCAGCCATCAAACGCTCTTCGATGGCTTTTTTTATGAGTTTTTTAGCTGAAGTTGATAAATTAGGTATGTCGTTTCTAACAACATCTTCAATATATTCAATTTGATATAGTTTACTTCCAGGCGTCATCATGCTTGACTCTTTTTGTTGTAGCATGATCTCGAAATTCCGCAATGGCAGACAATACCTTATCTTCCCGCCTTTCCAATGCCTCCATGATAAGTTCTTTAGCCAAGCCTGAAATCGATTTATGTTCTAGCTCTGCAAGATAGGCAAGTAACCCTGCCGTTGATTCCTCAAAAGTAATATTTATTCTTGGATTTTTAGTAGGCATGATAGTGCTCCTGAATGGGTGCCTAAAATAAGTGTAACACTTTTGTATCACCTGTCAAATATTCATGCGCTCTTGATAATGGGTTGCTTTGCCTTTATCAAACCGTTTTGATAAGTCTTTTTGTGATATGCCTCGTGTATTCTCGTGATAAACAGCCGCTTGCAAGCGCCAGGTTGAGCGTTGAAACTGCTGACTTCCATAACGCCGACACACATTACAAAACAGCTTATACAGTTTAAACCTTAAAAGGCTTCGGCGGTGTCCTATCAACTCATGGTGAACCGTACGAATATAGGATGGCTTTTTACGAACGGCTCTGCTACTGCAATGCGCACAGCGAGCTATTCGATTATATTTAGCCTCTATAATAAAGGCCTGATAACCACTGATTTTTTGTATAGAAAACCAGGCAAATTTAATATAAGATCATGTTTGGGTACTTTAATCTCTTTTTGATAGCTAAATCAAGGAGTTAGTTTAAACTTACTTGGTTGTGAAGCTGATGGCTCAATTTGTTACGAGCAATTTTTAACTGATTTTTCCCGAAAAAATTTGCACAAGTTTAAGCAATGTGCTGATGATAATAAATTTTATTATCAAAATTTTTGTAATCTTTTTACCAAAAAAGAGCCTTTCATTAATTACTAGATATTTGGATCAGCAAGCCTTGATAAGCTCAGCGCATTAAGGTTTGTATCTAACTAATTCTCTCCCAAAGCCTTGTGGACTTTGTTCAATAATTTTGCAGACACCTTCTTTTGATTCTCAATTTTACTAATATAAGCCTGAGTTACCCCCATCAGCTTGGCTAATTCCTCACCTGATCATCTCTGTCAAAAATAATTCGCCATGATCCAACACGCAGGCGACAATAGGGTTAGCCATGTAATTTTTTATATCCAAAATTGGGTTATCTGGATTTTTTCCCAATAACACAATTTTTTCAGTAATTCTCGTTTTATCCAGTTGGGGTACACTTTGCAGTGCTTTCTTAAGCGTTGTTTTCTGTTTTGCTGCTCGGCTTTCAGGCATTGTTCCAGATAGTCGCAGTATCCTGCATCCTGTTTTGCCGCTTCCTGCACTAACGCGGCATAATTTGCAGCAATGCCTGTCAGGTTCAGTGCCTCACATAGTTCATTAACCCGCTGTGTCTGAAGATTCATTGCACACCTCCAAGTATTGCTTCATAAATATCCAGGGAATGATGAAGGTTCATCCGCTCATATTCACGGGGAACAATCAAGACAGGGTCTGGAACAGCAGGTATAAAAGGTTTTCTTTCATAAGGTTGAAGTGCCTGCAGTTCCGCTTTAAAGCGCTGAATGGGCTCTGCCTTTGTTGTTTGATGCAAACGGACATTGGCAACATCACGCAGCCATTTTTTGACTTCAAAATTGGCGGTCTCTACATCCAAAATTAAGCCTGCTTCTTTCAGTTGCGAGATAAGCGGTATGTAAAAACTGTAGCGAAGATAGCGGATGAAGCGCTCGACCTTACCCTTGGTTTTGGCTCGATAAGGCTGACAAAGGCGTGGTGTAAATCCAGTTTCTTTTGCAAAATCCCACAACCCTCGATGGAAACGGTGCAGGCCTGTACCATAGGCATTGCGTTTTTGAATCACCGTTTTCATATTTAGAAAATGATGGATCAATTTTCAGTTGCACGGGTGGGTCTTTTTTACATTGCCGTTAACACTAATGGTGTGATTTGATGATGGTGTTTTTTCAGAGCCTATACTTATTTTATGGGAAACGCATGATTCAATGCATCAATTCTATGATGAGGTAAAATTCATGCAGAAAAAATATCCAGAGTTGAATGTACCGAAACCGCGCGGCTGCATGGAAAAATGCCTTATCCAAACCCTTGAAGCACTTGCTCATATGAGTGAAATACATGATCCATACACAGCAAGTCACCAAAAAAGAGTAGCGAATCTTTCCATGGCAATCGCAAGAGGAATTGGTTTCAAAGGGAGGGATATTTTAGGGATTTATCTTGGAGCAGTGATTCACGATATTGGGAAAATAAAAGTTCCTGCTGAAATCCTTGCCTATCCTGGAAAGTTAACGAGAGAGCAATTTGAACTGATCAAGAAACATCCAGAAGACGGGTATGAAATCATCAAAAATATTGATTTTCCTTGGCCTATTAAGGATATCGTATTATTGCACCATGAACGACTTGATGGCTCCGGTTATCCTTTTGGGTTAAAAGCTAAAGAGATCCCTGTTGTGACCAAAATTGTTAGTGTTGCTGATGTGGTTGAATCCATGATGTCTCATCGACCCTATCGTCCCTCTTTAGGTGTTAGTAAAGCACTCGATGAGATTACAAGATATAGAGGATCATTGTTTGACAGCGAAGTGGTGGATGTTTGCATCGATATCTATAAAAAGAACAGACTCCGCTTTCTAAAAATAACTAAGAAAACGTAACTTTTCTGTATTGGGGATGAAAAAGAACAGAAAGCCCATCAAGATATGATGCGAAACACACCAAACAGCGCGCATGATCATGGAAATGCGCTCACCATTCAGCCCGCTGAAACCAAGAGGCTTACCTGGCAATTTAAATCTGGGAATGAAGTCGTTTTTTCTTGTAATATTCCGGACATTTTGAAGCAGGGATGTATGTGAAACTGAAGGTTAGCTCACGCTGAAGGATATGGTAGCTTGAATCAAACTACCCTTGTAGGTGATATGCAATTCCATGGATTATGATCTGAGATAAATCAATTTGATTGCTGGGGTGAGGAATGGTATTACAAGTTATCGCTATGTTGGTGTTTCTCAATTTAGCTCTTGCTAAACGGCAGCAAAAGGCAAAACTTGAAAAACCTGCATTAACAGGTGATGATGTACGCGAAGCTTTGGTTGAAGGCGCTTTGCTTCGTTTAAGACCGAAGTTGATGACTGTGTTTGCAATTATTGGCGGATTATTACCCATTATGCTATTTAGTGGGACGGGTTCTGAAGTTATGCGTCGAATTGCAGTCCCCATGATGGGCGGGATTGGAAGTCTGCCATGAATCGTTTTGCTATCGAATTCGAGGGTAGAATTCCTATGTAAAAATCGCAGTTACACAAAATTATTTACAGGGTCAACTATGTTAGGAAGAGATTTACATTTTACCATTATCATTTCGTTTATTTTGTTTCTATGTCCTTCTCTTTTGTTGGCCCAACATGAGCACCACACGACCTCTACAGCGGCTGCTTCTTTGATCAAATCTCAATCTAAAATACAACAGAGGGCTAAGAAACAAAGGTCGAATAGCAAGATAATCCCCGCCACTTTTGGTAAAGAGCACGTCATCAATTTAGTGGTAAGCTATAAGACTGTGAATTATGCAGGAAAGTATCGGCGCGCCATTGCAGTGAATAATCAAATTCCGGCACCTACACTTTATTTTAAAGAAGGTGATCGCGTAATCATCAATGTTTATAATCGCTTAGATAAAGGAACCTCAATCCATTGGCATGGCGTTTTGGTGCCATGGCAAATGGATGGTGTAGAAAATGTTAATCAGAAAACCATTCCGCCAGGAGGAGTGTTTCATTATCGTTTTACACTCTATCAAGCAGGTACCTATTGGTATCATGCTCATGCTGACGCTCAAGAACAAGATGGCCTTTATGGGGCATTTTTAATTGACCCCCCAACAAAACCTCATTATCACTATACGAAGGATTATGTTGTTGTTTTGTCGGATTGGAGTAATCTTGGTGGTGATCAAGTTTTTGCGAATTTAAAAAAAGATGGCGATTATTTTTCACCACGATTTCCTTTACAGCCTTCGCTGATGAAATTTATTCATGATTATCGTAAAGCCGATACTACAGAACGTAAGAAGTTAATCGGCGATTATAAAATGATGCAGCAGATGCGCATGAGTATTTATGACTTAAGTGATGTGGCCTATGATGCCTACTTGCTAAATGGTCAGTCCAAAACATGTCCTTGGCGTGCACCCGTTAAAGTTGGCGACGTGGTAAGACTCCGTTTTATTGGTGCCGCGGGCAGCACGATTTATCGCGTAAAAATTCCTGGTGCAAAAATGAGTATGGTGCACGTGCAAGGAAATGATGTTAGACCTTACTCGATGGATGATTTTAGTATTGCACCGGGCGAAACGGAGGATATCTTAGTTAACATTGAAAAAAACAAGCCTTACATTATTTATGCTGAATCGATTGATACTCGAGGAGTGGCGGTAGGTGCGCTGGTGACGAATCCCAATCAGACCGTTGACTACCAACAAATAACGCCATTTCCTGAGCCTAAGCCGGTCACTCGCGACATGATGGCGAACATGAATCATGGCTCGATGAAGATGCCCACTAATCATTCTTCTCATACAGCGAGTTTTAAGAAAATGAAAAAAGCTGATGAGATGAAGAATCATATGTCCATGGATCATACCATGGAGATGCCAACTGAGCCTACCATCGTTGGCGATAAGATAACGTCTATGAATCACAGTGACTCTAAAACCAAGACGATTGGTACAAAATATCAAGACCTAACGGCAGCGGTGATGACGAATGATCCCAATAAGCCAGTCGATGGTGTCGTTAAAATGGAATTGTTTGGTTATATGGATCGCTTTATTTGGATGATTAATGGCCTACCCGAATATAAAGCCAAACCCATTCTGATCGAGCCTGGTAAACGGTATCGTATTATTTTCACTAATAACTCCATGATGCGCCATCCCATGCATATTCATGGGCATTGGTTTATTTTGCGCAATGGTCATGGTGCGTATGATCCCTTATTGCATACCATTGAAGTACCGCCTGGAGCCACAGCGGTAGCGGATATTGATAGTGATGCCAGTGGCCAATGGTTTTTCCACTGTCACCACCTCTACCACATGATGGCTGGAATGGCGCGGGTGTTTCAATATGAAACCATCATTGAGGTGGCTCGAGGTGCGATGAAACCTGAGCATGAAATTTCGAAAGGGAAGTATGTGAATCGTCCCATTGTAAGGGTTGATGAACAAATACCCATTGATGTTTCACTGATTTCGCATCCAGAAGGACATCATGCTGGATTTTACTTTGCAAGTTTTGTGGATATCGGTGCCGATCCATTTAGTAATGCCCAGCGGCTGACCTATAAAGGCTTGTATGGGCCAGATTATAATAAACTGGAGTTATTTACAAATGATGCAGAACTTAGTGAAGGGGAAGTGGACAACGCGGATATTGATATTTTTTACTGGCGCCTCATTAGTCAATTTTGGGCAGTAAAAGGAGGAGTAAATTATTTTTATCGCCCAGCCACCTCTCCTTATTGGCAGCCAGGCATTGGTATTGAAGGGATAATGCCTTATTTTATCGCAACAGATTTGCGCAGTTATTATTATAGTGGCAGTGCCAAACTGGATTTGGAGCTATCGCGAGACACGCAACTCACCAATAATTTTTTCCTAAAATTAGGAATACGCAGCATTTTGGCAACAAAGACCGTGGCACGGGCGGCTATTGGCAATGGCTTAAACCAAATGCGTTATATTGTTAGACCTTATTACCGTTTCATGCCAGGCTTAAATCTCATAGCCGAATTTGAACATGAAGAGGCCTATGGGACATTTAAAACGATTCTACGTAATTTAGGACAGCATACCAGTGAAAATACGCTAACTTTTGGGATTTCCGTTTTATTTTAAGTGAGTGCCCACAGGGTCGGATTGGTTTGATAAATGGAGTATTCTGACTGTAGCAAGACTTATCATAGGCCATCTATATAAACAACCTACTCAGAACTATCTACTTTGACTAGAGGTTGCCGAAGAGGCTATATTGTAATTATTTTCTTTTAAAATCAAGGATGGAAATACAAATCATTGGATGGTTTTGGCATGTTGTTTGATACTGACTGCTTGTATGAATAGTAGTGATACTCCCAGTAAAAATACTGAAGGTCTGGAAGAGCATGTTGCCCAAGGTCATGTAAGGCATGGTGGAGGTGGTGGTCGCTAACATTAAAATCCTGTTACTGGATTTCAAAGAGTTAGTATGAAAGATACCGATTTTTTGAAACAAGAGCTCTAACCTATTAAAAATTGGGTAAAATGGTGCTTATCAATAATGGATGAGCGAATGCAAAGGATGGCTGCTATGGCAGAACAATGGCACGAGAAATCACTTGTAGAGATTGCTTCTCAGTTCAACATTGATTTATCTTTGGGGTTACCTGAGAAAGAAGCCAAGCTGCGATTAAAGGAAGTAGGACCTAACCTTCTCGGCAAACAGAAGCGAACATCCCCCTTAATTATTTTTTTGCAGCAATTTGAGAGTGTGGTCATCTGGGTACTTTTAGGTGCTGTCCTTGTTTCTTTTTTATTGGATGAAAAAGCCGACGCCATTGCTATTTTGGCCATTGTCATTTTAAATGCCATCATCGGATTTTTTTTGGAATATCGCGCTGATAGGGCGATGCTGGCGCTCCAGCAAATGGCCGCCCCGAAAGCCACGGTACTTCGCGATGGCCATGCGAGAGTGATAGCCGCTTCTGATATCGTACCAGGTGATATTCTCCTTTTTGAGAGTGGTGATTTAATCGCTGCCGATGCTCGTCTTTTTGAATTGTCAGCGCTTAAGGTCAATGAAGCGCCACTCACGGGTGAGTCGATACCCGTTGCTAAAAATCTGGATATTTGCACTGCTAAGACACCTCTAGCCGACCGTAAAAACATGGTGTTTATGGGGACTTCTGTAGCAGATGGCACGGGCAGAGCGCTTGTTGTGGCAACTGGCATGCAAACGGAAATGGGACGCATTGCCAAAATGCTTGGTGAAGCGTCTCGTGATGAAACGCCTTTGCAGAAAAAGCTCAATCAAGTGGGCTCTCGTCTATTGTGGCTTTGCTTTTTCATTATCGTTGCCATTTTTGGCTTAGGTCTCTTACGTAACATCTCACTCTTCAGCCTATTCATGAGTTCAGTCAGTCTTGCAGTGGCTGCAATTCCTGAAGGCTTGCCTGCTGTGGTCACGGTGGCTTTAGCACTCGGCGTGCAACGTATGGTGCGACGCGCTGTACTGGTAAGACGATTATCTGCGGTTGAAACACTCGGCTGTTTACAGGTTATTTGCACCGATAAAACAGGAACATTAACCGTGGGTGAAATGACGGCACGAAAGCTTGTGACAACCGGTGATGTGTACAGCATTCATGGAGAAGGCTATAACCTCTCGGGAGGATTTTTACTTCAAGGTCAAGAAATTAATGCGTCAGAAGACAAGCTGTTGCAAGCTACTTTGCAAGCGATGGTGGCTTGCAATAACGCGAGTTTTGAGAGCCAAGATGGAGAAGCGGCAACCGTGGGAGACCCAACTGAAGTGGCGCTCTTAGTTGCTGCAGCCAAAGGAGGAATTTGGCGAGGTGAACTACAAGCCTCTTATCCTCGCATCAAAGAGCTGCCCTTTAGTTCCGAACGCAAACGTATGACGGTCGTGTGTCGACAAGACCATGAACACATCGCTTTTGTAAAGGGGGCACCTGAAATTATCTTGGAGCGCTGTACCCATATTTTGACAAAGACGGGCATCAAAAAATTAACGCCGAATGATAAGGCGCGCATGAAGCAATCCTGTGAACTTATGGCCAGTGAAGCATTAAGGCTTTTAGCGTTTGCACAACGTTTTGTGGACTCTTCATGGTTAGAAAAAGAAGACGACGAGATTGAAAATAACCTGGTTTTTTTAGGTCTTATTGGTCTTCAAGACCCCCCTCATGCAAGCAGCAAGGAATCCATCAGTCGCTGTAAAAAGGCTGGCATTAAGCCAGTGATGATTACAGGAGATCATCCTGATACAGCAAGAGCCATTGCCAAAGAGCTTGGCATTTTGGAAGCCGGTGATCGATTGCTCACTGGCAATGAACTTGAGAATATGCCAGAGGAGGAATTTAACCATTGTGTCAAAGACATTGCTGTTTATGCCCGTGTAACTGCGGAGCATAAATTAAAAATCGTACGCGCCTGGAAAAAACAACAAATGGTGGTGGCGATGACAGGCGATGGGGTGAATGACGCGCCTGCTTTAAGAGAAGCTTCTGTGGGTATTGCCATGGGAAAAACAGGGACTGCTGTCACCAAAGAAGCCTCTGACATCATTGTCATGGACAATAACTTCACCTCAATCGTGGCAGGTATTGAAGAAGGTCGCACGATTTACGATAACATTGCCAAAACGCTTGCTTATTTATTAGCAGGCAATAGTGGGGAATTGCTGGTCGTGTTTATCGCCCTTTTAATCGGCTGGCCCTTGCCGTTACTTCCTATCCAATTATTATGGATTAACTTAGTGACGGATGGTTTGCCGGCCATTGGCTTAGCCACCGATATGTCAGAACCCGGGATTTTGAATCGTCCGCCCAGAGCAACACAAAAATCCATGATGGACATTGCCTTTTTCAAACGAGTAACCTTTGTTGGTTGCTTAACGGCTTTGGTGACGCTGAGTGTCTTTGCCTATGAATATTTAATTGATGGGGATTTAATCCAAGCTCAGGATGCAGCGTTTTCTGTCTTAGTAACCGCCGAGCTTTTACGGGCCTTTGGGGCTAGATCCCAGACTAAGACCATTTGGCAAATCGGTTTTTTCTCTAATCTGCGTTTGTTTTTTATTGTCAGCATTAGCTTTTCACTGCAAGTCTTCATCCATCATATTCCTATGCTGCGTGAATTATTTGGTATTGAGCCAGTGTCATTTACCCAATGCTTCGTTTGGATTCTATTAGGCATGGTGCCTTTGCTCATCATAGAAGCTCAGAAGCGGCTAAGGAAGGCACCCAATGAAGCGTTTTAGTATTAAAATAATGGTGGTTTATTGCCTAATGGCAAGCTTAACTTATGCCAAGACACCACCTGGTTTATCGCAATTAATTCAAGAGGCTACTCAAAATAATCCCCAGATTCGAGCAGCACGCGATCGCTTTCTTGCCGCCAATCATGTTATTCCTCAAGCCCGTTCATTGCCTGATCCAAAAGTCAGTGTTGGCTCTCCCATGAATATTGATCCCATGCGACTACAAATGATAGGTGCTAGTCAGGAAATTCCATTTCCAGGCAAGCTCATTGTTCAAGGGAATATAGCGACGGAAAAGGCAAGACACGCTGCGGCTGTTTATCAGTCTACTTGTTTGCAGGTTATTGCTCAATTAAAACGTATTTACTATGACCTTTATTCAGTCAACAAATCAATTGGAATATTGCAAAAAAATCGAATACTTCTTCAGGAAATGGAGAAAAGTGCCGAAGTCAATTACAGTGTAGGTAAAGTTCCGCAACAAGATATTTTTCGAGCGCAAACAGAAATTGCACGTCTTGACATGCGTTTAGTCATCTTAAAGCAGGAACGCGAATCGCTTCAGGCAGACATTAACCGTTTACTAAACCGACCTTTGGATATCGCAATTCTTACCCCCTCGCAGCTATCCATAACTCATGTTCGCCATAATTTGACTTCTTTAAATTCACTTATCAAACAACGCGCCCCTCAACTAAAGGTTCGTGAGCGAAGTGTTGAACAACAACGCCAAACGGTTAGATTAAGTAAAATGAATTATTTTCCCGATGTTGAAATTGAAGGAGGAAAACTTCGCAATACCGTGATGGATAATGATGGTTATATGGTTACTTTGAAAGCAACTATCCCTTTGTATTTCATGGAGAAACAGAATAACGGTTTGCGAGAATCTCTTCATCGTTACAATGCCGAAATAGAGGATTTACATACAACTTACCAGGCTCTTCTTTTCCAAGTGAAGAATGCTTTCTTGGTAGAGCAACGTTCAGCACGTTTAATTGAATTAATTCAAGGCTCCATTATTCCATTAGCACTACTCACGTTTAATTCATCACAAGCGAATTACGGGGTGGGTAAAGTAGATTTTTTAACTTTTCTAAATAATTTGCTGACGTTACAGGAAAACGAAATCGAATTACATAATGAGCTGGCGAATCATGAAAAAGCCGTGACGATGATAGAAGAAATTATAGGAAAGGTCTCATGAAACGAATAAAGCTTACTCTATTCTCTATTGTGATATGGGTTGTTGTTCCGATGAGTTTTGCTCAATCAACAAAAAGCAACCATAACCATAGCAAAATGAATAGGGATAAATCTACTTCAGAAAATATAATTGTGATTAACCCTGTTCGCTTACAAGCCATCGGCATTACCTCAGCGCCAGTAAAAAGCCAAGTGATTGAAAAAACGATTCGCACAGTGGGCTATGTTACAGCGGATGAGCGATTAGTCGCTCATATTCATGTGCGTTTTGATGGTTGGATAGAAAAATTATTTGTCAATTTTACCGGAGAAAAAGTTAAAAAAGGACAAGCCTTATTTACTGTTTATAGTCCTGATTTGGTTTCTACTCAGCAAGAATATCTGTTGGCAATGCATGCTAAAAAAATTCTGGATAAAAATAAAAGCACTTCCATATCATTGGGTTCGCAAACATCTTTTGAAGCAGCCAAACAAAGACTTTTGCTGTGGGGGATTTCTGAAGAGGCCATTAAGCAATTAACCCAAAGTGGTAAAATTACCAATACGATGACCATTAATTCTCCGATTAATGGAACGGTTATCCATAAAATGGCATTAGTGGGTATGCGAATCAAACCAGAAGATGAACTGTACACAATAGCTGATTTATCTCGTTTATGGATCATGGGCGATATTTATGAGTATGAATTACCCTATGTTAAACTTGATCAAACAGCAGATGTCACCTTGTCCTATTTGCCCAATCAATTGTTTAAAGCCAAACTTGATTTTATTTATCCAACAGTCGATACGAAAACTCGTACTGCCAAGGTTCGTTTCGTCGTGGATAATACTAAGGACCAATTAAAACCGGGGATGTATGCCAATATTGACTTAAAAATTCCTTTAGGCAAGCGACTGGTTGTTTCTAAAAATGCGGTTTTGATAACCGGTGAGCGTGCAGTGGTATTTATTTACCATGGCAATGGCAAAATTGAATGGCGAGATGTGACCTTAGGGGTTAGGGCAGGGGATTTGCTTGAGATAGTCAAAGGAGTTAAAGAGGGTGATCAAATTATTACATCTGCCAATTTCCTCATTGATTCAGAGAGCCAGTTGAAAGCGGCCATGGGAGGCATGCAACATAAATAGACATTCTTTCCAGACATATATTGTGGTGGAGAAAGAAGCTCTAATAGCAGAAAGGCGTGGTTTTGCCTTTAGAATAAAGGGATTTTATGGTTGAACGGATTATTGAATTTTGCGCACGCAATCGATTTATTGTGCTGCTTTTTGTGCTTGGGTTTTCTTTCATGGGCTACATCGCCTTAAAGAATACCCGCATGGATGCATTGCCTGATATTTCAGACACTCAGGTCATTGTGTATACGACCTGGATGGGGCGATCGCCCGATCTGATGGAAGATCAAGTCACTTATCCTATTGTCACAGCCCTCTTATCCGCACCCAAGGTTGTTGCTGTACGGGGATTTTCTGATTTTGGCTTTTCCTATGTCTATATCATTTTTGAGGATGGTACCGATATTTATTGGGCGCGTTCTCGTGTCTTGGAGTACATGAGCCAGCTGGCTGGAAAATTACCCGAAGGCGTAACACCTCAATTAGGCCCTGATGCCACACCGGTGGGTTGGATTTATCAATATGCCTTGGTCGATGAAAATGGGAAGCATAATCTGGCGGAGCTTCGCACGTTTCAAGATTGGTATTTGCGTTATTGGTTAAGAGCAGTCCCAGGGGTGTCTGAAGTAGCGAGTGTGGGTGGGTTTGTCAAGCAATACCAAGTCAATTTGGATCCGGTCAAAGTCCTTGCCTACAACCTATCGGTTCCTGAGATTGTTGAAAAAATTCGCATGAGTAATAATGACACCGGTGGGCGGGTCATTGAGTTCTCAGGTGTTGAGTATATGATTCGTGGCCGCGGGTACATTAAATCCACCGATGATATTGAAAAAATTGCAGTGGGCACCAATGCCAATGGCACACCGATTTTGCTGCGTGACGTGGCAACTGTTCAGCTTGGCTCTGATATGCGCCGAGGTGTTGTCGACTTAAACGGCGAGGGAGAAGCAGTAGGTGGCATCGTCATCATGCGCTTTGGGGAAGACGTGCTGCAAGTGATTGGCCGCATCAAAGAGAAGTTAAAAGAATTGGCCTCAGCGATTCCTGAAGGCATAAAAATAGTTAACGTGTATGACCGAAGTAACCTCATTCGAGAGGCCATTTCCACGGCCAATTGGAATTTGATTGAAGAGCTTGCCGTGGTCGGTTTACTTATCATTGTGTTTTTAGGACATTTTCGTTCCGCACTCATTCCCATTATTACCTTGCCGCTTGCGATTTTGATTTCTTTTATTCCCATTTATTTCTTACATGTTGGCCTTAACATCATGTCCATCGGTGGCATTATAGTTGCTGTTGGCGATATGGTCGATGCAGCCATCATCATGGTCGATAATGCTCATAAACGCCTAGCGGATTGGGAGGCGAAGGGAAGCCTGGGTGATCGCACTCAGGTCTTGATTGATTCGGCGAAAGAAGTAGGACCTGCTATTTTTTCATCGCTTTTAGTCATTGCTATCTCTTTTATGCCTGTTTTTACACTGGAGGCTCAAGAAGGGCGGCTGTTTTCACCCTTAGCTTACACCAAAAACCTGGCCATTTTCATGAGCGCTTTACTTGCCATCACCTTAATTCCTGTGTTATTGCCTCTTTTGGTGCGTGGTCGAATCATCCCTGAACAAAAACATCCGATTACGCGGTTTCTACAAAAAATATATGCACCTATTTTAAGGTTATCCTTGAAATACCGTACTTTTGTAGTGGTGATAGCAGTGCTGGCAGCATTAGCTACAGTGCCTCTTTATAAACTCATTGGTTCCGAATTCATGCCACCTCTCTATGAAGGCACCATTTTGTATATGCCAGTGACCTTACCAGGTATTTCGGTCACTCAAGCGACTGAGTTGCTTCAGAAAATGGATAAGAGATTAAAAGCATTCCCTGAGGTCGCACACGTTTTTGGAAAAACAGGACGGGCCGATACCTCCACCGATCCATCCCCTTTCAGCATGATGGAAGTCATTGTTGAGCTGAAACCTAAAAAATTTTGGCGCAAAGGTGTGACTTATGAAAGCCTGGTTGCCGAGATGGATAAAGCCTTGCAATTTCCCGGCGTGAGCAATGCCTGGACTATGCCGATTAAAGCGCGTAATGACATGCTCACTACAGGAATTCGGACTGCTGTAGGGATTAAAATTTTTGGTCCTGACATTAAAAAAATCGAAGCCATTGGCAAAGAAATTGAAATGGTGGCTAAAGAAGTGAAGGGAACAAGTACGGTTTATGCGGAGCGAGTAGCTGGCGGATATTTTCTTGATTTTGAAATCCATCGTGATGAGCTGGCTCGATACGGCTTAACCATAATGGATGTCAACCGCATCATTGAGTCGGCTGTGGGTGGTGAAAACATCGCAACAACCATTGAAGGACGTGAGCGCTACCCCGTGAATGTGCGCTATTTGCGAGAATTGCGCGACGAACCTGACAAACTCAATCGTATTTTAGTCAAGACCCCCAGTGGTGCGGAAGTACCTGTTGCGCAATTGGTGACTTTAACCTTTCGTTCAGGCCCCGCTATGGTTCGCGATGAGAATGGCATGTTAGCAGGTTATGTCTTCATTGACATCAGTGGCCGGGACATTGGTGGCTATGTGGAAGAATTAAAGCAAGCGGTCAACGCGAAAGTCAAATTGCCCCCGGGCTACACGTTGGCTTGGTCGGGTCAATACGAATTTATGCAACGGGTTTATGAGCGGCTTAAAATTTTTGTACCACTGACTTTAGTCATCATTTTTGTTTTATTTTACTTTACCTTCCGTACCATCACTGAGACCTTGATGGTGATGCTTGGCGTTCCTTTTGCTTTATTTGGCGGCTTTTTATTGCTGTATTTATTAGGTTACAACATGAGTATTGCCGTTTGGGTGGGGATGATCGCACTCGCCGGTGTTGCGGCTGAAACAAGTGCGGTGATGCTCGCTTATCTTGACTCGGACTACAGCGAGCAAAAAGAAAAAGGATTGCTCAAAACCTTGCCTGATTTGATTCAAATGGTACAACAATGTGCAGTCTCACGTATTCGTCCTATGGTGATGGCGGGGTTGGCTAACATCCTTGGTTTATTACCGGTGATGTGGGCCACAGGCATAGGGGCTGATGTCATGAAACGTCTGGCAGCGCCCATGGTGGGTGGAGTTTTTTCGGCACTGCTGCTGACCTTAATTGTGATTCCGGTGGTTTATGTGATGTGGCGAAACCAAGTGGATTTGAAAAAACAGCAGGCTTAACGGAGGCAAGATGAAATTAACTTTTTTAGGGGCTACTCAGACCGTCACCGGCTCAAAATACCTTTTGACTGTTGGTTCTAAAAAAATTCTGATTGATTGTGGTCTTTTTCAAGGCTATAAAGAATTGCGCTTGCGCAACTGGGCCCCATTGCCTATTGACCCGCATGATATTGATGCGGTGATTCTCACCCATGCTCACATTGACCATACGGGTTATCTTCCTTTATTCGTCAAAAATGGCTTCCGAGGCAAAATTTACGCGACACCCGGCACCAAAGCGCTATGCTCGATTTTGTTACCTGACAGTGGTCATTTGCAGGAAGAAGAAGCCCGCTTGGCCAATAAATATGGTTTTTCAAAATATAAGCCTGCTCTCCCTCTTTATACTGAAAAAGAAGCTCAGACGGCATTAAATTATTTTGAAACGATCGATTTTGATACTCCGCATCAATTGTTTCACGATTTCAGTTTTGAGTATCATCGTGCCGGCCACATCGTCGGCGCCGCCATGGTCAAAATAAAAACCCCAAAGGGTTCCATTGTGTTTACTGGAGACATTGGCCGTCCTTATGATCCCGTCATGAAAGCCCCGACTGCTATTGAAGAAACGGATTACCTGGTCATGGAATCCACCTATGGCGACCGATTGCATGATGCCACAGATCCCTTACCGCAAATGGCTCAAGTGATTAATCAAACCGTTAAACGAGGGGGCTCGGTCATTATTCCTGCTTTTGCAGTAGGACGTGCTCAAAGTCTTCTTTATTTTATTTACGAATTGAAACGACAAGGGGCTATACCCAAAAACATTCCGGTTTTTTTAGATAGCCCTATGGCCATTGACGCGACTCATTTGCTCTGCACCTATAAAGAAGACCATCATTTAACGGCAGAGCAATGTCAGGGATTATGCCGTATCGCTACTTATGTGAATACACCTGAGGAATCCAAGGAGATTGACCGCCATCACATGCCGCAAATCATCATAGCGGCTAGTGGCATGGCGCAAGGAGGTCGCATTCTCCATCATTTGAAAGTGTTTGCGCCCGATCCCAAAAGCACTTTGTTATTTACTGGCTTTCAGGCGGGTGGCACTCGTGGTGCTCGAATTGTGAATGGGGAGAGACAAGTCAAAATTCATGGGAGTCTTATTCCGATACGAGCCCAGGTGGTAGTTATGAGCAGTACGTCGGCTCATGCGGATTATCAAGAACTGTTAGGATGGCTTAAGCACTTTGCTAGGCCGCCTAAAAAAGTCTTTATTACTCATGGTGAACCCCACTCTGCTCAATCATTAAAAGAAAAGATTGAAAAGCAATTCGGTTTTTCTTGCACGATTCCTTCTTATCTGCAAACGGAGGATTTGTTGTGAGTAAGAAAACCCCTCATGGGCTTCGTTTAAAGCATTTAGGGATTAAAACCTATCATGAAGCCATTATTTACATGCGCGAGGATTGCCATGTCTGTCACTCGGAAGGATTTGAAGTACAGACCCGTATCCAAGTGACTTTAGGTAGCCGCTCCATTATAGCCACCCTCAATGTGGTGACCTCAGAGCTTCTAGCACCAGGTGAGGCTGGTTTGTCAGATTATGCCTGGGATTCGTTACATGCCAAAGAAGGCGATGAAATTCAGGTCTCTCATCCAAAACCCTTGGAATCCTTAAGCTATGTGCATACCAAGATTTATGGCAATGAACTGTCTTTTGAGCAAATGAAGGTCATTATTGATGATGTGTTAAGCGGCCGACTTTCTGATGTGCAAATTTCCGCTTTTCTAGCGGCAAGTAGCGCAGGACGGCTAAACAGTACGGAAATCATGAGACTCACCAAAGCCATGATTGATAGTGGTGAACGTTTATCCTGGCCTTCGCCTCTTATTGTGGATAAACATTGCGTGGGAGGATTGCCGGGAAATCGCACGACGCTGATTGTGGTTCCTATCGTGGCTGCTTTTGGATTGATGATTCCCAAAACATCATCGCGTGCCATTACGTCCCCCGCGGGGACTGCAGATACCATGGAGACTTTGGCGCCAGTCCACTTAAGCTCTAAAAAGATGCGCCGAGTGGTTGAGCAAGAAAACGGCTGTATCGTATGGGGTGGGGCTGTGAGTTTAAGTCCTGCTGATGATGTGCTCATCCGAGTGGAGCGAGCCATCGATTTAGATAGTGAAGGGCAATTAGTGGCTTCTATTCTTTCTAAAAAAATTGCAACAGGCGCCACGCATGCGGTCATTGATATTCCCGTGGGGCCTACTGCCAAAGTCAGGAATCAGTCTATGGCGTTCCTTCTTAAACAATCGCTTGAGGAGGTGGGTAAAGAGCTAGGATTGGTTGTCCTGACTTTATTGACGGATGGGTCGCAACCGGTAGGACATGGCATTGACCCATCGTTAGAAGCCCGTGATGTTTTGGCCGTGTTGCAAGGGTTTCCTGATGCGCCCAATGATTTGCGTGAACGAGCGTTGACTCTTGCTGGTGCCGCGCTTGAGTTTTCTTCGCAAGTACAACCTGGATTAGGGAAGTCCATTGCAAAGCAATTATTGGATAGCGGACAAGCCTTTAAAAAATTTCAGGCCATTTGTGAGGCTCAGGGTGGGATGAGGGAATTGACTAAGGCACGTTTTACTCATCCTATTGTGGCTCAACAAACAGGTAAGATATCTGTGATTGATAATCGAATGTTGGCAAAAATTGCAAAGTTAGCCGGAGCCCCTAAATCTAAATCAGCCGGGGTTGACTTACATGTTCATCTTGGCACGGTTGTTGAAAAAGGCGAGCCTTTATTTACGATTCATTCAGAATCCTCAGGTGAACTAACCTATACACGTGATTTTCTTTGCGACAAACATGACATCATTTCTCTGGGAGAGAAGTCTTGAGGCCCATTTTATTTTCATTATTTGAATCCTCCGAAATCAGTCAGCAGTTAAAAGAGGTACTTGAAGTTGACGTGGGTGATGTTACCTTACATCGTTTCCCAGATACTGAGTGCTATGTAAAGATTAATTCGGTGGTTGAAAATCGTGACCTTATTGTGGTTGATAGCTTAAACCAGCCTGATGCAAAAATATTGCCTTTGCTCTTTTTCGCTAAGACAGCCAAAGAATTAGGGGCTAAAAAAATCGGTTTGATTGCCCCTTATCTTTCTTACCTCCGGCAAGATAAACGCTTTCATGAAGGTGAAGGCATTACTTCGCGCTATTTTGCAGACATTTTATCCAGCTCATTCGATTGGTTGATGACGATTGATCCCCACTTGCATCGCTATCATTCACTGGATGAAATCTACTCAATTCCCACCTTTGTGTTGCATACCACCAATACTATAGCGGCATGGATTAAACACCATGTTCCTAAACCAATTCTTATTGGCCCTGATATGGAAAGTGAGCAGTGGGTTGCCGATATTGCAGAAAAAGGCCCTTTTTCTTATGCGATTTTAGAAAAGATTCGCCGTGGTGATAAAGAGGTGGCTATTTCAATGCCATTCATCCCTGAACTTGAATCCTCAACGCCTGTATTAGTGGATGATATCATTTCCACCGCCAGAACCATGGTGGAGACGGTAAAACAATTACAACAGGCGGGGATTAAGTCAGTGATTTGTATTGGGGTGCATGCGCTTTTTGCAAAAGAGGCTTATTCTTTATTATCGGGGATGAACGGGGTGCACATCATCACCTGCAACACCATCCGTCATAAAACCAATGCGATGGATGTGAGCGATTTGATTGCAAAGACTTTAATAAAAAACAAGTTCGCTAAGGCTTTAGAAAAATAAGAGGAACAAACGTTTTTATTTACAAGGAGGGTTACATGTCGTTTTTTAAAACAATCAGGATCATTGGAGTTTTCATGGGGCTGGTTTTGGCAACCTTTTTTTTGAACTCGTGTGAGGGTGCCGTGAAACAAGGTTCACAAGAAGTGGATGGAGGTTACGGAGGGCACGGTGCTGGTGGGCATGGGGGACATGGCGGCGCTGGGCATTAAGCCTGTTCTGTCTTGATGAAACAAGTCAAAGTTTACTCCCGCAACAGATAGGGCAAACACAGGTACTGATGTGGCTATTGAAAGCGCTGGCATTACTTTACTACATGGGGATTTGCGTGGTATTACTAAAGCTCGTCGTTTGTCAGAAGGCACCATGAGTAACATACGCCAGAATCTATTCTTTGCTTTTATTTATAATGTACTGGGTGTACCGCTGGCAGCAGGGGTTTTGTACCTGCTAACAGGCATGCTCTTAAGCCCAATCATTGCTGCGACTGCTATGGCCCTTTCTTCCGTTTCAGTCATTATTAATGCGCTTAGGCTACGACGGATAAAATTATGAGAGCATGTTTAGCTGTAATTGTATTATTACTTACGTCCTTTGTGGCAATAGGGAAATCGAGCTTAAGTCTTGAGGAAATGACGCAAATTGCTCTTGCTAGTAATAAGGATTTAAAAGCAGCTCGCTATAATGTGGCTATTGCAAAGGCTCGTTTGATACAAGCTGGCCTTTGGCCCAATCCAAGCCTTAATCTCTCAAATAATGACGACCGCCTATTTAATGATGAAGGGGAATATTCACGCAGTGCTGGTTTTAGTCAAGCATTTCCTATTTCTGGACGTATTGCAAAACAAAAGACGGTTGCCTACCTGGATGTGTTGAAAGCGATTGCCGAAATTAAGGAAGCAGAGCGTCAATTAAGCGCCAAAGTTGCGAATGCCTTTTATGCGGCAGTGATTACTGAGTGCCGTTTACAACAGCTGAATTATTTATTAAAAATCAATAAGGAATTAGTTGACGTGATCCATAACCGTTATCATGCGGCCGAAATTTCAAAGTTGGATGAGAATGCAGCTCGGATTGAGTATCTACGCATTGTTCAAGAAAAGCATTTATTACATAGCTTTCTCATCAGTCAAAATGCCTTGCTAAATCAATTGATGGGACGAGCAGCAGAGTCTCCTCTATCACTTAGAGGCGGTTTAATGACGAAACAAAAACTCCCTGAATTAACCATCCTAAAAACATTGGCACTTAAAAATCGTCCTGATCGTCAAGCCATCGCCTTATCGATTCATCGCGCCAGTGCCGATAGCCGTTTGGCAAAAGCCGAACGTTTTGCTGATTGGACGGTTGGGCTTGGTGTCCAACAAGATAAAATTGTGGTGGAAGAGGGTCCGCCTCAACCAGCTGACCGCACCTTGGGTGTTACCCTTTCTGTCCCACTTCCTCTTTTAAATCGTAATCAAGGACGAATTTTGGAAGCCGCCCGCACGGGAACTCAAGCTATAATGGCTTTACGTGCCTTGGATTTAAGCATTGAAACGGAAATAGCGAGTAATTATGCCCAATTGAAAGCACTTCAAATGAGTCTTAGGGAAACGCAAAACATTTCTCTTAAGTTAGGTGTTGAGAATGTCAAGCTCGCTCGCGAAGCCTATGAGGGTGGCCAAATCTCTTTCTTGAATGTGCTGCAAGTGCAGCGGCAACAAAATGATTTGCAGATGACCTATTTAGCCACCTTGGAAAAATATTTACAAGTCTACGTAGCCTTATGTACTGCCATGGGTCCTGGCAACACGAAAGGCTTTTGTCCTTATTTAGCTTATCAAAGGAATGGGAATGACTGTTATCTTTCGACAAAGGGTTAGAACAATTGCATTAGCAGGTATTTTGCTGGTTTTGTTTTTTTCAACGCCAAGCTTCCCTCATGGTGAAGAAATTGAGGTTAGTGAAGGGGCTAAAGGTCCTGTTCATTTAACGCCTGAACAAACCAAAATGCTTGCCATTAAAGTGGCCGAGGTGGCGCCTCGTTCCATGTCCAATCTTTTAGCATTAAACGGTCAAATTCAGCTCCTCCCTGATGCTCAAGCAGATGTCAGTGTGAGAATTAGTGGTAGCGTGACTGCCATTGATGTCAATTTAGGCGATGCTGTTCAAGTAGGGCAGCAATTGGCGGTTGTGCAATCGAGGTTAATTGGTAATCCACCACCTAGCATTGCAGTAAAAGCCTCGATTGCCGGAATCATCGATGCTCGTAATGTCAATTTAGGTCAAGCTGTTGAACCAAACACCGTACTTTTTCACATCAGTAATCGCGATAAGCTTTTGGTCATTGCCCAAGTTTACGAAGAAGATTTAGGCAAGATCAAAGTGGGGCAAGCGGTCAATATTCATGCGCTAAGCTATCCCAAGGAGGTTTTCCCAGGCAAAATCATTTTGATTGAACCCAGTCTTGATCCATTGACCCGTACAGTGAATGTGAGAATCAGCCTTGATAATAAAGCCAATCTGCTTAAGCCTGGCATGTTCGTTCGTGCTAACGTTATTTTAAGCCATAATGATACCGCACTTGCTATCCCCAACGCAGCACTCCTACAAACCAATGGCGAACAATTTGTTTTCGCACGGAATGGAAATGAATACGAACGTGTCTTTGTCAGCACTGGGATGAGCGATGACGAGTACACCGAAATCATCGATGGGCTTGTGCCTGGAGATGAAGTGGTAACTCAAGGGCTTCGTCAGATCTACACACTGTGGCTTAGCGGTGGAAGTAAGCCGCAACCTGTCAAAAAGGAAACCCATTAAATGTTTACCCATTTAATCACCTGGTCCTTACATAATCGCCCCTTAGTGTTAGCACTGACGCTTATTCTTTGTTTATTAGGAGGATATGCCTTACAACGAATGCCTGTGGATGTTTTCCCCGAATTTGCTCCACCGCAAGTGGTTGTGCAAACCGAAGCTCCAGGTATGGCGCCCCAGGATATGGAAACCCTTGTGACCTATCCTTTGGAAAGCGCTATTAATGGAACACCTGGGGTGGTGAGTGTGCGCTCAAAAACATCTGTTGGGTTATCGACCATTACCGTTGTTTTTGATGACAGAACAGATATCTATCGTAATCGCCAGTTGGTTAACGAGCGCGTTCAGCAAGTGGCCAACCGCCTGCCGCCAGGGGTTAATGCTCCAGTCATGTTGCCTGTGATTTCGGCCGTCGGATGGATGGTCAAATATGCCTTGGTCAGTCGAACAGCGAGCCCTGAAACACTGCGTACCATCTCAGACTGGACGATACGCCCACGAATTTTGGCTCTTGGGGGAGTTGCGTCAGTCGTTTCTGTTGGAGGAGAAGTTAAACAGTATCAGGTACAGCTTCAACCACAGCGAATGCTTGCCTACGGGGTGACAGTGGAAGAGGTTCGGTCAGTGTTGGCTACTGCAAATCAAAATGTGCCTGGTGCCTTTATCCACCAAGCAGGGACCGAATTTGTAGTAGGAACAATGGGGCGTATTAAGACGTTGGATGATATCAAAAAGACCTTAATTGCGGTTCGCAATGGCGTCCCTATTACCATCAATAATGTCGCTACAGTGGCTTTCGGTGGTGAAATAAAGCGTGGTGATGGTGCTTATAATACGGAAAATGCAGTTATTGGCACAATCTCAAAAATTTATGGTGCAGATACCCTAACCACGACTCGCAAAGTAGAGCAAGCATTAGCAGAGATTAAGACCTCATTACCCGCTGGGGTTGAATTAATCACGGAAGTGTTTCGCCAGGCTAATTTTATCGAGTCAGCGATTCATAATTTAACGAAGGCGTTGATTGAAGGGGCGATCATTGTGATTGCTGTGCTCTTTCTTTTTTTGATGAATTGGCGAGCCTCATTCATTACTTTCATTTCCATGCCTGTTTCTTTTGTAGTGGGAATTCTTGTGCTTTATTATTTTGGTTTTGGTATTAACGCCATGGCGCTAGGAGGGATGGCCATTGCCATCGGAGAGGTGGTGGATGATGGTATTATCACGGTCGAAAATGTGGTGCATCGCTTAAGGCTTAATCGTTTAGCTCAAACACCACTTTCAGCCATTCAAGTGGTGTTTGATGCTGTCTTAGAAATTCGAAGTTCTGTGGTCTATGCCACTATTATTATTAGCTTGGTGTTTTTACCGATTTTCTTTTTGTCAGGTATTGCTGAGCGGATTTTTAGTCCCTTAGCGATTGCCTACATTGCATCCGTCATGGGCTCTCTTGTCGTATCTATCACCGCGGTGCCGGCCCTTTGTTACCTCCTTTTGGTGGGGCGAGCTGAAAAAAAGCAGGATGTTCATGTGACTTTGCACGCTCTTTCTCAAGATGAACGGAATGATTTAGCTGGTCAGGACTTAAGTGAACATCACAAATCCGAAACCCCTTTTGTTGTTTGGCTAAAAAGGCATTTCTTAACCTGGTTACACTGGTCTTTGGCCCATTGCAAAACGGTGGTAGCTTTAGCAGGGACGGCTTTTATTTTTGCGTTAGCCTTGCTGCCTTTTTTTGGCACGTCCTTCTTGCCTGAGTTTCATGAAGGTAATTTTATTATCGCGATGACTACACTTCCTGGTACATCCCTGGATGAATCCATGCGTTTGGGAGGCCAAATCCGCAAAACCTTACTTAAATACCCGCAAGTCATCTCCATTGCGCAGCGTGCGGGGCGTAGTGAATTGGATGAAGATGCATTGCCACCTAACGTCAGTGAATTTGATGTGCGCCTTGATTTCGATAAAGACAAAGCAATGCCACCGGACGAGTTGCTGCGTCGTATCCGTGCTGACTTAGCGAACATTCCTGGCGCCGTATTTAACGTCGGGCAATTCATTGCTCATCGTATGGATGAAGTGTTATCTGGGGTTCGAGCGCAAGTGGCTGTGAAAATATTTGGTGATAACTTAGCTAAACTCAACGAATTAGGGCAATCAATAGAAACGCTGTTAAAAACGATTCCTGGGGTGGTGGATGTTAACAAGGAACAACAAATCAATGTGCCGCAATTGATCATTAAAATCGATCGCGAGAAAGCGGCGCGCTATGGTATTAATGTGGGGCAAGTGTCTGAAGATGTACAAGTCTTGCTTAATGGAGTGGCTGTATCAAGCATTCTTGAGGAGCAGCGAACGTTTGATTTATATGTTCGGATGAGCAAGGCGGAGCGTGACAATGTTCGAGCAATCCAAACCATGCTCATTGATGCTCACGGGGCTCAAGACAAAGAGACCAAAATTCCCTTGCGTGCCGTGGCTGATATTCGACTAGAGCCTCAGCCTTTTGCGATAAACCGTGAAAATGTGCAGCGTCTTTTAGTCATTGCCTTTAACGTGCAAGGCCGGGATTTAGGCAGTGTCATTCAAGAGGTGCAGCAAAAAATCAAGGAAAAAATTCAATTGCCAACAGGTTACTTTATTCAATATGGTGGGCAATTTGAAAGTCAGCAACAGGCTTCACGTGTCATACTCATTTTTGGTGGTCTCGTTATCTTTATCATGTTGATTCTACTGCATAAAGCTTTTGGTACATTGCGTGAAGCACTGCTGGTGATGTTTAATTTGCCACTGGCGCTGATTGGTGGGGTGGTTTCCCTGTTTCTTTTCAGTGGTGAGATGAGTGTAGCGGCCATGATTGGTTTTATCACCTTATTTGGCATTGCGGCACGTAATGGGATTATTTTAGTGAGCCACTACAATCAATTGCGTGTCCAAGGACAATCGCGCGAACAAGTGGTGATTCAAGGTACTCTTGACCGCTTAGTACCGGTATTAATGACTGCAGCAACGGCAGCCCTTGGCTTAATTCCCCTGTTGTGGGGATCGCCCGCCGGCAAGGAGCTTCAGCGCCCTTTGGCGCAAGTGCTGTTGGGAGGATTGTTCACCTCCACCTTTTTAAATATGCTTGTGGTACCCACCGTCTATAACGCCATTGAAGGCTGGCGTGAAAAACATATCTATACCAATAAAAACTTTCAAGGAGAATCGCGATGAATCAAATAGCTGAACGCATTAATAAAGAAGCAAAGGGTTTATTCCATGTGTTTGTGGTTTTATTTTTCTTGCTATCACCTTTACATGCTGCTAATCATGATACACAGGTTGAACCTCTCCCAACAACGATTTCAGGCGTTTGGGAAGCAATTGATAAGCACATGAAAGCAATGGATGAAGCGGTGGCTAACAACCAACTTGATAAAATTCACCATCATGCATTTGCTGTTCGGGATTTGGTGAATGCTCTACCGGCATTAAGTCAGAGTTTATCTTCCGAAAAATTGGCTGCGGTCAAGCGAGACAGTAAATATGTCGATCTACTTGCCGTGCGTCTTGATAAAACAGGGGATACTAATGATAAAGAAGGCACTGCCGCCAATTTGCAAAAATTGAAAAAAATACTGACGTCAATCCGTGGCAATTATATGGCTATTCATTATTAGACCTAAAAAAGGCAGGTCGAACTGATTCGTACCTGCCTAATAACGTTTCAGTCAGCAATGCTGGGGAATATCTGTTTAATGTCCACTATGGCCGTGAGCTGCCAAGATGATATTGTTTTGGGAACCCAATGTTGGACTGAGAGCAAAACCAGAAACGGTAGAAGCTGCAATAAGTACTATTGAAGGGATTATTACCTTTAATGTCTTTAAAATACCCATGCTTGTTTAATCCATCATCTCAATGGCCAGTGCGGTTGCTTCGCCTCCGCCAATGCAAATGGCGGCAATGCCTCTCTTTTTTTCATGGTACTTCAATGCTCCAATTAGGGTTGCCACAATACGAGCTCCCGATGCACCGATGGGATGCCCTAAGACACAAGCGCCACCGTGAACATTCACTTTCTCATGCGGAATATTGAGCTCTTTCATGGCTACCATGGGAACAACCGCGAAGGCCTCATTGATTTCCAACAAATCCACGGAATCCAGTGTCCAGTCTACTTTTTTAATTAATCGTCGGATGACAGCTGCTGGGGTAGTTGTAAACCAACCTGGCTCGTGGGCATAAGACGCGTGCGCGCGAATGACAGCCAAAGGCTTGATGCCTAATGCTTCGGCTTTTGAAGAGCGCATTAAGACCATGGCTGCTGCCCCATCGGATATTTTGCTGGAATTTGCAGCCGTTACCGTGCCGTATTTACTGAAGGCTGGTTTGAGTAAAGGGATTTTTTCAATGAGAACGGCTTGTGGGCCCTCATCAGTTGTGTAAATTTTCTCTTCTTTGGCGGTTGTAACGGTCACGGGGGTTATTTCAAAATTAAAACGGCCTTCTTTAGTTGCCTGTTGTGCCCGCAGGATGGAGGTTTTGGCATATTCATCTTGGCTCTTGCGGCTAAAACCAAATTTTTTAGCGGTGTTATCTGCAAAAACGCCCATCAAGGTCCCTCGCTCATAAGCGTCTTCAAGGCCATCTAAGTACATGTGATCGATGAGCTGTCCATGGCCTAGGCGATAGCCAACGCGTGCTTTCGTTAACAAATAGGGGGCATTGGTCATGCTCTCCATACCACCGGCCACAATGACGTTATGAGTGCCTGCCATAATGGCATCAAAACCTAGCATGATGGATTTCATGCCTGAGCCACACATTTTATTAATGGTGCTGCAGCCCACATGATGAGGAACTCCAGCAGCAATGGCTGCTTGCCTTGCGGGTGCTTGGCCAAGGCCTGCTTGCAAGATACACCCCATGAATACTTCTTCAATATCATCTGGCTTTAAATGAGCACGCTCGATTGCTGCTTTGATCGCATAGGCACCCAATTCATAGGCAGTGAGGTCTTTAAAATAGCCTAGTAAATGACCAATGGGTGTGCGGGCTAGGCTTGTAATCACAATGAGATCGTTATTCACATTTTCATTCCCCGTATAGAGATTCAAACAGCTGCTCCATAAACTCATTTCGTCTATTTTTTATGACTTCTATTGAGGAACGAATCATTTCAGAACCCAATTGCCCCAGTTTTTTGAATGTGTTCTCTTCTGTAACTGACTGACGATTTGCTTCTACGGCTTTTACTAACCAGGCAACGGTACGCATGGTGGGACTGATTTTTTCGGAAAAGATCGTGCGACTTAAACGCATGGGGTGCATTTTTTCTAACCACAGTGTTAAAAGGGGATTGCTAAAAGCTCGAATCCAAGGTTGACAAAGGACACGATAATGATAATCGTTGGCTTCAGAGGCTTTACGTACGTTTTCAAAGGGCTCAATAGCCTTGATCGAACAAAGTTCTGCAAGATCGCGTTCCTCAAAACGAACCTTGTACTGCTCCTTGCTGCAATCTGGGTCGCCTGTGGGGTTATCGATAATCATTTCATATAAACCGGGGGATAATGTCTCGATAGCCGCATAATGTTCTAAAATGGCGCGATGCTCCAAGCGAACCACTTTAGCCGAAACAAAAATGCCCAGATGTCCCACCGTCGGGTGCACAAGATAAGCAATGCGTTGCTTGGCTTTTTTTAAATCATGGGTTGTTGGATAAATGGTTTTTAACCAATGCAATGCTTGATAAGGTGGGGTAATTTCATCGCCTTGGGATGCAAAAATCACGATGGGATTATGAATGCGTTTTAAGTCAAAGACACAATCCTGATGGATAGGAATTTCTCCACGCTCGAACTTATTTCCAATAAAAAGGCTTGCCACTGTTTCTGTGATTTCCTCCTCACTAAATTGGTAAAAGCCATTCCACCAGTGTTCAAAATCTAAAAAACGCTCGCGCTCGGTATCTATCTCATCAAAGAGACGGCGGTATTTATCCCAGATGGCGGTAGTTGGGTTTAAGAATTCAAAATTTTGCACAAGCCAAGCGCCATCAAACATTCCATCATTCAAATCAGCAAGATAGCGAGTGAGCCATACCCCTCCTAAAAGTCCACCCAGTAATTGCATGGGGTTGGTTTCTTCTTTGCTACTCGCCCAATAGGAAATGGGTGAGCCATTCATCACGAGTGGACCGACCAAGCCTTCACAATCGGAAGCCAGTAACGCCAACATCCAACCGGCCTGGCAATTGCCATAAAGGATGGGAGATTGGCCTTGATGCCAGGTTTTTACTTGTTTCACAAACTGTTTTATCGTCGCTAGTACATCAGACAGCGTTTGATGCGGGATAGGGTGAGGATAAAACATAGCAAAATAAACGGCATGACCTCGATGCAGAGCGATTCCTATTTCAGAATCTCGTTTAAAGCCACCAATCCCTGGGCCATGGCCGGCACGGGGATCGACGATGATAACAGGCGGCTTATTGGGATCATAGCAATCGGCAAAACACACCTCATCGACCTCAAGGATTTTAAGTAAGGCATAATTCGTTTTAGGCTCTAAGGTTCTACCATCCAATACTAGCTCGTATTTAAAATGCAAAGGCGGTGGCATGCCTTGTTGTTCATGCGCCATCATATCATTGGCGCGTTGGCGCAATGTGTCGAAAAATAAAATGCTTCTTTGTCCAAAATCAATTGCGTAAGAAAGCCAATCCTTCCATAGTTGGGAAGATTGAGATAAGCCTTCAGACCATGAAGGGTTATGTTCTTTAAGTGTAGTAGTTTTCCCTTGTTTTAAGTCTTGTTCGTCCATGAATTGTCGCCTTGTTTGCTGCAATGATAAATTATAGCTTAGCACAAACGAGCAGTTCAGAAAGTCTGAGGTTCAATCTTGTGCTATGATTTGCTATATCTTATTTGATTGCGTTTAATGCCAGGGATATCGGCCATGAATGGACTAGAAAAGCAATGCTGTCCTAAGGAAATACTACTCACCCAACAACAAGAATGGTCACAAGATGTGGATGCTTGCTGTTATATCCCTGCTGAGATAAGCGCTTCCATTAGTTTCTTTCCTTTTTTTACCCAATTGGTTCAAGCAAGCCTGGCTAAATGGACTGCTGGGATAAGTCCTGCCGCGCTTGGCTCATCCTATTCTAATTGGCTTTGGCAGTTAGCACAAACTCCTGGACTATTATGGGAGCTAGCTACTTATCCTGTCTTTCATGCACATGATTGCATTAACAATATTGTTTGCATCGAGCGTGCTGCTGGGGGTAAAGACGTACGCTTTAAGAAAGACAGCTGGCAGCCTATGCCTTGGCGTTTATTCGCGGAAGGCTTTTTACAGGTGGAAGATTGGTGGCGACCCGCTACAACCAGCCTGCCAGGATTACTTGGTCAGGCAGAGCGCACGGTCTCTTTCTGGGCGCGCCAATGCCTTAATGCTTTGTCCCCTTCCAATTTCGTTTGGTCTAATCCTGATTTGTTCCATGAGGCCTTACGCACCGGTGGGCTTAATCTCATCCAGGGCAGTCAAAATGAGTGCGCGCATGAAGAGGCTTTGCGTTTTATTTGGGATTGGATTGAGACCTGGAGTGGTCATTGGCAAGTGATCTCAGTTGCTTATCGTATCGTTCATGGTGGCGCTCTCTACAAGAGAGTGATGATACCAAGGCTAAATTTGCACTAGATTATTTATGTCTCAAAACTGCTCAATTCATGGGGATGATGGCGATCCATGCGATGTCACTTCTTGAACGTCAGACAGGAGTTAAGAGCCTATGAAGAGTAAAAAAGGACTGATTATAGGCATTGCTAATGAGCATTCAATTGCTTGGGGTTGTGCTAAAGTATTGCATGAAGAGGGTATCCAATTGGCTATTACTTATCAGAATGAAAAGGCTAAAGGCTATGTACAACCTTTGGCTGAAAAAGTATCTTCTCCCATTTTTATGCCTCTGGATGTGACCGATAAAGCACAATTCGATGCCTTATTTCAGAAGATAAAAGACAGTTGGGGTCGGCTTGATTTTGCGATTCATGCGATTGCTTTTGCACCAAAAGCGGATTTACAGGGCCGTGTTGTCGATTGTTCTAAAGAAGGATTCATGATGGCCATGGATATTTCTTGTCATTCACTCATACGGTTGGCAAAAGCTGCTGAGCCACTGATGGTCGATGGAGGAAGCATTATTACCATGAGTTATTATGGGGCAGAAAAAGTCGTTAAAAATTACAATCTCATGGGGCCAGTCAAGGCGGCATTGGAGACTTCCGTGCGTTATCTGGCTATGGAGCTTGGGAGTAAAAGGATTCGAGTTAATGCCATTTCTCCTGGGCCAATCAGTACTCGTGCCGCATCAGGTTTAGCCGATTTTGATAAGCTGATGGAAAAGGCAGCTAATGAGGCTCCCTTGCATCAACTCGTTACCATAGAGGATATCGGTGAGGCGGCTTCTTTCTTAACATCCGATAAAGCCGCATCCATTACAGGACAAGTGCTCTATGTAGACGCCGGCTATAATATTAAGGCTTAAGCAGGCTTCGATGAATCACATGCTAAAGTGTGGGTTAAGTCAGTTAAATGGTTAGGATTGAAGGTTATCAGCGCAAGAAATGAATTACCTGATTGTGGATTTGTAGAATTCATTGCCCGATTTATGGAGGGCGGCAAACAGCGCTCCATCCATGAGATCAGTGAGTTTCATCGGATTAATGAGCGGTGGTATTATGTTGATGGAACGCATCCAAGGAATCAGAGGAAATCTTTATCTGTGAAATTAGGGCGTAATAGCCCCTGCCCCTATGGTAGTCATAAAAAATTTAAAAATTGTCATGGTAAAGGCTCTGCACCTTGAAGGCTGTATTTTAAATTTAGGATTTAATTACGATGCATGAAGAATACTGGCAACAACGTTGGCAATTCAATGAGATTGGCTTTAACCAGTCACAACCTAACGTATTAATGCAGCGTTATTTTCCTGAGCTGGATTTAAATACGGGCAATCGCGTTTTTGTTCCTTTATGCGGCAAAAGTATCGATATGACTTGGCTTGCATGTCAGGGCTATAAAGTAGTTGGAGTAGAACTCAATGAGCAAGCATGCAAAGCGTTTTTTAATGAAAACAAGATTCGCTTCAAGCGGACTGAAATGGCTGATTTTACAGTCTACCAAAGTGATGAAATTACTTTATTTTCTGGTGATTTTTTTAAATTAAATAAAAACTTACTCGATAAAGTCGATGCAGTGTATGACCGAGCGGCTCTCATTGCATTACCAGAATTACTAAGAAGCCGCTATTCAGAGCACATGGCCAAACTGCTTGAGCCAGAAACCAAGATGTTGTTAATAACTACTTCATACAATCAAAATGAAATGCAGGGCCCACCTTTTTCAGTAGATGAAATGGAAATTGATGAGCTGTTTAAAACAAATTTTGATATCACACAGATTTATAATAAGGCAATAAAAGCCATACCGGAGCATCTAAGCGCCAAGGGATTAAAGCATGCAATCGAACAAGTTTATTTTTTGGTAAAGAAAAAGCCGAAGCAAGGAGCTTTGTGAATCACGAGCATGATAAATTATGGTTCTATTAATTCAAATTAGTTGAATTAGTTTTACCGAGCCTGCTCTGGGCTGCCATATAATACTACTTGATTTCTGCCTTTCTTTTTAGCCTGATAAAGCGCTCCATCCGCAGCGCCAAGGAGTTCTCCAACTGTTTGCCCATTATTTGGGAAAATGGCAATACCGATAGAAATGGTAATTGGGCCTATTTGCTGATCATTGTGTTTAATGTTTAAGTGGTAAATTTTAAGCCTTAAATTTTCGGCTATATTTTTTGCGTTTTCGGTATTGATGTTATGAATAAATACTACAAATTCTTCGCCGCCGTAACGGCATGCTAAATCAGTTGCGCGCATCTCATTGCGGAATACTTCGCCAATCTCTTTTAATACTTCATCGCCAGCTTCGTGACCGTAGGCGTCATTGATAGATTTAAAATGATCCAGATCAAGCATTAACAGGGCAAATTGCTGATTTTCACGTTTCGCCTGCCCAATTTGTTGGTTAAGAAATTCTTCAAGGTAACGTCTGTTATAAAGTCCAGTGAGTGCATCGTGTATAGATTGAAAGCGAAGATTTTCTCTCAGGCGAATGTTGGCCAGGGCAAGTGCAGTTAATTCTGAAAATGCAGTAATCAGAAGCCTTTGATTTTCATCATGAAAGGGCGGACTCTCCTTGCTCGTCTCGAGATACAGTAAACCATAAATATTGTTTTGCGCCATTAATGGTATGCAAAGATGATATACGTCTTTATGGTTGGTTTTAGTATGCGGACAAACCAGTGTCGTGGCCGATTCGTCGACTTGATGCATTCTTCCCAACCTGATTCCCCAGCATAAATCGGGACTAAAGCTGTCAAGCTGCTCATTGGGCTCTCCCCAGATAACGATTTTTTCCAGGGCATTTTTGGAAGAGTGCATGATGAATAAAAAGCCGCTGGCAAATTCCAATAATTTTTTGGTAAAACTGTTCATGGCTCTAATGAACTCATTTTGTGTATTGCATGCCAGCATGATATCGCTCATTTCAACCAGAAACGAAATCTGTTTATTTTTTTCTTCCAGGGCGCGCATGCTGCTGGAGAGATTTTGATATGATTGTTGTAATTCCATATGTTCGCGAATGTTTTCGGTAATATCGCGGATATTTTGCACCGCACCCTGAGCGGATTCTAAACCTTGCAGCAAGCTGCTTGTTAATTCATATGTTTTTGTTTGATGATTGACATCAACCTCCAGGATTTTGGAAGTTGTATTGCTCCTGAGCGATTCTTTCCATTCATGAACTAATTCTTTTCTGCTTTCAGGTACCTTTGCCAATGCAGCCTCAATGGACATACCTGCCGATATCGAGGTGCCAAAAAGCAATTTAAATTCTTTGTGGTATGAGTCATTAAAAATGATAAATTTTAAACCTTCGTCAAAAGCGGCTATCATGTCGCTTGAAGCTTCCAGTACTTTGCGTAATTGCTCCTGTGCCTGCATATATCCGAGCTCAGTTTTTTTGCGGTTAGTTAACTCAACATTGGCAAGGGCAAATGCCACAATTAAGGCAAGAATACTTAAAGAATTCCCAACGATAATGGCTAAGCTCGTACCCTCAGCCTCAGATATTAATTTTTGATGACGATAATTTAATAATGCTGATTCTATGGATTTAATTTCTTCTCCTAAATTTTTAGCCAAGTTGGATAAATTCTGGCTGCGATTAAATAGATCGGCTCCCTCTTTTGTAGACTGTATTTCATGAATCTTTAGGGGAGTAATTCTGCTTAGAATCTGTAATCTTGTTTTAATAGTTGCTGCAAATTTTAAAACACGCTGATTCTGTTCAGGATTATCTTTAGTTAATTGGGTAAGCTTTTGTAAGTTTTGGTTAAGATTTTTTTTAATTTCGTCCATTTCTTCAAGCAATTGAGTCTGGCCGCTGATTAAAAAACCGCGATAATGCGATTCAAGATCAGCCAGTTCAAAGAGGCTTGCGTTTACGGATTGAATGACCTTATGGGCGTGAATGACGCGGTTATTAACATCAATCAAGCTTTTAACCTGATAGTAAGAAAAAAAGCTAATAAGCAGTAATGCCGAAAGCGCGAAAAAGAAAATGGTGTTCAGAAAGGATTTATTTATTTTGAAAGCAGGGGCTATCGTTTTTTCTTGACTTGCTATTTTAAGGATATCCTTTTTCATGCTTTACCGTTTTTTATTCTAAACTTTTAAATAGGAGTATAGTAAAAGGACGGGAAGCCTTATGAACCTGCTTGAATTGTTGCGCATTATAATATTGCCCGCTTTGTGTATGATATGCCTAAGCTTTAAAATACATGGGGCAATCGATCTTTCGCGCCTTATCAAAGTCACAAAAGAAAATAATCCTGATTGTGTCGAATTTTATACTTATAAGGGCGAGTTATACTGCAGTACGACCCCCATTGAAACTGACGCGATTGAAGTCAATATCTTGCAGGATGAAAGGCAGAATATTGTATTTGACACGCGTGTTTGGAAAGCGGCCTGGGGGAAAAAATCAGAGCAATTCACCACCATTGAGTATGTGCCGGAAAATGAAAATATTCATAATTGGCATGAACTCATTACCAGCCAATTTATTCCCGGCATTCAAGACCAAATTACTCCCATCCAGTTTGTAGAAAGCGAAATAGAACAATTAAAGGCATCGGGCCTAACACTTAAAACAGCCATCATCAAGCAATCTCCGGATGAGGTTATTTTCGAATTTCGCGTAACTGCACCCCAAAATTTAATTCAGCATGAGTTGCAGAAAGTCAGCAAGGGTAAGGATGGGTTATATATACTTCACTATGTCATCAAAGAAAAAAACATGGGTAAGGATAAAAGGAATAAATGGATTAAAAACCTCAAGGAAAGTTCAATTAAAGAATAACCAGCCTGCATGGCAAATTATTGCGCATGCTGTTCTATACTATAGATATGTAAATTGACATGCTGTGAATGATATGACCCAAGAGAAGCAGGAAATTCAAGAAACTATAGTAGAACTGCCAGATCAAGAAAACCCGATTGAACAGGCTAAAAACTCTTTGCTTGGCAGTATTGGCAAGTATGACAGTAAGACTCAAGGTGTCAGCCAGCTTAGTGAAGAAGGAAAAAAAGCGCTGTATGATGGATTTGACAAATATCAAAAAGAAAGGCAGGAAGAACTTAATAAGGCGAAAAGGGATAATAAAATTACAGAAGAAGAGGCAAAAGACCCGGCCTATTACCGAAAAAAATTCATTGAATTTCTTTATGATAAAGCTCAAAAAAAGGAGATTAAAACGGGTAATGGCGAACCAGTTACCCTTGAAGCGATGCTTGGTCAAGAAGGGGTTGAGCTTTATCAAAAAGCCCTGAAAGAAGAACGTTATAGTCAAGAGTACATGGATGCCGTATTTAACAAGGCAACCAAACATTATGAAGGCGAAAAATGGGCAGAGCGCCTAATCGTACCAATCGGCGGTCCATCAGGCGCTGGTAAATCATACGCTGCAGGTGAAATTGTCAAGCAGGCCAGTACTTATGTTCGTAAAGTGCCGAATGATGACAGCGGTAACTATGTTGTTTCTATTGACGGCGGTATTGGCCGTGAGATGTCTAAGATTCGCAATGAGGTGATTAAGGTGGCGCGCCTGAATGGGCATGCTGGCGTCAGCGATTTACATGAGCAAAGCAAGGTGCTGGGGGGCATTAAAAAAAATCTTTGGAACGCTGCCATGAAAACCAAGGGATTAAGTATGGTCTGGCCTGAAACCTTTTCGCATTGGCATATCCCCTCTGGCAAGTTATACCCTAAACAAATTATCAACGCGATAAAAAAAAGAGTGCCTTTATTAAGCAAACTCCAGAGTGAGCTGTTAAGCCTTGCGAATATGCAAGATACCAAAGTTATTTTTAGCCGGGTAGTCAGTCCGAATAATGATGAGCAGATGAAAAACGTGATTCGATATAACGGAAATAAAAGGGCTTATGGCGATATATCAGCGTTGAAGAAAGGCTCTTATGAAGATACTGATTATTCAAAATTGCCGGAAAGTAAAGCATACAGCGCAGGGCCGTTAGATTTCTTTTTTAATTCTGGCCTGTTTGGTTCAAGGGATGCCGAAAAACATTATCAAAAAGTATGCAAAAAACCTGTGGTTATTCACGTGGTGAATGACATGATATTGGTCAAGAATACCGGCGGTAATAATTGGGTAAGAACAAATGATCCAAATGATGCAACCATGAGCGTCTCGGAACGGTTGTTTAATGATTGGCAGGCAAAAGAACCTGATACTTCATTGGAAGAATATGTGCAACAACACCGAAGCGAATACAAGCCACTGATTAAGAATCCCGAGTTAGCAAAGCTTGAATCGTCTGTTGAGCAATTGCTAGAAGATGCAAAACGCCATAATGACGATATTGCGATTCAAATTGCTGCTTCGTTGCAAAAACAGATCCAACAAATCGAAACCTGCTGGCGTAACGATAAGAAGGCAGACTGCAGGCAAAAAATTGAAAATGTAAAATTATTACTGCATAACTGCGGCCAGTGCACAGAATATCTGAAGTTACCTAAAGCAAATAGAATTTTAAATCATTTAAGCGAGCAATTAATTGTTATGAAATCATCTCTTCTGGGAGAAAAAGAGAAATCAACTTATGCTCAAACTCCAAGCATCGACTGGTCTGCTAAAAAAGATTTTATGACTGCAGACAATGAAGATGCCCTGGGTTTTAAAACAGAATTTGTTGACAATGTCGCCAAGATTAATGAAGGAATCGATGCCAGGATTTCAGAAACGGCAAATTGTACTGCGGTGCAAAGTGAAACTGCGGGAACGGTCAAGTTTAAAAGTAAAGAATTAAAAGAGAATGAAGCCATTCGGGCTTATTTGGATTTTGGCGCTGAAGATGGCGGCAATAAAAAAATCGGCCTCTTAAAGCAGGATCATACCGGTAAGGTAACCGATCTGTCTTCCGACAATCTTGCCACTGACGAAAAGGCCAGGGTGGCTTTTAAACAAGCGCAAATGTTTCTGATGCAATGGAAACCAGGTGGTGGCGACATTACCATTCGCGGTCCTGATAAGGACATGGCCAACAAGGTTTATGCCTCCCTGCTGCTGCTTAAAGAAAGTGATCCCAAATTTAAGCAGGTAAAAATTGTATCGCTCGTCGCCGGGTGTAATGGGCCTAAAAAAGGCGGTCAAGCAAAATTCATCAAGCAACATCTCGGCACAACTGACGATGGGCCTTTAAACAAGGATATGCGGGAACGTGCCGTGCAAGAACTGCGTGAGGCAGGCAGCGCGAAATTCCGCGATCGATTAAGCGAGATGCGCCAGGAATTTGAAAAGCCACCTGTACAATCTAGGGAAGAACAAGAACAGCAACAAGGCCTCAATATTCAGCAGTAGGCAGTAATCGATTATTCTCCAGCCTGACGGCATTCATTTTTGGCTGTTTCTTCGCAAAGCCCCGCGCAATCTGTCATACCTGCTTGTTTGCATTTATCAATACATTGGGCTGTTCTTTCCTGCACGCAAAGCAGTTGATCGTTTTTCTGCTTATCTATGGCTTCTTCAGAGAGGGCAAATGCTGGTGTTGGGGAAAAACATAACATCAAAAGCAAATACATCCAGTATTTGATCATCATTTTGCTCTTTTCCGTTTAGGTTTTAGTAAAAGTATAGATAATGAGCGATAGATTGGCATTTTGTTTTTAAAAATTATACAACATGGTAAAGTATTAAAATCATGGATGACGACTTAGGCTGCTTTGATTAAAGTTTGGCTATACTTAAACTAAATCGATAAGGAAGGAAGAATTTCTCTATGACTTCATCAAAATACATGCAAGAGCTTCTTGAAAAGGCAAAAAACAAGGCTTATGGAGAGGCTCAGAAAAATAATCTTGCCTTTGACCCGCAGGGACGGGTTTTGGTGCAATTAGAAGGTGCGATAGTCAGCCTTGACATTAAAGATGATGAAGCTTTAAAACAACAGTTTTTTAGTCGTTTAAATAAAGAATTAAAGACGGTAAAGGAGGAATTGGAACAGAAGGAAGGGACTAAATCCAGCTCAATTTATGTGGAAGCTCCTATCAAGGCTCTTAAAAAAGCAGATACAGGCAGCATTATTCCTCTGCAGCAGGAATTTCATTTTCATTTAAGTCTTGTGGCAAGAACTTATCAGAGTATTGCAAAGCTCGAGGATAAAAATGCAGAAATACAAGAGGCGCTTGCGTCCGCCCAGAAAAAAGTCAACGAATTAGTGATGCGGGAGTTTGCCAGGGGCTTACAAGAAGCGACAAGAGATACTAAAGGTGGCGAACTCGATATCAGCAAATTAAATAAAACGCTGGATAAAGCCCGCAAAAAGATCATGCCGGAAGCGCATGCCATTTTTATGCAGGAAATCGTGAATAAAACAGGCGTCATATTAGAGCCTAAAGATTTTAAAGGCATAAAACATACCGCGGAAATCACCACAGCTTCAGGTGATAATTTACTCCACGTGGATAGCAAGCTTGGGCTTGCCACTTTGGTTAGGCATTCAGAAGTAACGGCTCATGGCCGTGGTCAAGGCAAAATAGCTGATCGGCAATTGATAACCCATTATTACAAAAACAGCACCATTACTGAGAATCCCAATACCCGTACCCAAATCCGCATACCGTCCTTGGATGTTAAAGAAGGTATTAGAGGAAATGCGGTCATTGAAGATATTGCAAAAAAGCTTCAAACCATTTCTAAAAACTATCGTTTTTCTGAATTGCTTGAGAATGAAAGCAAGCCGGCTCAAGCATTCATCTATAATCTTTATACCTCTCTCCATGACAGGTTCGGCGATATCAATGGTAATCTCCAGACGCAGGGGGCAGACTATATTTTAAAAGGGATGCATCAATATAATGCTTCTCAAATTAATACTGAAAGTCCTGTGTTTTGTTTTGTACAAAATATTCCGGTCAACGGTTTTGGCGCAACTTTGAGTCACACAAGCCGCGACCCTCTCATTCGCGAGGCAACCTTAATGGCTGATATGGCTTTCATGCATACGCTGTATGAAGCAAGCGATAATAAGTCGGCAATAGATCAAGTATTTGCGAAATACAGAGGTTACCTTGAAAAAGAAGGTAGGGATGCGTATTTTTCGAAGTCTCCGGAAGGTCAAGACGCAATTCAGCAAATCGCGGCCATTAAGGAACAATGGAAAAAAATAGCGCCCCAAAGTGATGCCGAGCCAGAAGTGAAAGCGCGTTATGCCTTACAAAAACTCGTCGCCCACAATCTTCATTGCACCCATGATTATGCCAAACTGGTTCAGGCTCTTTCAGTTTATGTGGAAAAAGCATCAATCGGCGGCTGTAAAAGCGGCAACGAGCGCGCGCAGGCAATCAACGGCCGGGTTGCTATCCTCGATACGCAAGATAAGGACATTGTTAAAATAATCAATGAGCTTTCCCGTGCAGATTATGAAAAAAAGGTGGTTGAACAAGCGGGAGCGTTAAAATCACAGCTGGATAAGGTTTATAATGATAAAGGATTGCAAGGTGCCGCTTCTGTTGTCAGCCTCCTTGACCAGGGCGCATCAGCCAAGGTAGAGGCGAAGCCTGGTGGAATTTACTTTTCGCGCAATTATGCCGAAGAAAAAGAACTGACCAATCTGCACCAGAGCAAAGCCGGCAAAATGCAGGCGCACAAGAATTTAACCAAAGAGATGCAAAAAGCCTGGGATTTTCATCCTGTTTCCTGGTGGAAACGCATGAAATCCAGTCGTCTGGGTGTCGTTGGCGCCATATTGGGCACAGTGACCATTATTCCTGCTGTCGTTGTTGCCGTATACAATGCGGTCGATAACGCAAAACGAAGTGAACGGTTAGATGAAATTAGAAAAAATGCTAAAGAAGAAGCTTCAAGCGTACGTCGGGATGATGTGCCTATTGAAAGTTCCTATCAACGTATGGGAGCGAAGATTGGCAATGGGAAAAAACAAGGTTTCACCCAATCACCTGTCAATGAGCTTGAAGAAGAATTTGGAGAACAACATGTTATTGACCTCACAAAAAAAGCTGATTTGCCTCCAGATGAAGAAGAGAAGCCTGGTATTACTATGAAAATAAAATGAATCAGCAGTCCAGTAGCTCCCATTATGATTTCCATGCTCTGCCCACAACATTATCCACAGATTTTGTGGATAAATATTTTCTAAGCTTAAGGAGAAGCTATGAACAATCACATGCGTGTCGGCATTTTTGTCGAAAATGAATATCAGGAACTGGAATTCTGGTATCCCTATCTGCGGCTGCGGGAAGAAGGAATTAAGCCATTGATTATTGGGGCAGAAAAGAAAACGTATAAAAGCAAGCTTGGATATGAAGTCCAGGCGGAAGTTGCGGCATCCAGTGTGGAGCATGATTCTTTTTCAGCTATCATCATTCCCGGCGGGTATGCGCCTGATAAAATGCGGGTTCATCAGCCTTACCTGAATCTCATTAAAAATACGTTTGATCGTGGTGCTGTGGTAGCAGCTATTTGTCATGCTGCCTGGGTTTTAATTTCAGCCAAGGTGGTTTCTGGTAAAAAAGCCACTTGTTATCACACCATTCGGGACGATTTAAAAAATGCCGGAGCCGAATATCTTGATGAGGCCGTGGTGGTAGATGGCAATCTCATTACTTCACGCAAGCCAGATGATTTGCCTGTTTTCTGCCAGAAAATCATCGAGGGCTTAAAAAAATAGTGCAGCAGTCTGTCAGGCCTTGAAGACAATTGCATGTCCGGATTACGGCTTTCGGTCTAATTCGGGCGGCGGGGCCTGGCAAAATGATAGCGCCAATCGCTCAAGGAGCTCCCAAATTTGCGAGGGATGATTGGTTTTAATCCGTTCGTCTAATTGTCTACAAAAACGCAGCAACTCATAAAGCACGGGCAACGATAAGCGCGCCAATGCAGTTTGGTATATTTTGAATTTTTGCGGCCAAATTTTTAATTCTTTGCCGGCTATAGCAAATGATATCTTTTGACGGAGCTTGCAGGTTAACTGGATTAACTGGCGTATTTCCTGAGTCATCAGCCATAGAATCAGGGTAGGTTCGGTGCGGTTATGTCTTGCTTGCCTTAAAAGGTGAAGGGCTTTTCCGCAATGAGCGGCAAGGCAGGCATCAGCTAATTCATACAAATGGTACTCACATTGATCAATAAGTTGTGCCTGCACACGCTCAGCCGTGAGTAATTCAGCTTGAGAAGATATCAGGGATATTTTTTCTATAGCCTGGGCACAAGCCAGCATATTGCCTTCTGTGTACTGATAAATTAAGGCAGGAATTTCAGAACTATACTGAAGTCCTCTTTGTTGCAGCTGCCTGACTATCCAGTTTTTTAAAGTTGATTCATTAAAAGAATATACCTGAACGCACAATGCGTTCGCATGCTCATTTAACCAGCCTAATTGTTTTGCCTGAAGCTCAGGGGCCTGAAGAATCACAAGGCAACGCGGATTCACGCTTTGCAAGTATTGTTGCAGAATTTTTTTGCCAGACTGATCTATGGTTTTTTTCTCATAACGGACATCAATCAGAACAAGATCGGAGAATAGCGAATAATTATTTGCCTCATCAAGAAGCTGCGCCCAATCAGATGGTGTATTAATATCAATGATTTTGGTATCGCATTCACCTCGACTTCGCCATGCATTTTTGATGCGTAAGGCAGCATCGTTTAACAAATAATGATCCTGCCCAAAAATTACGTAGACAGGATAAATTTGCTTTTTTAAGCTGGATTCCAGGGCTTGATACTGTATGTGCATGTCCTATTTATGGCTTATTCGATTCAATATCTGATTTGCCGCGTCACGCCTCATTTCCATTTGCGTTAAGGCCTCTTCGGCATCTGAGCCGAGAATTCGATCGCTGTTTATGGTAATTTGCCTTGTCACCATTACTCTTGTTGTCGGAATAATGATTTTTCCATGGGCGGCCTGCAGTTTAAAGCGCACTATATAATTGAGTTGATATTGCCTGGGCGTTGTACTGGAACTGATGCTGAGCGTCTGTTGTTGAAACGCCTCTTCTTCTAAAATAAGCCAGTAATCAGCAAGACTTGGGTCATCAAGGACTTTGATTTTGTAAGCTTCCAATTGCTCGCTTAACAAGGAACCCAATTCCTGCGATACCCCCTGATTGATAATTGCAACTTTATCAAGCCAGACAGGAAGGTCAATTGCTCCGCGCAGATGAAAGCCGCACCCGCTTATGAAGAAAAAACTGAAGGTAAAAATAAAAACTTTAAGCCAGTGTGCTTGCTGCGACCTCATGATTAGATAACCAGATTGATTAACTGGCGATGAGGTACAACAATTGCTTTTTTTATCGGTTGGTTCATCAGAAAAGTTGAAACCTGATCTTTAGCCAGTTTGACAAGCTCTTCTTCTGAAGCATCGGTTGAAGCCGTGAATTGTCCGCGCAGTTTGCCATTGACTTGTACCACAAATTCAACTTCATCCGTTTTAAGCGCGCTTTTGTCCACTTTGGGCCAAGGAGCATCGACAATAATTTTTTCGAAGTTTAGCTGCTGCCATAAATGATGGCAGATGTGTGGTGTAATAGGCGCTAAAAGTCGAAGCAGGATACTGATTCCGGAATGGAGAAAATACTTGTCTTCTTCAGTTTTGACTTCATAGGATGATAATTCATTGAATAATTTCATGCACCCTGAGACCACCGTGTTAAATTGATGGCGCTCATAGTCTTGATTGATTTGTGCAAGTATTTGATGAATCGTGCGCCGCGATTTTTTTAGTCTTGGCTCAACGTCTTGCCAATGGATGTTGGCATTGTTATCGAACATCAAATCATTAATCTCTATGACTAAATTTTGATGCTGACAGGCAAAAGCCCAAAGGCGTTTCAGGAAACGGTGCGCGCCTTCCACGCCGCTGTCAGACCATTCCAGGGATTGCTCAGGCGGGGCAGCAAACATAATGAATAACCTTGCCGTATCAGCGCCATAGGTATCGATTAACTGGTTGGGATCCACGATATTGCCCAGAGACTTGGACATTTTATGCCCATCCTTTAAAACCATACCCTGGCTCAACAGAGCTTTGAAAGGCTCATCTGAGTTGACTAAACCTTCATCCCGCATGAGCTTATGGAAAAAACGGGCATACAGCAAATGCATCACTGCGTGCTCAATGCCGCCAATGTATTGATCCACCGGCGTCCAGTATTTTGCCCGATCATCAAGCATGGCATTGTCTTGTCCTTTACAGGCGAAACGTGCGTAATACCAGGAGGATTCAACGAAAGTGTCAAAAGTATCTGTTTCCCGAACTGCATCCTGACCGCATTTGGGGCAGGCAGTATGAATAAATTCACTGCATTGTGCCAAAGGCGAGCCATTTCCTGATAAATCAACCTGAGCAGGCAGTACAACAGGAAGTTCGTCTTCAGGAACAGGAACAATGCCGCACTCTTCACAATGAATCATAGGAATAGGCGTGCCCCAATACCGTTGTCTTGAAACTCCCCAGTCACGCAGCCGATAATTTACCGTGGCTTTGCCATGGTCCCGTTCTGCCAGCCATTCAGTAATGACTGTTTTGGCCTCAGATGAGGGTAAATCATTAAACTCGCCTGAATTGATTAAAATACCTTCTCCGGTGAATGCGGATTCAGATAGGTTATGCCCTTGAGCGGCAGCAGGTTTAATGACTTCCTTAATGGGCAAATCATATTTTTGAGCAAACTCCCAGTCTCTTTGGTCGTGGGCAGGGACTGACATGACTGCTCCCGCGCCATATTGCATGAGGACAAAATTTGCAATCCAGACGGGTATTTCTTCCCCGGTTACTGGATGCACGGCCCGCATGCCGCTGTCAACGCCTCTTTTTTCCAATGTTGCAATTTCGGCTTCAGACATGGCGACACCTTTGCAGCTATCAAGAAAAGCCGCAACGCTCTTATCTTTTTCTGCGGCAAGTTTAGCCAGGGGATGATCAGGCGCTACAGCCAGATAGGTAGCTCCCATCAAAGTATCCGGCCTTGTGGTGTAAACCTTAAGCCGCTTTGGATAGTCATGGACCTTAAAATAAATATTGGCGCCTTCAGAGCGTCCAATCCAGTTCCGCTGCATTTGTTTGACTTGCGATGGCCATTCATGCAATGTGTCAAGGTCACGAAGCAATTCGTCCGCATAGGCGGTTATTTTGATAAACCATTGGGAAATTTCCTTGTGTTCAACCAAAGCGCCTGAGCGCCAGCCACGGCCGTCAATAACCTGTTCATTGGCTAACACGGTTTGATCAACCGGATCCCAGTTGACAATGGCATTTTTTTTATAAACCAGTCCTTTCTCATACAATTTAATAAAAAACCATTGCTCCCACCGGTAATAATCGGGGTCACAGGTTGTAATCTCGCGTTTCCAGTCATAGGCGTTGCCCAGTTTTAAAAATTGCTCCTTCATGGCGGCGATGTTATTTCTAGTCCACTCAGCAGGATGAATACCGTGTTTAATGGCGGCATTTTCTGCCGGTAAACCAAAAGCATCCCAGCCAATCGGTTGCAAAACATTCTTGCCTAAAGCCCTCTGGTAACGGGAAATGACATCGCCAAGCGTATAATTGCGAACATGGCCCATATGCAGGGAGCCGCTGGGGTAGGGGAACATGGACAGACAGTAAAATTTTTCTTTATTCAGATCTTCAGTAACGTTAAAAATCTGTTTCTTGAGCCAGTATTGTTGCGCCTGTTCTTCAATTTCACGTGGGTTATAACTGTTATCCATAGTTTCTAAATTTAAATTCAGTTGGGTTGGTAAGAATAACGCCTCTTGTGTTTTGCAGCAATAGGTTAGGTTGCTTCAATCGGGAGCGGATTGAATAAATCCATGTATAACACTCACAAAAAGCAGCGCAAAACAAGCAATAAGTACCGGAAGATCGCCCCAGAGAGTCCAGGGGCTGTTGCCCTTTGCCGGATAGATATCGGCTCGCAATACTCCCTCTTTAAATGCAGGAAGAGAGGTTATAATATCGCCTTTGTCATTAATTATTGAGGAGAGCCCATCATTATTTGCAACAATTTGGTATCGGCCGGTCAGGACAGAAAGCGCCTGGGCCATTTGCATCTGTTGATACATGGCAAGCGAATGTCCAAACCACCCATCGTCGCTGATAGATACAATCCATTCTGCATTTGGCATTTGCCGGCGCAGTAACTCAGGATAGGCAAGCTCATAACAGATAAGAGTGGCCACAGGATGTTTGTCCACAGTCAAAAGAGACTGATGGGCTTTGCCAGGGGCAATATTTGCAACAGGTAAAGCAAGCCAATCAATAAGGCTTTGAAAGGCTTTCGGTATAAACTCTCCAAAAGGAACCAGTTGCCGCTTTAAATAAATACCCTCTGCCGTGCCTAGCGCAATCATAGCGTTATGGTATTGATTTTCATCATGCGCTGAGGTTTGCAGCATGCCAAGCAGAATCCCGCTCTGTTTACGTTTGGCCCGCCTGTGGATGGTTTCTATTATCTCGCTGATGTAGCTTGAAGGAAGAGGAATAGCCGACTCAGGCATGACAATGAGTTTAACCTGGCCCATAAGCTGATTAATTTGTTTATTGTAATACTGCAGGATGGTCCAGAAAAATGAGTCGTCCCACTTATCCCGCATGGATAAATTAGCTTGAATCACGCCTACGGAAAATGGTTTGCCTTCAATATGCGACCAGCTTTTGTTTTTTAGCAGGCTTGGGGCGATTAAAATACTGACAAAGGCAAGAACCCAAAGATGGCGTTTTTTTTCTTTTCCAAACAAACCTGCGGCAAGAAAAGTTGCAGCAAGAACCGCCAAAAAGCCTGCTCCGTACACACCAAATATTGGAAGTAAATACTTAAGGGGGGTATCAATCTGGCCAAAACCCACCAGAAGCCAGGGAAAACCAAATGATCCCCGGGCACGGAGATATTCTGTTATACACCAGAGAGCCGCAAATAATAAACACGAAATACCAGTGGATCGATTACGCGTGAGCTTATTATGCGCCAAAGCCATGATGGCAAAATATAATGAGAGATAAAATACAAAAAAAAGAGTGATCAATCCGGAACCAAGAGCTGCGATATGTCCATATTCATGAACGCTGACATACACCCAGGATACGCCAAACCCAAGATAGCCAAGCCCAAAAAAAAGGCCGTGGTAAAATGAATTTTTTGCTGTTTGGTCTTTGAGAAGCGCAAACAGCAGGGCGATTCCCAACAATGAAAATCCCGGCAAGTGAAATGGCGCAAACCCGATTGGGAGTAATATGCCTGATAAAAAAGCAAGCAATAAACGTGTAAAACGAGCCGTAATCGCCTGAGGATAAATGAGCGCTTTTGTAAGTCTTGGGTAGTTCATATTTGTCTGTATTCAACAATTTACGCCAGCGGGTATTGACAATTTGTTTCGTGAGCTAAAGATTGGGATGAATTAGCCTGAATTTTTATCCATTTTTCTCAATACGTTATTGAGGCAGTAAAAATTTTAAATTTTAACTTGAGTGAGGTGAATAGCAAGCCTTCAGATAAAAAAATATCAGTTTGCCGAAACCTCGAAGGTCTTGCCCGGGTTGCTATTCATTCTCATTTTTTTGGTGTAGGATGAAACGTCAATTGGTTTAGACTTCATGGCAAACATGTTTTTATAGCGCTTGTCTAAGCACAATCACGGCTGTTCAATAAGGAAAGGAGACAACTTAATATGTATCAGGTAATGATCGCAGGAGCCGGAAAAATTGGCAGTTTAATTGCTTGCATGTTAGCTGACAGCAATGAATATGAGGTTCATCTTGCAGACTTGGATTTCGGCGGTACGGATGTCAGCCGTTTGCTTAAAGCCATGCCTGAAATCAAAACTGTGGCGCTGGATGTTAAAGATCAAGCCTCAACAGAAGCCTACATCCAAAAAAACAACATTATTGCAGTTATTTCCAGTTTGCCTTATTTTTTAAATACTTATATTGCAAAAGCTGCAAAAAATGCCAAAATTCATTATTTTGATCTGACAGAAGATACCGCCATAACAGAAGCCGTTAAAACTATTGCTAAAGATGCCTCAACAGCTTTTGTTCCCCAATGCGGCCTGGCTCCAGGGTTTATCAGTATTGCAGCAAACAGCCTCATGCAGGAATTTGATGAGTGCTATCATGCCAAATTACGGGTTGGCGCACTGCCTCAGCGTGCCAATAATGCGCTGCATTATTCCCTAACCTGGTCCACAGCTGGGGTGATTAATGAATATGGCAATCCCTGCCATGGCATAGAGGGAGGAAAACCTGTGGTAATGGCTCCCCTTGAAGGGCTTGAGCACATTCAAATTGACGGTTGTCTGTATGAAGCATTCAATACATCCGGCGGTATTGGCAGCCTCGGCGAGTTATATGCCGGCAAGATTAAAAGTTTGAACTATAAAACCATGCGCTACCCGGGTCATTGTGAAAAAATGCGCTTTTTAATGAATGATCTGAAACTTAATGAGGACCGGGACACCTTACAGCGAATCCTTGAAAATGCCATTCCCAAAACATACCAGGATATCGTCATCGTTTACGTGACTGTTGAAGGCAATAAGAACGGTGAACTAACTGAAAGAAGCTACATTAAAAAAATTTATCCCAAAACAATACGCGGTTTAAACTGGTCTGCCATTCAGGTCAGTACAACTGCCGGTGTTTGTGCGGTGGTTGATTTGGTTCTTGGGCAGGCAAATGAGTACCGCGGGCTTATTTTACAAGAAAAATTCCGGCTTGCCGATGTATTGGCAAATCGATTTGGCAAACATTATGTATAAGAAACAGGCCTTTGCCAGATTCTCATTATGAGAATATTCGCGTCATTTCATGGGCAAAATATGATTTTTTTGGAGAAATAAAGATGGATTTATTGGCCAAACTCGGTATCGCTCCTGTTAATCCAGGCGCTTTCAGCGGAGTTAGCTGGAAAGGCAGCGCTCATCATCAACGCCTGCAGTCAATCAACCCCAGTAATGGGGAATTGATTGCTGAAGTGGCCACATGCGGCAAAGAAGATTATCAACGGATTGTCGAAAATGCCAGGCAGGCTTTTTGGGACTGGCGTGAAATACCTGCTCCAAAGCGGGGAGAAATCATACGTCAAATTGGGGATGCTCTTCGCGAACAAAAGGATTCATTGGGCAGCCTTGTGTCCCTGGAGATGGGTAAATCAAAACAGGAAGGCGATGGCGAAGTACAGGAGATGATTGATATTGCCGATTTTGCTGTCGGACAATCACGGATGCTTTATGGTAAAACCATGCATTCTGAGCGCCCCAATCACCGTATGTATGAGCAATGGCATCCCTATGGGATTGTGGGCATTATTTCCGCCTTTAATTTTCCTGTAGCGGTATGGGCCTGGAATGCCTTTATTGCAGCCATTTGCGGCAATGTAACCATTTGGAAGCCTTCAGCTAAAACGCCGCTTTGCGCAGTGGCTGTCCAAAATATTTGCAACAAGGTGCTGCAAGATAATCATTGCCCGGATATTTTTTCTCTGATTATTCCCGAATCTCACGATATTGCAGAAATGATGGTGGACGATTCGCGTATTCCTTTAATTTCATTTACCGGATCAACTGCGGTTGGCCGTCAAGTTGCTGCAAAAGTAGCCTCCCGCCTCGGCCGGTCAATTCTTGAATTGGGCGGTAATAATGCCATTATTCTTGATGAAACCGCCAATCTGGAGCTTGCCATTCCCTCAATTGTGTTTGGCGCTGTAGGTACAGCGGGGCAGAGGTGCACTTCCACCCGCAGGTTATTTGTGCAGGAAAATATATATGATGATGTGATTACAAGGCTGCGGCACGCCTATGAGCAAATCACCATAGGCGATCCTCTGGACAGCAAAAATCTGATGGGGCCACTAATTGATCGGCAAGCTGTAGAGCAGTTTAATCAGGCCATTCAACGAATACATGAGGCTTCAGGAAAAATTCTTTTTGGCGGCAAGTCATTAGAGAGAAATGGCTTTTTTGTCCAACCTACATTGGTTGCGGGATTGGACAATTCCTGTGAAATTGTCCAGGAAGAAACCTTTGCCCCTATCCTGTATGTGATGCCGTACCGCACGATAGGCGATGCGATTCAATTGCAAAACAGCGTGCCGCAAGGCTTATCCTCTGCCTTGTTTACAGAAAACATTAAACATGCCGAGCTTTTTTTAAGCGTCAAAGGCAGTGATTGTGGCATTGCCAACATTAATATTGGTACATCCGGCGCAGAAATCGGAGGCGCTTTCGGTGGTGAAAAAGATACAGGCGGTGGACGTGAGTCTGGATCTGATGCCTGGAAAGGGTATATGCGCCGCCAAACCAATACGATTAACTGGGGTGATGCATTACCATTGGCTCAGGGAATCCGGTTTGAATTGTCATAAATTTCTGGACTTTAGTCATTTTTTGCTATTCCCGAAAGGGATGATTTGATCGAGCAGGTCAGTATGATGTTGCAGTGTGCCCAGGTTCTGGCCTTCATCAATCTATCAAAAATCACTAAAGTCCAATATTCATAAAGGAACAAAAATGCAAGAACCGTTTTTCATCAGAAAAGTTGCCGTTCTCGGTGCAGGTGTGATGGGAGCCCAGATTGCCGCCCATTGCTTGAATGCGGGCCTTAAAACTCTGCTGTTTGATTTGGCTGCTAAAGAGAACGGGCGCAATGCCATTGTGGAGAAGGCTATTCAAAATTTGACGAAGTTAAAGCCTGCGCCGCTGGCAGAGACACACCTGGCTGCAATGCTTACGCCCTGTAATTATGAAGAAGATCTGGCTAAACTTGCAGAATGTGATTTGATTATTGAAGCCATTGCCGAGCGATTAGACTGGAAACAAGATTTATACCAGCGTATCAGCCCTCATTTGCATAAGAATTCAATTCTTGCAACCAATACTTCGGGCTTAAGCGTCAATCAACTTGCCGAATCGCTGCCTGATTTTATGCATAAAAGATTTTGCGGCATTCATTTTTTTAATCCACCGCGCTATATGCATCTTGCCGAGCTGATTCCAGCAAAAGAAACAGACCCAGCACTGATTGATAATATTGAAAGCTGGCTAACCCGCTATCTGGGTAAAGGGGTTGTGCGCGCCAAGGATACTCCTAATTTTATCGCAAATCGGATTGGCGTGTTTTCGCTACTGGCAACGCTTCACCATGCCGAAGCAATGGAACTTGACCTGGATGAAGTAGATGCTTTGACTGGCACTTTAATAGGCCGCCCCAAATCAGCGACGTTTCGTACCATGGATGTGGTTGGGCTGGATACCATGCAGCACGTAGTTCATACCATGCATGAGCAACTGGAAGAAGACCCGTGGCATAAAGCGTTTCAATTGCCGGATTGGCTCACAGGTTTAATTGACAAAGGACACCTTGGGCAAAAAACAGGACAGGGCATCTATCGTAAGCGAGAAAAGGATATTGAAGTTTATGATATCAGATTGGCTGAGTATCGCCCTTTTTCGGGTCAGGTCAGTGATGAGGTGAAAGAAATTTTAAAAATTTCTGACCCCAAAACGCGCGTACAGCAATTATTCGAATCAAAGCATCGGCAAGCGAGGTTTTTAACGGCTTGTTTTAGGGATTTATTTCATTATTCTGCCTACCATTTACTGGACATTGCAGAAACTGTTCAAGCTGTCGATTTAGCCATGCGCTGGGGCTTTGGTTGGTTGAGCGGTCCTTTTGAAACCTGGCAGGGCGCGGGCGTTGAATGGGTAAAGGAATATATTCAAAAGGCAATATATGAAAGCCAAACCATGAGTCAAGCGCAGTTGCCGTCCTGGCTTGAAGGGTTGAGTCATTTTTACACTGCTGAAGGTGCATTTGCGCCGCGAAGCCATGAATATAAAAATCATGGGACTTTACCGGTTTATGATCGGCAATTGTTTCCGGAGTACAGACATGCTTCCCGATGTCCTAAACAAGAAATTCTGTACGAAAACGCCGGAGTTTGTTTATGGCAAGTACAAGATGATATTGGAGTGGTCAATTTTAAAAGCAAGGCTAATACCATAGGGCAAGATGTGCTGGACGGACTTATGAACTCTATGGATATTGCAGAAAAAGCATGTCAGGGTTTAATTATTTATCAGTTTGATCCGCAAAATTTCAGCTCTGGCGCAGATTTAAGAGGTGTTTTGGAGCTTATCCGCCAGAAAAAATGGTCGGCGCTCGAGTCAATGCTTCAACAATTTCAGCAATTAGCCTTAAGATTAAGGTACAGTCCCATTCCAACCATTGCAGCGCTTCGCGGACGTGCTCTGGGAGGAGGCTGTGAATTGCTCATGCATTGCGGTGCTGTTGTGGCCGGTTTCGAGTCTTACCCCGGGCTTGTGGAAGCTGGCGTTGGATTGATACCCGCCGGAGGCGGATGCAAGGAAATGGCCTACAGAGCAGCAATTGAAGCCAGGGAATCAGATCTAATCTTGTTTTTAAAACCACGTTATGAACAGATAGCAACCGGGTTTGTGGCAGGTTCTGCAACTGAAGCTTTGGCACGGGGTTACTTACGGGCAAGGGACAGCTGGGTCATGCACCAAAATGAAGTATTATTTGCAGCCATTAGCCGCATAAAAGATATGCAGGCCGCAAACTATCTTCCTCCACTATCTCCCAGAATCAAGGTCGCCGGACGTGAGGGGCATGCCCGTTTACAGGCCGGGCTTGTTAACTGGCTGGAAGGCCGATTTATCTCTGAACACGATTATTTTCTGGCTAATCAGTTGGCTTTTGTCATTTGTGGTGGAGAAGTGAATCAAGGTGAAATTGTAGATGAATCCTGGTTTTTGAAGCTTGAAAGAGAAGCGTTTATGCAGCTTGCAGAAACCAAAGAGACAGAGGCACGGATAGCGCATTTGCTGGAGACTGGAAAACCCTTGAGAAACTAGGTTCTTTGGGGTTCATGACCCTTAATAGATAGCACTCCGATGCTCACATACTTACCGTGTGCTGCATCTCTGCCCTGAAATCGGGCTATTTGGGCTCATGAAGCGAAAACTCAACAAAGACATGATGCTCTGGCTTGTGTAATGATGGAATTAAGAATTTGCAGGAGATTATGAATGACCAATGTCTACATTGTGGATGTGTTACGAACGCCAGTAGGTAAAGCGCCAAGAGGCGTGTTCAAAAACACTTTGCCAGATGATTTACTCACCCATACCATAAAAAGTCTTAAACAAAAGCAACATGCGGTTGATTGGGAGCGCTTGGGTGATGTGGTTATCGGTTGCGCCATGCCTGAAGCGGAGCAGGGTATGAATGTAGCCCGCATTGCGGCATTAATGGCTGACTTACCCAAATCAGTGCCTGCAATGACCATTAACCGATTTTGTTCTTCAGGCGTACAAAGCATTGCCACTGCTGCTGCCACGATCAAACAGGGCGATGCAGGGTTAGCTCTTGCCGGAGGGGTAGAAAGCATGTCCAAGGTTCCGATGGGCGGTAATAAATTCACTGCGAATCCTGCAATCTACAACAATGAACATGTGGCTATCGCTTATGGTATGGGAATTACCGCGGAGATTGTTGCAAAACGCTGGAAAATCAGTAGAGACGCGCAGGATCAGTTTGCCGCAGAAAGCCACCGCAAGGCAATTGCTGCCCAGGAACGAGGTGATTTTAATGATGAAATAGCACCCATTGAGGTGACCAATTATGGATTTGATTTAAAGCGTTCTGAAGCTCTTGCAAAAACACGGCTCATCAGTCAGGATGAGGGCCCTCGGGCAGATACCTCTTATGAGGCCATTTCAAGATTAAAACCCGTATTTTCTGCCAGGGGAACAGTCACAGCCGGTAACAGCTCGCAAATGAGTGATGGGGCCGGCATTGCCTTGTTAGCGGATGAAAGCGCGCTCAAAGAGTACAACCTAAAACCTTTAGGCCGCCTTCTAAGTTATGCTGTTGCAGGTGTCCCGCCCGAAATAATGGGAATAGGGCCTGCGCATGCCATTCCTAAAGCATTGGATAAAGCGGGAATCAGGCTGCAACAATTGGATTGGATTGAATTGAATGAAGCTTTTGCAGCCCAGGCATTGGCTGTGATTCAGGAGCTTGATTTGCCGCTTGACAAGGTTAACCCATTGGGAGGGGCTATTGCGCTGGGTCATCCTCTCGGTGCAACGGGGACAATAAGAACGGCAACGCTGCTTCATGGTTTGCGCCGCATCAAAGGGCGATACGGTATGGTAACGATGTGCATAGGAACAGGCATGGGCGCAGCAGCTGTTTTTGAGGCATTGTAAGCGCTTTTTGCATTGGCTTTAAAATGACATTAAAAACCGGGCGCATCCCCTTATGCCCAAGCGGGAATGAGACGAGCATGCGCTGCAGGCTCCAGATATGATTTCTCCCTGTTTTACAGGACTTGCTATTTGGTTCTTTAAAGCTCAAAATGTATCAATCCATCCGCTTATTGTAAAAATAGCGGATGGATGCTCATGATTTTTTACCCAGGAAAATAATATGATGTCTAAAGAAGAAATAATTTGCCGTATTGTCCGCAATTTAACTGGAGACAAGACCTGGCAAAAGGCATGCTGTGGTTGAAATGCTTCCGCCTATGAATGAACTGCTGGCTTATCGGAATGAGCACGTGGTTCATTATTATTGTTATCATCATCCAGAAACAACCGAAGACGAGGCTCGCCAGCTGCTAAATGATTTACTGGGCTGGATTTGGCTTAAAATATATCGCAACAAGGCGCAGCGCCGAACCTACCTGTTTGGGCCATTATTACCAATTGATGCGATGTGGCATGCGTTTATTTTACATACGCGCGACTATCATTTGTTTTGTACAAGATTTTTTGGTGATTATATCCACCATGATATCGAACCGCCCGGCAGAGAATATCACTTAAAACCTGATGAACTTCAAGATTTTTTAAATGATTGCTTTCAATTTCTTGGCGATGAATGGGTGCATCGCTATTTTGATGATTTTATCCGCTAACGATTGCTTACATACTGCCGAACTCAATCATTGTTTGCGCAGCAACATGCTTGAAGCACGGAAGATTGAACCCCGAGGCCGCAATTTATACTGCCTCAGGTTTTTTTGTATGAAGGCCTCGAAGAATCTAGGAAGGATTGCTGTAGAGTCCAATTAAAACACATTCATCCAATATATGGCCTTGCATGGCATCCAGAATTTCCTCGCTGGTCACATTTGAGGATAATGACAAAGTTTTATCCAATGCATAAAGTTTAAAATAGTAATGATGGGTGCCGCTTGGCGGGCAGGGTCCGCGGTATCCAGTCTCTCCCCAGCTGTTTAAACCCGAAATTGCTTCAGGCGGAGTATTATCTTGCTCAATCTGGTACACATCAGGCGGTATATTAAATAAGGTCCAGTGTACCCACGTGCCACTCGGAGCGTCAGGATCATCAACAATTAATGCAAATGATCTGGTATTGTCCGGGGCTTCTTCCCATCTGAGCGGGGGAGAAACATTTTCTCCTTCACAAGTAAATTGAGAAGGCAGATTGGTATTGGAATTAAAAGCAGGACTGGACAGTGTAAATGCCATTGCAAGCTCCTTATGACTAAATAATGGACATTAAATGTTGCAATTAATCTCAGATAGTGTAAAATTTATTCCGTTATGCGAAAATTATTCTTTATTTCCTGCTCCCTGATTTTAATTTCGGGCGCTTTATTTGTCTGGATTTATTGGCCAACGCCAGAAATTCATCTTCGCCAGGCTTCATTCTCTGAAATGCCTGGATGGAAAAATACTGACGCTCGAAAATCACTTAAGGCTTTCCAAATCTCCTGTAAAGCATTTCTCAATCATGATCCTGAAAAGTCAGTAGGCAGCAAATTCATCAATTTAAAAGCCAAGGATTGGTATCCTGCCTGCAAAGCTTCCATATTAGTTAAGACCAATTCGGAAAAGAAAGCCAGGCAATTTTTTGAGACATGGTTTACTCCCTATTTATTTTACAAACAAACCCCTGTGGAAGGATTGTTTACTGGATACTACCTTCCGCTTGTGAAGGGAAGCCTTGCCAAAACCAGGCAATTCAATACACCCATTTACGGGATGCCAGATAACTTGATTACGGTGAATCTTGGCCAATTTGACAGCGATTTATTGCATCATCGAAAAATTATTGGCCGAATTCAGGGTTCAAGCCTGATTCCTTATTATTCTCGAGCGGAAATCAATCAGGGTGCAATCGATAAACACGCAAATGTTGTGGTTTGGGTGACTGATGAAATTGAACGGCAGTTTTTGGAAATTGAAGGTTCCGGAGTGATAGAATTGCCGGATGGGAAAAAATTGTTTATTGGGTATGCAGGAGAAAATGGACGCACTTACACGCCCCTTGCCAATGTCTTGATCAAAAAGGGGAAGATGACAAAGGACAATGCTTCAACCCAGCGAATCCGTAAGTATTTTAAAGAACACCCGGAAGACATCCGCCCGGTACTGAATCAAAATGAATCTTTTGTTTTTTTCCGCAAGCTTCATAAAAATAAAATTGTAGGTTCTCAGGGAGTTGAGCTCACACCAGGCTATTCATTGGCGGTAGATCGCAAATGGCTGCCAATGGGTGTTCCTGTCTGGCTTAGTACGACGCGACCGAATGATGAGGGAAAAGAGCAAATTCCTTTTAAAAGGTTAATGATAGCCCAGGATACAGGAGGCGCCATTAAGGGGCCGGTTCGAGGCGATGTATACTGGGGTGCTGGGGAAAAAGCTATAGCAATAGCCGGTCATATGAAAAACCGGGGTACTTATTGGATTTTATTGCCAAAAACCATGGACAGCAGCCGGGAGTAGACATTTTCGGCATTCATTTCACCGCGCCGGTATTTTAATTTGATCTTCAATCCAACCTACAAAGGCGGTTTATCACACCTTTGGTTCGAGTGCAAAATTAAACGGACTTCACTTTAGGTCAAAAATTTACTTTATTGTGCGTATATTCTACGATCAAGATAGAGCATATTCTTTTCGGAGTATGAATGCGCTTTCTGATAATCGGTATTATCCTCGCTGTAAGTTCCGCATATGCTGATGATTTTATTGGTTTTTCTGCTTATGAAAATGAGGATTACAATACTGCCTATCAACATTTAATCGTTTCCGCGAAAGAAGGAAATGAAGAAGCCATGTACGTCATTGGGCGTATGTACCAATATGGCCTGGGCGTGAATGAGGATATTAAAAAAGCGCTTTATTGGTATCAAAAAGCTGCCGAGAAAAATAACGCAATGGCGCAAATGAGTTTGGGATTTCTTTATGATACTGGCCAAGGTGTGCCCAAAGATTATAAAAAAGCATTTGATTGGTATATGAAAGCAGCAAAACAGGGGCATCCCATTGCCCAACGGAACGTGGCTTTGATGTATTCCGTTGGCGAGGGAACTCAACCTGATCCACATGAGGCTTTTAAGTGGTTTAAAAAATCTGCGCTTCAGGGATATAGCAAATCACAAGTGAATTTGGCTTACCAATATATGACAGGGCAGGGTACTGAAAAAAATGTTGATAAGGCATTTTACTGGTACAAAAAAGCTGCCATGCAGGGGGATGAGAAAGGCCAGTACAGCCTGGCGATATTATACAGCGGCCAATATGGAAGGCCTGCCGATCAAGAAGCGGTTACCTACTGGCTTGAGCAAGCCGCAAACCAGGGCCATGTCAATGCCCAGGCATATTTGGCATATCAATATTACAATGGGCTTGGCGTAAAGCAAAATTATGAAAAAGCAGCTTATTGGTATGAACGGGCGTCAGAAAAGAATAATTCATATGCGCAAGCACAGCTTGGGCAAATGTACTTAAGCGGTACAGGATTGGCCAAGGATTATCAAAAAGCGGCTTATTGGTTTGGGAAAGCAGCAATGCACGGGAATGCCATGGCCCAGGGTAAACTTGGCTACTTATATGCTGCAGGCCTGGGGTTGGAAAAAGATGCTTCCAAAGCCTATGCCTGGCTTCTTTTGGCTTCTCAAAATAACAATGAGCAAGCGAAATCTGACTTGGAACGGCTCAAACCGCATCTTTCTCCAGAAGATATCGCAGAGGGAAAAGGTTATCTGAATGAAGTTTCGCAAAAAATCAAGAAAGAACCTGCCGAAGAAGATGAGAGCCCGGAATGGTAGCGTATTTTATAGCGTATTTAGGCTCTCATACAGGATATTCACAGAAACTTTTCCTTTATTGCTTTTCACTCTTTGCAGGATAGTGTAGTTGGTTAATTTCAAATTGTCTGACGATACTGTCGCAACACTCAGAAAATATGTGCTTTCAGCGGTAACTTGATGGTGTGGAATTTTAAATTTTTGCAATAAGGGGAAGATTGAGCCTGGTTTTGACAAACTTTTTTCTTCACGATTTTTTAAAAGTTCCAAAGCTTGTGATTCTTTTAAACCATTGCCTAAAAGCATGAGGATGGGTTTGGGCGCGGTATTGATATTGATAGGCGTTACTTCTGGCAATGCTGTGAGGTATGGCATCAGAATTTGATATGATTTTTCATCAATTCCCTGAAGCAGGCGCAATTCCGAAATGCTGGCCATAGGCTGAAAAGCAGGATAGTAGGGAGGTTTTTGTTGCAAATAATAATTTAGAAAAGAGTCCTGTCCCCGCGCCAAATCTTGCGAACTGACCCAGCGGGCAACCCCCTGAACCACTGTTTGCCGTTCATTGGGGGATAAGTCCGGCGCCAATCGTTCTAATAAACGCAGCAATAGAATTCGGTAAGATTTATCCTGCAAGTTATTGATGTTCAATCTTGCCTGCAAATCAAAAAGAGCGCCTGTGATTTTCACCTCAGGATAGATGGATTGGTACCGTTTAGGAAAAATTAAAACTTTTCCTTGCTGATCAATGGCTTTTAAAATCACTTTATCGCGGCTTAGTTTATCCATGCTCCAAAAGGTTACTGCCTGTGAGGCAAGATATAGGCGATCGCTTGTTGCCGTCAAACGGAGGCGGTAGATATCAAGCTGCAAGCGGGCGCTCATCGCAGTTACGGCAATGGCCACCATGGTCATAATGAATAAAGCGGTCAAAAGTGCGCTTCCATTCGCCCCTCTTGTTAACTCAGGATGCATGATATAATGCCTCCGGCACAATAAAGAGCAGGCTTAAATGACCCAGCTTTTCTATATCCAGGGTCAGCCTTATGGCAATGGGCAGGGGCTCATCGTTCTGATTCTTTTGAATGCCTTCATGCCATTCTGACAAGACTTGCCGGCTTTGGTTTAAATAAGAAAATGAGCAATTTGCAAGATTATCAAGCAGAATCTTATCTTCAAATAGATTACGGTTTGGCATATCCAAATGTATCCAACCGCGCCTTATGAGTTGCTTACCCTGGCAAAGGTAGGCAATGCGCTGAAGCGTGCTGCGTTTGTCTTTGCCATCTGGATTGGCCAGGCCATCACGGGTAAACTCCATATAATTAGAATGGCCGACAAAAGCCGGAATACGTTGCAGGCCATTCCCGAGCACAAAACGATCAATCATCTGTTCCGAATCACGTTCAATGATTGTCAAGGTGAGTTGCAAGGCATTAATACGGGAAGCTGCCTCGCTCAGCCGCTCTCTGGTATTGAATGCGTGATACATAGCTGAACCCGTAATGGCAGCTAAAATAGCAAATACCGCAAGCGCAATCAGGATTTCTATTAAGGTGTAGCCTTGTTTCATTGAACATACCTGAAGGCAAGAAGCGGGTATCCGAAGGGACCGGACTGGTTTTTGCTGACGGTAATTTCTATTTTTTGTACTCTATTTATTTCTGTGGGGCTTAGTTTCACCCGCCAATACAAGCGCTCGCCAAGCATGGTTGTGACTTCTGTTATCTCTTGTCCTGGAACCACCTGCAATAAGCCAAGTTGAACCATACTGACTCCCTGCTTGGCAACCCAGTGGCTCAGCGTTTTGTCTTTAAGGCGGCGGGCATAAGAAACATCCTGTGAGGTAACTTTTAACAGCGCTGTCAAGGCAATGGCTATCACTGCCAAGGCTAAAAGCACTTCAATCAGCGTAAACGCTTTTTTATTGATCATAATTTTTTTGCTGGCTGCAATTCGACCTTGCCATTGTGAGAGCCTGTTACGATTATAACCGCTTCCCTATCCTTACCGCGAAAAAAAAGTTTAAAAGGAGTGATATCTCCTGAGGAATTAATAATAATTTCTGCTCCTCTTTGCGCTTGACTCTCTCTTTCAAGGTTGATGACTGCATCTTCTGGCAAATTTTGCGGGCGAAAAATGCGCTGCCCGGATAATGCCTGCCAACCTTGAGAGGGGATGAACCTCAAAAGCTGATAGGTATTTTTGTTGAAGCGGATGCCCAGCGTGCCTGACTCCAAAATGGCTTGCTGTTTTGCAAGCTCGATATAGTTTGCAAACTGTTCTGCGCTCGCAACAATTCGTCTTTTCCCGCCAAAGTCGCCGAAGGCCAGCAATGCAAAGCTTAACGTAATTGCAATAATAACCAATACGACCAGTATTTCAAGCAGACTAAAACCATCTTTATTTTGCATCCCAGTTACCAATTTCGGCATTAACCCCTTCACCTCCAGGCTGGCCATCTGCTCCATAGGTAAAGATATCAAACTCACCATGCTCGCCAGGATTAAGATATAAATAATCCCGCCCCCAAGGATCTTTGGGTAATGATTTGAGATAAGGCTTCCAGTTAGGCGGTGCCGGATTGGTATCCGGTTTTTCCACTAAAGCTGAAAGGCCCTGATCCGTTGATGGATAGAAGCCATTATCCAGCTTATAGAGTTCAATAGCGCTTTCAATGGCTGAAATATCCTGTTTGGCCTTAACAACTCGAGCCTCGTCTGGACGGTTGATGATTTTTGGCACGACAATAGAGGCAAGAATACCCAGGATAACAACGACCACCATGATCTCAATTAATGAAAAACCCGTTTGCTTGCTCATACGACTAACTGCTCCATGGAAAAAATGGGTAAAAGTGTTGCCAACACAATGAATAATACCACAGCCCCCATCATAAGAATGATGATTGGCTCAAGTAAAGTTAAAGCGGCATCAATCAGGCGATTTACTTCTTCTTCAAGATGTATGGCCGCCCGTTCCATCATCACTGATAATTGCCCGCTTTTCTCGCCGCTTGCGATTAAATGTACAGTCATCGGATTTAAAAATCCTGTTGCTTTTAATGCCTGATGGATGGCTGTGCCTTCTTTAACCCGAACCGCCGCGATTTCAAAAGCCTGCTTCATAAAAAGGTTATTGATTAAACTTGCAGAAACCCGCATGGCTTCAAGTACACTCACACCGGCGGCAAAGAGGATGCTGAAGGTATGAATATAGCGGGCGCCATTAATGGATTTCACAAGATATGAAACTATGGGTAATTTTAACACAGTACGGTGAAAAAACAAACGAAATCGCATATGCTTTAGGCTTTGCTTAAAAGCAATCAGCAACAGAATAAAAATAAAAATGCAGTACACGCCATAATCTTTTAAAAATTCGCTGGCTGCAATCAGAGCGAGAGTCATGCCTGGCAATGTTTGTCCGCTTTCAGCAAAAACATCGATGATTTTGGGCACAACAAAGGCCAGTAAAAAGCCGATAATTGCTACTGACACAACAACCATTAAGGTCGGATAAATTAAAGCCTGCTGAATTTTGTGCCGGGTTTGCTGTTGCTTCTCGGTGTAATCAGCAAGTTTCTCAAGCACCAAATCAAGGCGACCTGTTTGTTCTCCGGCCGCGACCGTTGCGCAATACAGTTCAGGAAAGGCGAAAGGGTATTCGGCTAACGCCTGTGCAAGAGAGTATCCTTCGAGAACTTTCGATCGTACGCCAATGATAATTTGGCGGATTTTATCTTTTTCGGTTTGCTCACTGACCCCTTGCAATGACTCTTCAACAGGTATTCCAGCAGCGAGGAGTGTGGCTAACTGCCTTGTGAGCAAGGCCAAATCGCTGGAGGATAACTTCTTTCTGTTGCGGGTTCTTATTGTTTTTTTTAAAGCCAGGACATGAATGGGAATCAGTCCTTGCTCACGGAGGAGCTGACGTGCCTGGCGTTCAGAATCGGCTTCGATAATGCCTTTGCTTGTGGCTCCTGACTTTTTCAGCGCCTGATATTGAAATGCGCCCATAACCTTTAACCACCTTTTATCGAGAACCAGCTCATCTTGGGGAATGAAAAATCATGCATTGTCCTAAACAATCGAGAACAAGTTTAATCTATTGGGTTTCATATGTCACTTGGGGTAAGATATGCAAGCATGATAGATGCAATCCAGATCAAACCTTGAACCCACACGCCAATCACGGAGACCATGATGAGTATAGATGTATTGTTTGAGGCAATAAAAGAATATGATGCCAAGTTCATCGATTTGCGCTTTACTGATACTCGCGGTAAAGAGCAACATATTACCTTGCCGGTTTCAGCTGTAGATGAAGATCTGATTGAAAATGGCAAAATGATAGATGGTTCTTCAATTAAAGGATGGCAAAAAATCCATCAGTCTGATTTGGCATTGGTTCCAGATTTAAGCTCGATACTGCCTGATCCTTTTTATCAGGAAAATACACTCTTTATTCGTTGCAATGTTGTCGACCCCCAAACCATGCTTGGATATGACCGCGATCCGCGCTCCATAGCACAGCGGGCAGAATCATACCTCCAGTCTACCGGCATTGCCGATAATGTGTTTTTTGGGCCGGAACCTGAATTTTTCCTGTTCGATGATGTCCGCTTTGAAACCAATATCAGCGGTTCTTTTTACAAAATTGACTCTGAAGAAGCACACTGGAATTCAGGGAAAATTTTGGAAGGGGGTAATATTGGACATCGGCCAAGCATAAAAGGCGGGTATTTCCCTGTGCCGCCGGTTGATTCTTCGCAGGATATCCGCTCTGCAATATGCCAAACCTTGGAATCTTTAGGCATTGTCGTAGAGGCGCATCATCACGAAGTTGCGACAGCCAATCAATGTGAAGTTGCAACGCGTTTTAATAGCTTGACCAAAAAAGCAGACGAAATTCAGATTTTAAAGTATGTCGTTCATAATGTAGCGCACAATTATGGAAAAACAGCGACTTTTATGCCCAAACCGCTGGTCGGTGATAACGGCAGCGGTATGCATTGCCATCAATCTTTATCGAAAGATGGAGTCAATTTGTTTTCTGGCGATCAATATGCCGGCCTATCTGAAACAGCGTTATATTATCTCGGCGGAATTATTAAACATGCCCGGGCTTTGAATGCCTTTACCAACCCTGCTACGAATAGTTATAAGCGCTTAGTTCCAGGCTTTGAAGCTCCGGTTTTATTGGCTTACTCCGCGCGCAACCGTTCTGCTGCCATTCGTATACCCCATGTTGGCAGTGCGCGAGCCCGCCGCATTGAAGTTCGTTTTCCGGATCCATCCGCAAATCCCTACCTGGCTTTTGCGGCAATGATGATGGCAGGCCTCGATGGCATTCAGAAGAAAATTCACCCCGGGCAGCCAATTGACAAGGATTTATACGATTTACCGCCAGAAGAATTAATCGATGTACCTACTGTTTCAAGTTCCCTGGAAGAAGCAATCCACCACTTGAGAGAAGATCATGAGTTTCTATTGCAGGGTGACGTATTCAGCAAGGATTTTATCGACAGCTATATCGCCTTGCGGGAAACAGAAATTTCCCAGGTTAGAAGCTTGGTTCATCCTTTTGAATTTGAGCTGTATTATAGTATTTAGCTAAAGGTTTAAGATCCAATTGCCCCGGGTTATGGATGGCCTTCAACCTAATCCGGGCTAAATGGCGTATACTTATGTAATGCAGTTAATGATATCGCAGGGAATGTTCATGAGACGGTTATTCATCCTAATCAGCCTTATGATTTTTTTGCCGATTCTTCATGCAGAGATATATAAATGGACTGATAGTGAAGGGAATGTTCATTTTTCAGATAAGCCTCATCCAGGCGCTGAAAAAATAGACCTGCCACCGGTACAAACATTTTCTCCCCCGCCAACACCTCCACCGGCTGAAACCATGGTGAACCCTGAAGTCGCCGCAAAAACGCCAGACTATGAAATTGCCATTTCTCAACCAGAAAACGATGCTACCATACGTAACAACCAGGGGAGTGTGAGTGTGGCTTTGGAAATCCAGCCACGGTTGAATCCTGGCGACAAAGTGCAAATTGTATTTGATGGCACCCCAATTGGTGAGCCGCAAACAGCAACGGTATTCCAACTGAGCGATATTAACCGCGGAGCCCATACGCTTGCGGCTCAAATTGTTGGTTCAGATGGCAAAGTCATTTCTACCAGTGAAACAATTACTATTTATATGCATAGACCCAGGGTCGGCATGGTTCCTGGAACGCGCAGGACCCCTTGAAATTCCTGAGGTTAATCCTTATATACTCTCCTGATAATTTTTTTGATGAAACAGATATTTTTGCTGATGGTTGATTTATTGAACTTTTTAAGCATCAACCTTGCCCACTTCAACTCGATTGTTAACAGGAGATTATTAAATGGTGAGTAATCCGCAAACCATGGGATTTCAAACTGAAGTCAAACGAATGCTTGAGCTTGTCGTACATTCCTTATACAGCAATAAAGAAATTTTTTTGCGTGAATTGATTTCCAATGCATCTGACGCGTTGGATAAGCTTCGTTTTCTGGCTCTTTCAAAAAGCGAGCTGTACGAGGGAGATTCTGACCTCAAAATTTCGGTCGAATTTAACGAAAAGCTTAAAACCATCACCATTACCGATAACGGTATCGGCATGAGCCGTGATGAAGCTGTTGAAAATCTCGGGACCATTGCCAAGTCAGGCACGAAAGAGTTCATCAGCCATCTTTCCGGGGAAGACAGTAAAGATTCAAAATTAATCGGCCAGTTTGGAGTTGGCTTTTATTCCGCGTTCATTGTAGCAGACAAAGTAACGGTCAAAAGCCGCAGGGCCGGGTTAAGTGCAGAGGAAGGAATTGTATGGGAATCCACAGGCGAGGGCGAATTCACAATTGGCAAAGAAGCCCGTAAAAAACGCGGAACAGAAATTATCTTACATCTAAAAAAAGAAGCGGAAGAGTTTTTAAGCCATTGGCGGTTGCGCAATATCATCAATAAATATTCTGATCATATCTGCTGGCCAATTGTCATGAAAAAAGCATCCTCCGAAGAAAAAGAAGCCCAGGAGTTTGAAACCGTTAATAAGGCTACCGCATTATGGACATTACAAAAGTCTGAGATAAGCGATGAAGAATACAAAGAGCTTTATAAACACATCTCTCATGATTATCAGGATCCCATGATCTGGTCTCATAATCATGTAGAAGGAAAGCAGGATTATATCAGCCTGTTATACATTCCGAACCATGCTCCTTATGATTTATGGCAACATGAAGTCAAACATGGGTTAAAACTTTATGTAAAGCGGGTTTTTATTATGGATGATGCCTCGCAGTTTCTGCCGCGTTACTTAAGGTTTGTCAAGGGCATTGTAGATGCCAGCGATTTACCTTTAAATATTTCGCGAGAAATCTTGCAGGATAATAAACAAGTTGACAGCATTCGCGCCGCTTGCACAAAACGCGTATTATCCATGCTTGAGAAACTGAGCAAAGAAGACAGGGAAAAATATCAGCATTTTTGGGATGAATTTGGTTTGGTGATGAAAGAAGGGCCAATCGAAGATCACGCTAATCGCGAAAGTATCGCAAAATTGCTTCGTTTCGCAACGACTGCCAAAGATTCAGAAAAGCAGTCTGTATCGCTCATGGAATATATTGAGCGCATGAAAGAAGGTCAGGATAAAATTTATTACATCACTGCTTCCAGCTACAATGCGGCAAAATATAGCCCGCATCTTGAAATCTTTAAGAAAAAAGGCATTGAAGTATTGCTGTTAAGCGACCGTGTTGATGAATGGCTGGTGAACTATTTAAGCGAATTTGAAGGGAAAAAACTCCAATCCATCAGCAAGGGCAAAATTGATCTGGATGATAAAAAAGAAGTTGAGGCGCAGGAAAAAAATCTCGCCCCGCTGTTAAAACGGATTAAAGACGTGTTGGGTGAGCGTGTTAAGGATGTACAGGTTACGAACCGCCTGACAGACTCTCCAGCCTGCGTTGTGGCAGATGAACAGGATATGGGACTTGAAATGCAGCGCATCCTCCAGGCAGCAGGGCAGAAATTACCTGAAAGCAAACCCATATTCGAAATTAACCCAGAACATGCATTAATAAAACGATTGCATGTTTTTGAGGATAATGAGCATTTTGCACAATGGGTTGTCGTATTATTTGAACAAGCCGTATTGGCTGAAGGAGGACAACTTGACAATCCGGCTGATTTTGTCAATCGGGTTAATCAATTATTGATAGGATCGTGAATCTAAAAAAGCCCGCTTAAGCGGGCTTTTCAATCATTTGAGGTTACTCGTCTGTAAGACGAAAATACTTTGTGCCAAAATATTGCTGTAATTTTTTTCTAATGGTGCCTCGACTGATTCCCAGCATCTTGGCAGCCTGCAGTTGATTGCCTCTACGCTTTTCCATAACCGCTTGCAGTAAAGGAGGCTCAACTTCAGAGAGGATCATCTCATAAAGATTATCAATGGGTTTGGATTTGTTTTCTGATAGGAATCGATTTACCAGATTGTATACGATTTCTTGCAAGCCTTGCTCATGTTTAATGTTATCGGGGGTTTTTACTTCAGTAACATTCATCTTAACTTCCTTATTTTTGTTAATTCTTATCAGTCCAACTGCTTTCAATAACGCTGAAAGCAAAATTTATTGTACATGAAGGGTAAATAATAAGCCAGATGAATACGATACTTTTTCAATGAAGCAACACGCCCTAAGTTTTATCAAATCCCAATTCATTTTTAATCAAATCGCTGATGCTGCAATCAGCTTCCTCCAATGAAAGAGACTGTTTTACTTTTGCCAGGCGGGCGCTCATTTTTTCAGAATATTCAGAATCATTCAGCAAGCGCTCAATGACCTTCGTTAATTCCGTGGCATTACAATCATATTGCAGCAACTCAGGGACAATCATCGCATTTTGCAGCAAATTGCATAGCCCCAGATAGTTAACTTGAATCACTTTTACAGCGACCATATAAGTCAGTAATGACGCCTTATAGATAATGCACATGGGTTTATTGAGCAACGCGCATTCAAGAGAAGCGGTGCCTGAGGCAACAACGACACACCTGGAAGCAGCAACTGCAGCCAGTGCATTGCCGAAAAGAAGGGTAATCGGCGCCTTGCTTTTTGAGGTATAACGATGAATTATATCAGGATTGATTGTGCCCGCTACTGGAAGGACAAAATGAATATCCTGAAAGCGTTTCGATAATTGTTCAGCGCTTTGTATTAATATCGGCATATGCTGTTCTATTTCATGTGTTCTGCTGCCAGGCAACATGGCGATTAGGCGCTTATTGGCTGGCAGTTGCAATTCGCTATAAATTGTTTCAGATGCCGCATAGTTTTTAACCTGCTCCACCAATGGATGGCCAACATAAGATACGGGAACGCCAGCTTTCTGATAGAGATATTTTTCAAAAGGAAAGATAACAGCCATTCTGTCTACATAGCTTCGTATGGTGTGAATACGATTTGCTTTCCAAGCCCAGATTTGCGGGCTGATATAATAAAGAACACGAATATTCAAAACCCGTTTAGCATACCTGGCGAGGCGCAGGTTAAAACCTGGATAATCAACCAATACCAGCAAATCGGGCTTACAGGCTTTAAGATGTGCCTGCATATCTTTGAACGCCCGTTTAATGGTGCGAAAATGCTTGATGACTTCTGAAAGCCCAGTCACGCCAAATCGGGCAAGGTCGCTAACCAATTCCGTGCCAGCTTCTTGCATATGCCGTCCGCCAATGCCGGTGATCCTTATATTTGGACAGGTTCTTTTGAGTTCCTTAATAAAAGAAGCCGCATGCATATCGCCGGATTCTTCTCCGGCTACAATAACTATATGCCTAGCTGACTGCATTTCTAACCAGTAGATTGTTGTTAATGAGCGAGGTTATTTTTTCAGCGGTAGCCAATGCTTCACAACCTTCTCTGCCGGTGACTAGAGGTTCAAGATCTTCATGAATACAATGAATAAAGGCTTTTATTTCTTCAAGAAGCGCATCTCCTTTCTCAAAGGCGGATTGATGTCTTGCGATCTCTGGTATACCGGGAAACATCTCGCCTTCACCTTTTTGGAAAACCGCAAATTGTTTATTTTGAAAATCAATGGATATGTAGGAATTAGGTTGAAAAATTCTTGTTTTTCGTTCAGTCTTAAAACTGATTCGGCTTGCTGTTACATTCGCAACACATTGATTTTCAAAGGTAATTCTTGCGTTAGCAATATCAATTGATTTTGTTAGCACAGGGGCTCCCTGGGCATCAATATTTTTGATGGGGCTTTTAACGATGGTTTGAATAATATCGATATCATGGATCATTAAATCCAAAATAACGTTCACATCTGTGCCGCGGGGGTTAAAAGGAGCCAGACGATGCGATTCAATAAAAAGAGGGTTATCCAGATGAGCATCCAGTGCGAGGCGTGCGGCATTAAACCGCTCCAAATGACCAATCTGGAGTTTTGCGCCAGATTGTTTGGCAATTGCAATTAACTCTTCGGCCTGGGCTACTGTTTCTGTCATTGGTTTTTCAAGCAAAACATGGATACCGCGGGATAAGCAATCTTTAGCAATTTGGTAGTGGGCATTTGTCGTTGCAGCAATGCTGACAGCTTCTACCTGGTTGAGTATATCCCGATAATCCGTATATCCAGGTACACGCAATTCTTCAGCGACAGCATGACATATTTCGCTATTGACGTCACAAACAGCCACCAGTTCAACATTATTAAGAATTTGATATTTTTGTGCGTGAAAACGCCCGAGATATCCCACGCCAATGACGGCACATCTAATTTTATTCATGATTTAAAAAGGGTAATAAGTTGCGCATATTATTGCATTTTCCGCATACCTTATCAATTTTCAAACATAAATATCATCAAGCACAGTAGATGAAAGATCAACATATTTGTTTTAAGACCAATATGTTTCAAATTAAACCAGATGGTGGTATATTTTGCATTTATTAGACATTTAATATCGCGAGAAGAGATATGGTATCTGAAAATAAACAAATGTTTTTAAAGGCTCCGGAACACTCAAAGAGTATGAAAGCTTCTCAAATTGAGCCTATTGCTGATCACTATAAAAATAAATATCAAATCGTGATTTATAAAAACGGGAGCACGGCTGTCGGAAAGCAATTTATTGCAAAAAAAATAGCAATATACAGGCATAGGTATGAGGAAACAGCAAGAGATTATCAGGATGAAAAAAGTAAATATGCAAATTATGTAATGCGGGGTTTTGAGCCGGGAGAATTTACCCTGAATGAGGAAAACATTGGTAAAAAGAATTGCACGTTAATTAAGGAGCTATTAAAAGAATACCTAACGCCTGCTGTGGATGAGAATTCTGTTCAAGAACTCATAGAGCTTGATGAAGAACAATTCAACAAAGTAAATACCATCCTGATGAGTAATCCAGCTGCCAAAAATATACTGGATCAAGAAATCCATCAATTTCTTCGTGAGGAGCATAGGGAGCTTAAAGAAAATATAAGTCATTGCTGTCTTTCAATGAAAGAAGCCTGGACGGAGATTATCGCTATAAAGCAAGAACTTAAATCAAACGAGGCAGTAGGCTATGTTTATACAAATGGAGAAAGTAAAAGAAGCAGCCATTTTGAAGTATTGATTATTACCCGGCAGGCAATTATCAAACCCGTATCCTGGTATGGCAGTGAACTTGCTTTTACCAGGTCAGGCAAAAACCAATTTGCTGAACTTCCTTTAGATAAACCAGCCATTCTACAAGCTTCAAATGCTATTCCCGTACCTCAAGCAGATATATTTGCCTGTGGGACTTTGGGTTTTTTATATTTAAAGGAATTGCTGAAAGACGACAAGGCTCAACTTAAAGAGTATGCATTGATTTTTCCTTATTATGATGAAAATGACAATTTACAGTGGTTTTTTTATCCCTCGCCGCAGGTACTTAAGTATTCACAGTCATCAAAATATAATGAAGTTGTAAAGGCCATGCTGGTAGATTCTGATATACCTCAGTCCTTAAAGCTGCAGGAGGAGCAGTATAGAGTTGCGACATTGAAAGGTCTTTTGCGACAAAGTATTGCTAAAGCGAAAGAAAAGAAGATTGATGCGGTAGAAAAATACAACTTAAATATCTTATCCAGTCTGGATAATTACAGGGCGAAATGGTTGAAGGCCTATGAAAACGCCATGTTAAGCCGTGCCAGTATGGATTTGCCATTGCCTGAAAAAAATCAAACTATAAATTTCTTTCTGGCATATAGCAGCCACCGCTTACAAAAATATGCAAGTCCTCTATTGGCTGCCAATCATGCGCTCTTGAAGCAGGCAATAAAAGCTGAAAAGACTCAGGATTCTCTGCAGGAAAATATAGCGCAAAAAAACGACATACAGGCGGTCAGCGCTTCAGAGAATGAGGCAGCTGCTTTTTCGCCAAAGCTTTAACTATTATTGCTTTTTGTCATGAATTGGCGTCCCAGGCAGGATTCGAACCTGCGACCTGCCCCTTAGGAGGGGGCCGCGCTATCCAGCTGCGCCACTGGGACGTTGAGATGTCTTAGGTGCTCGCTCAACAGCCAAACTGGAATTGAGGAGCACAGGGAAGGCAAACAACCAATAAAATCAAATGAAAGGCGCTATTTTACAATTACCACGCCTAAATAACAATCAATTATAAGCGGTTACATTCCAAGATAGTTTGGTCCGCCGCCGCCTTCTGGCGCCTGCCAGACAATATTTTGCCTTGGATCCTTGATATCGCAGGTTTTACAGTGAATGCAGTTTTGAGCGTTGATTTGCAATTTTGGTGAACTATCCTCATCAACGATTTCATACACGCTGGCAGGGCAGTACCGGCTTTCAGGAGAAGCGTAGAGTTTATAGTTAACGTCGATAGCCAGGCTCTCATCCCTTAATTTTAAGTGGCAGGGCTGATTTTCTTCATGAAAGGTATTGGCCAGATAGACTGAGGAGAGGCGATCAAAAGTCAATACACCATCTGCCTTCGGGTAATTGATTTTTTCAGATTCAGAGGCTGGTTTTAAGGTTAAATGATCGGCATGGTTGGCAAGCGTCCATGGCGATCTTCCATGAGAAATATAAGTTTCAAATGCTGCATTAAGAAGACCAAAAAATAACCCGTAGCGAAATCCAGGACGCACATTACGCACTTTATACAATTCATCAGCTACCCAGGAATTTTTAAGCTTGAAGCTGTAGGCGGTCAACTCAACAGGGCTTTCTTCTGCGACCTTTGTTAATAATTCAAAGCAGGCTTCGGCTGCAAACATTCCCGACTGCATGGCGGTATGGATGCCTTTAATTTTAGGTACATTAAGAAAACCTGCGGAATCTCCAATTAATGCGCCTCCTGGAAAAGTAAGCTTGGGTAGGGATTGCCAGCCTCCTTCATTTAAAGCCCGCGCGCCATAAGCAATGCGCTCGCCGCCTTTTAGTATCTGACGCACAAAAGGATGGGTTTTAAAGCGCTGCATTTCAGAAAACGGATTCAACCAGGTATTTTTATAATCAAGTCCCACCACAAAACCAACGGCAACACGATCGTCAGATAGATGATATATGAACGATCCCCCATACGTTGAATGGTCAAGAGGCCAACCGATTGTATGGATGACCAAACCGCGTTGATGTTGTTCAGATGGAATTTTCCAGAGCTCTTTAATTCCTAAACCATAAGTTTGGGGGTTTACGCCTTTTCTGAGATCAAAGCGATTCATTAAATTTTGACTTAATTGTCCCCGGCAACCTTCGGCAAAAAGTGTCTGCTTGGCGTGCAAGTGTATTCCTGGTTGGTAGTTTGCTGTTTTATTGCCTTCTTTATCAAGTCCCATGTCGCCTGTAGCAACGCCAATAACTTCGCCTGCGCCATTATAAAGAACATCAACCGCAGCAAACCCGGGATATAGCTCGCAACCCAATTCTTCAGCAATTCCTGCTAAAAACTGACACAATTCACCAAGACTGATAATGTAATTGCCTTGATTGTGCATGGGTTTGGGAGTAGGGAGCCGATATGCCCGTTTCTCGCTTAGATAATAAAAAAGATCGGAAGTTACAGCAGTGTTTAAGGGCGCTTCCTGCCACGAGTCTGGCAGCAAGGCTTTTAAGCTTCCTGGCTCAAGAACAGCGCCTGAGAGAATATGAGAACCAACCTGCGCGCCTTTTTCTAGAATGCAGACGTTTATCTCCCGATTCTCTTTGGCTGCCAGTTGCTTGAGTCTGATGCCTGCTGATAATCCTGAGGGCCCCGCGCCTACAATGATTACATCATATTCCATTATTTCCTGTTCCACGCAAAACTCCAGCAAAAAATAAAAAATAATCGCCGTTATATGAGGCAAGATCAAGAGTAGCCACGATAATTTACTGAAATAGGGCAATTCCTTATATGTTCACGAAGCATAATCCGTTCATTTATTGTTTTCAATGGCGAAATGAAATCTAGCAGCGGTTTTTAGTTCCAGGAAGCAATGATTATGTTGTGAAAAGATAGCGATATTTCATCTATAATAAGCACAGAACAAGGCAATTTATGCTGATTAGGTTCCAGTCAAGCATTTTAAAATAGCCCGAAAATATTCAAGGAATGATATGAAGGCGTTGCCTTTTAAGAAATCTAAAGCAGTTTCAATTGGTGTGGAGCTGGAATATCAGATAATTGATAGAGATACTTTCGCCTTGGCTTCCCGCGCAATAGATATATTTCGCTGCTTAAAAAGTAACCCCTTTAATTGCCGCATTAAACCCGAAATCAATCAGAGCATGATAGAAATTAACACGTCTATTCACCTCTCTGCTGAGGCGATGCTTGAAGAATTGCGGCAATTGCAAAGCTATCTCATTGATAAAACCAGTCATCTTAACATTGGTTTTTGTGGTGGAGGAATTCATCCTGAACAAAAATGGATATCTCAAAAAGTATTTCCTCGCGAAAGATATATAAAAATTGCGAAAATTTATGGCTACCTGGCAAAACAGGCTTCGGTATTTGGCCAGCATGTGCATGTCGGATGCGCCAATGCTGAAGATGCCTTATATTTAACCCATGCGTTCGCGCGATACATTCCCCAGTTTATTGCCATAAGCGCTTCATCGCCTTTTTATGAGGGGACTGATACGGGATATTTTTCGACAAGGTCTGCTGTGTTTAATGGATTCCCAATGAGCCGGGTTATGCCTTTTCTCCAAAACTGGCAAGAATTTACCGCCTATTTTTATAAGATGCGGGACTGGGGAATTATTGAAAGCATGAAGGATGTGTATTGGGATGTGCGTCCAAAACCAGAATTCGGCACGGTAGAAATTCGAATTTTTGATACTCCCCTGAAACTTGAGAAAGCGGTTATGATTGCTGCCTATGTTCAAAGCCTGGCTCTGTATTTACTTGCCGAACGGCCATTTAAGCTCACAGAAGAATTGTATTTTGCCTATCAGCATAACCGATTTCAGGCAAGCCGCTATGGCTTGGAAGCCAAATTGGTTGATACGGACAACAATAAAGAATTGCCGCTCATGGACGATATCATGAGTACGGAAAAAAAAATCAAGACTTACAGCGCCCAGCTGGGCTGCGAAAAATATGTTCAAAAGCTCATGGATGAAGTCAATGATAACGGAAATGATGCGATGATTCTTAGAAATTTGTATAAAGAATATGGATCTTTTCCCAAGATAATCTCTATCCAGTACCAGTCCTGGCTGAACCAATAGGATGTGTTAAAAACCTATGAATATCAATACCAACATCACTGAAAGCCTGATTGAAGAAGTTCAGGCAACAAAGCTCGGACGCCTTTTAACAAGGGATGAGTTAAATAGAATACTCGCTCATTCCGAAGTGCAATATTATCCTGTTGACTGCGTTATTTATAAACAAGGAAAAGTATCCCATGGCCTGTATATCTTGCTTTCTGGTAAAGCCAATATTTTTGCGAGAACCATGGGAGATAAAATTGCTAAAATTGACATACGCAAAGCCGGTGAGTTTTTAGGAGAGATTTGCTTCATTGATAAAGAGCCTTCACGAACTTATGCGATAGCCAAGAGTCCTTGCAAATGTTTATTCATAAGTTCGGGCTATACTGAGTTGCTTCGATTCTATTATCCTGAAACAAAATACAAAATTCTTAAAGCCATCAGTATCCAGCTTTGCCAGCGGATAAAAAGCATGCATGATAAGGTTAATGAATTTATCTTGGAATCGGATATGGTATCTTTATCCCTTTTTGGCCGGGTTATCCATTCGCTCACCCATGCAAAAGAAATGACTTTCTCTCAAAGTGGAATAAATGAGGAACAATTATTACAAAAAGTTCTGTTTCAACATTTCAGTGATGACGAAGTTGGTGAATTACTGCACCACGCCTCCATTTTGCAGGCGCCTAAAAATTATATTTTAATCCATGAGCAAGAGAAAAGTGCTTGCTGCTATATCGTCCTGAATGGCGCCGTGCAATCCAGTATCATGCAGGATAACAAACTTGCGAAACTTTCTGTCATCGGGCCAAACTTATTGTTTGCGAGCATCGGCTGCATAGACAAAGATTCAAAATTTACCATCACGTTCATCACCTGCGAGAAGGCAACGCTCTTAAAAATACCCGAAAAACAACTGGAATACTTCAAACAACAAAAACCGGAGCTCTGGTATAAATTGTTTGAACTAATCTGCGAATCAATCGTAGCGCTCGGTAAATCTATCGATAAACTTGATGTGCGGTTACACATCGAGCTATACAACAGGTGAGGGCAGCATGTGCAGAGTGTTATCTTATTTAGGCAAGCCAACCGTCATTGAAGACTTGCTGTACAAACCCGATAACTCATTCATTCAGCAAAGTTATCATCCAAAATACATGTCTTATCTCTTAAATCTTGCGGGTTTCGGAATGGCGGCATGGGATAGTCAATCCCATAACAAGCATCTGCCTTATCTTTATAAAACACCGCAGTTGCCGTTTTATGACCCAAATCTTAGAAATTTGGCACAAAAAATTTCACCGCATTGTTTTCTCGCGCATTTAAGGGGAGTTCCATACCAGGAAGAGCAGGTGGTAGCCAATCAAAATGTGCACCCTTTTATTTTTCCAGAAACCAATATTGCGCTTGCGCATAACGGCTCGTTGCACGATTTTGAGAATATCCGTTACGGCCTTTTGGATTACATCAAGGATGAATATAAAAAGCATATACTGGGAACCACAGACAGCGAATGGATCTATGCTGTTTTTTTATCGCAGCTGTCAAAAGATTTGCAATCAGTTGATTCCGAAAAAATCATTGCCGCCATCATCAACACGCTTGAAATTATCGAAAAAGTACGAAAACTTTATGATGTTAATATTAATTCACCGGTCAATCTCTTCATCAGCAACGGAGATTTCATCGCCGCAACCCGTTTTGTATTTGATTATGGCTGGTATCCTCCGGAAGAAGAAACAGGCGCGCACTTTGCCTATCACTCACTTTGGTATACTTATGGTGAAAGTTATGGGTTTTATGAGGGAGAATATAAAATGAAAGGCGGGGTAAAAAACGCAAGCATCATCATTGCATCCGAACCTTTGACTGAAGACAACACCACATGGCTTGAGGTGCCCGAATATACCTTAATTTACGCCCATCAGGAAGAAGGTGAAATTAACATTATTTCGCGAGACATCAATATTTAGCACGCGATTAATTATTTTCAGCGCCTGCCAAAGCCAATGAGTAACGGTTCATTAGAAACAACACAAGTCCAGTCAGGCTAAAGACAATCGCTGGTAGACCTAAAGGAAGAGTACTTGCCACATTGTTACGGATCACAAGCATCCCAACGACTGAAGAAAAGATAAAGCGCAGCGTCCCGCCAAGCGCTGCGGCTGTTCCTGCCTGTTCGCCAAAGGGAGTCATTAAGCCGCCGCTTCCCGCGCCCATGCAAAATGTCCCGCCAATACCAATCAGCAGCATGGGATAGATAAAACCATGCAGCGTTAATCCTGTATGGGTATACCAGGCGCACATCCAGATGCCGCCAATCAAGGTAATGACAAATCCCAACAGGCAGGTTTTATAAACCTTAAAACGCTCCACAATTTGGCTGCAAATTACACTGCCAAGAAAAAAAGAAACCCCCATGTAAAAAAAATAAAAACCGTATTCGCTTTCAGGTATATGAAGTTCACGAATAATGAGATAGGGAGACAGGGCACAAAAGAGATATAAATACGATAAGCCAAAGCAGGTGGCCAGATTATAAACAGCAAATACAGGATTGCTAAAAATAGCACGGTATTGTCTTATGACCGCATGCCATGAAAAAGGTATTTTACTTGCTGCGGGGAGGGTTTCAGGCAGAAACAATTTTAACGATATAAAAGCATACAGGGCAATCCCCAATAGGCTTAAAAAAGTGGCCTGCCAGCCGAAATAAATATCGAGATAACCGCCAATGAAGGGTGCAAACATGGGTGAAAAAGAGATAATCCCATTGAGGTAGCTATAAACCTTTGCGCTTTTATCGCCGCTGAAGCAGTCGCGCACAATGGAAAAACCAAGTACCAACATCCCGCAGCTGCCAATAGCCTGAATCATGCGGGCAAAAATAAGAAACAGCGCATTGCTGGCCGAAGCGCATAAAATACACCCCGCAGCGAATATCAAAGTCACCAAAAGCGCGATTTTTTTTCTACCAAAACTGTCTGATAAAGGACCAACGACAAGCTGCATGATCCCGGCTGTCAGCATAAAAATGCTTAACGTCAAAAGCATGGTGCTATCTGAAACAGCAAACAAATGAGTTAAACCAGGAATAGCAGGTACATAAATATCCATAGCTAAAGGCAGCGCCAGAACGAGCGGGGCAAGGGCTAGTGTTAATTTGAATGGGGTGATATTGGTCAGCATATTTAAGTACTGCATCGTTCTTGGGGTTTACATGCCCCGATTAATTTGTAGCCCGGATTAGACGCAGTCGTAATCCGGGATCTAATAGTTTTTTTATGAATACTCCCGGATTACGACTGCGTCTAATCCGGGCTACGATAAAAGCATATCATCCGCCATTTTGCATTTCGAGCGCAGCCAGCTTTTCTTCAATAGCATCTTCACGCCGCAAACGCTCTGAACGGTCCATAAAGAAGGCAAACCGGCCTGTTGACACTTTGGATGCGATAAGCTGTATACCTAAGGCAATGCCCAGGGTAAACACGGCAAGAGCAATGTTTGCAATCAAGGGCTTCCATGAATCATGTTTGCACATGATATCATCCTTGCTGTGCAGATGTAACCTGAATTCTTTTTGAAAAGCAGTCATTTGCTCTTTGCTCGGCAAATCGTCCGAATGGGCAGTTACAAAACCATCAACCCGCGTTTTAAGTGATTCTGCGTGTTCATGCACAATTTTTTGGTCGTCTTCTTTCAGAGTAGACCCATACCTATCGAGCTCTTGTATTTTGCCATAAAGTGCCTCTATGGCTTCGGCATATGCCAAATGGTCGCCTTGCTTTCCCTTAAAAAGGCGTAAAATTTCTTGAGCAGGCATTGGCGATTCAGCCGCTACTTGCTCATCCTCGTAATTGGCGGCCACTTTTTTGGCTAAATCTGTAAGTCCCAAGGCAATCCGGTTTAACAGGGATTGCAAGTTGAACCCGATGAATTTGGACTTATTCTCCTCAATATAATCCAATATTTCTTTACTGCTATTGCTTTCAGAATAATGCTGAAGTTTTTGTTTTAACTCTGAAATAAAGCTTTCCCGCTCGCTTTTGTCGCCAGCAAAAAACGTATCTTTCACACGGTATTTATCATTTCTATTTTGGATGTAATCATCGAGTTCTTGAGATAATTTAGTGACCAGTGCTTCTCGTTCTTTAACACGCTCACCTAATTGCTTATTGATTAACGCTTTTTTCTCAAGAGACTCAGTGAGCTTCACTTTATTTTCTAAAATTTCATCTATTTTTTGAGCTTGTTCTTTCAATGGTTCATCTTTGGTAATTTCCTGTTTCAACCTTTGCAGCAATTCTTCACCAGGTAATTGGCTGAGGAACCGTTGTCTTTCCTCAAGTATTTGTTGATTCTTTTCAAAAATGGCTTTTGTTTCATCAAAAGCAATTTCATCAACAGCTTGCAAACTGCCGGCAACTTGGGAGGAATACTGCCCGAGCTCTTCCTTAATTTTGTTGTTTATCCTGGATTGCAAACCAGTCAGCAGTTTCTCGGCAGTTTGCAGCATTTGTTCATAATGATCTTTATTTTTAAGCTTGGCTATTTTTTCTGCTAACTTGGTAAGATCCTCATAATCGGATTGCAACCCTCTAATTTCATTAAGGAAGTTGACAAGGGACGAGATAAGCTCGCTTGGGCTACCGGAAAGTTCATTGGTTTTTTGATTTAAAGTTTCAAGTTTCTCTAATACGGGCTTTACTGCTTCGAGCACTTCAACCTCAGCGTTTATAGCAGACGCATTTTCATCATATTCTTTTCTCAATTTTTTTAATTCTTGTTTCTTCTTTAAATTGGATTCATATATTTCGACTGGTTTTTGCAAGTCTTGCAGCTTGCTTTTCATTTTATCAAGCATTTTGGAAATTTTTAAAAACGTCCGATTGGTTTTTTCCCAAATTTGATACCCTAGTAATTGGGTCTCATAAACATTGAGCTTTAACTTATAATCCTTATCGCCACGTTTAGGCGGTAGCGGTTTTTCTATCTCCTTAGTAGTTTCGTAATTAATGAACAAGTTATTAACAAAATATAAGGCGTCACTAGCGCCTTTAACAGAAAGCAGCGCACCTTCAGCGAACAGTTGTTCAGGTTCTTTTTTTCTGTAAGCGAATTCTTTTATCTCGGATTCAATTTGTTTGAACAGGCCATGAACTTCGCTTGCGATGAGAGGACAAAAGTTCCAATCCTGAGCTTGATCAATTTCCGTCAAGGTTGTATCGATCTGCTTATTCTTTTCTATTATGGTTGATAATTCCTGTTTTTTATCGTCTATAAACCGTCCTATCATTTCCGCATTGCAGGATTCCAAAAGTTCTCTCTGTTTGGCTTTTTCAAGGGAGGATTGCAATTCTGCTGTCCTCAGCTCCAGAGTTTGAGTTGCTGACTCTATCTCTTTCTCACAATCACTTACGGCAGCTTGATAAGCTTTTTGGATGGTTTCTAAAGCAGTATTATCCGCGTTTTGCAGGATTTCAGAGCAAATGGATTCTTTAACTTTAAACTCATTCAGCGACTTTTTATGCTCAATTAATTGTCGCTGTTGCTCAAGCAGTTGCTGAATTTGCTCTTCAATTTCTTTAGAAGATGACTTGATTGCAAAGTTTTCTGTGAGTTTCAGAATGTTTTGCTGAAGCTCTTGGATAGGCCCGATGTTTTTCCGGATTTCTTCTTCCAGAAAGCTTTTGATAGTATCTTGACGCAATCTCGTTACTTCTTCCCGTTTTTCCAGAAGTTTCTTTTTTGATTGTTGAAGTTCTTCCATTTTTTTTGTGTTTGCAGCCTCTAATGTCTTGCGGACTTCGACTGCTTTAAAATTGCTCGAATCTTGAATCACAATGGCAGCAGGGAGAGGATAGTTTAGATCCAATTCGCCATCTAGATTAATTTGATGCTCCGCGCAGAACTGAGAGATCTTATTTTCTTTATAATCACGCAACCTTTGTTGAAGCTTAAGAATTCTTTTATCGATAGCTTCCACCTGGCTCTCAAGCGATTGATCCAGTTTATTAATATCACCCAATTTTTCTTCAAAAGAATTATCTTGAACTGTTTGGATCAAAATTAAATGGCAAGCCTCAATGAACAGTTTTTCTTCTTCGCTTATTATTGTTTCTTTTTTAATCAGATCATTGATCAGTCTGTTTTTACTCAATTCATGTTTGACATGCTGGCTTTCAGGATAATCCTGATAATATTTACCCATGACTTCAGCCAAGAATTCGCTGATTTTAGGCAGAAAACTTTGAAAATATGCATTTGCATCGATCGTCTTATCTTCTTTTTTCTCCTCTTTATATACCAGCCGGTATTTAAAACCGCCTGTATGCTCAATCTTTTTAATGGGAATGCCTGCAGTAAGTTTCGCTACAAATGAGCTGCTTAAGTCAGTTGTGATTGCGTCTGGATTTAAAAATGGCAGTAAATCCTGCAGGGTAGGGGGCAAATCGCTTAGTTTTTCAAAAATTTCTTTAATGAACCCATAGGTCTCTTGATGAGTGATTTTTAAAGGGGGATGGTTGCCAAAAAACAATCCAGGCAAATCCTTTTGAATTTTCTCAATTAAAACTTGTTCTTTAATATTTTCATTGTCGCTATCATATAAATCATCGAGATCGAGCGATAATTTATCAAAGCAATCCAGCAAATCTTTTAACAGATTTTGATCGCCGCTCATACGTGCCAGGGAGCCAATCGAGGAATCATTGGCAATCTGATTACAAAGCAACACTTTTAATTGTTTAATATACGCTTCTTTGGCTTCCAAACCGCTCAAAGACTCTGATTGCAAGCACTGCTTTGTAATTTCTGGAAATTGCTGGTTTAAATACAAGCTGACCATTTGTCTGAAAAAGCCAATTTCATTCAGCGCAGCAATCAACTCTTTCTTTTTGCCAAGCAGCGTTGCTTTCTGGATTAAACCTGGTTGGCAACCATTGTCAAAATAATAAAGTATATCTTGACTTAAAATTGTAATGATTTTATTGATGGTATTGATTTGTTTTTGAGCATTGATTTCATCAGATGAATTTCCGAACTTTGCTTTTTCTAAACGCTTCTTAATAGCGAAAAAAAACTGACCAATTGCGGTGGATTCAAAGCTTGGATACCCCATAACACAATCATCCTGTATGGCTAAAGTATAAGATAGGGTAAGTTTACCGCATTAAGCTTAAATAAAACTTAAGCATCAAAAAAAAAGTGACGCAAATCATTGTCGAGTGAACCTCATGCAACAGCTTTTAAGTCTGATTATTGTGATAATCAGACTTAGTGGGGTGCGGTAAATGAGTGTGTTCTGTTGTTGTTTTATTTTCTTTATTTATATTCTTTATATTATGGTCTACTGTTGTAGACGTTAAAAGTCTATGGTTGTGGACGTTTGAGTCTACGGTTGTAGACGTTTGTTCTTCTTCAAGACAATCAGTTTCTATTATTTTTTCGGGCTTCATCAAATATCTTTTACCATTCAATTTGACTCTTTTTAACTCAATGTGTTTTTCAAAAAAAGATAAAGCCTTATATATTACTGCTCGCTTGTATCCTGTCCGCTGACATAAAGATTCTTCGCCAAGATAACAATTTTTATTTTTATTCCAGAATTGGAAAATGGTTTCATAAACATCGAGATAAGCAAGGGTTATTCCTGGAAGGTGGCGAATATAACGTGGAATTAGGTAAAAAGTGTCTTGATAGTGTTTGCTATCAGTATTGCTAGTGTTATAATTTCCCATGCAATTATCTCCTTTTAGTTGTGTTTAAGGGGTGTTGTAAGGATGCTCATGTAAATGATTGCCAATATGGCATCCGAGGTTAAAAAAGAATGAATAGAGTGCTTGGCGGCTACAGTATTCATTCGCTTGTTTTAAGTTCCCGCGCTGGGAACATGAAGTGCCCAGCCGAAACCTTCCTGATTATGCCTTAAAATAAATCTCAAGTCTTTATTAATAATACCTGCAATAACACCTACCCATATCTATATTCGGATTGGGAAATTTACATATACCCTTTTCAAAACCATTGCTTTTGCAGGCATCAGTGCAATGTCTGGTATCTTTACTAATGCACTTAGTTCCGATGGGTATGGTATAAGTGTCTTGATCACCATGGGCATAACTGTTCATAGCGCATGCCATCAGGAATAAAGCGGATAATGTTTTTTTTAAATTCATATTAAGGCCTCCATTAATCTCACATGCATCCATAGGGATTATGGGTCTGCTCAACACATAACTTATATACCTTGTGCCCTGCCTCATAAACATTATTATTAATTGACTCAAGCGTGTTTAGCACTTTATAACCAAAGAACAATAGGCCTGCTCCAAATAAAATTTCTTTCCATGAGGAAATTAATTTGTTAACAAATTGGTTCTCTCTGATTTTCTGGGTAGTTTTTTCAATTGTAGACATAGAACACCTATAGTTTATTGTTACTGTGTTCCCTGTTGTTTTTATTATTTCCCTGAATTCTTTATTGTTCGCCCTGTATACGCCTGAGCATATCTTCTTTGCTCAGATCAATTGGCAAGTTCTCCCCTGTCAGCATGTTAATTTTTAATTGCTGGGCAACAGGGATAAAGTTTTGTTTTTTCCAGCGGACAAGATTTGAGTGAGCAATATTTAATTGTTTGCACAAGTACACGTGGCATAGTTGCCTGAGTTAGCTTCCGTGCCGTAGGGCGGCGACAAATTGCACTGCTCTTTGCGCATGTTAATCGTAAACCTTTTTCCTATGGCCAACGGTCACGACAATGATGGTTAGTTCGTCATCTTTTATCTGGCAAATAACGCGATAATCTCCAATGCGATAGCGCCAAAACCCTGACTTGTCAAAAGACAGTCCTTTGCCTGTCTGCCTTGGATTACCAAGAATCTTTATATTTGCCTCCATGTAATGAACGATTCTTTTAGCCATGGATTTATCTAATTTCTTTAGTTGCTTTAAAGCAACATCAGTGTAATTAATCGTCCAGGCCAAGCTCTTTCCTTACTTCTTCAAAAGAATAAAGACGTTCAGTATTTTTTAATGCGTCTGTTGCCTCTTGGTAATCTCTAATATCTTCAAGGTAGTGAGAAATCGCCTCCCTAACCATAAAGCTTTTAGAGCGTCGCATTTTTTTTGCCACCATAGAAAGCTCTTTTTCAAGCTCTTCAGGCAGCCTGATTGCAATAGCCATTTTATTCCTGCTTATCTTGTTTTCTTATACACTATTATACATAACTATACATTAAAATCAAGATAAATGACTTGCTCTCTTCAATCCTCTTTTTCATGGGTCCTTTATCCATCAGTTTTTTAATTGCCAATAGGCTGTCGCATAGGAAACCATAAAGGCATCAGCAATTTGTAGATTTAAATTGACTTTAAAGCCTTCGTTGAATAAGGTTTATGAAATTCTGGATGTTACTCGCTTTTGGACTATTAAAACAATAATTTAACAAAGGTACTCAAATGAAAACCATTACCAAAGAACTTCAAAAAAAAATTACCCCTGCGGATGCTCTTAAATTGCTCAAGCAGGGAAATCAGCGCTTTATCCAAAATCTGCGCTTAAATCGAAATCTCTTACAGCAAGTCAATGAAACAGCTGAAGGACAGTATCCTTTTGCCACTATTTTAAGCTGTATTGATTCGAGAACTCCTGCAGAGCTGATTTTTGATCAAGGCCTGGGTGATATCTTCAGCATACGCATTGCAGGCAATATAATCAACGATGATATAATTGGCAGCATGGAATTTGCCTGTGAAATTGCCGGTTCAAAACTGATAATGGTTTTAGGACACACCAACTGCGGTGCAGTGAAAGGCGCATGTAACCATGCCCAACTTGGGCATTTAACCGCCCTTTTGGAAAAAATAAAGCCTGCAATTGAACAAGAAAACACAATAATAAAAGATCGCGATGGCAATAACTCTGAGTTTGTCAATGAAGTTGCCAAGCGAAACGTACAAATAGCCATGAGCAGTATTCCTGCAAAAAGCAGCATCATCAAAAAACTTGTTGAATCCTCCGCTGTCGCTATTGTTGGAGGTTTATATGATGTTTCTACTGGGGAAGTCACTTTTTTCCAGTAATTCTTTGGTTTGCTCTTTATCAGGGCGGCAGCAACCGCCCTTTTCTATATTCCCCACCAATTCATTCCCCATATTCGAAAATTAGTTCTATAATTAAGCAGAAAGTCTAATAAATAAGATTTATTGAGTAAATTATTTTTTGCTCAGAAAACCTTAAGAATAATAAAGTATTATTTATTAATCAGACTGAATTTAATCGCCACAAACAACTGGATTATGCTATGTATAACTTAGAGAATACTATCAAAAGCGTACAAAACGCCGTTTTAAATGATGTTAAGTCAAAATTAGAAGATTCCTGGTTGCGGGCAAATCGATCCAACATTGAAAAAGAAGTGAATGAAAAAGTCAAAGAACAGCAAAAAATATATGACGAGCAATATAAACAAGATCAGGAAGAATATCGTCAAAAGCTTCAGGAGTGGCAAAGTTCTATTCCACAGCACTCATCGTTAAAGCCAAATCCGCCTTTGAAAGCTACCGCTCATGCTTTTCAGTTCGAACGTGAGATTCAAAACAAATATACAGAACAATTCAAGAGCCTGTGGGAAAAAGATCTAAAATCCATTTTTGAAACACAATTGAAACAATTGAATGCAGAATCTTTTATTGGAGCATTGCTGAAACGGCATCCCTGGCTTGATCTTGGCTACGCAAGCGAAGGCCAGTTACCATTTATTTTTTTAGAACACTATTTGAAACACCAGTTAATTTCACTCATTGAAAACCCTCACATCAAATCCTGGGGGGAGTTACAGATAAGCCATTTTACCAAACCGAATTTTTCATGGCGTGACATTGAAGAGGGGGTATTTCAAAACCTTATCGAAGGTTATCCATTCCATGATGTTGATGATAATTATATCAGTCGATATATTGGCTGTTCTTCTTACCCGCAATTTTTGTCTCAGACGAACCTTGCGGGGAGTAGGCCAACCCACATTGACTTGATTCGCTTTCTTTACTCTCAAGACAGTTCAGGCATGGTTGCCAAAGAACTCAAGAGCCAGTCACGCAAAGGTAACATTTACTGCACAAAATATGCTCCCTCCCACTATACCAAATTAGCCGATTTTGATCCCGCGCAATGGGAGCATTACCAATCACTGCTTGTTAACGTAGGTTCAGAGCAAAATCCCTTGTGGGTTCTTTTACATAAGACAAGCTCAAATAATTGGACAGCCTATGTACCGAATGATAAGCAAAATTATGCGTCATTTTTTGAAAAAGTTCCGGGAACAGTTAATATCCACCCCGTTGACTATCAGTTAAACGCTAAAAACGATGATGATTCTCTATCTAAAGAAAATCAGTGGCATGCGGTGCTGCTGGGAAGAGTATTCCCCTGGTGCTTTTTGAAGAGCATCAATAAACCCGAATTAGAAAAATATCGCCACGATGTTCCTGCTTCCCTCTTATGGGAGAATGTAATTGACCAGATGATTTCACATACTTATTGGGGCTCTTCCAAGCAAAAAATTCATTCTGCTTTTGTTCACCGCGCTCCTTTTAGCAAATTTGATTTGCAATCATGTTATGCACAAAGCTGGCGTTTAGAAAATCAGGGTTTCCTCTTTGGAGACGGGCGTTCTGAGTTTGAAAAAAATATCCGATATATGCATATGATTGAATCATTTGAAACACATATATTTTCTATATCGGAAGACAGCAAAACATTCACTTACCAGCCTACTGAAGCCGATGCCACACTGCAGCATCAGGCATATAAAACCATTTATCACTCACCTGTAGAACGTCTGGTGATGGCCAATCCTGTCTATACTCATGGTTTTGTTAAAGATTTGGCAACTTACGATATCAATTTAAAAACAGTACGCCCCATTAACCCACAAAATTTCCAGCAAAACAAAGACAACTTTACCTACCCAATGCACGCTGCCGCCCGCAACCGGTTTCTGCAAAGTTTTGCCCCTGATTTATTAGCTTCCGCCAAGAACAGTATTGAAGGTCGTCAGGCATTATGGGCTTCTGTTGGAAAAGAAATGATTAGTTTCTTCCAGCAAGAGCCGATCTTGGATCTTGATTTATACAATCAGGTTAGAAAACCACTGAACGAATGGAAACAAGAATACTGCGATCATGAACAGCATAGCGGTTTGTCTGGCAAAGCCTGGTCCTATGCGCAAATTGCGGAAATGGGCAAGGATGGTTTGGATGCGCTATTTACCCAATTAAATGCACTATTCCCAACAAGCTGGAAGCCTCAATATAAAGAGCCCGCCCCGAACCTCAATGCAACTTTTGATCTTGCCGGCAGCTTAACTGATTCTGCCAGTGATTATATTAATCACCTGGCTTCTAAAATAGAAGATTTTGATAAAAGACAATATTTCTATACAAAAGATTACCGCACGCGATGCATGCCGCTCTTTAAGTCCTTATCGTTAGTTTTTCCAGAAACGCTCGACAAACAAAATATCGAGGCCATCGGCAGATTGCTGAAAGCAGTCAATCAGCGTAAAGAGGATTTCCAGGAAGAAACGCCCGAAGTCGTTTTGTATAACCTCCCTAATAATAAGCAGGGTGAAGCTTTTATTGAGCAAATGGAAGAATTGCTGCAGAAAAACCCTAACTGGCAACTGCAAATCCGTATTCCCGTTTGGGACCGGGAAGCTTATATAGAAAATGAAGAGCAAAGAAAGCTAAAAGATCGCTATCGCCTCATCCAAAATAAAATTCAAGATAATCAGCGTAAAGTCAATCACCAAAAGCTCGCAAAGCAAACTGAGAATATTTACAACTATGCACGCAACGACCTTAAGGCAGAATTGATTTTATCAGCCACTATGCACGCCAATGAGCAGCCATGGGATGAACAAGGCATGACTTATCCTCTGGTTTCCCAGGCGCCAGGTATCCAGCAGCAAATGCAGCAAGAGCAGCAGCAGGAAATGCAACAAGAGGAACAACAACAGGAAGAACAGCAGCAGGAACAGGAACAGGAGCAGCAGATTGAAGCTTATGGCGGCAATGAAGGTCTGCTGATTACGCGCGGCAATATTAATGAGAATGAAACCTGTAAGCAATATTGGCAAAATCTTGCGGGAGAAATCAAAGACTTATCAGGCTTTAGCGGACAATTAAGCGACCTGTTCTCGCAATGGGTTGGCAGTGAGCGTGATGCAAGGCATGTCATTGAAAAGATTGAGCCCGAAGCCGTAAAAAAAATGATGGACTACGCGCCGCAGTTTCGCCTGGGTATTGCCAAAGACAACCTGCCTCCTGGTTTTTATCTCGCTTATTCAAGGGAGTCCAAACAAGGTTTAATCTTATGTTTTAGTGCAAAACGTGAAATCGATGATCTACGAAAACGTGCTGATTTAACCTTAAAACAGCGTAACCCCTTTACCGTTGAACTCCATCCGCGAAAAAAAGCCATTGAATTTCGCGGTGATTTTCGCCAATTCACACCCCTTGATAGCAAAGGCGATTTAACCATCAAAGAAACTTTGTGGAAATATTTGGCAACGGAAGATAAGGACGCACAAAGACTCAACCGTGCCAAACAAGGCATAGACCTTCTTAGAGAAGACGAGGAAACGATCTCGAGCGAAGACGCATCAGTTACCCTGCAGCGCTATGAAGCCTATAAGGAAATCAAGGTTCCCGGAAATGATGAAGATTGCCTGAACGCATTGAAGGCATGGGCAGAAGGCAATAAAGCATCCAAGGAACTTTGCTCTATTCTCTTCAATAAAAATCGACTCACCGATAAAAACTTAAAAGCATTCGGCCAGTTATTTAATTTTTATGACGTTGATTTTACTCAACAATCCAATAAAAAAACAAACGGCACTGAACACTGGTTGTTCATTGCTGACCAAATGCTTGAAACTTTTGGTGAGAAGCATTTCGCTATCTGGAAAGAACGGCTGCTTGATCCCTCAGAAAACTGGACTGAATTATTAGAAAAAGAAGAAGTGGATGCCATGGCCTTGAGCATGCAAAGCCTGAAAGGCCATAAAACTGAATCAGAAATCTGGTGGCGGCTCGTTGATGCTCACGGCAAGGCCACAGGCCACATGTCCTATGCCAAGTTATGGCATGCCTATCAAACCCTTCTCACTTATATTGAACAAAAAAAATTAACGCTCAATGAAGATGCGATTTCCAACTATCTGCAAGCCACATCCAACTTTAATGGTTTGGTCTTTTGCGACCGCCTGCATCGGGTGTTAAAAAATGCTGAAAACCAATTGGATCGCGACCTCGTTCAACAGCATATTCTGGATAATATTGACAAGATTGACTGGCGGCATAATGGCTACTATTACGCGAGCCGCTATGAATCCTATCCTTATTGGAAGGAAGGATTGCAACTTGAAAAGCTCACGAGTACCAATAAGTCCCTTGCAGCTACTTATATGCCCCGCTGGGATGAAGGTGAAATTAAGGATCTCAAAACCCATGCGCTTCGCTTTGCCAGTGAGCGCATGCAGCTTCGGTATAACGAGTTTGACCAGTATCAAAAATTGATTGAGGTTGCAAAACTTGCTGAAAACCCTGAATTGTTACGCCTTTTTACAGCGTCGCTTGCCATAGGCGTGAATAATCTCAATCATTTTAAAGAGCCAAGCACCCTCACTTCACTCGTGAACACTTTAAGTGATACGAAAGAAGTTAACTCTGATTTGATCGTCTGGATCAATAAACAACTGTTACTGGACAAAGAGCTACTGCCCGATACGTTACACTTGCGTTTTGAGGATATTGTCCATTTCGCTAAAGCCTTACAACAAAACAAGATTGGTTTGGGCGATCTTCAACTTGATGATGATGAACTTGAATTTATCAATGCCTGCGGCCGTGCCCTGCAATGCCATCAGGACAAGCCGCAAGACAAGCTTGCCCGCTTGCTAAAAATTGATAAACCAGGAAAGATCCTGGATCACGGATTGTTTACTGCCTATCCTTGGCTTCTGGAAGATTATGAAAAAAATAGCCAAAATTGGCAAGAAATCGACCCGCTTGCCGGCGTTAAACGTACGCTCCAGATTAAGCTTTTTCTTGCACAACTGGAATCGATCGATTTTGCAAAATCAACCTACCTGCCCTCTCGTGAAGAACTGAGAGAAGCATTCAGCGCGATTGCCAGCAAATCACAACGCGTGGAAGCAAGAAACACCAGACAAGAGATAGTGAATCAATGGATTGAAAAAGGATGCGCCATCACTGTCCAGGACTCCCCTTTCCGCAAACTCGAGAACAAAGAACCCAAAGAAACCCTGGAGTTTCTCGAAAAACGCTTTTTATCGACCTTTAAAGAGCATAATAAAACTTTAATGCAGCAATTGCTCGGCCATGTTGCTGTTAAAGATGAAGGCAATGAAGAAGCGGTTAAAAAACAACTGGAATCATTTCAGCGTTTGATGATCGGGCTTGACAATAAAACGCATTATAACGATTTAGGCCAGGTTCTTGGCTTACTGCTGCAAAAAGCCAAAAGCGCCAAACCGGAATGTATTTATTCTTTACCGCAGCTGACTTCCTGGCTCGAGAAACTGGTAAACCAAGAGGAAAGGGCCTTCGCGCACTATCCCGTTAACCTTTTGGAAGAACTGTTAAGCCATGAATTGAATAACCCCAAGTCTTCTCTTTTAAATTCCAACCTTCATCATTTAAACGAGAATGGAGATGCGGAAAAACAGAAGTTAGTTCAAACAATTACCTATAATGATCTGCCGAATCATTATAAACCCGTCTTGGTGCGATGGGCTTTAAAAAGCGAAAAAATTGAAACAAAAGTAATTCATTATGTAGTCAGGCAACTGGGAAGCCTGGATGAAGATGAATCCATCAGTTCAAAATGGCCAGAAGCCGTTTGCCGGTTAATTAATAATTATCTTGATTTATCGATGCCTCCGGAATTAGGTGTTCTAAAGGCAGTTGTTGAACAACCTGATTTACTTCCAAACTATCTCAAGCCTGTATGGCAAGAAAGTCAAATCAAATTAATCAATTTATTAATTGATGAAAGTACGCGTCATAACAGTTTTGACAAAGATGAGGCTATTTCACTTCTTACAGCCTTAAGGGGCGAAGGAAGAAATGCATATGCCATTCAAATTATCCTGGTGCAGGCCATAAATCATTTATCATTCAATGAAAATGCCAAAGTCTTTTTAGACATTTCTAATGAGTTACAAACATGGTCTAAAGACGAAGCAGAACAGCTGGCGCTTTACATGGCGGACGAGCCAAGACCCTCTGAAAAACTGCTTTGCGACTTGCTTAAACGTTGCCCAACTAAATCAGCAAGCGATTTAATTCATGAATTTGAAAGTGTTGAACAGGCTAAAGACAAAAATGGCTCATCCAAGCGTATTTACAGCATTGACGAGAAAGACCGTGAGGATTTAGCCCGCGTATTAAAAGGCCTGAAACTCAAAGGCAGAGGATACATCAGCATTGATGAGCAAAAAAAGCTGCTCAATCTCTTGTATTACACCAATGATTACAGCGATGTGCAGCAACTGCACCGCATGAGAATGGAAGATTTAAAGAAAACCCTGGAACAGGGCATTCAGGAAATCAAAAACAGCCAAAATATCGATAAAGATTACGCCTCTGCCCGGGTATTAGCCTGCATGAGGGAGATTTTGCTGCGCAAATCAGGCAAATTCGCGAACCACACCCAAATGCTTGATTTGCTTTATGCAGCCACACACAACGATGAAAGCCTTATTCATCAACTGCGTACTGGCCAGGGTAAAAGTATCATCACTATCATGCGCTCTTCTTTCCTCGCATTAACAGGTCATGTGGTAGATGTGTTCAGCGCCAAAGCGAGCTTGTCAGAACGAGATCACGAAGAATTCGCACCCGTACTTGATGCCATGGGAATCCCTCATGCGTACATCAGTGAAGGCTCCCCTGCCGCCAAATACAAAACAAAACCTTCTAACTCTGATATTGGCGCAATCAATTATGCGACCATTGGCAACTTCAGCCTGTTCCACTCCCGCCATATCTGGGATGGAAAAGATAAGATTGATCTGGATAGAGAAAAACGCGTTGCCTTTATCGATGAATGCGATCATGTCCTTAAAGATGAGCAAACCCAGTTCAATTTTTCTGATTCAGAAGAAGGCAATAGCGATAATAAAATCTATAACCTTGATGAATGGGTGTACCGCATTACCTATGATTTTTATCTAAAGCATAAAGAAAACGAACAATATTTCTTTCCCAATAAAAGCGGTATTTTAACCGTTACTGAAAATCCAGGCCTTAAAGCGCTCTGTGATGCCCTCTATCGTGAACTTAAAAACAGCCCCAAAGGCTCAACTTTTTGGGGTAAATACATCAGCCCCGCTGCTGAACAAAACAATGAAGATGCAATCAGGCTGCGTAATGGCAAATTAAAAGACTTATTGACCGCTGCCCACATCGCGCATCATATGGAACCTGATGACAAATTCTGTGTGCGCCCCGACTTAAAACAGGTCAGCGGCATGAAAATCACAACTCGCGCTGCGAAAGTGATGATTAACAATCAGGTCATCGAAGGCTCAACCTATAGTGATTTGGTGCAGCAGTTTTTACATGTACGCTTAAATCATGACGCCGTAGAAAAAGGGCAAAAACCGGATTTCTTTGTTGATCCGGTCACCCAAATTGCCCTCTCGCAAAACGCGCAGTATTTGCTGAAAAAATATTATAAAAAACTCGAAGGCTGCACAGGAACCGCCGGTAATGAGGTTGATTTAGAATTCTATGAAAAAGAGTATGGCATCAGAAATGTCATTAAAATGCCAACTCACGAAAAAATCAGAACAGAATTTCTGCCTGCAGAATTCGCTGAATCATTTAATGATCAGATTGATAAACTGGTAAAACAAATTCTTGCTAACCAGGACCAGCCAATCTTAATTACCTGTAAAGACGATAAAGCCGTAAAACGCATTGCAGCCGCCATTCAAAAAAAATTAAAAGAGACAGAAGAATTTAAAGGCACGCTTACCGTAGACACTAATGACAGCGGTAAATCTGAAAGTCAGGTTGTGCCTCTCGCCGGTAAAATAGGTGCAGTCACCATCAGTTCACGCCTGGGACGTGGTACGGATATTAAGCCTGAATCTACAAAGGGATTGATGGTACTGCGAACCTATCCTGCTATCCCCCGGGTTGAGAAACAAGAGCGCGGCCGCCAGGGCCGAAACGGCGCTTTGGGAACCTGTCAGGATATCATCAACTATGCAGAGGTTCTTAATGAGCATAAAGCTTTATATGAAAATCACCAAGAAAGGCTTTTACAGATTGAAAAAGAACAACAGCAGCATTTAACTAAAAAACTGGAAAAAAACAGCAAGCGCGGTTCTCAAAAATGGAAATGGTTAGAAAAATCAGAAGAAACGCAAAATAAAATTGTCATTACCCGAGCTACCCAGCAGTTAAAACATGAGCTCAAGCAGGAGCAGGATAAATTTATCCGCCGCAAGGAAAATCTGCTTGCAGTACTTTCAGGCAATGTGATGGATGTGCTGCATCAAAACATGAAAAGTGAGGCTTTCGGGTATGAGCAAAGCCGCAAATCGCTAAAAACTCAATGGCTTGATGCGCGCAAGAAAATTGATGAAGCCTGGAACTCACGCCTCGCTGGCAAACAGTGCGACAGTGAAGAAGTTTATCAAGAATTTTTTGAAAAAGTGGAAAACATATGGGCTGGCCTCTCATTCAATCATCGTGAGCTTGACGGGCATTGCCTAACCAAATTACAGCAACAATCTAAAACAGAGAAAAAAGAGAAAAAAGTGATTCTGGAATCCGAGCATAGAATTGAATCACAACCCAAAAATATGGATGCGTTTATTCAATGCTATCAGGCATGGTTTGCAGAGGCTCAGAAAAAAAGAGAATACAAACTCAATGATGAGCAAAAAAATGTACTCTATGGTATTGAAACCAAAATCATCCCGGTGAATATTCCGAATATGGGGGATGTTGATGAAGGCATAGAAAAGATACGCATTGTCTCTTATCCCAAACACCATGAGCTCCTGTTCAAAATGTTGTTAGCTGCAAGCGGGAAAAGCGAGAATCCTGAAGCGTTATTTAATGGATTAAGCGCCCTGATTAAAAAGCATGGTTCAATGCATCGCATGCCTTGCCAATCACTCGCTTATATGGTAGACAAATTAAGCGAACGCAGCGGGGATGAGGAGAAACTCCAGGAGTATATTGCTGTTTTTGAGAAATTCTTTGGGCACGAAAAGCTCAATGAAAAAATTTTCCCCAATGCCGAAACCATCACGCTCAATGGCAAGTTGCTATTCCTTGCTGTGAACACGATTACAACCCACCTGGTAGCTGATGGGAAAGGCTCAGCTTCTTTTGTTGAAAAACTGATAACCGTGATGCATGAAGCGCGTTTCAGGGATCGCCTGGATGATACGAATCTATCAAGGCTCAATCAAATATTTGCTGATAACCATCATTCAACCGATGTGTTAACGCGTTACTTTGCTGACGCCAACACGGGAGATCTGGGTTATTTTATTAACAATATCTTGACGCTTGATGAAAGGATCGCAAAAGACCGTATCGCTCGGCTGCATCAATACCTTAAAGAGCATCAAGAGAAGTTAAATCAAAAAGACTTGCGTCCCATGATGCGTCCTTTACTGGCTATTGTCCTGCTAAACAGCAAGGATTATTTGCCTGATTTGGCTATGCTCGCAAACCTTGAGCCGGTCCATCGCGGCCGCTTGCTGCATTTTATGGCTGCTCGTTTGCCTCTTGATGAGGATACTGTCAATGAGCTTTTGGAAAAAATTTCAACTCAGGAAGAAAGTCAAGAATTCATCGAAGATGTGATAAAACCATTAACCAGTTTGCCGCTTGAGACTTCTTTAGAGTATATCAATAAGGAGCTTCAGGACATTGACAGCCAGCATGAATTTGGCGCGATGAAGAAAAGATTGCAAACGCTGCATGAGGCTGGTGATTACTTTAACCAGTATGTGAAGCAAAAAAATATTACAGGAACTGAGAACCATCATATCCTGGCTGACTTATATGAAAAAATGCCTTGTGAAAAAGCAAAACGGTTTTTTGCTGTTGCTGCAAATCGCAATTACGTTCATGTACCAGCCGAAGATGCCATCGAGCTGGCTACTCAATTCAATAAAGAATCCGATATGAGTTATGCGCTGTTGAACTTCACTGCCCATGAAGTCACGGCATTAAAAAAACTGCTGGGAAGCCTTAATAAAAAAATTCAGCAGCTTGAGCCGGGCGACGAGCATAAAAAGATTTTATTCAATCAGGATGAAATTTCCACCATCAAGCAAAGGCTTGCTCAAATAAACACGGAAGAGGCCCAAAATTTCAGTAAAAAACTTGAAGAGAAAGATACCCGGGTTGCCGATCAGTTAGATGGTTATTTTGATTTATACGCTCATTTCAACTCTTGCGCAATGCATAGTAACATCACTGATAAAAAATCGTTACAAGCGTTATTCTTTAAACCCAACTCTCCTTCGGCTTTAGAATGGAAAGTTTTCTATGAAAAAGCAATAAATCATTCTCATCTCAAAGAAAAGAATATCAAAGCAATTGCGGCGCTTTTTGTTGAGAAGAAAATTTCTAATCAGGATTTGGCTAAATATTTTGAATATTTCAATGCGCTGAATCAATTAGATACCGCCAAAAGAAATTTTGCGGAGAGGATATTGCCTCCTGTAACTCAAGATACGCTGCCAGGCGAGGAAACCCTTCGTTTGTGGCTTGATGTTATACAAGCGCTCAAAGATTATAAGGGTAAGGTTACTGAAGATTTGCTCATGAACCTTTATGAACATGTTTGCAAGAATCAATTGGCTACATTCAGATCTAAACTGGTAAAACTTCAGGAAGAGTTAGAAACGGTAACACATGACGCGACTGAACTTGACCGCAATAATCAATATATGTCTTATTTTAAGGAATATGATAGCCCAAATCAGGAAAAGCGCGCCAAAATCATGCAGTATCTGCATCATGGTTTGCTGGATTTGGGAGAGCAATTTAAGAAAACATGCTGGGATCATTTTAATAAGCTGGCCAATAGTTTACTAGAAAAGATTATCATTCCTGAAAGTTTGGGTGGCGCAAACAGTTCCTCCCGCGCAAAATTTAAAAAGTCGTTTCAGAATCTGATTGCCTTCACCCAGGAAATGGTTGGCATCAGCCGCCACCCCATGGAATATCGCGGTGATATTAAAGGTTCAAAAGAGGATGCGGGCATTTCTGGAAAATACGCCGCATATTTTGAGCAGCAGCGAAACCGCTACGCCAGTTTTTGGTGGACAAATCAAAGCCGGAAGTGGCAGGCAGAAAGTTTATTTTCTAACCTCAGCCTAATCGATGAGAAAAAGACAGATAAAACGCAATTTTATAAAAGCGCCCTGGAGCAGATTTTGTGTACCCAAAATGACATCATGGAAAATGATAAAAATAATTACAATTTTAAGGGCTACAGCCGCCTAATGGACATTAGCATGCAAATGTTTGTCAAGTTGGCCAAAGACGGTTTGTCTCAGCCTGATATCAAGGAAGATATGGTTACGGTCTTAAACGATATCCTTGAATCACAACTGGCCATGCATATCAAGTATTTGGCAGACTTTATGCCAGATACAAAATCTACCAATGGGTTTAAGAAGATATTGATGGAATATAAAGAGAAGATGGATAACAATTCAGGAAAACTTGATTCGCAAGAGTTGGCAGAGTTTGCGGATGGTCTGAAAAAGAACCGAAATTCCATCCCCTATCGCTTGCAATACCTGGCAAATAATCTTGAAGCCCTGATTGCCTTGCCAAAAGCAGGCGACAGCAGTCATGGGCTTAAGCGTTAAATATGGAGCCGAATGGAGATTCCAGGTTATGATAGATAAAACTATTTTTAAAAGGAACTGTTTATGCATCGGATGGATTTGGAGCTGTTAATTGAGCAAACCCTGGCTGCTGTTAAAAAACATACCAGCGCGCAAGTTGAGATAGAGTTCGATCTATGTGTAGGAGCCGATGAAACTGAAAAGAAACTTATGGTCTACCCAACCGGCGGGCAAAGCACAGAAGTATCCAGAGTGCACTTTATCATTGAATCCTGACTATTGTTCCAAACCCAAAGGCACTGATTTTTTTGGGTAATAATTTAATCTTTGCCTTTTAAGGTTCGAATTTTATTATAGAACATGGCGGCCATTGTCCGTTTGTCAGCCGTTTTTTTGTACTCTAAACCAGGTTAAGGCAAGCAAGGTGGCAGAATCGAGGATTTTAAATTCATCCATCAGGGAAAACACTTCTTTTCGGTTGATAATCACGGTCTTTATTTCCTCATTGCCTACCCCGTAAAAACCGCTTTTCGGAGAGCCTGTAATTTCAGCATAATAAAGATAGGCTTTTTCCGTCAGGATGCCCGGGCTTTTATACACTGCGGCAATTGGTTGAAGCGTTTTAATCTCAAGGCCTGTTTCTTCGTAAACTTCTTTATGGGCAGTTTCTTCAGGTCGCTCATGATTTTCTATAGTTCCAGCAACGCCTTGCAGGATAAAAGGATCGTCCTTTGCATGATTCAAAAAAACGCCTGGACGAAACTCCCGGCATAAAACAAAACTGTCTGATTTCGGAACATATACCAATACCAGTACCGAGTCTGAAGTATTTACTATTTCCTGCTCTCGTACTATTCTTGCCGCTTTCTTCTCGCTTAAGCTGGGAACTTGCAAGTCATATTTAGCCACACTCAGATAACCCTGGTGTAATTGTTCTTTCCTGATGATTTTTGTTTTATTAAACATGCTCACAATATCCTGGCTCGCCCGGCTGTCTTAAGGCGGGCAGGGTCTAACGTTTTTTTACATGGCGCATCAGCCTTTTCTTCTGCTTGATTTGCCTTGGCGTCAATTTATTTTTTTTACCTTGAAATGGGTTGATGGTGCCTTTAAATTCCAGTTTTAATGGGGTTCCCACAAGACCAAGCGCTTCTGTATAGGAATTTGCAAGATATCTTTTATAACTGTCCGGCAGTGCCTCCAATTGATTGCCGTGAATCACGATAACAGGGGGATTATGTCCGCCAGGATGGGCATAACGAAGTTTAATGCGGCGGCCTTTGACTAACGGCGGCTCATGTTGGCTGACAAAATCCTGCAGCAAACGGGTTAATCGCGGAGTGGAAAAAGTTTGCATCGCAGAAGCATAAGCTTGATCGATATCCTGAAATAATAAACCAACGCCGCTTCCATGAAGGGCTGAGATGAATCTGATTTTTGCAAACTGTACAAATTGAAGTTTTCTATCAATCATTTGCCGGACGCGTTCTTTCTGTTCGGCATCAAGACCGTCCCACTTGTTGACTGCAATAACCAATGCCTTGCCTGTCTCGATGATAAATCCCAACAAATGTAAATCCTGATCGGTTAATCCTTCTCGCGCATCCAGGAGCATGAGGCACACATGGGCCTCACGAATGCTTTGCAGCGTTTTTATGACAGAAAATTTTTCGATTTTTTCGTCCACTTTGGCGCGCCTTCGGACACCTGCTGTGTCAATTAAGACATAATCCTGCCCCTCTCTTGCAAAAGGGATGGCAATGCTGTCTCTTGTCGTGCCAGGCATGTCGTATACAACCACCCTTTCTTCACCCAGCATGCGATTGACGAGCGTTGATTTGCCGACATTCGGACGCCCGACAAAAGCGATTTTTGTGCCTTTTTCCGGGATTTTCTCAGCCTCTTTTATGGGAGGAAAAGTTACTGTCACTCTTTTTAAGAGAGCCTGGATGCCTCGGCCATGAGTTGCAGAGACAGGATAAAGCTCGCCAAAACCCAGGCTTTGAAAATCTGCGGAAGCTAATGCTTCATCCAGGCCATCGGTTTTGTTAATAACGAGAAATACAGGTTTGCTGATTTTCCTGAGTTTATCAGCAATCGTTTGATCAATGGGGGTTAACCCTGCGCGCCCATCAACCAGAAAAAAAATAATATCAGCCTCATGCAATGCAACTTCTGATTGCCTGGACATCAATTCATCAACAGCCTCATCATCTACCCCGACTCCTCCGGTATCTATCACGATAAATGGTTTATCATCATAGATAGCCTCGCCGTATTGCCGATCCCTTGTTAATCCCGGGAAATCAGCAACGATTGCATCCTGCGTGCGGGTCAAACGATTAAATAAAGTAGATTTGCCGACATTTGGCCGGCCTACTAACGCAATAACCGGTACCATAATCTCAGCTCACCGAAAAATGATTAAGCTTGCCATTTGCCGTCAGTACATAAAGTTCTGAATTGGAAACAACAGGAGCTGTCTGTACAGGAGCACCAAGTTCTTTCCTGTATATAAAATCGCCATTATGTACTGAAAGAACATGAAGATATCCCGTTTTATCGCCGAGTACCAATCGATTTCCCATGATCACAGGCTCAGTAACCCCACGGGCTTTCAAGGCTGGTTGTTTCCATTGCACTTGTCCGCTTTGAAGATCAAATGCCCAAATCACATCGTCACTGTCAGTCATATATAAAGAGCGATTGTCTATCGCAATGTTTTTAAAAGTTGAGGCAGGTTTTCTCCAGATAAATTCCCCATTATCTAGAGACAGTGCACCAACATAACCTTGATAGGTTGCCAAAAATAAAGTCTTGCCGCGAATGACTGGATCAGCGTCAATATCGACTAAACGTTCAACATCGCTTGCGCCATTTGCGTAAGCAATGCTTCTTTGCCAGACAATACCACCGGTTTGTAAATCAATCGCATCTAATTTGCCATCTGAAAAACCGACGAGAGCCAGCTTATCAAGGATTTTTGGCGAAGAACTGGCTTTTAAAATTAATCCGGGCGCGCCATGATCAAACACCCATTGTTTTTCCCCGGTTGCAGCATTAAAAGAATACAAGTTCCCGTTAATGGTTTTGACAATCACTTTTCCCTGGGCAATGGCAGGCTTTGCAAGCACATCACCAGAAACTTTTGCCTGCCATAATTCTTTTCCATCAGAAAGGCGAAGCATGATTATTTTTGATGAATCGGTTCCAAGCGCCAAATATCCCTCAGCAACACTTGGCCCGCTTTGTAATTTATCAGTTAGTTGCGTAGACCATAGCACCTTTGCTGTATCTGCATCGATTGCCTGAACAAGCCCGCTGACATCTGCGGTATAAATTGTTTTGTTGCGGACAACCGGCTGCAGCTTCAAGTAGGTATCCTGCAAATTGGGTTTTCCAACCGGAGCGGACCATTTTTCAGCAAGTTTAATTTTTGGTGTTACAGGCGTTAATGATGCGGGTTTTGGAGCATTGTCCTTGCCCAGCATAAACTCGTCTACTTTTGAGCAGCCAGATACCAATAAGGCGGCACAAAATACTCCATATCCTGCTAACTTCCAACCAATCCTGCAAAAGCTAAAATTATTATACAAATTCATAAATCCTCAATTCTATCATCAATCATCTTGTGTCAGAGAAACAGCATTCACCCTACCGACAGAGTTTTATCATCTCTCTTTTGTGATTGTGTAAGAGCCGCCATTTCATTAGTTTTCATTTCCAGAAAAATATTACCTAAATCCTGAGTTTCCGCAGCTTTCAGCGCTTGTTGATATGAAGCCGCGGCTTGCGGCAACTGGCCCGATGCCGCATATACATCCCCTTTTATCTCGTTAATTAGGGGCAAGTAAGTTGTATCTACGGTTTGATCCAATTCATTTAAGGCTTTTTCATACGATTTTTGTGCGAGCAAGAGGCGCGCAGTGCGGATTTTTGCAATCTGCCTTAATGCGGGCATCTTTGAATTCGCCGCAACAAACTGCAAATGCTCTTGTGCCTTCTCGTATTTCAAACGTGTCACCATAAGTTTGGCCAGAGTTAAATGCGCAACATCGGCATAGACAGTACCATTATATTCCTTAATGAGCTGGTTGGCATAAGACTGGATACTTTTATTATCCTGATTCGAATAGGCAATGAGCAAGTGTTCATAAGTATTAGAGGCAAGCTTGTCAATTTTTTCCTGATGCCAGTGCCAATACTTATAGGCAGCGGTTGCCAGGAGAATAAGCGAAACGGCAATAATAATGATGTTGTTATATTTTTGCCACCATTTTTTAATTGCTTCAATTTGTTCTTCTTCCGTCATGTAAACCGACATGCTGTTCTCCTGCCTTACTGCAAATAATTCTGTATATAAAAACCCAGCTCTTGCTGAGGTATTGTTTTCTGTTCATCAGGTTCACGCAAGTTCTTGATGCTGATTTTTCCTTGCTGGATTTCATCGCTGCCAAGTATAAGCGCTAGACGTGCCCTGCTTTTATCCGCCTTTTTAAACTGGCTTTTAAAACTACCCCCTGCCGTATTGACAATAATCTGCAATTCTCCATGGTCATTACGCAATTTTTCTGCAAGCTTTACTGCACGAATTACAGCCTCATCACCCACCGCGATGAAAAAGATATCAGGCACAGATTCAGGTATTTCAATTTGTGATACCTTTTCTTGCAGGAGGAGCAAACGCTCAAGACCTATAGCAAATCCAACAGCAGGCGTAGGATTACCGCCAATCTGCTCTATTAAGCCATCATAACGGCCGCCTGCGCAAACGGTTCCCTGGCTGCCCAAATGCCCTGTGACCCACTCAAATACAGTGTGGCCATAATAATCCAGCCCGCGAACCAAAAACGGATTAATTGTATAGTTGATGCCGAGTTCTTCTAATCCTGCGCAAAGACCAAAAAAATGGCTTTTACTTCGTTCACTGATTACATCAATTAATTTTGGCGCGGCACTTATCAGGGATTGCATGTCAGGGTTTTTACTATCCAAAATCCGCAAGGGATTGCGCAGAAGCCGCTTCTTGCTGTCCTCATCGAGAAGCGAGTAATTGGCTTCAAAATAACTGACTAATTGCTCCCGATAAACCTGACGCTCTTCCAATTCTCCAAGAGTATTGATTTCTAACTCCACGGCATGGCCCAGCCCAAGCTTTTGCCATAATCGTTGGCAAATTGAGATAAGCTCAAGTTCAATGCCAATGCCTTCTATTCCCAATGCCTCAACGCCAAATTGATAAAATTGCCGGTAACGGCCTTTCTGCGGCTTTTCATGGCGAAACATAGGCCCGCAATACCAAAGTTTTTGCTGCTGGTTGTGCAAAAGCCCGTGCTCCAGGCAGGCGCGCACGCAACCTGCAGTACCTTCTGGCCTTAATGTCAGGCTATCTCCATTCAGATCAGTGAAAGTATACATTTCTTTTTCAACGATATCGGTCACTTCACCAATGGTGCGCTTGAACAGTTGCGTGCTTTCCAGCAGCGGTGTCTTGATTTCTTTGTAGCCGTATTGTATTAAACAGCGGGCAAAAGCATCCGTTAAAAAGCGCCAACGGCAGCTCTCTTCAGGCAATATATCATTCATTCCCCGTACTGCTTGAATCCTTTCAGTCATGCTGAATCTCCAAAGCGCTGTAATTGCTGTTCTTTGAAGACAATATGGAACGCATGTTGGATAAATCTGTCAGGCGGATGTCTGCTTCAGACCGGGTATTTTTGGGCTCATTTTGCTGGCTGACATTTTTGGGGAACAAGCGTTCATTTTCCTTATTTTTGTACCACCACATGGCGACAGCAACCAAAACACTGATCGCAAAAAGCGCGGTCACTATCTTCACAATATGTTCAGCCCGATTTGTTTCCCGCCGGCTTTGCCACAATGCCCTTTCTGGTTTTCTTTCAACTGCATGAAGGCTGTTAAACGTTTCAACTAAAGGCTCAGCCGGTATATCCAGGAGTTTTGCGTAAGCGCGCAAATACCCTTTGATAAAAACTGGTTCTGGCATGCTATGGTAATCATCCGCTTCAAGCAGTTCAATAATGCGCACGCGCAAATGTAATTTCCCGGCAACATAATCAGTACTGAATCCTTTTTCCTTGCGAATTGCCGCAAGTTTTGCTCCTGGTTTTTCCTGTTCTTGCTCTTCTATTTCATCCAAGGTCGTTACTGTGTTCATCTTTCACTCCGGTATTTTCCGAAAAATTGCTTAATCGCTGTAAATAGGATCGATAGTTTGCCTCGAGGTCTTTATCACCTGCGCGGTGCGCAATATCCGCCGCTAAAGAAAGCAAGCGGGAGTCTCGCAATGAAAGCGCCGGGTATTGTCGAAGTAAATTGAGCGCTTCATTAAGATGATTCCTGTTTGCTTCGAGTTTGACTAATTCATAGAGCGACTGTTTTCGCGAAGGATCCTGCTCCAGAGCCTTGTTAAAATAAAACGCTGCTTTTGCAGTATCAGGAATAGCCAAGGCGCATAAACCGGCATTCTCATATGCAGCCGCCGTATTTTCATATTGCACATCTTTAACCGCACGCAAAAAATAGTTTTCTGCTTGTTTATATTGTCCCTGCCGGCATAAAAACGCGCCATAATTATTTAATTGGGCGCCGTTATTGGGGGCAAGGGACATAGCCTTTTGATAATAGACCTGCGCTTTATCCAGAACTCCCGTTTTTTCCAGAAAGTAAGCCATTGCTGCATTTACATTAGGTGAATCGGGCGCCTGTTCAAGCGCTATCAATAATTTTCTCTTGGCTCGCGGCCTGTCTCCCTGCTTTAAATAGGCAAGGCCAAGCCTTGTATTAAAAGAGGCAGCCTCATTCAGGTTGTGCTCTTTCACAACAGATTCATTTTCTTCTGCATTTTTTCCGCATGAGGTAGCGAATGCCAAGACAACAGCACAAAAAAAGCAACGAAATTTCAAATGTTACTCACAATGAAGTTTGAATGGGAGTCATTATAACCGTGAATAGAGATGAGTCACAAATTAATTTCCTGACAAATTGCTTGCTATTAAAAAATGGCTACAGCATGTAGCTTTTTTATCAGCGATTGTCAAAAAAACCGTAATTTGGACATTATTCCGTTGCTTTTGCCTTGACTGGCATAAAATGCAGTTTTTGCCAACGCGCCGAGCGGCTTGTTCTATCATTTACATTGCCAGCCAGCTGGCCGCAAGCTGCATCAATATCATCACCGCGGGTTTTTCTGGTAATGGTGTTAATCCCCTTTGCCATCAGCTGCTCCCGAAAGGCATTGATAACAGGTAAAGGCGAGCGTTCATACTGTGTCATAGGAAAAGGGTTAAATGGAATGAGGTTTACCTTTGCAGGAACATTGTGTAACAGTTTAATTAATTGCGCAGCATGCTCAGGCTGATCATTAATCCCTTTTAGCATCACATACTCAAAGGTAACTTTTCGCTTTGGCTCATCCTTAAAATAGTTTTTGCATATATCCATCAATTGTGCCAGAGGATATTTTTTGTTAATGGGTACAAGCTCATTCCTTAATTCGTCATTAGGGGCATGCAGGGAGACAGCAAGCGATACAGGGCTTACTTCACGCAAGCGCTCCATATAAGGCAAAACACCGGAGGTACTTAAGGTTACTCTTCTTTTGGATAAGCCGTAGGCATAGTCATCCATCATGATATCCATAGCGGATACAACATTTTCAAAATTAAGCAGCGGCTCTCCCATGCCCATCATAACCACATTGGTTATACGCTTATCGTGCGTAAAATTATTTCTGGATAATTCTCTGACTGCGAGCCATACCTGACCAATAATTTCCGCAGTAGAAAGGTTGCGGTTAAAGCCTTGTTTTGCAGTTGAACAAAAACTGCAATTTAACGAACAGCCAACCTGAGAGGATACACAGAGCGTGCCTCGTGTCGCTTCTGGAATAAAAACGGTTTCAATACAGTTATTACAATCCAGTTTCAGTAACCATTTATGTGTACCGTCGCTGGATTGTTGACAGTGAATCATTTCCGGCAAGCGTATTTCGGCAATCCGACTGAGCAATTCACGCAATTTTTTACTCAAATTTGTCATTTGGGTAAAATCTCTGCAACCTGCCTGGTGAATCCACTGCATCAATTGCTGGGCGCGGTAAGGCTGTTCGCCGTATTCTTTTAAAAATTGACGCATTTGCTGATGGTTGTAATTCAGCAGGTTGATTTTTTCACTCATAACATTCTCACAAAACCGGTCGCCGAATCCGTCGCATCATTTCCTTGTGTGGATTTCTTCTGGTTTGAAGAAATAGGCAATTTCCTGAGCTGCTGTTTCAGGGCTGTCTGAACCATGTACGGCATTCGCATCAATACTCTCAGCAAAATCCGCACGGATTGTTCCGGGTGCCGCTTCTTTCGGATTGGTAGCTCCCATAATCTCACGATTTTTGGCAATTGCATTTTCTCCTCGCAACACCTGAATCATCACCGGACCTGAAATCATAAAAGAAACCAAGTCATTGAAAAAAGGTCTATTTTTATGCACGGCATAAAATCCTTCAGCCTGTTCTCGAGTCAGATGCATCATTTTCGCAGCAACAATATCCAGTCCAGCTTCTTCAAATCGTGTATAAATTTTACCAATAACGGATTTAGCAACAGCATCTGGTTTAATAATAGACAAAGTTAACTCGGTTGTCATTTCAGGCTCCAATTTAGGTTAAAAAGCCAGCATTATACATGAAATGAAGGCACACTGACTAGGAGCAGAGAATAGCGAGCCAGGACAAAATCATATTTTGACTGCATTATGCTGGAGGAAATCATCCATCTGCTCATGATTCAGGATGTACTTCTCCAATCTCCCGGTCAAAATTTAATGATTGTAAATTTTCCTTTTCCCTGGCTTCATCAGGGTGATAATCGGGAAGTGATTTAATCAATTCATTTGCTTTGAGAATCGTGTCAAAAAAGCGCTTGCGAAAAAGACGCAAATTTTGTGCAATTTCTTCAGCCCTGGTTAAATACGAGGAAAGGAGTTGATCTATTTCCGCTTTATGTTGGTGAAACTGGGTAATACTCGGGCTCAGCTCGGAACGCATTTCTCGGTTGAGGCTTATTCCAAGGTTTTTTTCAATTTCATCCCAAAATGATGAAGATTCAGCGAGCATTTCATCACTTAAATCATAATGAATGATCGCAACTTTGATGGCCTGCATGACTGCTTCCTGGGATTGATTGACGCCATGATGCTGTAGAATCGCTTTACATTTTTTAGCCGCAGTGTTTAATGAATTTTGGAGCTCACGCGATAACTTAATTAAACTTAACTGGCTTTCGCCAATTAACGTTTGATGGGCAATTTCCAGCTGGCTAAACTCATCACCCAAATTAATCAGTTTTTTTCTTTCCTCTTCAATCTCTTCGCGCGTGTTGGCGCCTGGCGCGCTTGCATCTTTCTCATTCTCCCCTGATAGCAGGTAATCAATGAATAATTTTTGCGCATAGACCTGATAATCTTGCGTTTGCTGAAGAATGATTCCATTGAATATATTCTTTAAGGGAACCCGCAACAGCTGATAATAAATGCTGCGGGGATTTTTTATCGCTGTAATCAATTCATCATGCTTAAGACGAATATTAAATGTTTCAAGCACCCGTTCTGCGGTTAGGATCCCATAGGTTGAGAGCCATTTTTTTAAATCAAGATCAGTCGCTTCATTCATAATTCATCTTATAAAAAACCATTTATTTTTATAAGTATATACAGATTATCACCTGATGCGAATGTTTTTAGGCTCTGTTGGATAGGGAAGGCTGCCAGTTAAACTCCTGCTGTGAATGCGCCAACTTGATTTTTTTTGAACAGGCTGATAAAAAGCATCTCCTGACAACAAACTGACATTTTTCTGCTGACGAGTGGATAGTCGAAAAAATGTCGCCAAAAAAAACCGGAACACCATTTGTTATGAAAGAAACAAAAGAAATAGATGAGCTGTTGCAGTTTCTTCGGATTCCTTCACCCAGGGAATGGTTAAGCCATGCGGTTCTGCAACTGCCGCTCCTCCTCGTTGATCATGCGCATTGCGAAAGAAAGGCCGCGGCTACCGCAGTTAATTTTATCAGCAAATATCCAGAAAAAACCGATTTGGTTGCGGTTATGTCGCCCCTCGCCCGGGAAGAATTATTGCATTTTGAAAAAGTAGTGGCTTTGTTAAAGGCAAGAAATATTGCCTTTACAGCCCTTAAGCCTTGCTCCTATATGCTTAGGCTCCATCAGGAAGTGGCGGTAAATGGGACAAATGAACGGCTATGTGATCAGCTTATTGTCGGCGCCATTATCGAAGCGCGTTCTTGCGAACGATTTTATGCCTTGAGTTCCTTAATTAATGATAGTGATTTAGCCAGATTTTATCTTACTCTTGCCCGATCTGAAGCCCGGCATTTTAGAGATTATTTGCGGCTTTCGCGGTTATATGGAAAAAACACAGACAAGCGGATTGAGGATTTTCTCAATATTGAAAACGAACACATTTATCAAATTGAAGAAGTATTCCGCTTTCACAGCGGAATACCTAAAGCAGTCTCTTGATCAACTTCGGGCAAGGCGGCATGGTTCAATGGATTATAGGCTAGGTCTTGGGGAATTATATTCGACATTAACCTCATGGCGTTGGCCAAGATAGTTGGCAAGCCCGCTCTCACCGTCATTTAAAAGCTCCTGAAATCCGTCTTTGGTAAGCCTGTGCCCATTCCGGTCAACAAAAACATTTGCCTCATCGCGGGACTGCTGATACCCATTAGTCTGCAGCCAGGAAATAACGCCTCTTTTAAATATTTCATCCGTGCCCGGCGGCAATATGGTACCGTCTGAAGCCGTGACATTTAAACCATTCAAATCGAGTTTGTTATCGTCGGTAAATTCAACGCCCTGAACTTTAAAATCCGGCATTTTATTGCCGAATTTATCTTCGAGTTTGTGAAGAAGCGGTCGGAATGTTTTGTCAAAAATAGCTCCAGCAACCTGGCCGCCTAAATCAGAGGCACTGATGGCTTCATTTAACTTCAGACAGACATTTACAATCTGGCTGTATGCGGAAGTCCAGTTATCAAATCCCTGGTAACCGCTCTCAATCATCTTTTCGGCCAGGTCTTTAACAGCTTTCCATTTTGGTTCGGCATTTGCATTTTTTTGTTCCTGCTCTCCCTGTCTTTTTAAAGCCTGAATGCGGCGTTCTTCATCCCTCTTTTTTTGCAGGTTCTCTTTGATATGCCGTTGTAATTCTGTGTCTGCCATGTTAATCCTCCACAAGAAGGTCAAAATAAAAACCACTTGACTTATGATAGCACAACAATAATGGATTGTCATCCCAATCGCTCAAGACATACTGCTGTAAAATTTTGTCTTGAGTTTCATGGTCGTGCGAGCCTGGCCTGTGTATATGGCCGTGTATGATGGTATCAGCTTTTAACTGTTGCATATGTTTCAGCATGGCTGATGGCACAATTTGGAGCATATATTCACTTTTGCCGCGGTTTCGCTGACTGGTTTGCCGCATTTTTCGCACAATTTTGCTTCGGATTTTCCACGGCAATTTTAAAAAAAAGGCTGGGAATAATGGATTTCTGGTCAACAATCGCAGTAACTGATGCCCGCGATCTTTGGTGCAATAGCGATCGCCGTGTACCAGCAAGATCTGCTTTTGTCCAAGCGTGATGATCGCCGGTTCTTCAAGCATTTTTATTTGAGCATGTTTTGCAAATTCCTGACCCAGCAAAAAATCCCGATTTCCCCGAATAAAATAAACTGCGATATCATGTTCCGCAAGAAGCGACAAACGCCTTGCGATAGAAAGGTTCCAGTCATCCAGGGCATCATCACCCGGCCACACATGAAAAAAATCGCCAAGAATATAGACTGATTTTGTATTTTTAATTGCCCAATCAATGAATAAGTTAAAGCGCTGTGTAATTGCTGACTCTTCAGGGTGAAGATGCAGGTCTGAAATGAATACTGCTTCAATCATACTGGTTCAATATGGATGCGATCATCCTGAAGATATATTTGGCAAGGCCCGCCAAGAGGCTCAATCGCATCACTCAAGCGATAAAAACCAGCGATGGAAACCAGCTCTGCCTCAAGTGACTGGCAAAAAATTCGGGCTTGCTTGTTGCCTTCAATGCCCGCGAGCGCCCTGCCTCGCAAAGGGCCGTATACATGAATATGCCCATCGGCTAACAGTTCAGCGCCATGACTGACAGCCGCGGTAATAACCAAATCGCCTTTACTGACAACCTGCTGGCCGGATCGTACGGGATGGGTTATCAACTTACTGCGTATGGGTTCAAAAACCGTGACTGGTTCTGGCTCATGAGAATCGAACGCCGTCTTATCAAAGCTCGAGTTTGCATGCAAAATAGCAAGGCCGGCACTTTGGGCGGCTGAAACAAGCCACCCTTGCTCCCCTTGTACAGCAACCGGGATTAACCCATGCGCCCGTATATGGCGGCAATAGATCCCAAGGTTCAACGGCTGACTAATAACAGAACAATCAATTACCACAGGCGTATTCGTGAACAATCGCGGAGCCTTGGCAACAATTTCAGCAAGCTGGGCGGTAAACAAATCCTCGTCGGGCTCCAGAAGCGATATCACCGTGAAGGTAAAGAGCCTTCCTTTAAGCTTGAAAGCCTGGGTTTTAAGTAGGGTTTCTGCCATAGTTGTCTTGTTAAAATTTGACAAAATAAAAATCCCCTGGTTTTTGCAATCATATTTAACGGCGTTGGCGGTTTCTCGATGCCCAAGCGCTATGAATACCGCAGAAGGCACAGGGTTCTGGCAAGAAACGTCAACATATCGTATAGGAAATACTGAAAAAGCAATGAGATAAGATCGCTAATTACCAGCCAATGAGTATATACTAGCATGCATCAATCAATAACAGAAGGTTTTCTATAGTGGAGAAATTGTGGCTTAAGCATTATCAAGAAGGCGTTTCACATGATATTGATATGAGTCGGTATTCATCCATTAACGCTTTATTTGAGGAATCCGCAAAACAACATCAAGATAAAATTGCCTATGCCAATATGGGTACAGGTCTGACCTTCAGGCGACTGGATCAATTAAGCCGGCAATTTGCCATATATCTTCAGCAGCTTGGTTTGGAAAAAGGCGAAAGAGTTGCCATCATGATGCCCAACTTGCTGCAATACCCCATCGCTCTTTTTGGAATATTGCGAGCCGGATTGATTGTTGTCAATACGAATCCATTGTATACGCCGGATGAAGTTATGCATCAAATGAATGATTCCGGCGCAAAAGCCATCGTTGTAGCGGCCAATTTTGCACAAACCGTAGAAAAAGCTTTGCCAGATATGCCTATGCTGCAGCATGTTGTCGTGACACAAATTGGCGACATGTTTCCATTAATCAAGCGCTCTATTGTAAACTCTGTTGTGCGGCATGTTAAAAAAATGATTCCTGACTATCATCTTCCCCAGGCAGTTGGCTTTAGAAAAGCGCTGCACATTGGGAAACGCGGCAGCCTGAAGAACAATCCTTTAAATCATGATGATATCGCTTTTTTACAGTATACAGGCGGCACAACAGGAATCGCCAAGGGCGCGATGTTGACGCACGGCAATATGGTAGCCAACATCCTTCAGGCGACAAGCTGGCTTAAGCCGCTGGATTTAGATAGCGAAGAGATTATTGTTACCGCCCTGCCGCTTTATCATATATTCTCCCTGACTGCCAATTGCCTGACGTTTTTAGCACTTGGGGCAAAGAATATCCTGATAACCAATCCGCGGGATATTACCCAATTTATCAGGGAAATTAAGAAAACGGGCTTCACTGCCATTACAGGGGTGAATACCTTATTTAACGCATTATTAAACCACCCTCAATTTGATGAAATTGATTTCAGCCGGTTAAAGCTTGCCCTTGCTGGCGGTATGCCTCTGAAAAAAAGTGTCGCCATTAAATGGAAAGAAAAAACAAATGCGCCAATTCTTGAGGCTTATGGACTTACCGAAACCAGCCCTGCTGTAACCATTAATCCTCTGTATCTTCAAGAATATAATGGCAGTATTGGTTTACCGTTGCCATCGACCGAGATTTCGATACGGGATGATGATGGTCAAGAACTTCCCCCGGGTGATAAAGGCGAATTATGCGTTAAAGGTCCACAGGTTATGCCTGGATACTGGCAACGGCCGGATGAAACTTCGCTTGTTTTTTGGCCTGATGGTTTTCTGCGTACGGGCGATATCGCAACTGTTGATGAAAATGGATTTGTTTATCTCATTGACCGAAAAAAAGAAATGATTCTGGTTTCAGGCTTTAACGTTTACCCTAATGAAGTAGAACAAGTCATAAGCCTTATGCCGGGTATCCTTGAAGTAGGCGTTATTGGCGTTCCTGAAAACGACAGCGGAGAAAAAGTCAAAGCCTGCATCGTCAAAAGGGACGATAATCTCACCGAAGAAGCCATTATCACCCATTGCCGCAAACATCTAACCCCTTATAAAGTTCCAAAGATTATTGAATTTTACGATGACTTGCCCAAATCCAATGTGGGCAAGATTTTAAGACGGGCTTTAAAATAAAGGCATGACGCGCGGGATTGGGAGAGTAATACCTGCATAGCTCATATCAATAAAACGAATAAAATGATGAGCAAATTTTTGACTAACCGTTATTTAAATTGCCAAATGACCCTATTTGATCAGAGTTTTAATCTCGCATAATTGTTTCATAATGCGAGCTGTCGCTCCCCAGACAAAGTGCTGGGAAGCAATAAATTGGCAGCTTTGGATAACTTTTCCGTATTTGGAAACAATAATGTCTTGATAATTCTCCTGACAGGTGACTTCCCTCACTGGAAGGGCAATAACCGCAGAGACTTCATTCTCATTCATTAAAAACGGTTGAAGCTTTGTAATGGTTGCAAGCCATGGGTAAATGACTGTTTTGGCATGAGTCCTTTCTGGAGATAATGCCTCAATGCGGTGTACACGATCCGCCTGAATGCCCAGTTCTTCTTCTAATTCCCGCAAAGCTGTTGTCCATAAATCCTTGTCACATGACTCCCACCCTCCTCCAGGAAAACAGATTTCTCCAGGATGGGTACGCAAATGCTGACTGCGTTTTGTCAGTATTATAGAATCTGAATCCTGTTCATGAAGCACAACAACAGCAGATTTATTACACATTAAATTGCGATTACTGGTCATTTACTCCTCAAGGTGTCTGGATATTTTAAAAACTTTCTACAATTGCTTTAATTTTAGTATAGCATTCGTCATATTCTTCCTCGCACTTTGAGTCAATCACAATCCCTCCGCCAGCAGATAAATACATATTCTCTTTTGTAGCAGTTATGGTACGGATAGCAATATTCGTATCAAACCGGCCATGCCGGGAAAAGTATCCAATGCTTCCGCAATATACTCCTCGCGCGTATGCTTCTTGTTCAAAGATTATCTTCATGGCTTCTCGCTTGGGCGCGCCGGTTATGGAACCTCCTGGAAAACAGGCAGCCAAAGCATTGATCGGGGCGCAATCTGTCCGGCACTGGGCAGATATATCGCTCACCAGATGGTGGACTGAGTGATAACTCTGCACGGAACAGAGGGATTCAACCCTTACGCTGCCAGGTACTGCTATCCTGCCCAGATCGTTACGCATCAAATCCACTATCATGGTATTTTCCGCCCGGTTTTTTTCTGAGGCTATAAGAGCCGCTTGCAGTTTTTGATCTTCTGCAGGATCCAGGGAGCGTTGAATGGAACCTTTGATTGGCGAGGTTAAAAGATGACCTTGGTTGCAAAATAAAAATCGCTCAGGTGAAAAACTAATCACATCTGCTTCAGCAAGACGTAAGAACGCAGCGTATGGAGTAGGGTTTTTTCTGCTGACGCATTTATAAAACAGCCAGGGATCTCCACTAAATTGCGCAATAAAAGGCTGCGTGTAGTTAACCTGGTAGGCTCTTCCCCGTCTCAAATCACGATGGATGGCATTAAAAGCTGCTTTATACTCATCTTTGGATATTAGAGGAACAAATGATTGGCTCAGAGAAAAAGTCCTTATATTCTGAGCATGATTCCAGCGCTTTAGAATATCTTGAACAAGATATGCTGTCTCAGGTTGCTGATTGGCTGCGATTAGGAATACTTTTTTTTCTAAATGATCGGCAATGATAGCCCAGTCATAAAAGCCCAAATCAACAACCGGCATATTGGCGAGCAAAGGATGCCTTGTTGCATGAAAACCTGTCAGATGAGCTGCAAAATCATAAGCTATATACCCTAATGCCCCTCCCTGAAAGGGCAAATCATTGTGATTTTTTGCCTCAGGAAGCAAGCGCAGTATTTCATTGTAAGTTTGGACAATTTCCTTGCTTTCTGCAGTATACCGCAAGCGATGATATGGACAGGCTGTAACAATGTCATAACGTCCCCGCCTTTTGTCAGAGCTTTCAAGCAAGGCAAAACCGGGAAGGCTGCTTAATGCCTGGTAGCGCTCAATTAAATCTGGCTCATAGGCCAGCAACGAAACGGATATACTGCTCATTTTATCGCCAAAAAAATAATGGAAGGTTATTTCATATTCACGTAAAAAGTAAAGTAACATTTTTTTGGTAAGTACAGTGAGCCCAAATGACACCGGAACTGATTTTTAAATTCTTGCCTATAATTAAAGTATTAAATTGCAGGCATTGTCGATTTTAACTGGATTATTCTTGCCCTTATGGTAAGCAGAGTTATGGCCCAAAAACAAAAAAACTTAAATCTAGCTCTACAGGGAGGCGGCGCGCATGGTGCTTTAACCTGGGGCATTCTTGATAAGCTTTTAGAAGATGGCCGAGTCAGGTTTGATGCCATATCTGCTACCAGTGCCGGTGCAATGAATGCTGTTATTTTAGCTCATGGCCTCATCAAAGGCGGGAATGATGGCGCAAGGGAGGCACTCCACGAATTCTGGAAAAGAGTCAGCGAAGTGGGAGAGTTTTTTAGCCCAGTAAGGCTCACCCCTATCGAAGAATTTTTCGGCGTTAAGCCTGAACAATCCATTTCCTTTTATTTCTTTGATTTAATGCAAAGAATGTTTACCCCAAGCCAACTAAATCCGGCTAACTTCAATCCATTGAGAGACATTTTGGTTGATCAGGTTGATTTTGCAAAAATCAGGGATACCGGGTTAGTAAAAGTTTTTATTTCCGCGACTAATGTTAAAACAGGAAAAATTAAAATTTTTACCAATAATGAACTGTCTGCTGATGCCGTTATGGCTTCTGCCTGTCTGCCATTCATTTTTCCCACAGTTGAAATCGATGGGGAGTTTTATTGGGATGGAGGGTATATGGGGAACCCTGCCCTTTTTCCGCTTATCTACAATTCTTTATGTCCGGATATTCTAATTTTGCATATTAATCCAATTAACCGCGATCAATTACCTGAAAACGCCACAGATATCTTAAATCGTATGAATGAAATCAGTTTTAATTCTTCCTTGCTTAGGGAAATGCGGGTTATCGCCTTTATCAGCAGGCTGTTGGACGAAGGAAAAATTAAACCTGAATATCGAAAAGAAATGAAGCGGGTTTACATGCACGCCATACGCTCAGATATCACCATGCAATCCTATTCGGTTGCCAGTAAACTATTGCCTTCCTGGAAATTTCTCAAAAGCCTGTATGAGGAAGGCAGAAGAGAAGCTGAAGACTGGCTAAAACAACATTACCGCCACATAGGGAAAAAAGCTTCGATTGACATCAACGAATATCTTTAACGAGGATTAATTTGGAATCCGGCAGCTTCTGCTAGATGAAGTTGCGATCGAAGAGTCTCTTGGCTGCCTTTTAACAGATCTAACAAATCCCAATCTAATTTGGGCAAATGAGTCTTAAGGCATTTTTCCATTCGTTATACCATGAATTTACCTGCTCATCCTGAGAGGGGATAAAACTTCTTTCACACTGCCATTTTTCTTCCAGTTCATTTAATGAAGTATATAATCCAGAGCCAAGCCCGGCAGCCATTGCCGCTCCCCGGGCAGTTGTTTCAACATCTTTTGGCCGTTCAATTGTTAAGTCACACTGGGAAGAAAGATATTGCAAAAACCAGGAATTGGCAGCCATGCCTCCATCAACACGAAAACATGATATCGGCTGCTGATAATCCTGACGCATAGCGAGCAATACGTCACGTGTTTGATAGGCTACACTTTCAAGGGCTGCACGGGCAAAATGTGAAGCGGTGCTGGTTCTTGACAGTCCGGTAATTATCGCCCCGTGTCTGGATAGCCAATGGGGAGCGCCAAGTCCGGTAAATGATGGGATTAAATAAACTCCTTCATTACTGGACAAACTCCGGGCCAGTGATTCCGTATCTGATGCCTGTGAAAACAGTTTGAGTTCATCGCGCAACCACTTTATAGTAGTTCCTGCATGATAAATGCCCCCTTCAAGCCCATAGGCTGTTTTCCCCTGTAGACGGTAGGCAACGGTCGAGAGCAGCTTGAATTGTGAAGAGATGACATCCTCACCGGTATTCAACAGTAAAAAACCGCCTGTGCCGTAAGTCGCTTTCATTGCTCCTTGAGTAAAGCAACATTGTCCAATCAAGGCAGCCTGTTGATCTCCTGCCACCCCGGTAATTGGGATGGTTCTGCCAAATAGGCGTTTGTCTATCTCACCAAATGCGGCATCACAGTCCCTAATCTCAGGCAAAATACCAAAAGGGATATTGAATATCGCTAATAACTCCTTGTCCCAGATTTGCTCATGGATATTGAACAACATTGTTCTTGAGGCATTGGTGATATCAGTCAGGTGTTTTTTGCCTCCAGTTAAACGCCAGATGAGAAAGCTATCAATGGTACCAAAAGCAAGCTGTTCCTTTTTAGCAAGTTTGTTTGCCTCTTTTATATGATTGAGCAGCCAATGGATTTTCGAAGCAGAAAAATAGGGATCAATAACCAGGCCAGTTTTTGCAAGAATAATCTCTTGGCAATCATTTTTTAAATTTTGACAGAATTTTTCCGTACGTCTATCCTGCCAAACAATGGCAGGTGAAAGACAATGGCCGGTTTTTTTGTCCCAAAGCAAGGTAGTTTCACGCTGATTGGTGATGCCGCAGGCAACAATTTTTTTACTGTCTACACAAGAAATAACATCTTTTATCGCTTGCAGGGTTTTTTGCCAGATCTCTTCCGCATCTTGCTCGACCCACCCTGCTGCAGGATAATGTTGCGTTATGGGATACTGACTGTTTTGAATCAACTCTCCCGAGGATGAGTAAAGCATAGCTCTTGTGCTGCTGGTTCCTTGATCGATTGCGACAAGATAGCTCATGGATAATGGCCTCTCTTCAAAAAGATGATTATAAACAGATTATTAGTAAGGAAAAAATAAGAATGCAGCAGGTTTATGATATTGCCATTATTGGAGGCGGTATTAACGGTTGTGGCTGTGCGGCAGACGCTTCATCGCGAGGGTTGAGCGTGTTTCTTTGTGAACAGGATGATCTCGCGGCACATACTTCATCACGCAGTACCAAATTAATCCATGGCGGTCTGCGTTACCTTGAACAGCGAGATTTTTCCCTGGTTAAACATGCGCTTGAAGAGCGGGAAGTGCTCATGCAATCAGTGCCTTATCTGGTTCGCCCTTTGCCCCTGTTTCTTCCTTATAAAAAAAACATGCGTCCCCAGTGGTTTATTCGTCTTGGACTATTTATCTATGATCATTTAAGCCGGAAAAATAGCCTGCCCAAAAGCAAGTGGTTAAAACGCCTTAAGGATCCAGTCTACTTCAAGTCTCTTCAAGATACGTTCGATAGAGGATTTTTATTTTATGACTGCACCGCTGATGATGCCAGGCTTACTTTAGTCAATGCGCTGTCCGCCAAAAACAATGGCGCTAAAATTTGCACCCGTACCCGATTGCTTAAGGCTGAAGTCCAGGATAATCAGTGGATTTTAACCATGCACACTGCAAATCAGACACAATTTTCAATACGGGCAAAAGCAGTCATTAATGCCGCAGGCCCCTGGGCGGAAGGTGTAAATCATTTACTGAATGTGAGCAACACTAAAAGCCTAAGCCTTATCAAAGGCAGCCATCTGGTTGTTCATAAGTTGTATGAAGGCAATCATGCCTATTTTTTACAGCATAGCGACCAGCGTATTGTGTTTGTTATCCCCTATTACAACCATACCATGATAGGAACCACTGATGTGCCTTATTCAGGTGACAGATCACCAATTCATATTGATCCGAATGAAATCGATTATCTATTAAACATTGTTAATCAATATTTTAAGAAACAGGTTAAGCCCCATGAGATTATTCATAGCTGGAGCGGCCTAAGGCCGCTAATTGCAGCACCCGGCAGATCGCCACAAGCTCTAAGCCGAGATTACACCTGGCAGTTTTTTACAAACCCTGCGCCAACTTTAACCATTTACGGAGGGAAAATCACCACATACCGGCAACTCAGCAAAAAAATTGTGGATACGCTCCGGCCAATTTTTCCGGACATGGGCGAGTCAGTTACAGATAAAATACATTTGCCAGGCGCAAACTATAAGGGAAAGTCCTTTGCTGATTATTCTTATTGGGCAAAAGAAAAATATCACTGGCTGGCAGAAGATACCTTAAACCGCTATCTCTCTTTATATGGAACGAGAGCAGAACTCATCCTAAAAGATGCTAGGCAAATATCAGATTTGGGAACTCATTTTGGCTGTACACTCTATCAGGCCGAAGTGGATTATTTAATTCAGGAGGAGTGGGCTAAAACTTCTGAAGATATTTTATGGAGGCGAACAAAACTCGGCTTTGATGTAAAGAAAGCGACAAAGTCAGCTTTGGAAAATTATATGAGCTCCATATAATCCTGGACGTTATCAGGTAATTGCTTACCTGTTTTGATGCCGTCGGAACGCAGCGATGGAGCTCTTGAATCAGCCACAATGGAAACTGTGAAATCCACAGGGCTTTAATTGTTTATTGCTGTAGAGAAAAAGAAGGCTCCTCTTGCTCATCTTCATGAGAGTCATCATTGCCATCAAAACCAAGTAACTGAACTCTTGCCTGCTGGGCAGTCATCCCTAAATTGCGCAGATGGGTTGCAGATTCAATTACCGGAAGAGGCAGAGATTGGTCCTCAAGCCCATCTTCAAGAGAATCGTCATTACCATTAAAAGCAGACATCTGCCCTCTTAGCTGCTCGATAGCCAGCTCCAAACGCGCAAGAGCTGCAAAATCAATGGTCGGAAAGCTTTCCTGATGGGAATAATCAATTGGGTTGATTAGATTAGCACGAGGGATGCCGTGAGATCCAAAAAAACCATAATTGCTCAAATGGCTATTTTCTTCACCTTGGGTTCTCAAATGTTCAATAGCAATACCCTTTTTGTCTGCCAAAGTTTTTATATGAACCGCATCTTTGGGATGGAATTTATCATTAGTTAGGGGATTAAGCAGCCATTTGGAGTCATATCGTTCACCTAAGGGATTACCGCGGTAAGCACGGGTATTATGATATTCGATTAAGTTTTTTAGAGAAAATTGATGCCCTGTCGAAACAAAAATCTTATCCTCCTCCTCGATTTCATCACAAGAGATAGGATCATTTTTATTAATGGGCTTGAATTTGGCCAAATCTATTAAAGCTTCAAAAGCAACATCAGAAAGAGAGCTATGGCCTTGTTTCAAATTATTTTGGGAAAGTAATTTATTGAATCGGGCTCTTAAATTTTCAATTATTTCCTCCTGGATCGTGCCTGGATCTAATTGATTTATCTTATTTAGCTCACTTAGTATTGCGATAATTTCTTGAGAAAGATTTTGATCCGCCAAGTTAGAAAATTTGGCCAGGTTTTCAATGGTTGCGCCAAATTTCCCTGTGATAATTTTTACGTCTGAAAACTTAAGATCTTTGTCTTTGGAAGATGCAAATAAGGTCATGATTAAGATATTTGTTAAGGTTAATTGCTAAATTGTACTAATAATTATCATAAAATGCAATAAATGATCAAATATCTCAAAACTGATAAACGCTTGAATTTTTTTAGCGGCCTGCCTGCCTCCTCGCTTATAGGGGAATATGCATTACCCGCTAACTATTTTTTTCCTCATCTTCAAGCTGTTTTCGGATTTTACTGACATCGACACTTAAGGACTGCTCAACCAATTCTTCCAGAGTTGAGGCAGGCATGCTGCCGGATTCAGAATAAATGGCAATTCCCTGTTTAAAGACCATGAGATGTGGGATAGAACGAATTTGAAACAGTTCAGCAAGCTCTTGTTCTTTTTCAATATTAACAGATGCAAATAAAATTTTATCTGAAAATTGAGCTGCAATTTTTTCATATATTTTGGCAAATTGCTTACAAGGCGCGCACCACTCTGCCCAGAAATCAACGAAAAAGATTTCATGTTCGGCAATTAATACTTCAAACTGATCCTTGCCTATCGCTTGTACATCGCTTCCAGACATATCACCCTCCTTGTTTTATCGCCTGTAATATCCGGTTGAAAATGGTTTCAACATCTCCTATTCCTTCAATATGATGAAATCGTGGAGCACGCTCATCACGCCCTGCCCATTCGCGATAATATGCAATCAGAGGCTCTGTCTGCTCGTGGTAAACTTTAAGACGCTTTCGTACAATGTCCTCTTTATCATCATCCCTTTGAATCAATGGCTCCCCTGTTATATCATCAACGCCTTCTTTTTTAGGCGGATTATATTCAGTGTGATAAACCCTTCCCGAACCTGGATGGATTCTGCGGCCGCTGATTCTTTTAACGATTTCTTCATCATCTACGGCAATTTCTATCACATGATCAAGATCTACCTCTGAATTGGTCAAGGCTTCAGCCTGAACAATGGTTCTTGGAAATCCATCCAGCAAAAAACCTCCTCGGCAATCATCAAGTTGCAGGCGGGATTCTACAAGTTTTATCATGACCTCATCAGGCACTAAGCGCCCCTCGTCCATGATTTTTTTTGCGGTGAGCCCAAGCTCCGTTCTTGTTGCGATTGCAGTCCGCAACATATCTCCAGTTGAGATTTGAGGAATATTAAAATAGCTGGCCAATTTTTCTGCCTGTGTTCCTTTTCCAGCACCAGGGCCGCCTAATAACATTAACCGCATAAGTCCCATTTTTAACTCCCCTATAATTTATGGCCAGAAGATGTTGGATTTGCTGACTGACTATAAATATGCACAACAAAATCTCATATCGTACCGGTTCATTTAGTTTTTGTCATCCCAATGCGCAGCTAAATCAAACCCACTCATCAAAAAAACCTGGCATCATCGCGAACTTCATTGCAAAATCCAGAAATGATTTTATGGCAAGCTGACTGAATACGGAACTTTTTATACCAGACTTTGTCTCTTGCGGGCGCCGGCCCATGATGATTTCACCACAAGGCCAGCCAGTTTTTTCGCCGCAACGATTGTTCACATCCCGTTAACTGCACCTCATAAATTCGAGCACGTCTTTTAACTTTTTGCGCAACGTGGATAAGCCACTGCTTTTTTAAATATGTTTTTCGTTGAAAACCGCCGATACCTTCGTGATAGGCAAGATATAAAGCATAAGGATCGTTGCGTGCAATTCCTGCCTTTTGATAGGCAAGATTCGTATACCATCCGATAAAATCAACCGCATCACCAAAATCATCTCTGGAAGACCAAATACTTCCGTTATGTTTTTTATAATCACTCCAGGTTGTTTTAAGGGCCTGCGTGTATCCATATGCAGAAGACGGCCTCTTCCATGGAATAATCCAGAGAAGTTTGGTGCGCTCAGGGCGCGCTTTGCCGTTAAATTTAGATTCCTGATGAATAATAGCCATTTGTACTGGAATAGGCACGCGCCAACGGCGTTGCACATCTTTTGCTTCTCTGTACCAGTTCGGATATTGTTTAAATATATGGCAAATATTCTCAACATTGGCTGGAGGCGGTTTCACGCAGCCTGTCAGGAATAAAACGGGCAGTATGAACAAAATCCTGATATTGATGAAATAATTCACAATGAGATTGATTCCCAAATAAGATAAGGCAAACAAATTTAAGCAAACTCAAAAAAAATAGCAAGAACGAGCCGTGTCATCGCCAAGCTCGCTGATCCTGAAATGACGAGGCGGCTCTTATCTTTGCCCTGCTCCGGCCTGATGATGGAAGGAAAAATCATCATTTGATCCCAAACACGGTAGTTGGTTAAACATGGCCGAGATAGAATTAAGCCATTTGTTTCGGCAGTGTTTGAATCGACGATTAACAAATATGGATGAGATGGCAAATGAAGTGAAGGCTTAGGTAGACTGAGGGTTGTTTTGCTCGATCAAGTTTATTTTCCATTGTCTGTTCCATTTTTTGATGTGTTTTTCTCTGATTATTGCTTCATAAACATCAGAGTGAATTTCGTAATAAACTAGGCGATGAACACTATATCTTTTAGTGAATCCCTCAGCCAAACCTTTCTTATGTTGGTAAATTCGTTGCACAAGATTACTGGTAATCCCAGTATAAAGGGTTCCATATGCC
>NZ_LNYK01000016.1:322245-423502 GCF_001467825.1 Legionella londiniensis
CAGAGGAAATTTGGAAAAAAATCGTTGGATCTGGCGATATCTTGAAGCTTGTTGCGCTTCGCCAAATATAACACATGCCAATTTGCTTAAATTGACTGTACGTGTAGCAAGTAATGCAAGCAACACATTTACAAAACACGCCATTCTTGCCTTGTTCCAGCCAAAATACGCGTTTAAACTATCCTTCAACTCGCTGATACACTCCATATAACCTCCTTTTGGCGATCGAGATTATATGATTTTCATTGCATGTCAGCGAGTTACCTCAACTTACTTCAGGCCCAAACTCAAAATGGTTGCCCGCCTGCGCGGGAATGACTGGTTTTTTGTCATGTACAGAGCAAAAACACTTAAAGATAATAGAATATAATATGCAATCATGATAAAATTTGCACACTTTTGCATTGATAACTAAGCAATCTATGGGTCCACTTAACTTTTTGCGAAAACTGTTTTCTTTTTTTTGGCATGGGTCTGCCGCGCTTGCTGGCTTTTTGCTGTTGCCTATTGCCAGTGCTATTCAAATCTTACTTTTGGCTTTCGTTGTAGCTGGGATGGCATTAGTTTTAGTTCCACTGATCTCTTTTGTGTTCTTGCCAAGACTAGTGATCGATGAATTATCTTTTAGAAGTGTGTTTCGCGGGATTACAATAGGCCTTGGAGCCTTTATAGGGCTTAGCGCGCTCGCATTGGTTGTCATCCCTTTGATGACTGTGATTGGGCTTGGCATAGGGGTAATCTCGTCCGCGGTTGACGGTATGGTAACAGGCTGGAATGAAGGCTTCCTTGCTTTGATTAGAAAAGCCTTTACACCTTTATTCACTTTCTCCTGGATTCAGACTCATCAGGAAGAAGAACAAATACAAAATCTTGTGCAGGGTTTAAATGATGACGATGAACATGTTCAAGACCGGCAGACTGAGCTCGGAAACCACCTCTATCAGTTATTGACGCAGCTTTTTACAGAAGCTAATAACCGCCCAATTAATCAAGGTGATCTTAAGAACTATAAGTGCACAGGAACTGAAGTAGAAAAGCTTAAAAAAGAATATCAAATATTGGATACAAACGAGGAGCGCAACATTAAGGAATATCTGGAAAAGTTAAAGGAGAAACCTACACTCTCACCAGATGAAATAAAACATAAAGCTCTGATTGAGCGCTATCTTGATGTAAAAGAGCGGCTAAACGGTAGCTGTCCGATCACACTTGAAGTTCCAGAGAAAAGCAATGCCGTATTATTAGTCAAGCAATATTATGATGGAAGTACTTGGCTGCCTGTGCCAAATGGAGCTCAAATTTTTGATAGGGAATCTTTAGAGGGCTGGCTCAAGACTAATGCCGTTCATCCGACTACCCGCGAGAATATAGTATCTCCTGAACAGTATGATGATGGTCATAAAATATGTAACACCCGCTACCGTTACCATCCTTATTATATAGATATTCAAGGAAGGCAATGCGGGGTGTCTCAGGAGCTAAATAATCTTGCAAGCTTGCTCAAAAATTCGCTGCCGATTTTAAAGTCTTCAAAGAGTGACCAGCGGCAGTTAGATGATAATCTAGACATAAACCGTAGCCATGCTTGGAGCTTTTTTTAACTGATTTTAGTCATGGTTGCGAGTCAAAAGCTTTAAGTTATTTTTTCAGGCAAGGCAAATCCGTGTAATATGCCGGGCGTAAACGGATTGACCTTGTTTGCCACTTTCAAGAGATAACGGCCAGAATTGCCATTTACTTCAAACAGTATTTGCAGATTTGCGCTGTCTTCCTCATCCGTCAATACATTAACTTTTTGTAACAGCTTAAAAAACGCCCATTGACCTGATTCTTCAATTTCGAAACGTGAACCTTCTATTGAATTTAAAATGAGTTTTACATCCTGAACGGGCCAAGAAAAGCGGACAAAAGAGTCAGAATATTGATCATCACTGATTTTATTATTGCCAATCTGCAGTTCTAATTGTGAGACGATAGGATCCAGGCTGATTTTTTGCAGGCTGAAATCAATTTTACTCTTTCTGCCTGAACCTGAAAAAAACATATTTGTGATTACATTGGAATGAATTAATTGATGAATATTATCTTGACTGATAGGGAGTACAGAATGATTGTATTCCTTTGGTTGCCATTGTGCGCTTGTTGTATCAAGAAACGGTTTTAGATAGTACTCAACAAATTGGTTTAAAGTGCCATCAGCAGCAAAAAAATGATCAAAATCGGCAATATTGACTTCCTGACTCTCAGTAGACTCAAAAGGATAGCGTTGGGCTATATGCTGAAGGTATTCTGCAAAAACCTGTTTTTGCCATTGCTCATTGATATACGCCCTGGTTTCCTGCATTAAAATAAACCAGGAATCATCTGCAATTTGTTTAAGCCAGTTATTAACCGGTTCAGGGAATTGCTGGCTGCGCACATACAACGCACTTAAGGGGTTAGGTAAAGTATTTCCTTGAAACTGGGCTTTGGTCAGTGTAAATGCCGTTTGGCCATGGTCCTGAACCACAGAAAGCGTTTTTAGAAAATTTTCCAATTCATTTAAGTGAGTTGATAATTCCTGAACGGCAGATTTGCCAAGCAGGTTTAGAGAAGTAAACTGGCTTGCGATTTCCTGATTAAACAGTGAATCTTGATGGGCAAAGTCAGGGCTTGTTTGTTGTTGAATCAATTCAATGAATTGTTTTACCGCATTGGTGCGAGTTAAGGTCTGAGTCAAGTGTTGTGCTTGTTGGTAATCCTGGAAATGCCATGGGGTTGAGCGATTCATCAGATTTTTCCACCAGGAGACATACTCATAGCAATATGCTTTCTGGATAGATATCTGAATATTTTCCTTTTTATCGCGCTCAAGAACCCATTGTTCTGAATCCAGTTCGGCACTGATTTGTGGTAACAGGGCAATGACTGTTTCAAATCCATGCCTTGTAAAATACGCTGGGAGCTCATGGTGAGCCAGTTCAAAACCCTCGACAGTGATCTTCTCTTTTTCCTTTGGAAAATAGGTTTTTGCAAGGGAGTAATATAAATAACTGTCAGGCAACGCATTAAGATAGTTGCGCATGTCCCGAACCAATTGTAAATTGATGGCAACAGGCTGCACGGGTTGTTTCAGCAACTGTTTTAGGAGAGCAAGTTTTTTTTGGACTTCTGGTTTGGGTTCTTTTTGCCAGCGTAATTTGAACCAGTTTTGCACGGCTTGTAAGGAAAGCTTATGAGGGTGACTCAGCATCAAGTAAATTTTTAATGCCTGATAACGGTTACCGGGCGTTTCAGAACCATCGGTTAAACTTTGCTCAATCTCGTTGAGAATTGCCGGCAAAAAATGGCTGTGCAATTGATGCCGGGCATTGGTTTGCAATTGAGTTTTCAGAAAATGCAGGCTTGGTAAAGCGGCATTGATCGGCAGATTGTCCAGTGAGGCTGAGGCTCGCGCTAGATGGTACAAAGCAGGCGACGGGACTTGCTTGTCCGAAATTAATGCTTCATACGTTAGCAATTCTTTGCTTGCCGCATCGAGCAATTGCGATGTTTTTATGTGATTGACTGCAATCCATGATAAGGGTAAGAGAAAAAGGCCGCAGATTGAGCTTATCACCAAATGGGGTTTTTGAAATCTTGATTCTATAGAGCGTTGAGTTTGTCTTTGAAAAGCAGTTATTGCCCCGTGAATAAAATAGGCCCGGTAATTTTTGGCTTGAAGGAATTGATCCTGGATTGCCAGGGCATATTCATGTTTTATTTTTTTGTTTAATCTATCCTGGCTGTATCCGCCTTGTTCTGCACTTGAGAAATAAACAGCTTGCAGGTTAAACAGAGAGCCGGGTATGTTCTGCACGATAATCTGGAGTGCCTTTTGCAGGCTTATCAGTTGTAAAGGGAATTCGCGAATCAAGGTTCTTCTAAGGCTGGAACGGACAGGATGCATTTTTTGTATGACCTGTTGTTCTAGAATATTAACCATGCGATGAAATTGTTTATTGTATATTTCTATTCTTCGCTCTGGTTTTGACGAGCGGTACAGCGAAAAACCAAGTGCTTTTTCAAGTTCTGTGGCATGTGATTGTTGAAAAAATTCACAGAAACCGGCAAGCGAGTCAAACTTGGTCAGCATGATGGCTACATCTACCTGGTAACCTATGGCCAAGCCAAAGCGATTCAATAATTGAATATGCGCTTTACAACGATCCAGGTATTGAAGGTGTTCTGAGAAAAATAACTCATTAATATCTATACATAATAATAACCCGCTGATTTGCAGCGAGTGATGGCAACGGTTTAGCTGTTTTATAATTTGTTGCAATAAACAATGACTGCCGGTCACCCAGGATTCACTCAATCTTACAATGAGGCCTGCATCATTGTAATACACATCAGTGCTTCTTTCTGCTTCAACTCTAACTTGAGTGAGATTGCTTTGTCGTAATAAGCTTTTTTTGCCCTGGCTATCCTTGCCGATAAGCAGTAAAAAAGAGAGCGTATTGCCCTGGGGCTTTAATTGCTGGATGATTGCTTTTATGGCATTACATAATGCAACTAATGATTTGTCCATTAACTATCCATAGTAGCGATATGGGAGTAACCTTGAACCAGTGATTTGGCCTTATAATCAAGCCAAAAATAGCTGCAAAAATAAATTGCTCCCAACAGTAAAACTCCCAATGATACACTCAAAATATAAGGTTTGTAATTGACGGGCGCAGCAAGGGGTTTTTGTTCTTCTTTAAAAATCTTGTATGATTTATTGACGCGGTTTAGCTGGATTAATTGGTATAACTCTTCAATTAAATTGTCAAGCGCGCATCTCCCGTCAGCCCGCATGTGGCAGTCTCCTTCAAATCCCGTGATCAAACAATAATAGGCCAGTTCAATGAGATCGAGATATTGATTTGTCCGTTCTTTCAGAAAGTCAATAATATGAAAAAAACGCTTTTGCGGGCCTTCATCAACATGAGAGGAAGGAGTAAAGGCTTTAAATTCTGGGGGGGCGCCATAAATGCGCATGTAATTTTTACCCAAGAGCTCATCTATCGTCGCGCTGAGAAGATAACGTGCAATGGCTATTGATTCTTCCCCATATTGCTGGCTGATTAGCCTGCTGTGGAATGCGTGTATTTCGTGCTCTATGTTATGGCGAATTTCCGCGACCGGAGGCAAGGTAGGGCTAATATTTAAACGTTCGAGCAGCGATAGCAAGGGACTTGCGGCAGCAACCAGCGGGTTTGTGGCTGAGTAAAAAATAAAAAGTTTTGAACGATAGTATCCTTGAGGGAGATACTGCTTGTCGGATAAGGCAATTTGGCTTACAAGAGCGCCTGAATAAAACTCGGCTGTCACGTTTAACTCCCAATATGATTGTTTATTCCAAACAATGACGAAGCCTGATTAAAATGGCTGAAAACAAAAGCCGCAGAGCATCGAAAGCGTTACAGGAAACAGGTAATGATTTAAGCCAATCGGTGCTCATTAGTAAGTCTACTGACTTTAACAACAAAAATTTTTTTTTGCCAGCTTTTGTATTTTTATCTTACAACAAAAATATTACGGCAAGCCACATGTCTTGTCGATGGATCTAATTAGAAAATAATCGCTCAAATTGGTTGAGATTCTGTTCTAACTGCCATTGCAATTGCGCTTTTTGGCTGGTTTTTATAAATTTCTGACACGATACGCTGTTGAGCGTTTGACAAGCAGGAACGGGAATTTGCTTTTTATCATCTGCCCAGATGCTCACGCCGGGTAGAAAACTATAAGTGAGCGCATTGCGGTTGATGGCTTTGATGTCATCATAATTCAAGCCATGAAGATAGACTGCCTCAACATATTGGCGAGTGAGATCAGTACGCAATACACCTTCATCATCGGTTGAGAGAACCACCGGGACGTCGTGAGCTAAATAATAGCGCAGGGGATGTTTTTTGCCTGAGACGTTTAAAATGATCTGATTGCTGGTTAAGTTGATTTCCACAGGAACCGGTTTTGCCGCCATAAACTTCAGCAGCTCCTCTGCCTTATCTTCATAGGCAATATCCACGCCATGCCCGATGCGTTCAGCATGGCCTGTATATACGGCATCATAAATATGAAACCGCAAATCATTCGGCATGACAGCATCAGGCGAAAGTTCGCCGGCATGAAGCGCAATATGAACATCAGGATAAAGCTTATGCAAGAATGCTATTATCTGCATATGTTTCCGATAATCACGAAGGGAGATGAGCCCGTCTTCTGCCTGTACTAAGTTAATGCCGACAATATCAGGTGACTTGCTGGCAGCAACAAATGCATTGACTGCCTGCGCAAATAGATTATCAATGGGTTGCTCGCGCAAAATATAATACTGAAATTTAATGGTCACTGAGCATGCTTTGGCATCAGGGGATTTTGCACACCCCAAGTGACGATGCGCCTCCTTTAAAATCCTGTTGCTTTCTTCGATGGTATGCTGAATAGTATGCTGAAATCCCTGGTTTGCAAGCAGAAGCTTGTGCTTTTTATCCCAATCAGAGGTATCGGCAATTACATTTGCAAATTTGCTCGAGCTTGCATTATCCGGAAGCACCATAATTTCCAGATAAAGTTCATTTTGGTTAGCAGCTCTTTCCATGATTTCAGCGAGAAGTTGGGGGCGAAAATCCGCAACCACGGGCATAAATTTGTAAAAACTTGCAAAAAAATGATCATGAGCCGATTCTTTGCCGGGTACAAAATTTTTCATGGACCAGGCTTCGATGGTTTGATTATAAATTTCTGGTTTTGTAAAGAGGGTTCTGGACTCAATACCGTTACATGGCTCAACAGGTTTACTAAGAACATGATTTTGTTGGTTCAGGCAGTATTCGTGATTGGCCGCAAGCGCCAGCATGTGTTCAGGATAAGCTCCGCCTGCTAAATGGTAATGAAGCTCCCCCCCTTTGGGCATGGACTTAAAAAAGCTGTATAGCGCATTCGGATTGGATTTGATTGACTCAAGATAATCGTGCACCGTGGCATATGCCGGAATAAGAAAAAGGCTGACAAAAAGAAAGGTTGGTATTCTAAAAAATTTTATCATGTTTGCTAACTTAAAAAATATGCCAGGAAGACTTCACATGCATAATCTCAAATAGGCACTCATTGTCTCAAATATTAGTGATAAATAAAATAGTACGCAGGGAATCAGGGCCTACGCATGAAAATAGGAGGCAAGTTGACCTCATCTAATTCAAGTTTGATTTTCATGCGCAGGCACTGGGGAATGGGTTTGAGTGATTTTTTTATGTCTTATCAGGAAAAAAGTTTTAATTAAGGCGTGCAATTTAAAAAAACATGGAGTAAGATTAGCGCCGTTAAGGAAAAAAAACAGCAACCCAAATCGATGGAGTGAACATGTCCAAAAGTTTTCAGCATGAAATTCCTCAGGCACGCGTTAATATTACTCTAGATGTAGAAACTGGCGGTGCCAAAACAAAAAAAGAGCTCCCCTTGAAATTACTAATCCTTGGCGATTTCAGCAATGGCAAAGCTAAAGGAACCATAGCGCAGCGTGAGCGCATTAGTATTAATAAGCACAATTTTAATCAAGTACTGGCTGATTTATCCCCGGAATTAAACATCAATGTCCCTAACCGAATTAAAAACGATGGCGATTTGCCGGTTAAACTTCAATTTCAAGTCTTTTCTGATTTCAAGCCCGAAGCCATTGTCGAGCAAATTCCCCAGTTAAAACGGTTGATGGCCATGCGGAATTTGTTAAAAGATTTAAAATCCTGTGTCATCGATAATCAGAATTTTCGGAAAGAACTTGAAAAAATCATGAGGGACAGGCGTGATGCCCAGCAATTACAGCAAGAATTGTCAGAAGTCGCCCCAATAATCGAAGAACAGGATCAACCAGAAAATTAGGGCGCTCTCGGCGGCTGCTCCTCAGTTGGATTTTCAGAGCTAAATTTGCACACATGTGCAAATTTAAGCCAAGAAATCCACGAGACCACAGATTAGCAATCCAATTATTACATACTCGCATCATGAGAAGGATAGTTCATGGACAAGGCAACAAATCAAGATTTGAATACACCCGCTTCACGATATCAACTGCTCTGTGACTCCGCAAACCTCGTACCGTTTCAGCAGCAAATTGAATTGACAGATTTTTTGCATACAGAAGATCTCGCAAATAAGGCGGTCAACGAACGCGTCACTGCTGCCTTGCAGGTACTGCTGTCAATGACAGCTTCAATCGATGAGCCAATTGAGCGAATTGACAAGGTTCTGATTGATCAATTCATTGCAAAAATCGATGAAATGATTTCCTGGCAACTGGATGAAATTTTACATCACAGCAATTTTCAGGAAATAGAATCTTTATGGCATGGGCTAAAATATGTTGTTGATCGCACTGATTTTACTGCAAACAGCAAAATTGAATTGCTGGATGTTGACAAGCAAACCATAGTTGAAGATTTTGAAGAGGTCGCGGAGACGCCGCAATCAGGTTTATATAAGCAGGTTTATGAAAGAGAGTATGATACGCCTGGCGGCGAGCCATTTACAGCTATTATCGCGCCCTTTGAGTTTGATTCATCTGCAGCGGATATCGCGTTACTCCGTAATATTTCTAAAATAGCGGCTGTAGCTCATTGCCCTTTCATTGCCCAGGTGGGGGGACGCTTTTTCCACAAGTCTTCTATTCAGGAAGTCAATGAAATTGAAGATTTGCATAATTATATGGAACGAGCTGAATATATTCGCTGGAACTCATTTCGGGAAACTGAGGACGCGCGTTATATTGGCTTAACTTTGCCCCGTTTTTTGCTCAGGCTCCCTTATGGCGAAAACAACCGAGTCAAGCGATTTCATTATCAGGAAAACGTAACGGATTCTGAGAGTCAATATCTTTGGGGGTCTGCAAGTTTTGCGTTTGCGGCAAATCTTTGTGACAGCTTCAGGCAATATGGATGGTGTGTGAATATACGTGGTCCTGAATCTGGCGGTAAAGTAGAGAATTTACTTTTGCATCAGTACGATGCAGGAAGAGGCGTACAAACCAAGATTCCATCAGAAATTTTAATTGCCGAAACAAGAGAGCTGGCTTTTGCCAATCTTGGATTTATACCCTTGTCGTATTATAAAAACAGCGACTATGCCTGTTTCTTTTCAGCCAATTCAACACAAAAACCTGCAGTTTATCATGATCGAACGGCGACGGCTAATAGCCGGATTAATGCGCGCCTTCCTTATATTTTTTTAAGTTCGCGCATAGCGCATTATCTGAAGGTGTTGCAAAGGGAAAATATTGGCGCATCGATAAGCCGCAGCGAGCAGGAAGATCAGCTGAATCGATGGCTAAGCACTATCGTGACTAAGATGAATAATCCAGGCCCTGAGCTGGCGGCTACCCATCCGCTGCGCGAAGGCAGGGTAGAGGTCATAGAACTCCCTGAAAACCCGGGATTTTATCGGGTCAATCTTTATGCGGTGCCGCACTTTCAAATTGAGGGAATGGATGTGAAGTTATCTTTGGTTGCCCAAATTCCTGCTAATTAAGAAAAAATACAATCAACATGGAAAACAAAAGGAGATATTATGGCCAGTCCTGCTTATGTATGGATAGTTGACGATCAAGGCAATGAAGTGAAAGGTGATTGCCAGGTTCGCGGACGCGAAGGAAGTGTGGAAATTTTCCAGTTCAAATATGGAGTATCCATGCCGGTCGATAAATTTAATGGCTCGACTAATGGTACACGCCAACATGACACAGTGACATTAACCAAACCTTATGATCCAACCAGTCCCGTATTGTTTAAAGCAGCATGCGATGGGCGCACATTGAAGAAAGTCACAGTAAAATGGTATCGGATTAATGAAAATGGCAAGGAAGAAGAGTATTTCACCCATGAGCTGGATGATGTCAAAATTGTAGCCTATCGTCAGCAACTGCTGCATACCAAAGAAGAAAGCAACAATAACCATGTTCATGAAGATGTCATCGAAATGCGTTTTGGCAAAATTACTTTGAAGCACCACGATGGCAACATCGAACATGGCGACACCTGGCTTGAGCGCAATTAATGGGTTGCTGCTTTGCTCTCTTTGACTTCTTTTATTAGAGGAGCAAAAGAACCCAGCATCGATTTTCCGTACCTTTTCTGGGTCAATCCCCATGGCTTTGACCTGATTGGCCATGAATGTTGTGGTGCGGAAAGTCGGCATCAAGGATTTTTTTAATGTTTGATTTTCTAAGCCAGATCACAGGGCAACCATATGATTTAAAACGTTCGGTTATCCTACAAGTACAAAATTTAATGAATACGCGGCAAGGCAGCTTAAGGCATATGCCGGAATACGGATTACCGGAATTTTCTCCTCACCACTCTTGTCCGCAGAAAAAAAAAGCATATATGGCGGCAATAAAAAATCTGATAGAACGGTTTGAGCCCAGAATTACCTGTTTGGAAATAGAAGAAGTAATGCCCCAAGCTGCAGCTTGCATTATGCAGCTTAGATTTAAGGCGTTGTTGTCTGGCGGTGATCCTCTAAAGCTTGAGGCCATGCTGCTCAGTGGAGGCACAATGATGTGCGAGGAAATGCCGTGATTAAATCTTTAGAATATTACTATCAGGCAGAGATGGAGCTGCTTGATGTTGCTCTGCAGAATTTTGCCCGGCAGCATCCAGATGTCGCAGGAAGGATGAAGCTTGATTCGCGGAGTCGGGATCCACATATTGAATTATTGCTGCACGGAAGCGCCTATTTGCAGGCAAGGGTTAAAGAACAGATTGATTTGGGCGTTCATCATGTCAGTGAATCATTACTGAGACATCTTGCTCCACAATATTTGATGCCTCGGCCATCAAAAACCATTGTAGAATTTTCAAGCTTGAAAAACCAACTAATATTCCCTGAAATAATTCCTGCGGGGGTTAAGCTGGTTTCAAAGCCAGTGGGCGATGAACACACCGTGCTTGAATTTATTACAGAAGAAGAAATTGTTGTAAATCCTTTTCATCTGGTTGCTTGCGAATGGGCAGATTCCTTATCCAGTCAATCTGTACTTAAACTGTCGTTTAAACTGAATGAAGGTACAGCGCCGGCTTCAATCAGACTTGGTCTGCTTCCATTATTTATTAATGCACCAAGCCACGTCTGCAAGCAGTGGAAGTATGATTTATTGCAGAATGTTTCAGAAGTTTCATTAAAACAAAGCTTGCGGGACGGACAACGCATTGGCGGTCAGGAAGTCTTAACTGCAAAACAAAATAAAACTGCTTTTAGAGGCTCGGTTGATCGCTTGGGTGCAATGCATGTTGCAGGGGAATATTTTCACTTTCCCGAGCAGTTTTATTTTGTGCAACTCGATTTATCAGGCATCCAGATCAGCGGGGAGAACTTTGAAATTTTCATCGCATTTCGCAGCAACCATACGCGTGCAGGCGTTTCATTGAATTTATTTAAGCTTCACTGTGTATCAGCTTGTAATGCGTTTCATGCTCATTGCGAACCAATACGGTACGAGAACACGCAACATGAATATGCCTTAATCATTGATCAGCAAAAACCATCCAGCCAAACCCTGCTTCATGTGCAAAAAGTATGGGGCATCAATAAAAAAACCAGCGAACATATTGAATTCAGAGACTTTTTTAAGCTTTCGGCTCCTTTAGAGTCTCAATACCACTATCGTGTATCTCAAGCTCCAGGAACGAGTCACTTACCGCATTTCAAGCTCATTTTTTCCGGAAATTTACCGGAGTCTTTATTGATCAGCTGTGACGCTTTGGCTTGTAACGGCCAATATCCATGGCTGTATTTATCCAAAAATGAATTAAGGTTAAATGATGAACGCATTTCAATGCAACTAGTCGCCCGCAATCTCATGAAACCTGGACGGTATGCTTTTGTCGAGGCTTCCAAAGATTATGCAGCGAAAGGGCTTGCCTTGCTTCATGCGCGGATTTCGAGGCTCACTGAGGAGCATTTTTTAAAGCAGTTATTGCATTTTATGGATTGGTCGGGGTCGTTATGCAGTTGGATTGAATCCATCATCAAAGTTGATTTGCACCCCATCTGCCAATTAAAACGAGGCATTCTTACCCAGCGGATCGTCTGTGAAATTATGATTGAGGAGGAACAGTTTAAATCTTTTGCTGAGATATACGCATTCGGTGATTTTCTGCATCGGGTATTAAGCATATTCGCACCTTATAATGCGCTATTAGATACCCGGTTAATGGCAATGCCATCAAAGCAAGGATTTTTCTGGCATGGATAAGACGGCAATGATCAAAATGATCAATTTAAAATCTGATTTTTTCCATATACTCGAGCAAATATATCAGGCGGTCGGTGCTGAGGAGCTTACCAGGCTATATGATAAAAATTTTATCATCAGGCCGGCCGCTGCTTTGAATTTCCCTGTGCGGGATGTATTCCGGATACTGGAAGAGCCCGCAAATGTTTATCTTGAATGCCAATTCCTGGGTTTATACGGTGTCGATTCACCTTTGCCTGGGTATTTTAATGAGCTTTGTTTAAAGCAGGATGATACGGGTTGCAAGTTGCGTGATTTTCTGGATGTTATCAATCACCGCAGTTATGTATTATATTTTCTTGCCTGGCGTGCCTTTCAACCAGAGCGCACCGTAAATAGCACTGGCACTTATCTTGCTTTTATCAATGCGTTGTCAGGTTACCAGCCAACAACAGACGTATTTACCTGGCCTCATTTTATTGCGCAAACCCTCGACGGTTTAAAGGCTGCAATAGTGCATATTATTCCCGATATACCTGTCTGCATTCACAGATACCCTGAGTGGACCGAAATGGGGGAACCGCCGTTTTTGGGAAAAGAATTATCTTTAGGGGATAGCAGTTTTCTTGGTACAAGAATATTGCTCTTGGGATCTTTTCTGGATATTGAATTAGGCCCTTTGCCATCAGACAGAGTGCAAAGTCTTCAAGCATCGCTACCAACGTTACAGGGGCTATTGCGTACAAACCTGGATGTGCATATGCATTGTAAAATAACACTTTTTTTAATACCAAATAGATATTCGCCAGGCCTTGGCTCCAAGAATTTATTCCTGGGGAGAGAGAGCTGGTTAGGAGACGGCGGGGATAAGCCTATACAATTAAGAATGAATATTTAATGCCGCTTAACCTGATATTGAGATATTGAGCAGATTGCTGCTCAATATCGGTTTAACGTCTTGCGATAGCTAATCCTTTTAAAATGGTTAATGCAGTATAGAGTTGATAGTCTTCGTGTAAAAGGTTCAGCTCTTCTTTATTTGACTTCAAGCTGGTTTTATCGTTGTTTTCCGTGGCTTCGGTAAGATGTCCTGCAAGATTCGCTTCTGTGAAGCCAGTAAATACTGACTCATCTTTTTTAACAGGAACTTCCACTTCCTCAACAACAATATCCGGGATGATGCCTCGGGCTTGTATTGACCTGCCGGAGGGCGTGAAATAGAGGGCTGTGGTTAATTTTATACCTCTTTTGCTATCCAGAGGAAGCACAGTTTGTACTGATCCCTTGCCGAAGCTTTGGGTGCCGATGATAATTGCCCGTTTATTGTCTTGAAGGGCTCCGGCTACAATTTCTGAAGCTGAGGCTGAGCCATTATTAATCAGAACCACTATGGGAGCATTGTTTAAAATATCCCCTGGGCTTGCGAGCGCCGTAAATTTGGAACCCGGCAGTCGACCTTCGGTATAAACAATTTTTTCTTCCTCGCCTTTTTGATCATTGTGGATAAAAGCATCTGATATTTGAATGGCAGAATCCAAAAGCCCGCCAGGATTGTTGCGTAAATCGAGTATCAGGCCTTTAAGCTCGCCACCTGCCTGTTGTTTTAACTGATCAATGGCTTGCTTCATATCTTTGCTGGTTAATGCCTGGAACTGGGTAAGCCGAATGTAGCCGTACTGATTGTCCAGCAATTTGCTTTTGACGCTTTTAATCTGAATATTTTCCCGAACCAGCGTAAAGCTCAGCGGTTTTGATTCGCCTTTGCGTAAAACGGTTAATTCAATGGTTGTACCTTCTTTGCCACGCATTAAATTGACCGCATCTTTAAGCGACATGCCCTGTACCGATTGATCATCCAGTTGAATGATATAGTCGCCAGCTTTAATCCCTGCTTTAAAGGCTGGGGAATCAACCAGCGGAGTGACCACTTTAACCAATCCTTCTTCCATGGTGACTTCAATACCAAGACCGCCAAATTCGCCGTTTGTAGCAGTTTGCAAATCCTTGAAGTCTTCTTCATTGAGGTATGTGGAGTGCGGATCCAAACCGCTCAGCATGCCGCGAATGGCATTGTCAAAGAGCTCTTTATCATCCGTTTGTTTCACATAATATTTTTTTATTTGGCTGATAGCATTAGAAAAGCGCTGGACATCCTCCATAGGGATACGCTGCGTGCTTTCTTCAGCCGCGGCAAAGCTTTGGAATGGGGTCATAAGGCTCACAGTTAATATTGCGACCCAAACTTTTTGTAAGTGTCTGCTAGACATATAGTTCTCCTTATGAGAAATCAGCGCTTGGAAGAAAATTTATTAATCGGTTATTTTTACGCCAACCACTCCAGGGGAGGGATTGCTTTTCCCCGGTGCCTTACTTCAAAGTATAGACCGTTTTGATTAAGTCCACCGCTGTGTCCAACAGTAGCAATTTGTTCATTTTGAAAGACTGGATCGCCAACTTTTTTGAAAAGAGATTGATTATGCGCATAGAGGGTCATATAGCCTTGCCCATGATCAATAATCATCAATAGGCCATACCCTTTAAGCCAGTCGCTGAAGACTACCTTGCCTGGATATACCGCATGAACTGACATGCCTTCTCTCGCCAGAAAGAGAAGTCCGCGGTTTACTTTTTCAAGATGGTATTCGCCAGCAACAGGCTTTGGCAATTTATGGCGCATGCGGTTAAATGCAGATTGTGACATTCTGATGCTTTGCTCCGCCAAAGACTTCAGCAGCCTCTCAAGGTTAGACTTGTCACGTTGATAGCCTTTTAATGCTTGTTTTTGATTGCGTATATTGTGAGTCAGGGCGGCGATGATCTCAGTTTGATGGCGCTTTTCTTCTTCAAGTTTAATCTGAGCAGCATGTAATTGCTGCTTAAGCGCCTCGTGATGATTGAGCTGCTGGTTAAATTCCTGTTGGCGGCTGACCAATTTTTTTTGCGTTAATTGAACCTGCTCTATCGCATTTTTTCGTGATTGTATAACGTACTGATAATAAGTGAGTAACCGGATGAACTGATTAGGCGTTTCAAGGTTCAACAACAGCTTAACGGGTTGAAATGCCCCCATTTTATATTGAGCGCGGATATGTGCTGCCAACAATGTTTGCTGGATGTGCAGTTGTTCGTGCAGTCGGTTAATTTCAAGTGTTAAATTGCCGATTATCTGCTGCTTTAAGTTCAATTCTTCTTCCATGCGGTGTAAGTTATGGATAGTGTTGCTAATTTTTTTTTCAGTTTTTGATAGTTCCTGATTAAGTAAACGCTGCCTGGTTTCTGCATGCCCAATGGAGGATTGTACGCTTGCTATTTTTTTCTCCAGCGATTTAAGCTTCATTTTGGTTTGTGCAAGGTTTGTTGTTTCCGCAAATCCCAACTCTGAAAAGAAGAGCGCCCATATCGCAAGAAAGCAAAAAAGAGGGTGATGGAACAGGGCATGAGAGAGGCTTTGAAGTTTCTGCATAGTACGTTATCCATTCATTTGCAGCTTAACAGAACTTTACCTGTCATTTCCTGCGGAGGCGTAATCCCCAGCAGGTTTAATACGGTTGGAGCAATATCGATTAGACTACCCTGTTTACAATTAAAATAATAGTGCTCATCACCTATGTACAAGAGAGGAACCAATTCGTTTGTATGCGCTGTATGGGGTTGTTTGGTAGAAGGATTAAACATACATTCTGCATTACCGTGATCGGCTGTAATCAGGAGCTGGCCACCGCTTTTTTGTAACGCCCGCCAGATGGCACGCATGGCTTTGTCCAAACATTCGATCGCCTCTATTGTGGCGCTAAAATTTCCTGTGTGCCCGACCATGTCAGCATTGGCGTAATTGCAGATGATAACGTCATAATCTTTGCTTTCAATTTCCTCAACGAGGGTAGCTGTTAATTCTTCAGCGCTCATTTCCGGTTGTTGGTCGTAAGTGGCAATTTTAGGGGAAGGAATCAGAATGCGTTCTTCATTGGGAAACACTTGTTCCAAACCGCCGTTGAGAAAAAAAGTGACATGTGCATATTTTTCGGTTTCCGCAATCCGCAATTGCCTTAATCCGTGCCTGGCAATCACTTCTCCTAATGTGTTCACTAAGTTAATCGGCGGGAAAACAGGGTTTGTAGGTAAATGTTTACCATACTGCGTCATGGATAGAAAATGATCAATATGCGGTTTTCTATAGCGTTCAAAGCCAGTGAATTCATCGAGCAAGAGTGACTGGGTTAGTTCTCTTGCCCGGTCAGCGCGAAAATTGAAAAAAAAGACGGAGTCGCCATCTTCTATTGCTCTTCTTTCTCCAATATGAGTCGGCGGGATAAATTCATCAAAAATATTTTGTTTATAAAAAACATCCAAAGCGCTTTCTGCAGAATCAAAATGATGAATACTTTCATTTTCGGTCAAAAGCCTGTACACAGGTTCAATTCGTTGCCAGCGTTGGTCCCTGTCCATGGCAAAGTAGCGGCCGCTGATGGAGCAAATACGGGCCACAGGGTATTGTTCCATAGTTTTCTTTAAACGTTTTAAACTTTCTTTTGCACTTTGCGGCGGAGTGTCCCGACCATCCAGAAACAGATGAAGATAGACTCGGTGGAATCGATGCTCGGCACATAATTTTAAAAAAGCAAATAAATGGTTTTCGTGGCTATGCACACCGCCGGGGGAAAGCAAACCAAGCACATGCAACGATTTGTTTTTTACCTTTATATCCTCGATGGCACTCAGCAATGTCTCATGATTAAAAAATTCACCTGATTCAATGGATTCATTAATGCGGGTGAAGTCTTGAGGAATGACGCGCCCTGCGCCAATATGCATATGCCCCACTTCCGAATTGCCCATTTGCCCGGCAGGCAAGCCGACCATTCGTCCTGATGCGTCAAGTAACATGTGCGGCTTTGATTGCCACCATTCATCCCATTGCGGTGTATGCGCCTGCAGAATGGCATTATGATCACGTTCTTCCCGGTAACCCCAGCCATCCAGAATCAGCAATACCAGCGGGGTGTTGTTTATCATGGCGTCTCCTCAACCTGCTATTGGGCATTTTGAAATTAAACATTTGCTTGGCATATAAAAAGCAGCAGCCGTACTCACGTTACTTAAATTTTTTGCATAAAGGCTGTAGACTATAGGCCATTTTAGCTGACGGAAGAAGTAGGTTGAAGCATAAATTACCTCAACATGTTGCCATCGTAATGGATGGCAATGGGCGTTGGGCAGAACGCCGCGGCTTGCCGCGCGTTGAAGGGCATCGGGTAGGCATAGAGGCGGTAAAATCTGTCATACAATGTTGTATTGAAAAAAAAATCGCAGTACTCAGCCTCTTTGCCTTCAGCAGCGAAAATTGGTCAAGGCCGGAAACAGAAGTTGATTTTCTGATGAAGCTTTTCATTCGGGCGCTGGAGCAAGAAATACAAACTCTGCATAAGCATGGAATTTCATTGCGATTTATTGGAGACCGCACCCAGTTGTCAGAGAAATTGCGCACTGCGATGAAAGCATCTGAGGAATTAACAAAAGCTAACCGCCGCCTCATATTAAATATAGCGGTGAATTATAGTGGGAAATGGGATATTATCCAGGCTGTTAATCAGCTTTTAAGCAAGCATTCTGCCGGGAATGGTGAAGTTTTTGTAATCAATGACAGTTTTTTTGCCAGTTTTTTGAGCACTCATGATTTGCCTGAACCCGATTTGTTTATCCGCACCAGCGGTGAGTTAAGAATCAGCAATTTTTTTCTCTGGCAGCTTGCCTATACTGAATTGTATTTTACAGATACGCACTGGCCTGATTTTTCTGTTCAGGAATTTGAAAAAGCATTAACAAGTTTTGGCCTGCGTAATCGCCGTTTCGGCCAGGTATCAACACAAGAAAACGGAAAAGACCATGTTTAAACAGCGGCTGTATACGACTTTAGTACTGGTGCCCCTGGTTTTGCTTGCCATTTATTTAGCCTATTCCTGGATATTGGTTGGCGTGCTTCTCGTTATCGTTTTAATAGGCGGTTGGGAATGGACCCAACTGATTCCTCTTCATGATTATACAAAAAAAATTTTATTTATAGCCTTGCTCCTGCCCGCCATATGGCTGAGTACGTTATGGTTAACTTACTGGCTGTTTGCAGGAATTGTAATCTGGGGACTGATTTTACTGGCGGTCATTACGTTTCCTGATTCGCAAAAAATCTGGGGATTTCCTATTATTGTAGGGGGGAGTTGTTTTTTATTGCTGCCTTTATTTGCCAGCGCGCTGGCAGCTATCTACCAGTATCCTGCAGGTCGGGATTTGATGATTTATTTGCTGTTTTTAGTATGGGCTGCCGATATTGGCGCCTATTTAACAGGCAAGCGCATGGGCAAGCATAAACTGATACCGGAAGTTAGCCCCGGTAAAACGATAGAGGGGGTGACTGGGGGATTTGCCCTGGCCATGGCGGTAGCGGCAGCAGGCCATTGGTACTTCGCTCCGCAATGTGCTGTTTATTGGTATATTTTATCGGGAGCGGTTGCCTTGATTTCCATTTTAGGAGACTTGTTTATTAGTATCTTGAAAAGACGCTGCAAATTAAAGGATACGGGCCACATTTTCCCAGGCCATGGAGGGGTGCTTGACCGTTTGGACAGCATGATAGCCGCCAGCCCTTTTTTTTATTCAGGCCTTTTACTCATGCCGCAGGGGGTTGTTTCATAAACTTAAAGATAAAGTGTGCCGCCTGAATTCAGCGGAGTAAGCAAAATTTGAATGCGGGTTGCACGGCGTGTCCCTCAAGGATATGAATTATGTTGCTAACATTAGTGTATTTTGTTCTTGCTTTATTGCTATTGATCACCATTCATGAGTTTGGCCATTTTATCGTGGCCCGTCTCTGTAATGTGAAAGTCTTGCGGTTTTCGTTTGGTTTTGGAAAAGTACTGGCGAGCTTTCGCGATAAACACGGAACAGAGTTTGCATGGTCAGCGTTCCCTCTCGGCGGGTATGTCAAAATGCTTGATGAGTCGGAGGGGGAGGTGCCGGCAGAAGAGAGGCACCTTGCTTTTAACAACAAATCAGTTTGGGCTCGTATTGCTATTGTGGCCGCGGGTCCGCTGTTTAATCTTCTCTTTGCTTTTTTTGCTTTATGGCTCGTCATGGTCATTGGCATCAAATCACTGGCTCCCATGATCGACGCAGTCAAGCCAGGCAGCATTGCGGCACAGGCAGGACTTAAGCCGCAACAGGAAATTTTAAGTATAAATGATGAGCCTGTTACCAGCTGGCGTGATTTTCAGTATGCCTTAATTTCTTATCTTGGGAGTAAAGAATCTGTCAGCCTGACTGTAAAATCACTTACCAGCAATGAAAAAACCACCGTCACTCTCTCTTTAAAAAACTGGCAGCTACAAGAAAAAAAGCCAGACTTGCTAAGTAGCCTCGGCATTACGCCTTTTATCCCCAAGGTTTTGCCTGTAATTGGTCAGGTTAAAAAGGATACGCCTGCCTTTCAGGCGGGGTTGCTCAGCGGTGATAAAATTCTTGCCGTTAATGATAAAACCATTTCCGATTGGTTTGAGTTGGTTGACGTGGTTAAGAAAAAACCTGATGAAGTGCTTTTGTTCACTATTGAACGACAGGGAATTCAGAAAAAAATTGCAGTCAAGGTGGAGAAAACTCTGGTGAACGGCAAAGAACAGGGTTTTCTCGGGGTTTATTCAAAAAAAGCAAACTGGCCAGATAACTGGCTTCGGCTTCATCGTCTGGGTCCTGTTGAAGCTATAGGCGCCGCATTTAAACAAACAGCGGAGCTCACAGGTACGACATTTGTTCTGATGGCTCGCCTGGCCGCAGGAAAATTACCCCTGCACAGCATCAGCGGACCTGTAGGCATAGCGCAGGGTGCCGGTGAGTCGGGAAGAAGCGGTTTGCCGTATTATCTTTTTTTTCTCGCCCTTGTCAGCGTCAGTCTTGGTGTATTGAACTTGCTGCCTATTCCTATGCTGGATGGAGGGCATTTGCTCTTTTGCCTCTTTGAGCTTATCAGCCGGCGCCCTGTTTCCGAATCCGTGAAATCAGCGGGTGTCTATGTGGGGTTTTTGCTCTTGATCGCGCTCACGATCATTGCTCTAACAAATGATTTGGCAAGGCTTGCATCATAGCAAATCAAAAACTGCGATTACAGACAAATTGTTTTATTATTTGTTCTGATTTGTCTCAGGTTTCTTGACAGCGATGGCCAGTTGCTATAAAAAGGTTCATTTTTATATGCATGCTCTAAGAACCTAAATCCATGCGTTCACCCAGTTTTATGCGTTAAGCAGATATGGGATGCAATTTATCCTGGAAGTAAAAAAAATAATGAAAAAAATCAGTAAAAAAATCGCACTAGGCCTTTATTGTTCTGCTTCACTCATTTGGTCTGCTGAAGTTGGTGCCGCAAATGGATTTGTCGTTCAGGATATCAAAATCTTCGGCTTACAGAGAGTCAGCCAGGGTACGGTTTTAAACTACCTTCCAGTTCAGGTGGGCGAACACATCGATTCCAGCGCCACGCCTGCCATCATCCGTGCTCTTTATGATACCGGCTTTTTCCAGTCCGTTGTTTTAGAACGCCAGGGCAATACCTTGATTGTGCGTGTGGTTGAACGGGCCACAATCGGATCCATCAATGTTACCGGCAATACCGAGATACCCGCTGACAAGATGAAAGAAATTTTAAAAGATCTGGGTCTCGTTCAGGGGCGGGTTTTTCAGAGCGCGGCGCTTGAGCGGCTGGAAAAAGAATTAAAGCAAGTGTATAACGCCCATGGCAAATATAATGCCCGCATTGAATCAAATGTCACGGCGTTAACAGAAAATCGCGTGGCTATCAGCGTGACTATCTCTGAAGGCCGGGTATCTCGAATTAAAGAAATAAAAATTATTGGCAATCATGATTTTTCCGATAGTGAATTGTTATCAGAGTTTGCCTTAACGACCAGTAATTTTTTTACCTATTTCACAAAGAAGGATCAGTACACAAAAGCCGCGATGGATGCTTCTTTAGAGGCATTGCGATCTTTTTATCTTGACAGAGGGTATCTCAAGTTCAACATCGTATCTTCTCAAGTGATGCTGTCACCTGATAAAAAGGATGTATTTATCAATATTCACATTGAAGAAGGCCCTCAATATCGTTTTTCAGGGTTTCATGTCGCAGGAAAAACAATATTGCCCAAGGAAAAAATTGATGCTTTGATTAAAGTTAAAAAAGGGACTGTTTTTTCGCGTAAGGCAGTGACCGAAAGCATATCAGCAATTGGCCAGGCATTGGGTGATGTGGGCTACGGCTTTCCTGCCATTAATGCTGAGCCTCGCATCGATGAGAAAGATAAAACAGTATTTATTACTTTTTTAGTCGACCCAGGCCGTCATGTATATGTAAGACGCATCAATTTTCACGGCAACACCAAAACGGGCGATTATGTTTTGCGTAACATCATTCGGCAGAATGAAGGTGCGTTATTATCCTTGCATAACATTAAAGAATCAGAACGGCAGCTTAGGCTTTTGAGCTATCTGAAAAATATCAACGTGAAAACTACGCCTGTTCCAGGAGCCAACAACCAGGTAGATTTGGATATTCATGTGGAAGAGGCGCCTTCGGCAGAAGCCAGTGCCGCTTTAGGTTATGGCTCAAATGGGCCGCAGGTTAACGCCTCATTCAATCAGTATAATTTCATGGGTACCGGACGTACGGTAGGGTTTGCATTTAATGCAAGCTACTGGGGCCAGAATTATTCGATGAATTACTATAACCCTTTTTATACCAACACTGGCGTAGGCCGGGGATTTAATTTGTATTACCAAACTGTCGATCCAAGAAAGCTCGATGTATCTGCTTACAGTTCTGACCGTTTTGGAGGCGATGTTAATTACAATATGCTGCTCAGTGAAAACAGCAGCTTGCAGTTTGGGCTGGGTTACCAGGGACTAAACATCAAATCAGTGGGCACCGTGCAGCAGATTCAGAATTTTGTGAATCTATACGGCCGCAATTTTAACCAAATTCGCCTCCATGCAGGTTGGAACCGGAACTCCTACGACCAAATGCCTTATCCCAATCAGGGAATCAATCAGCAGGCAAGCTTGTTACTGGCGCTGCCTGCGACCTCTGAGTCGTTAGAGTATTATAAAGCGTCTTATCAGACCCGCTTTTACTATCCCCTGTTTCGCGGCTTTATCTTCACAGCCCTCGGCAATATCGCCTATGGCAATACGTTTAACAATAAAGGGTTGCCATTTTTTGAAAACTATTTTGCAGGCGGTATCGCCCAGCCTGGCCAGGTCCGAGGTTACGAAACCTACTCTTTGGGTCCTCAGGATAATCGGGGCAATTCTTTGGGAGCTAATTTTCTAGTCAATGGCAGTGCGGCCTTGATATTGCCCTATCCTTTAAGCCGGGATACTTTTCGGACCAGCGCTTTTATTGATGCGGGCAATGTGTTTGTGCAAGGAACCCCGCCGGAGCTGGCTGGCTCAGATGCAGGCCCGATGCGGTATTCTGCCGGTGTTGCTTTGGAATGGCGTTCTCCATTTGGCCCAATTGCGTTCAGTGTTGCAAAACCGCTGAACAAACAGCCGACAGATGAAGAACAGATATTCCAGTTTACATTATCATCAAGTTTTTAAGCAGGGCTAGTCCAGATAAATTTTGCTTATTAAATATGGAATGACCCTAACAAAACGCAATGAGTTGTGCTAGGATTCATCCTGCATAACGAACTGGATGGTTTGACATGGTTACATCAACAACCGGATTGTATCGTTCGTTGTTTTTTTTGGTATTTTGCATAGTGTAAAAATCATACTCAAGGGGAGTGGAATAATGAAGCGATTAAGTGGTTTCCTGGCGGCAATGATATTGTCTTTGGGAGTTGGCGTTGCATTTGCAGACGGCACAAAAATTGGGGTCGTGGATTTGCAAAAAATTATGCAAACTGCAAAGCAAATGAAAGAAATACAAAAAAAACTGGAAAAGGAATTTAAGCCAAGACGCGACAAACTGGTTGAGATGGAAAAACAAATCAAGCAGGAAATGGAGAAATTTAAGCGCGATAGTGCTGTGATGAGCCAGGCCAAGCGTAAGGAACTCGAAAAGAAGATTATCAGCGAACAGCGTAAATTTGAGCAGGAAGGCCAGCAATATCAACAGGAATTAAGCACAGCGCATAACGAAGCTATGGAAGAATTTTATAACAAGATTCGCCAGGCCATTGCCAAGGTAGCTGAACAGGATAAATATGATATTGTTCTGCAGAAAGATGCTGCTCCATTCAGTGCTGATAAGCTTGATGTAACCAACCGCGTTCTGGAAGAAATTAGCTGACATCTGATTTTGGTGTTAACTTCACAATACAGTTAACACCAAAAAACATTGGCGATACGGTTATTTGCGCCATTTAATTATTCTAATACCCAACTGCTCTTCGTTATCAATGCATTGATGAGTTGCGCAAACAATTCATAAAGAGCAGTAAATTTGCAAATAAAACCTTATCATTATCTTAAATCAGCCTATGATGCTCCGTATGTTTTCTAAGTAACAGTCATGGAGAGTGAGAAAATTTATGAGTGGAATTGTGGATATTAACAACATTCTTAATTTGCTGCCCCACCGCTATCCTTTTATTCTAGTTGATAAAATATTGGAATTTAAAGATTTTGAATACCTAACAGCCATTAAAAATGTAACCATGAATGAACCTTTTTTTAATGGCCATTTTCCTGGAAATCCGATCATGCCCGGTGTGTTGATGCTTGAAGCATTGGCGCAAGCCAGTGCGCTTTTATCCAGCCTGTCCCGCAAACCACAAGAAGGCTTTGATTTCTTATATTTTTTCGCAGGTATTGATAATGCCCGTTTTAAACAGGTGGTGATTCCAGGAGATCAATTAAGACTAGAAGTGAAATTGATAGGGCAGAAACGCGATTTTTGGCGCATGCATGGCGAGGCTTTTGTTGATGACAAATTGGCTTGTTCTGCCGATTTAATGAGCGCTGCGAAGGAAGTAAAACGTGATCAATGAGCATGCAATAATTCACCCTGAAGCAAAATTGGCAAAAGGCGTCAGTATCGGGCCTGGTTCAATCATTGGCGCTGATGTTGAGATTGGGGAAAACACCTGGATTGGCCCGCATGTCGTCATTCAGGGTCCGACAACCATAGGTAAAAATAATAAAATATTTCAATTTGCCTCTGTTGGAGATGAGCCGCAGGATATGACTTATCGTGGTGAGCCAACTCGTCTTGAAATTGGCGATAATAACGTCATTCGCGAATTTTGTATGATTAGCCGCGGTACAGTTAAAGGAGGCGGGGTAACAAGGCTTGGCAATCAAAATTTTTTAATGGCCTATACTCATGTAGGGCATGATTGCATGATTGGCAATCATGTTATCATGGTTAATTATGCAGCGCTTTCAGGACATGTGATTGTTCATGATTATGCCAATATTGGTGCTTATGCGGCTGTTCATCAATTCTGTCAGATTGGCGCTTACGCATTCATTGCGCGTGCAACATATGTCACGAAAGATGTTTTGCCCTATGTGATGATAGCAGGACATACAACAGCGGCATGTGGGATTAACACCGTTGGACTTCGACGCCGCGGCTTTTCTTCTTCTGCAATTGATTATCTGCGCAGGGCTTATAAAATCATATTCCGCCGCGGTTTAACTGTGCAGCAAGCCATAGCGGAGCTCGAAGTTTTGCTTCCTGAATGCCCCGAGATTTTACCTATGATTGAAGCGTTAAACCAGTCAACACGTGGTATTGTGCGATAAAATGAATGGAAAAATGATTCCTGCTTCATTTTCCCAATTTTTAGCGGAGTGTGGTTAAATGTTAGATCCTCATTTGTTGCGTGAAAATCCTCAGTTTGTTGCGGAGCGTTTGCTGACACGCGGGTTTCAGTTCGATGTTGAGCATTATATGCGCCTTGAAGAACAGCGAAAAATTCTCCAGATGGAAACCCAGGCATTGCAGCATGAGCGTAATCAGCGCTCCAAAGCAATTGGATATGCCAAAGCACGGAATGAAGATATTGCGCCAATGCGCGAAGAAGTTACTCGTTTAAGTCAGGAGCTCGAAAATAAAAAAGCTGAGTTGTCGCGTGTTTTGCAATCGCTTGAAACGTTAAACTTGAGTCTCCCAAACTTGCCCCATGCTTCTGTACCTATTGGAAAAGATGAGGCGGACAACGAGCTTGTGCGCACCTTTGGAGACATTCCCTCGTTTGATTTTCAAGTTAAATCCCATGATGAACTGGGTGAAGCGCTGGGGGAGATGGATTTTGCTTTGGCTGCCAAGATAGCAGGAAGCAGGTTTGTCGTACTTAAGTCGCACCTGGCCAGGCTTCATCGAGCTTTGATTCAGTTCATGCTCGATATGCACACAAATGATCATGGATACCAGGAAATTTATGTTCCTTATATTGTCAATGCAGACAGTTTAACAGGAACCGGGCAATTGCCAAAGTTTGAAGAAGATCTCTTCAAGCTGGCTGGCAATCATGCTTATTATCTAACGTCTACAGCCGAAATCCCGGTTACAAACACAGTCCGCAATGAAATTTTAGATCTTGAGGCATTGCCTATCCGCTATGTTTGCCATTCTCCTTGCTTTCGCAGCGAAGCCGGGTCTTATGGTAAAGATACCAAGGGGATGATCCGCCAGCACCAATTTGAGAAAGTTGAGTTAGTCTGGATTACAGCGCCTGGCAATTCGTACGAGGCACTGGAGCACTTGACAAGGGATGCCGAGGCAGTATTGCAAAAACTCGACTTGCCTTATCGCGTGATGAATTTATGTACAGGCGATCTGGGGGCAGGCGCTGCCAAGACTTATGATTTGGAAGTCTGGCTGCCCAGTCAAAATACATACAGGGAGATTTCCTCATGCAGCAATATGGAAGCATATCAAGCAAGAAGGCTAAAGGCACGTTACCGCAATCCTGATACCAATACTATAGAGTTGGTGCATACTTTAAATGGTTCAGGTCTTGCAGTAGGTAGAACGTTGGTGGCTATCCTTGAAAATTATCAAGACAAAAAGGGGAATATCACCATTCCTCGAGTTTTGCGCCCATACATGGGAGGGATGGAAACACTCAGTGTAGATTGATGCTTATAAAGCATAATTAAAGAGCATAACTTGGATAGACAAAATTTGCGCTAATGCCGCATGTTATTTAAGGTACCTCCAAATTGGTATGATTGCCTGGCTTGATGTCTTTTAAAATTACGCTGGCAAAGTCATTGCGCTTGGCATTAATAAATAAATAGCCATTGCCCAGTTCATAAACAAACCAGCAGACTTGCTCGTTGTTATTCCAATGTTGCCAGGTCACGCAAAATGCGCCTTCCGAAGTTACGGTCCATACACCTGAATCAGCTTGCGGCTGATTGTTGGCAAGCGGCAAGGCAAATTTTCCCACTGTCTTCCCCGCTTTGCCAAAATAACCGGTGAATGGGTTAATCACCAATTCATCATTGATGACAGCAAGAGGAACGCTGGAAATAGTTGTATCCTGAAAGATCTGTACAATTTGATAATTGCTTAAGGATTTAAGGGTTGCGGCTTGAACAGCAGGAGTCGCAAGAGAAATGATAAGGATAGGTAAGAGAATAAACTGTTTCATGTTCCATGCCATCATATATCCATATTATTAAAGATTAGCATAATCAGATTTTGTGATCATTCTAAGTTTGGTTCGACCTTGTGCTCTGATCTTGTTTAACGTGGCGAAGTATGCGAGTTAGTGGGCCGGGAGCTCCCCGAATACGGCTTCGCTCCCGGTGCATTTGCAGTCTTCCAGCCCAAATCCGCACAACTCGTAACGCGGAGATGGAAATTGCAAAAATTATACATAGGCTGCGACTGAGGCCATCAATAGAAATCCTATAATCACAAAGCTAAAGTGATTCAGATTGCAGCAGCGCTCCACCATCACACAGCGCTCAAGCCCATGCAAGGTACCAAGATAAAGAAATGTTCCTGCGGAAGCCGCAATCAAAATCGGATCAAACAGAGAGTGGGTTTCCATACCATGGCCAAAATACCACCCGATAAAAATTCCAAGAGGCGTCATGAGAGCAAAGGCGAGAAAGAATGCCAGGCTTTTAGCCGTGCTGAGCGAAGTTTTATTCAATTGAACTGCAATAGCAAAACTTTCTGCCCACTTATGGGTAATAATGGCTAAAAACAGCATGATGATCACTGGATAATCATGAGTAAAGCCAAGCGCTGTTCCTAAAACCAGGGAGTGAAATGAAAGCATCAGCCAGGCAAGCAGGGCAAAAGCGGGATGGCTGCTGTCTTGATGGTGATACAGCTCACGACCTAAATGCTCAAACCATAAAAAAATCAAAAAAATAATGCCTGTGATAATGTAGGCAAAAGGATATTCATATCCCATTTGGGCAAACATTGCGTTGGATTCAGGCAGCATATGCAAGAGAGCAGCTCCGAGGAATACTCCTGTTGCCAAGGTCTCGCCCAGAGGAAAGTCAAAATGCTCGTTGGCGGCAAGCCTCCTTTTAAATGGATACCAGCCAGCAAGCAAGACAACGGCTAAAATGCTAATTGCAAAAAACAGTTTTAATGTGGCCGTGGCCATAATGAATATTCCTCAGGTAAAAAAATCAGAAGTATAGGCTTCAAGTCAGGATCAGGGGAAGCCTTAATCCTGGATTCAGTTCTTAGTTCCCGTATTAGTATCTTTTGCCAACACAGGCTTATGGGCTGAATAATATTTTCACATTCTGTATTTAGCAAGAAATTTTTTCACGTTGAGTAAGAAAGCGTATCTCGGCAATTTCAGATTGTATTTGCAAATCAGTTCTAACTCGCTGAAGGAGCGCTTCATATTCAGATTCGGTTGCGATATCAGATATCAGTAAATCAATATAAATTTTTCCATCAAGATAGTGCAGGATCCAGTGATGAATTGCTGGACATGCATCCTGCCATGTCCTAAGCAGGTTTTTTTCAAGCAATTTACGATTGGGCAAATGAATTGACGGGCACACCAACTCATCATCTTCAGGATCCACATGGACTGTGACGTCTTTTAGTTTCTCTATCTGGTCAATCAATGTCCGATGGACATGTTGGGCGATATAGTGCCCTTCGGAAACAGAAATAAAAGGTGAAACCAGGATATGCACATCAACAATGATATCGCTCCCCATGGTACGGCTGCGAAGCTGATGGATTTTCTTGACGCCGTCAACTTGTTGGATAATGCTTTCAATTTGTGTGAGCATTTGCGGATCTACTGCTGTATCAACCAGTTCCTTGACGCTGTCCCAGCCGTAATTCAATCCCATTTTAATAATCATGAGGCTGACAATAATGGCCGCGATTGCATCAAGATAGACGAGCCCTGCCAAACTTCCGATTAATCCGACAAGCACCACAACGGAGGAAGCGGCGTCGGAACGGTGATGCCATGCGTTAGCGATAATTAACTGTGATTGGATTCGCTTGCCTATGAACATGGTGTAATGGAAAAGCGCCTCATTTGCAAGAATGGAAAAAACCGCAATGGGGATGGTTAAAAAACCTGGCACGTCATGCTTGTGCTTTAGAATTTCATCCAATGCATCCCAAATAATACCGGCTCCTGTAAGAATTAATACCAAAGCTAAAATCAAGGTCGCCGCAGTCTCAATCCGCTGATGGCCATAAGGATGCGTTTCATCTGCTTCAAGGCTGCCAAATCTTGAGGCAAAAAGAACCATGCAATCGGTAAACAAATCAGCAAAAGAGTGCAAACCGTCCGCGACAAGCGCATGTGAGTGAAAGACTATTCCACCAGACAGCTTCAGAAACCCAAGTAAGGTATTAATGACGGCGCCAAGGAGGGTGACTCTCTTGGCTTGCTGGTAGCGTTCAAGTTGATTCATGCTGTTCTTAAAAATAATTCATGTGGGAGATTCTAAAGACTTATTCTTCGAGGTCAAGTGAGGGGCTGCCTCTATTAACTTTGCAGAAACTGCTCAAACTCGCCGCGCCATCTTGTCGCCACTTGTCTTGCAAGCTTGGGTTTCTCTGCCAGGAGTTTGTTTGCTGTTTTGGCAACCATGGGCAATAACTGACAGTCACGTTGCAAATCGGCAATTTTGTATGTCTGGTACCCTGTTTGTCTCGTTCCCAGAATTTCACCTGAACCCCGCAAATCCATATCTTTTTCGGCAATGACAAATCCATCGCAAGTTGCGCGCATCACCCGCAATCGTTCCTGACCCTGGGCAGACAGGGGAGGCTGATAAAGCAGCAGGCAATGCGCCTGTGCATTACCGCGCCCTACACGGCCGCGCAGTTGATGAAGCTGCGACAAGCCAAGGCGTTCTGCGTTTTCAATGATCATAAGACTGGCATTGGTGACGTTAACTCCGACTTCGATAACGGTTGTTGCCACCAATAAGTCAATTTTGCCTTGTTTAAATGCAAGCATAACCGTTTCTTTCTCCTGGGCTGACATTCGCCCGTGCACGAGGCCGACTTGTACTTTTGGCAGTTGTTCCTGAAGTTTTCGTGCCGTGGCGGTTGCTGCCATGCACTGCAATTTTTCCGACTCTTCAATCAAGGTGCAAACCCAGTAAACTTGCCGTCCGTCAGCAATCGCCGTTTCCAGGCGGTTGATAATCAGTTCTCTTTTTTCCTGGTTAATGACCGCTGTTATGACGGGAGTGCGACCCGGCGGCAGTTCATCAAGGATAGATATATCCAAATGAGCGAGCTGGGTCATCGCCAATGTGCGCGGGATAGGGGTTGCCGTCATGAGAAGCTGATGAGGAGCGTATGTTTCATTCTGGCCTTTTTGCTGCAGTTTAAAGCGCTGCTCAACGCCAAAGCGATGTTGCTCATCGATAATGACCAGGCCAAGCCTGGAAAAAAGGACTTCTTCCTGGAATAAGGCATGGGTTCCAATCACCAGATCACACTCGTGATTCAATATGGCGCATAGGGTTTTTTTACGCTCGCTCTTTTTCATTTTTCCGCTTAACCGGCGAATGGAAATATTCAGTTTTGAAAAGAGTTGCGTTAGCGTTTCAGCATGCTGTTCGCTCAAGATATCAGTTGGAGCCATGAGCGCCGCCTGAAAACCATTTGCAATCGCCTGCAATGCCGCAAAGGCTGCAATCACGGTTTTTCCAGAACCAACATCCCCCTGCACCAAACGCAACATTGGTGTTGGTTTTTGCAAATCGTTCGTGATTTCTTGTATGACCCGATGCTGGGCAGAGGTTAACTTAAACGGCAGTGAATTTAAGAAACAGGAATGAAGCTCATGGTTATGGCTCAGCCTAGGTGCGGTACAGGCAGCTCTTTGTCGTGCCGCAAATTTAAGGCTTAACCGTTGCGCCAAAAATTCTTCAAAAGCCAGGCGCTTTAGTGCAGGATGGCTGCCATCAAGGATAGCGCTCAAAGAAGCATCCGGCGGCGGATGATGCAAAAAAGAGAGCGCATTAGCCATGGAAAAAAAACCCATTTCACTGAGCTCATCCTCTGCCATCCATTCAAGCTGCTGAATTTCAGCCTGATAGTTTGAAAGGGCAAGCCTTACCAACTGCCTGATTCGCGATTGGCTAAGCCCCTGAGTCGTTGGGTAAATGGGGGTTAAGGTTTCTTCAACCCAAAATTCACCCTCTTCAGAAATCAACTGATATTCCGGATGTATCATTTCAAGATGGCTTGCGAACTCGCGTACCTCGCCAAAGGCAGATATTTTTGGCTTTTCAGCAAATTGCTTTATCTGGTTTTGGTTAAAATGGAAAAAGCGCAGGCGTAAAATGCCGCTTTTGTCTTCAACAAAACAATAAAGCATTCTGCGTTTACCGTATTTAATTTCGGTTTTGCATACACGGCCGCTTATCACGCACCAGTCGTTTGCGCGCAAATCGCGAATAGGAGTAACGCGGGTACGGTCCTGATAGCGGCAGGGCAAATAAAAGAGCAACTCCTCAATGGTATGTATGCCGCATTTCGCCAGTTTTCCGGCAATGGCGGGGCCAACGCCAGGTAAAGTTTCACAAGAATTTATTAACACAGTATGATGTGAATATGAAAATACAGACCCTGATAATATGTCACACTTGGGAGCGCTAGCAAATGAACCGCACCATCACTTTCGCGGCAGGCTTAATTCTAGTCTGGATCACGGGGTATTTACTCATGGCAGGACGAGGATTATTGATTCCGATTATCATCGCTTTATTCATTTGGAATCTCTTGAATACCATCCACAATGCGATTCAGCGAACGCCAGTGGTGGGAGATATGCTTCCTTACTGGCTGAGGATGATCGTTTCCCTTTTGGTTGTAACGCTTTTGGCAGTCATCCTGATAGATATCATCAGCAATAATGTGAATGAAGTCATCATCGCTTCCAGCCGTTATCAGGAAAATTTGATGCGCATCTTAAATTCCATTGATAACCGTTATGATATCAAGGCATTAAGCATTGCCGATGGATTTTTAAATACTTTAAACATGCAAAGCCTGTTGATTAATATTTATGGTGTTTTTACAACCATCACAGGATCTGCGGTTCTTATAGCCCTATACGTCGTTTTTTTATTTGTCGAACAGCATTATTTCAAGCAAAAGATGGATGCGCTGTTTCCGCAGCCCACCCATCGCCAGCTCGTGGACAGCATCATCTCCCATATCGTTAAAGATACGCAGACTTATCTTGGTTTAAAAACGCTTATGAGTATTATTACCGCTACAGCAAGCTGGGTGATTATGAAGTGGGTGGGGCTTGATTTTGCAGAATTTTGGGCCTTGCTTATTTTTTTCTTAAACTATATTCCAAACATTGGCGCAATTCTGGCAACTGCTTTTCCTGCATTGCTGGCTCTAATTCAGTTTCAAAGCTGGATGCCATTCATTACCGTGACTACGGGCATTGTGATTGTGCAATTTGTGGTTGGAAACATAATAGAGCCGAGATTCCTCGGTAAATCACTGAATCTGAGTCCGTTGGTTATTTTGTTTGCCTTGGCGCTTTGGGGCGCAATCTGGGGAGTGCTTGGCATGTTTTTAGCTGTACCAATTACGGTCATGCTGATGATTGTGTTTGCCCATTTCCCGGCGACAAGGCCAATTGCAATCCTGTTGTCGCAGGATGGATATGTGAAAAAAAATTATGAAACAATATAGGTGCAAGATAAGGTTTTAGAGAAGTAGCTCCAAGCCTGCATGTTCATTTGGTGGCGGTTATCCCGTAACCAATTGTGCCCTTCTCCTTTGAGGAGAAAGATGGGGATTCGGGTATTCTTCAAGTCTTAAGAAGAAACCGTCGTCTTGAGTTTTGCAGATCTTTGCAACTGATACAAAAAAGCGCATAATAACCTCTTTTTTACACGCGATAGTAAATTTATGAAAGCGACTGTAGAAGCGATTCTCACCCAAGCGCTCAATGCCTTAAAAAAATCGGGCAATATACCTTATGATGTTGAAGCTGAAATTAAAATTGACCGCAGCAAAGATGCGAAACATGGCGATTATGCAAGTAACCTTGCCTTGACCCTTGCGCGGCCAAGTGGGTTGCCTCCCAGGCAGGTTGCTGAATTATTAGTTGAGAATATGCCGCAACACCCATTGCTTGACCGCATCGAAATTGCAGGCCCTGGCTTTATCAATTTCTTTATGCGAACGAATACGCTTTCGCAAGTCATTACAAAAGTTCTAAAAGAAGGCCATGAGTTCGGTCGCAGCCAGGTTGGACATGGGCAGAAAGTGATTCTGGAATATGTTTCTGCCAACCCAACAGGCCCCTTGCATGTGGGACACGGCCGAGGTGCCGCTTTTGGCGCAACACTTGCCAACATTCTGTCTGCCGCCGGTTTCTCTGTCAGCCGGGAATATTACGTCAATGATGCAGGAAGGCAAATGGATATCCTGGCCGTGAGCGTTTGGCTTCGTTATCTGAGTCTTGCAGGGGAAAGCATCGCATTTCCTGCCAACGCTTATCGCGGGGAATATGTATTTGCCATCGCGGAAGAGATGGTGTCGCAGTATGGGCGGGATTACGTTCATAGCTGGTATGCAGTCAGTGAAGGTTTGCCCGCTGATGAAGCACAGGGCGGAGATAAAGAAACCTATATCGATGCCATGATCAAAAAAGCCAAAAAACTTCTTGGCGATTCAGGCTTTGCCTTGTTTCACCAACATGCTTTAAATTCAGTGCTGAGCGACATCAAGGAAGATTTGGCTGAATTTGGCGTGGAATTTGATCGCTGGTTTTCAGAGCATTCTTTATTTACAGAAGGCGCTATCAGCAAGGGCATTGAAGCCTTGCAGAAAAGAGGGCATACCTATGAACAAGGGGGAGCCTTATGGTTTCGTGCCACTGATTTTGGCGATGAGAAAGACCGTGTTTTGATCCGGGCAAATGGGCAAACCACCTATTTTGCGTCGGATGTTGCCTACCATTGGAATAAATATGCGCGCGGTTTTACAAGAGTCATCGACATTTTTGGGGCTGATCACCATGGCTATGTAACCCGCGTGAAAGCGGCGGTTAAAGCTTTGGGCCATGATGAGAAGGCTCTTGATGTGCTTTTGGTGCAGTTTGCCATTTTATACCGCGGCGGAGAGCGGGTACAAATGTCCACCCGCAGCGGTTCTTTTGTAACGCTTCGCGAGCTGCGTGAAGAAGTTGGCAATGATGCTGCCCGTTTCTTTTATGTGATGCGTAAGCCCGAGCAACATATGGATTTTGACCTCGACCTGGCTAAATCAAAATCTAATGAAAATCCGGTATATTACATTCAATATGCCCATGCGCGGATCAGCAGCGTGCTTCGGCAGCTAAAGGAGCGCGGAATGAGTTTTGATGAGGATCTGGGCCTTGCCAATCTTGACCTATTGAATGAACCGCATGAAACAGCCTTAATTTCTTTAATCGGACGGTATCCTGAAGTTTTGGAAGCAGCGGCTCAATCCTGTGAACCGCATCAGCTTGCGTATTATCTGCGCGAGCTGGCCACAGGGCTTCATAGTTATTACAATGCCGTACCGTTATTATGCGATCCTGAAACATTGAGATCCGCCCGCTTATGCTTAATTCAGGCTGTGCGTCAAGTATTGCGCAATGGCATGGATCTTATCGGCGTATCTGCTCCTGAGAGCATGTGATGGCAAAAGAGTATACCAAAAAAAATAAAACTCATCCGCGGACATCAACCCCCTGGCTTTTAGCATTGACTGCTTTTTTTTGCGGCTATTTAAGCGGTAACTTATTTAATTTGTCGGAGTTGGCTGCTTGGATAAAAACCAATGTCGCATCGGAAGACAAAAAAGAGGCTATGCCTAAACCTGCAAATGTGCAGGCCAAATTGCCAAAACCCAAATTTGAATTTTATACGCTTTTAACACAGGAAGAATCGGTAACGCCAGCCATTTCTCATGCAGTTCCTGCCGAGAGCCGCCCCTCTGCGCCAAAAGAAATGACTGCTGTAAAACAAGCTGCTCCTGTAAAAACTGAAAGAAAGGAAAACAAGGAAAACTATGTTGTGCAGATTGCCTCTTTTAATAAAAAGCAAGATGCAGAGCGCATGAAAGCTTCATTGATACTTAAAGGATTTAATGTCGCGATAGTGAGTGTGAAGCGTCAAAATATGGAGTGGTTCAGGGTAATGATGGGACCTTTCCCTAACCGTATTGAGGCTGAAAAAGCGCAAGTAGCTGTAGCCCGCAGCGAGCGTGTGATGGGATTGATTCGTAAAATGGATGCATGAATAAAACCATACCCGGCATTCCGAACTGTAGATTTTTTTGAGCCGTAAAGGCGAAGGTTCGGAATATCGATGATAAGGAATACACGCTCTTAATTATAATGAATTAACTTGAGAAGTGTATGGCCGCAAATATCTATTATTTTTCTCTTCCCGACATCAAGTGCATGGGATGTGTGGGCGCGATAGAAAGTAAATTAAATCAAAAAAAATCTGAATTACAAATTGACAGCTTTGCCATTGATTTACTCACGAAGAAGCTGACAATTATTGTCAGAAAAGATGCCAGAGGATCAAAAGAACAATTTACTGGAACCATATGCAGTCTTTTCCAAAATTACAATTGTGTGGAAATGAACACTGAAGTTTCGGAAACTTTCTGGCAAAAATTGGCGCACTACCGCTGGCTGTTGGGATTGATTGGAACTTTAGGCGGTGCGGGCTTATTGATTTTATCCTTATTCGCAGGCGGACTTCCCCTTGGCGTCATGATTGCTTTAGGTGCTGCAAGCACGCTTTTGACTTTGCTTTTAGGGGCTGAATTTTACTGGCAAGCGGCAAAAAAGCTCCTTAAAGAGCAAACATTGACTATGGATACTTTATTTGCTGTCAGCACCATTACTGTACTGGCCGTTTCGATTTCTGCATTTTTCTTCCCGGCTCTTCCCATGATGTTTGAAGCCGGTTTATTGATTTTCGGGTTTCGCCATATTGGCATTGCCATAGAAGAATCGATTAAAAATTCCGCAGGATTTCGTAGCAGCTTTAAAGACAGGTTGCCTCAAACGGTTACCAAGGTGCTCTCCAATAGTGAAACTGAGAAAAAACCTTTATCTGCCATTCAGGTAAATGAGGTTATTTTAATCAATCCGGGGGAACTGGTTCCGCTTGATGGTTACTCCGAGACTGAGGAAAGTGTTATTTATGACACTATTGCCACGGGTTCCATCTTGCCGCGAGTCGTTAAAAAAGGCGAAAAACTGCTGGCCGGCATGCGTTTAGCGGATGATGCCTTCCCTCTTTGCCTTAAAGTTTCAGCGACGACTGAGGAGTCTTATCTGGCACAGCTGGACGAACATATCGCGCGTGCCCATACAGAAAAAGCGCCGCTGGAAACCTTTACTGACAAAGCCCTGCAGTATTTCATTCCAGCCGTATTAATCATCGCGCTGACTTCAGCTATTGCGCTGAGTTTCTTTTTCCCACCGCTTGTGGCTATTCAATTTGCAACAGCTGTACTGGTATCGGCTTGTCCCTGCACGCTTGGGTTTATTATTCCGCTCGCTGTTAAAATCGGGACAAATAAAGCGCTTGAGCACGGCGTGCAGTTTAAAAACGGCAAAACATTGCAGGATGCTGAACAAATTAACTGCGTTGTTTTTGATCTGAATGGGACTTTAACTGAAGGGATTCCAAGGGTTTCATCCTATAAAGCTTTGGCAGGCAGCAAAATGAGCTCCAAAGAAATGTTGACCTATCTTGGATTGCTTGAGCAAGAATCCACTCATCCTGTGGGGCAGGCCATCAAGCAGTTTGCGAGCAAGAATTCCCTTTCATCATCTGAATTCAGGGTAACCAATCGTCAGGCCAGGAATACAGGCGTGCAGGCAGTAATCAGCAATGTGCAGTATAGCGTTGGCAGTCAAACAATGATGCAACAGCTTGGCATCGAAATTCCAGTTTTAGAGGTTAAACCCCAGTGTGGGGAAAGCGTTATTTATCTTGCCCGCGAAAAAGAAATCGTGGGATTTTTAGTCATGAGCGATCCCTTGCGCCATCAGGCCCGCCATGCAGTGGATTCATTAAAAAAACTGGGTAAGAAGGTATATATCTGCACGGGAGCTGACGAAGCGACAGCCAGACGTTATGGTTGGGAACTTGGTATCGATGCAAACCATATTTTTGCGCAATGCAACGGCTCAGACAGCGGCGAAAAGAGTAAAAATGCATTTATCAAAAAATTGCAACAAGGCGGGGATAAGGTAGCCATGATAGGGGATGCGGGTAATGACGCATTGGCAATTGCCGCAAGCGATTTTGGAATTGCCGTCAAATCTAAATTTGGAGACGGCGTTACCCAGGAAAACGCGGGCGCCATAGTACAAAGCGGATCCTTAACGCCTATCGTCAGTGCTTTTGCCGTGGCAAAGCAGACGGTAAACAACATTAAACAAAATTTAATTTTAAGCCTAGGCTATAATCTCCTGGCTTTGATGCTCGGAGTCGCAGTAGTGGCTATCGGCTTTTCAATCCATCCTGCCCTGGGAGTTGTGTTAATGATTACCCAAAGCAGCTTAATATTGCTCAATGCCTACCGCTTCAAGCAACAGGTCTTGGAGCATTTGGAGGCTCCAGCAAAAGAGCGGCCGCTTGCAATCTCGGACAGTCACAGGCAAGTGCAGGATATGCTGCCTAACAATGAGAAAAGCATGGTACTTGAAGAGACTATAGGGAACGAGGAAAGCCGAGACCAATATTCTGCTTCAATCTCGCATCAACAAAATATCAATACTGGGGAAGGATTGCAGAACACAGGTTTTCCAAATTTAGTTTGAAATGCAAAAGAAGGCGCCGTAGCCCGTTAGCCTATTGTCATTGGTAAGCTTAGGGAATAATTCCCCGATTATGACTTCGACTTATTCGGGCTGCGCTGCCTAATTATTTATTGGGTCGAAGTAGGTGTAAAAGAGCTTCTTTCTTCCTCGTCTCTTTCTTCAACTTCAACAAGCTCAGGTTGTGTTTGCTCACGTTCGATTTTGGTTTGAACGTGGTTCTCGTTTTCTGCCTGAATTGCAGGGACATGGTTTACATTTGCAGATCGAGCAAGATGATCATGTGCATAGGGATTGGATCCCCGTATTGGTGATTCTTCTTGGGTGATTTCTGCCAAGTTCTCTTGCTTCTGCGCCATTGCCCTTTGCGCTACAGGCATTAAATAAGCCGTTAAGGCAGGAACGGCAGTGGTTAACGCGCCAACGCCTGCTCCTATCCCTGCGCCAATTAAGATGCCCGCCAGGGTGCCTACCCCTGGAATTGGGATAAGCGAGCCCAAAATAGCCCCGATGCCTGCACCAATGGCAGTGGTAGCGCTGCCGGTTAAACCGACGCCGAGGAGTTTTGCAAAGGCAGATTGGCTTTTGATGGCCTGCGCTACGCCTGAAATACCTACACCTGTCGCAAGCCCAAAGCCTGCGCCAATGGCGGCACCTATTCCTGTGCCAATCCCCGGAAAGACAAATGTACCAAGGGCAGCCCCGATGGCGGCGCCTATTCCCGTAGAGGCAACAGTGGTTGCCGCCGTCCCAAACAGGCGGCCAAGTGGGCTATTGCTGAATAAACGGCTAAGGCCCACGCCGCCTGTTGAGGCAACGGCGCCAACGCCCGCACCGGCTGCCGCGCCAATTGCAGCCCCTAATCCTGTACCAATACCGGGAAGAGCAAAAGTTCCAACCAGCATACCGACAATCGCGCCAACCGCAGCGCCGCCTGCAGTGCTCGTGGCAATTGCCGCTGTTTCCAGGGCAGGACGTTTGACAGCTTGCCAAAACTGCATCAATCTGCCCGGTTGATTCTCGGATTGCTTAAGCTCAGATTCTTTAAGCTGTTTTTGTTGATATAACCTTTCATGATCCAGCAATTTTGATGTAATTGCAGCAAAGGCCATATCTGCTGCAGAGGGGTTGGATTGCAAAGGCAAAGAAGTCAAAGGACCGCTCATGGCCATGATCATGGAATTGACTAATTTATTGTGCACATAATCTTTGCCATACATATCCACCAGTTTATTATAGTTTTCCTGACCCATGGCATCTTTAAGCTCCTTGCGTAATTCACCTTCGGGAGTCAATACAGTTTCTCTTGCTTTGGCAAAGATATTTTTGATAAATTGGCCGATTGCATCCCGGCTGTTTTCGGGCAATTCGTCGGCAACCCATGGGGCGAGCTTACCATTTTTATCGAAAATTGATCCGGTTTCTGCTTCTTGAGTCTGGGATTTTCTACCCCTATCCTGCGTTGTTTTTTCAATGATCTTTATTTGAGTTTCATAACTTATCTGACTGTCTTTTATTTGTCGATTAAAAAAATCACTGATGTATTGTTCAAAGCCAGGATCATTGATTGGCAGTTTATTAAATACTCGTTCTAATTCGTCGCCTTTGCTTTTGTCTTCTAACGCTTTCTTGATGCGGCTTGAAAAATTTTCCTCAAGGCGTAAATTCAGGGAGTAATAAAAGAGCTGGCTTTTTAAGCTCAATTCTTTTGCTGCCTCTTTATCTTCAAGTTGATTGATTTCTTCATGAATGGTTCTATGGATGGTTTCCAGAGCTTTTGAAAATTTATCATCACGATAAAAATCGATATCTTCTTGGATTGTTTTTTCAAGTGTTTCAAATGTCGATTTTACAGAAGAATTGTTGGGAAGATTTTGGTCAGAAAATTCTCTATATTGCCTTAATATTGTATTTTTAAAATCACGATTATCAATATTTTGATTTTCACTGATTCGACCTTTTAATTCACGTAGTTTTTCTGACGATACCTCATTATTTTGATCAATTATCCCTGTCACCAAATTATATACATCATCATTATTTAAAGCTTGACGCAATTCTTGATTCAAGGAATTGTGGCTTTCTACAGCTATAACCGAGTTGTTATCCTCTATCCAGCTATTATTGTATAATAATGTTGCTTGGCGCTTATCAAGTGGAGCAGTAGCATTTTGGATAACCATCAAACTCCATTCGCCTGGGGAGTTTTCTGGAATAACAAGTCCAAGAGTACATATTTGATTATTTTTATCGCGATAAGCAAAGCGTAGAGTGGTGCGCTTCAGTCTCTCGGGATTAAAATTCTCTCTTTGCATCTCAGTTTTATTAAGATATAGCAGAAAAATATCCTCAACTAAGCCTCCATCAAAACAGCCTTGCCGATAATGGTTTTTATAAACCGATTCTTGTAAGCATTCATTTTTAAAATCAGCAAAAGTTTTTCCGCTGAAATCAACCAGCCTACTTCTTGGAAGGTCGTTCTCAATAACAGTTTTGTAACCTTCATTATTCACTTTAATAAAGTCTTCATATCCTTCTTTGTCGGTGTAACTTTGAAGAATATCAGTAAAGCTACCAGATAATTTTTTTGGCATTATGAACTCGTCTATGCTTAAATTTTGACTTACTATCATTATAAATCTGCAATATTAAGGAAATATTACAAAAAAATACCTATCGATTTATCTGTACGCTGATATTCGCAGCATTTCTAACCGCATCCGGTTTGCTGACCTGAATACCGAGTTGAGTCACCTGAAATTCCTCTTTAATCAGGGTTGCCACGTTTTCGGCCACCGTCTCGATTAATTTGAATGAATTATGTTCAACGTACTCTGTTATTTTGGAGCAAATGGCTGAATAGTCTAAGGTGTTTGCCAGATCATCGTGGCAGCTCTCAAGGTTGCAGGGGATGCTGATATCAATAAGGAGGCGTTGTAAAATGCGCTGTTCCCAGGCGTGAGTACCTATTCGGGTGTTTACCGCAAGACCTGTGATTTCAATTTTATCCATATGTATATCCTTTTGCTATATCAGTGGGGCAGGGCTTACGCATGAAAAATTAATTTGATTTTTAAATTTCCAATTACCCCGTCTTGCGAGCAAGTCGCGGGACGTAGATGTCAAGTATTTTTCATGCGCAGGCCGGCCTTTGCTAATCCAGGCAACATCTCTACATGTCTCTCTGGCATGTATGTTAAACTAACTCTATTTGCAATGAGTATATCTATGACCAATGTTGCCCAGTCATTGTTTATCCGCAGTTTACAAAAAAAACCAGTCGAGCGCACGCCTGTCTGGCTGATGCGCCAGGCGGGGCGGTATCTTCCTGAATACAGAAAAACCCGCAAAGAGGCAGGTGATTTTTTAAATTTATGTAAAAATCCGGAACTCGCCTGTGAAGTCACTTTACAGCCTTTAAGGCGCTTCAGGCTTGATGCAGCAATCCTTTTTTCCGACATTCTGACTATTCCCGATGCCATGGATTTAGGCCTTTATTTTGCAGAAGGCGAGGGCCCAAATTTTAAAAAGCCAGTGCGCAGCTTAAGCGAGATTGAGGCTTTACCTGTACTGCATGCAAAAACTGATTTGAGCTATGTCGAGCAGGCTGTACGCCTCATCCGTGGGGAGTTGCCGGCTCACTTGCCATTAATTGGCTTTGCGGGGAGCCCCTGGACGCTTGCCTGTTATATGGTGGAAGGAAAAGGGAGCCGCGACTTTCGCCACATTTTGCAGCTCTTATATGATGACCCGGACGCTTTATCCCTTTTGCTCGATAAGTTAGCCCAAAGCGTCAGCGGCTATTTAGAGATGCAGATTGAAGCGGGCGCTAATGCGCTGATGCTTTTTGATACCTGGGGGGGGATTTTGACCACCCGCAATTACCAAACCTTTTCTCTGTATTATATGGCGTCTATTATTCAATATATAAAGCAAAAACACTCCAATGTACCGATTATTTTATTCACCAAAGGGGGCGGGCTTTGGCTTCATGAAATGGCGGAATCCGGATGCGATGCCCTGGGGCTTGACTGGACCTGTGATTTGGGTGGGGCAAGAAACAAAGTAGGTGAAAAAGTCGCTTTGCAGGGGAATCTCGATCCTGCTGTATTGCGCGCGTCTCCTGACCGTATTCGGCAGCAGGTGAAAGAAGTTTTGGATTCTTTTGGCCATGGGTCAGGGCATATTTTTAATTTAGGGCATGGCATTACGCCTGATATCTCTCCAGATCATGTTGAAGCCATGATAAATGCGGTACATGAATTAAGCCCTTTTTATCACCAGGAATCAAGATGATTATCGAAAGTACTTTTAAACCGGCCTGGTGGCTTACAAATTCGCATGCCCAGACCATGTATCCGACTCTATTGCGAAGGCTCAATGCACCTGTCACAAAACTTGAGCAATTAGAGCTTCCCGATGGTGATTTTTTAAATCTGGCCTGGGCAGAAGGTGAATTGGAATCCACCGCGCCGCTTGTCATTTTATTGCATGGTTTGGGCGGCAGTCTGTCTTCTTCTTACATCCCAGGGTTGATGCAGGCCTGTAATCAACATGGCTGGCGCAGCGTTCTGATGCATTTCCGCGGCAGCGGCGATAAACCCAATCGGCTGCTTCGCGCCTATCATTCAGGAGATACAGAAGATCTAAATTATTTTTTGCAAGAGCTTGCGCATAGGGAACCCGCAACAAAAAAAGCCATCATAGGCGTCTCGTTGGGGGGAAATGTGCTTTTAAAATGGCTGGGTGAAACAGGCGGCCAGTCTTTTATTGAAACAGCCGTTGCAGTCTCGGTACCTTTTGATCTGCGCCTGGTGGCTGATCGTATCCATCAGGGTTTTTCAAGAGTGTATGAGAAATACCTCTTAAAAAAATTACAGAAATTATTTGTCCGAAAGCTTGAAAACCACAAAGGCGATGTTCCTCCTGCTTTAAAAGAGATGGATAAATGGACCTGTTTTTGGACTTTTGATGAATATGTCACAGCCCCTCTTCATGGATTCAAGCATGTTCATGCCTATTATCGAACAGCAAGCTCAAGGCGATATTTATCAGCCATTCAAACGCCGACACTCATCATCCATGCGCTTGATGATCCATTCATGACGCCAAAGATTTTGCCCGCAACTTCTGAGTTATCCCCGCAAATACAATTGGAGCTCAGCCCAAAGGGAGGACATGTTGGATTTGTGACAGGGCATATTCCAGGGCACCCTGTTTACTGGCTGGATGTTCGTATACCAACGCATTTAGCGCATTACTTGTGATTGCCAGGTTTAAATGCGCGGCTCAGTTGTAAAGCCATTTCAAGTGATTGTTCATAGTTTAATCTCGGATCAACGAGACTATGATAGGCATGTCTTAAGTCGTCGGCAGTCAATCCACGCGCACCGCCAATACATTCTGTGACATTTTCACCCGTTAGTTCAAAATGAACACCGCCCAGGTAGCTGCCGCAGTCGCGATGAATCTTTAGTGCCTGTTGCAGCTCAGATAAAATATTATCAAAATGTCTGGTTTTAATGCCCTGAGGGGTTGTTTCCGTGTTGCCATGCATAGGATCACAAGACCAGGTAACGGGAATCCGGCTTTTTTGGACTGCCGCAATTAAAGAGGGAAGATGAGAGGCAATATTCTTTGTGCCCATGCGGGTAATGAGCAATACCCTGCCTTCTTCACCCTGGGGATTCAGCGTTTGAAGTAATTTCAGGAGATCTTCAGGTGTTGTTGCAGGGCCAATTTTGATTCCAATCGGATTTTTTATACCCCGTAAAAATTCCACATGTGCGCTTTCGGGTTTGGCTGTCCGCATGCCTATCCAGGGCAGGTGGGTGGACAGATTATACCATTCTTTGTTTTTTACCTGTCTTGTTAAGGCTTGTTCATAATGAAGATGCAAGGCTTCATGCGACGTATAAAATTCTACATTATTCAGATTGCTGTTGCTTAAGCCGTCTATGGATTCAAGAAAATCCAACGAATCGGCAATTGAATGAGCAATCGATTGGTATTCTTTGGCTTGAGGTGAATGTTCAAAAAAACGCAAATCCCATTGCTGCGGGTGATGCAGGCTTGCAAATCCTCCAGCCAGCAATGCGCGAATAAAATTTAAGGTCATGGCAGCACAACTATATCCCTGCAGCATTAATTTGGGATTAGGTGTCCTTGCCTCAGGAGTGAATTCCGGAGAATTCACTAAATCTCCCCGATAGCTTGGTAACTTGACTCCGTCGATGGTTTCAAAATCAGAAGAACGGGGTTTTGCGTATTGGCCCGCGATGCGGCCAATTCGTACGATGGGCTTGCGCATCCCATAAATCAGTACGAGGCTCATTTGCAGGAGAATTTTCAGCTTGTTGCTGATGATATCAGAGCGGCAGTCCTGAAATGATTCAGCACAGTCTCCCCCTTGTAAAATAAATGACTCGCCTCGGCCGGCACTGGCTATAGCTTCCTTCAGGCGTTTGACTTCGCCGCTGCTGACAAGAGGCGGGAGTAATCGCAATTGTTCTACCACACGGTTTAACTGTTCCTCGTCAGGATACGTTGCGGCTTGCTCATACGAAAACTGCTGCCAGGAAAGGGGTGACCAATCTTGCATAAAAACCCTTGCTGCATTTATTAAACCCCAAGTATGCAATGAATGTACAATTGCTGCAAGATAACTGGCACTGCAATTTTTGCTATTTGCCCTTGATTTATGAATAATTAGCCCCTAATTATTATCCTTAATCATTATCTAAATCTTTTGGAGCGTTTTATATGACTGAAAAAAAGAATAAAGACTGGCAAAAAGTCAGAGAAGATGGAAAAAAATCCGAAGAAGAAGCATTGGAAGAATTAATTGAGGAAGCGGAAGAACCGGATGCGGGCAGCGCTTCTCTTGAACATCCCTCCTATGAAGAGTTGGAAGAAAAATTGACACTGGCAGAACAGCAGGCTCATGAAAATTGGGAAAAAGCCGTACGTGCCCAGGCTGAGCTGGAAAATGTCAGACGCCGCGCCGAGCGTGAAGTAACTAATGCCCACCGCTATAGCCTTGAAAAGTTTGTAGACGCTTTGCTTCCTGTAGTCGACAGCATGGAGCATGCGCTGCAATCGGCCAATGAGCAGGCGGATGCGGCAACGAAAGAGGGACTTGAATTAACGCTCAAACTCTTTTTGGATGTTTTACAAAAATTCAACGTTGAGCAGCTTAATCCTGAAGGGCTTGTTTTTGACCCCAAGCTTCATGAAGCAATGTCGATGCAGGAAACCTCAGAAGTACCCCAAAATACAGTATTAACTGTGTTCCAGAAAGGCTATAAGTTATATGACCGTGTTATTCGCCCGGCAAGAGTTATTGTGGCCAAAGGCAAAGCTGGACAAGAAAAATAAAGAATGACTTGAAATCCGTTTTTAAGTCCCAATATTACATTCATATCACGAAATAACCCATAGATCGGAGCAAGAGAAAAAATGGCAAAAATAATCGGAATTGACCTTGGAACCACAAATTCATGTGTTGCCGTTATGGAGGGCGACAAGCCGCGCGTTATAGAAAATGCAGAAGGTCATCGAACTACCCCTTCAATTGTAGCTTACACCGAGGAGGGTGAAATATTGGTTGGTCAGGCAGCCAAACGTCAGGCGGTTACCAATCCAGATAATACGCTGTTTGCTATCAAACGTCTGATTGGACGCCGCTATGATGATCCAATTGTACAAAAGGACATCAAAATGGTGCCCTACAAAATCATTAAAGCCGATAATGGCGATGCCTGGGTACGTGTTAAAGGCGAAGATAAAGCCCCGCCGCAGATTTCAGCAGAAGTCTTAAGAAAAATGAAAAAAACTGCGGAAGATTATCTTGGCGAAGAAGTTAAAGAGGCTGTTATCACAGTACCTGCATACTTTAATGATTCCCAGCGCCAGGCTACCAAAGATGCAGGCCGCATTGCAGGTCTTGAGGTGAAGCGCATTATCAATGAGCCTACTGCCGCGGCGCTGGCCTATGGCATGGACAAGAAGCGCGGCGATTCCATCATTGCTGTTTACGATTTAGGCGGGGGTACTTTTGATATTTCCATTATTGAAATCGCCGAAGTTGATGGTGAGCATCAATTTGAAGTATTGGCAACGAACGGGGATACGTTCCTCGGCGGCGAAGATTTTGATCTCGCCCTGATTGAATATTTAGCTGCTGAATTCAAAAAAGATACAGGCATTGATTTACATAACGATCCTTTAGCGTTACAGCGACTTAAAGAAGCAGCGGAAAAGGCAAAAATTGAATTATCCTCTTCTCAGCAAACGGATGTGAATCTGCCTTATATTACAGCGGATGCTTCAGGTCCCAAGCACTTAAACATCAAGCTCACCCGCGCCAAGCTTGAATCATTGGTTGAAAAACTGGTAGAGCGCACTATTGAGCCCTGCAAGATTGCATTGAAAGACGCGGGACTCAGCGTGGATAAAATCAACGAAGTGATTCTCGTTGGCGGTCAAACCCGCATGCCTATGGTGCAAAAAACCGTGCAGGAGTTTTTCGGCAAGGAACCCCGCAAGGATGTGAACCCTGACGAAGCTGTAGCGGTTGGGGCTGCCATCCAGGCTGCTGTGTTGTCTGGGGATGTAAAAGATATTCTGTTGCTTGATGTAACGCCGCTTTCTTTGGGTATTGAAACTTTGGGCGGTGTGATGACCAAGCTGATTGAGAAAAACACCACTATCCCGACTAAAGCCACTCAGGTATTTTCCACGGCTGAAGATAATCAAACGGCTGTTACCGTGCATGTGTTGCAGGGCGAGCGCGAACAGGCTTCCGCAAACAAATCCCTGGGTCGTTTCGATCTCACCGATATTCCGCCTGCACCGCGTGGCGTGCCGCAAATTGAAGTGACTTTTGATATCGACGCTAACGGAATCCTGAATGTATCTGCCAAAGATAAAGCGACCGGGAAGGCTCAGTCCATTGTGATTAAGGCTTCCAGCGGTTTGTCGGATGAAGAAGTTGAAGCTATGATCAAAGATGCCAAATCTCATGCAGAAGAGGATAAAAAATTCAAGGAATTGGTAGAGCTGCGCAACCAGGCGGACAGTCTCATTCACAGCAGTGAAAAATCCGTAAAAGACTTGGAAGGTGAGCTGTCAGAGGAAGAGAAAAAGAGCATTGAAACGGCTATTTCTGAATTGAAAGAAGCCATGAAAAGCAATGATAAAGCTCAAATTGAAGACAAACTAAAAGTCTTAAGCAACGCTTCTCAAAAAATGGCGGAGCGCATATACGCGAAAAAGTCTGCAGAAAGCCAGCCTAAGCCTGAATCAGCACAAAAAGAATCTGCTAAGGCAGCGGATGAAGGGATTGTAGATGCTGAGTTTGAAGAAGTGAAAGAAGAGGATAAAAACAAATAGATAACAGGTCATGAAAAGTAGCGGCTCGGATTAAAGCTTCGTCTTATCCGGGCTGCAATATGATTCTGACTCAAGTCCAGCAGCCTCGTTTCAGTACTTTTATTGTACATACCGGGCTATAATATGGTTGATGATGATTTTTTGAAATAAGAAGTGTGAGCTTTCCATGCAACAGCAGGATTATTATGAACTGCTTGGCGTCAGCCGTAGCGCAAGTGATGCCGAGATAAAAAAAGCCTACCGTAAAATGGCTATGAAGCTTCATCCGGATCGTAATCCCAACGATAAAGAAGCTGAAGAAAAATTTAAAGAAATACAAAAGGCGTATGCCATTTTGTCCGATCCCCAAAAGCGGGCTGCTTATGATCAATATGGCCATGCAGGTGTGGATCCTGCCATGGGCGGCGGGCATGGCTTTGGCGGTTTTGGTGGTTTTGGAGATGTATTTGAAGACATCTTTGAAAATATTTTCTCTGGCGGACGAAGGCAGCAACACGCTCGCGGACAGAGAGGGGCTGATTTACAGTTTAACGTCCAGCTAACCCTGGAAGAAGCGGCTCTTGGCAAACAAATTGAAATTAGCGTCCCTCGCCATGTTAATTGCCATACCTGTGGAGGTTCCGGCGCTAAAAAGGGCACATCTCCAAAGCAATGCGACACATGTAACGGCATTGGCCAGGTCCGCATCCAGCAGGGATTTTTTTCCATACAGCAAACATGTCCTAATTGCCATGGGGAAGGGACTATAGTGACCGATCCTTGTGCTGATTGTCATGGTCAAGGGCGTGTCCGTGAAAGTAAAAAATTGACTGTCAAGATTCCTGCAGGAGTTGATAATGGCGATCGGGTGCGTCTAAGCGGAGAAGGAGAGGCTGGCATTCACGGAGGGCCTGCGGGTGATTTATATGTGCAAATCAACATTAAGGCACATCCCATTTTTGAACGGCATGAGAATGATCTGCACTGCGAAGTGCCCATCAGTTTTGTTACCGCAGCCTTGGGCGGTTCAATTGAAGTACCCACCCTTGAAGGGCGAGTCACGCTAAAAATTCCCGCTGAAACTCAAACTGGAAAATCATTCCGCCTCCGCGGTAAAGGAATGAAATCTGTGCGGGGTTACGGTACGGGCGATCTTATCTGCAAAGTAGTGGTTGAAACGCCAGTTAATCTCTCCCGTGAACAAAAAGAGCTATTGATGAGCTTGCAGCAGTCACTCGATAAGGGAAAACACTCTCCCCGCTCCAGTTCCTGGTTTGATGGAGTAAAAAAATTTTTTGAAGATATGAAATTTTAAACGGTGTCTGGCACCATCTAAAAATTAGAATGGTGCCGGGCCTTCCTCAAAGTTGTTCAGATATAGGATTAATAAGCTTTATAAGCTGATCATATTTTTGTAATTTACGATTCCTGTAGGCTATCAGAACCTTGTAAACTAGCATGGGAATAATTAAAGTTGCAAAACCTATCGCAAAAGCGATTCGGTAACAAATATCCTTATTCATGCTTAACAAAAATAAACAAATGACCATGAGGATAATGGCGATAATACCGGTATAGGGTGAACCTGGAGTTTTATAACGCAGCACTTCAACCGTATATCCTTCAGCCAAGAGACGGCGGCGGAAATTGATTTGTGCCCAGCACAGCGATATCCAGGCTATGGCTCCGGTAAAACCGGAAACCAGCAACAGTGAAATGTAAAGTGTGCTTTGCCCAAAAAAATACCCGGTCAAAAGCAGAATCCATATCGCAATCAGAGTGACGATGCATGCGTTTTGAGGGACGGCATTATGATTTAGTCTGGCAAGTTTACGAGGAGCCATGCCATTATCTGCCAGGGCCTGCAGCGATCGGACAATGCCATATAACCCAGAATTTGAACAGGACAGGGTTGCTGTCAGGGTAACAAATCCGGCAACTGCGCCAGCCCATTTCAGCCCATAGAAATCAAGTGCGTCCGCAAATACGGAATTGCTGATTCCTGCCTTGTTCCAGGGGAAAATTAATACCAGGCAGAATACAGGGATAATATAAATAAAGAGGATGCGCCAGGTTACATTACGAATAGCTGCGGGAATCATGCGGGCAGGATCAGCTGATTCTCCGGCGGCAAGGCCAATAATCTCAGAGCCCTGGTAATTGACCAACAAGAGAACCATTGCCGACAAAAATTCCAGGAAGCCATGAGGAAATAAACCGCCTTGATCTAAGAGATACTTGGTGCCAATTATTCCGTGCCTATCTGCGCGCGGCAGCAAATCAAAGAATATTAAAAGCGCCAGTACCACAAATCCAACTAATGCCAGAATTTTAATGATGGCCAGCCAAAATTCGATTTCACCAAAGGCATCAACTTTGGCAAGATTGATATATGTGATCAACAATCCAAAGCCAATAGCCCAGATATAGCCGTTAATACCCGTGAAATGCTCCATGATAATGCCGCCTGCCACGCATTCAGCAGGAATATAGGCAACCCAGCTCGCCCAGTAGGACCAGCCGACGCCGCAAGCCAGCGCAGGAGAGATAAATTCCTTGGTATAAGTAATAAAAGAGCCTGAAACTGGTATGGCTACAGCGAGTTCCCCCATGCAAAGCATGGTTAGATAAATGATGATTCCACCCAGAATATAGGCAAGAAAGACGGAAGGTCCCGCTTGATTAATCATAGCGCCTGTTCCGAGAAAATACCCCGACCCGATTATTCCCCCTAAAGCAATTAATTGAACATGGCGTGTTTTTAGAGCACGGCGATATCCATTGTGAGCGGCTGTTTCCGCTTGGGTTTCGTGTAAGTTAAACACTGAAGGTTGAATCCTTAAAAAAATGCGTTATGCAGGCTATGGATGAAAAATTGTATAATAATTTTAATTTTTGTCTATATTTTTTTAACGATAATGAATAAAAAAATTGTTTCAAATTAGTTCAAAATGATCTATTTGTAACAAATTAAATAAGAAAGAATTGGTAATGTTTTAAAATTATGGGCAAGGTGAGTATTTGGCGGTGTATTAACCCCCTTTGAGTTCGAATCCTCTACACCTACCATTGAGTTGCAACAATAATCGTCCTGAAGGATAACAAAATCAAGGTTTTTGTTGCCACGGTACTGACGGTTCGTATTTCAAATACTGGGTAGTATTGTACTTTTGATGCATGAAGTATGGTACCATACCGCAGGTTTGAATCCTGTTTTGCCATCATTGGAAACAGTAATCTAATCTACAACCTTCTTCACAAACGCGGACTTCAGCCCCATTTGACCGATGCCTGGGATTTTGCAATCGATGTCATGGCCGTCTGCGGCTTCGGGTATAAGCCGGATAGACTTAACCTTCGTGCCGACCTTCACCACGCCGCCCCTAAATTTGAGATCCTTGATGACGGTCACGGTGTCACCATCCTTAAGTTCTGCACCGTTGGCATCGCGAATGATTGTGACATCTGATGAGTCAGCACTTGAATCTTTCGCCCAATCATAGGCGCATTCAGGGCAGATGAGCAGTCCACTATCTTCATAGACATAGGCTGATTGGCATTTTGGACAGGGTGGAAGTTTGCTCATGGTTATATCCTTAGTTTTTTATGAATTGATCTTGATTGTTTTTTCACGCGATGTGTGGCCATGTGTTATGGTCAGGGTTGATTCATTCAGGGTATCCTTTGCCTTTTTAAGCGCAGATTCATAATTGGGAACAAAGCTCACATGCGTTTTACCTTCGTCGATATGGGCGTTTTTCAGCATTCGCATAGGCTGAGGCTGAAGACCGCTCAATATAATCTGTGTGCCGTTATTGCCGCATTGCTTGATAACAGATTCCAATGCACTTTCTCCGGTAGCATCCAGATACGGCACCAGGCGCATCCGCAAGATCAGAACTTTGGGCATCTGTCCCATGGCTTTGAGCGTATCGACCAGATTACTCGCAACGCCAAAAAAGAACGGCCCTGTAATTTGGAATACTTCCACGCCTTGGGGCAAATCGTGCCGCTGCGCTTCATACTCAGCCTCTTCATCATAAAGTGCATTGGATTTACGCCATTCGGATTTTATCTCTACGGCCTCGCTCATATGCTTCATGAAGAGCAGGCACGCGAGCGTCACACCCACGCCAATCGCTACCGTCAAATCCACCAGAACGGTCAGCAAAAAGGTTAAAACCATAACGGCCCGGTCGGTGCGCGAAAGCCGGAAGATATGAATAAAATGCCCGATCTCGCTCATCCCCCATGCAACAATGAACAGGATAGCCGCCAGTGCCGCCATCGGTACAAAGGTCATAACATCCATAGCAAAAAGCATAAACAGGAGAAGAAACAGCGCGTGGAACATACCGGCCATGGGGGTTTTTGCGCCTGCTTTAATATTGGTGGCTGTGCGGGCAATCGCCCCCGTTGCTGGTAAGCTGCCAAACAAGCTTGATGCAATATTAGCAAAGCCTTGCCCAACCAGCTCCTGATTGGAATGGTGTTTGTACCCTGTCATCCCATCCGCCACCACGGCAGAGAGCAGCGCTTCAATGCCCGCCAGAAAGGCAATCGTAAAAGCTGATGGAATCAAACTTTGTAGCTTGGCAAAATCCCATGCAGGAAGCTGCGGCATTGGCAAGCCCGCCTGTATGTCCGGAAACCGAGAGCCAATCGTTTCAACAGGGATTTGAAACACGGCAACCACAAGAGCAGAGAAGACAATGGCAATCAGGTAACCGGGAAGCGTCGGGGCAAAACGCCGTAAGACAATAATGATCAATAAAGCCGCCAGTCCCACCCCAAGAGTTGTAAAGCTCACCGTATCCATAGCATCAAAATAAGCTGCCCATTTCGGGATAAAATCGGCAGGAACATTATCAATCTTAAGACCCAGAAAATCCTTCACCTGAGAGGAGGCAATAATCACGGCAATGCCTGCCGTAAATCCTGTGACCACCGGATGGGGGATGAATTTTATTATCTGCCCCAGCTTCGCATAACCGGCCACCAGCAAAATCACCCCCGCCATCAGGGTCGCCAGAATAAGCCCGTCATAGCCATGCTGGGCGATTACATTAAAGATCACGACAACAAACGCCCCTGTGGGGCCGCCGACTTGCACCCGTGAGCCGCCCAAGAAAGAAATCAGGAAGCCTGCAATCACTGCCGTGATCAGACCTTTATCTGGTGAAGCACCAGAGGCAATCGCCAGAGCCATAGCAAGCGGCAGGGCAATAATGGCCACCGTCAGTCCTGCTATCGCATCACTGCGCAGATCGGATTGTGAATAGCCGTTTTTAAGAAGGGTAAACAGTTTGGGGGTAAATGTACTCATGGTTTTGGTTCTTACTCTTTGCTTTCAATTAATCGCACGCCACGCCCTTGGCCGATGCTAGAGGCATTTTCCCCGATCAGCTCAATCCCAGCTTTATTCAAGGCCTTCAACAGCTTGGTCAGGGAGTCTACGTTGCCCCGGATCATATCATCACTGCCTTCCATCCGTTGAATGGTTGGCAAGGATAAATCGGCGATTTCAGCAAGTTGCTTTTGATCAAACCCTAAAAGCGCCCGCGCCGCTCGCAGTTGTGAGGAGGTAATCATTCTTGTTTAGGCCTTTATTTTTTATATTCTAAAATAGAATACTCATGTATAATACATCACTATGAGTAAAAAACAAGATTCTATAGATCAAAATAAACAAGCATCTGTATCAGCGCGCGCTGTTTTATGGCGCGGTATTAGAGGGCGCTGTCCCAGTTGTGGACATGAAAAAATATTTGAGAGTTACCTGAAGCAAGGAGAGAGCTGCTCAAACTGCCAAGAAGATATAGGACGCTTCAGAGCCGATGATGGACCAGCGTGGCTCACTATTCTGGTGATCGGTCATATTGTTGCACCCTTCATCACTGACCACGTCAATCTGCAGTGGACATTGTTATGTTCTCTCGCGACAACAGGCGGCAGTATCTCTTGGCAAGATCAAGATGCCACTGATCGCGCTAAAAAGCAGAAGCAAGAATTGGCGAACAAGCTCAAGCAAACCTTCGGACTTTCAGAAGACCCGGTGCCTTGGAATGAAGGCGAGAAAGCATACAAAGCAAGGTTTGTAATCAAAGCCGCTGATAATGTGCTGCGTCAGCTCACTGGTTGACAATGACAGGCATAGACTGGTGCGAACTGGTCAATTGCAAATAGCGAAAAAGCCCGCAAATGCAGGGCTTTTGAGGTTATGCCATCTCGGGCACATGAAAGTTTGTTTGTAGTCAATGGCGGAGAGAGAGGGATTCGAACCCTCGATACGTTTCCGTATACACACTTTCCAGGCGTGCGCCTTCGACCGCTCGGCCATCTCTCCACGCGCAGAAGAATATACTGCAATCAGCTAAAAATCAATTCTCTTGCCCGGGCCTTATAGATATTTTCAGGATTATTTTCTTAAAATTGTTTATACTAAGAGGTGTATTCAGGATTCAAACATCATGCAAAAGATTTTTTTGTTTATACTGGGTTTATTATTCAGCCTTGAGGCCAGTGCCTTTACCTGCTATTTAACTGTAGCCAAGGATAATTGTTGGCTGAACTATAATGTCACCGTGACGGCAATGGATGCTGAAAAAAATAACGAGCCCCTCGTTACCGTCATTATTCCCCAAGGCAGTGCCTGGGCAAGGCAAAAATTTACCTGTGAGCCCGACCAGACTTTACGCTTTAAAGCTCAGTATTCACCAGTTTTCTGGGAAAAAGAACGCGGCAAAGCTTATTTTGCTAAAAAATACTGGGTTCTTCCCAAAAAAATTGATAAAGAGGAACGAGCCTGGAATATCACTGTCTGTTATCCGGAGCAGTTTTCTGAAGTACCGCTTCCACCCGAAGCGGTCAGCAAGTGTAAATGCGATCTGGATACTATCCCGCCTATTCCTCCCCAATAATATATTATTTGGTTTGTCAGGAGTGTTTAATTGATGCAGTTAAGACGTAAAATCGCCCAGATGTTGATCATGGGATTTAAAGGCTGTAGTGTTGATGAACAAAGTCCCGTGGCATCGTGGTTAGAAAAAGATGGTTTAGGCGGAGTTATTCTGTTTGACAAGGATTTGCACACCAATAAGCCTTGCAAAAATCTGGCCAATAATACGCAGATAAAAAACATAACCAGACAGCTTCAGGATCTCTCAAAACTTGCTGATAAAAGCAGCAACAGTCAACCCCTGCCGTTATTGATAGCCCTGGATTACGAAGGAGGGTATGTCGATAGACTGGCTCATATTCCAGGATGCATCAAGACGTTATCTCCTGCAGAACAAGCACTTTTATCGCCTGAGGCATTTTTTTTGCATGCAGAAAAAATGGCTTTGCAAATGAAGTCGCTGGGATTTAACCTTAATTTCGCGCCTGTAGTCGATTTAAATTTGAATGACGAGCAAGGTATTATTGGCAAATTAGGCCGAAGTTTTGCGGACAATGCAGAAGATGTCGTGCGTGTGGCCAGAGAATTTGTGCGCGCATTCAGCAAACATGGAATAATCTGCACTTTAAAGCATTTTCCAGGTCACGGCAGCGCCATTGGCGATACCCATCTGGGTTTTGTTGATGTGACCCACAGCTATCAACCATCTGAACTATTGCCTTATGAGATGCTGTTGAACGAACATTCTTCCCTGATGGTGATGACGGCGCATGTCATCAACCGCCATCTCGACCCTCAGGGGCTTCCGGCTACCCTTTCCTACCCCATCATCACTGAGACTTTGCGGAAAAAGATTGGATTTGAAGGGGTGGTTGTCAGTGATGACTTACAAATGCACGCAATAAGCGACCATTACAGCCTTGATGAATCCCTGGAAAAAACCATTAATGCAGGCTCTGATATGCTCATCTTTGCCAATCAGCTTGGAGCAATTACAGCGACTGAAGTGATTGACGCAATTGAAAATCTGGTTGAAAGGGGCGCAATAAGCATTAAGCGCATTGAGGAAGCTTATGAGCGGATTGTTCTCCTGAAGCGAAGATTGAATTAATAAAATTCATTTTTGCCAAGATTGCTGCCAAATATCGTTGAAATTTTCTTTTATCCAAGTGAATTTTGTGTTAGGATATAAACTTTATGTACAAATAAAATACTGTTTTGGCATGACAATTCTATTTCCGCATATTTCAGCCTCGATACAATATCACGTTTCTTCGCAGATATCCTGTTGGTCGTGTTGTGGTTAATCTTGTTTCTTATTTTTTCATTCAGTCATTCATAAGGACGGATCATGTGCGCACAACACAATTCTAAACAAAGAAAATTTTTATTTAACACCCCCATGCTGTATGTGGCGATGATCATACTGGGATTAATTGCCGGACTATCTGATGTGGGCATTTTAAAAACGCTCGGTCTTATTGTCGCGGATGCGTTCATCAGGATATTTAAATGCATCAGCCTACCCGTCATAGCTTTATCGATTATCGTCACTTTGTCCAAATACCGCTCGGACGGTACAATGCGAACGATTTGGCGCCGCACCATTACTTATACTTTGGGAACAACGCTCATTGCCGCGGCAGTGAGCTGCGTCTTGTATCTGATGATAAAGCCCAGACTGGTCAGCGGCGTCCCGGTTTCTGGCGCTGTGCCATCGCCCCATGCCGGCAGTTACATGGATCATGTGGTGAACCTCATCCCTTCATCCATTTTCGCGCCATTTCTTGAGCATCAGGTTTTAAGTGTTTTATTTTTAAGTATGGTGATTGGTATTGCCATTCGTTTTATACCAGAAGACGATGCGCGTGATACCATTTCCAATTTTTTCCGTGGCGCCCATGGCCTGTTAATGGTGATCATTCGTTGGGTTATAGCCGTGATTCCAGTAGGGCTTTTTGGATTCATTACCGCTTCAGTCGTGCAATTGCGAAGCGGGGCGGCCCTTCAGGGTATCAGTCAATATTTGGCAATCATTGTCCTTGCAAACCTTATTCAAGGTTTTGTTATTCTGCCTTTGTGGCTGAAGTCGCATGGTATTCGACCCTTTTTAACCATGAAAAAGATGCTGCCCGCACTGTCGCTTGCTTTTGTTTCCAAGTCTTCTGTTGGCAGCTTGCCGGTAACGATGGAAACTGCAGAAAAGAACCTGCAGATCAAACCCGAGTTAAGCCGGTTTGTTTTGCCATTATGCACCAGCATCAATATGAACGGTTGCTCTGCATTCATTTTTGCAACCGTCATTTATTTAATGCAAAATCAAGGCATTGAACTTTCACTGGCATCAATGCTCGTTTGGGTTGTGGTGGCAACTGTCGCTGCAATCGGCAATGCAGGCGTACCTATGGGGTGCTTCTTTCTTAGTGCAAGTCTTTTGGCCAGTATGAATGTACCGATTACTTTAATGGGTATTATCCTGCCGTTTTATTCCCTGATAGACATGCTGGAAACAGCGTTGAATGTATGGTCTGATGCCTGCGTGGTCAAGGTGGTTGATAAACAGGCGAAGGCTGAAGAGGCACAATTAGGCGACAGTATTTTATCTGATGTAACGGCTTAGCCTAAAAACAGCGTTTCACAGAGGGTTAAATAAATTTGGCTTAAGGTTTTAAGGTCTTGATATGAAACACATTCATTAACTTGGTGAATGGTGGCATTGACCAGTCCAAGTTCAATGACTTCAACGCCATAAGGCGCGATGAAACGGCCATCGGATGTTCCGCCGCTGGTTGAAAGCTCAGGGCTAAATCCCGTAACTTTTTCAATGGAATGAATGCAGCTTTGCAGCAATTGCCCCTGAGCTGTCAGAAAAGGTTCCCCGTTTAACTGCCATTCGATATCAAAAGCCAGAGCCAGGCCATGCCGCGCAAAACATGCTGTAACCGCCTCTTTAAGCTTTGCTGCGGTTTGTTCAGTGGAATAACGGAAATTAAACTGCAAAATTAATTCACCAGGAATAATGTTGTTTGCTTCGCCTCCAGATTGGATGTGGGTCACCTGAAAGGTAGTCGGCGGAAAAAATTGATTGCCTTCATCCCATTTTTTCAGGGTTAATTCAGACAGCACAGGCGCGATTTTGTGGATAGGGTTATCAGCAAGATGCGGATAGGCCACATGACCCTGAACCCCATGTAAGCGAACTTTCCCTGTTAGTGAGCCGCGCCTGCCAATTTTTATCACATCTCCTACCCGTTTACTGCTTGATGGTTCGCCTATCAAGCAGTAATCAGGCATAATCCCTTGCTTTTTAAGTTGAGCCATCACAAAAGGCGTACCCAGATGAAACCAGTCGCCTTCTTCTCCGCTGGTTATGAGAAATGCAATCCGGCCGTCAAAGCCAGGATTTTTTTTGATAAAACCGGAAACTGCCGTCAACATGCATGCAAGACTGCCTTTCATATCAGCTGTGCCGCGGCCGTAAATCATGCCGTTTTGCTCATACAGAGCGAAAGGGGAATCGCTGAGCCATTTGTCAGGATCTCCGGCAGGTACCACATCGGTGTGTCCCGCAAAAAGCAACATCCGCCCATCCTGGCCATAGGAAGCAAAGAAATTGGCAACTGGGGCATTATCAAATTTCTGACAGGTAAATCCCAGCGCTTCCAAATGACGAATCATATATTCCTGGCATCCTGCGTCTTCAGGGGTAACACTGCGGAATTGAACCAAATCAGCCAGGGTTTTTTGCAGGGAGATCATGATTGGATGTCCCGCAAAAGTTCGTTAATGCTTACCTTGCTTCGCGTTTTTTCATCCACCTGCTTGACAATGACAGCGCAGTATAAACTGTGGCTGCCGTCTTCGGCTGGCAGGTTGCCAGGCACAACTACGGAGCCGGCAGGGATCCTTCCATAGGTAATTTCACCTGTTTTGCGATTGTAGATTCTGGTGCTTTGACCCAGATAGACACCCATTGATAATACAGAACCACGCTCAACGACTACGCCCTCGACCACTTCAGAGCGGGCGCCAATGAAGCAGTTATCCTCAATAATGGTGGGATTGGCTTGGAGAGGTTCAAGCACACCTCCAATGCCTGCTCCGCCAGAGAGATGCACGTTTTTGCCGATTTGGGCGCAAGAGCCGACTGTGGCCCAGGTATCTACCATGACGCCTTCATCAATATAGGCGCCGATATTGATATAAGAGGGCATCACAACGCTGTTTTTTCCAATAAATGCCCCTCGCCGTATCATGGCGTGGGGAACAATCCGTATCCCCATGCGGCGGAAATCTTCATCGTTGAATCCATTGAATTTAAGTGAAACTTTATCGTAAAACTGACAAAATCCGGCATCAATGACTTGATTGGGGTATATGCGAAAAGAGAGCAGCACGGCTTTTTTCAACCATTGGTGGACAATCCATTCACCCTCAATTTTTTCTGCCACACGAAAACGGCCTTGATCAAGTCCCATGATCACTTCTTCAACAGCATCAATGATTTCAGGGCTTGCTGAGTCAGGGGTTAGGTTGTGTCGGTTCTCAAACTGTTCTTCAATGATATGCTGTAATAAGTTCATTTTTTATCCAATATCTCAATTAATCAAGGCGAAGCTTGCATGGTAAGAAGTTTGAATGAGAATAATAGCGAGCCCTGATGAAATCAAGTCTTAGTCCTGTAGTCCGTATTAGCAAAGCGTAATACGGGGATTTGCAGCCGCCCTCCGGATTACGACTTCGTCTAATCCGGGCTTGTATCTTTAAATTGTAAGCAAGAAAGCTGCATAATTTGCTTTGAAGCTTTATGCATGCCAGCTATACTGCGAAAAATAATTCATCGTAGGTAAATCATGCAGTTATTGGTGACAGGGTGCGCGGGTTTTATCGGTTATCATTTTGCCAGGTTGCGGCTTGACAAGGGTGATACCGTCGTTGGCGTTGATAATCTGAATGATTATTATGATGTGCGTTTAAAACTGGCCCGGCTTGAGCAATTACGGGCGTATCAAAATTTTATTTTTTACTCTGATGACATTTGTAACCGTGAAAAAATACAGGAAATTTTTATAAAGCATCAACCCCAGCGGGTTGTGAATTTGGCAGCCCAGGCAGGGGTTCGCTATTCGCTTATCAATCCGCATGCTTATATTCAGTCCAATTTGGTGGGATTTACCAATATTATTGATGCCTGCCAAAAACACGGAGTTGAGCATTTGGTTTATGCTTCAACCAGCTCAGTATACGGCGCCAACGCAGCTCAACCTTATGCTGAGCAGGATTCCACCAATCACCCTCTGACTATTTATGCCGCTTCTAAAAAAGCGAATGAGTTGATTGCCCATTCTTATTCTCATTTATATCAGCTTCCTACCACGGGTTTGCGTTTTTTTACAGTCTATGGACCTTGGGGAAGGCCTGATATGGCATTTTTTTCTTTCACCAGGGACATTCTTGCTGGCAACCCGATTAAGGTATACAACTACGGAAAAATGCAACGCGATTTTACCTACATCGATGATATTGTGCAGGGGATTTCTCTGGCGCTCGATTCCCCTGCGGCATGCAATCCTGCCTGGTCTTCAATGACTCCAGATGCGGCAAGCAGCTTGTCTCCTTACCGTGTTTATAACATTGGAAATGGAAATCCAGTCAGCCTCATGGATTATATTCGAGCCATTGAAAAGGCGACAGGCAAAGAAGCGATTAAGGAATTTCTCCCCATGCAGGATGGGGATGTCTTATCTACGCACGCTGACACAACAAGCCTCATGAATCATTTTGGCTATGTCCCCAAAGTCAATATAGAAGAGGGCATCGAACGATTTGTTGCCTGGTATATCGATTTTTATGGAGATTCTTGAAGGGCATATCGGATATCTGCTTTTAAATCCTCAATATGCTCAATGCCTACAGAAAGACGGATAAACCCATCTTCAATACCCAATGCCCTTCTCTTTTCAGGAGGAATTGAGGCATGGGTCATAATGGCCGGGTGTTCAATCAGGCTTTCTACGCCGCCTAGGCTTTCAGCCAAAGTAAATAATTCGCAGCGGGATAAAAACCGCTTGGCGTCATTGAGATCTCCTTTGATAACCATGGATATCATTCCGCCAAATTCATGCATTTGCCTTTTTGCCAAATCATGCTGCGGGTGGCTTTTAAGGCCTGGATAAATGACTTTACTGACACGGGGCTGCCTTTCAAGCCACTCTGCAAGCAATAAAGCATTCTCAGAGTGGCGTTGCATGCGCAATGGCAAGGTTTTTAAGCTTCTTAAAACGAGAAAGCTGTCAAAAGGGCTTGCGATGCCGCCGGTTGAATTTTGCAAAAATGCCATTTGCTCGGCAAGCTCTGTGTTTTCGCCAGCGACCACTACACCGTTAACGACGTCGGAATGGCCGTTTAAGTATTTGGTAGCTGAATGTACAACGAGATCAAAGCCATATTCCAAAGGACGTTGTATCCAGGGTGTAGCAAAAGTATTATCCACCACCGTGATTAGCTTGTGCTGCTTTGCTAGCCGGACAATCGCTTCAAGATCAACCAGTTTCAACATCGGGTTTGATGGTGTTTCAATCCAGAGCATGCGGGTGTTGTCGCGAATGGCTTTTTCAAAATTTTCCGGGTGGAGAAGATCCACAAAAGAAAAGGACAGATTTGCAGTTCTTGTTTTGACTTTGTCAAATAAGCGGTAAGAGCCGCCATATAAATCATCCATGGCAATGACATGATCGCCTGAGTTCAGCAAATCAATCACCGTATTAACAGCAGCCATGCCGGAAGCAAAGGCAAACCCCCGCTTGCCAGACTCAAGGCTTGCAATGCAGGCCTCATATGCCGCCCTGGTTGGGTTATGTGTACGGGAATATTCATAACCCAGATGCTCGCCAGGAGCGCTTTGCTGAAAGGTAGAAGTCGCAAAAATCGGGGTCATCACAGCACCGGTTGCCGGATCAGGAGCCTGGCCTGCATGAATTGCCCTTGTATTAAAGTGTTTCTCATCCATAAAAAAATCCATTTACCAATAATCTGAGGGCAGGATAGCAATGTTTTAAAAAATGCTCAAATCAAATTTATTGCCAGTTTGCTACAATTAAAGAACAGATGACTGGCGCCGCTATATAGTTGAAAGCTATTTTAGTGAGGGATGAATGCGCAGGCAAGAAATAGACTACGAAAAGGTGGCAATAGCCGCATCGCGCATCAAAAAACGCGGGAAGGAACCATCTGTTACTGATATATGCAATGAACTGGGCCTTTTAAGTGCGACGCCGGAATTATCCACTTATTTGGAACGCTGGTATCACAATCAGCCTGAGTTTAAACGCATTAAAACATCGCCTTTGACAGAAAATATCAAGGTCAAGTCCAGCAAGAATGCCAAGCAAGTTGAGCTTGAAAAATCCCTTTCCCTGCTGCGTGCTACCCTGGAATCCACGGCCGATGGCATTATGATGGTTAACGGCAAAGGCCAGGTCGTTGACTGGAATCAAAAATTCATTGAAATGTGGCGCATTCCAAGTCATTTAATGGAAGCAGGGCCTGAAAAACTCAGTTTTGAATACATACTTGATCAATTGATTGATCCCTCAGAGATCATTGCCGATGTCCAGTTTCTCTATCAAAATCCAGAGTGGCAGGGGGAATTGCCCGAGCTTCACTTTAAGGACGGCCGCATTTTTGAACGGTATACCCAGCCGCAGCGGATTGGTTCAGAGATTGTCGGCAGGGTTTACAGTTTTCGCGATGTGACCCAAAAGCGCATTGCTACGGATGAATTGCTGATTCGAGAGCGGGCAATTGAGGCGAGTACCCATGGTGTTGCCATCATCGATGTTGCAAAACCCAATAAGCCGATTATATATATTAATCATGCCTTTGTCCGCATTACAGGCTACAGTGAAAACAACATCCTGGGTAAAAGCCTTGAATCCCTGCAAGGAACAAAAACAGATCAAGTCAGCCTGAAACGCATTGAGCTCGCCATTCGTGAACAGCGGGAAGAAAGCATTGAACTGGAGCTTTTGCGCCGTAATGGCGAAGCTTACTGGTGTGAATTGAGTGTGGCGCCGGTTAAAGATTCCTTCAAAAAAGTCAAGCATTATGTCTGTATCTTAAATGATATCACCGAGCGCCGGCAGATGGAGCAGCAGCTACTGGAGCAGGCAACCCATGACTCTTTAACCAACCTGCCGAACCGCGTATTGCTGTTAGACAGGGTGGAGCAGAGCTTGATACAGGCTAAAAAGAATAATTCCATGCTGGCATTTATTTTTCTTGATCTGGACCGATTTAAAATGATCAATGATACCCTTGGCCATTCCGTGGGGGACAGGCTGTTGCAAGCGGTTTCTAACCGCTTGTTGGTTGTTACCAAGGAGACGGATACAGTAGCGCGGTTTGGCGGAGATGAATTTATTATCCTGTTGCCGGATATCCACCGTGTGGATCAGGCCGAGCAAAAGGCGGAGGAAATATTAAAGACCTTGGTCAAACCGTTCAAAATTGGCCAGCATAATCTGAAAATAACCGGCAGTATTGGTATCAGCTTATATCCCAATAATGGCAATGATTATGAAACCCTGATGAAAAATGCCGATTTATCCATGTACCATGCCAAAGACAGCGGCCGCAATACTTACCGTTTATTTGATCCGGAAATGAATAAACAGGTTGTAAGCCATGTCCAAATTGATAATGCCTTACGCTATGCTTTGCAAAGAAAAGAATTCTACCTGGTGTATCAGCCTCTGATTGATTTAAAAAAACGTCGTGTCATTGGTACGGAAGCATTGCTTCGATGGCATAGCCATGTTATTGGCGCTGTCTCGCCATTCGATTTTATCCCCATAGCTGAAGAGAACGGCATGATTATTGATATCGGCACCTGGGTGCTTGAGGAAGCCTGCAAACAAACCATGATTTGGCATCAACTGGGTTTTAAAGATCTGATTGTCTCAGTCAATATTTCAGGGAAACAACTGCATCAATCTGATCTCCCAAAGCTCGTTAAGAGAATTCTATCTAAAACAGGCTTGCCTGCCCGCTGCCTCGAACTTGAACTGACAGAAAGCCTGTTGGTCGAAAATATCGAAAACGCGGTTGACATCATGCATCAGTTGAAGGGTATGGGCGTTAAGCTTGCCATCGACGATTTTGGGACAGGTTATTCCAGTTTGTCTTATTTAAAACAACTCCCTGTTGACCGCTTGAAAATCGATAAATTTTTCATTAAGGAAATGGTCAGCGATACCAATGATGCGGCGATTGTCAATGCCATTATCAACCTGGGCCACAGTTTAAACCTTGAAGTGCTGGCAGAAGGCGTTGAAAATGAATATCAAAAGGAATTCATTGAAAGCCATGACTGTGATTTTGCCCAGGGTTATTATTTTAAACCGCCGGATTCAGCAGACAGGATCACGGAATTTATCCAATCTTTTCAAAAATAAGGCGAAGTTATTTAATTTTATGGAGGAATGCCTTGTATAGTACAAACCATTTGTCCTTCCCGAAAAAGTGCTTTTTAGCCCGCGAAATGAACTGTCAACAGGCCTCAAGGGAGGAGCAATGAAAAAAATCACCATTATTGGAGCAGGACTTGCCGGAACCCTCTTGTCCCTTTATCTTGCCAGAAGAGGCTATGCGGTTGACGTGTATGAAGCAAGAAGCGATATTCGCCGTGTAGCCGATAATGGCGGCCGCTCCATCAATCTTGCCTTATCCTGCCGGGGGATAACAAGTTTAAAAGAAATAGGATTAATGGACGCGGTAGAAAAAATTATGGTTCCGATGAGGGCTCGAGCTATCCATGAAGAAAATGGCGAGGTGACGTTCCAACCTTTCGGCAGGCATAAGGATGAATATATTAATGCAATTCTCAGAACCGATTTAAACACCTTGTTGCTGGATCAAGCTTCTTCCAGTCCGTTGATTAAAATTCATTTTGACATGAAATTGCAGGAGATCGATGTTCGGCATAAGACCCTTGAATTGATGGATAAAGAAGGAAACCTTAAGCAAGCAGGGTATGATCACTTGATTGGCGCTGATGGCGCAGCATCGCTTGTCCGCGAAGGGTTGCAGAAAGCAGGCATTCTTCACTATCGCCGTGACTTTTTACCGCATGGATATAAAGAGCTTTCCATCAGCCGCGAGCACAGCGGTAACTTCATACGCGAGCATCTGCATCTATGGCCCCGTGATGCCTACATGCTTCTTGGCAACCCGAATCTTGATGACTCGATTACCGGCTCATTGTTTCTGCCCCTTGAAGGTAAAATTAGTTTTAAAAGTCTACAAAACGAAGAAGCGCTTCATTCTTTTTTTAAGCGCGCTTTTCCTGACGCCTATGACGCTATGCCCAATCTGGCGGGAGAATTTTTTTCCAATCCTACCGGAAATTTAAGCACAGTTCAGTGCTCAACCTGGTATTACAAGAATCAATGCTTGTTAATTGGCGACGCTGCCCATGGAATTGTGCCTTTTTTTGGCCAGGGAATGAATTGCGCCTTTGAAGACTGCCGCATTTTAGATGAAACGTTAGAGCGTTATCACGACGATTGGGGGCAGGCCTTGCCCGCTTTTTTTGCCAGCCGCAAGCAAAATACCGATGCAGTGGCTGCAATGTCAATGGATAACTATAGTGAAATTCAGCATGAAATTCGTGATAAAAAATTTAATTTAAAAAAACAGTTGCAGCAGGAGTTAATGCGTCGTTACCCTGAGCGTTATATCTCAAAGCACGTTCTGGTTATGTTTACCAATACGCCATATGCAAGGGCGCATGCCATCGGTGAAATCCAGGACAGATTTTTAGAAAACATTTCTTCAAATGCTGATTCACTGCAAGAAATAGATTGGCAGTATGTGGATAAGGCGATGCGTGAATATGATAAGAAACTGGCCGATTTAGGCGCATTTCCCACAGTGTCCTAACCCATCGCAAACTTGCCTCTTCCTCTTGTGGCGTAACTGACGAGGGAAGCAGGTGTCAAAAAATTGACGACTTGGCCAGGATGACTCAATTGTTTGGGAATCAAATTTAATTTTAACGTTATCCTGCGGCTGATCGATTTATTTTTTATGCTTTTTTCAACCATAATTTATTGATTTTATTAATTTTAAAAAATGATTGGCATGAAAAGTGCAGAATTAAAGGCGTAAACTCATTTTGCACTGGAGAAAATCATGAAAGCTATCGAAGCATATATTGAATCAAAACAACAGGAATTTATGGAGCATCCGTTTTTTGAGATCCTTCAAAATTTAAATACCCTGGATGAAATCAGCTGTTTTGTTCCGGAATTGACATTTTGGGCAATGACCTTTCAGGATATATTGCGCTTGAATGAAGAGCGGGTTCAAGATCCTTATTTGAAAAAAATTGCCCGCCACCATCGTCTGGAAGATGCCGGCCACGAAAAATGGTTTTTACAGGATAAAAAATATATGGGAAGCCTTGGCAATTCATATTGCTGCAAAGATGATGTAGCCTGGCTATACGGCAAGGAATCGCAAGTTACCCGTGATGCGGCTTATGCCATACTATCTGAGATATACAAAATCGATGATGAAATATTAAATATTGTCTTGCTGTTGACTCTGGAATCATCAGGACATGTATTTTTTGAAAAAGTGGCTAACCAGATTAAAAAAACAGGCGAAGATGAAAACCTGAAATATTTTTCAAGCACCCATTTGGAAGTTGAAATGGCGCACGCTATCTTTGAAGAAGAGATGGAGCGTAAATTGCATGAGCGCAAAATTTCAGTCAATACCAGGCGTGAAGCATTAAAGCTTGTGGATCGATGCTATGAAGCATTCAACCGCATGTTTGATGGCCTGGTTATTGTCTGCAACAGCCGCTTAAAAGCAGCTCAAGAAAGGAAAACAAAAAATGCCGCAACACATGTGGAATACAGAGAAAATCAAGCAGTGTGAGCTGGAAACCAACCAGGCCCTTTTGCGTGATGAGAAGGTGCTTCAAGAATTTAATCAGGACTTTGGCCGAACCCAAATTGGTTCGGCCGCTGCTGTTTATGTTGCCCAAAACTTGGATTCATTGCAAAAACTCCTCGCTTTTGCCTGCCGCGAAAAGTTGCCCTTAACCATCAGGGCAAATGGATTAAGCCAGGCAGGGCAGTCCCTTGCCCCGAAAGGTGCGCTGAGTGTAGATATAAGCAAGCTTAACTCCAGCGTCAGTTGGCAAGATGGCCAGTTAATAGCGGGCTGCAGCGCGTCCTGGAAAGATATCATACGAGCTTCATTACAGCGTCAGTTATTGCCTTATGTTTTTCCCTATAACACCAGCCTGACCCTGGGCGGAGTGTTATCCGTGGGAGGCCTTGGTTCTTCGACATTTAAAGAAGGTATTATTGCAGGCCATGTTGATCAATTGCAGGTAGTAATCGTTGAGGGAAAGTTGCTGCATTGCAGTGAAAGTCATAATTCTGAATTATACAGGGCCTGTCTGAGCGGCACAGGTCTTTTCGGCATTATTTATGATGCTGCAATTCAATTGCGCCCTTGTAAATCCAGAGTGCGTTCGCTGACTCTGAATTATGATGATTATGGTTTATGGATTGACGATCAGTTTATCCTGAAACATTACAGTGATTATCTTGAAGCTTTTGTAATCAATGAAAATCCAGGCCATGCCAAGCCTGTCTATGTGACTAATATCGCACTTGAATACGATGACATGCCGCCTGACTTCAATTTTATTAATAAACTGCGCCACAGGCGTTGCGGTGAAATGGAAGATAAGTCAATTTTAGATTACATCAACCGCCATGATCCGCGTTTAAACTTAATGAAAGAAAGCGGCGCCTGGTCATTGCTTCATCCCTGGTATGAATGCTATGTCGAAAGCAATGCATTATCCAGGCATTTGGATGAAGTCATTGCCTTATTGAGTGATTCTTTGCCAGGGATTTATCATATTTTCCCGGTAGCAAGAAAAAAACCTTATTTTTTTAAGCTGCCGGAAGGAGAAAGGATTTTAACCTTTAATGTGTTGCCTCCGGGTTTAAGGGAGGAGGAGGCAGCCAACGCAATGCAGGCATTACAAAAAGTGGATAAGTTATTACTTGGCCTTGGCGGAAAACGATACATCTCCGGCTGGTTTAGAGAAGATATGAAAAAGGATTACTGGATTACCCACTATGGGGATAAATGGATAGAGCGCCAGAAGATAAAAGCATTGTATGATCCCTGTAATATTTTTCGTACAAGGCTTTTCCCGGCTCTATAAAATATCAAAAAGAGTAGATTGTGTATAAATATTTAAACAAAGAATCATTTAAACCCATTGCTGTCCAAATAATTTGCGTGATTTTGCTTTTTTTGATTTTTTGGCAAATTGCATCCGGTATGAGGGCCGTTGCTCAATATCGGGATTTGGCAAGCGCAAAAAATATTGCTCTTGAGCAACCAATCAGCCAGGACAGTTTTGCAGTAGCCCCGGCGCTTAATGCGCCTCTCTTTGGCGAATACATTCCAGAAAAGCTGAACAAGATCCAGCAATCGATGCTGAACCTTGAAGTAGTGGGCATTATCCTTGCGGATCAAGAAGAAAACTCACAAGTTATCATTCGCATGAGTGATGGCGAAGAACAAAGCTTTCGCATGGGAGATAGCCTGCCTGGCGGTGCGCTTATTAAAAAAATTACCGAAGAAGGCATTCTTGTTATAAGAAACGGCACATTGGAGAGTTTAAGTTTCCCCAAAAATGAATTAATCTTTGAACCGCCTGCTAAAGCATTGGTTCATTAAGGTGGTTATTTATGCGTTTTAAATGGTTGATCCCTGTGTTTTTTGGTTTTTTTACTCTATATGGCTGCTCAATGACGCAGATTAATCTGCAAGAGGGCATTAAAAGCTTCCAGGAACAAAATTACAGGCAGGCTTTTATCCGTCTAAAACCTGAAGCAGAAAAAGGAAATCCAGATGCGCAGTATGCTGTCGGCTACATGTACTATTATGGAGAAGGGGTGACGGAAGATAAACAAAAAGCCATGTACTGGATAAGCTGTGCCGCAAAAGCAGGGCAGGCAGATGCGATTGAAGCCATGCACATCCTGCAAAATCCGCCGCCATTAACCAAATAACCTGTGTTATAGATCGGATGAGGCTTGAGGTCGTCATCCGATATGTGGATTTATTGATGCGTTCTTAGCAGAGGCGGGCTCCAGCAAGGATATGGCCGTATTATTTATTAGGGCCTTTCTTAACCAGGTCATCCAGAGCTTCTTCAACGGAGTTGATATTTTTCATGCTGTTAGTATCAGTAAAGAAAAATGTGGCTCTCAAGCTTGGAGATTTGCGGGTTGCCAGTGAGTGCACCAGGTGACCTGCGGCACGGGCTGCCATAATTGCAGCGCCTACGCCGGTTAAGGCCAGCATGATATTGGCAACAATCGGCTTCCAAACCTTGCGGTGGCGACTCATACTGCCATCCTCGCTGTGCAACATCTCCTTAAATTGATTCTGGAATAATTGGATATCGCGCTCATTTTTAAATGCATTTTTAATAGCTTTTATTTCACTAGGGCTACCATCCAGCCCATGAGCCTCAAGGCCAAGCCGCTCGCACAGTTTTTTATGTAAAGTTAAAATGGTCTTGCTTTTATCAACGCCTTCTTGCGCTAGTTTGTTACCATAGTCACGCATTTTTGCAAGGGCATGAATGAGTTTTTGAGCCGGTTTTTCAATTTCCTTATACAAGGCCTCTCCGCTAATCAAATCTTTTTTAAACTCCTCTATACCTTGACCGGTTTTTGCTGAGGTGATAAAAACCGCTGGCCGCTCTGAAGGTTTGGTGAATAGCTTATTTATCACTTGCTGCAAATCTTCATTGCTTTCCAGTGATAAATCATGTTTGGTACCTACCACAAGAATTTGCGCCTGGTCTTTGTTAGACTGACGAAACCACTCGATCTCTTCTTTTATCTTCTGTTCATCAATTTCTTTTGATAAATCAACGCAGTATATGCCAATGTTAGCGTTTTGGGCATAGACTCGAATTATGGGCTCGAAACGGGGGTTACTTGATGTGTCCCATAGTCCTAATCTTCTAGAACCAGTTTCAATGAAATCAAAGTCGACACCAACTGTGGGTTTTGGTTCATGAAATTCCTTTCCAGCTAAGCGATGAGTCAAGCTGGTTGTTCCAGCCCCCCAAAAATAACAGTTTAATGCTCCGCTCATGATAAATTATTTTTTAATCAGCATGCTAGTTATTTTAGCATAAAAAGATTAAGAAAACCTTATGCACTCATTTTGCTATTTTTTGTCATTCTCGCGCGGCAGCTTTGGTCGGGTCATTGACCCAATCTGCACATACTTGACTGGCTGTCTAATTGATTGGTTGCCTAGCTTAGTCCGGCATTGAGCAGTAAGGAAATCACATAGCAACAATAGATAAGCAGTAGAAGACCGCCTTGCCAGCGGCCGATTTTTCTTTTTTCCTGGTAATTGAACCATAAAAGGATGGCGGTGACAGCAAACATGACCGGTATGTCACGCCATAAAAGCACATGGCTGATGGCTTCGGGGTTAATGATGCTTGGGAAAATCAATACAGCAAGCAGATTAAAGATATTTGAACCCAAGATGTTGCCTACGGCAATGTCATCCTGCTTTTTGTAAGCTGCCCAAACTGAAGTTGCAAGTTGAGGGAGGCTTGTTCCGATTGCAATAACGGTTAAGCCAATCGTCAATTCATTAAGCCCCAGCCATGAGGCAAGATATGCCGCGTTTTCTACCAGAAAATGGCCGCTCACTGTCAGCAGAATAATCCCGAAAAAGAGACTGGCCATATTCATTTTTATTGAGCGCTTGCTGGCAAGCATCTTGTTGTATTCCCTATAGAAAACATCGCGTGCGGAGCTGCGTGCGAGGTAGATAAGATAACCAATGGTCAAAATTAAGGCAACCAAAAGCAGGCAGCCGTCAATAATGCCTAAATAGCCATCAATCATTAATGAATACGTAAAAAGCATGATCACAAAAATCAGGGGATATTCGCGTCTTAGCAGGGAAGATTGTAAAGTCAGAGGGCGCAGGAGCAATATAATCCCAAGAATTAAACCGATATTGGCAATATTTGAACCAATGGCATTGCCCAGCGCAAGATTGTTTTTACCCTCAAGCGCCGAAGTCAGGCCCACGATAATTTCAGGGGCGGATGTCGCCATGCCGACAATAGTTAAGCCGATAACCAATGGAGAAACCCGATAATATTGGGCAATGCCTGATGCGCTGTTGACCAGATGGTTTGCTGCCCAAAAAAGGCCGATAAAACACAATAGGGTGATAATGAGTGCACTCATAATAGTTCTCAGGTTAGCTGGTTTTATATCATACGTTATTCGCTCGACAACTCAACCATTTCAGGCTTTTTAGTGTTGATAAAATGTTGGATGATCCTGATAACCGGTTTTGCCAATCCGAGAGAGAAGATTTCATCGGCTCTGAAAAATCGCCCATTAACAGATGGATTGGGCGCGTGAAAGTTTACTGCGCATAAGGAAAATGCTTTTATATTGAGGGTAAAGTGTGTAAAGCCATGCCTGAATGCGGCTAATGCCCGCGGTTCATCAACGTGAAGCAAATAAGTTTCCAGAAGGTGGGTTCTGGCGCACTGATTTTCATCAATACTCGGCAAGCACCATAAGCCGCCCCAAATTCCTGATGGGGGGCGTTTTTCAAGAAAGATAAGATTATCTCTATTGTGGATGAGTAGAAATTGCTTTGTTAAGGCAGGTTTAATCTTTTTTTCTTTTTTTTTCGGTATGTTTTTGACTTGCTTTGTCAAAAAAGCCTGGCAGTTTTGCTGCAGAGGGCACAGCTCACAGGTCGGGTTTCTCGCAAGGCAACAGGTAGCGCCTAAATCCATAATCGCCTGGGTATAGTCAGCGCATTGTTGCGAAGGCATGCAGGCATCAGCAAGCTTCCAGAGCTTTTGCTTTACATGGGTGAGTTCGAGGGAGTCTGATATTAAAAAAAAGCGGCTAAGTACGCGTTTAACATTCCCGTCCAAAATAGGAGTGCGTTGATTGTAAGCGAGAGACGCGATGGCCGCGGCGGTAGATTCGCCAATGCCAGGCAGCCTTGTTAATTCAGATACCTTATCAGGAATGACGCCATTGTGCGTTTCGCATATCATCCTGGCTGTTTTATGGAGGTTTCGGCCGCGGCTGTAATAGCCAAGGCCAGACCATAAGGCGAGAACATCGTCTTCTTCTGCGCCTGCCAGGCTTCGGATGTCAGGAAACCGGTTGATAAAGCGGATAAAATAAGGAATAACCGTTTTGACCTGAGTTTGCTGCAGCATGATTTCGGACAACCAAACCCGATACGGGGTTCTGGGATTTTGCCAGGGCAAATCGCGCCGCCCGTGTTGCTGATACCAGGCGAGCAGGGGGAGCGCGAATTGTTGCAAAAGCGCCATAGCCTTAATTATTTATAAACGGCGATGCGATCATCAAACACAAAGCACGTGCCTTCCCAAAGGGATTGTTCTTCAGGAATTGTGTCAAGATAATTCAGAATCCCGCCTTTTAAATGATATACTTCCTTGAAACCAAGTTTTTTTAAATAGGCGGTTGATTTTTCACACCGAATGCCGCCCGTACAACACATGGCGATTTTTTTATCTTTTTTATCCATGAGATGCTTTTCCACATATTTCGGAAAATCCCTGAAGTTATCCGTTTGGGGATTAATTGCATTTTTAAATGTTCCCAACTGAATTTCATAACCATTACGGGTATCAATAAGCATCACTTGCGGATCGGAAATCAAGTCATTCCATTCTTCCGGAGACACGTAGGTTCCGCTTGATTCCAATGGATTTACTCCTTCTACGCCCATGGTTACAATTTCCTTACGGAATTTGATTTTAGCTTTAGCAAAAGGCACAAAATCATCAAATGTTTCTTTAAACCACAAGTCGTTAAAACGCAAATCCTCGCGCAGAAAGCTGTAGAAGTTTTCCATGTCAGAAGGAAGCCCGGCAACGCTGCCGTTAATTCCTTCTTCAGCGAGGATGATTGTGCCTAAAAGATGATTGTTGTTCATGGCTTCAAGCAACGGTGTTTTTAAGGCTTGAAAATCAGGAAGATGAACAAATTTGTAAAAAGAGGCAATAACGTAGTTTTTCATGCTTCACCTGGTTAATAAAAACTGCTCTGAAAAAGGCAGATAAGATACCATATTTTCAAGTATAGTGCTTTACATAACCTCTATAGATCCAAGGCCTGCGCATGAAAAAACTCTTGACTTCTACGTTCGGTTTATCCGCGGAATCCAGTGATTTTGAATCAAATGCTGGATCCCGCGAACAAGTCGCGGGACGTGGAACCAGGAGTCAAGTTGACCTCATCTAATTCAAGTTTGATTTTCATGCGTAGGCCCTGTCTATAGATATCCATTGCAGCCTGTATCAAGCTTCATGCGGGTATCCACTGTTTTCTTTTACATGACTCCAATCAATTTTTTAAACTGTTGATTCATTTCAGGCGCATCAAAAAAAGAAAAATCATGGCGCGCATTATGCGCAGGCCGCAGTGCCAGGAAAGCATCTTTCTTATTGCCGGCATTTTTTAATGCTGCCGTTTCTATTGTTGGATTATAGAGATTAAGAATGAAATCCTGCCAGCTATGTTGAGCTAAAGCCTTTGGTTGTTTTGGGCTTTCTTGATGTTTAAATTCCGGGGCGGACAATCCAAAAAACTGATGGATTTGCGCACTGGTTTGGACAACAGCCGCAATTTTGGCCTCAATGCTATGCCCTGCAATATGCGGCGTACAAATTTCGGCAAATTCGACAATACGCTCATCAACCTGAGGTTCTCCCGTGTATACGTCCGTGCAATAGGTAATGGGGGTTTTTGATTGCAGCAGGGCTTCTTCATGCACGATGCTTCCGCGCGCTGCATTGATAATGGCTGCGCCGGGCTTGATTTTAGCGAGAAAGTCCGCATCAATTAAATTGCGGCTGGGGTAAGGCTTGGTATCATGGAGATTTGCATGAATGCATAATAAATCGCAGGAAAACAATGCTTCTTTTGGGTAATAGGTTTCTTTGGGATTTTCTTCTGCCTTGATGGGATCGAAGCGCAGCACTTTGAAACCCAGCGTTCGCAGGCGTTTTGCGACCTCGCTTCCAACTTTTCCAGCCCCGATAATACCGGCTTTTCGCCCAGTAAGTTTTTTTGCCTTATCCAAATGAGCTATTGAGCTTACGACATAATCAGCAACGGCTACAGCATTTGAGCCATGGGCATTAAATAAAGCGATGCCGTTTTTTTTCAAATAATTGCTATCGATATGATCAATTCCGCTGCTTGCGGTAGCAACCGCTTGGAGGGAGGAGCCGTCTATCAGATCTGCTGTAACTTTCAGGGTCGAGCGGCAAAGCAGAACGTCTGCCTTTGGTAATAAGCTTTTCAACTCATCCTCATTTTTGTATCGCTCAAGAATGAGCGGCTTGGGAAATAACGGCCCTAATTCGGGTAAACTGGCATCTGCGAGTACTATCATAGATTAAACAGCATCTTAATGAGTGATAATGACCAATAAAGGGGAGGGCTGAGAATCCAGCCTAATACCCCTGTGATTAACAGGATAATCAAAATTAAAAAGCCGAACGGCTCAATACGAAGATATTGCATAGCCTGCCTCGGAGGCAAAAGTCCGGCCACAATGCGGCTTCCATCCAAAGGAGGAACAGGTATCAGATTTAAAATAGCCAGGACAAGATTGATGATGATACCTGCCTGGGAAGTCAAGAATAAAAATTGCGCAGGCATGGAATTTTGAGGGTTCAGCAAAATTGCCCCTTTTAAGCAAAAAGCCCAAAACAAAGCCATAATAAAATTGGCCCCGGGACCTGCAGCAGTTACAAGAATCATATCTCTTCTTGGGTTTTTTAACTGATTGTAGTTAATCGGTACTGGTTTTGCCCAGCCAAAAACAAACTGAAAGCGGGTTAAAACGCCAATAAGCAGGGGGACTATAACGGTGCCGACGAGATCAACGTGGCGCAAGGGGTTAATGCTTAGCCGGCCAAGCATTTTAGCCGTAGTATCCCCTAATCGGTTGGCTGCCCAGGCATGCGCAGCCTCATGCAGGGTGATAGCCAGTAAAACTGGTATTGCCCATACAGCTATCTTTTGAACAAGAGTCAAAGTCATATAGTTTCTCTAGTTGAAAAATGAAAAATAAGAAGAATAGCTGAGTATTGATACTCAAGACCATCTTTAATATCATGCCCCATATTCTACCCTCAATGCCGATTCTACAGCCAGGGATTAAACATTGCCAAAAATCAATCGCTATCTTTTGCTGACCGTTTTTTCATGTCTTTTATTTTTACCAGGGATAACAAATTTGCCTGTTATTGATAGAGACGAAGCGCATTTTGCCCAGGCAACAAGGCAAATGCTCCAAACCGGCCAGTTTTTTCAAATTCGCTTTCAGGAGAAAACCAGATTTCAAAAACCGCCGGGTATTAATTGGCTGCAGGCTTTAAGTGTGCAAATATTCAGCCATCCCGATGCGGCGCGAATCTGGCCTTATCGCTTGCCTTCAGCACTGGGCGCGCTGCTTTCGGTCTTGCTGACTTTTTTCTTTGCGAAACGGTTTGTCAATCGGCGCGCCGCTCTTGCAGGTTCGGCATTCCTTGCGTCATCAATGCTTTTGGTGATAGAGGCGCATATGGCTGTCATTGATGCTTCCCTGCTCGTTTCGGTAATTTTAATGCAGGGAGCCTTATGGTTTATCTATGATGCCGGCATGAACTCTAAGCCCTTGCATTGGCGATGGCCGCTTTTATTCTGGTTGGCCATGGCTTATGGATTTTTGCTGAAAGGGGTGACGCCTTTGATTGGTTTTCTTTCTGTGTTCACCCTTTGCATTGTAGAGCGCCGCATCGATTGGCTCAAAAATCTTCGCTTTTTCTCAGGTTTTGCTGTATTGATTGCATTCACCCTGATTTGGGTATTGCTGGTTAACGCGGCTGAAGACAGCAATTATCTCATGCAAATGTTTCATAAAGATCTCTTGCCCAAGCTTAAAGGCGGGCACGAATCCCACGGCAAACCTCCCTTGTTCCATCTTGCCTTGCTGCCGCTGACTTTTTGGCCTGCCTCACTTTTTTTATGGCAAGGGATTCGTTATGCCTATTATGAGCGCCGAAGCCCTGTGGTAAAATTTTTATTGGCCTGGATTTTGCCGATATGGCTTTTTTTTGAAATCATGCCCACCAAATTGCCGCAGTATGTTTTGCCCACATTCCCTGCAATAGCATTGCTTTGTGCACTCGCCATAACCACTGACTATGGCAAAGAAAAACCTGGGAAATGGTTGCTTTTTCTACAGGCATTATGGGTTTTGCTGTCTCTTGGGTTAGCGGTAGTCTTTTTAACCTTGCCTTACCTTTTGCTGCATCAGCTTACGCTTGGCGCAATAATTTTATTTATTTTTTTGAGCTTCATGAGTTTTATCTGCGGTTATCTTGCCTCCCACGGCGCATACCGCAAGGCGAGCCTTGGTATTTTGTTGACGGCGGCCATTGCTTTTCCAATTATCTTCTCAGGACTGCTGCCCCGACTTGAGCCCCTCTGGATATCGCGTAATCTGGCTTTACAAATTCCGGAAAACAAAATTTCTAAAGACAATCCCTTGCTGGTGGTCGGTTTTTCTGAGCCGAGCCTTGTGTTTTATCTTAATACCCATCATGTAAAATTTACCGATATCAATACCGCTTTAAGCTTGATGCGGCAAAATAAAGAGGCGCTGTTGCTTGTAGAGCGCGGCAAGTTCATCAAAATGCCTAAGCGGGGGATGGATGTTATAACAAGAATCAAGGGATATAACTACAGCAAGGGAAAAACAGTCAAACTATTACTTATTGGTCAAAATCCACCGGAGGATGATGAATCATGACTCCTTTTCAACGCTTATTTTCTACATTGACAAATCCTTGGGTTGCCACAATATACTGGGGATTCATTGCCATCTCTTTTATTTATTTTGATTTACCGGTGGCGAAATATCTTCATCAATTAGATCTAAGACATAATTTCCCGCTCCTGAACTGGCTGACCAAACTTGGTATTGGCGGCATCTATTTTGTTGGTTTTTTTCTTCTGGGATTATTTTTCCGCTATGTCTATCCCAAAAAACAATGGGAATATAAGGCATGGTTTTTGTGGTTTTGTGTTGTAATACCAAGCACCATCTGTCTTTTTCTGAAAGTGACTTTGGGACGCGCCCGGCCAGGCCTGTATTTTGATGACCAGCTATACGGGTTTTACTGGCTGCAAAAGAATGCGCCTTTTTGGTCTTTTCCTTCAGGGCATACCACAAATATCATGGGCCTTGTTTTTGGTTTAAGCATTATTTTTCCAAGGTTCGGTTACTATTTTATTGTGCCTGGATTTTGTATTACTTTGACTCGGGTTCTGCTGACCCATCATTATTTAAGTGATGTTTTAGCAGCGGCGTATCTTGCCATGTTGGAGATCGGGCTTTTTTATATCTGGCTTAAGCGTAAATATTGGCTGATTGCGAGGACTTGTTATTAGTTCCACTTAGCTTAAGGTGCATGATTCAGAAATTTCGGCTAAATTTTTTTCGATCTGGCGTGTCCGCTCCATACGCCCTGAACGGTCATAGAAAAACATAGCCCTGTTCTCTGGCGAAAACAATTTAGTCACAAGAAGCCTGATGCCAAGCGCAAGCCCAAGCGTGAATACGGCCGCTGCAATATTGATAATTAGAGACTTCGATGTCTCATGCTTCGACATCAAATCATCCTGGCTGTGTAAATGGATTAAAAAATCATCTTTGAAATTTTTTACTGCTTCCTGGCTTGGCGGGTTATTGCCATTGGCAAGCACAAACTCATCAACTTTTTGCTCAAGTTCCTGTGCCAGTTTTATGGCTACTTCACCTTCTATTTCCAGTTGCTCTTTTTTTAAATCCTCGCCATAATTTTTTAAGTCATTTATTTTTAAATATATTTGTTTCATAGCCGTTTGATAATTTGAACGGCAGTTTTCTAACGCCTCTAATGCCTCCTGATGAGAATTGCCTCTTTCAGGCTGAAGTGTTTCGCAGTGCCTGCCTTCTTCTTTTAGTTTGATGATCAAGCGGTTTAAGATAGGCTTGAAATTTAAGCCCGGGAAATGGGCATGGCCAATAAAATTCAAAATCGGCGCTTTGTCTCCTGTTTTGGCAAAGCTTGCCAGTTTTTCTTTTAATTGAGCGATGGCACTTTCTCTTACGCGCCTGTCAGCGCCGCTTAGCCAATCTTTAACAAGATATTTCCGGTTTCTTCTTGCCAGATAGTTATCAAGTTCTTTTGTGGTTGCGGCACACAGTGTATTCCGTAACACAAGATTATTTTTAACCTTAATTTCCCGCTCTAGATCGTTATATTGCCGAATGATTGAACCAAGTTGTTCTTCTCGCTTTTTATTATTCACTAAATGCGGCGATTGCAGTGCGGTTTCAAGATGTTTAAGCTCTGATTGGGTTATGGTGTTAATGAATTCGGTGGCTGAGTCAAGTTGTTTCCTATTGCGGTTAAGTTCGCTATTATCATCAGTAAAGGCAACTTTTCTTACTTCTTGTTCATAAAAGCGAAGTTGAGATGCATAATATTTCAGAACTTTATCTATATGCACATAAATTCCTGAATGACATTTGTCATCTTGTAATTCTTGAAGAGGCTCATTGAATTGCCGGATATCAAATCCATTAGATTGCAGGCGTTCTAATTTGCCTTTAATCAATTCCAGATGATTGCGAAACCTATCATATGCCTGAATTGTTTTTGTAAGCCCTGATGCTTTGGAGCTTCGGTGTTCGGTAGCTGAAGTGATGGCTTTTCTGAGATCTTCAGCCATCATTGCCGCATCCCTCAGCATGTTTTCAATATGTGACGCTTCTTGATTGGTGATGTCATTTCGGACCTTATCAAGGCGTTCCCGGGTACCTGCGTATAATTTTTCACAGTTTGCCTGCAAGGTTTTAAAAGCAGGCTGGTCAGCACATGTTTGTATGCCATCGCTTATTTCGGCAATATAGCTGCCAAGCATTTCCGTATCGGCAAGATGCCTGTCAAGATTTTCTTTAAGGCGCGCATCGCGCTCATGATCTTGGGCGCTAAAATTTTCAAGCTCGTCTAATTGCTGTTCGACTTTTTCATGGAGCTCTAAAAAATCACTTATTTTACTTAAGATCTGTATTTGATGATTGGCGCTGATGATTTGCGATTGATTGTCGTTATGTAATTGTTCATAAGTCTCGTTTTTGCCAGATAAAACCTGCATTTGAATACTTTTTAATTGCCCAAGAGTTGAAGCAATTGAATGAAGTGATTTTTCACTGGCGCGATAAGCTGCTACAACTTCTTTTAAGCTGTTCAAAGCCTTTAATTTCTGATGATATATTTCTAGTTTAAGGGCATACTCTTCGCCGCCATTCACTCCTGTAAATTGGTCGCGCTGCGGTGGGTTGAATTCTTCTACATGGGTTAGTGTATCTTCAAGTCCCTTTTTATCTTCAAGTAGAATATTCATCAGGTTTAAGGCCTGATCCACACCTTCATTGGTCATTAGTTTATTTAGATTAAATATGGATTGTATGCTTCCGGATGGTTGTTTTTTGTGAATCACGGCGGTCAGGATTGAATTTAAATTGGCTTGCGGCTCTTTAAGCAAATCAAGGACATTTTGAGCAAGTCCACGGCACAGATTACAGGCGTCCTCTATTTGCTTTTGCCTCTTTTGTAATGCTTTGGATTCCTCTTCCTTTTCTTGCCGTATTCGTTTAACCAGTTCTGGTTTGCAAGATTCCAGGAGTTGGTTTTGCCTTGCTTTTGTTAATGCCTTTTGAAGCTCAGTTGAAAAGAACTTTAATTGCCTGGAGGCTGATTGCAATCCTTCCTCACATTCAAAACACAATAAACCGCAATTATCTTGATAAATTTTGCAAATCTCTTCTTCAATACCGTCTTCCTTTTGTAATAACAATTTTGGGCAGGGGGCAGGATTTTTAATGTTCTCTCGTATAGCGCTCAATGCATTCTGAATAATTGTTAAAGTTCCCTGGTCTTCCTGCAATGAATTGAGTTGAAACTCCAAGTCCTCGGCGGTGGTTGTAATATCAAATTTTTTTGTAGTGATATTGTGTATTTTTTGAATCAATTCCTTGATTTTTTTGGCATAGTCCTCGGCTTTAATCGTATGCCCTTCAATGACTTCATGTTTCCATCGCTTAATCGCTTCTTTCTCTTCTTTTTTGAGCTGTTGTTGTTTTCGCTGCAGGATTTCTCGTGCTTCTGCTAAATTCTTGATCTGTTCAGCGATTGCTGCCTCAAGTGTTTTCTGCACGTTAATCACTTCGCATGCATTTTCTCCAATGCTCAGTATGGCTTCGGGAAGGGGGGATTGGCCGTAAGAAATATCAAGCTGATTTTGCTCATTTTCTTCGTATTTTTTTTTCAGGTTTTCATGCGTTGAGAAAAGAGAGGATGCATGGCTGGATTGATAGGCTTGCCTTTTTTGTTCAAGCCGGTACACTGCCATGCTAAGCTCATCGAGCAATTGTTCGATGTCTTTATTGAGGGAGTCCAGCGACTCGATTCTATTCTCATTCGAAACCGCGTCCTTACTTGCTTGCTCCATTAGCGTTGTATACCGTTCTTTATAGTCTGCTAATTGATTGGCTAATAAAGAGCGTTCCGCTTGAATGAATTCTTTCATTAACAATGTTTTGCTTATTTCACTTTTAACATATAAACTGCCGCTGTTTTCTTGAAAATAAGTTTTGATTTCTTGCGCTAGAAAATTAAAAGGAAACCTCTTGAATTCCTTGTAGGATCGATCTGCATCAATCCTATGGTTAAAAACTGTATAACAAAATGGTTTTGTTTCATGTTTGATGTGCTTTATTCTTAAGATAGAACTTTCAATTGATTTCGGATTAAAAAATGGAATCAATTCCTGTAATGACTCAGGAAGCTTATCAAGCTCCAGGATAAGCTCTTTGATTAGGTGATATATTTCAGGATGGGTAATTTTAATGTACGGATGGCCATCTAAGAATTTATCGCCAAGGTTTCGAGCGAAAACACCATAATCTTCTTCATCAGGCGGGTTTAAGATATCCGTTTGCAAAAATGCTTGATAATCATATTCTTCAATGCATTTTTCCAATTCTTTTAATAAATGATGATAATTTTCAACTTCCGGTATTTTTTTTAAATAATTCAGATACTCTTTTTTTCTAATTTCCAAGAGCAGATCGGATTTTAAATCCTGAGCCAGTTTTTGAGAATCTACAAAACTACGTATATTTTTAGTGAATAATGATTCCGCATTTTTCACAAATAAAGATAAGAGAAAAACGCGAGGAGAAACGAGGTTATTTGCCTCATCTGCGCAAGATTTTATTTTTAAACCCAAGATTGGGAATTCAGCCAGATATAGTTCACGTCCATTATCGAAGTAACTGACAATATCGGCCAGATTTTTCATAATTTTTTGTATGCAATTCACTTGATGTACCGCATACAACTCTTCAGGAGACAGGTTTGATTTATTTTTATTTAAATTAATTTTTTTTATTGCACTTGAAATTTTGTCAAAAATTTGTCCAAACCGAGAAGACTTAAAAGACACATATTTCATATTTGAGTGAGCAATTTCATTAAATGAGGAAGTATACAGCCTGCACCTTAAGTAAACCTTAATTCCATTATGTATTTTTTTACTGCTGGATGTAAGATGCGTTATAATGATTCATTTTTAATGCGCCAGGTGTCAGGAATGTCATCAAGAGACAAAAATCTTTCTATCATCATCCCTGTATATAATGAAGTCGATAATGTGTCGCGGTTGTACCAGGAAATTGAAGCTGTCCTTACTAAGCTGCCGCTTGATTATGAGGTTATTTTTGTTGATGACGGCAGTACGGATGGTACAAGGGAGCGTTTACAGCATTTAACCAGGCAATATCAAAATTTGCAGGTTGTATCTCATAAGAAAAATTACGGACAAAGTGCCGCTTTGCTGACAGGCGCGCGGGCGGCGCGTCATTTGTTACTTGTAACAATGGATGGAGATGGTCAAAATGATCCGGCAGATATCCCCTTGCTTCTTGAGAACTTGACCGATTTGAATACAATAGTACTGGGAAACCGCAAAAAGCGCGATGACAGCTTGCTGCGCATTCTTTCTTCCCGCATAGGGAACGGCATAAGACAGAAGCTCCTTCATGATGATTGCCCGGATACTGGCTGCAGCCTGAAGCTTTTTACCCGAGAGGCTTTTTTGTCTTTGCCCCATTTCAACCACATGCACCGTTTTTTGCCTGCCTTATTTAAAAGAGCAGGCTATAAACTGATTAATGTCCAGGTTAATCATCGTCCTCGCAGCTTTGGGGTTTCCAAATATGGCGTCATGAACCGTTTATTTGTGGGTATTCATGATTTAATAGGCATGCGGTGGCTTTTGAAACGCCCCTGTGCTCCGGAGGTATGTAACCATGAACATTGATTATATCTGGCTTTCTGTCGGCTTACTGGGACAGGCGATTTTTTCGGCGCGGTTTATTGTCCAGTGGCTGGTCAGCGAAAGGGAAAAACGAAGCGTTATTCCCGTTGCATTCTGGTATCTCAGTTTATGCGGCGGCATTACCTTATTGATTTATTCCATATACAAAAAGGATCCGGTATTTATACTTGGCCAGTCAACAGGGGTTTTAATATATTCCCGAAACTTGCTGTTGATACACAGAGAACGATTGGCGCGTAATGGTAACTTAAAGCAGGCATAAACCTGGCATGGGAAACCCCGTCTAAAATGGGTGGTTTCTGTCTGTGCGGAAAGGTGCGATATGGCGTTAAACCGTCAAAATGCTCTTGGTCGTTTGGCAGGTGAATACAGCGCGCTTGAGGGATGATTTCATATCAATGAATTCTTTCCCTATGCATGATATAGTTTATTTTATTATCAACTGGGATGCCTCAGCCATGAGAATTTTGCCAGGATTCATCCTGCTTGCCTTACTGGTGGTAAGTGCTGCTTTTGCAAGGCATGATATGCCCAATGATGCTGGTTTGGGGATTCAGCTTGCGCGGAATAGCGTTTCAACGCCGGAAATGACAATACAATCCCAACTGCAGGGGAATAAAAAAGACCCTAAGGTGTATGTTGATTTGTTTTTAACCACATCCTGTCCGCATTGTCGGCAGGCCGATGAATTTTTTACCGAGATAGAAAAACAGTTGCCCTGGCTTCAAGTCGACCGATTTTATATCGATAAGGATAAAGCGTCACTTGTTACCTTCGGGGAACGTTTAAGGCAAGAAGGTTCTCAGAATTTTTCGGTTCCGGCTTTTCTTTTTTGCGGATCCCATTGGGTAGGTTTTTCGGAATATGTGGACTCGGGGAAAAGATTATTAGACGCTTTGCATTATTGTCATCAGCAAATTATCAAAGAGGGATTGTTGACATCCGGGACCATTAATGTATTGCGCCAATGGAGTATGGCGAGCCAGTTTAATCTTGATCCGGCAATCACCAAATCTCCTGTAAAATTCATTACTCTTGCGGCGTTCACCGATGCATTTACGCCGTGTTCTTTATTTATATTCGCAGCATTTATAGCATTTCTTTGGCTATATACCGCAAGCAAGCGCGAACAATTAATCTCAGGAACCGCTTTTATCCTGTTTTTGGGTTTCATTCATTATTTAAACCTCGCATTCTTTAAGCGCTATTATTATCTGGTGCCTGAGCTTCGTTATGCTGCGGCCATTGTTGGCGTGCTTATCCTCTTTTTTATTGGTTACTATTATAGAAAAACCGTCCTTCGCGGCGTGCCTGCCAGGGTTTTGCCAGGCCTTTTCTTCATTCCTTTGACAATATTTGCGGTGTACGCCTACCAGCAAAACTGTCTGATGAATGTGGGATTAATGTTTCAACAATGGTTAATCAGACAAAATATTTCCGATGCTGCTGTCGCGATTTCCCAGTTTTATTATCAGCTATTATATGTTTTGCCTTATATCATCTTGCTGATTTTTTATGTCTTCTTAAGCCACAAGCCACGGATTGTTTTATACCATAAGGCGCTCAATATCGCGGGCGCGTTGATTCTTGCGATGATTGCAACCTTATTAATGGTTTATCCGCATTTATTGGCTAATTTTCTGGTTTCCTGCACGATGCTTATTTTTGCTCTGCTCATTGGCTGGTTGATTGCGAGGGTGTATGGAGGAAGATGATCTTGTGTTAAGATTCCTGCCAATTGCTGTTGATGTCGAAGCAGGCAAGATCTATCGCTGGTGCGGCTGCGGCAAGAGTCTTACCCAGCCTTTTTGCGATAGGGCCGATTGCAATCAATCCGTTGTTTTTCAAGCTGCGAATTCAGAGACCATTTACTTCTGCCGATGCAAGGAAACCAAAGATCCGCCCTTCTGCGATGGTTCGCACGCAAAAGTGATGTTTGAGTACCTTAAACAACATCATCATAAATAGCTTGATCTGAAAAGAATCATTTGGGATCATCATCGAAACTGAAGCAGTTAAATATCAAGCATGAGCAAATTAACCGATATTCCAGTAATTGTTGAAAGCGGCCATAAGTACAAAACAAGCCAGGGCATTGTAGCTATTAAAGACGGCATCAAACATCAAAATACTGAAGAGCCCAGGCTTTCCAAGCCAAAATGGCTGCGGATAGTAAATCACACTTCTGCCAACTATTTAAAGGTAAAAGAACAGGTTAAAGAGCATCGGCTGGCGACCGTTTGTGAAGAAGCCAAATGTCCTAATATCGCTGAATGTTGGTCGCACGGCACAGCCACCATCATGCTGATGGGGGAGGTTTGTACCAGAGCATGCCGCTTTTGTTCAGTGGATACCGGAAACCCCCGGGGCTTGCTGGATGAAAAAGAGCCTGAAAATGCCGCTAAAACTGTGTCGCTTATGAATCTTGACTACGTGGTATTAACTTCAGTAAACCGTGATGATTTGCCTGATGGGGGAGCGAAACATTATGCGGATTCTATCCGTGCAATTAAGGCGCTTTGCCCACAAACAAAAGTAGAAGCCCTGACTCCTGATTTTCAGGGAAATCTCAAGGATGTCGCCATGCTCCTGGACAGCGGGGTTGATGTATTTGCGCAAAACGTGGAGACCGTTGAGCGCTTGACTCATCCCGTACGCGACAATCGGGCCGGATACTGGCAAACGCTAAGCGTTTTAAAATTTGCCAAAGAACACCGCCCTGATGTTTTGACCAAAACGAGCCTGATGCTTGGGCTTGGCGAAACGGATGAAGAAATAATTCATACCATGGATGATTTGCGCGCCTCACATGTTGATATTTTGACACTGGGACAATATTTGCAACCAACTAAAAATCATCTGCCGGTAAAGCGTTATGTCACGCCCGAGCAATTTGCAAAATTTCGCGAAATAGGCCTTAAAAAAGGCTTTTTTGAAGTTGCCTCTGGTCCTTTGGTACGCTCAAGCTACCGTGCTGACCGCATATTCAAGCGAGACAATCTGGGCTTATAACAATTTTTTCTCAAGGAAGAACGAATGATCACTTTGCGCAATTGGGTTTTCCCGATTATGGGGAATCATCAATAGCCATAACCTGGCCGGTTTGTTTGCCTCACAGTATTGGCACGGTAACGCGGATAGTCCTGATGTTATTTTTTTGCAAGCACCACATCAATGATATGGCTATCTTCAAAAGGAAAAGTGAAGATTTTGCTGAATAAGCGTTTCAGGCGCTGAAGAAGAAAATTTTTAGGCAGCAAACGAATCGAGAGGCTATTTAAAAACCATGTACCTTCGATGCCAAATAAAGCCAGATCATCAATATTATTAAAAACAACAGGGATGATAATACGCTCATGATCAATCACTTCAAACTGATGCTCTGCAAAAACCTGCATCAATTCTTCCTGTCCCGCAGCCACCGTTGTATTTTTTAGAATAGCCTTATAATAATGCCCGACAATTCGGCTAAGCAGCGATTCATTGGCAATAAATTCAGCCAATTGTTTTTGTGCTAGAGGAAAAGAGTCATAGGTTGTGGTGATTAAAGAAAAATAACCATTCACTCTCGTGAGCAATTTAGCCTGTTTAAAGAGCGTGTTAATAGGAATATAGGCATTGATAAAGTGAGCAAGCACCAAATCTTGGCTGTGGTGGGGAAGGTAGTCGCTTGCTTCAGTGGCGCTTGCTTCTATTGTTTTTAAAGGCAAGAGGTTACGTGCGTGTTTTAACATTTCCGAGGAAACATCAATGCCTGTGAATTCAGCATCGCAAAGCAGCTCGCTTAATTTTTTTAGAAAGGCACCATTCCCAACGCCTAAATCTAAAACCTTGGCATGCGATTTTTGGGGAAGGGGGGTTTTTCTGATCTGCCCAATTGCGCATTCATGACTCTTGCTGATTGAGCCAAAACGATTGGCAACGGCATAATGACCGGCGATTTTATCGTACATGGCCTTTATGGTCATGCAGTTTTTCCAGGTTTGTTCATTCGCTGAGTATAACGTGTATTATGCTTAATGCGAATATCGTTATAATAAAAAAATAATTTAGATTTTTATTATTTCATATTGGCTCAATCTTGACTAAGGCATTGATCAACAATTGTAACCAACGGCCTCTGTGTTTATAATAGCGCGATGTTTATCAACCAGGACGGGTCAGCGGGAGTCCCTATGCAATTCATTGATTTAAAAACCCAAACAAGCCGCATTGAAAGCGAGCTCGTGGCACGTTTTCAAAGTGTGTTGAACCATGGTGCCTATATTATGGGGCCTGAGGTGACGGAGCTTGAAGAGGCATTGGCCAAATTTACCGGCGTTGAGCATGCGCTGGCAGTTGCCAGCGGTACCGATGCCTTATTAATCGCCCTTATGGCGCTTGGCATAGGCGCCGGCGATGAAGTCATTACAACTCCCTTTAGTTTTTTTGCTACCGCTGAAGTAATAGCGCTTTTGGGAGCTAAACCCGTATTTGTGGATATTGACCCAAATACCTATAACATCAATGCCGGCTTAATTGAAGCAGCGATTACTCCGAGAACCAAAGCAATCATGCCTGTGAGCCTCTATGGGCAATGTGCTGATTTTGATGCCATTAATGCAATTGCGGAACGGCATAATTTACCAGTTATTGAAGACGCAGCGCAAAGTTTTGGCGCGACATACAAAGGCCGAAAATCCTGCAGTTTGACAACCATTGGCTGCACAAGCTTTTTCCCCTCAAAGCCTCTGGGGTGTTTTGGCGATGGCGGAGCCTGCTTTACCCATGATGCCGAGCTTGCAAAACGGATGAGTGAAATACGAACTCATGGACAATCAAAGCGTTATTGCCATACCCGCCTTGGCATTAATGGCCGCCTGGATACTTTGCAAGCTGCGGTCTTGTTGGAAAAGCTGGCCATTTTCCCTGAAGAAATTCAATTGCGCGAAAAGGTTGCCGAACGCTATGCAAGGCTGCTTCCTGCCGGTTTAAAAAAGCCTTTTATTGAGTCCCATAACACCAGCGTATTTGCTCAGTACACCATCGAAGTTTCTGACCGTGAGGTAGTGCAGCAAAAATTGCAGGAAAGAGACATTCCCACTGCGGTTCACTATCCAATTGGCCTGCATGAGCAGCCTGTTTTTAAGGAATTATATCCTGAGCCGCAAAGCTTCCCTGTGGCTGAAAAGGCTGCAAGCCGCGTGATGAGCATTCCCATGCATCCTTATTTGACATTAGAAGACCAGCAAAAAATATGCAAAGCACTGGCTGAAGTGCTGATGAGAGAAGCGGAACCAGCTTAAAACAGGATTTGCGCGCCTTGCGTCGCGTTCATTTTACATAAAAAATAAGGGAACATTATGCTAAATAGCTTCATCGAAAAAGTTAATAATAAAGAAGCCATTATTTGTATTGTCGGGTTGGGATATGTAGGTTTGCCGCTCATGCTGCGCTTTGCCGATGTTGGTTATCGGGTTATCGGCATTGATGTGGATGAGCAAAAAAATGCATCCTTAAATCAAGGCAAATCCTATATCCAACATATTCCCTCAAGTGAAATTGCAAAAGTAAAAGGAAGAATCCATGCCACTTCCGACTTCTCTAAAAGCTTTGATGCAGATGCGGTCATTCTTTGCGTACCGACTCCTTTAAACAAATATCGCGAGCCTGATTTAACTTATGTCCTGCAGACTATGGATTCTCTGCTTCCCCATATCCGCAAAGGGCAGCTGATTTCCCTTGAAAGCACAACCTATCCCGGGACGACTGAAGAAGAATTAAAGCCGCGTATAGAAAGTACTGGCCTGACCATCGGTGAAGATGTTTTTCTTGTTTACTCCCCTGAACGCGAAGACCCGGGTAATGCGCACTATACAACGGCAACTATCCCCAAGGTTTGTGGCGGTGATACCCCTAATTGCGCTAAAGCAGGTCATATTTTATATTCCGCTATTATTGAAAAAGTGGTTAAGGTATCTTCGGCCAAAGTCGCTGAAATGACCAAGCTTTTGGAAAACATTCATCGCTCAGTCAACATCGGTCTTGTCAATGAGATGAAAATTCTGGCCGATAAAATGGGCATTGATATTTATGAAGTAATCGATGCGGCAGCGACCAAGCCTTTTGGCTTTGTTCCCTATTATCCGGGGCCTGGAATTGGCGGGCATTGTATTCCTATTGATCCATTTTATCTTACCTGGAAAGCACGTGAATATGGCCTGCATACCCGCTTTATCGAATTAGCCGGCGAAATCAATAGCGCCATGCCCCACTGGGTGGTCAATAAGGTAAGTGATGCGCTCAACAAGAGAGAGCTTGCCATCAAAAACAGTAAAATTTTAATTCTTGGCATCGCATACAAGCGGGATGTGGATGATATGCGCGAATCGCCATCAATTGAGATCATGGAGCTTTTGCAGGAAAAGGGTGCTAAAGTCGCTTATTCTGATCCGCACGTGCCTTTTTTCCCAGCCATGCGCGTGCACCATTTTGACTTGCACAGTGTATCTCTTACAGCAGAAGAATTACGCAATTATGACTGCGTAATCTTGGCCACAGCGCATCGGGCTTTTGACTATTCCCTCATTGCGGCAAATGCAAATCTTATTGTTGATACCAGAGGTGCATTTAAGCAGTTTAAACAGGACAATATTGTGAGTGCCTAAGATGAATAAGACCCCCTGGATTATTAAAGACAGAACAATCAATATTGCATTGGTAGGCTGCGGGCGCATTTCCAAAAATCATCTGCAGGCCATAGAGCAGCATAAAAACCGCCTAAACCTGACCGCTGTATGCGACACGGACAGGGAAGCCTTACGAAAAGCAGCAGATGAATATGGCGTTGATGCTTATAGCAACCTTGATGAGATGCTTCGCTTTGTCAATGCTGATATCGTGACCGTATGTACGCCAAGCGGGCTTCATCCCATACAAACAATGAAGATTGCAGAATCCGGACGCCATGTGATCACTGAAAAGCCTATGGCGACGCGTTGGCAGGACGGGCTTAACATGGTCAATGCCTGTGATGAAGCGGGTGTTCGTCTTTTTGTGGTAAAGCAAAACCGCATGAATGCAACGCTAAAACTTTTAAAAAATGCGATTGATGAAGGACGCTTTGGGCGCATTTATATGGCCAATATCAATGTGTTCTGGACAAGGCCACAGGATTATTATGACCAAGGCGGCGGTTGGCGTGGTACCTGGGAGCTGGATGGCGGCGCCTTTATGAATCAGGCCAGCCATTATATTGATTTAATTCACTGGCTTTTAGGCCCGGTACAATCCGTTCAGGCCATGATGGGAACTCTAGCAAGAAAAATTCAGGCAGAAGATTCAGGCGTTTTAAACATCCGCTGGCGAAATGGCGCTATGGGATCTGTGAGTGTCACCATGCTGACTTATCCTAAAAATTTTGAAGGCTCAATTACCATCCTCGGTGAAAAAGGCACGGTTAGAGTCGGCGGTTTGGCAGTTAATGAGATTCAGCACTGGGAATTTGCCGACAAGCGCCCCGAAGATGAGCAAATTCAAAATGCCAGTTATGAGACAACTTCTGTATACGGGTTTGGCCATCCGCTCTATTACGATAATGTCATCAACTGCCTGCAAGGCAAGGAAACCGCTCTGGTTGACGGCCGCGAAGGATTAACCTCGCTGGAGCTTCTGATTGCCGCCTATCGCGCCGCTCGCGATAACCAGACTGTGCATTTACCTTTGGAGTTATAAGATGACATCATACCAGGCACACGAATCAGCTATCATCGATGCGGGTGCGCAAATAGGGCAGGGCACGCGCATTTGGCACTGGGTGCATGTGAGCAGTGGGGCGAAAATTGGTGAGCGTTGCAGTTTGGGACAGAATGTGTACGTCGGTAACCGGGTGGTGATCGGCAATAATGTGAAAATTCAAAATAATGTTTCGGTTTATGATAACGTTACTTTGGAAGATGATGTGTTCTGCGGCCCAAGCATGGTATTTACCAATGTATACAATCCGCGCTCTGCAGTATCCCGCAAAGACGAGTACCGAAATACGCTTGTCAAGCAAGGTGCGACGCTGGGTGCAAATTGTACGATTGTTTGCGGTATCACCATCGGCAAATATGCGTTTATTGGCGCAGGTGCTGTGGTTAATCGCGATGTGCCTGATTATGCGCTCATGGTTGGCGTGCCGGCACGGCAAATCGGCTGGATGAGTGAATTTGGCGAACAGTTGGATTTGCCGTTACAAGGCATTGCTGAAACAGTTTGTACTCATACAGGGTTAAAATATAAGCTGAATCAGCAGCAGATAATACGTGAATAAGCGGCTTTGCTGGCATTAGTGCAGCCTACGCATAATGCGGGAACCAGAAAGCAAAAATCCCAGATTACGACTTCGTCTAATCTGGGTTACTGATCTATTACGTGCTGGGCAACATTCTCTGGATTTTGTAATACTATCAAACAATAATCCTCCCTATATTTATAAAGGGGGGATTAAGTTTTTAAACCAGTGACAAGTGCAGTGACTAAGCATTACTTATTTTTATTTGCCCAGTAAACTTTCCAAAAACACCCTTGCCCAAATATATTTCATATTCTGGGATATCTTTAAGTATTTTGGGATCAATTGAAGTTGATGCAATTTTCTTCCCATCTTGCCAGATGGCCATCTCATTCCCCTGGGCAACAAATTTAAGCTTAACAGGCTCATCTTTCCAAACAAACCCACCTACTATGCTACCTGGCATCTTTAGCCGGTGGAGTGCTCCGTATTCATCACGTTTACTTTTGCTTATTAAGCTAAATTTATATTTATCAATTGTATTTTCCCCAGTTTTCCAGGAAGTACCCATGAGCAGGCTATCCCCAAAGGGAATCATTGACGTAATTCTCTGGCCAAGCTGGTTACGTGTTGCTCCACTTGCGCTAGCTTCTTGCTCATAGGGATGAATTGGATTCATGGTCACTGAAGGTGATTTAAAAAGGCGGCCCATTGCTATCCATTTATTGGTATCGGGATCAAGGCGCCATAATTCAGCCCAAGGCCATACGCCTGCAAAAAGTTCGCCGCGATAAATTGCAGTTGTTTGTAATTCTCTGGCGCTAGGTGATGCATTTTCCGGAACTGGAGGCCAATTTTGGTGCGTGATAATATTTTTGCCATCATATTCAAGTAAAAAACCGCTTGGATATTGTCCCATCAGAAGGCGGTTATTATAGGTAATCATGGAGTATACTTGATAACTATTACCATCAGGATTTCGCAGGATTTTCCATTTTTTATTCTTAAATGAATAAATTCCGCCAGTGTTGGTGCACGCCACCACTTCACTATTTAATTGCCCATTACTGTAAATCAGTGAAAATCTCTTTGTGTTTAATGTAATTGCGCGTTCAATGCTGGGAAGAGATTCTGAATAGGGAGTCCAAGGAATGGCAATGAGCGAGGCATTTTTCTTTGAATGACGAGAAAGAAAAATATGTCCCTGAGCGTAGTATGAAAATTTGTATTCTTCATCATTTTTCTTAGACTCAGAGAGATCGAGGATAATTTTTTCATCATACAGTAACTTGTCATCTTGGAATGTAAGCGTTTTCCCTCTTAGGGTATAGATATTGTTCGATCCCTGCCTTAGATGTGTTTGTTCATCCACCCACGATTTACTTTTTTTATCAAATACAAGATCATCATGTTGAAAATATGCCATGCGAAGGTTGTTATTGATGCTATATAAATAACTCTGGGCATACATGTTTGAAGGCCTTGGAAAAGTTGAGAGTTTATGCTGCTTTTTAAATTTTTGAGTCCGTATAAAAAACTGCATTTGATACCGATCATTCTGAAAACGTGTATTATAGGTTGCCGGAAAACCTGCGCCGAACAGCAACTTGCCAGTTTTGACATCCCGCGCTTCAAAAAACGTGCCGAAATTTTGACCGAGATCCTGGCCAAAATTAACATCTACTTCAACAGTAATTTTATTAGAGCTTTGTGTGGATTCAATGTTATGACTAAAAGAAAGAACAGGGCTAAATATGAGACATATCGGTAATATTATTTTTTTCATATTTCCTTAACTCCATGGTGAAAAATCCAAATTGATTATTCAATACTAAATCATTCATATCGCGAAGGCTGGAATCCATAGCTCAGCTTCATTCCACACTTCGCTAAAGATGGATTCTCGCAGGGGCGACAAAATGGAGAGCATCAGGGTTTACCTGGGTTTGAGACAAACTGCCTTATAGCGCAAATTCAATTAGCTTTTTCCAAAATGATACCAATTAAATGCCTTAGATCCCCGGATCGTATATTTGTGCAAACTCTTGATGCGTTGTAATTATTAAAACTTTTTTTAATCCTTTGAAGAATTCTGTCAAAAGAAAATGGCTGTAAAAACCAGGCTGCCATGCACTCCGGGAACATCCACTTGTATAATAGATTTTTTTCATACTCAGTTTTTTCAGTGAAAGCTTTGTCCAATACAAATAAATCAATCATAGCTTGGGGAAGATTCATGCCTGCCTCAACGGTTAATCGTGTTGTTCCCCATATTTTGGGGTTGATTTCAAGCAAATAGTACTGGTTGTCCTTTGTTTTAATAAAATCAAAAAGAGCAGGCCCATTCCATTTGAGTTCCCTAATTAAGCCCTTGGCATATTCCATCATTTCTGGTTCATACGTGGTCAGGTTGATGATGCCGCCGCCGCCAAAATCCCGAAGCGTCATCACGCGCTGTTGGCTCAGCATCATGGCTGGTTTTCCCTCGTATGCGCAGAGGGCAACATCATGCAAACTGCCCTGGATGACTTCTTGAATAATGTATGGCTCATGAATATCAGAGCCTGGATCTTGAAAGCCAGTTAATTTATCAATTGAGGCTTGAAATTCACTGATTGTATTAAAAAATAAAACTCCATGAGACGCGTAGGAAATTCTCGGTTTTGCAATTATTGGAAAGCTCAGTTGTTTAATTTCTTCGATGGTTTCAGGTTTGTTTGCAAATAAAACGGTTTTAGGAACTGGTATACCTATTTTTTTACATAAATTGTAAGTTTCCCATTTGTCTGTTAATTGGCTGAATGTGTCATAATCCTCTACAAGAATTCTGGCTTTAACTTGGTTTTGCAAGTCTTTTTTAAAATAGGAAAGATAATTTGTCGCAGTTGTACCGGTGGGGAAAATGGCATCAATTTTGTGCCGGTTACAAATTTTAATTAAATCTTGAAAAAATTGGTTCTTGTCTTCCGCGGGATTGGCATATTCTTCTATCTGGGAGAGCCGTTTGCTGTAAAATAGATTTTTTTGCATCCATTTTCGGTAACCTTTGCTGTGGTTCACACCGCCTATAATGGTATAACTGGAATCAATACTGTTAATGACAGCAAGGGCATTACGACTAAAGCAGTTTAAAATTAAAATTTTCATGATGTCCCTTTTCGTAGTTTTGCAGGTATTTTAGGTAAAATTTCGTTTGGTTTTTCAAACAGGCTGTTGTATTAATTGTTTAATGCTTAGATTTATCCATTTCTAATTGTTTTGACTGGTATATAGTTTTGTTTTATCCATTTTGGATATTGATTCACTGCCAGATAATTTTTTTCTTCTTTTCCTCGAAAAATTCGACCGCGCGTATAAAGGTAAACATATAAGTTATTTGGAAGTATTAATTTGGCGTTATCTATGCGATCCACATCTGGAATGTAAGGAAATAAATGGTAATCAATCTGTTGATTAAGGCTCTGGTTTAGAAAATTTTGATTGGTTTGCCTGGTATAAAAATTAAAAGTTGGGTCAAAAATATAATTTTGGCCATCGATACTTGCCTCTATATAGACATGATCGCCTGTGCCTACCTGTTTTGCCGGTATCCCGGTAGAATTAAATAACATGTAGAGCAGCATTGCATAATCTTTACAATCTCCATGCTCTGCTTTAAGGTAAGTCTCAGGATGCATGTTCTGTTGATTTTCCCTTGCGTTGCGATGCCCTTTGGGACTGGAAACATATTCGTGGTAAAGGTTATGCACTGTATTCATTAAATAAATTCCTTTGGATAAATTTCCATCTATATGCCATGTGGAATTTAAATGATCTTTGTAAATATCATATTGCCTGATAGCCGAGTTTTTTAAATCTTCCCAGGTTTTTTCCTGGAAAGTAAATATCTTGTGCTTGTTAAAGATTTCAGGATATTCAGGAAAATACGCATATGAGTAAATACGCAGGTTTGCTGTTGCATCTACCAGTCTATTTTCAATGTATGCACCGCGCTCTCGTTCTTCGATAACGCGATTAACTTCTGACTTCCAGTAGGCAATTTTATCTTCATAATTCGAGTCAGGTTGGGAGGTATACAATTTTTTTATTAAATCTTTATTGAAGGTGAAAATGGCAAAACTAATGAACAGCAATGTTATTAGTAATAATAATAAATTCTTTTTCAATTTTATATCCATAACCGCCTTAAGGCTTTGAGAAAATGATTGATGCAATGATTAAAAAATATATTTAGCAGGTTTACATAAATTCATATTCACCAACTATTTCAAATATAATTTTGGCATGGCATTAATTACCCTTAATGCGTCATCGCAATCAAAACCAATAATACGGGCATATTCCAATAAAGATTGATAACGAGGCTGGTTTTCAATTTTTGCGGTTTCCAAAGCCTCTTGCCTCGTAATTAACCCCTCACGGATTTGGTTGCTGCGGAATGTGTCAATTTCAGAAAATCCGGCGACGGTATAATAAATATAATTATAAAAAGCAGCTGTACCATCCCCAATTCGCCAGCTTGAGCTTGTATCTGTAGCAAATTCCCAGTTGTACTCATCCTTTAAGGTATTATTAATCAGCGTTTCATCCCAATCCAGGTAATTAAATAACTGGACATAGTTGGTTCTATCTACAAAAAAGGAATGATATACTCCGGCGAGTGTGTCTAATAAAGAGCTATTAAAATAAGACCAGTTGGTCATGTATTCTTTTAAGTAGTAAGATATGATTTTTAATTTATCCCTGGCTGATATTTCATAATACCATTTACCTGCTTCATTCACGCCGCAAAAGCCGGTTTTAAAATTGGTTTTTTCCATTTGGTTACGGCAGTAAAATACAAGTTCTGTGTTTGTGCGCTTTCTGAGCTCGCCAGGGTACGATATATATTGTTTATCCCCGGCCATAAAGATAGGGACTGTTCCCAGAGAAGGTTTTTTGAGCCATGCGTGAATATTTTTTCGAATGTGGCTGCGTTTTTTCTTAATATCAGCAGAAATTAAAATATGCTCTATACCCAATTTGCCGCACATTCTGGCTTGGTTTCGTCTTGCTAAATCTGTTACCATCCCCCAGTCATAGGTAAATGCAATGGGTTTCATTTTTAACACATTGGTAATGTAATGAAGTCCATAAGAGCTGTCACGGCCTCCGCTAAAGGCTAATATGCAGTCTGGATCCCCATTTTTTTTGCGAAATGGCTCAACTCGTTCGAATAATTTTTTTTCTCCATGTTTGCTTATGGGGCGGTAATTTTCACAATAATTACATATGCCCTTTGCATTAAAGCGGATAAAAGGCATCGTTTCAGGCAAAATGCAGCGCTGGCATCTTCTTAGACTGTTCCTGGCTTCCTCGGCCTGAATGGAATGATCTTTTATATTGAGCTTTTGGATATAAGCCGATGCCTGAAAAGCTGGTTGTTCAATATTTTTTGCAAACTTAAAATGCTGCAAATTAAAATCATTGATGCCAAGTATATAACCTTCAAACGGTTTGATTTGCAAAACCTTGGCATCCAATTTACCTTGAAGAAATTTTTTTGCTTCTTCCAGAATATAGGACTCTGATGCAAATAATAAAATGTGGCGCGCTTCGTCAAAACAAATATAAAACGACCCGGTATTTGTGCTGAGAAGCAGGTAATCTTCATCGTTAGAAAAAGCTGCAAAGGATGCAGCACCTTCTATCTCGCTAAACACATCCTGAACAGCCTCAAAAAGATTTTTTTTCTGCTGGTAAAATTTATTAATCAATGCCAGTAAAACTTCAGAATCCACATCGCTATTGCGTTTAAGATCAGTATGTTTTTGCCATAAATCATCTACATTGACAACAATGCCGTTATGGATCCCTATCAAACCGTTATTCATAACCGGTTGATTATTATGATTATTAGCCTGAATGCCATTTGTTACCAGTCTTGAATGGGCAATAAGGGCAAATGGTTTTATCAGACGATTGTTTTGAGAAGCTTGAAGCAACACGTTGCCCATCAGCTTGCGATACTCGGCTGATTTAATCAGTTGACTGGCTGAGGTAGGCTGTTTGTAGATCTGTATATCTTCTGTGCGGACTGCAAATCCAGATGCTTCTTTTCCTCTTGATTCAGATAGTTTAAACATTTTTCGGATAAGATTATCCATCAATTTGGTGCTGAACTCAGAGCTTTGATCGGCTACAATTCCAAATATCCCGCACATAATTCCTTACTCATAATGAATTAAATCATGCAATCGCAAGAGAATGCTTGATCCAGTTTATTTTTGCAAGACTGAATTATGCCATAATAGTGAAAAAATACCATCCGATTATGCTTAGATGGCCAAGGCTACAACTGATTAGGCTGTGCGCATATTATTGTCTTGATTTGTACCAATCGCCTTTCAATATACGGGCGCAAGTTCGAATGATTCTTAAGATATCAGGCCTTGGATCGGATGGATCAAAGTCGCGGTAAAGTGTTTTATGCTTTTCGGAATAAGATTTAAACTGGCTTTTTAGCAGCAATTGTAAAAATGCCAAAGTGTACTGCGGAAAATAAAATTTATAGACAACATCGGCGGGATAAGGGATATCTTTTTTTAATTTTTCTTCCAATAAATAATTTCTAATTAAAACTGGAAAATTAACCCCCGCTTTAATAGAGAGATCCAATGTTCCCCATAATTTAGGATTAATTTCAATCAGCTTATATTGTTTGTCGCGAGGATCAAATTTAAACTCAATTTGCGCAGGCCCATGCCAGTTTAAAGATTCTAATAATCTCTTACTTAACTTTGCCAGGGATGGGTTGTGCGTTGTAATATTAAGCGCTCCTACCCCACCAGAGACAGGATACATCATTTTTCTGCATTGAGTTAATACAGTAATCACTTCACCCTTGGCAGATAAAGTGCATGCATCATGTATTTCTCCTGGAATATATTCCTGGATTAAAGGGTTTTTCCATTCAAACCCTGGGGTCTTATCCTGATTATCAAATAAAATCTGATAATAACGATACAATTCCTGCCTGTTATTTGCATAAAATACCCGATTGCGTACGCCAGAGCCTGAACGAGCCTTGATGACGACAGGGTATTGGATCTGGTTGGCAATGCTTGCTAAATCCTGTTCTTCATACTCGGAATAAGTGTTTGGAGTTATGATGCCGAGGCTTGCGCAATGTTGGGCAGTTTTTAATTTATCATTAGCTATGGCAAAGGAAGAAAATGGACTAACCATGAAACGGGTATAGGGTTCGAGCTCTTTGGCATGCTTTGCAACAGCGTAATAGGACGAGAGCCCAAAGGGTAAAATGAAAGCAAATTCCTCTCTGCGGTTTAATCCTATAATATCTTGAATATATTGATGGCTATCTACGGAGCTTGGCGTGATATCGGCAAACCGCCAAATCGCCCGACTTTTAAAAACTTTATCTAAAAAACCGTGTGAGCGGCCTGCCAGGATGCATTTGTCGCCATTTCTATATAAGCTTCGGATTCCAGATAAAACCTGCTGCCCCAGGTATTCCGGGATTAAAACCTTAACCATTAATACTTCATCTCTGGGTCAAGATAATACTTAAACTCCAATAAATTATTTGAAGGATCCTGAAGAAAAAAAGTATAGTGTTCTTCCTTTCGGCCAGGAAATCTAACAAACAAATCCTGAAAGAAATGCGCTTTATTCTCTTTGGCCTTACTGTGTAACTCATCAAATTTCGATTTATCAACAAATGTTATGCCGAAATGGCGTGGATACATTTTAGGTTGCGCATCAATTTCTTCCGGGGCTAAATGGCAAACCAGCTGATCGCCAAAAAAATTTACTGTAATGCGATCGTGATAGCGCCTGGCGAGCTTGCACCCTAATTTATTGATATAGAAATCCTGTGCTTCATCCAGATCGGAGCAGGGTATGGCCAGATGAAAAACCTGAATAGGGTCTCTCATAGTAAAACACTCCTTAATTATAATGTATCGGAACGTAAACCAAGGCGTAAGGTTTCAAGAGCAATGATATCATCAAAGGCAATATTAGCCAGGTTCACTTCATGGTTGATGTGTTTTATAAAATAAACCTGTAAATCCTTATTGGGTGCTTCAAAAATAAGAGAATTTAAATCAATTCCGGAATGGATGATTTCTTCAATCAAGCCATAACGCAACTCCCCATTACTGCGGCAAATGCCGCTGGCTCCTGATTCCCGCGCTTCAGTGATGACTTTTGAAGCGCCAGCATTTAAATCCTCATTGATAAACTCAATCCATTTAGCGGGGTGAAGTTCTTGCGATCGAGTTTGGTCTTTATATCCAACCTCACTGAACACTTCAAATTCAGATGCAAAGTCTGCGATAAACATCGCTTTTTCATGGTTGCTCATTTCTATTGTGCCATTAGATATCTCAACCAGTGTGCACCCAAGAGCTTTTGCATACTTTACAAAATCATCGATTTTTTTCTGTAAATAGGCTTTTTCAAAAAATGTGCCGCCCAGAAAAATTTCTATATTATTTTCTCTGGCTACTTCTGCTTTTTTAACAATATCCTTGGTGACATAGGCGGTTCCCCATCCAAATTTTATGTAGTCTATCAGATGGCCATGGCTCGATAATACATCTGTAAAATAGGCAAGCGGATACCCGTTATCAATCAGGACAGTGAGCCCCTTTGTTCTTGGTTTGCCTTGCCTTGAGGCTAGTTTTAAAAAGCTGTCCATTTTGACCTCCGGTTATATCACTGCATGTTCTTGGTAAGTTAATTCAACAAGTTGATTATTTAAAACCTCTACCTGGTTCATCATTTTAAGATTTCCGAATCGGACAAAGGATATCATGGCCCGAGTCCAGCTCCCATGAGCAAATATTAATAGCCGACCGATATGCTGATATTTTTCTAAAAAGGCTCGTATACGCAACTCAAGGTTATGAATAGACTCGCCTAAAATCAATTCCCTTGGATCATCAAACCATTTTTGACCGAGTTCTTTAATTAATAGTTCGCGCGATTTTCCCTCATATTTTCCAAAATTTAATTCGTTGGCCAGCGGTTCAACGGAAAAATTTGAAAAGCCATATTCCAGGGCTGTCTGCTGGGTGCGGCAGAGGGAGCTTGTTAACACCAAATCAAAAACATTACTTTTTTCTTCCAGGATTTTTTTCTGTTTCTGAACGGCAGCGGCAACATCCGGAGCCAAAGGTAAAATACTGAGATCATGGCTGCCTTGCAAGAGGCCTTTTTTATTCCAGTCAGTTTGTAAATGGCGGATAATATATAAATGCATAGGTTTTTTAACCACTAACACAAGCCAGGTATAGTTCTTTATCCTGATATTTTTGCAAGGTAGAATTATGCCACAACAGCGTAAAATTGCCATGATAAAGTTTGCATATCTAACCAAATGTCCCATCAATCCGTCTCTTCATATTTAATTTTTGCTTAGCACAGAGATCACTTTAAGATTAAAAATCACACTTTATGGCAAAATTAAAGTCATATTGTATGATATAATTAATATTATTTATATGCGCATGTGTTTGTTATGAATAACCATCTTGACAAAGACAGTAAATTAAAACAAAGCTTGCGCCGCAGATTAGATAAAAGTAAGAAGCAAGAAAATTTACCCGTTTTTATAAAAGATTTGGTTGTTTATCCGGAAAATCCAAGTTTTTCTTATGGTGAATCAAAGAGTCATACAAATCATTACTCATCTCACAGCATGATTAACCGCTTGGTTGATCATATCCAATCCTTAGCCGATATAGCCAACTGTTATCATAAAAAATCTTACTGTCTGCATTTGAATGACCGTAGTTATAAACTGAAAGAGGATAGTTTGAATAAAATCACCAGGCTGTCGTTAAACGAATTTTCATTGTATGGCAAAACGCCTTTGACTCAAGACGAGTTTAATTTGGTATGCAAGGAAGTTCAGAAAATAGCCAAAAATCTACAGGATAATGTTCATCTTGTATTAAGTTCTTTTTCAGTTGTCAATGAAAAAAAAGAGATTCTTAATGTTTCACTTTATGTGCAAGGAGGACAGGACTCTAAAATAGAGGTCATTAGCAAGTGCACTGCTTCTTCAATCGATGTCGTGTATAACAACACATCAACTTTTTCTCAGAGGCCTAGCGATCAGGTAGGCCGCTATGTAGTAGATGATAATGGAAGTCTTGTTCCTGTCTCGAATAGTAGTGTTTTCGAAATCCAAACAAAAGGTGGCGCCAAATATATTCAGGCCTTAGATGTCTGTCTCGATCATGCAAACCGGCATTCCAAAAAACAACTGCAATCCCAATTAACACGTGATAGAGTCGATGTAACGTATTTTATACCTGAGCAGGTTGATCATATTGTTACCTCCAATTCAATTCGGATAGAGAATTCTTCCCTGATTTCTCAATTCGTACTGCATGTTGACCCAAGAGTAGAAACAATCATGCCTGCGGCAATTGATTGTAATCTTGATAAAAATCTATTATCCGAAATGGAACTTTCTAATTACAAAAATATGAAGATTATGAATCAACAGTACGGATTAAAAGTGATAGCTCCTCCTTTTGGATCCAACTATAGCGTAAAAGTGCATGAAGAAAGGCAATTAAATAAATTTGTTCCTTTCCTGGCATCTTATATTGATAGAGAAAATTACAGAATTATGGAAGAACGTCTTGATACCATCATGATGATGCATTCCTCAGATGAAGTAGCTTTCGCTAAAGCGTATGCTGCAAAAAATTCGAAAGCGATTGCAGAAATTTATGCGAAATATCCTAATGTTGATTACGTTACCGTAGTTGAGAAAATCATAAGTGGACTTGATAAACAAGCCCGATCCGCAGCAAAAGAATGGTTTTATCAGGAAGTAATAAAAAACGAACTTAATAAAAGATTAAGTGCCAATATCCATACTGTATTGACCGCCTTACAATATGGAATTGATTTTTATCAGCCATTTGGGAGTCTGCATCTTGGCGAGCAAATTATGGCACAAGCGTATATGACAAGAGAGCCAAGAATAATTGCTGAACTTTATGCCAAGTTCCCCAATATTCACCTTATTGGATCAGTGAATAAAATAGCCGCCACCTTTTATCCACAAACCCAGGAAGACGTGAAGAAATGGCTTTGCCAGGAAATCATTAAAAATGAACTTAATAAAAGACTGGGTGCTAATACCAATACTATATTAACCGCCCTACAATATGGAATTGATTTTTATCAGCCATTTGGGAGTCTGCATCTTGGCGAGCAAATTATGGCACAAGCGTATATGACAAGAGAGCCAAGAATAATTGCTGAACTTTATGCCAAGTTCCCCAATATTCACCTTATTGGATCAGTGAATAAAATAGCCGCTACCTTTTATCCACAAACCCAGGAAGACGTGAAGAAATGGCTTTGCCAGGAAATCATTAAAAATGAACTTAATAAGGGACTGGGTGCTAATACCAATACTATATTAACCGCCCTACAATATGGAATTGATTTTTATCAGCCATTTGGGAGTCTGCATCTCCCGCCGTGTCAGGATAGTTGTCCGGTCTTCTATTCACAATAACTAGAGTCAGACGGCGGGTGGTTAGTAGGTTGAAGTGGCTA
>NZ_LNYK01000017.1 GCF_001467825.1 Legionella londiniensis
AGAAATCAAACAAAATGGTTCAGTGGATGAGGGGAAAGCTGCCTGATCTTTTTTGACCATACACAACTTTTAACCGTAGCTCATTATTTAATAAAAATCTAGTATGGCATGAGAAAGTTTCATGCCATACAAAACGATGATTATTTTAGCAGCATTTTCGGCAGGCTTCAGCGCATTCGCGACAAGCTTTAGCGCAAGCTTTGCATAACTGTTCATCGTGTTTTTCGCACTCAACAGCACAAGCATCGCAGATTTTAGCGCAAAGCTCGCAAATTTCTTTACAAAAGGGCATATCTCCTCGCATGCAAATTCTGGCGCATAGATTACAAATATCAGCACAAGTGGTACAAAGCTTGAAGCATTCAAGGTGAGAATCGTTTCCAAAACAACATTGGTAAGCGCAGGCCTCGCAGGCTTTTAGGCAGTCAAGACATGACTGTATACATTCTTTATGGTGCATCGTTACACTCCTTTGTTTTAAAATGAAAGAACTTCATAAACCATAGTCCAGAAAAAGTGGTTTATCAATTTATCAATAACAAGTTAAATATGAGCTAGAAATGGAATAGATTTATTCATCATCTAACTTAATTAAGCCAAGTACAGATATGGTATATAAATCCTGTTTAGGAAATGCTGATAATGAAGATTTAGCGGGCTCAAGATATCCATGGTTCACGCAATCGTCAATTAATTGATGAATTGATGCACGTTCTTGTATGGTTTTTGGATGTAATATCTCACAAACATCATTTATAGATAGATGAAAATTGTTGCGCAAGGTATTTTGTTTTAACATTTGCTCTTTAAATAATTGCAAAATGATTTTTTTATTCATGTTCATATATAAAATATAGCCAAAAATCGTTTTTAACGGGTCATATTAGATAGAAATAGCATACAAGCCAGATAATTTTATATAAATATCCCAACTACTAGCCAGGCAATAGCAACCATTGCAAAGAAAAACAATATTTTTTCAATTACAGAGTTTTTAGCCTTTTTTGTTTTAACGGTTACCATATAACAAACAGCAAAAACGATGCTTAATAAAATGAAGATGCAGTTAAGATAAAAACCATAGTTGATATCAAAATAGCTTCTTTGTGATAAACCTTTAACTTGACCTGGGTTGGGTAACAAAGAAAACAAAGCAAAGCCATAATGCAAGATTATCGATGTTAGTACTAAAATAGTGATAAAAATCGCCATGATATATAAAGCCATTTTCCAACCGTAGTATTTTGCTTGAATTCTCAATACCGGAAAAACGAGCTACGGTTAAAAGTTGTGTATGGTCAAAAAAGATCAGGCAGCTTTCCCCTCATCCACTGAACCATTTTGTTTGATTTCTC
>NZ_LNYK01000018.1 GCF_001467825.1 Legionella londiniensis
AATTTACTGCAGAAAACGACAGGATAAAATTGAAACGTCTCTACCCAACGATAAAAGACAAAATTAATTTAATGGAGTAGTGCAAAGGATTTTCTGATAAAAGTGATTGATATTTTTGAGGCTTTTCATCTAAACTTTTATACATGAATCTTTTATGCTAAGGGATGGCTGTGTACACCAATATTTTGCATCCTACTGATCTAAGTAAAAATCACTTTCACTTGAGTCAAAAAGCAGCTGAAATTGCAAAGTGTTTTAACGCTAACTTATATCTAATTCATGTTATTGAACCCCCTAAAATCCTTCAGTTGGCTCAGGGCCTTGGCTTTGCTGAATTTGATAAGCCGGTGAAAGATGATGCAATCGCAGTCATGAGCGTATTGGGGGAAGCTTTAGAGGTTCCTGCTGAGCGGCAATTTGTAGAAATAGGATCCATCAAAGTTCACGTACTTGAAAAGGCCAACGAAATTGCTTGTGATTTAATAATTATGGGCAGCCACAGCCCAAGCAATATACCAACATTTCTGGGAAGCACGGCTCACGCGGTTATTCACCATGCAAAGTGTGATGTGCTTACCCTGCTGGCTGATGGAACTGTATCCGCTTAAAAAACAGCACCCGAAATGGGTGCTGAAACACATTCATCAGTAAAACTCAAAAAACAAGCTATGCGAATTTATTAATACCAGTTATATCCATAACCATAACATGGACTGCACGTTGCGCAACAAGTGGTCGTCGTGTAGGTTGTCACATATCTTGTTGTAGGGCAAGCTGTGCCGCATGATGCTGTATAAACGCCACACCCTGCAAGCGACAGGCTGGAAACCAATACAAATAAGGGTAAAATTAATTTTCTCATAACTGCATCCTTGTTCTTGAGATTGATTTCTAATTACACACTTAGAATTATAGTTGGGCAATAAAAGAAGAGCAAGGCGCGGTTATTTTTTACATTCCGTAGAGAATTTTCTGCATAATTGTGGCTGTCAAGACAAGCAAACAACATCAATAGAGATTTCAGCAACAGTATCCCGCCTTAAAAACACCGCAAAGAGAATACCGGTTTTATAAAACACAATAAATGATCATTTATTGTGCAAATTGATCTATAATCATTGATAAAGGTCAAATATCAGGGATAATGCCATGAACAGGGAGCTAATCATACCATGCTCATTGCCAATACTCATTCTGGCAATGCTGTTTTTGCTGACAGGAATAATGATATCGCCTAAAACTGCAGCTAATACTGCCACCGGTTATTTAGCCGAGTCGCGAGCTGTTCATCTTGCCCATTACAGGGGGCACCCGCATCATCGGCACTATAGGCCTTATAGATATTATTATGGTCCGCGATACTATCCTCGCGCGGTTTACTGGACTCGCTGGTACCGGGTTAGCCGATATTGCCAACAGCGTTGTTTAGTCAATCGCTGGGGACGCGTCATTCGATGTGTTCGTCGATGCTGGTGATTTAGTTGCTCCCGTTAACTAATGCAATCCAGATGAGGCGAAGCCGTAAGCCTGGATTTTCTTTAGCTGCAAATGCCGCCTTGTCTTGATTGGCACAAAAGCCGCAGGACAAATCCTATAAGAAGGCCTAAATCTGTCTCTTCGCTTCCAAAACATTAGGGATCTGATTCAGTTTGCTAAGCAGCCGAGACAGGCTGTTCAACCCATCAATTTCAACAGTCAGGGTGATATAAGAAGTATTATCCTGCTTATTGGATTTAGTTTGCAAAGCGTAAACATGAGCTTTTTCATTAGCAAGCAAAGATGTCACATCGCGAAGCAAACCAGCGCGGTCAAATGCCCTGATTAACACATCCACAAGATAATGCTCGCGAGTGGCGCTGCCCCAACTGACTTGTATAAATCTTTGCCGTTGTTTTTCACTGGCATGAATGATATTAGGACAGTCCTGACGGTGTACGGACACACCGCGTCCAACCGTAATATAGCCAATAATGGCGTCACCAGGTACCGGTTGGCAGCATCTTGCCATATGAGTCAGTAAGTTACCAACTCCTTCAATCCGCAAATCACTGCCGGAAATTTCTGGTTTGCTTTGCGGTTTAACAATATTCTGGATGGCGGGTTTTGCAGGTTCTGAGGGGGTTAATCGATTCAGGATTTGAGAAAGCTTCAGATCGCCCCGTCCCAGAGCCGCATACATATCATCGAGAGATTTGAAATTGAGGGTATGAACAACCTCATGCAAGCGGTCATTTTTAATACCCAGAGCTTTAAGCTCCTTATCCAGAATTTCCTGTCCTTCCGCCTTATTTTTATCAAAATCCTGCTGCTTAAACCAATGCAACACTTTAGCCTTGGCGCGCGCGGTTTTTAAGTAATTCAAGTGAGGGTTAATCCAATCACGGGAAGGTTTTGATTCTTTTCCAGTCAAAATTTCCACTTTGTCCCCAGTCTTTAATGTATAAGTCAAAGGAACAATTTGACCGTTAATTTTCGCGCCTCGGCAACGGTGTCCTACTTCACTATGCACATGATAGGCAAAATCGAGCGGAGTGACCCCTTTCGGCAGATCCAGGACATCTCCATCTGGTGTAAAAACATACACCCTATCGTCTAGAAATTCTGATTCAACCGCTTCTGACACGCCCTGGTTAGCAGCCATTTCACGGTGCCAGGCCAGTACTTCACGCAGCCATTCAATTTTCCGCTCGTGGCTTTCTCGTTTTTGCTTGTCGCCTTCTTTATATTTCCAATGGGCAGCAACTCCCATTTCTGCCTGCTCATGCATTTGAAAAGTGCGTATCTGGACTTCAAATACCCGGCCTTCCCGACTTTTAACCGCAGTATGCAGAGATTGATAACCATTTGGTTTGGGGTTAACAATATAATCATCAAATTCAGCGGCAACCTGGTGCCATAAGCTATGTACCAATCCTAAAACAGCATAACATTGAGCTTCAGTTTCAACGAGAATTCTTACTGCTGTTGCATCATAGATTTCATCCAGAGGAACATTTTTCCGCAGCATTTTCCGGTAAATGCTGTGAATGTGCTTGGAACGGCCATATACAGCAAAGTGCTGAAATCCAAGATTTTTAATTTGATGGTTTAATTCTTCAACAATTTCATCGACGAATTTATCACGCTCAAGGCGTTTTGCTTTCAAACCTTTGGCGATAGCTTTATATTCCTCAGGATGCAACCTGCGAAAAGCCAGATCTTCCATTTCCCATTTGATGGCGCCAATCCCCAAGCGGTTAGCCAGTGGTGCAAAAATTTCCATTGCATCAGTCGCAATTTGTCTTGACATCACATCAGGGATTGGTGCTTGAGAGCGCAAAATACATAACTGCTCAGCAAGTTTAATCAGAACTACCCGAACATCATCAACCATTGCAAGCAGCATTTTACGAATATTATCAATTTGATGTTTGCTCTGGGGATATTTATTCAGCACATGAAAATTGGAAAGCGCATTCATCTTTTCAATGCCTTTTACCAATTTTGCGATATTCGAACCCAATTGCTCTTCAACAACGTCAAGTGACAATTCAGCATAATGCACGCTTTCATAAATAATTGCAGCCGCAAGCGTTTCCTGGTCCACTTCCAAATCAGCCAAGACATCAGCCATAGCTAACCCCTGCTGAAAACAGGATTCACCGGTTTCTGTGGCATTTTCTTGCCCGGCAAGCTGGCTTAATGTACAAGCATTGCGAATTAAATCCAGATCCTGAAAATACCCTTTGCTTCCCAATTGCTGCAGCCAAAGCTCGACATCAATGCTGCCATCTGCCAGTAAAGGGGTATTTTCTTTCACTCTGACCATAAGGCTTACCTTCTTTCAAATAATGCAATTGATTCCACATGAGCAGTATGCGGAAACATGTCCATAACGCCAGCCCCAAGCATGCGATAGCCCTGCTGATTCACCAAAATATCAGCATCTCTTGCCAAGGTTGCAGGATTACAGGAAACATATACAATACGCTGAGGGTAAATATGGTGAATTTGTTTCGCCACTGCCAATGCGCCGGCTCTTGGAGGATCCAGCAAAAGCTTGGTAAAATTTGAGTTGGCATATGTTTTAAGGACAGATTCATCTTCCAGGTTTGCCGCGAAAAATTCTGCATTCCTAAGGCCGTTGCTTTCTGCATTCATACGGGCTCTATTGACCATTTCTGCGCTGCCCTCTATACCCGTAACATGAGCTGCGTATTTTGCGATGGGCAAGGAAAAGTTGCCCAAACCACAAAATAAGTCAAGCACGGTGTCATTTTTATTCAGATCTAATAAATTCAAGGCAAATTTCACCATGATGCGATTCAATTGCGGATTAACCTGGGTAAAATCGCCAGGATGAAAATGGAAAACAATATCTTCTTCCGGAAGACGATAGGTCAAAAAAGTGTTGCTATCTTCAGGATAAAGTGTGTAAATGCTATCGGGCCCTGCAGGCTGCAGAAAAATTCTAAAGCCTGTTTTTTGCGCAAATTGAATCAGCTTTTTCTCGTCTGAAGACGTTAATGTGGAAAGATTACGAAAAATCAGAGCTACCGTTTCATCGCCTGCTGCTACTTCAATTTGGGCAATGGCCCGTGGATTACTGAATGAATCGATTAACGTGCGAAGATTGGCGATTTCTGAATCTACTTTTTGGTTTAAAATGGGACAGTTATTAATTTCAGCAATAAATCTCGGGTTATTTTTCTCACGGAAGCCTATTAATGTTTTATCTTTTTTTTCTACAAAACGAACGCTTAAGCGGGCTTTATTCCGATAATGCCAGTGGGGACCTGTCAAAGGAGCGAATACTGTTTCAGGCCGAGTGTGTCCAATGCGCGATAATAAATCAAGCAACAGTTTTTGTTTTTCGATTATTTGTGCCTTTGCCTCAAGATGTTGCAAAGAACAACCGCCGCACAATGAATAATGCAGGCAGCGTGCCTCCGTACGAATTTTTGAAGGGTTTAATATGGAAAGTACGCGCCCTTCATCAAAATCACGCTTTTGCCGCAAGTATTGAAAAGTCACTTCTTCTTCAGGCAGCGCTTCTTCTATAAATGTGATTTTACCATTGATTCTTGCGATTCCGCGCCCATCATGGCTAAATGATTCAATAACAGCAATGTGGGGTGCTAAATCAGGTGGACGTTTACATCTTTTACTCATCAATCATCCAAAATAACTTTATTGCCAAGGCGCCCTTGGCGGTTTATAAAAAATATTACAAGGCCCAAGCCTGCTATCTATAATGCCGCAATAAAGGCTTCCACTTCATCAGGCGGCAATTCTATATATTCACCGCGTGCCAAAGAACGCGGCATCGCCAAATGGCCATACCGGATGCGGATCAATCGGCTGACTTCAAGTCCCTGGGACTGCCAAAGCCTTCTGACTTCACGGTTTCTGCCTTCGGTTATGACAACATGGTACCATGCGTTTGCCCCGCTGCCGCCGCGGTATTCGATATGCTTAAATTGAGCAAAACCATCTTCAAGCTCAACCCCTTTTAACAATTTTTTAATGATTTCCTGGGTAACCTCGCCACGCACACGCACCGCATATTCTCTTTCAATTTCAAAACGGGGATGCATCAGCCTATTTGCAAGCTCTCCGTTATTCGTAAATATCAATAAACCCGAAGTATTGATATCCAGCCGCCCGACTTGAACCCAACGTCCCTGCTTTAAATGCGGCAAAGTATCAAAAACTGTTTTGGGGTGTTTAGGATCAAATCGACTGGAGATTTCACCGACAGGCTTGTGATAAAGAAGTATTCGAGTTCTTTGCACAATTTTTAATGGGTTAGGTATAATACGCCCGCGAACGCTTATCTTATCTTCAGCGCTGGCTACATCTCCCAGTTTGGCCTCTCTGCCATTAATATGAACCAAGCCTTGTTCTATAATACGCTCCATTTCCCGTCTTGAGCCAAGACCAGCCTGGCTTAATATTTTTTGTAGTCGTTCATTGTTCATGGGCTAATACACCTGATTCCAAAGGAGGCAATTCATTTAAAGTCCTCAGGTTAAAATAATCGAGAAAACTCTTGGTCGTCACATACACAGCAGGCTTGCCTGGAACATCGCGGTGGCCTGCAATCCTTATCCACTCTCGTTCAAGCAGAGTTTTCATGATGGTCGAGCTTACTGCCACACCGCGTATCTCTTCAATTTCCGCCCTACTCACAGGTTGCTTATAGGCAATTATTGCCAGGGTTTCCAGTAGCGCACGAGAATATTTTACCGGTTTTTCCGCCATGAGTCTTGCTATCCATGGGCTGTAACAGGCTTTAGTCTGCAAGGAAAAACCGCTTGCCAGTGTTTTAAGCTCTATTGCCCTCTCTTTATAGTCGCGGGCAAGCTCTGCGATTGCATGGTGGATTTCTTGTGCACTGGGCATTGCTTCTCCCTCGAATGCCGAGCGAATCTTCTCAATGGAGAGAGGTTCATGGCTGCTCATCAATAAAGCCTCAATGATGAGCTTTAACTCAATATCATTCATCAATTTGCCTTCAAATGGATAGGAGAAAATAAATCAGCCTGTATAATGATTAACAAAGATTGTTTTGATAATTCAAGTATAGCCAAAAAGGAAACAATAACTCCCATGCGGCCTTCCTCGTAGGTGTAAAATGCGCTGAACTCTGTAAGTGGCTTTTCCTGCAAAAACGCTAAAATCGTATTCATGCGCTCACGAACTGATAATGGCTCACGGGCAATCTGATGACGGCTAAAATGCTTTTTCTGAGAAAGGAGCTTCTGAAGCGCCTCTGTCAGCCAACATAACTCAATATCTGGATGGATTTTTAAAGCCGTAATACCGGAAGTTTTGAGACAAATCGGAAACACATCCCTTTCCCTTCTTGGCAAGCAATCAAGATTATCTGTCGCAAGTTTAAACTGTTCATACTGTTGTAACCGCTTAATGAGTACGGCGCGCGGATCTTCTTCCTCTTCAACCCCTGAATTTGATCTCGCCGGCAGCAGCATTCTGGATTTGATTTCGGCAAGCCAGGCCGCCATCACCAGATAATCGGCAGCTAACTCAAGGCGACTTTGTTTGGCTGCCTCAATGTACTGCATATATTGCCTGGTAATCAATGTTATAGGGATATTCAGGATGTCCAAGTTTTGTTTTCGGATCAGATACAATAACAAGTCTAACGGGCCACTGAAGGAATCAAGCATGACACGCAAAGCATCGGGCGGGATATATAAATCCCCCGGAAGTTGCTTAATTGGTTCCCCGGAAACAATCGCTATAACTTCATTTTCATCAGAGTCTTGCAAAGAATCCATATTAGAGCCTAATAATCCAGGCCCATAGCTTCTCGAATATCCTCAAGCGTTTTATTGGCTTCTTCGCGGGCAAGCTCGCTGCCTTCAGCAATAATACGCTTGAGAGATCCCATGTCTTCTTTGTAATCCTTAACCGCAGCCTGTATTGGCTTTAATTCCTGATTAATGGCATCAATCACAGGCCTTTTGCAATCAACGCATCCAATTCCCGCAGTCCTGCATCCCGTCTGCGCCCATTGCTGTATCTTATCGTCAGAATATACCTTATGAAACTGCCATAAGGGACAACGTTCGGGTTCTCCTGGATCAGTCCGTTTTACTCGGGCAGGATCAGTGGGCATGGTCAGGATCTTTTTCTCCACCTGTTCCGGCTCTTCCCGCAAGCTGATGGTATTATGATAAGATTTGGACATTTTATTGCCATCAAGGCCAGGCATTTTAGCATGCTCAGTCAACAAAATTTGCGGTTCAGGCAGAATAATTTTACCCTCGCCATCCAGATAGCCTAATAACCTCTCTTTATCTCCTATGGATAGATTGGATTGATTGGCTAACAAGGCGCGGGCTGTATTCAAAGACTCATGGCAACCTTCCTGCTGAAACTTTGTGCGCAGTTGCATATATAATTTGCCATTTTTCTTTCCCATTTTTTTGATGGCATCACTAACCGCTGCCTCAAAATTGGGCTCTCGGCCATATAAGTAATTGAAACGGCGAGCGATTTCCCGCATTAATTCAACATGCGGCGCCTGATCTTCTCCTACGGGTACATAATCAGCTTTGTAAAGCAGAACATCAGCGCTCTGCAATAAAGGGTAACCTAAAAAACCATATGTAGATAAATCTTTCTCATGAAGTTTTTCTTGCTGCTCTTTAAAACTGGGTACGCGTTCCAGCCAACCTAACGGTGTGATCATCGACAGCAAGAGATGCAATTCAGCATGTTCTGGAACCCAGGATTGAATGAACAAACGAGAAAGGCTGGGATTAATGCCGCAAGCCAGCCAATCAATAACCATTTCCCAAATATAATTTTCCATGTTGCCAGGGGAATCATAATTAGTGGTCAGCCCGTGCCAGTCAGCCACAAAGAAAAAGCAATCAAACTGATGCTGCAGTTTAAGCCAGTTTTTTAATACGCCATGATAGTGGCCAAGGTGGAGGTATCCACTGGCTCTCATTCCGGAAACAACCCTTTTATTGGCACTGAATAACGATGACATTCAAATCCTCAATTAAAACAATAGAAAAAATTATTCAAAAGGGGTGGGATCGCCCTTTCCAATACGCACTATAACTGGATAATCAGCTGTTAAATCCACCACGGTAGTGGGTTCTCGCCCGCAAACGCCAGCATCAATGATTAAATCAACCTGATCACCCAGGATATCCCTTATCGCTTCGGGCTCACTTAAGGGTGCCTTGGCTCCGGGAAGGATTAATGTCGTGCTCATTAATGGCGCCTCAAGCGTTTCCAAAAGGGATAAGGCAATGAGGTTATCCGGCACCCGCAAACCCAGAGTTCGACGCCTCGGGTGCAGCATTAATCTTGGAACCTCACGGGTTGCTTTAAGAATGAAGGTATACGATCCCGGGGTAAATGCCTTAAGCAACCGAAAAATTGGGTTAGAAACCACGGCATATGTCCCCAACTGGGATAAATCCCTGCAAACCAAAGTCATGTTATGGTGCTTATCCAGTTGTCTTAAGCGCCTTATCCGTTCCATTGCTGATTTATTTCCAAGAGCACATCCAAATGCATAGCCAGAATCAGTGGGATAAACGATCAAGCCTTTATTTTCAACAATATTTGCGGCCTGGCGTAAAAGGCGCGCTTGGGGATTATCAGGATGTATTGCAAAAAACTGTGTCATAATGTTCCTGGTTGAAGAGTCCATTGATGCCAGATAGGGATACAGTTTAGCGGTAATTTTGGCTGCTGGCCAAGACTTATACGTGAAAAACTGTCTCCATGATAATCAGAGCCCGTAGAAGCCAAAAGGTTAAGCTTCTCACAGAGCATGCAAAGATCATTTATCTGCAGCTCGCTTGTGTCTCCAGAAACTACCTCTAACCCTATGCCTCCGGCATCTTTAAAAGCAGCAATGAGTTCAAGAAGTTTTGTTCGGGTTAAATTATATTTCAGGGGATGCGCTATCACTGCCTGGCCTCCTGCCGCGATAATTCCCGCAACTGCATCATTCAAGCCTGCCCATTGCGTATCAACATACGCTTTGCGTCCTCTGCCCAAGAATTTGGTAAATGCCCCCTGAAAATCGGCTGCATAACCTTCCCTCACCAGAACCTCAGCAAAATGAGGCCTGCCAATCTCTCCTTGTTTTGCAATACTTCGAGCTTTTTCCAGTGCGCTCTCAATCCCGCAACTCGCTAAGAGTTGAGAAATTTTCAAAGCGCGTATTTGCCTGTTTTGTCTTTGGGTAAAAAGCAATCGCTTTAATGCTTCATTCTCAGGATCAATCGCAAGGCCAAGAATGTGGATATCATGTTTTTTCCACCGCGCGCTCAATTCAACGCCATTAATAACATGGATGTTTTCTGACGCCGCAGCTATTTTAAAGTCTCGCAAGCCGGCCACTGTATCATGATCAGTCAGCGCCAGCATGCGAACGCCACTATTCACTGCTTTCCTAACCAGCTGCCTCGGGCTTAATACGCCATCTGAATAATGGCTGTGGCAATGTAGATCTATCATAAAGCGTAAAAAAACAAATAACTTCTGCCTTGAATCCTCGTAATTTTAATTATACTTTATGAGATGCAAATTAACAGACAGATAGGGTATACAGTCGACGCCAAGCTTTTACTTGCGAACTGTCGAACTCATGCACTATGCTATTATATATAGACAAATAATGTAAAAGAAGTTGAGCAGTCAGTTATTACATGATTCTCTGGTAAATCCAGTATTTAACGCAAATGAACTTGCAAATCTATGTGGATCCTTGCACCAAAATATTAATATGCTGGAATCCATTTTTAATGTCAGCATCAAACCCAGTCATAATTCCATTCTTCTGAAAGGACTGTCCAGGCACAATATTAACCGCGCCAAGAAAATTCTGATAAAGCTGCACCCCTATGCAACCAATCCTATTGACAGCCAACTCATTGCATCCTTATTAAACATCGAGGAAAATCACACGAATATGACGAAACATATCAAATTAAGCCGCAAAATCATTGCTCCCCGAAACAGCAAGCAGGCTGAATATCTAAACAGCATCGACAACCGGGATTTAACCTTTGCGGTAGGACCTGCAGGAACCGGTAAAACTTATCTTGCTGTCGCCAAAGCGATAGAATATTTTGAGCGCGGCGAAGTTCAGCGTTTGGTATTCGTACGTCCCGCAGTTGAAGCCGGAGAAAAACTTGGATTTCTTCCAGGCGATCTGGTAGAAAAAGTGCTTCCCTATCTTCGGCCTATTTATGATGCGCTTTATGAAATGATAGGCTTTAAGGAAGCCCAGAAGTTAATACAAAGTGACGTCATTGAAGTCTTGCCCCTGGCATTCATGCGCGGCAGAACATTGAATGAGGCATTTATCATTTTAGACGAAGCGCAGAATACAACCATTATGCAAATGAAAATGTTTCTCACCCGAATTGGATTTGGTTCTAAAACGGTGGTCACAGGGGACATGACCCAGGTGGACTTGCCCAAAGGCACTGATTCAGGGCTTGCGCATGCTGTGCAACTGTTAAAACCGGTAGATGAGATAGATGTTCATTTATTCACCAGCCGTGAAGTAGTCAGGCATCCTTTGGTTTCAAAAATCATTGATCAATATGATGAAGAATTAAGGGATTATAAACAATGACCTTTCAAATAGATATTCAACATGCTTCGAAAGAGCCTGCCCCTGTTGATGATAATACCTTAACAAACTGGGTTCAACGCGCGCTCCATAACCATAAGAATACCGCTGAACTTGGCTTGAGAATGGTTGACCCGGAAGAAATGATTCAGCTCAATCATCTCTACAGGCACCAGAATAAAGAAACCAATGTTCTCGCTTTTCCTGCAAACATACCTTCAGGCATAGAGCTTGAGCATCCTCTCCTTGGCGATGTTGTTATCTGCCCTTCTGTATTAAAAAAAGAAAGTGAATCCCTACAAAAGCCCTTGACTGCGCATTGGGCGCATATTGTGATACACGGTGTGCTCCACCTGTTGGGTTATGATCACATCAAGGAAGAAGACGCAAAAATCATGCAGGCAATTGAGGTAAGATTATTACTGGATCTTGGTTTTGAGAATCCTTATTCAACAGAGGAAGATGAAATTGAGTAAAGAAGATGAGAGCAAGTGGTTCGTTCGTTTAAAACAATTATTGCAGATTGAGCCGCAAAACAAAGAGGAATTAATTAACTTGCTGCGCGATGCCCAGATCCGCTCTTTAATTGACGCGGAAACTTTAGCCATGATTGAAGGCGTTATCATTTTTTCACAAATGAAAGTCCGAGATATTATGTTGCCCAAAAAACAGATGACCTACATCCCCGAGGATGCAACGTTTCAGGAAGTTTTGGATATTGTGACCCAATCTGGGCATTCTCGTTTTCCTGTGCTGGGAGAAAGCATAGATGACGTCATCGGAATACTGCACGCGAAAGATTTGTTGCGTTTTCAAACCCAGGAAAGCGCCTTTGATTTGCAGGATATTGTCCGTGAAGCGACCTTTGTGCCCGAAAGCAAGCGGCTTAACTTTTTACTCAGTGAGTTCCGCAGCAACCGCAATCATATGGCCATTGTGGTTGATGAATATGGAGCAGTCTCAGGGTTTGTAACCCTTGAAGATCTCATCGAGCAGATTGTTGGAGACATTGAAGATGAGTTTGATATCGATGAGGAAGCTTACATCAAGGCCCATGGCAATCACCAATTCATCATCAAGGCCCACACTCCTATAGAGGAATTTAATGAACAATTGCATGCAAATTTCAGTGATGAGACTTATGATACCGTCGGTGGGATTGTAATGGCCAATTTTGGCTATCTGCCAAAACGCGGAGAGTCATTGGTTATTGATAATTTTGAGTTCCGCATCCTGAATGCTGACGCCAGAAGAATCAAATTGCTTGAATGCGTTGACAGGCGGGGTATGAATGTTATCAAGGAAGCCAGGCAATGAATAATAAAATTCTCATTATTGATGATGACACTGAGCTAACCGAGTTACTAGGTTCAATCACCATTTAATTATGCCCAAATAGCAATGGCAGCGAGAGCAATGGACGAGATAAAAATGGAGTCACAACGGTC
>NZ_LNYK01000019.1:0-53010 GCF_001467825.1 Legionella londiniensis
CGGCGGGATTCATGCCGCTCCGAGCCGATAATCCGCAATCCTCCCGCCGCAACAACAGCATCATGACGTTTTTGCCAGTCTTCTCTTATTGCCTGCCGCTCTTTTTCACCAGCCTCTTTGGGCAATTCGGCAAGTTCTGCGGCAAGATTTCCGCCAAGCACAATATCTGTGCCCCGACCCGCCATATTAGTGGCTATGGTCACAGCTCCCGGACGTCCCGCCTCGGCTATGATCTGGGCCTCTTTCTCGTGGAACTTGGCGTTTAGTACCTGATGTTTGATTCCGCTTTTTTTCAATAAGCGACTTAATAATTCCGAAGCTTCGATAGAAGCCGTACCGACCAGTACCGGCTGCTTGCGCTCCACGCAAGCACGCACGTCTTCAATAACCGCCTGGTACTTGTCGTCCTGGGATAAATAAACCAAATCCGGCTCATCAATCCTTTGCATGGGTTTATTGGTGGGAATAACCACCACCTCAAGATTATAGATTTGCTGAAATTCATATGCTTCCGTATCTGCAGTCCCCGTCATGCCGGAAAGCTTGGAATATAAACGGAAAAAATTCTGAAAGGTGATGGATGCAAGAGTCTGGTTTTCATGATGAATCGCCACACCCTCCTTTGCTTCTACCGCCTGATGCAGCCCCTCGGACCAACGTCTGCCGGGCATGGTTCGCCCGGTATGCTCGTCCACAATCACAACCTGGTTATTTTGAACAATATAATCCACATCCCGGTGAAACATGGCATGGGCTTTTAATGCGGCATTGACATGATGCATGAGGATGATATTGCTGGCATGATACAGGCTCTCGCCGGATTTTAATAATCCAGCCTCGTTCAACAATTCTTCAATGTGTTGATGGCCTGCCTCTGTCAAATGGGCCTGTTTTTGCTTTTCATCAATAGTATAGTCGCCCCCATCTCCTTCACTTTCCTGCTTTCGCAAATGAGGGATTAACTGGTTAACTTTAATATACAGCTCCGAGCTGTCCTCTGCGGCTCCTGAAATAATTAATGGCGTACGCGCTTCATCGATTAGAATTGAATCCACCTCGTCAACAATGGCAAAGTTCAATTCGCGCTGAACCTTGTCTTCCAGGCTGAAAGCCATGTTATCGCGAAGATAGTCGAATCCGAATTCATTATTGGTGCCATACAGAATGTCACAGCGATATGCCTTTTGTTTTTCCTCATGGGGCATATCCGGGTAGATAACGCCAACACTCAGATTCAAAAACTCAAAAATGGGTTTCATCCACTGGCTGTCGCGCTTGGCCAGATAATCATTGACCGTTACCACATGCACGCCACGGCCGCTTAACGCATTTAAATAAGCAGGCAAAGTAGCTACCAGGGTTTTACCTTCGCCGGTGCGCATTTCTGCGATATTGCCTTCGTGTAATACCATGCCCCCTATCAATTGCACATCAAAGTGACGCAGTCCCAAAGTTCTAACCGATACCTCACGCACCACCGCGAAAGCCTCGGCAAGCAACTCATCCAGGGTTTCGCCATTTTCGATACGAGATTTGAATTCAGAGGTCTTGGCGGCCAGTTGCTCATCAGTTAGCGCATGCATTTCTGCTTCCAGTGTGTTAATCGCCAGCACAGTTTTTTCCATGCGCCGCAAGGTACGCTCATTGCGGCTACCAAACATTTTTTTAATCAACGTATTCAGCATGGCCTGGATAATCCTCTCATCAAAACAATCAATATAAAAGCGGTTAATTTACTAGAATTTGCGGGCAAATACCATTATATGCAGGGCAAAAACATATTTTGATTAATTATGGCATTATTTTAGGCATAGACAAAAAGCTATTTCAGGATGGCTTCGCGATGATGAGGATATTTTGCAGGGTGTGATTCCTTCATGAAAAACAACACTAAAATTAAACTTAAACAATAGCAACTCGGCATCACCAGCAATGCTTTTTGATAACTGGCAATCGAATATACCGGAATGTCTCCTGCCATATGCCATTCCGTACTGCGGTGTAGAATAACACCAACCAGCGGCTGGAAAATTGCCCCGCCTATTAGCACTGACAAGTTATTAAATCCAGAAGCTGTTCCCACAAGATGCGGGGGATTATTATCCTTGACCACCGCAAAACTCACTGTCTGGCCGCCAGCCCCAAGCCCAAGTACAAACAAAACAAAATACATTGAGGAAATGGAAACGCCAGGAACGTAAAGCAATATCAAAGTCGCACTTAATCCCAAAAACGAACTGATGCCCAAGGCAAGGCGCCTGCTTTCAAACCGATCGCTCACCCAGCCGAGCAGCGGGCTACCAATGCCAATACCCAACCAAATCATTGAGCACAGCCCGGATGCAACGACAACACTGACTTGATATTTTTCTTCGAGATAAGGCACCCCCCATAATGCGGCAAATACCGCAATAGGCGTCCATATTGAAAATGCGTAAAGGCCTGTTATCCAGGTATATTGCTTGCTGCAAACCATCAGCAAACGCTGCCATTCATCCCGTAATCGCCGCGAAGGCAAGGCCTGTGTCTGTCGGTTGGGAAAATCGCGGATAAACGACCAAAGTAACAATGCCAGCAATACGCCAATGACAGCAAGAATAAAACTGGCCTGCCTCCAGCCAACTAGCCCTATCAGGGCGGCGAGCGGCATTTCCCCAAACATTGCCCCCACAGAACTCATGAGTTGAGCGACGCCTGCAAGAATTGCGAAGTGCTGCGGCGGAAACCATCGCGAAATAAGCACCAATACGCCGATAAAAGAAAATGCAGAACCAATTCCAATCAGAAAGCGGCCCACGGAAGCTGTAATCACACTGTCAGTAGATGCGAAAAAAAAGGAACCAAAAGCACAAAGCATTAAAGCCAGTGTCATCAACTTGCGCGGCCCATAGCGGTCAAAGAGCAGTCCAGCCGGAAGTTGCATTGGCGCGTAAGCGTAAAAATAAAAAGCTGAGATAACCCCAAACCCTTCAGCGCTGATTTGAAACGTTTTCATCATCGGATCGGCCATGACGCTTGGCGCGACCTGAAGTACAAACTCATAAAGGTAGAAGGAAGCAGCCAGAAAAAAAATGCAATAAGCCTGAAACTTGCTGTGTTTTTCTTCGTATAGATGATAAGTGCTCAAGTTAATATCATAGTTAGTTAAATAAAAACACATTACACCGCAAGCGAATTTATTTTGTCAATGCCCGGCGGATAGATAACGCCTAATATTGCAGATTTTGCAGCCCCTGTGATTTGCGACAGGTCAAGCGGCGTGCGGGTTATCGTTTTATGGGCAAGCCAGGCCATCATCATTGCTTCCACATGATCGGGATTGACTCCAATGACATCAGTCGTTGCAATTTGCCGTTTCGGCAATAAATTGCAAAGTTCCTCCCGCAATGCCTGGTTGTGCGCCCCGCCGCCACAAAGAATAACCGTTTGCGGATTAAGCGGATGCCTTCTTATTTCATCGCTGATGGTTTTTGCGGTCAAGGCAAGCAGTGTTGCTTGCACATCCTCATGCTTATGCGGTTCTGTGAGATATGTTTCAAGCCACAGATCTGAAAAATATTCTTTACCCAAACTTTTGGGAGGTTTGCGCTCAAAATAAGGATCACCTAACATCGCTTCAAGCAACCTCGATATACTGCTGCCCGTTTTCGCCCATTCACCATTCTTATCGTAATCATTTCCCAAGTGTTTCTTGACCCATTTGTCCATCAGACAGTTCCCGGGGCCTGTGTCGTAGCCAGAGGTTGCAAAACCTTGATCATTGATAAAAGAAACGTTGGCAATGCCGCCAATATTGACCACAGCCAAAGGATGGTTGAACGTTTTAAACAGTTCCTGATGATAAATGGGGGCAAGGGGCGCACCTTGTCCGCCGTTAATTAAATCACGGGTTCTGAAATCAGCAACCACGGTTAAACCGGTTAATTCGGCAATGGTGTGCCCGCAACCAAGTTGAACAGTATAGGCAAAGTTTGATTTCGGCTCGTGCCGTACTGTCTGACCGTGGCTGCCAATGGCAATAATCTGATTTTTATCAACATCGGCTGATACTCTGAGCTGGTTGGCAGCCGCCGCAAATTCTCTGCCTATCATCGCATTCAATTCATACAATGCAGAAAGAGAGGGATTTTTTTGATCAGACAATTCATGGAGAAATTGCAACACATTTTCAGAGTAGGCATGCGTCATGCCCAAAATTAACTGGTTATTGTCAATATTGACCAAGGCGGCGTCTATACCGTCCATGCTGGTGCCGGACATGAGGCCGATATAAAGATTCATCATGGCATTCCCATTGAATAAGCTTGAAGGATCATTTCAAATTTCGCGCATAAATTCAATTTTTCAAAGCACTCACCCCAGAACCTACGCATGAAAAAACCCTTGACTTCTACGTTCTGCGGTTTATCCAGAATCCAGTGATTTTGAACTAATTTCAATCTATTCAAATCAATCTATTCATAATTAATTGACCATTTTGTTCTATACTAATACATAATACTTTTTTTTGGATCATCCTATGCCTTCCGCTGAAAAAGTAGTCACTTTCACATTATTCAGTAAAGAAACTCAAAGCGGCTACCATCCAGGCATGTTTGGCGAACGAGACAATATCATTGCCATTATGAAAGGATTAACCGAAGAAGCCAGGAAGCGTAATGAAACTCCGCCGAAGTTTGTGCTGTATGTTAATCTGATACCCAATTGGGAAAGAAAAGACAATAGTTATGATAATGAAGATTATTTAAAAGTTAAAACTCAGTTCATGGAAAGAGTGAATAAAGAATTTGCGATTGATAATCTTGAAGTCGTAGATTTTTATTCTTTAAAAGATGTAAGCGAAGATGAAAAAAAATACCTCGATAAATTAAAGTCTGGAGGAAGCAACCCGGATCTGATGAAGACCCACGCTATTGTTACAAACAAAAAAAACAAGCACTTACAGATTGATACGAATACCAAAATAGCGTCATTCAGGGATTTGTATGATCTCACATTTGGACAAGAGGATAACAAGCAATATGATCGCCTGAACGCCTGTGTATACAGCGATCAATTTATTTCAGCCCATAATAAAATAGTATATACCTATCCTGACAGCCCTCTGGCAACAGCCTTATCAAAAAACTATCCGGATTTTTGCAAAAAGCATGGTGAAAATCCAGAGCATAAGCAAGAAAAAGCCAATCGGATTTATGGTCAATTATTTAATACTTCTCTTCAGGAATGCGGCCTAACAATAACTGGAAGCCTGTCCAATCGAAGCAAAGTCTACTACCCGGCAAATTTGGAAAAAAAAGAAGAATACCGATTGACTAAAGCCATTGCTACCGCAGTCAACCGCTCATGGGATACTTCATACAAGGACGAAGAACTGAAAAAATTAAAACAAATTGAGCCTGTGAAAGTCGGTGATGCCAAAATCGACTTTATGACTTACGCCTATCTTATAAAAAAACACACAAACATTTTTTCTGAGCATGCTTCTTCTGCTTCAGAAGGCAATACATATAAATCAATTAATAATACCCTGCGGCTATTGACTGGATTTTCGCTTTCCAGCATGTTGTCAGGGTCGATTCCAGAAGATGGAGAGATTAGAAGTGCTTTTCATGCTCTTTCTAATTCTGAATATGAATATAAAGCAATGGCTGAATTTTACAATCATGTTTTGAATAAGCACCCTGAACTTATTGAGGATGTTGCCCGGGTAATCCCTCAAACCGCGCGGGGAAATGAGTTGTCTCAAGCCTTATTTGGATGTACTGTGAGAGCGTTGCTCCAAAACCCGAAACAACAAGCTAATGCTGAGGCTAAAAAAGTTTCCCCAATCGTTGACAAACAAAGCAAGGAGCAATCAAGCAAATTGCCGCTCAACCAAGACGAAGAACATCGTAAGGACAGTCATCGCGCAACTAAAGATCAATCTGATGAAAAGATTGACTATAAAAAAGAAATATACGCAATAAAAAGAGATTCAGAGGATAATTTGGACGATAAAAAATCTATGACCTTAAAAAAATAAAACCTGATCCTTTGACTTGTCGCTGCAAAGAACCTGTTTGTAATTGGCTTAAAATTTGTCATTTTGAAATTATTTTGATTATGTTATACTTTACAGATTATTCATAGAAAATTAAATGAGGTTAACAAAATGTTCAGTTGGCTAAAATCACTGGGTAGCAAAGACAATAACGAAAAGGGCAAACAAACCAGGGAAGCAATAGAGGAGACGGCTCAATCTCCGGCGATTACTGTTTATGCCGCACTGGGTCAAATTGAAGCCGTAAGAAAAGCAATCAAGAATGGCGCCGATGTGGATGCACGAAATGAAACAGGGGCGACTGCTTTAATCATCGCTGCGTCGCGCAATGATTTCGAAATGGTTAAGCTCCTTATTGAAGAAGGGGAATCCGATCCTGATGTTCAAGATCATTTTGGCAAAACTCCTGCTTATTGGTCCGAGTTTCACGGCAACCAGGAAATGCTAAACTACCTTAAGGCTCAAGTTCAAAGCAACCATCGCCCTTTTTGTTGAACCGCCTAAAGCCGCTGAATAAAGCGCAGGTTTTTGCAGGCCTTTATGAAAGGCTTGCTACAGTGACCCTTCTCTCCCAATTAGATGATTGTCTAATCGAGGCTCCGAAGCGCTTATTTCAGCCTAAAGCAACGGAAAAAATTTTCTGTAGTCATCTCAGCCAGCCTGTCATAAGATGTTGCGCGCAATTCACTCAACTTTTGGGCCACATACTTCACTAATGCAGGGTGATTTTGCTTGCCTCGGTAAGGGACGGGGGCTAAATAAGGCGCATCTGTTTCGACTAAAATACGATCAATTGGCACCTTTTTAGCAACTTCCTGCAATTTTTCAGCGTTTCTAAAAGTCACAATTCCTGAAAAAGAAATATAAAAACCCAAATCCAAAGCACGTTTGGCAAACTCCCAGTCCTCAGCAAAGCAATGCATGACCCCGCCAATTATCGATGCGTTTTCTTCTTTCATTAAGCGAAGTGTGTCATCACTTGCGGTACGGGTATGGATGATCAGAGGTTTTTTTGAAATAATGGATGCCCTGATGTGATTGCGAAACCGCAGCCGCTGTAGCTCCTTTGCTGATTCACCTTCTGTACGGTAATAGTCAAGCCCAGTCTCGCCGATGGCAATACAGGCTGGATGACTGGCAAGGGCGGCAAGTTTTTCAGCTGAAGGCTCCTCTTGTGATTCTATATTGGGATGGATGCCGGCTGAAATATAAAGATTGGAATAGCGGTTTGCCAATTGATGAAGCATTGGCAATTCATCCAATTCAATGCAAACACATAAAAATCCCTGCACCCCATTGTCGTGGGCTTTTTTGATCACCTCATCCATATCATGGTTAAAGTCAGCCAGCTCAAGGCTATGCAAGTGACAGTGGGAATCTATTAGAGCGGCGGTTTGATTGGCTTGCTGCATGTTAAAAACTCATATGACATAATCCAGGTTTTTTTATAATGTATCTGTAAACTTGGTGGACTTTAAAGAACCTGCAAGATATGATTCTATTTTATTGCCAAGATAGCGTCCATCATCGTCTACAAACTGCACGCCAACTCCTGACGGCTTATTACCCTGCGCGCCTTTAGGCGTAACCCAAACCACCTTTCCCGCAACCATATGAATGTCCGGCTCATTAAACAGCCTCACAGACAACTTAACTTGAGCGCCCAGGGGATAATCCTGTTTTGTACGTACAAAGAGCCCTCCATTGGCAACAAATGACATATATGCCCGATAGAGCGATTCTTCATCGGAATATGAGCACACCAATACAGGGAGTTGTTCATTCATGCAGCTTTCTCAAATAACCCAGCAATAACGTTTCTAATGCTAATGTTTGATTAATATTTACATTATGGTTTATTTTTCGAACAAGCGCATTAATGTGATCAATTTGAGCAAACAAGTCAATCGGCTTTATCAAAATTGATAAACGTTGTAATTGCCCAAGCCACGGCATGGCCTCAGAATCCTGAGCGCCGACCAATTGATGGTAGAGCAATTGTGCAGAAATTAAATATAACATCCATAGCACTGCCTCCATACTGTATTTTAACCAGGATTCAGCGAATTTGCAGGGAGAAATTCTTTCCTCCATTAAATCCTCAAGATCATTCAGGAAAGAAGAAAGTTCTTTAAAGATAACTGATTCTTTGCTGGCTTCTGGATAGAGTTTACCCAACTGAAGACAGTTATCAAAAATGGCACTGTTTAGGCAGGTTTCAATTGGAAACAGATATTTATGACAACGGCTGATGATGGTAGGTAAAAGCAGGTTTACTTGTTCAGCAATTAAAATAAAGCGCGCATGAGCGGGAGGCTCTTCCAGTATTTTTAATAAGGCATTAGCAGCAAAAACATTCATTTTATCAGCCGCTTCCATGACTATAAATGAGAACGTCCCCCACTTCGGCGTTTGATAAATTTCCTGTTGCAAAGCCCGAATCTGGTCGATTTTAATGTTTTTATCGTGCTCATCCAGCTTGATAACATGAACGTCTGGATGCGAACCCTCTATAATTGCCCGGCAGGAATTGCACGCACCACAAGCACGGAAATCATGGCAAAGCAATTTGGCAATAAGCCGGTAAGCAAACTGGGGAATATTCGCCAGTTTTGAGCCGGCAAACAAAACTGCCTCAGGAAATTGTTTTTTTTGCAGCAAAGGCTCTATCAGGCTCCAAAACTTTGCGTGCATGCCCAACGGCTCAATAGGATGCATTGGCTGCATGATGTTTCATATAGTCTTCCAGTGCGATTTGAATATCGCTTTGCACTTGCGCCAAAGGCTTGCTGGCGTCAATCACGACCACATGTTCCATCGTTCGGATATGATCATGGTAACTCTTATAAACGTCGTTAAAAAAAGCCAGGGATTCCCGCTCAATCCGGTCAATACGACCCCGCTTTTTCGCCCGCCGCAAGCCTTTTTCCGGTGAAATATCAAGAAACAAAGTCAAGTTTGGCCTGAAACCTTTGAGACAATGGGTTGACAAACACTCAATAAACTCATGATCAAGCTTCCTGCCTCCACCCTGATAAGCAAAAGTAGACAATTCAAACCGATCGGCTAACACCCAAGAACCGCAGGCAAGTGCGGGAAGAATGACTTGTTCAAGCAGCTGCACACGCGATGCATAAAGCAACAAAAGCTCGGCACGGGCATCCAGCATCTCTTCAGCATGAGCATTAGTAATGATATGCCGTAATAATTCGCCAGTAGGAGTGCCTCCGGGCTCGCGTACGGTGATACATTCAGCGGTACGGCTTGCTAAAAATCCCTTAATCGTATTCAAGGCTGTCGATTTCCCGGCTCCCTCGAGTCCTTCGACCACAATAAAATGTCCCTTAGAAGTTAATGTCATAATTTTTCCTGTATCGCGCTATTGCTTTTTTTTGCTCGTCATAGGTTGCGGAAAAATGGTGGCTGCCATCGCCTTTGGCCACAAAGTATAAATAATTGGTTGTATCTGGATGCGCTGCGGCAAAAATGGCTTCTTTACCCACCATGGCAATCGGTGCAGGAGGCAATCCTCGATTGCGGTAAGTATTATAGGGAGAATCCACCTGCAAATGCTCGCGCGTCAGTTTGCCATGAAAATTCGACCCCATTGCGTAGATGACAGTAGGGTCCATTTGCAGCGGCATATTTTTGCGCAGGCGATTCACAATCACTCCTGCAATTAATTTTTTTTCATGAGGCAAAGCGGTTTCCTTTTCCAAGATGGAAGCCGTAATCAGCAATTCATAGGGCGACTTGTATGGCAATCCTGGGCTTCGATTTTCCCAGGCGTCATTTAGAAATCGCTTAAGGTTTGCATGAGCCTGCAAAATCAAATCAATGCTTTGACTTCCTGCCTGATAGTGATAGGTATCCGCGAGCAACAATCCCTCAGAACTTGGATAATCTTTGGCAATAATGTCCCAGTCCTGTTCTGCATACGTCAGATATTCCGCGGCCTTAAGATTTTTTTCTACCTGGAATTGGGTTGTTCCTTCAATGATGGTAAAGCTTTCTATCAATACATCGCCGGCAGCTACCCGCGCCAAAAATTGCATGGCTGATTCTTTGGGCATAATTTGATAGATACCTGCCTTGAGGCTCTGGGAGAGGCCCTGGAGACGAATCAGCGACAGATACAGAAATTCAGATTGGATCAAGCCATGGTTTTTTAAGCGGTGAACAAAAGAGGCAGCGGAAGTGTTTTTATCAACCGAAAACACAATTGGGGCGGCTCTTTCAGCTAACATAGGCTGATAAAGCCAGGCGATTGCATGTATTCCCAACGCCATGAGAATGATAAGCAAGGTGACGCTGGAAATAATAAAATACTTCAGCCAGCAACGCTTCATGATTTCTCCATGCTGCAGATAAGGGCAAAAATCATAATTTGCAGCTGCCAGCAACTAACCTGCAATCAATCAGCTGATGCGTTTGAATAACAGACTGCCATTTGTGCCGCCAAAGCCCAGAGAGTTGCTCAGGGCATACTCGATGGTTCTTTCCTGAGGCTTATGAGCCACATAATTCAGATCGCATCCCTCATCAGGATTGTCAAGATTAATTGTTGGAGGCGCAATTTGGTCACGAATAGCCAATACACTGAAAATCGCCTCAACAGCCCCAGCAGCTCCCAGCAAGTGACCGGTCATAGATTTGGTAGAACTCACTGCAAGATCATAGGCATGCTCTTTAAACACGCGCTTGATAGCCAGTGTTTCATTCAAATCATTTAAATAGGTAGAAGTACCGTGCGCGTTAATATAGTCCACCACAACAGGTGAAACACCGGCATCTGCAACAGCAATTGCCATAGCGCGCGCCGCACCGTCTGCGTCTTCATCGGGAGCAGTGATGTGAAAAGCATCCGCAGACATACCAAATCCGCATAATTCCGCATAAATTTTGGCACCGCGAGCCTTGGCACGCTCATATTCCTCAAGAACAAGAATGCCTGCACCCTCTCCCATGACAAACCCGTCACGATCTTTGTCCCAGGGACGGGAAGCTTTTTCTGGTTCATCATTGCGCTTGGATAAAGAACGAACAGCAGAAAAACCAGCAAGACAAAGCGGCGTTGTGGTCATTTCCGCTCCGCCGCAAATCATGACATCTGCATCGCCATATGCAATCATCCGCCCGGCAAGCCCAATATTGTGAGTACCTGTTGTGCAGGCGGTAACGACTGAGATATTGGGCCCTTTTAAATGATGCTTAATGGAAATTTGGCCTGCGACCATATTAATGATGCCCGCTGGAATAAAAAAGGGAGAAACCTTTCTTGGTCCGCCCTGCATTAATTTTTCCTGGTTATTGGTGATGGTTTGAATACCGCCAATGCCTGCTCCGACAGCCACACCAGCACGATAGGATAACTCATCGTCAATCGTTAGATTGGCATCTTTAATTGCCTCATCAGCAGCCACCATTCCGTATTGCGTAAATAAATCCATTTTACGCGCTTCTCTAAGCGGCATATGCTCTTCAACGTTAAAGTTTTTGACTTTAGCCCATATTTTGGTTGTATAGTCGCTGGTATCAAACTCGTCTACCAGGCCAACGCCACTTACACCTGCCAAAATATTACGCCAGGTTTCCTCAACATTTAAACCCACGGGGGTCAACATACCTATACCGGTGACTACAACACGCCGCTTATTCAATGAATAACTCCTCAAAATCAGGATTAGGCTTCTTCTTTATTTAGATTGGCCTCAATATAATCAATGGCTTCTTGAATCGTTGTGATTTTTTCAGCTTTCTCATCAGGAATCTCGGTCTCAAACTCTTCCTCAAGAGCCATAACCAGTTCAACTGTGTCCAGGGAATCTGCACCCAAATCGTCTACAAAGGAAGCATCGTTTTTTAATTCTTCTTCTTTTACTCCCAATTGTTCAACGACAATTTTGCGAACTCTCTCTTCTACAGTACTCATAACTTGTATTTCCTCTTTCAATTATAAAAAAATAATGTTGGCTAGTTTATTCGATTCTTCAGATAACGCAAGTTTAAAATCCAATAATTTTATGGTTAAATTTTAGCCAACCCAGGGTAACAGGTCAATCCATCCGGTTTTTAAATCAATTCATATACATGCCGCCATTGACGTGGATGGTTTCCCCTGTGATATACCTTGCGCTGTCGGAAGCCAGAAATGCAACCGCTTCGGCAATATCTTCAACTGCACCAAAACGACGTAAGGGAATCCGCTTCAGCATTTCTTCCTTAACCATATCCGGCAAGGCTGCTGTCATATCCGTATCAATAAAACCAGGCGCTACCACATTCACGGTAATTCCCCTGCTTCCTATTTCCTGGGCAAGCGACTTGGAAAATCCAATTAGCCCGGCTTTGGCAGCCGTGTAGTTAGTTTGCCCCGAATTACCGCTGGCTCCTACTACCGAACCAATGCTGATGATCCTGCCCCAGCGGGCACGAAACATGGATTTAAGACAGGCTTTAGTCAGCCGGTATACAGCGTTTAAATTAGTTTCAATAACCCGATACCACTCTTCATCATCCATGCGCAGCAATAAATTATCACAGGTGATGCCTGCGTTATTTACGAGAATTTCAGGCTGTTTTTCTTCATCAGCCAATCTGGTCATTAGATTTTCAACACTTTCTTTTTGAGTCACATCAAGCACCATGCCTGCGCCTGATAAATTCTCCTGTTGCAGATACTCCTGAATGGCATCTGCACCCTTCTCGGATGTTGCAGTACCGACTACAAAAGCGCCGCCCTTTGCCAGAGTTAACGCAATCGCCTTGCCTATGCCGCGGCTGGCGCCAGTAACCAATACTTTCTTATCCTTTAAACTCATTCACTCATCCCCTAACTTACAGTTTCTAATTTGGTTAATGCTGTCTCCAGAGAAAGAGGATCATGGACACTAACAGGAGTCAAAGTTTTATCAATACGCCTGATAAGCCCGCTTAACACATTCCCGGGACCACACTCAAAGATGGTTTCAACGCCCTGCTGCTTCATCAGTTGAATGGTTTCAACCCAGCGCACCGGCCGATATAATTGTTCCTTCAGAAGTTTTTTTATCTGATCTGCCGCTTGATACAGGCTCACGTCAACATTGCTGATCACAGGAACCACAGGCGGTTTGAATTCTGCCTGTTCTAAAAATTCAGCAAAAAGCTCAGCCGCACGCGTGAGCAATGGACAGTGGCATGGAACGCTCACCGGAATAATTTTAGCCATACGCGCCCCTTGCTTTTCCGCAAGCGCTATGGCCTCGGTAACCGCAGGCGTGTGTCCTGCAATCACTACTTGCCCAATCGCATTATAGTTAGCCGGGATTACAATTTGATTGTGACTGCTTGCTTCCTGACATAGCATGTCAACCGTATCATCGGGCAAGCCGATGATCGCTGCCATTGCGCCCTCACCAAGAGGGATAGTTTCCTGCATTAACTGCCCCCGCTTGGATACCAGAAAAGCAGCGTCAGATAAGCTTATGGCTTCAGCACAAACCAAAGCCGCGTATTCGCCAAGGCTATGGCCGGCCATCATCGCAGGCCGGATGGCCTTTTGGCTCTGCAGCGTTTTATAAACCGCAACATCAGCGGCAAGCATCGCAACCTGGGTGTATTCTGTTTGGTTGAGCTTCCCGTCTGGATCTTCCTGTACCATCTTCCAGACGTCATATCCTATTCGTTCCGAGACCTCGCCAAACAGCTCAGTCACTATGGAATACTGGCTGGCAAGCGTTTTAAGCATTCCAACAGATTGCGAACCCTGTCCGGGAAAAACAAAAGCCATATTCAACATCAGTTAACGATCCTCTCAGTTATTGTTCATATTGCCATGCAGAATCTGTAACCCAAAGATTTCAATAGCGTATTACCATGGCGCCCCAAGTCATGCCGCCACCAAACGATTCCAGAAGCAATAAATCGCCGCGTTTGATGCGCTTTTCCCGGATTGAATAATCCAACGCCAGGGGAATCGATGCTGCAGAAGTGTTGCCCTGATGTTTGATCGTCACAATCACCTGCGACATCGGGAGCGACAATTTTTTGGCAATTGCCTGAATGATACGGATATTTGCCTGATGCGGAACCAGCCATTTAATATCAGACTTTTGCAGGTTACTTTGCTCTAACACTTCATCAACAATTTCACCCATGATATTAACTGCGATTTTAAAAACCTCATTGCCGCGCATCCCTATCAATGGTCTTGAACCATCTGAATTATGGGTAGCATAGGTAAGAAGGCTTCCCTCATCATAGGATGAATGCAAGACACTGCCGATTATCCCCTGCTCTTCTTTAGCGCTGAGTACCAAAGCGCCTGCCCCGTCACCGAACAAAACGCAGGTTGACCTGTCATTCCAATCTACGGCACGGGACATGCTTTCGCTGCCAACAACCAGAACATGCCTTGCATTGCCGGCGCTGATGTATTGCCTGGCCAGATCCATTGCGTATACAAAACCGCTACAGGCAGCACCGATATCAAATGCAGGGATTGGTCGGGTAATCTGCAATGCATGTTGCACGTGACAGGCCATGCTTGGAAAAAAATGGTCAGGAGTACAGGTTGCAACGACAATTAAATCAATTTCATCGGCAGCAAGTCCTGATGACTCAAGGGCTTGCTTAGCAGCCTTGCCTGCCATGAAAGAAGTGGTTTCATGCGCTGCTGCAATATGCCTGCTGCTGATTCCTGTACGCGTCAATATCCATTCATCGCTGGTATCCAACATGGTTTCCAATTCTTTGTTGGTGAGCTCTCGTTCCGGTAAATAACTTCCGGTACCGCTGATTACCGCATTCTTCATAACAACAAACCTTGATTGATGAAGTTCGTGATTTGGACGCGCACCAAATCAACCACATTATTCTTAACCTGCAACACCGCTTCTTCGATTGCATGCTGAAATGCCAACTCGTTAGCGCCGCCGTGACTTTTAACGACGATCCCATTTAAGCCAAGCATGCTCGCGCCATTATATCGGGCAGGATCCATGCGTTTTTTAAGGTGTGATAAAGCTGGAAATGCAACAAAACCGGCTAATTTAGCCATCCAGTTTCGTGTGAAGGATTCTTTAAGAAGAGAAAGCATTAATTTTGCAAGGCCCTCGCTGGCTTTCAAAGCGGCATTACCGACAAAACCATCACAAACGACCAAATCCACATCACCGGTATAAAATTGATCTCCTTCAACATAACCGATGTAATTCATCACGCTGCATTCAGCAAGCATATGAGCGGTGCGCTTGACCTGATCGTTTCCTTTGATTTCTTCAACCCCGATATTTAACAAACCAATTTTTGGCTTTGGTTTATTATCCAACGCCTGAATCAAGGCAGACCCCATAATGGCAAACTGGAAGAGATGCTCAGCGCATGAATCGACATTGGCGCCAAGATCGATAACCCGGGTCTTGCCTTTTACAGTGGGAAGTTCCGTAATAATTGCGGGCCTGTCAATTCCTGGCAGTGTTTTTAACACAAATCTGGCCGTAGCCATTAATGCCCCGGTATTTCCAGCACTGACGCAAGCTTGAGCTTTGCCGTCTTTGATCAGATTAAGAGCCACGCGCATGGAAGAATCTTTCTTGTTACGCAAGGCATGCGAAGGTAATTCGTCCATAGAGACAACTTCTGAAGCATGGACAATAGAAAATTGCCGGCTGGATGCCATGTTCTCTTTCTTTAAATATTTGTCAATCTTATCGTGATCGCCGACTAATATTAACTTGAGATCAGGGTTGTTTTTAATAGCGCGGATGCAAGCCGGGATCACGACATTCAAGCCATGATCCCCCCCCATCGCATCAACAGCAATGGTAATGGTGTTCAAAGGCATTACTCTTCATCTAGTTCGTAGGCATTTTCAGTATCAAGAACTTTACGGCCGCGGTAATAACCGTCCGGAGTGATATGGTGGCGAAGATGAGTCTCACCGGTTGTTGGGTCCACAGAAAGGGTAGGTTTTTTTAGTGCATCATGTGAACGGCGCATATCTCGGCGAGAGCGCGATTTTTTATTTTGTTGAACAGCCATTGTATTACTCCTAAACAATTTGTTTTCATAAGGTCGAAATATTACCCATTTTTTTTTTGCAATCCAAGTATTGCAGAATAAATTCTTCGTAAAGTATTTAAAATTGGTAGATTTTAAATCATAAATCAGGCAGAGTCCATGTTGCAGCTTAAAACCCCGGATATCAAGCCTTAAGATATTCCCTGATTTCTGTGTGGCAGTGCTGAATATCCTCGTGCTTTTCAGGTAAGAACAAATGCAGATCGTCTGTTAGAATATCCAGTAAATTAATCTGCGTATTTTCGATCACCATGCAATCGAATTGTTCCATCAGCCTTTCAGCCGTGGAATCAGAATCACAGACCGCAAGTTCAGTCTTATGATGATATTCATACTCAAATGGATGAGCGCAGCGTTGGCACGTGATGCTTAGCGTGCCTTTGGTATCCATGAACAACAAATAATAGCTGTCCTGTTTATGGACCTCAAAAGAGCAGCTTAAGCGACACGGGGCACATACGTGCACAGGCATCCGTTCCATGATATCAGCAGTAACATTCACTGTTTCCCGGCTTAAGGCCTGAGTTTTCAAACAAATTTTCATAATAAACAAAATAATAAAAAAGACCTGTTTTCAAGTTGCAAAAAACTCTCTGAATTGCGAAACAAAATTCGCAATAACAGCTTTAAAAAGTTGTCTTGCAAAAGAAAACCGTATTTGTATCCATGTTAAGTATAGCGTAAAATAACTAAATTTTATACATTTTAATATTATACTTAATTCATATGAGTCAAAAAGTCATAGTCGGCATGTCAGGAGGAGTTGACTCTTCCATTGCAGCCTGGTTGCTTCTCGAGCAAGGCTACCAGGTAGAAGGTTTATTCATGAAGAACTGGGAAATGGATGACAAGGATGGTTATTGTGCTGCCGCCCAGGATTTGAACGATGCGCGCGCGGTGTGCGAACAATTGCAGATCCCGCTCCATAGCGTGAATTTTTCAAACGAATACTATCAACGCGTCTTTAATCATTTTCTCAATGAATACGAAAAAGGCCGAACACCCAATCCTGATGTGCTTTGCAATAAAGAAATTAAATTTAATGCCTTTTTAAACCACGCCATGTCATTAGGCGCGGATCTGATTGCGACAGGACATTATGCGCGCGTACAGGTTAAAAACGGGCATGGCCAGTTGTTCAAGGCAAAAGATCGGGAAAAAGATCAAACCTATTTTCTCCATGCTGTTGATACTGAAGCATTGGGTAAAACCCTCTTTCCTGTCGGGGATTATCTAAAATCAGAAGTTCGTGATTTTGCAAAAAAATTAAATTTGATCAACCATGATAAAAAAGACTCCACAGGAATTTGTTTTATCGGCGAAAAACGATTCAAGTCTTTTTTAAATGAATACATGCTTGCCAAACCCGGGCCAATAAAAACTACCCTGGGAGAAACCATTGGCAAGCATGATGGTTTGATGTTTTTTACCTTAGGACAACGCCAGGGGTTAGGTATAGGCGGCCTCCGAGAAGGCAATGATGAACCCTGGTATGTGGTGGACAAGGATATCAGCAGCAATAGCTTGATAGTAGCCCAGGGCAGCCAGCACCCGATGTTGTATGCGCAAGGCCTCATCTGTGGGCCTGTGCATTGGCTAACTCAATCTGACTGCCAGATGCCTTTAACCTGTTATGCGAAAACGCGTTATCGCCAATCTGAACAGGCCTGCGTGGTGTCGCCTGCTGATGGCGATGAGCATTACGTCATGTTTTCAACGCCGCAGAGAGCCATTACTCCCGGACAATACATTGTTTTCTATGATAAAAACCAGTGTTTAGGCGGTGCTACAATTGAACAAATCATACGGTAATCATGTATAATATACTTATGTATCGCAAGTTTTGAACCATTCATCTTTTTTATATATGGAGTCGACATGACCCAGGTCAATTTTTCATCCAATTCAGAAACCGGTGTTTATTTTTCAGTCAGCGCCGCAGATAAGGTTGCCGCGCTTATTGCAGAGGAAGAAAATCCTAATTTGCATTTGCGCGTGTACATCACAGGTGGCGGATGCTCTGGTTTTCAATACGGATTCACCTTTGACGAAACGATTCAGGATGACGACACAGTTATTGAACAACACTGTTCTAACGGCCAAAACTCAGTAAAATTACTGATAGATTCGATGAGCTATCAATATCTGCAAAACGCTGAAATTGATTACATCCAAAATATTCAGGGTGAACAATTTGTCATCCGCAACCCCAATGCTAAAACCACCTGCGGGTGCGGCTCTTCTTTCAGCATAGGTGATGAGGATGATGAATCCCTCGCATAGAATCGCTGTTCGAAAGCAAATCAGCTTCTTCTCAATAGGGTTGGACCACTACTTTTGAACCGATGTGTAAAAAATTCTGATGAAGCCAGCGGGCATCATGGGGTTTGACCCGGATGCACCCGTGGCTTGCGTTGTAGTTTGGCACATCAGGAGAACCGTGGATGGCATAGTATTTGCTGAAAAACATGCAATAAGGCATGGGCGCGCCACCTCTTCCTACCGGATAGCGGCTGGAACGGCAGCTTGGCCCACGTTTGCTGATAATTCGGTAAGTGCCGGTAGGCGTTCTGCATGAGCGCTTGACATCCGGACAGTAACTTCTACCCCCTGAACCTCTTCCCGTTCTGATTACTCGCCCGTTTTTAACAGCTTTCCAGCGCAACGTTTTTGGATTATAAATAAAAGTATTGACTGCCAATAGACCAATTGGTTTAGCAAGGAAAATATCCTTGCCTTGGATTGTATTTGCCTGCAACAAATTTGAATGAAGAAATAAACCTGCGCCGATAATGAAAGGGACAATCAATGGATGGCTGGATAGACGCTTTTCTTCCATGACTTATCCTGTATCTTGTACTATTGTCTTAAAATAATAGTACAATAATTTTACATATTAAAGTTATTTAAACTTGTTTGTTTAATTATTAATATCAAATACTGTATTTAAGGGCGGAGAGTTTTTCAAACGTGAACAGCTTGGATAGAGGGTAAATCAAGCGACATGGAGATCAATTTCCTGCATTTTGGCGCCAAATTCGATGAAATAACCTGCTATGTCGATTTTTCTTCCCATAGGTTAATCCCTGAGTCTTGAATCATGAATTCAATGAATTCATGATGTCTTGCAAGCTCTTCTTCATTTGCAAAAATGACCGGGGTTGCGCTGTTTAAAGCAACAAAGTCTTGTTTTTGATTTTTTTCTACGATGATGGCTGTTGACTGTTCCTCTACAAATAAACTGGCCTGGCCGCCTGTCATGGCTAAATAAACCCAGGCTAAAATTTCAGCATCAAGCAAAGCGCCATGCAATTGGCGGTTGGAATTATCTATGTCGTACCGTTTGCATAAAGCGTCAAGACTATTTCTCTGACCAGGATGCTTTTTTCTTGCATATTCCAGCGTGTCGAAAATGCGGCAGTGTTTTTGTATGGGTTTAGGCCAATTTGCAAGACGCAGTTCGGCATTTAAAAAGCCAACATCAAAAGGTGCATTATGAATAATCAATTCCGCATCATCGACAAATTCAAGAAAATCAGACAGTATATCTTTGAAGAAGGGCTTATCTTGTAAAAATTCGGTACTGATTCCATGAACCCTGAACGCGCCCTCATCGACTGCCCTTTCAGGATTGAGGTAGACATGAAAATGACGGTTCGTTATTTTCCTGTCTATCATCTCTACGCAGCCAATTTCAATTACCCGATGGCCATTTTCAAAACCAATGCCGGTCGTTTCAGTATCTAATACAATTTGTCGCATCTTGGATATGTCCTCATTCTTAGGAAATAACTTAATCAAAAATGGATAAATCCCAGCATCATTCATTTGCCAGGGCTGCTATGGCCTGGTTTGCAAGCGCATCGACCAGTTCATTTTCCGGATGGCCACTGTGACCTTTTATCCAGTGCCAGTGAATTTGATGCTTTTGGGCCAATTCATCCAACTGGCGCCATAGATCAGCATTTTTTACCGGTTCTTTTCTTGAATTAAGCCAGCCTTTTTTTTTCCATTGCGCAAGCCAACTCGTCATCCCTTGACGCAAATATTGGGAATCAGTATATAAATTCACAAGACATGGGCGCTTTAATGCAGAGAGCGCTTGTATGGCTGCAGTTAATTCCATGCGATTGTTCGTGGTCAGCCGCTCCGCCCCATGCAAGAGTTTTTCATGTCCATTGTAGCGCAGCAATGCTCCCCATCCGCCTGGACCAGGATTGCCTTTGCATGCGCCGTCAGTAAATATATCTACAGTCATAAATCAATTATCATCAATTTGTTCATTCTTTCATGATTAAAGGCAAGAAAACGGCTAATCTGCAAGGTTATCAACAGCAAAACCCCCCATTAATATCTGCTGTTTAATCATGGCAATATCCGGGGCAAAATAACGATCCGTGATATAAGGCTCAACAAAAGTGCGCACTTTCTCATATACTTTTTGCAGTTTTGGGGATGTGGTGTCTGGTGCGCGAAATTCAAGCCCCTGGCAAGCAGCCAAAAGCTCAATGGCAAGAATGGTTGCCGTATTATCAATCATATCGTGCAAGCGCAAGGCAGCATTGGTGGCCATGGAAACAATATCCTCCTGATTGGCTGAAGTGGGCAAACTGTCTACTGAGTGAGGATGGGCCTTGGCCTTGTTATCGCTGGCACAGGATGCAGCAGTAACATGGGCAATCATAAAGCCTGAATTCAAACCACTGTCTTTGACAAGAAAAGGAGGTAATCCGCTATAGTGTTTATCAATCAGTAAAGCCGTACGCCGCTCTGAATTAGCTCCCATTTCAGCGATTGCTAAAGCTAAATTATCTGCAGCCATGGCAATGATTTCGCCATGGAAATTTCCGCCGGACAAAACATCATTTGTTTCAGCAAAAACCAAAGGATTATCAGAAACCGCATTTACCTCCACCTGCAAAGTTTGGCCAACAAATTCCATCTGATGGAGCACAGCGCCCATTATTTGCGGCTGACACCTCAGGGAATAAGGATCTTGGACGCGCGAGCAATCGCGATGCGACTCCCGAATAGCACTTCCTGCCAAAAGTTCCTTATACATAGCAGCCACCCGCCGCTGAGCCTCATGGCCGCGTACCTTATGTATGCGATCATCAAAAGGGACATCGCTTGCGCATGCCGCATCCACAGTAAGACTTCCTGCCAGCACCGCAGCTTCAAATAACCATTCGCAGAGGAAAAAGGCCTTAAGACAAAGGGCTGTTGAAACCTGCAACCCATTAAGCAAAGCCAATCCTTCTTTCGGCGCCAGATCAAAGGGTTTAATGCCTGCTATTTCCAATCCCTTCTTAGCAGACAGTATCTTTCCCTCATAACGAACCTCGCCTTCACCAAGCAAAGGCAGGGACAGATGGGCAAGCGGCGCCAGATCCCCGGAAGCGCCTACTGATCCTTTTTCGGGTATACAGGGATAGACAGACGCATTATAAAGCGCGATAAAGGCATCAATTAATTCGCGACGAACTCCGGAATAACCTTGGGCAAGATTATTGATCTTCAATAAGAGGATCATGGCCACAACATCATCATCAAGCAATTTCCCGCTGCCGCAAGCATGAGAAAGCACGATGTTACGCTGCAGTTTTTTTAAATTATCAGTGGAAATTCTTTCACTGGCCAGCGAGCCAAACCCCGTATTGATGCCATAAACTGTTATTTCTTTATCAATAATATGTTGAATAGTTGCAACTGAGGCAGAAATATTGGAAAAACAGGTCTCATTAAGACGGCAGGGCAAACCAGTCCATACGGCATCTTTTAACTCTTTAAGCGTTACACTGCCCGGAGTCAATACAAATTGCTTTGACATATCAAAATCCTTTCATAACTGCTGCGGCTTAAAAAAACTGTTATATAGTGCCCTATTCAGAGTTCCTTATGCAATTCACCCAGGAGGTGATTTACATGCCGGTTAACATTTTTTTGTCATATCTTGGGGGCAGCAGGAAAGCCGCTTTGAGACAGTACTTGGAGTATGTAAAAATAATCTTCGCTATGTTAAACTGCAGGCAGTGTTAACCAGCCTGATAACCAAGTGCAAAAACATGCCCCCCATCCCCCTTCATTAAAAATTTTTTTTGCAACGGAAATGTGGGAACGATATGGTTTTTACGTCGTTCAAACATTGCTCGCCCTATATCTTGTAATGCATTTCAAATGGGATGACAGCCGGGTATATCCTTTAGTCGGTTCATTTACCGCGCTTACATACCTCTCTCCTGTATTTGGCGGCTGGATTGCTGATCATCTTTTAGGGCAAAAGCGAACTATTCTACTTGGGGCTTTTTTTCTTTTTTTTAGTTATCTCTCACTCGGGCTTTTAGATTCTAAAACAGGACTGACTTTCTCCCTGGCCTGCATTGCCGTTGGAACAGGTTTGTTAAAGCCAAATATCTCCTCGCTTTTAGGGAATGAATACTTAGTGGAATCTCCCAATCGCGAGCGCGGCTTTACAATTTTCTACATGGGCATCACAACAGGCATCATTTTGGGAACAACTTTCCCAAGCTACATCCAGTCCACATTCGGATGGTCAGTTTCTTTTTTAAGCGCTGCCTTTGGGATGATACTGGCCGTTTTTGTTTTTTGCTATGGCGTTTATCGTTACCATATTAAAGACTATACACCGTTTCAATTTCAATTTAAGAATATAGTATTGGCTTTACTTTTGATTGTGCTTGTGTGTTACGGCTCATACTGGACGCTTAATCAGCCGGGTATTGCTGATGCCCTCTTTAGTGTAATTGGCTTACTCTCATTAGCCTATTTGATATTGACCGTAAAAGAAGAACGCGGGATGCAGTCCCGCCAGACGTTGGTTATTGGAATTTTATGCCTGATATCCATTATGTTTTGGGCATTTTATTTTCAAATGTTTTTATCGCTTACTCTTTTTTTAAAGCGGGTCGTGCAGCCAACTTTATTTGGGATGCCATTTCCCCCTCCCTATTATGTGGCCGTCCAGAGCTTTGGCATGATCCTCTTTGGCCTTTTTTTGGGGCGCAAAATCAAGAAAATATCCCTTGCCCAACATAGCATTCGGGTAGGCAATAAATTTTTAGCTTCTATGATATGCATGATAGCGGCTTATGCCGTTATTACTCTTGTTAGCCATCTTAATGACAACCTGTCTTTATTGTCTCCCCTATTTTTTATTCCCGCCTATCTCATGATTTCTTTAGCCGAATTACTCCTCTCCCCTGTTGGATTGTCTGCTATCACAATACTTTCAAGCAACAAAAAAGTGAGCACCATGATGGGTATTTTCTTTGTATCCCTTGGGCTTGGAGGGTTTTTATCCGGTAAATTGGCCGCAATAACCGCAATTTCAAAAAAAGAATTAAGCAGCATCAGCGTAATCGCTCTAAAAAGCCATTATGCCGAGACTTTTACCGTCCTGCTTTATATATTAATTGCCGCAACCGCATTGTGTGTTTTCTTGAATTTTACTATTCGCCGGCTCATGACAAATCAGTCTGATCCGACGAAAACAAAACCAGCCTCAGTCACAAAATTCAGGCTTGATAAATCCAACTCTCATGAATTTCTTGCGTAAAAAGCATTTGCGCTGAATTATCGCCTTTTCATTTAACCTATGATCAAGTCACTTCTCCATGAGAATTGGCAATATAATCTTGGCCTGGTTATTTTTCAGGGTAACGCATCTAAATGCACATTGTCGATTCAAGATGTCTACTTTCCGCGTTTTATGCGCGGAATCCAGTTTCGACAATTATTCAAGATCGTCTGGATGCCGTGCATAAAGCACGGCACGTGGGCAAAAGAAACCTTAATAATGTTCAAAAATTAGATGCGTTTACCCTGGGTTATTTTTCAATTTTTTTGTGCTAAAAAAAAAATACTGCTATCATCCACCGCTTTTAAACCATTGTTTCTGACTTATGACCGAAAATCACCCTATCCTTAATCAAGTTATTTCATGTTTAGAAGACATACAGGCTATTGACACCATCACCCTGGATGTCAGAAAACAAACAACTATCACCGACTATATGATTATCTGTTCCGGCCGTTCTTCAAGGCACGTTAAATCCATTGCCGAACACTTATTGGAAAATATGAAGGCTCAGGGAGTACCGGCGCTTAGTTCTACAGGATTGGATAGCGGCGATTGGGCGTTAATTGATTTTGGCGATATTGTTGTTCATGTGTTACAACCTGAAATCCGCGCTTTTTATAATTTGGAAGGATTGTGGCAGGACTAATGCTGCACTGCTTTAATAGACCTGGCTTGAGACAAAAAAAACTAACAATCAGCGGAATACAGCGAGTTGATGTCGGTAACATATATTTTTGTCCTGTGAGCCAGATAAATTTTCTGGGACTCATATTAACTTTACCTGAATTATGTTGAAAATCTCATTAATTGCGCTTGGCCATAAGATGCCTTCCTGGGTTGAGGATGCGGTTTTTGAATTTTCCAAAAGGCTGCGTGACAGCATAACTCTCTCCATCATCGAAATTCCACTTTTGCGCCGCAGCAAGTCAGCCGATCTTGCACGAATCATGGAAAAAGAAAGCGCATTAATTGAACAGGCTATCCCCGCTGGTTCATACCTGATTGCCCTTGATCTGAAGGGAGAAGCATTTACCAGCGAGGAGCTGGCAAAAAAGCTTGAACGCTTGCAACAGATCAACAGTCATTTATGTTTTCTGATTGGCGGGCCTGAGGGCTTATCAAGCAAGCTTCTAAAACATTGCCAAGAACGTTGGTCCTTATCCAGGCTTACTCTGCCTCACCCCTTAGTCAGAATAGTTTTTCTCGAAGCAATTTATCGGGCCTTATGCATCATAAATAACCATCCTTATCATAAATAATCATTTAACCTCGGTTCTGTCCAGACGGTCTCGCACCCTGTATAATGATTATTTTCAAATAAAAAACCTGAAATTCTCCATAAAAGCAGGTTATACGCGACAAGATTTGATAATTTAGTCTGTGATGTATTTAAATAATTCCTTCAAAAATAAGCAGCTACAAACCCGCTTGCAAAGCTTTAGACTCAGTTTGCTGGTTGCTCTGCTTATCATGCTGTCCATGATTTTAATTTTACGGCTGGGTTATTTACAATTTTCCCAATATAAAAGGTTTGCAACCTTATCCTTAAAAAATCAGATGAGTATCATCCCTATTGCTCCGCCAAGAGGAATTATACTCGACAGGAATGGCGTGATATTGGCTGATAATATACCGGTCTATGCATTGGAGATTGTTCCCGAGCATGTAAAAAATATGAAAAAGACCCTCCAGAGATTAAAAGAATTACTCCCGTCTATTACAAATGATGATATTGACAGTTTCAATCACGCACTTAAACAGAACCGCTCTTACCTCCCTATCCCCTTTAAATTAAGATTAACCCAGGAAGAAGTAGCGATTTTTGCGAGCAACCAGCATCTTTTCCCCGGAGTCAGCATTAAGGCAAGACTGATGCGGCATTACCCGTTGGGGGAAGCCACGGCACATTTTCTGGGTTATGTTGGCCGCATTAACGCACAGGAATTGAAAACTGTGAGCGGCATTAATTACCGGGCCACGAATTTTATAGGCAAGACAGGCATAGAAAAATTCTATGAACCGATTTTGCATGGTCAGGTAGGCTATCAACAGGTTGAAACTGACGTAAGCGGCCGGATTCTCCGTACAATCAGCAAGCAGGCTCCAATATCCGGCGCCAAATTGCACCTTACCATTGACTCCAGACTGCAGCAGGCCGCATTTCAGGCCATGCAAAATAAACGAGGCGCTGTTGTTGTCATGAGCGCGGAGCAGGGCGAGGTGTTAGCAATGGTAAGCACGCCCAGTTATGATCCAAATCATTTTGTGACTGGCATCAGCAGCAATGAGTATCAACAATTAACCAACGCGCAGGATAGGCCCTTATACAATCGCGCAGTCAGAGGCCTATATCCGCCCGCTTCCACGGTAAAACCATTTATTACTTTGGCGGGTTTAAATAAGGGAGTTATTACTCCCTTTACTAAAATATATGATCCAGGCTGGTTTCGCCTGCCGGGAGTGAGCCACAAGTATCGGGACTGGAAACGTATCGGGCATGGTGCGATAAACCTCAAAAAAGCGATTACGGTATCTTGCGATACTTATTTTTACCATCTTGGCAATCAGCTTGGCATATCTGCCATTGAAGACATGCTTGTTCAGTTTGGCTTTGGGCAGCTGACACACATAGATCTTCATGAAGAAGCCTCTGGAATTGTGCCAAGCCCTGCCTGGAAAAAGAGGAGTAAAGGCGTTTCCTGGTATCCCGGGGACACCTTGATTACAGCTATCGGGCAAGGTTTTATGCTGGCTTCCCCGCTTCAGCTTGCAAATGCGGCTGCTGGACTGAGCCTGCATGGCCGCAGGTTTCGACCTCATTTACTGGATCGAATCACTTTTGACGGTGGGAAAACTGACAAATACGCACCACTTGAAGAGTACCCGGTTCGTTTAAAGGATGAAAATTATTGGGATATAGTGATTGATGCCATGCAAAACGTGGTCTCCAGTAACGAAGGCACAGGTCATCGTTTTGGCCGAAATACCAATTACACCGTTGCCGCTAAAACAGGAACAGCGCAAGTATTCAGCGGCAGCCAATACGAAAAAAAGAAATATCATGAAATACCTGAAGCATTACGTGATCACTCTTTATTTATCGCGTTTGCGCCGGTAGAAAAACCTGAAATTGCCATTGCGGTCCTGGTAGAAAATGACTTTATCGCGCCTAATATTGCCAGAAAAGTAATGGATGCTTATTTTAACCTGACAAAAAAAACCAAAACTCATGAACATGCATAACTCCCGACCTATTTATCGTTTTACACCAAAATCACTCCATATTGATTTTGTTCTAGCCGGGTTGCTAATTCTTCTGATTATCGTCGGCCTTGTCATTCTTTATAGCGCCTCCAATCAGAATGCCGGTATGCTGGTTCGTCAAGGCATGCGCCTTGGTTTGGCTTTTGCGGTTATGTTCGTTTTTGCGATGATTCCTCCCCACAAATATAAGCTTTGGGCTCCATGGATATTTGGGATTGGGCTCACGCTACTCATTGCCGTCATGATCATAGGCAAAATCGGCAAGGGTGCCCAACGATGGCTAGAGCTTGGCTTTTTTCGTTTTCAGCCTTCAGAGATCATGAAACTTGCCGTGCCCATGATGGCAGCCTGGTATTTTGATCGCAAACCCTGGCCTGTGGACATAAAAACATTGCTGGTCAGTGCAGTCATTATTTTCTCACCCGCCCTGCTCATTGCCAAACAGCCAGATTTGGGTACGGCATTAATGGTTATAGCTGCAGGCATCAGCGTTATTTTTTTAGCAGGCATTCAAACACGAATTATTTTATTCCTTATACTTGCTCTCGGCTTTACTGCTCCATTGCTTTGGCATATGCTGCACGATTATCAAAAACAGCGAATCATCACTTTTTTAAATCCTGAAAGTGATCCTCTTGGTGCGGGTTATCATATTATTCAGTCAAAAATTGCAATCGGTTCAGGCGGCGCTTTTGGGAAAGGTTGGTTAGAAGGCAGCCAATCCCATCTTAACTTTTTACCCGAGCATGCGACCGATTTTATATTTGCTGTCAGCGGCGAAGAATTTGGATTTGTGGGCTCTGTGATTATTATTATATTAATTGCCTTAATTTCCCTGCAAGGATTACGCATTGCAAGACAGGCACAAACGGGATTTACGCGGTTGCTTGCTGCAAGCCTTTCCATGACTTTTTTTATTTCTGCATTTGTCAACATGGGGATGGTCATGGGAATATTGCCGGTAGTAGGCATACCCTTGCCTTTAATCAGCTATGGAGGTACTGCGATGGTTACCTTTCTTGCTTCTTTTGGAATACTGATGTCCATCAGCACACACAGAATACTCTTTGATAACCTGCGCGAGCCTTGAATTTTTCACAAAGCAGCCTTTCAGAACAAAGCTTCATACAGGAAATTGACTATCACGCCAGTCGGCATATGGTTTGCAAATCCTTTGGATTAAAACTTCGTCTAATCCTGGTTACGCCTTAAGATATCAAGCGCTCCGCAAGCTCGGAAACCAGATTAAATTTTTTACGGTGAATAGCACAAGGCCCAAGCTTGCAGAGCGCTTCCTGATGCGCAACCGTCGCATAGCCTTTGTGGTCTTTAAAACCATAGCCAGGATAAAGACTATCCATTCTTATCATTTCTTCGTCACGCTCCACTTTGGCTAAAATTGAGGCAGCGCTGATCTCGGCGATGAAGGAATCACCCTTGACAATGGCATAGCAAGGTATAGACACCTTGGGTCGGAAGGCCCCATCGATTAAAATTTTATCGGGAACTACAGACAATGCTTCAATTGCTCTTTGCATGGCCAGCAATGTGGCATAATGAATGTTTAAGCGATCGATTTCCTCGACTTCCGCGCGACCGAAGGCAAAACATATGGCCTTTTTCTTAATCTCCAGAGCTAATTCCTGGCGTTTGACGGCCGTTAGCAACTTTGAATCCTTAATTCCATCAATCGGTTCGTCCAGTATAACTGCAGCTGTAATGACAGGGCCAGCCAGGGGCCCCCGGCCAACTTCATCTACCCCTGCAATAACCATAGACACTCCTAAACAACTCAATCATATGACCTCTATCAGCCTTTGATCATACGGATTTTAGTTTTATTTGCCAGTATTTTTGCTTACCAATTGAGCAAAAAATTCAATTCATTGAAAGAGGCGCGCTTTAAGCGGGATAAACCATATGAGACTATAATTTAACTATAGATAAAAATACGGAGGGTGTCATGAAAAGCTGCAGAATCAGCCCCCTGGCTTTTGGATTGGCTCTTGGAATTTTTTGGGGCATATCCATTTTATTGATGGGGTTATTTGCTTATTTTTTCGCTTATGGAGAAGTATTTGTAAGCTCCATGGGAACATTATACATCGGTTATGATGCTTCTATTTTAGGCAGTATCATTGGCGGAATTATCGGCTTTGTTGATGCGTTTATTTGCGGGCTTATTCTTGCGTGGCTGTATAATTTATTTGCCGGCACAAATAAATAAAATCACGCCAAAACGAAGCCGACAATGCGGAGAATAGCATGCTGTTATTGAAACAGTTAGGGTGTTTGTTGTCCAAATAAAACCTTAAGAGACTTACCTGAACCAGGCCTTATGACAGTTAAAAAAGCGATTCCCAAGAGCATAAGGTAAACTAAAGCCAATAACCCACAGCAGAGGCCAAAAAGAGTATATTGGCGAGAAGTATATAATACGTTCATTCCCTCTATGCCGAGTGCCTGGATGAACATGGCAATAAGCGTCATCAGCGCCGATGCTGTTCCCTTTGCTATTGGGGTAGAAAAAAGAATAATTCGATCCAGCGGCGCATTTGTAATCCCCAAACCAAAAAAATAAAAAATCAACCCGGGCATGAGCCATAAGAAATGGTTTGCGAGAAGCAGGGGCAAAAGAAGCGCTAACAATAAACTGACAGCCACAATCATTGACCCAAGGAATAAAATCATTCGGGATGAGTAATGTTTGGTTAATTTTTGCAAAAACCAGTTGCCAAGGATGGCAGCCCCAAATACCGGAATTTGCCATAGGCCGTATTCAATAACTGACAATTTTGCATCCGCAATCAGCATGACTGGAGCCAGCGCTATCCAGGCAACACAAGGCAATCCCAGAACACCAAGTGCTATGGAACCGAACAAAAAGGCCCGATTTAACAATAAATTCTTATAGTTTGCTGCAATGACTTTTGGCGATAATGGGACACGCTTGATTTCTTCCCCGTCTGTTTTCATTTGCCCCACAGGCTCCGGCATATGCCGGTAGAGCCCCCATAACGCAATCAATGCGCCAAGACCTATAAATACAAAAATCAAGCGCCAGCTGAAATAATGGATGAATACCGCTCCAAGCAGCGGACCCAGGAGCGGCGCTAAAATCGACACATTGGCCATGATTGCAATCAATCGAATAGCGTCCATTTCTGCAAAAATTTCTTGCAGCGTCGCATAACCCACAACACCAATAAAACAAAGCCCCATTCCTTGAAAGAAACGGGCCATGAGAAATTGTTCCATGGATTGCGAAGAAGCGATAAAAACAGTACAGATGAGAAATAAAGCTGCGCCGGAAAGCATGACCGGCCTTCGTCCGTAATAATCTGAGAGCGGGCCTAAAAACAGCTGAAGGCTCGCTCCGCCAAGAATGTAGAACGTCAGGGATGACGCAACGGCAGATTCAGGACCATTCAGCGTCTTCACCACCTGGATCATGCCAGGCATAATCATGTCGTTAGCGATATAGGTCAGAAATTCATAGAAAACTAAAAAAGCAGCAAAAATAAATGCCTGTTTACGTGTTATATTGATTAAGGGCTGCGACATGAAAGGCTCAAATTCTATTTCTATTTTTTTACGTTTTGATTATACACAAAACATATTATCTGATGAAATTTGTATCTAAAATTGTAAAAAACATCCGTTTGATGGATGTTGAGCGATATTCCGGGTTAACCTCATACTTTCAAGAATTATGAGTCAGTTTTACTTCAAAAGCTTCATGTTTACCGTAGAAATGATCGCTTATTGCGTAACCAACCACTGCCGCCAGCTCATTATTGACGTAAAGCAGAGGAATTGTTTGGCGAAACCACGGCGGCACCTGCCATTGTTGCAATAATTTTTTGAGACTTTTTGTTTGCCCCCGCCAAAAAATATGTTCTCCACCCTGACGGTAACGGACGGATAAGCGGGCATTTTCGGGAATGTTTAACCCTTGTTTCGCCGGAAACACCTGCAAAACTCTGCCTTCTCCCAAACTTAAAGGTTCTGGAAAATTTTTCCAGGCAAGCTCCGGCAAGTGCGTTCCGGGCATCTCTGACAGGATATAAAGACAGCCCTGGTAGCGCTTGATGACTGTACCTTCCCACGCTACTGCCGGAGAAGCATCCACTTTTGCGGCAATGACCTCATCCACGATGCGATTCAAACTCATCGTGGTTGGCATTTGAACCTGGTTTAATTTAAGCCAGGTACGTAGCACGTTATTTAAGCGGCGCCTTGGCAAATTGCGTAACGGCAAAAGAGGCAAGCAGTTGTTTGCTCTTGCTAATTCGCTGCAATCAAGAATTGCCAAATCCGCGAGATTTTCTTTGGCTTCCTGACAATGCTTGGCTGCCCGGACTAAATTGGCATCCACTCCTGGCCATTTATTTCTGAGCAGGGGAAAAATGCAATGGCGCAGATAATTGCGGGAATAGGCAAGACTTAAATTGCTTTCATCATCTATCCAGTCCAGCTGATGCTCGATTGCATATTGATGAAGCTTCTCTCTTGGATAATTCAAAAAAGGTCTAGCCATCATCCCTGAGTGAAACGCCTTAAATGAAACCATGGCAGAAAGCCCATCGATACCCGCGCCGCGAAACAGCTGCAACAGCAGCGTTTCTGCCTGATCATTGGCATGATGACCAAGCAGCAGGCAGTCATCTTTCTGGATGATCTGACCGAAAGCGCGATAACGCTCAATCCGTGCATGCTCTTCAACATTGGCTGTTAAATCAACCTGAACTCTTCTGGCAACAAAAGAAACACCATGCTCTTTTGTGAAATTCCGACAATGGGACTGCCATTTATCTGCATTGGGGCTTAGCCCATGATTGATATGGACAGCAATCAGTTTTTTATGCAGCAGAGGCTCAATAAGAAGACTGTGCAGCAGCACTGTAGAGTCAAGACCCCCGCTGAAAGCGACGATTAGCCGTCGAAATTGCGCCAGCAGTCCAAGCCAGTGCTCAGTCAGCAAGGATTCAATCACAAGCCCCCATTGCCATGAATTTTTTATAACGTTCGGCCAGCAAAACATCAACAGGCATTGATTTTAATTCCCGTAACTCATCGCTTAACACAGCATTTAACCGTATCATCATTTCCTCTAAATTACGGTGAGCGCCGCCCAGAGGTTCCTCAACTACCCTGTCAATCAAACCATTTTCCAAAATTTTGTCTGCTGTAATCCCCATTGCCCGCGCCGCCTCACTTGCTTTTGCGGGATCTTTCCAGAGAATAGAGGCGCAACCTTCAGGTGAAATCACTGAATAAATAGCGTATTGCAGCATGATGATGCGATCTCCAACTCCGATGGCCAAAGCGCCGCCTGATCCCGCCTCGCCAGTCACCACACATATAACAGGAGTTTTGAGGATAGACATTTCCATTAAGTTGCGCGCAATGGCTTCGGATTGATTCCGCTCTTCAGCGCCAATTCCTGGATAGGCGCCAGCGGTATCAATAAATGTAAATACCGGCAACTTGAACTTCTCAGCAAGCTTCATCAAACGTAAAGCTTTGCGGTATTCTTCAGGGCGCGCCATGCCGAAATTACGGTAAACCTTTTCTTTCGTTCGCTTGCCCTTCTGGTGACCCAAAACAACGACAGGCTCATTATGAAAACGAGCAAGGCCTCCGATAATCGCTGGTGCTGATGAATAATGCCTGTCACCATGAAGCTCCTGAAAATCAGTAAAAAGATGTTCAATATAATCTGTGGTTTGCGGGCGCAAGGGGTGCCTTGCCATTTGCGCAATCTGCCAGGGCTCAAGGTGAGCAAAGATGTGCTTCATCAGCTCTTCGCATTTTGCTTCAAGCCGCGTAATTTCTTCGCTTAAATTGACTTCCGTATCACTGCCCACCATGCGCAGCGCTTCAATTTTTTGGTTCAATTCTTCAATTGGCTGTTCAAAATCTAAAAATTGTCGGCTCATTGATTACTCGTTTAGGTTCATAGGTTACAATGGTAGCTCTGCGAAGTATAACTGTAACCATGCAACGTTGCCAGAAGTGTACTCATTTAATAGACATGAATATATCCGCTTTCCAACCTTTTACTAAACAGGAACTATCCCTGTCCAGGCAATGCATCGATATTTGGCGTTTCTCCCTGCGCCAAGTCTTTAACGAAGCGCCAAGCATACTGAATCAAGAAGAAATGGGGCGCGCCGGGCGTTTTTATTTTCCAAAGCATCGACGCCGCTTCATTGCAGCCCGAGTTATGCTGAGGCTGATACTTGCGCGCTATGTAAAACTTGATGCAGCACAGCTTGAATTTGTTTTTAATGAACATGGCAAACCAGATTTAGCACATATTCCTTTTATCCAGTTTAATTTGAGCCATTCTGCCGATTTAGCCCTGCTGGCAGTTGGCAAGGAATTTCCTTTAGGGATTGATTTGGAATTTTTTTCTGCCCGCCCTTATGAAGGGATTGGCAGCCATCTTTTTTCGGAACAGGAAAACCAAACACTAAAGAGCTTACAACCTGCTTTAAAACCGCTTTGTTTTTTTCATATTTGGACACAGAAAGAAGCCTTTATTAAAGCCTGCGGTCTGGGGCTAAGTTACCCAACGCGAAAGATAACTGTTCCTGCCTTGCCGCCTGCGGACAATTTAATTATTGACCCTTTGACGAAGACAACATGGAAAATCACCTCTTTTGTACCCCAAATCAGCTGTTGCGCCGCACTTTGCTATAATCCCGAAATAAACTCTTTTCGCCATTTCGAGATTAAAGATGTTACCAATCTGCTCACAGAATGATGTATGAAACAATTTAACGATAAACAAATCAAAATCCTAAACGAGCTTGCCAGGGGCGAATGTAAAAGCGGCGAAGAAATAGGCCAGGCCCTGGGCATTACGCGGACGGCTGTTTGGAAACAAATCAGGCAACTTTCAGACATGGGCGTGCCAATTGAGTCTCGGCCCCAAAAAGGGTATCAGTTAAGAGCTCCCGTGATGCTGCTTGACGAGCAACATATCCTTGCAAATTTAAAGTCAACTTCTATTGCCAAGGATTTATGTTTCCATCTTTTTGCATCCATTGACTCCACCAACCGTTTTTTAAAAAATCTTCCCAAAGACCGCTTTATCCATGTCTGCTGCGCGGAAATGCAGACTGACGGCCGAGGCCGCTTTGGCAGGCAATGGCTCTCCCCATTTGGCGACAATATATATTGTTCCAGCCGCTGGCACTTTTCCTGCGACCCGCTGCAGCTCTCAGGCTTAAGCCTGGTTGTCAGCCTTGCTGTCCATTCGGCCCTCAAATCCTTAAATTTCCATACAGATATTCAAATTAAGTGGCCCAATGATTTATTATGGCAGAATCGGAAATTAAGCGGTTGCCTGATTGAAATCAGTGCGGAAAGTCATGGCGAAACCGATGTCGTGATTGGGATTGGCCTGAATGTCAATTCAACCGGGATTCTGGATAAAATGCTCGATAAACCCTGGTGCTCTTTGTATGATATCACTTCTATTCGCCAGAATCGAAATGTCATTATCGCTAAACTCATATTGAGCTTGCAAGAATATCTGCAACGCTTTTCCTTGCTTGGTTTTAAAGCTTTTCTTGAAGAATGGAATGATCTGGATTATCTGAAAAATCAATCAGTTATGGTTCATCACCACTCTGATTCAGTTTCAGGCATAGCCATGGGTGTAAATGAATTGGGGCAACTGATGCTCATGAGTGACAAAGGAGAAATGCTTTACTTAACGAGCGGAGATACGACAATGAGCTTTTAAGGCTGCGTTCCTGACATCTATTTTGCCAGGAACGGAAAGACTGTGATTAAAATTCGGAGTTAAACTACTTCTTCTGTATCACTGCCTTGTTTTTCCTGCTGAATACGAAGATAAATTTCTTCACGGTGAACAGAAACATCTTTCGGCGCATTGATGCCTAAACGTACCTGATTGCCTTTTACACCCAAAACAGTGATGTTTACATCATCACCGATGATTAATGTTTCACCGATGCGGCGAGTTAAAATCAACATAATAAAAATCTCCCTAACAAATTGCCGCCGTATTTCCATAGAACGCTTCCATGGGTGCTCTTGGCAGCATCATAATGACTAAATAACAATCAACTCAATTGATCGACTCCCATTGTACAGAATATTTCTTAACGCAATATTAAGAGTTCATCAATGTTAGCCTAATTTTTAAACATAAAATCAATTTTGCAGATTGCTGAAAATGGCTGTCGCCGCAAAGTTATTTTATATTTTTTTAACTAGATTGATTAAAATTTAATCTATATTTTAATTATATGTATTAAAAATTCATTTTTCTAATAATAAAGCAATTTTCTTGCCAGCCTTAAATTTAAAAAGCAAGCAAAACAACGGTAAATAGGCAATTGCGATTCCTATCAAGCCATCGATATACCCTTGCCCAACAAGCAGGGCAATAGGAAGCAACCAAATAAGGTTAATAAGTAAGACAGCGAAAGAAACCCGAAAATGGCCATAACATCTGGACGCTTTTTGATAAGCATGAGTGCAATGGGCATCGGTCAGTTTATATCCTTGCATGAGCCTTAGCAATAATGTTCCGGTTGCATCGACTATGAATACTCCAAGCAGGATAATCCAGGCCCAAAATAAGGAAGCATTGACCAAAGCTGCCTGCAGGGAAAAAAATCCAATCACCAACCCCAAAAATCCGCTTCCGCAGTCTCCCATAAAAATACGGGCGGGCGGAAAATTCCACCATAAAAAACCGCATACAGAAGCTGCGAGAAATAAAGGAAGAATAGCCAAAGTATGATTTCCGCTTAAGACATATAATAAAGCTCCTCCCAAACAAACGCTTAGCGCCTCAACCGCCGCAAGGGCATCTACCCCATCCATGAAGTTGTATAGATTAATCATCCAGACCAGATAGAAAGCAGCAAGGAAATTAGCCGTCAATCCCATAGGCATTATCCAGGAATAAAAACCAACAGCTGCCATACCGCCCAGACCATATAGGACAATGACGCTTGCTATAAAATGGACGATAAGCCGGGATGCTGCGGATACATGTCCCAAATCATCAGCAAACCCAATAGCTGCAATGAATAGGCTGGCAATCAATATACTGGCGTTTTGTGTCAAAGACAGTTCTGAATAATAAAATAAAAAAGGAATTATCAGCAAAAAAGAAAAAACAAAAGCCAAACCGCCTCCACGTGGAGTTGGTACCTGATGGGAACTGCGGTGATTAGGGATATCAATGATGCTTCGCGCTAAAGAAAAACTGCGTATACGCCAGGTCAAAATCCAGGACAAGGCAGCAAGGAATAAAGCAATCAATACGTATAGCATCTAAAAATCCCAAATAAACTGTCAACGCCATTGAGGGGGCAGAGTTCGATGAAATCCCGAAGTGAATTTCTTTATTACTTTGTGCTTTAATGCTATCTTAAGTCACAAAAAGCAAGCATTATCAAATATGAATCAACTTGTCAGGCAGCAAATCTGGAGTGCCTTAAAAACACATGCTGCAGATTTTTTTTATCAACAAAGCGAAAGCGCGCTTAAGGACGATACAGCCTATCTTTCTGCATGCCAAATTCACCTGGATTACACAAAACAACGTATTACGCCCGCCACATTAAAACTGTTATTTGATCTGGCTGAAAGCTGCCAGTTAGCTGATAAAATCCATGCACTGATGCGGGGTGATAAAGTCAATCACAGCGAGAACAGGCCTGCGTTGCATACCGCATTGCGCTCGCCTGGCTCCACTCATATCCAGCTCGATAACCGTAATGTGACAGAAGATGTTATGGCAGCTCAGGCAAAAATGCAAACCATAGCATCAATGATCCGCAATAAGCAATGGCTGGGCTACTCTGGTAAAGCGATTACTGATATAGTCAACATCGGCATCGGCGGCTCTGATCTTGGTCCCAGGTTCTGTATTGAAGCCTTGCATCAATATGCATCGCAAGAATTGGGCTACCATTTCATTTCTGATGCAGAACCCATGGCATTTGCCTCTGTTGCCAAAAGACTGCAACCGGATACCACCCTGTTTATCGTCTCATCCAAATCTTTTACTACCCGGGAAACCCTGTACAATGCCCGTAAGGCAATCGCCTGGGTTGGCAACCAACATCTTGATACCCATTTTATCGCTGTTACTGCCAAAATTGAAAAAGCGCTTGAGTTTGGCTTTAAAAACATATTGCCAATTTGGGACTGGGTAGGAGGCCGTTATTCTTTTTGCTCAGCTATTAATTTAATTTCTGCCATTGCCATAGGCTTTGAACATTTCCAGCAAATATTACAAGGCGCTCATCAAATGGATTTACATTTTAAAGAAAGCGAATTGAAAAAAAATTTGCCGGTGATGCTCGCGCTTCTTGGGGTATGGAACAATAATTTTTTATCTATCCATAATCATCTTATCCTGACTTACGCCAAACCACTTGACAAATTTGTTCCCTACATCCAGCAGCTCGATATGGAAAGCAACGGCAAATCAATCGATAATCAGGGCAATGCCGTGAATTACGCCACAGGTCCTATCATCTGGGGCGGCCCAGGAAACCAGGCGCAACACAGTTATTATCAATTACTGTGCCAGGGAACCCATAAGATCACCGCAGACTTTATAACGCTCGATAGTTATGCTGATGAACTGATCAATCAACTGGCAAAAGCTAAGATGAACATTTTAACAGCAGGAGTCAGAGAGCCCTTGCATCCAAATGGCTTTATTCCAGGCAATGTCCCCTTAAACCATATTCGCCTGGAACAAATGACCCCCTTCACCCTCGGCGCCCTGGTAGCCATGTATGAACACAAAATTTTTACTCAAAGCATCATCTGGAATATTAATGCTTTTGATCAACCAGGCGTAGAAAGTGCAAAACATCATGCCGGCCTTTCAACCCGGTCAATTCAAAATGCATAGATTTCAGCATCTCTTGCTATGCAATTCAAGCCAGTATCGAAGACACCTCAAAGCCTACGCATGAAAAAACTCTTGACTTCGGTTTACCTGGAATCCAGTGATTCTGAATCAAATACTGGATCCCGCGAACGAGTCGCGGGACGTAGGAATAGGAGCCAAGTTGACCTCATCTAATCCAAGTTTGATTTTCATGCGTAGGCCCTGGAAGATACCCGTGATAGTTTGCGCTAATTGACCAAATATACAAAGCAGTGTTTAAAAGATTTCAAGTAGAACGTTTATTACAAAAAAATAAAAGTACTGCTTGATGGCTTAATTTCCAAAGCGACTATCCAGACAGATTTATTCTTTGGATACAACGAAATAATTGCCCTTTCCATGAATAGAAATTATTTTTTATCCTGCAAAGAGACAGCTAATTTTTAAATTTTTTCTTAAGATTTTCTTAATAATTTCCCAGTAAAATTCCTGAAATTTAAGCCATTCAAAATGCAAACAGAAAACATGTCCATATCTCTCAAACTAAGACAAGCAGCCGCTGCCGGCAATCTGCAGGAAGTTCAAAAAATATTACAATCCAATCAATCTTTCGATATCGATGAGCCCAGCAGTAATGGTAATACCGCTCTGCTCTGGGCTGCTGTTAACCTGAGTAAAATACTGAAAGAAAATCCAAATAAACATGAAGAAATTAGTCGTTATGAAGCAATCATCAAGCTGTTGCTGAGCCATCATGCTAAAGATACGTGCATTAATAAAATAAATCAGTCCTTTTATAGTCTTATTTTTGAAAGTAAAAACAAGATTTTTCATAGGCTTTGTCATTTTGCAATTGAAATTGAACTTAAAAAAATTTATGGCCAATCAGCAAGCATTGAATCCTTAAAAGAGAGTTATTATGCATTCCTGAATTCATTATTCTTTTTAAAAATCAATGAGTTTATCCATAAAGAGGACTCAATAGGCATCATCAATCCCCGCTGCGGAGACTGTGTTGATGCATTAGCATTCATGAAGATTGCAAAAATCTATAAAAAAAATATGAACTATTATGGATTTGATGAGAAAAAAACAGTTTCTCAATATAAAAAAATATTGGCGCAGTATTCAGAAATTCATCTTAAGGAAGAAAAAGAAAATAACCGCAGGGAGTTATTAACAAAAAAGAAAAAATTCAACATAGCCGTTTTGTGCAAAGAACATATGTCTTCCGAGGAAGATTATCAATCGCAGCTTACTCAACATGTACCTCTCTTGCTGCAAAACGACGGCATAATGCTTTTAACATTTAGGCAAGAAAAAGACATTACAGCATATACGAAACTGAATTTGGCCACTTATTACAAACCCTGGTCTGGTAACTATTTAAATCTTTCGCCGGCTATTCCTTCACATTCTACTGATACCCAATTTATTGTCATGGGTTTTGATGAAAAAACTCACTTAAATCTGGTCTTACATGAAAAGCAAATCGATGTGATTACAGCCATACAGAATTTTAATGATCAGGTTATTCGATTTTCAAAGCTATTAGGGATAGGAAATATCAAAAAATCGCTGCAGGATAACATGCCTAAAGTTTTTTCAGCATGTCACGAGTTTATGAGCGCTTATGAAAGTGCCCCGCGCTGTTTAAACATGACTGCCTTTGATAACATGCTGTCTCACCTGATTGCAAATTTGAATAACTGGCAATTAATCCGAAGCCAGCAAATAAATCTTGGTAGAGAATATAATTTTTTAAATCTGGCAAGGCTCATCAAATTGATGATCAAAAATGTTATTTCAAATCAGCAGGATTCAGAAACAATTAAACATTTATATCATCAAATCAATGCAGTGAATAACCATATTGCGCAACATCATCTGGAGAAAGGAAATCTGCAAAGTTCAGAAGCCTTTTTAATGCGCTCTATTTCAGAAGATATGCCTGATAGCTCGCGTCTAATCGCACATGGATTCCTGGCACATCTAAAAACCATTGAACTCACCAAATCATCTGATGATAAAAAGGAAGAACTATTTACCATAATTCAACACAATTTAAATATCATCAGCCAGGCAATTATTACAGACAATCTGGATGACACTTGCCATTGCAGCTTATTCGTTATTAATATTGCCCATGCCTTAAAACATATTTATAAGAATTTAGACAAGCAAATATTCAATCAATCCAATAATGATGAGCAGAAAGAAGCAACGCTTAAACTGGTATATAAGATATATCTCTACTTGGAAAATTTTATTGAGAGCAAATCTTTTGATCCGATAAGAAATTCACAAGATGAACTCATAAAAACTGCGCTCAAAAACGTTAAACTTGAATTACATTTAAGTAAGTCAGAATTATTGAATATATTGCAAAAAAAACCCAAGTCATCTAAAAAAGAAGAGCTTTTGGAGCTCAAACTTCCCGAAGAGCCAAAGCAACAAAAGAAATCAACACAAAAACTAAACAAACTAAAAAAAGCTTCTAAACAAAATAGCCACGATCTTGTAAGCCCTTTAATTCAACCCGTTTCTTTACCACCCACACCCATGACCCTGAGCACCGCTCCTGATGTGGTAATCAACGCCCAAAATCTTTCTTCCCCTGCCATAGAGAGCCCGAAACTCACAACGACCAGTACTCAAATCGATCTTAAAAAAGCGCCTGTTTTTTTTAATCAAAAAAAATGCAACACGGAAAAAAAATCCATGGATGACCATAAAGAAGAAGCCAAGCCATCCTCTAAAATCCAAACGCATCCAGAACAGGCCATGTTGCACTCCATCAGCAGTGCTTATTTGCCGGCCAATGCGCTGGCAGGAGTCATTCCCACCCAAATGAATAAAATACTTGACAAAAAACTTGCGGAAACTTTTACTGCTATTCTATCCCGCGGGAAAATAGTCGGTTTACGTGGTAAAGGGATCAAACTTGTATCCCAGGAAGAATGCAAGAGCCGGGAAATTCATACAGCCTATATCTATAAACTCAAAGATCCAGAGCTCGATGAGCGGCTTTATGGCAGAGAAGCAACGACTGAAGACCTGCGGATATTGGGAATTAAAAACATTCATCCGTATAAAAAAATTATTATTTTTGATCTCTTGGTTGAAGGTCATAAACAGCAGGCTAAAAAACTGTGTATTACAAACAGCAGGTAATTCAATTGATTATGCCAAACTGAGCGAGCAGTCATGTCTATCCAAAAAATGAAAGAAATGTTTAGAGAAATGGTCATTTCCAAAAATGCGGCCTTAATACCCTATTATTACCATCAGGAATTTCTCCTGTATACCAATGAACAAGTCACAAATTACGATGAATTTTTAAGGTCGCATCAAAAATATTACGCGACTGATATTCAATATAACGTGGCTTATGATGAGGAAGCGTGGGTAGAGCAGGGAAACAAATTAGCAGGCCGGGTCTTTATTACCACAAGCACAAAAGATACTCCGCCGCAAAAAATTGAAGTGATTTTAATTGCTCATTACAGGGAAGATAAGCTCTACCGTTTATGGGAGCTGACTTACCCGGACTGGTCAAAGCTGCCTGCTTTCAAAGAGTAGCCCATTAAGCCTGATGACTATTGACATAGATCTCTTCTATCAGCCTTAGCCGTTTTACCGCATCCTGATACTGATAACTCTTTTTTTCGGGCAAAAGCCTTAAATCCTTGCCTCCTTTCTCATGATGCAATTTGAATAGAGCGGATAAAGGCAAAGACTGGCCATTTTTAAAAATATCGTAAAGAAGTACGAAGGCGGTAGTGCGTCCTGAACCTCCGCGACAATGAAAATAAATCCAGGTATCTTCAGGAACTGTACTGATAAATTCCTGTAGTTCATGAACCTGAGACTTGGTTGGGGGCCTGTGGTCTGTAACATAAAACCGTTTGTAGCCAAAGCCAAGACGGGCGGCCAATGCCTGTTCAGATTCAATTCGTTCAGGTTTCAGCGTGAATAAAGGGCGGGTTTGAATCTCTCCGCTTTTTGATTTCGCTTTGATTTCTTCGATCAGCAGGCTTTTTTTGTCTGCAAGACTGGATAATAACCTCTGTTCTTCAGCCTGAATGGTTTCTTGTGGCTTGTGCAGGTTAGCCTGGTTTTTGGCGGCATACCAACTGACAGGGTAACCGTTAACAAATCCATGAGATTCCTGGCGCAAATCAATAATCACGACAGGCTCATTGAGTTGATTTTTGATATAGACCAGCTGCCTTTCTGAAAACTGGCCGCTGGCGATGGCTTTTAAGCCGCGGCTGTCTATCACGCGAAAACGCTTCGGCAACAAGTCATTAGGCTTGCCATCAAGAACCAAAAACGGAGCGCTTGGTTTTGCATAACCTAGCGCGGCAGCCATGAATAAAAAACCGAATTTCAGCAGTCGAAGCATTATCTACCTCCAAGGAATGCTTTTGAAATTCCCGCAGTAAGTCAATATGCAACGCTGCAGGCGGAGAAACCCAAAGAAAGTTCATGGACGCGCATTCAATAAACATTGTTCTAGCCTTGCTTCTTTCAGGGCCTATGCATGAAAAAACTCTTGACTTCTACGTTCTGCGAACAAGTCGCAGAACGTAGAAGTCAAGTTGATCTCATCTAATTCAAATTTGATTTTCATGCATAGGCCCTGTCGCTTCCAATTTTATTTAATTTATACAAAGCTTAGGTTATAATCGCACCCAATCCCAGCAGCAACGATTTTTGAACCGATAAGCATAACTAAGGGAAAGCGTTCCAGTGGCGGTGTTGCGCTATACCACATTTATGGAGGGAAGCCTGATCCGGCACGAACCATTCCCACCTGAACCCCAGGGTTCAATTCTGCGCTGTTGGGATATTTTCCCGCCTCTTTTTGAGAATCTGCTCGCCATCCACCGTGCTGCCAATCAGCCTTATCTTGCCGGCAGACATGTTATAAATTAATAGCCCTCCATGGCACATAGCGAGTGAATTAAGAATTGACTGCAATATTATAATTGTGCCGCATGCATTCAAATTGTAGGTTGGAGCTCATCAACAACTAATTCTTCACGCTCTTCTGAACTGCTGCTGGCAAACAATGATTTGATCCCTGCAACCACTGAAGCGCCAGAACGGGTGAATATAGCGGCAGTTTGGGTAAATGGAGTAACAAGGGTTGCAATGGCAAAAACAGGAACAAAAACAGCGGCTATCAAACCAACAACAGCGCTTGCAACAGCAATCCCAAGGCTTAGGCTCATCAGATTCTCCGATTTGGCTAAAGCAGCAATCCCGGCTACCGCAAGGCTTCCGAGGCAAACAGCGGGTGCTGCAAGAGCGACTACCCCAGCCAGTGCGGTAAGGGCTCCGAATGCCAATGGGGCTGCGACAGGCGACACAAGAGTTTTTGCAAAATCCGCAACTCCCCGGTACGGTGTAAAAAATCCCGGCACCTGATTCGCAAGTTCGATACACCTGCTGGTAATATTTCTACCTATTTCATAACCCGATTCATGACCATCTCTGGAATTTTGATTTTGATTTTGATTAAACATGGTATGTCCTCACAATTATTGTCACACTCATTGCAAAAAATTTTGGCCGCAATAAAGTCCATAATTTACTCTATTTGATCACAAAATACAACAATAAATAACAAGACGTTTTTGAGCATTTCACGCAATGTCTGACATAAAGGCTTGATTCCGGGCATGATAGCTGTGCTGAAACCGCTTATTCAAAATCTACGGCTTACGTGATATGCTCACCAGCAAAAAAATCATGAGACGGGAAATCCATGAAGCTTGGTCATTTAAATCACCTGGAAGCTGAGAGCATATATATCATGCGCGAAGTCGTGGCTGAAACTGAAAATCCTGTCATGCTTTACTCCATAGGGAAAGACAGCTCAGTAATGCTTCATTTGGCTCTGAAAGCTTTTTATCCTGCCAAACCGCCTTTCCCCCTCCTACACATCGATACCACATGGAAATTTCGCGATATGATCCGATTTCGCGATCAAACTGCAAGAAAATATGGCTTGGAATTGATAGTGCATACCAATGAGGAAGGCTTAAAAGAAGGCATTAATCCCTTTGATCACGGCTCTTCCACTTATACTGATGTGATGAAAACGGCCGCTTTAAGGCAAGCCCTCGATAAATATGGTTTTGATGCAGCTTTCGGCGGTGCTCGGCGTGATGAAGAAAAATCACGCGCAAAAGAGCGAATTTTTTCTATTCGCAGTAAAAACCACCGTTGGGATCCTAAAAACCAGCGGCCAGAACTCTGGAATTTATATAATGCGCGAACCCTTCAAGGAGAAAGCATAAGAGTTTTTCCGCTCTCAAATTGGACCGAACTTGATATCTGGCTATACATTCATCAGGAGAAAATTGACATTGTACCGCTGTATTATGCGGCAGCCCGCCCTACTGTGGTGCGTGATGGAGCCTTGATCATGGTGGATGATGAACGTTTACCTCTAAAACCCGGAGAAAAACCGCAACTTAGGCAAATCCGGTTTAGAACGCTTGGTTGTTACCCTTTAACTGGGGCTATTGAATCTTCGGCCGATACTTTGCCGGCAATTATTCAAGAAATGCTTTTGAGCACCACATCAGAGCGGCAGGGACGGATAATTGATCATGATTGCAGTGCATCAATGGAAAAGAAAAAGCAGGAAGGATATTTCTAATGAAAATGAAGCAGAGCTCAATCGCCCACACTGACTTTACCTCATATCTGAACGCTCATGATCAAAAAGATATTCTCCGCTTCATCACCTGTGGTTCTGTAGATGACGGCAAATCCACTTTAATCGGCCGCCTGTTATATGAATCGCAGCTCATCTATGATGATCAACTCAAAGCGTTGGCGAGCGACAGTAAAAAATATGGCACGACAGGCGAAGAGCTTGATTTCGCCTTGCTGGTTGATGGCCTTGCCTCCGAGCGGGAACAAGGCATTACCATTGACGTAGCCTACCGTTTTTTTTCAACAGATAAACGAAAATTCATCGTCGCGGATACCCCAGGCCATGAACAATATACAAGAAACATGGCAACCGGCGCTTCCACTGCAAGCCTCGCTGTTCTTATGATTGATGCCAGGAAAGGTATTTTAACGCAAACCCGCCGGCACAGTTTCATCGTTGCCATGCTTGGGGTAAAAAACATCGTCCTTGCCATTAATAAAATGGACTTGGTTGATTATGACAAGGCTTTGTTTGAACAAATCAAAACTGACTATTGTGTCTTTGCCGAGACTCTGGGCATCAAAGAAATCCAGGCAATTCCCATTTCGGCCCTCAAAGGCGACAATATTATCGCCCTATCGCCTAACATGCCCTGGTATCAAGAGTCATCGTTGTTAAACTACCTTGAAAATGTACAAATTGAAAACAACTTTGATGACGACTCCTTCCGCATGCCAGTTCAATGGGTGAACCGCCCCAATCCTGATTTCCGGGGCTTTAGCGGACGCATCAGCTCTGGCCAAATCAGGCCTGGCGATACTGTCCGAATTTTACCCGGCAATCAGAAAACAACAATAGACCGTTTAATCACCTATGAGGGCGAGCTTACCAAAGCCATTGCAGGTCAATCCATTACTTGCACACTCCATGATGAATTAGATATCTCGCGCGGAAATGTATTAGTCAGCGCACAAGACCCCTGTGAAGTCGCCGATCAATTTGCTGCGAGAATCCTCTGGATGGCTGAAAAACCGATGATTTCAGGCCGTCAATATGTTTTCAAAAGCCATACCGTGACTGCATTATGTACACCAGGCAAACCCAAACACCGCATCAATGTGAATACGCTTGAAAAAATTGCTGCCAGGGAATTGACGCTTAACGAAATTGGCGATTGCGACCTGGCGCTTGATCGGGCCATCGCTTTTGAACCTTATAGCAAAAACCGGGAATTGGGCAGCTTTATCATGATTGACAGGTTTACCAATGAAACCGTTGCCGCAGGACTCATTCATTTTGCGTTAAGGCGCTCAACCAATGTGCACCAGCAACCATTACTGGTTGATAAAAACCAACGGGCATTGATCAAAAATCAAAAACCTGCCGTTTTGTGGTTTACCGGCTTATCCGGCGCAGGAAAATCGACGATCGCAAACCTTGTTGAAGCAAAATTAAACGCAGCCGGAAAACACACCATGCTGCTGGACGGAGACAATATCCGTCATGGATTAAATAGAGATCTTGACTTCACAGAAGCCGGCCGTGCCGAAAATATACGCCGAATTGCTGAAGTCGCTAAATTAATGACAGAGGCAGGGCTTATTACTCTCGTATCCTTCATTTCACCTTTTAAGGCTGAACGGGAAATGGCGCGTCGTTTGATTGGTGACAAACATTTCCTGGAAATCTTTGTCCATACGCCGCTCGCGATTGCCGAAGGCCGTGATGTCAAAGGCTTATACAAAAAAGCGAGAGCAGGCATAATCAAAAACTTTACCGGCATTGGCAGCCCTTATGAAGAGCCTGTTTCTCCTGCTTTAAAACTAACTACCACGGAAATGACACCGGAAGAAGCTGCCACCAAGGTTATGCATTTATTAACTGAATTTAAATTTATTTGAATTTAAGCTCACCCGTGCAAGCATCGCTATGCCTGTTGCGCCTGCAATTCCCAAAAACCGCCGAGCCAATGACCCGGCTTGTTTGCTATTAAGGCATCTTGCTTTTTGAGAGCCAGGATTATTTTTAAAAATGGATATTTTTTGTCAGTTAATCTTCGCTTAAGCTTAAATTTGATAAAATTATAAGCAATTAACCTTTTTAAGAATACCCATGTCTAATCAACTGATTTCAGAAAGTGTCGATATTTATCAACTGCCCAAAGCCGACAACGATGCTCTCGGAGGTAAAAATACCAATCTTACCATTGGCGACCTGCACGGTAACGCCATGAAGTTACTATTTATGCTGCTCAAACATGGGATTGCACGTAATATCAGCGAAGAAGACTATCAAGCACTGGTCGCTATTTATCAAAAACAAACAGATGAAATCACTCAGGAAGACTTAAGTCAATTTAATGAATTAATAGCCAAGATCGAGATTCAAGCAGATGCTTCAATCATCCTCATTGGCGATGTACTCTGTGACCGGGGGAGCAATGATTACTTTACCCTGAAGCTTTTGGAAAAATTGCATGAGAGTGGCGCGCATGTAGAAACGCTGCTTTCCAACCATGATATTGAATTTATTGAGTCTTATGAAACAAATGAAGACAGGTTTCAAGCTAAAAATATTGACCACTCGGGTCAGGCCGACTCTACCAACGCGCTGCAGGCTTTGATTGATAAAAAATTAATCTCCAGGGATTCCGTCATGCTCATGGTTAAATCCGCCTATAAGCCTACCCTGAAAGCGCTTGCCTACACGTTAAATGATGATCAAAATGAAATCACAATTTACAGCCATGCTGGCATAGGCTTAACGAATATTCAAGCGATTGCAAAAAAACTGGGTGTTACGTATTGGGATAGCAGCGTAAAATCACTGGCAGCAACGATTGAGAACATCAATACCAAGTTCCAAGAATATGTTCAAAATCATACAGTCCACACACTCTATGATCAAGATAACATCACGGGAGAATTTCAAGAACCAGAAAGCGCGCCTTTCGAGCATTTGATGTGGAACAGAAGCTATTCCACGCTGGATCGACCAGCACAAAAAAATAACTACCAGATTCAATTTGCTCATGGACATGATTCAACCGAATTGACCCACGAGCATATTTTTAATCTGGATAATGTGCTCGGCAAAAAAAACCCCTTTAACGGCGATACAAATAATTGCGGCAATTATACCGTTCTTTATACAACCGGCCAGAAACTACGTCTTGCACAACTGGATCAAGATTTCTTGCATTCCAAAGCATCCCACGCTTTTCTTACCCATCTTCAGGCACTGTTTGATAAAGCTGCGGCTTTTCAACAAAAAGGCAATAGCAAAGCAGCAGATGCTGCAACGGGTATTGCCGTTGCGCTAGGGATGGCATTTGATAACTATACCAAAAATCCCAATGACAAAAACAATAAACAGGCTTTTAAAATAATTTGTGACGCACAGTTCAAGAGCGATGACCGTAGAGAACTTGAAAAACACCGCGGGACGAAAAAAATATTGATCAATCTGGCACTTGCCATAGTCGGTTTGGGTATTGGATTTATACCTTTAGGGCTCATAAATCTTGCGGCAACTCATGGCAAGCATTTCTTTTTTCATCCCAAAACAGATTCAGCCGCGAAGCTTGATGCATTGGAACAATCTGCTGAGGAATGTTGTAAACCTGACAAATCATAATTTTCCGTTGGGAGTTCATTCTGGAGTCAAACTTTCTTCGTACTCAATGACTTGCTCAAGCTTATTGACTTTATCCTCACCTGGATAGGAAAAATAGCGGCAAGTCCACGCACCACTTTCAATTTTATTTTTAATCATGTCGGCAATCAGAACAGTACCAAGAGTTGCGATGGCCAGCAACCACTTGGCTGCCAGCAAAAGTAAACTTTGCTTATGAGCCAAATACTCTCGAACCAAATCGATGGACTGCTCTGATCGGGCTTTAAACTGCTCGTAACTGATTGTTTTCGCTGAAAAATAGTTATCACTCAGCGTTTTCAGGCTTTCGCACAGGGCAAACCCCTCATCACCATACTGGTTCAACCGGGTTAAAAGAGAGTTAAAGTAGCATTGGTGAACATATTGTCTATCCGCCCTCTGGGTAAATATTGCGGAAAACCTGGGTAGATCGGCTTCCACGTTATCAAGCAACCTCTCCAAAACAGGGATACTAAAGGTCATAATATTTTTTTTAAGACTGCTGTCGGTACAATCGGATAGCAAACGATAGAAACCTTCTTTATCCCCTATTATTTTGAGCAAATCGTGCCTAAGAATATCCGCCAGTCCAAGGCATTGGGAAGCATTTAAATTCATAAGCGCTTTTTTTAAGTCCTCATGACTTTTTATTAATCCTCTTGCATCCATATCGCTAAAAAAAATAGTATATTGAGATGAATTTGCACATATCAAAATCTGATTCAATGCTTCAGGGCTGTTGATTAAGGATGGCAAATCATCTTTTAACTCCCTATAAAGAATCTGACAGTGCTCGAGTTCAATATATTTTGCAATTGATGCAAAATCCAAAGCATTCTCAATAAGTCCCGGCAATTGATTTTGATACAGGTTAAAAATCCGATTGCGATGCATGGGGGGTAAGTCTGAAATCAATTCGCTAAAATCAGAGGCCTGATGGATGTATGATTCCAATAACCCTTTGTTATCTGATAACAAAACGGCTAATTGCTCCTGGCGCAATTGTTCAAAAAATATCCTCAACTGGAAAATATCTTCAATGAATAAGGGCAAATGATTCTTAATTGTCGCAAGAAAAATTCCACCCCGCTCTTCACCAAGAGCTGAGAGTAATTCATCCAAATCCAGTTGGGCATTGATAACACCCTGTTGAATTAACATAGAAATACAAATTGGCAAGAGCGTTGCAAACACTGCGGGCTTTAACTCTATTGCAAACATCAAAAAATCTTCTATGTCAGTTATTTGCTCGGCTATTTGTTCTGCCAAATGCTCTTTATCTTCATAAATGCTTTCAATTTCTTCTGGTCTTAGCTCGTTAAAAAGCGATAAATCAGCAGAGGATTGGATTGAACAATCCAATTTAAGCCATCGAACGAGATCACCTGTGAGCGGCAAATTGTCTCTTCCCTGCGCTAATTTTCCATTGTGAAAAGCCTCATAAAAAAGGGATTTTGCATGTTCATACTCTCTTTTGACGGCAACAAACAAAGTATTTTTTACTTCTTGACCAGGTAAAATTTGACTGAGCTTACTTTCAAAACCACGCATTGCTTCCAGTATGCTCCGCCGTCGCAACGCAATACAGGTTTCGATGGTTTCAGTTGCATTTTTATTTTGCCCAACATCGGACGACAAGGCGATTAAAAGGTCAATTTCTTTCTTGACCGGGTGGGGAATAAGCGCTTTTCTTTCACCCAAACTTTCATAATAATCTTTAAATTCAATAATGGCCGCATAAACACCAATACCTGCATTTTCCTCCTCCCCGAGATCATTCACGCTGTAAGCATATAAAGCGCTGCACAACTGGTTGAGTTTTCCCAAAAGATGGCTTTCATCATGGATATAAAAAGCATAGCGGGCATAGGATTTATGGAGAGCTTCGGTAATATTGGAATGACTGATTAACCGTTTTAGTTCAGCATCGTTCACAAAAGCGTTTTGAGGGGCATGGCGCTGGTAGTGAAAATAATAATTATAGCGAAGATTTTTTGTCTCAGCTTCAAGCAATTCGGGCAATACCTGAACGGGAATTAAATACTGACCATTTTGGCTTAGTATATGCGTTTTAAGAATAAATCGTTCGTCTACATTATGCGCAACACATTTCGTGCCATCAATTTCTTCATACGCACCCAAATGGGGATACCTGTTTTCATCCGCCGACTCTGTATTCACTGCAGGCATTAGAAGATTAAGCGCGCCAATGGGGTTTTCTTTCAATTTCCCGTTATTGAGCTGGCAAGCCGCAAACTTCGCCAAATCAGATAAGAGTATGGTGATCTCATCTTCGGGTAACGAGGTATAACAGACACAAGTGCCTTTAATATGATGCCAGTTGGTTTCCAGAAAATGCTGAAGCTTGACCGCCAAGTCAGCATTATTTGGGTAGGATTCAACAAAAATCTGCTTCAATACTGTTAAAGTTCTTCGTTTGTAAGCTAAGAGTACTTTTTTATGAATCGAGAAAATATCGGCTTCTTGCTGTGATAACGAAAACAGCTTTTTAATGCGGTTATAAAGATCATCCAAATTAAATCGATTCAAATCCTGCATTGTATTGACGCTCAAGGGATAACCGAACCAGGGGCAGAATTCAAGCCTAAAATAAATCCAAGCCTTAAGCTGTAACCCTAAACTTTAGCGAGAGTGCAATATAACCGGTTAAATTACAACGATCATCTGACTAATAATGTGACTGAACTTCAGCAGTTTTTGAACTGGCTATCAGGCAGCAACCCCGAATTATACGGTTTTAGAGCAACACTTAAACAGTTATATCGAGCTCACATCAAACTTTAATTTTTTGCAGCCCGTTTTTGTTCTTCCTGTACCTGTTTAATCTGCTCGAATAAGTTATTTTGCACTTCTTTTATCTGGGCCTGTGTTTTTTGGTTTAACTGCTGTATTTGCTCTTGCAGTTCCTGCTGCATTTGTTTCATTTGCGTCTGAATCTGCTGGTTCAATTCCTTGATTTGATTTTGCTGAACTTCCTGAATTTTCTGCAGTTGCGCCTGGATCTGGCTGTTTAACAACTGTATTTGTTGGCTCACATTATCGCCGGCAGCATATCCGTTGCTCATGCAAAAAAATATGGAAAAAACAAGCCAAGGTCTTAAGCGCATGCTGAAACTCCTTTTCTGTTATAAGTGCACATTTGATGTTTGTTATCTGAATATACATAAACTCTTTAAAAAATACCAGGCAGAGGCTACACTGGACTATTCATGCTAACTATTTTTTTGTTCAGCACAAATGAACAACTCAGATTCTTTTTACAGTCTTGAAACCATTGGCGGTATTTTATTATTCGCTGCCGCCCTGTTGGCGATGCTCATTGCCAACTCTCCCTTGCAAATGGTTTATGAGCATCTGTTTCAAGTGATAGTTAATATCAGCATTGGCGATTTTGTTATTGAAAAGCCGCTTAGAATCTGGGTTAATGACGGGTTAATGGCTGTTTATTTCATGCTGGTAGGGCTTGAAATCAAACGGGAAATTAAGCGAGGCATTTTAAGCAGCAAAACCAGCATTATTGTGCCTGCCATAACTGCCTGCTCAGGATTAATCGCTCCCGCTTTTATATACTTTCTCTTTAATTACGATGACCCTTATTATTTACGGGGCTGGGCTATTCCTACGGCAACCGATATTGCCTTTACTTTAGGCATTATTTCCCTGCTTAAAAGCAGGGTTCCTTTTGCGCTCAAAATTCTTTTAACAGCGATTGCGATTTTTGACGACATTGGCGCCATTGTCATTATCGCCATTTTTTTTACGCACAAATTATCTTATCTTTCGCTTGGCATGGCGCTGGCTTTTACAGGCATTCTCATTGCCTTTAATTACTTTAAGGTGAGTCGAATTTCTTTATACATTATTGTTGGCATTTGCCTTTGGGCTGCCGTTTTAAAATCCGGCGTTCATGCAACCCTTGCGGGCATTGTAATTGCCATGACGATTCCTGATGAACCCTCAAACTCAACCTTATCCAGGCTGGAATATGGCTTACATCCGTGGGTGGCTTTTTTTATTCTACCTGCCTTTGCCTTTGCAAATGCCGGCGTTACTTTTTTAGGCACTGAGCTTGGCACTGTTTTTACTCATCCGCTTGTTTTAGGCATTATGCTTGGGCTTTTCCTAGGTAAGCAGGTTGGCGTTTTTCTCCCGCTCTGGTACTTTGTAAAACAAAAAAAATATCTTGCCCACCCATCTTATAAAGTTACCTTGACACAAATATATGGAATCTCTCTTATTTGCGGCGTAGGCTTCACCATGAGTCTTTTTATCGGAACACTTGCTTTCCAAAGCGGTACAGAAACAATGAATCTGGTTAAAATAGGCGTGGTAACCGGATCATTTCTGTCGGCATTAATGGGAAGCATTGTATTTCTCAATTCCTCGAAACATCGATGATTTACCGCTTTCCCGGGAAAAATGAATAACCTGTCAGAACCCAATGGAGACAGTACCGCCTGGTGAATGCCAAGGCTAAACCTGTTTCAGTATTGAGGATGTGAAACGGCTTCTTAAGTAAAATCCTCTGGGTAAGGTTAGAGTTTTGTTGCCTTCTTCATCAAAGGTATAACCCAGCGACTGGCTGTTTGCCGCTTTTGGCCTGACCTGCAAGTATTGCCCTATGCCGGCATTAATTTCAGCGATCTTTCCCATAACTATCATAGTCGTTAACTCATGCCAATCCTGTTCGAGGATAGACTCATCTCTCGCAGAGGGCGACCATAAAACCGCCCTGCCAATACGGCGGTGCGGAAAAGGAATTTTTTTATCGGCTTCTATGGGAACCC
>NZ_LNYK01000019.1:53099-82587 GCF_001467825.1 Legionella londiniensis
GCATAGCATTGCGAAGTAAGCCAGGTTTCCTGATGAATTTTGAGCAAGGAAATAGAGGTAATATAGGTCGATTCAGCGGGTTTTCCCAGGTGATTAATGGGGATGGTTTTAAGCTCAATACCAAGGTTGCAAAAGTCAGGGGCAGCCTTATTGCCCGCTGCCGCACCCAGTGCCAGCTCAATTGCCTGCCCTGCCCAGCCTTTTCGGCGCAGGGGATTTTCAGGTATACGTAACTTTAAAAAAGCAGCCAGTTGGGAGAAACTCATTCCTTCCAGATGCTGGCAAGCACATAACAGTTCATTCTCGTTTTGAAAGTTTTTTATGTCTATCGTCATCACAGGTTTCATGGCTTTCTTTCAGCTCAACGCTGAATGGCGGAATTGGCGGCTTCACGCCTGCTGCTTTGAATTGGGCGGTAATTGCAAACAATGCCTTGGAACGCACTTCAAAACGGGTATGCAATTGCACATTGATAAAATAGCGTACCTCAAATTCAATTAACGCTTCATCAATTTGCTTTAAAAAAACCTGCGGCATCGGATCACTTAAAATTTCAGGAATAATCGCTAAAACATCCAGAATCAACTGCTGAATCATCAAAGGATCATCACAGCGGTTCACCTTGATCGGAATAACTGTACGCACAATATTATCCTGGTGGGTCCAGTTGGTGAAAGGCTTATTGAATGTTTCTGCGTTGGGTATTAAAACCTCCATGTTGTCCCATGACGACACCCTCATAGAGCGAATGCCGATATGGGCCACACGCCCTTCATATTCGCCAAGCGTAATTAAATCCCCTTCCCGTACCGGCCGCTCAATTAAAAGCATGATGCCGCCAATGATGTTGCTGGCAAAGTCACGCAAGCCAAAGCCCATCCCTACAGCGAGTCCCCCAAGAATCATGGACATCCCGCTGAAATCAATTCCGAGGACTCTAAGGGTGATAAAGCTTCCAATTAAAATGACAGCATACTGAGTAAATACGGAAAGGCTGTTACGAACGCCCGCATCGCGGGCGTTACGGTATAACCAGCGATAGCAAAATTCCCTGGTCCACTTCGCAGCCCATAAGAAAATAAATAAAAGTATGATAAATTCCGTGGTACTGATGAGCGTAATACGAATGCCTGAAACATTGACAAAAGGATAGTGACTAAATTGTTTTAAGCGCTCCATGACCCAGGAGTCGTAATACCAGCCAAAGAGCTGAAAAATCAAAATAACGCTTAGCACCAGAAGCAAAACTTTAAGGATCTTGTCCAGAGGTTTCAAAAAGACCTCAATCCATAACCACCCATTGCGCAAGGAAGAAATCATCCATTCGGATAACAGCTCAAGCGCGTCAATAAAAATCCCGCGCATTAAAATATAGCCGGTAATAACCATCAATACATACATTTGATACCAGCTCATTGTCCAGGCCAGATTCATATAACCTGCCAGCCCAAACAATGCCGTGGTCAATAGCGTCATTGGCACAAGAATAATTAACAGTTTGACGGCATTTTTAATATATCGCTTTTTGGCTTTAAGGATGGGGCGCAGCAAATGAGGAATTAAATCTTTGCTTTTCCAAATCACAACGGCGAGCGCAAGTAAAAACAACATGAATAAACGATTAAAAAGATCCTGCATGATAGGAAGCAAGGGCAATTGATGGCTGAATACCATCAAGGCAGTCGTCCATCCGCCTGCCGTTAATAACCAACGTAATCTGTGATAAAGACGCACATCTTTTCCTGATGCATCGCTGATTCGTTCCAGCAGAGTCAATCGTGCTATTAGAATTAAATTGCGAAAGACAAGCCACACCAATAATAAATTGATAAGCAACCGATAATTAGAATAAGAAATTCCGTTAAGGAAAAAAATAGCGACAATCAGCGCAATTCCAGCTAACTGGTAAATATTCCGATGCAGTAATATCAGGACGCCATCATACAAGTGCGCAGAAAGTCTTGAACGTGCCTTGTCCTGGGTTATCGCTTTCAGCAAACGGTTTAAAACAATCGCAGACACTAAAATCAAAATGAGTCCCATCCAAAAAAAGCTCTTTTGCAGACTATCCTGCCAGAGGTATTTTTCCTTAACTTTCAGGGTCAATAATTTCAAATAATTGTATAACTGCGCTGGAATGGAGAGAAACTGCTTGAAGATGCCCGGCAGGCTGTCCAGATGATAATCTGAAAGGGTCTGGCGAGCTGAGATGACTTTTTTTAACTGTTGCTGCCTGTATCCCAATTCTTTTTGCAGATTTTTTTTCTGAGCAGCAATTTCATGCAACCGGGTATCTATGGTTTTTTGCAAATTGAGCAGTTGCTGTCTTTGATCACTTTGCGCCAGAATACGCTCGCTTTTTAATAAATCCGCCATTTTTTTTAAAGATTCACTCATGGAATCAAGCTCGGCAATTGCGCTTTTATAGGAGTCGATGATCGATTGAATTGATTTCACATCTTGATTTTCAAGAAGCTTATAATCAAACTGAATGAGATTTTTTCTTAGTTGCAATTCAGTAATTCGATGTTGAATGAGAATAATAACCTGATTATTAAGCAAGATTTTAGCTTCATAATTGATGCGTTCATTAAAACCGGCATCAGCTTTTTTTTCTTCCTGCAAGCGAATATTTTTTTGATAGATTTTATTTCTGGCCGATTCAAGATCCTCGATGCGTTTATTCAACTGGGCATAGCGATCCTGAACCTCAAACTTCGCCTGCCACAAATCGAGTTGGCGCTGGACCTCAACCAGCGCTTTGCGATATTGATCAGCCAATGAAAGATTGTCTGAGATAAGATCAAGGGCTTTTTTGTTTTCTGACAGATGTTCATTAATCTGGCTGATTTGCTCCTCATCAATCCGTTCTTCGTGTTTTTCCAAAGGCAATTGCTGTAATTTTTTAAGACGTTGCAGTAAATCTTGCTGCTGGTCCTGATGATTAGCCAAAAATCCCTGAAGATTTTCTATTTTGGCCCGTATAAGTGTCAGCATTAATTCGTTTTGCTGTTTTTTGACAGTAACATCTTTTTTATCTTTTGGAGGAGAAAATTGCTTTGCCTCTTGAATGGCATGGGTCAAATCAGCCTGTTCACGGGCCAGATATTCAATAAATTGATTATTCTTATCTGATTTAAGCGAAAGAGACCAGCCGTACGCAGAAAACAGCAGCAAAAGCAACAATAAAAAGAAACGCCTCCACAATAACCATGAAGACGTTTTCAGCATACTTGAATCAAGACTTCGTAGCGGTCGCAAAGCGTATTCCCAGTTCGGTCAGTTGCGCATTGCCTGCGGGAGCCGGAGCATCCGTCAGCAAACAGGAAGCAGATTGCGTTTTGGGAAAAGCAATAACATCGCGGATCGTATCAGAAGCAGTCAAAAGCATTGCCAATCGATCAATGCCTAGGGCAATTCCGCCGTGAGGAGGGCAGCCATATTGCAACGCATCCAGCAAAAAGCCAAATTTATCCTTCGCTTCCTGTTCCCCAATGCCTAACAATTCAAACACCGCCTGCTGCAATTGCGGCTGATGGATACGGATCGAACCGCCTCCAATTTCATAACCATTTATCACAATATCATAAGCCTTGGCCAAGGTGCCAAGCGGATTTTGCTTCAATGCCTCAATGGATAAATTGCGCGGTGAGGTAAAAGGATGATGCAAGGATTGCAACCTATGGGTTGTGGAGTCGAGTTCAAACATAGGCCAGTCAATTACCCAAAGCAAATGCCAGCCGGTGGCCACCAAATCACAATCATGCCCAAGTCTAACCCTTAAGGCCCCCAAGGCTTCATTGACGATATTTTCCTTATCGGCACCAAAGAAAATGACATCGCCGGTTTTTGCCTGCAGGCGATCCAGTATCGCAAATACAGTCTCTTGGCTTAAAAATTTCAGGATTGGAGATTGCAGCCCCTCAATGCCCCGGTCCAATTCATTGACCTTAATGTAAGCAAGTCCTTTTGCGCCATAAATACCAACAAATCTACCGTAATCATCAAGTTCTTTGCGAGTTAGCCGGCACCCTTCAGGAAGCCTGATGGCTGCAACCCTGCCTTCAGGATCGTTTGCTGCAGATGAAAATACTTTAAAATCACAGTCCATAACCAAATCGGCGATATCAACCAATTCCAGTGGAATGCGAAGATCGGGTTTATCGCTGCCATAACGGCGCATTGCTTCATGATATGTGATGCGCGGGAGCGTTTCCGGTAATTCAACCTGCAAGACATCAAAAAAGACCGCTTTTAATAAACCCTCAATCAGGTTGAGAATGGCTTCCTCATCAATAAAAGCCATTTCCAGGTCAAGCTGGGTAAACTCCGGCTGCCGGTCAGCGCGTAAGTCTTCATCACGAAAACAACGGACAATCTGATAATATTTATCAAAGCCCGACATCATCAGCAATTGCTTAAACAATTGGGGAGATTGCGGCAATGCATAAAATTCTCCCTGATGAATGCGCGAAGGCACGAGATAATCTCTGGCGCCCTCTGGTGTCGCTTTGGTCAACATAGGAGTTTCAATATCGATAAAATTTCGTTCATTTAAGAAATTTCTTATGCATCGGATCATTTGATGGCGGACAATGAGATTTTTTTGCATGTCTGCCCTGCGTAAATCAATATAGCGGTAGCGATAACGCAAATCCTCGCTCACATTCTGGTGTTCATCAGGCAAAAAAGGCGGTGTTTGCGCCTGATTTAAAATGGTCAGTTCTATTCCAAGTACCTCGACACGACCTGTAGCCATTTTTTCATTAATCATGCCTTGCGGGCGATGCCTTACCTGTCCTTTAATTCGAACCACATATTCATGGCGGAGCTTTTCAGCGACAGCAAAAACATCTTCATATTGGGGCTCATAAACCACCTGCAATAAGCCTGAACGATCGCGAATATCAAGAAAAATCACACCGCCGTGATCGCGGCGGTTATGAACCCAGCCACACACGCTGACTTCAGCGCCAACCATTGTTTCATTTATATCAGTGCAATAATGCGATCTCATAATACAGCCTATTTGGAAGGTGAATGTTTAAGTTCAAATGCCTCAGGTGACAAAGGTTGCATCACTCCCAGGGAGATAATAAACTTCAACGCCTCATCAATGGTCATTGACAATTCAATCACATCAGACTTAGGGATGACCATCAAAAAACCAGATGTAGGATTGGGTGTCGTTGGGACAAAGATGGAAAGCATCTCGGTTCCTGTATGGCGATTGACCTCTTCTGTTGTAATGCCTGTTTGAAATGCGAGACTCCACATTCCTTTTCGTGGATATTCTACCAAAAGCACCTTGCGGAACGCCTCGCTGTTGGTTGCAAAAATAGCATGAATGACTTGCTTGGCGGCATTATATATAGAGCGTACCAAAGGAATGCGCGCCAATATGGATTCGCTCCAGCGAACAAGCCGTTGCCCTAAAAAATTGGTTGCCAGCAAACCGGTTATAACGAGCAACAACAAGGATAACACAACGCCGAGCCCCGGCAGATGAAAACCAATCAATTGCTCAGGTTGATAAGCCCTCGGTAATAGCGCCATCGTTTGATCGAGCAAATCAACAATAAAACGCAAAATGACAAAGGTAACCAGAATGGGTAACCATACAACCAATCCGGCAAGAAGATAACTGCGTATCGATTTACTTTTCAATCGGTTTCACCTTTCTTTTTGCTTGTATTTTCAGCAGAAGATGGCTTATCACTGCTTTTCTCGCCAGATTTCTCTTGCGTTGCATCTTTTTTATCCGCTTTTTTTTCAGGCTTATCCTTGTTTTTAAAATCCGTAACATACCAGCCTGTTCCCTTAAGCTGAAATCCTGCAGCAGATACCAAACGCTGGGCTTGATCTTCAAAACAAATTGGACATTTTTTAACTGGATCATCATGAATTTTTTGCATTAATTCAAATTTATGTAAACATGAAGCGCATTGATATTCATAAATTGGCATAGAACCTCCCATTCTCTCAAGTAAGCTTGTTTTTATTTACTTGATAGCACACTGATTATTGCCAACGCGATTAACAATTTGATTAATGGCAACGCAATAAAATAACTGAATTATAGCTGACAATTCATTGCTAAAACAATAAGAATAACGATTCGAGCGTATCCAAATCGATTCCAGCAAGGCTTATTCATGATTACGGATAAAAGCAGGGAAAATCCAAAAAAACTCGGGTTTGCTCACTGCGTGACCGATGATTGCAAGTCGCGGAAAACTTAATTTTTTTGATAAAATCTCAATATTTTCTTCCAATGCCGACATATCCGCTTCAAGACAGTTGGCGACCCAACCAGCACATACCACACCGCGTTGCTGCATCACAGCAGCAGTCAAGAGTGCATGATTCAAGCATCCAAGACGCATACCGACTACCAGGATAACAGGAATATTGGTCAATTCTAAAAAATCAAGCCAGGTTTCCTGCTCATTCAAGGGAACCATGAGCCCCCCCGCACCTTCTATCAATAAATAATCCAAATGGGAAAAATCATCTTTCAGACAGAACTCAGCAATTTTTTGCGCAGACAAAGCCCTGCCCTCGCGACTTGCTGCAATATTCGGCGACACGGGTTCTTTTAACCGCCATGGGCATATATCCCCCACGGGATGCCTTGTAAACTGATTCAGCAGACTGACATCCTCATTTTGCCATTCTCCCTTTTCCCACACACAACCGCTGGCTACAGGTTTGATGGCCGCAGCTGCCTGTTGCTTGCTATTTAAATAATCAAGCAATTGGCAGGTTACATAAGTTTTTCCGCAATTGGTGTCAGTGCCGGTAATAAAAAAACGTTTCACCATAAAAATTTCTCAAGTTCAGCGATAAATTGATCAGGATGCGATAAAAAAGGAGCATGTGCTGCCCTTGGTAAAAGAATATAACTGAATTGGGGATAAATCTTACCCATGGCAGACATGGTCAAATAAGGCGTTATGGCATCCAAACGGCCAAATAGATAGCAAACAGGGATATCAAGGGAAAAAAGATCCTGACGCAAATCCCAGTGCAGGAGCAATTCCAATCCAGCCTGCAATCCTTCAAGCGCAGGAGGATGGGCGTTAACCACAACGTCCGTCTGCCCCTGCAATTGCAATTTAATAAATTGGGCAAGCCCTTTTTCAGGATTTTGGGTAAGGTTTTGATAGAAGGCTTGAAAAATTCGTTTATCAACACCCGGCCAGCCAATATCCTTGATGAACCGGGGTGAAGTCGTAACATTCATTAAATGAGTGACGATCTGCGGTTCTTCAAGCGCTAAGCGCGTGGCAAACATCCCTCCCATGGACCAGCCAACAAGCGCAAATCGATTGGGCAGCTCTCTGGTTAATGAAAACTTGAATTGTTCCCATGCCATGGATGGTGTCAGGCCAAAACCTGGCAAATCCACTAGAAAAAGTTGATGATGCTTTTCAAGTTTTGCAATCAAGGGATGCCAAATATGACTGTCAAATCCCCATCCGTGAAAAAACACCAAAGGCTTGCCTTGGCCATGTATAGTCAAATTAACGTTCATGATGATGCAGACTGGAAAATAAAAGGTTAATGTCGTCTGGAGTATGATTGTAATTTAAAATAACCCGCAATCCAGTCTCCTGTTTGTTGACAGTGGGTTGACGAATGGGGAAACACATTATGCCCTGCTTCTGCAGCATGTCAGCATAGCTCACAGCCCGTCTGGGGCAGCCAAGGTGAAGCTGTTGGATTGGGGTATTGGAATTCCGCCATTTGAGTGGAGACTGGCTTATGGCATGTCTGAAATAATCCACCAAAGTTAAGAGTTTCTTTCTCTGCATATCTGCTTGCTGCACAATCTTTAATGTTTCAAGGAGGCCATAAGTATAGGCTGGACTCAAAGCTGTGGAATAGATATAAGGCCTTGCGCATTGCAGAAGCGCTTCTATCCATAATGATTGCCCGGCTACGACAGCACCCGATGCCGCCATTGCCTTTCCAAACGGTATCACCCGCAAGGGAACCTCATTTTGCGATAATCCAGACTCAACGACAGAGCCTAGTCCTTGCTCGCCAAAAACACCAAATGCATGCGCTTCATCGATCACGAGTTTGATGCCGCGGCTTCGAGCTATTTGCGCGATTTCTGGAAGTTTCGCTTTCTGCCCGCTCATGCTAAATACGCTCTCGGTCATTATCACTGATCCTTCAGGAATTTGCTTAATTTTTTTGCAAAAATCGTCCAGATCATTATGCAAATATCTGGAATACTCAGCATTAGCAAATTTTAGGCCATCATAAACAGACGCATGGACTGCCTTATCAATCAGCACATGGGCCTGGATGCTGGCTAACAGTTGGGCAACGCTTAAATTGGCCGCATAGCCCGACGTAAACAAAAGGCAGGCATCCACTTTTAATGCTTTTGCAAAAGTTTGCTCAAGCTCGCGGTGAACCGGATGGTATCCCCCAAGCAGCATGGAGCCGCCACTACCGGCCGGAAGGTTATTTGCGCCAATACAGTAAGCAGCTTTGATGCGTGCATCATTACGTAACGATAAATAATCGTTACTGCTGAAGCTGATTGTTTGTTTGCCGGATGCAGAAAATCTGCATTTTCTATACAATCCCAGTTTCTGCTGCTGGCTTATTAACTGATTGAGTTTTGTATCCAGCATAAAGTCAGCTGCTTTCCTCAACGCCGTGCATGCCAAGCCTTGCAAGTAGGGCATGATCTTTATCAAATCCGGGATTCTCTTTTGTCAAAAGCTTATTGCCGATAAAAATTGAATTGGCTCCGGCAAAAAAACAAAGCGTCTGCAGCTCATCGCTCATTTCTGCCCTGCCTGCGGTCAAACGGATCATGCTTTCTGGCATCAAGATTCTGGCAGTTGCAATGGTACGCACCAGCTCAATACCGTCAACAGGCTTTGCATCAGCAAGCGGTGTGCCTGCTACCGGTATCAGGCGATTGATGGGAACACTTTCAGGAGGCGTATCAAGGTTGGCGAGAGTACATAAAAATTCAATCCTGTCCATGCGGCTCTCGCCAAGCCCTAAAATTCCTCCGCAACAAACACTTATACCGGCATCCCTTACGTGCCGGATGGTCTCAAGCCGGTCGCTGAATTTTCTGGTAGAGACGATTTTTTCATAATAGTCAGGCGAGGTGTCAATATTATGATTATAAAAATCAAGACCTGCCTCTTTAAGCTTCAATGCCTGCCCTTCGCTCAACATGCCTAAAGTCATGCAGGTTTCAAGGCCGAGCTTTTTTACCCCGGCAATCATTTCAGCCAATTTTGGCATGGCTTTTTCCGGCGGACAACGCCAGGCAGCTCCCATGCAAAACCGGGTTGCGCCGTTTGCTTTTGCTTCTTTCGCCTTGTCCAGCACCTCATCCAAAGACAGCAGCTTTTCTTTTTCTACTTCAGTCTTGTAATGACCGCTTTGTGAACAATAACTGCAATCTTCCGGGCAAGCTCCTGTTTTGATGCTCAGCAATGTAGCAAACTGCATCTTTAAGGGGTTATGGTATTTCCGATGAATTGTATGAGCTTCATACAGCAATTCATGAAATGGCTGCTCATAAATTGCTGCGACTTGTTCTTTGCTTAAGCTTTGCTTAGCCATTGTGCTTCCTGTGGATTTTTCTATGCAGGGTATGATACAGTCGCACCATTTTATGTCAACTAAATTTTTCAATCATGGTTAACATTGAGCGCTTGATTCAACGGGATCTAAAACATGTCTGGCATCCTTGTTCGCAGATGAAAGACTTTGAGCACTTCCCGCCGTTTGTGGTATACGATGCCAAAGGAAGCTATTTGCATACCAATCAAGGCAAAATAATTGATGCCATATCAAGCTGGTGGTGCAAATCATTGGGGCATGGTCACCCTGAAGTCATTTCAGCCATTCAGCAGCAATTGTTATCATTTGAACACGTGATTGCCGCCAATTCCACGAACGAAAAAATCATAGAACTGGCAGAAACATTATCCGCCATCACAAAAAGGCAACACGTCTTTTTTGCGAGCGATGGCTCATGCGCTGTTGAAATTGCTATGAAGCTTGCCATTCAAGCCTGTCAGCATAAAGGACAAAATAGGCGGCTTGAATTTGCCTCATTAAAGAATGGTTACCACGGTGAAACATTAGCCGCATTAAGCGTGAGCGATGTGGGGATCTACAAAAAACCATTCCAGCACTTTGGCCTCAACTGCCATTTTTTACAATCGATTCCCTACGTCACCGGCAAAGACGACCCGCTCTGGCATGACAGCTCCAGTGAATGGGCAAAAGCCCTGCTGTTTCTCGAGCCAATCAAAGAGAAGCTTTGTGCCATTATCGTTGAGCCTATAGTCCAGGGCGCAGGAGGCATGTTGTGCTACAGCGCGGATTTTTTGAAAAAACTGGCATTATGGGCCAAGCGCAATGAGGTTTATCTAATCGCTGATGAAATTATGACCGGATTTGGGCGAACCGGAACCTGGTTGGCTCTGGAGCATGGAGAAGTCAATGCTGATTTCATATGTCTTTCCAAGGGGCTAACATCAGGCAGCATTCCCTTAAGCGCTGTTCTTATTGACAATCCAGTCTATGAGTTGTTTTATGATGATTATCATTCAGGGAAATCATTCCTGCATTCCCATACCTATAGCGGCAATCCCCTGGGCGTCAGCGCTGCTTTGGCAACAATACGGTTTATGCAATCGAACAGGATTATCGAAAAAGCAAATGAGACGGGAAGTTATTTATGTGAGCGATTCACCTCAGTTGCTCAACAATCAGGCAAATTAAGCAATATTCGATCTCTTGGCGCCTGGGTAGCAGGCGATCTGGAATGCACAGAGCATGAACGGTTCGGCTTTGAAATTTATCAGGAAGCGCTAAAACGCGGGGCTTTCTTACGCCCTCTCGGAAATACCATCTATTGGCTGCCGCCCTTAACCATAGAGCATGATACCATTGATAAATTGGCAGAAATCACCTTAGACTCTATTCATGCCGTCTATCAAAAAAGACATAAAGCCTGATTATGGATAATACATGAAGGATCATAAAAAAAAGCGTTCCCATGCTTTTTTAATACTGAATATTTCATGGGGAACGCTCACAATAGGGCTCTTTATTGTTTTATTGTACTCAAATTGGCAAGTCAGCCAGTTAAAATTTCAGCAAAATTTGTTGCACACCGTAGAAAAAGCTGGCAATCAGATAGATGGACTGATTCAATCGCTTATGCAATCCGTTTATCGCTTGCCGATTCATGATGAAAATTACCGGGAATGCACCGAAGAAGATTTGCAACATCTGGTATTTAACCATCCGGAGATTTCTGCATTAGCCATCAAAGATAAAACTGGAAAACCAATATGCAGTTCCATCAAGCTTAAAAATCATTTGTTAATTCAGAGTAAAGCAGCGTTCGCGATGGATGGTCCGCTGAGTATCAGCGGACTTGATCTCCCTGTTTTCCTTTTTCAGCAACGTCTCGGCAACTATTATCTGCAAGTGTATGTATTGGAAGAAGTTCTGGCGAGGCATTTGCGAACTTCTTCAAGATTGATTCAATCAGTGTGGCTGTTTGACAACAACAAAAAGAAAATTATTTTGTATCTTGAACAAAAGAGAGAGCAGCCCGCCCCGATTGCAAAGAAAACTGAATATCCTAACCTTGCCGAGCTGCCCGATATCACCCAACCGCATGCCATCAAAACAAAATTATCTACTCTTGATGATGTTGACCTTTATATGTCAGCGCTCCCCGAGAAACTGCAACGAAGCGCCTGGCGTGAGGAAGGACTGCTGGCGCTTTTGCTTTTTGTCCTGGCAATCATGATTTATTTTATGTTAAGGCATTGGGTTAACAAGCGTTTCTCGCTGCGTCGCGCCATCAAAACTGCAATTAAAAACGAACGATTTTACCCGGTATATCAGCCTATCATGAATAAAAAACTGGGGATTTGCTGTGGCGCCGAAGTGCTGACCCGCTTGAAGTCTCATGAGCATGAAGTCATTTTGCCTGACTTGTTTATTGAGGATGCCGAACAATCCGGGTTGATTATCCCTATCACCTTGCAGTTAATTGAAAAAAGTTTTCAGGATGGCCAAAGTTTATTGAAAAATAATGCCAATTTTTATTTAAGCTTTAACCTTTCTGCCATTCATTTTAAAGACAAGCATTTTTTTGATTCATTTTATAAGCTATATAAACAATACGGGATATCGCCGGAGCAAATTATGTTTGAAATTACCGAACGTGATTTGTTGATAAGGAATGATGCAGTCTTGCTCAATCGCATGGAAGCTTTACGCAAAGCCGGCTTTTTGCTGGCTGTAGACGATTTTGGCACAGGACACGCCAGCATAAGCTATTTACAGCATTTTCCGTTTAATTACCTAAAAATTGACCGATTGTTCATTCAGGCAATTGGCACCGGGGCAATTACCGAGAGTTTAAATCAATCCATTATCCACATGGCCAAAAATCTCAAATTAAATATTATTGCAGAAGGCGTGGAAACCGAGGAACAAGTGCAATTTTTACAGGAAAATGACGTTCATCTTATGCAGGGTTGGTATTTTGCGAAGGCTATGAATCTAAATAAATTACAATCTTTCATAAAGGGAGTTAATCATGGATAGCCGGCAATTGTGCTTTGTTCCGATGCTCCTTGCATCCTTTGCTTTGCTTGCAGCCGGTGTCACCATGAAGGACACAGGCAGCTATTGGCTTTGTAAGGCATACGACAGTAAAAATAATCAATGGATAGCCAAAAGCCCATATAGACGGGTCGCTATGAATACTGCCTATGAAGGATGTAAAAAACAAAGCCAATTTCCCAAAACCTGTAAAACCGCCAATGAGTACTGTGAAGACATTATCAAAGGGGGTATTGCGCAACACGGCTGGCAATGCACAGCCATGGATAAAAAGGCAAAATCCTGGGTTAGTGATGCCTATCCAGAGCGTAATCAGGCAGTTTTGGGAGCCAAGGCCTATTGCGAAAAACACAGTGACATTCCTAACAGTTGTTATGTTAATTTGTTAACCTGCAAAAATTTGCAGACCCCAGGCGAATAGGATTATTTGTGTACACTATTGCTTTAACCGGAAATATTGCCAGCGGAAAATCAACTGTCGCAAGACAGTTTGCCAAGCTTGGCATAACAATAATCGATGCTGATCAAATCTCGAAAGAGTTAACTTCTAAAAATCAGCCGGCCGCGAAAGAAATCGTTCAGCATTTTGGCAGATCAGTTTTAAACGAATCAGGAGAAATAAACCGTGCCGAGCTCAGAAAGATCATTTTTAACTATCCGCAAGAGCGAAAGTGGCTCGAAGAATTGCTGCACCCGCTTATCCGTAAAGAAATTAAACAACAGGTGCAGACGGCACAAGGCCCTTACTGCATCATTGAAATCCCCTTGCTTCCCAAACGGTCTGACTATCCTTATTTAAACCGGATATTATTTATCAAGGCGCCCAAAGATCTGCAACTCAAACGCATTGAAAAAAGAGATCACTGCCCAAAAGAAGAAGCCTTGAAAATCTTACAGGCCCAGGCCTGTGAAGAAAAGCATCTGGCTCATGCAGATGATGTGTTGCACAATGACGGCTCACTGGAAGAATTGCGGATGAAAGTTATCAATTTACATGCCAAATATTTAAAATTTGCCGAAGGGGCATAGAAACGGCCTAAGACGGGCAAGCTTCATGAATTTCAGCTTCGCCTCCAGGCTACTGAATATGCTGGCGTCACAACGGGATTAGACCGCAGGCCGTATGAGGGAATACAGGGATTTTTCAAAATTTATCGGTATCATCTTTTTCATAACTTAAGTCTGATTCATGATCAATTCCGCCTTCTTCGGACAATCGAATTTGTAAACTGACGTTATTTCTGGAATCAGCATAGCGGATTGCATTTTCCTTACTGATTTTTCCTGCTTTATACAAATCAAGGAGGGCTTGATCAAAAGTCTTCATCCCTTGCTCGGTACTCCTTGCCATGACATCCTTGATTTCATCAATCTTGCCTTTTTCAATCAAGTCACTGATATAGGGGGTATTGAGCAAAATTTCTACTGCCGGCACCCGTTTATCTTCTACACCAGGAATCAAACGCAGCGAGATAATGGCGCGCAGGTTAAGCGATAAATCCTGCAATAATTGATGCCTTGCGTCTTCAGGGAAAAAATTAATAATCCGATCCATGGTTTGATAGGCATTATTGGCATGCAACGTCGATAAGCATAAATGCCCTGTTTCGGCATAGGCAATGGCATGCTTCATGGTTGAGCGATCGCGGACTTCTCCAATCAAAATCACATCAGGCGCCTCACGCATGGCATTTTTTAAGGCATTGTCATAATTCAGCGTATCAATGCCCACTTCGCGCTGATCAACAATTGATTTTTTGTGGCGGTGGATGAATTCTATGGGATCTTCGATTGTGAGGATATGCCCATGCTCATTGCTGTTGCGGTAATCAATCATGGAGGCAAGCGCTGTCGATTTACCAGTACCGGTACCGCCCACTACCAGAACAAGGCCGCGCTGTTCCATCACCACTGTGCGCAATATTTTGGGCAGATTCAATTCTTCTATAGAGGGGATAGTCCCTTTGATATAACGAATAACCATCGCCACTTCACCGCGCTGACGAAACACATTGACCCGGTAACGGCCAACATTGTCGACCGAAATGGCCATGTTTAATTCCAGGTTGGCTTCGAACTCTTTCTGCTGGGCATCGCTCATCAGTGACTTGGCTATTTCTGCCATCTGCTGGGGTTTAAGTTCACTCTTTCCGAGAGGAGAAGTGATCCCTTCAATTTTGATATGTGGAGGCGCTCCTACGCTGAAAAACAAATCAGATGCCCCCCTGTCCACCATCAGTTTTAAAAACGGAATAATATCCATCTATTAACCTTATTTTTAGCGTTAATACATTAAGTGTAGATAATTTAGCAAAAAAGAGAGAGGAAAGCTGAAAGAAGGAATGGCCATCCATGGCTGAATGCTCAAACTTCGTTTCTTGGAGAAACAGTTGGTGTCAGGATGTGATTTTCATCATATTCATCATATTCATCATATTCATCATTTGAATTAGTTTCATCATCAGACTTGTTTTCCGTGCCCACTTGCAAATCGTCATCAGAACCAAAATTCAAATCGTGGTTGTTATCCCGGAATATTTCGCCCAAATAAGCAAAGGAATTGGTGCTATCGCGTACACCAAACCGGGAATCATCTTCAGGAAATAAATGAATTGGCTCATTTTTAGCCGTGAGATAAATCACAATATCCGCTATGATTTTAACGCTTGCTGAAACCGCAAAACCAACAGCGCCGCCGACAATCGCACCTGGGATTGCGCCCATACCAAATGCAAAACCTCCAAGTAAAGCACCTATAATAGCGCCAGTAGAAGTTGTGGCAATACCGGATATTAAAAAACCGGTAAAACGTTCATGCTTGGTGTAGCCTCTGGTTATTTTGGCAATGCCGGTTAAGGTAACGCCCAAGACCAAACCTGAAGCCATGCCGATGAGCGAGCCGAGAACCGAGCCAATGCCAGGAAAAACAAACGTTCCAAGCAATGCCCCAACTCCGGCACCTATGCCAGAGGCTGATAACGTTGTGGCTAGAAAGCCAAAATGTTCGTTTATCTTGCCCTTCCCTGCCCATAAACGGGAAAGCCCTATCAGGAAAATGCCGCCGGCAGCCCCAAACCCTGCACCAATCGCGGCGCCAATTCCGGTCCCGACAACAGGGAATGCCAGTGAACCTAAAATGGCGCCAATTCCAGATCCAATGCCCGTGCTGCCAGCCAGAGAGACAATCCCACCGATTATTTTGCCGAAACTGCTCCCAAACCAGAGATGGGAAATTCCCAATGCTTCAACACCAAAGGCTGCGCCGAAGGCAAGTCCTAACAATATTCCAGAGCCCGTGCCAAGTCCCGGGAATAGCGCCGTGCCCAATATGCCGCCTGTCACCATCCCAAGACTTGCTGCCAGTATAAAAGCAATGCTCTCAAGCACCGGCCGAACCAGCCATTTATATGATTTCGGTTTATACCCAAGCATCTCATAGCCTGTCTGAATGACGCCTTCGATCGCTTTTTTTATCTCCGGGGAGCCAGTGAAACTTCCGTATTTTTGTTTAAACGCATGAACGGCTTTGATTTGCCCTTGTACATCCACCTCAAGGAAGGTGGGATCTTCACAGGAGTTTTTTTGTTGAATAAGAGTCAGGGAATCTTTAATTAATGGAATTAAGGATTGGTTTTTTCTATCGTCACGAGCATTTTTAAAAATTTGGAAATTGATTTGGCGTATTAATGCTTCAAAAGAGGATTTCCAATTAGCGTCATTTAATTTCTCAACCGCATCGGTTAACTCTTGGATAAGGTTCTCAACACTTTCATGAGGCTGGGCGTTTATTTCTAAACTCTCAACAGGCATGCTCGGCATATATTTCCAAAAAATAAAATCATCAAGGTGTTTTATTATAATATAATATGGTAATTTTTAAAACTCTGTAGCCTTTTAAAATGCAAAATCACAAGAATGGTCTAAGCTTAAATATATGCGCAAATCTTAATGCCTGCCTGGAAATGCAGATGACTTCGCAAGAGCATCCAGGGATGGATTAAAACCATAAGGATATGGCAGCTGGCTTGCAGAGCATCTGCATTTCCAGGCAGGCATTAACACGGGGAATTTTTGAAAGGATGCAAAGATGACGAATAATCATGAAGAAGAAGCCTTAACCCTCTCCAATCCTCGTTTATTATCGGCAATTTACTTCAGTCTTCTGGCAATCATTGCCACCATTATCCTTGATACGGTTATCTATGCTTTAGGAGTTGAGCAGCTGTTGCCGGTTTTTCAGGGCATCCTTCTGGCTGTCATCATAGCCGCCATATTTGGCGCTTTATTTGGGGAAAAGATTGTCCACAGTAAAAAACCTTACCGCATGCGTGTTTTTTGGCTGGCTTTTTTTATGGTGCTTGTTGCCCTGCCCGTTTACGATTTAGGCTTTCTTTTTCTCTTCAAATATCACCATGAAGCACATCTCGCAGATGTAAGCTTCAAACATTTACTTTATTTATATTTACTCATCTTGTTTTACAGCTTTATACTTGTCGGCTTATGGCTTGCCATTCTTGCAGGACTTGCGGCGCTTTATTTACGAGGCTTTCTGGTTAATTATTTGCTGCGCACCCGCTATGAACGCCGCAAATCTCCCCAAGAAAAAGTCATACAGCACAAAACCCCAAAGTATGGACAGGCAACCGTCACTATTGAAGAAGAAAAAAATAATCAATCTTAACGCTGACAGTTTTTATGATCGATGAAATCATAGACAATCCACAGGAACTTTTTGCCCATATAAGCGATGGCGCATACGTCATTACACCTAATAATCGCTTGAGTCAGCAATTAATACAGGATTATTTCAAGGCCCGCTCAACAGGGGTTCTTGAAAAGCCATTTTGCCTTGCTTATCCCGCTTTTTTGCAAAAGCTTTACCTGACCGCGTTGCAAAAATTCCCGAAAAATTCTCATCCCATTGTCCTGAATGACATGCAGGAAAGCCATCTATGGCGCTTAATTTTGGAAGGAGAAACACCGCACTCGCCTGAACCCGGTTTGATAGAAGAAATAAAAGAAGCCTGTTCCCGCTGCCAACAATGGGATATTGAGGTCAAAGAACCACGCTTTTTGCATTCTCCACAAACAGAGCGGTTTCAACAATGGCGCCTCGTCTTTCAAAATAAATTAAAAGAGCTTGGGGCAATCAGTGCGGCACAAATTGTCTCTTATCTTGTACAGGGACATTATCTTCCCGCCATCCCGGCACTCATTTGGGTTTCGTTTAACGATTACACACCCGAACAGCTTATGCTGCAACGATCGCTAAAAAAACTGGGTTGCAAACAATATTGTTATGATTTGGCAGGCGAACCTTCCTCTCCGCTACTCTATGGCGCAAAAGACGAGCAAGATGAATGGATGCAAATCATTCAATGGCTTAAAGCGCGCTTTGCCAAAAATGAACAACGCATTGCTGTGGTTGTTCCTGATCTTGAAGGAGCGTCTCATCGCATCAATCGTCTGCTGGCAAGACATTTAGAAGGGCATCAGTATAATATTTCTCTTGGCGAAGCAATGCTGAAATTCCCGGTCGCAGCCCATGCGCTCGCATTTTTAACGCTGGATAACACGTCACCGATTCCTGTTCATCGCGCGAAATTATTGTTATATAGCCCTTATCTCAAAGGAGGCCAAAGTGAGCTTCTGGCGCGAGCAGAACTCATTGAGAACTGCAGCCTGCTCAAGGAACCTGCTGTTTTTTTACCAGATATTCTCCCAGTCATAAGCCAAAAAGCGCCTGTGCTTGCCAGCATACTTGTCAATATGACAGAGTTTCCCAATGAAGCTGCCATTCCACAATGGATATTTCTTTTTAAAAAGAGACTCGCGGAATTGGGATTCCCAGGCGACTATCCATTGCCGTCTGCAACTTATCAATGCTTGCAGCGGCTGCTTGTTCTATTTGATGAATTACTGCCTTTATCTCTCATTTACACAACTCTCTCGAAAACAAAAGCTCTTGAAGCCTTTGAGGAACTGCTTAAAAAAACAATTTTTCAACCAGGAAAAGACGCCTCTCCCATACAGATCCTTGGTTTACTTGAGGCTGTCGGCAGCACTTTTGACAGCATTTGGGTTTCCGGCTTAACTGATCAATGCCTGCCGCAAAAGACAAGGCTTTCTGCCTTTATCCCCTATGACTTGCAACGCGAAAAACGCATGCCTCATGCCTTGCCTGAACAGGAATTAAAACTCGCACGGGATATGTTAAGCCGCTTGCGCTGCGGCAGTAAGCACTCAGTATTCAGTTACCCGCGCCTGACAGGTGATACGCCAAATTTGCCGAGCCCTTTACTTGGAGATTGCGCTCCTTTTCAACCCCTGCCTCTTTCCCACTCTGGCCGGCGAGCCCTGGTCAAACAGGAAGAACCTTACTATCTGCCTCTGCAAGATGATGAATCGGCAACCGGCGGAACATCGCTCCTTGCCAACCAGGCCAAATGCCCTTTTCGTGCGTTTGCAGCCCATAGGCTGCATGCCGTCAAAGAACCAGAAATTGTGCTTGGTTTTAACCATCAAGAACGCGGCCAGCTTATGCATCAAATCATGGAAAACCTCTGGCAGACCCTAAAATCGCAACAAGCGCTGTTTGCCTTCAGTCCGCAAGAACTGGAAAATTGCATAGAGCGCATTATCCATGAAGCCCTGGCTCCATATCTTAAAGCCCATCGGCACACCTATCCGCCAGCCATTCAAGAAGTAGAAATATCAAGACTCAAGGCGCTGGTTAAAGCCAATCTTGAATGGGAAAAGGAACGCCCCCCTTTTGAGATCAATGCTCTTGAAAAAACTTACACGATGCATCTTGCCGGAATTGAATTTAATATTCGAGTTGACCGCATTGATACGGTCGGTGATGAAAAATGGGTAATAGATTATAAAACCACTTTACCCGCCTATAAGCCCTGGAATGAAGAACGTCCCGAGGAACCGCAGCTTTTACTCTATGCGCTGCTTGATAAGGATATTCGCACTCTTTTGTTCTTAGAGCTCAAGGCAGGCACTTTAACCTGCAGCGGAATCAGCTCACACAAACTCTCTTTGCAAGGCATCTCAGCCATTAAAAAAGATGAACGATTCGAAGATAAACAGCAATTCTGGCATGCGCAGCTCACTCGGATTGCCGCTGAATTCCAAAGCGGTTTTTGTGCCCCAAGACCCAAGCGAAAAACCATTTGTGAACGCTGTGAATTTCAAAATTTATGCCGTATTGAAATGCAATAATTTTTATTGGGGCAATTGTCAACGCGCCCTACAATTTTCCATACGGAAATGATGCTTACTTAATGGATAGGAAGAAAATATGAGTCTCTTAATTGCGGGGGGAACAGGGTTCGTAGGTACAGAGCTCGTGCGCGCATTTTTGCCTGAATATCCAATTACCGTACTTAGCCGCTCGAGAGAACAGGTGAAAAAACAATTCGGCGAACAAGTTAAGGCCTGCACCTGGGAAGAGTTACCCCGTTTGGATGCCAGAAATTATCAGGCTGTTATCAACCTTTGCGGTAAAAATATTGCCGGATCGCGCTGGAATGAAGCCGTTAAACAGGAAATCATTGATTCGCGGGTAAATACAAATGTAACACTTATCAATTGGCTTATCAGCCAGGAGGCAAAGCCGCATTTTTACTGCGCCAATGCCATAGGAATATATGGCATACAAAAAAATGATGACCCAACTGCCTATGATGAAGATGCGCCTATTGATTTTGCCCATCCCAAAGATTACTTAAGCAAAGTTGGCGTTCTTTGGCAAAAGTCCCTTCAGCCTGCCACTGAATATGGAATTCCAGTCACCATCACCCGTTTTGGGGTTGTTTTAAAGCGGGGCGAGGGTATGCTGAAAAAATTAGCTCCAGCCTTTAAGCTCGGATTGGGAAGCGTGCTCGGCGATGGCAAGCAAGTCATCTCCTGGGTACATTACCAAGACGTCGTCAGAGCTTATGGCTTTCTGCTCAGCAACCCCGGCCTGACTGGAGCCTTTAATGTTACTTCTCCTAACCCTGTCAGTCAGGCAGAATTTGCTGAACGGTTGGCTAAGGCGTTGAATCGGCCTTTATTGCTTAAAACTCCCGCCTGGGTCATACGCCTCATTTTTGGCGAAATGGGCGATATGTTACTCCTTCATGGCCAGCGGGTAGTGCCCAAGCGTTTACCCCGGGAAGGATTTGAATTTGCCTATCCTGAATTGAAAGATGCATTGGCTGCTGAATTTAATTCCTGATTGATTCAATCCTTTCAGAACAGTTTAGCTTGCGCTTTGTATTAAACAGATTATAATTTGCTCATTTTAAAATCAATTTGTTTTTATAGATCGAGAAGGGCGAATGCTGAAATTAAAATCGACAGACCTCAAAACAACCAAGGTTGCAGAAGAAGTTCTCCTCAAAGCGTTATTTTCTTTTGATGATAAAAAAACAGCCTTATATTCAGCTGTACATCACACTGGAAAAATACGTTTTGACTCAGATTTTATCATTTATCCGCTTTGCAAACTTGATAGCTTGTTATTGGTATTAAAAGAAAATTTATCAAAAAAACAATCAAATTTGAGCGAGGACGCATGGCGAGATGACGATCTTGAGGAAAGTTCATATAAAATCCGTTATTTGGTTGATGAAAACTATCGCGTCTGGTTCGCGGAGGAAGGCGCTGCCGGAAAAAAAATTCCCGCTCATTACCAAATGACGGGCGAGAGTGTTTCTTCCGCACGCTGCATAGCGGCAGGTAATATAACGTTTGATAAAAATTTCGGCCAAATTACTGCTGTCAATCATAAAAGTGGTGATTTTCGCCCTGAATTTTCTTCCATTAAATGGTTGCTTGCAATTTTGCTTGCCGGCCAGGATTTGCTTGAAAAAATTAATCTGAAATTTGCAGATATAATCACTATTGAAGAGCTCAGTTCTTCAGGAGGCCTTGAAAAGAAACATTATTTTTCCGCAAAGAGTTTACAATTGTTCATCGACAAAATACCAGAAACAATTTTTGAGGCAAAACAACCGGATGAGCTAAAAATTACTTCATATCGAGCCAAGACCCAAAAAATCCTTGAGTACCGCTTATTCTCTGAGGAACAACAAAAAAATTCTCCCTCAAAAATTTCAAAGAAATTAAACTTTGATCTCGAGCCTGACCTGGGACCCCCGAAAAAAGCCAGGAGATTATTTTTATAAACCATCCTGGTGCATGGCTATGTTGCTTGCAGCCGGGGTTTTTAAATCAAAACAATGAGTTGATAACCGCGAATGATTAGGCTCTGGAAAAAGCAAAAGCCATGCTTTCTGCTATCTCGCTAAACCCCATAGCGAGTGCCAGGAGGCGATCCAAGCCCAAAGCGACTCCACTGCAAGGCGGCAATCCATGGCTAAGCGCTTGTAATAAATAGCTATCTGGCGCAATTTGGGCAGGCAACCCTTTTTCCTTTCTCATGCCAATATCCTCTAAAAAGCGCTTTTTTTGTGCCGCAGCATCGGTTAGCTCATGAAAACCATTGGCTAATTCGATGCCGCGATAATAAACTTCAAAACGCTCGGCTACACCATGATTGATCTGGGCAAGCGCTGCCTGCGTTGGGGGAAAATGATAGATTGCGACTGGATTGAGTTCCTTTGCCAATTCAGGTTCTATCACGTGGCTCAGCAGTAAGAATAAATATTGATCCTTGTCAGTTTCAGATTGCGGCAAAACATCCTCCAACCCAAACCTGCCAACTGTCTGCCGCAAATATTTCAGGCTGGCCTGGAGAGGATCAAAACCGCATATGTCTAAAAAAATTTGCTGATAGGTGATGCGCTTCATGACAGAACAATTAAGAATCCCTTGCAGCAGCGCTTCTACTTCATCCATTAAATCATGATGGGTCACGTTTAACTGATACCACTCAAGCATGGTGAACTCAGGATTATGCCAGCGGCCCAATTCATCATCACGAAACACTTTTGCCAATTGAAAAATGGGGCCGCTCCCTGCTGCCAAAAGCCGTTTCATGTGATATTCGGGAGAAGTTTGCAAATAATAAGTTTGCCCGCGAAAACGGGCTTCAATATTCTGCAGATACACATCGGTAACACCATGTTTCGCAAGGATCGGTGTTTCGACTTCAAGATAGCCGCGCTCATTAAAAAAATTTCTAACCCGCGCCAGCAAATGCGTGCGCTGCCTCAAGGATTCTATCGTGGCTGTAGGTTGCCAATTTTCATTCATAGAAAAAGATCAAAAAAAACCGGATTAGACCGAAGGCTGTACCAGGGCATGATTCCCCAATTAATAAAAGATGCCCAATTCAAGCTTTGCTGCTTCTGTCATTCGCTCCTGAGTCCAGGGCGGATCCCAAACAAGTTCCACAGTACAATCATTTACACCTTCTACCTTGTTCACAGTCTGCTCAACCGTGCCGGGAAAAGTCTGCGCTACCGGGCATCCTGGGGAGGTTAAAGTCATTTGAATATGAACGTCTTTGGTCTCATCTTCAATGGTAATATTATAAATTAAACCTAGATCATAGATATTCACCGGAATTTCAGGGTCAAATACTGTTTTTAAGGCGGCAATCACAGCATCGTGTAATTTTGCCTGTTCGTCTTTTTTCTTTTTGAACCCTAACATCGCCTACTCCGTAGTTACCACAGTACTATCTTGCTTAAGCGCTGATTCCAGGGTATGCCAGGCAAGAGTCGCACATTTGACCCGGGCGGGAAACGCGCGCACACCAGCAAGGACTGAAAGCTTATCAAGCGATTCTGGTTCCGGATCATCTGCAACGGTTACCATATGGTGAAAACGCTTAAAAAACTCATGCGCTTCAGATACCGTTTTACCTTGCAATACTTCAGTCATCAAGGAAGCGGAGGCCTGAGAAATAGCGCATCCACAGCCCAAAAAGCTGATATCTTCAATCGCATCATTTTTAAGCTTCAGGTAAACAGTTAATTTATCGCCGCACAGTGGATTAAACCCTTTTGCTTTACAAGTGGGATGCTCCATTTCGCGGTGATTGCGGGGATTTTGATTATGATCAATGATGATTTCCTGGTAAAGTTCGCGTAAATCCATCATCGGGAAAAAACCTCTTTGACTTTGTGCAGCGCTTTAACGCATTCATCAATTTCCTGTTCCGTGTTGTAAAAGGATAAAGAAATGCGAGCTGTCGCCGGCACGTCCAAAAAATCCATCAAAGGCATGGTGCAATGATGGCCGCTGCGAATGGCAATGCCTTCGCTGTCAAGTATGGTGCCAATATCATGAGCGTGAATTTTTCCATGAACGAATGAAATGATAGGGACTTTTTCTTTGGCCGTCCCTATCAAGTTAAAACCTTTCACGGTTTTTATAGCATCAGTCGCATATGCCAATAGATGCGCTTCATAGGCGACAATAGCGTCCAAATCAAGCGACCATAAATAATCCATAGCTTGAGCCAGCCCCATTACGCCTGCGATGTTTGGCGTACCAGCTTCAAATTTATACGGCAGCGGCGCATAATCTGTGGATTCCAGGGTCACATAATTAATCATTTCGCCGCCGCCCTGATAAGGCCCCATGTCGTTTAAAAGATGTTCTTTGCCCCAAAGCACACCAATCCCTGTTGGCCCATACATTTTATGGCCGGAAAAAGCGAAAAAATCACAATCCAGTTCTTGCACATTAATCGGCAGATGCGCTGTCGCCTGGGCGCCATCCAGGAGCACCAAAGCACCAACGGCATGCGCCATTTCAATCATTTTTTTCACGGGATTAATCGTGCCTAAAGCATTCGATACATAATTGATAGCAACAAACTTGGTGTTATCTGACAGCTTTCTGGCAAACTCATCCAGGAGTACTTCTCCCTCGAAAGAAATAGGAGCCACTTCAAGGCGGGCACCTGTTTTCTTACATACCATTTGCCAGGGAACAATATTAGAGTGATGCTCCATGTGCGTAATCAGGATTTCTTCCCCCGGCAATATACGCGGTGCGACAAAGCTTTGTGCAACCAAATTAATGCCTTCCGTTGTGCCGCGGACAAAAATACATTCATGAGCGTGTTTTGCCTGAATAAAACGGCGTACTTTCTCGCGTGCGCTTTCAAATTTTTGGGTGGCGCGCACACTTAAAGCATGGACGCTGCGGTGTACATTGGCATTATCATGAGTATAAAAATCACTGATTGCCTCAATAACAGGCTTTGGCTTCTGAGTTGTCGCTGCATTATCCAGATAAATGAGCGGCATATCATCATTTACGGTTTGATGTAATACCGGAAAATCGCGGCGTATTGCTTCTATATCCAATGTTTCAATCAATTCACGTGCTCGATTCATGATTTATTCATCCTAACTGCCGGTTCAATAAGGACTTCATCCAGTCCTGAAGTCCGGGGAGTGAGACTCTTTGCAAGTTTTCCGCAGAGAAAGCCTGAATCATATAGCGGCTTGCTTCTTCACGGTTAATGCCGCGGGCGGCCAGATAAAATAAGGCATCTTCATCAAGCTGGCCTACGGTTGCGCCATGCGAACACACCACATCATCGGCATAAATTTCAAGCTGAGGTTTGGTGTCAATTTCGGCAGCGGCAGAAAGCAGCAAATTTTTATTCTGTTGTTTGGCAACGGTATGCTGGGCATCTTTAGCCACCAGGACTTTGCCATTAAAAACAGCCCGCGAAGCGCCTTTTAGAATTCCCTTATAGTCCTGCTCGCTGTGGCAGAAAGGCGCGGCATGCGCGACTGTCGTATGATGATCAATATGTTGCCCGCCAACAGGCACATAAATGCCATTTAAAAGGCAATGCGCATGCGGCTCGCGAAATACAATGCTGACATCACTGCGCACAAGCTTGCCGCCAAGGCTTAGCACGTGGCTGTTAAATCCGCTGTTTCCTGCCTGGCGCACAGCCGTATGTCCTACGTGGTAAGCCAGATTTCCTTCCCGCTGTATTTTATAATGATTTAACAAAGCCTTTTTGCCAACCGCTATTTCAGACATGGCATTACTCAAATAGGCACAATCATTGAGACCTTGATAATCTTCAACCACCGTAGCAGAACTCCCTGCTCCAGCTACAATCAAATAGCGAAGATACACAGCCTGTTCGGCGTTATCCTGCCAGTGGGACAGCCATAAAGGATCTTTTAACTGACAACCCTCTGGCAAATAGATGAATAATCCATCCTGCAGTATCGCGGTATTCAGTGCCTGAAAACCATGTTCATGCGAAAGAATTTGGCCCAGATGGGGTTTTATCAAATCGGCATGTTCCCCTATCGCCTGAGGCCAGGGCTTTACAATAACGCCAGCCGGTAATCGGGCATTGACCTCTTCGGCATTAAGTACCTTGCCGTTACAAATCCTGACTGGCAATCCCAAAGGCACATCATTCATGGGCGGACACGCTTCATTCCCGGATGGCTGGTTCAGATTGAAACGTTGCCGTAAAAAGGCATCTACAGAAGTATATTTCCATTCTTCATCGTGGCGGCCTGGAAAACCGATACGGGTAAAATCTGTTAACGCCCCATGCTGTAAACGCTTAAGCCAGGGTATGTCTGACAACCCTGCTAAAGCCTGCTTTTGATAAAATTCAAGGACGTCTATCATGCCTTCTCCATCTTCAGAAGATTGCCATACCCCTTTTCCTCCAGCTCTAGCGCTAAGGATTTATCTCCTGACTTGATGATACGCCCATTGGCCAGCACATGAATAAAATCAGGTTCAATATAATTAAGCAAACGCTGGTAATGAGTAACGAGAATAATAGCGCGCTCCGGGCTTCGCATGGCATTTACGCCCTCTGCAATAATTCGCAATGCATCAATATCCAAACCGGAATCCGTTTCATCGAGAATAGCAAGTTTTGGCTCAAGCGCTGCCATTTGCAATATTTCATTGCGTTTTTTTTCTCCACCGGAGAATCCTTCATTGATACTGCGGTATAAAAAGCTTTCATCCATATCAAGCATCTGGCATTTTTCGCGGATAAAGCTTAAAAACTCAATGGCATCCAGCGTCTTTTTATCCTGCCCCTTGCGGACTGCATTAACCGCAGCCTTTAAAAAATTAATATTAGTGACGCCTGGAATTTCTACAGGGTATTGAAATGACATAAAAATGCCTGCCTGGGCGCGCTCTGCCGGCGATAAAGGCAGCAAATCCTTACCCATATACTCAATTTCGCCATGAGTAATCTTATAAGCGGGATGGCCTGCCAGCACTTTTGACAAAGTACTTTTTCCAGATCCGTTTGGCCCCATGATGGCATGAATTTCTCCGCCTTTCACAGACAAATCAATCCCTTTTAAAATGGGTTGATCATCGATTGCTGCATGTAACTCTCTAATTGATAACATCTTAACCTACTGCCCCTTCCAGACTAATACCTAATAATTTTGTTGCCTCCACCGCAAATTCCATTGGCAGCTCTTTTAGCACCTGTTTACAAAATCCATTGACTATCATGGATACGGCATTTTCCGTATCTATGCCGCGCTGCTCGCAATAAAACAACTGGTCTTCACTGATTTTTGAAGTCGTGGCTTCATGCTCGACCTTGGCGGTTGGGTTTTTGACTTCTATATAGGGAAACGTATGTGCTGAGCATTGGCTTCCCATCAGCATGGAATCACATTGCGTATAATTGCGCGCATTGCTGGCTGTGGGCGCAATGCGTACCAAGCCACGGTAGGCATTATGCGCGCGACCCGCGCTGATGCCTTTGGAAATAATGGTAGAGCGGGTATTTTTACCCAGATGAATCATTTTAGTGCCTGTATCGGCTTGCTGATAATGATTGGTTACAGCGACTGAATAAAATTCTCCAACCGATTCGTCACCCTGTAAAATAACGCTTGGATATTTCCAGGTAATCGCAGAACCAGTTTCAATCTGGGTCCATGAAATTTTGGAACGCTTGCCGCGGCATGCACCCCGTTTGGTTACAAAATTATATATCCCGCCCTTGCCTTCCTTATCGCCAGGATACCAGTTTTGCACGGTTGAATATTTAATTTGCGCACCATCCAAAGCCACCAGCTCCACTACAGCCGCATGCAGCTGGTTTTCATCCCGCATGGGTGCAGTGCATCCTTCAAGGTAAGATACATAGCTATCTGAGTCAGCCACGATTAAAGTACGCTCAAACTGTCCGGTTGATGCGGCATTGATACGAAAATAGGTGGATAATTCCATAGGACAACGAACGCCTTTAGGAATATAAACAAATGAGCCGTCACTGAACACCGCTGAATTTAATGCCGCATAAAAATTATCGCGGTAGGAAACAACCGTTCCGAGATACTGGCGGATGAGATCCGGATATTCTTTGACCGCTTCAGACAGAGGACAAAAAATCACCCCTTTTTCAGCCAGTTTTTCTTTAAACGTAGTTGCAACCGAGACGCTGTCAAAAACCGCATCAACCGCAACCCCTGCGAGCATTTCCTGCTCGTGCAACGGGATACCAAGTTTTTCATAGGTACGCAACAGTTCAGGGTCGACTTCTTCAAGACTTTTAGGCCCATCTTTTTTGTTTTTTGGCGCAGAATAATAAGAAATGGCCTGATAATCTACAGGAGGATAATGAACGCTTGCCCATTCGGGGTGTTTCATCGTTTGCCAATGCCTGAATGCCTTTAAACGCCATTCCAGTAAAAATTCCGGCTCACCTTTGATGGAAGACAAGCGCCGTATGACGTCTTCGTTCAGCCCCGGCGGAAATGTTTCTACTTCAATATCAGTTACAAAACCATGCTGATATTCCCGCTCAAGCAGAGAATGAATTTGTGCCTTATTTTTAGCCACTGTTTACTGCCCCTCTAGTTGCTTGATGCCCTCAACATTCACCATCTGTAAAGAAGGCTTGGCCAGTGCCTCAAGACTTACATTGCTTAATGCTGCTTCAATTGCCTTACTGATTAAACGCCAATTGCCTTGTACATGGCAAACACCTTGCAGCGAACACTCATTTGGATGCGTACTGCACTCAGTTAAACCTCGGAATTCTTCCAGCGCATAAATAATTTCCGCAACAGAAATGTCTGACGCCGGACGTTGCAGGCGATATCCGCCTGCAACGCCGCGAGCAGATGAAAGCAATCCTGCAGCAGTCAAACGTTTTAACAATTTACTGACGGTTGGCACGCTAAGGTGAGTGTGGGCTGCAATATCACGCGCGTTGCATAATACTTGCGGGCGCCTGGCTAGATACACCATCACTACTGTTCCATAATCGGCCAATTTGCTGATGCGCAGCATACCACTCCTTCCGCGAATAATCTAGTACCAATTAAGTCTTATATAGTATATAGTACTAATTTGGTTCTATTTAAAGAAAATACGCGATAATATCTCATTAATTTGGTTGAATGCAAGATAATCGCTTACAAAACCCGCAGGGCCATGCCTGAAAAAATACTTGACATCTACTTCCGGCGAACAAGTCGCGGAACGTTGAAATTGAAACTTAATGAGGCAATTAGCCCATGATTTATTTAAATTAATTGTTCACGCCCAGGTTCTATTACCAGACCCGAAGTTGCAACCAAACATTTATTGCATCCTCTCTAATTTGTAAGTACTCTTATTTTTTTAGGGAGATTTAATGGACTTCACTTACTCAATTGCCGGCGCATTAACCGGTTTTATTGTGGGGTTAACCGGAGTCGGCGGCGGTGCCTTGATGACTCCAATATTACTCTTGATTTTTGGTACAGCGCCCACTACAGCTGTTGCGACTGATTTATGGTTTGCTACCATCACCAAAATTGCGGCCTTAATCATCCACCACCGCGAGCAACATGTTAACTGGGCTGTGGTCCGCCGTTTATGGCTCGGAAGTTTGCCTGCCGCAATGCTTGTG
>NZ_LNYK01000019.1:82661-90905 GCF_001467825.1 Legionella londiniensis
GCTATTCCAGGGGTACCTCACGACAATTCATTCCAAGTTTCTGACATCAATTATTGGCATTGTCATTCTGGTTACAGCCATCGGGCTTTTGCTCAAAAACAGGCTAAGCAACCATTCACGCCCCAAAAGGGTAAGTTTTGTAAAATGCCAGGTACAATTGCAATGGAGCTTGACGATTTTTGGAGGAATTATTATCGGCGGCCTTGTTGCCATTACCTCTGTAGGCGCAGGCGCTTTGGGCAGCATCGCGCTTTTGTATCTCTACCCAAAACAAATGACCCCCAACAAGCTAGTCGGTACGGACATTGCGCACGCAATTCCTCTGGCGCTGGTTGCGGGAATGGGTTATTTAATGGCGGGTTATGTCAATCTGACTTTATTATGTTCGTTATTACTGGGATCTATACCCGCGGCTTTCTTAGGCAGTCTGGCGGCAACATCCCTGTCTCACAATAAGCTGCGGCTTTGTCTGGCGGCAATTTTGGGTGTCTCTGGCCTGAAATTGATGTTCTGATTTTTAGCCGGCAGGATGATAAAAAAGTGCGATATTGGTGAACAACCTGCTCGATTGACTCACATCAATTTGGCGTTATAATAGCGCAAGCACTTACATTGGAATATCGTATGCCAAAAGTTCACTTGACTTGCAGGGCTTTTTTTCTGTATGCCGTTCTTATTTTTCTCGCATCCCCTGTCCTTGCTGAGCCGCCCAATCTGGGTTTGTTAACCAGCGAAGTCAAGACATACCATGATTCCGGAGCCTATGCTAATGAGCTATCTTGCGTTATCGCAAAAGCGCGTGCATACCTTGTCAAGCGAGCCATCCTCAACAGGCAAAGCACACAACCCCAAAAACTGGCTCTGGTACTGGATATCGACGAAACCAGCATTTCAAACTATCAAAAAATGGTAAAACGCGGCTTTGCCGCATCAAAGGAACAAATTAATCGGGAAATCCTAAGAGCTGATTCGCCCGCCATTAAGCCTACACTTGCCCTTTATCAAGAAGCCCTGCGCCAGGGCGTGGCCGTGTTTTTTGTAACCGGCAGATTTGAATCACAGCGCGAGGCAACGATAAAAAATTTAAAATCAGCAGGATACCAAAAATGGACAAATCTGTATTTGCGCCCTGAAGCCTATCAAGAACAGTCCATTGTTCCTTTTAAATCGCAGGCACGCGCAAACATTGCCAAGCAAGGATATACCATCATTGCATCAATAGGCGATCAATGCAGCGATTTAACTGGAGGATATGCAGAAAAAGGATTTAAGCTACCGAACCCTTATTATTATCTTCCATAAGTTTTTTTGGTATTTCGTTTCGCGTCGGGAAAATGCGGCAGCCATTAAATAAGCAATCACATTTTAAACTTGATGGATGAGTCTGATTTAAGCTCGTCATCCATCTGCTCTTCAGAATTTGGTTGCGCCAACAATTCCTGAGGTGCCTTGCGTTCAAGAAGATTTTGTTCTTCTTGCCTGAGTGTGGGCTCAACGCCAGAGAACTCATTATTGTCTTTACCCTGCAAGCCAGTCACTAAAAGAAGCGGCTGCGTTAGTTGATTTAATGCTTTACAGGCAGCATTCGCAGCATCTGCAAGCTCTGCACTGGATGATTTTGCATGGAAGTGATCAGTTGCCTTATGCTCAAACTGTATGCATAAGCGTAAAAAATCTTTGAATGTTTTATCATGGGTTTTATTGTTTAAAATTGCATCACCTACAACCCGGTTAAATTCGCTTAAGCGATCCAGTTTTTTAGCTGCCTTAAAGGCTTCATCTAAATTATTGGGCATGTCTTCTCCCATGATTTTCTGTAATCGCAGTTGCATATCACAATGCAATTTTTTCAAAACATGTAATGCAAATCCTTTATCCTTTGCCTCAACCAACAGTTCTTTTAAGCGGCATTCGGTTTTTTGCGTTTGCAATAGCTTACCCCTGATATCCATTTTTTCGTTATTCATGACACGCATATAATCTTTAATGCTTTGAATGACTTCTGTTTGTAGAGCTTTCCCATACCCGGTGTTAATGACATACAGATCGCGCAAATCAAGATAGCGTCCATCCTTAAGCAACTGCATTTCCTGCTCTGGATAGATAGAAGTTTCAGTTAATTTCAATAAATCCTCTTTAGTCAGGGTTAATACATGGTCAGAAGACATATTGGACATATCAATAGATGAAAAACCGTGGCGTTTTAGCATTAAAGCAACTTCCGGCCATGGTGTCTTACCAAACTCTACCCTGATTTTATTACCAGTATCCTCATGGATCCTTAACACACGTATTGGATGGCGATGAGTCCAGGGATTGCGGTAAGGCCGTCCATCATCAGTAAAAAATACTGGATTATTGAACAATTTTTCCAGAATGAGTGTTTGTTGAACCAATTTAAGATCCATTTCTTGTGGATATTTAGGAAAAATTTCATCAATACGGCCGATGCGGCCAATTATCTTCTGACGTATTGCTTTTGCATCTTCAATCAGGGAATTGATTTCATTGATTCGCTGCAAGAGTATTTTTCTCTGAGATGAATTTGCACGGGTTAATTGTTTATCTAAATTCTGAATCTTTTGTTTATGAATAAAAATAACCCGGGAGCAATACTGAACCAGTTTGTCCTTCTCCCTTTTTAACTGCATTAAAGCATCGAATTTATTTTCAAGTTTTGAGTCTTCTATCAAGGTCCTATTGCGTCCTTGATCATGACGGGTGTGCTTGGTGATAAACTTTATTGGCAACATACTCAATCTTGAGTCAAGATCAAGTTTATCATCCGGCATCATAACCTGATCAAAGATGTATAATTCATTGCCTTTTATAGCTTTATTCTGGTTATATCCGCCAATAGCATCGGTATCACTGCATAGATAAAATAAACCAAGGCTCTTGCCAAAATCCTCAATAAAATGTTCTGCCTCAAGGCCTGCTCCAACCGGGTTTATCGTTGAATAATGTGAATAGGTAGCAAAGGAGAATAGTAATGCCTGCATGGTTTTTCCTGTTGCTACCTCGTTTAACAGGCGGATATTATCAAAAGGAACAAAAAGCGCGGGCTTTCCATCATGAGTCAACATGACCGATTTTGAGGTATTAAGTTGTAGAATTCTTGATAGATTCAATGCCAGGGCTTCACGTTGCACTTCAAGAGTATTGCCATGTTTTGGCAGTTTAATGATTGCCTGGGTGCTGAGTTTAAAGTTCTCACGCGCTGAGTGATAATCCTGAAGCGTCCCTATATCCTTTTCAATTAAATTGTTGAGTTGCCTTAGAACCTCAGTTCGTTGAATTAAAGATACTTTTTCAGTGACTCCCCCTGCGGACTCCTGAAGGGTACAATAGGTCATTGTTTCCCCATCCTCTGTAGGGATCTCAATGGTTTGAAGGTGATTGATCTGATTTAAATCCCGCAGAATCACCAGTTGCTGCTGTATTAAAGCTTCTGTTTTCTTATTGGGAGCTTTTCGTACCGTTTTTTCAAGTTCTGAAATTTTATTCTGTACTGATTTATGGTTGGTTATATCAAGATCAGGGGCAAATTGCTGGATAACTGAACCGAGCTTTTTAAGGCTAAGGCTCATCAGCTCTGAAAGATCCTTATCTTTCTTATAGGCTGTTTGCCTTTCATAGTAATCACATCCTGGAAGCGTACGCAATCCCAATTCATTTTGCCAAAATTTGGTGCGGCTATGGAGTTTTGAATTTTCAACTTGCTCAAGTTCAAATGGCGAGTGTTTTTTAAATTGACAAGAATCACGTAAAATATCATTAAGAATAAAAGTGCTATCAGGTGCTTGAACAATTTCTGGCGCGTTGCCTTCTATCCAGTCAAGAGCGGTTGCAATCGGCAGGTACTTACTCAGCAAATCTTCATCACTGACGACTAAATTTTCTGTCTTGGTTTGATTTTGTAAAAATCCACGAATAATTTGCTGTTTCTCTTTGGAATTCATGCTATCCCCCGACTGATTCCTTTAAAATCAAGATTACCGAGTCTCCGCTTTAATTGCGGCTAATAAAAAATTTATATTTATGGCCTTTAATTATTAAACTATAGTACAAAGGTACATTCCCAATTAAGCAGGGAGCTATTGCATGAAAAGCATTCTCATTACCGGCGCCAACCGCGGACTTGGTTTTGAATTTGTCAAACAATTGACTGTTAGAGAAAATCATATTTTTGCGACTTGCAGGGATCCTAACCATGCGGGCGAGCTCAAAGCCTGGGGTAATAAACACTCAAATGTCTCGATTCATCAACTGGATGTAACCGATGATGACAGCATTCAGTCACTTGCTGCGGAGCTTGGCGGAAGGCCGCTCGATTGGCTGATAAATAACGCCGGCATCAGCGGGGAGGAAGGCGTGACGGTCGGCAATATTGAAAGAAACAATTTTCTAGAGGTCATTAACACCAATTGTTTAGGCCCTCTAAAAGTAAGTGAGCTGCTTTTACCCCAGCTGCGCTTAAGCCAGGACAAACTGATTGTTTGCGTCAGTTCAAAAATGGGCAGCATCAGCAGTAATGAGCGCGGGCGAAGTTATGCTTACCGCACCAGCAAAGCAGCATTAAATTGTGCCATGCGCTCTTTTGCAATTGATGTGGCAGATTTAGGGATACAGGTCATGCTGTTGCATCCAGGCTGGGTAAAAACAGATATGGGTGGAGAAAACGCACCGCTTACATCTGAAGAAAGCGTCAAGAGCATGCTGCAAGTAATTGAAAAAAATAAAAAAGACAGCCAAGCGGAAGTACTGTTGAGCTATGATGGCTCTGTGATTCACTGGTAATCTGAAGGCACGGAAAAAATCCGCGCCAATTTATGAATGATTTTCCATGTTCAATCATTTTTTTGAAAAAATAGGGAGCGCAGATAATAGAATTAAGCCTCCTCAACAACATAATCTACAGCGATAATTTCGTATTCAACCATTCCGCCTGGAGTTTTAACCTGAACAGTATCATCCAGATTTTTACCGATTAAAGCCCGTCCCATGGGGGAACTGTAAGAAATTTTGTTTAACTTGATATCTGCCTCATCCTCACCGACGATTTGATAAGAAATTTCCGCTTCAGTTTCGACATGGCATAAACGAACAGTGGTGCCAAATACCACTTTACCGTTGTTGGCCATCTTGCTGATATCAACAATTTGCGCATGGGATAATTTTGCTTCCAGTTCCTGTATGCGCCCCTCGACAAAACTCTGTTGCTCTCTGGCAGCATGGTATTCGGCATTTTCTTTTAAATCCCCATGTTCACGTGCAGTGGCTATAGCTTCGATAATGCGGGGACGTTCCACAGTTTTCAAACGGTGCAATTCCTCTTTCAGGGCTTTTGCGCCTTTTAAAGTCATTGGATGTTTATGCATGATATCTAATTCCTAATGTAAATCCTGTAACCGGGTAACAGTTTCGCGATCCTCATATTTCATTGCAAGGCAAGCTGCCTCGGCTCCCGATAAAGTTGTAGTATAACTTACTTTATGTTGCAAGGCATTACGGCGGATGGCAAATGAATCAGCAATTGCCTGCTTGCCTTCAGTCGTGTTAACTATAAAATCAATATCATTGTTTTTAATATAGTCAACCACATGAGGCCTGCCCTCTGCCACCTTAAAAACTCGCATACAGGAAATTCCGGCAGCCTGCAAAACTGCAGCCGTACCCCGGGTTGCAATAATTTCAAAACCAAGGTCAATTAAGCGCTTGGCAATTTCTCCAATGCGGGCTTTATCCGCATCCCTCACAGATAAAAAGGCTCGTCTTCTTTTGGTGATATTTACACCCGCTCCCAACTGAGCTTTTGCATAAGCTTGCCCAAACCGTCTGGCCACTCCCATCACCTCCCCGGTAGACTTCATTTCCGGCCCCAGAATGGAATCAACGCCCGCAAATTTTATAAAAGGAAAAACCGGGAGTTTGATTGAGTAAAATGCGGGCATTGGATAATGCTGGGTCAACCCCTGTGATTTCAAACTCTGGCCAATTTTGCATCTTGCCGCAATTTTTGCCAGGGGTAAGCCGGTTGCTTTGGACACAAATGGCACTGTTCGCGAAGCGCGGGGATTGACTTCCAAGACATAAATGTCATCGGCCTGGATAGCAAACTGCGCATTAATCAATCCAACCACACCCAGTTCCAGAGCCATTTGCCTTAATTGCTCAATCAAGTCCTGCTGCACCACCACACTGAGGCTGAAGGGAGGTAAAGTACAGGCTGAATCGCCGGAGTGGATTCCTGCCTGCTCAATATGCTCCATGATAGCCCCAATCAACACATCTTTGCCGTCCGAGACAGCATCAATATCCACCTCAATGGCATCATTTAAAAATTTATCCAGAAGAATTGGTGAATCTTCCGAAACTTCGACAGCATGGTGCAAGTAATGACGAAGATCGCCTTCATGATACACAATTTCCATTGCCCTACCTCCCAGCACATAGGACGGTCGAACCACCAATGGATAACCAATACGGTTAGCCAGGGCAACCGCCTCTTCCTCACTTCGGACAGTTCCATTGGCTGGCTGGTGTAGATTCAGGCGATTCACCAATTCTTGAAACCGCTTGCGGTCTTCAGCTTGATCTATGGCGTCAGGAGATGTGCCGATAATTTTGACGCCATTGGCTTCCAATGCTTTTGCAAGCTTGAGCGGTGTTTGCCCGCCATAGTGCACAATGACGCCATCTGGTTGCTCAAGCTCAATAATCGAGAGCACATCTTCCAGTGTTACCGGTTCAAAATAAAGCCGGTCAGAGGTATCAAAATCGGTAGAAACCGTTTCGGGATTGCAATTTACCATAATGGTTTGATAGCCTGCTTCACGTAATGCCATTGCCGCATGTACACAGCAGTAATCAAATTCTATTCCCTGGCCAATGCGGTTTGGGCCGCCGCCCAAAATCATGATTTTCGCCTTATCATGGTTGGGTTTTGCCTCACAGCTCGACTCGTAACAGGAATAGAGGTAGGCCGTGTCAACAGGAAACTCGCCAGCGCAGGAGTCTATGCGCTTGTAAACAGGTTTTATTCCTGCTTGTTTACGAAACGCCCGCACGTCTTCTTCAGTACTATGGAGGATTTTGGCAAGATAGGAGTCGGCGAAACCTCGGTGTTTTAATTGCTGCAATAATGGCTTGTCCAATTCATGAAGCGCTTTGCCCTGGATTGAATTTTCAAGCAGAACAAGTTCTTCAATTTGTGCCAAAAACCAGGGATCAACTTTGCTTTCCTGATACACTTCTTCTATCGTTAATCCCAGTCGAAACGCATCGGCAATATACCATAAACGGTCCGGAGTGGGCTCACGAAGATGTCCGCGCAAAAGAGCCATGTCGCTTTCTTTGAATAATGAGTGAAGACCCGTTCGTCCGATTTCTAAACCGCGTATGGCTTTTTGCAGGGATTCTTGAAAATTGCTGCCGATAGCCATGACCTCACCGACAGATTTCATTTGCGTGGTCAAGGTTTTTGGCGTTTGCGGAAATTTGTCAAAATTAAAACGGGGAATTTTAGTGACAACATAATCAATTGCAGGCTCAAATGATGCGGGAGTTTTGCCTCCTGTGATCTCATTCGCCAGTTCATCAAGCGTATAACCAACTGCCAGAAGGGCTGCAATTTTTGCAATAGGAAATCCCGTAGCCTTGGAAGCTAAAGCTGAGCTTCGCGATACTCTCGGGTTCATTTCAACAACCAGTAAGCGCCCGTCTTCCGGATTGACCGCAAATTGAACATTCGACCCGCCTGTATCGACACCAACCGCACGCAGCACGCGAATCGCTGCATCACGCATTCTCTGGTACTCTTTATCCGTAAGCGTCTGTGCAGGTGCCACTGTAATTGAATCGCCAGTGTGAATGCCCATTGGATCAAGATTCTCAATCGTGCAGACAATGATGCAATTATCATTTTTATCGCGCACTACTTCCATCTCAAATTCTTTCCAACCCAATACAGACTCATCGAGCAATAACTCATGGGTGGGAGAAAGCTCTAATCCCCGAGTGCAAATTTCCTCGAACTCTTCGCGGTTATATGCGATACCGCCGCCGCTGCCTCCTAAAGTAAAAGAAGGCCTGATAATGGTCGGGAAACCAAGTTGAGCCTGTACGGACAATGCCTCCTCCAGGCTGTGCGCGATGGCAGAACGCGGCATTTCCAAGCCGATTTGCTGCATCAGCAAACGAAATTTCTCCCGGTCTTCTGCCTTATCGATGGCGTCGCGGCTT
>NZ_LNYK01000019.1:90980-137506 GCF_001467825.1 Legionella londiniensis
CCTATCAATTCAACCCCAAATTTTTCCAATATCCCTTCCCGCACCAAATCCAATGCGCAATTCAGCGCTGTTTGACCGCCCATGGTAGGCAAAAGCGCATCCGGCCGTTCTTTTTCAATGACGCGGGCAACCTCTGGCCACAATACGGGTTCGATATAAGTGGCATCCGCAAGCTCAGGATCGGTCATAATCGTTGCCGGATTGGAATTAACAAGAATCACGCGGTATCCCTCCTTTTTCAAGGCACGCACCGCTTGTGTTCCAGAATAATCAAATTCACACGCCTGACCAATAACAATAGGGCCTGCACCGAGGATAAGGATGGAGTTTATATCTGTACGCTTAGGCATAAGGGGAGCTTAAAAAATAAAATTGACATATTTTATCGGCTTTGCCTAAAAATTTACACCTTTTGCTGTATCAATTTTGTGATTAGTGCCGCATCGGCCACTGCAGTGCGCATAACATGCCATACACGCATTACCATCTTCAATCTAATCCGTATTTTTATCTTTAAATGATGGCTCTGATACAAAAATCACAACAAGCAAGAATAAAAGAGAGACTCTGGCTTCACAGTCACGAAATTTGCGGAATGAGTGAGTTGCGCTAATTTTGAGTTTTACTCTTTGAGGACACAGTAATAATAAAAGAATATTCCTTCACTGCAGTAAAGACTGATACTTTTCCCCCTTGATACATCTATGAGGCGATTGATTTCGCAAGACTCTTTAAATGCAAATTTTTCGCTGTAAGTAAATTGCCCAAAGCAAATCTCTGGAATATTAGCCGTATTTCCAGTGGCGAATGCAGACCAGGGCAGCATTAGCAAGCACAAAGCTTTTAATAATTGTTTCATATTATAACCTTCATATAGCGAATTGAAATCAGGATCCATCAACCTAAATTGCGATTAAATATATGGAAAATTCGCCATTTAGGGGGATGATAAGCCTTGATACAGAAAAGCTGCATCAAGGCTACGGTTAATAGCGATAATAGTCAGGTTTATAAGGGCCATTCACATCAACACCAATGTAGTCAGCCTGTTCTTTCGTTAATTGGGTAAGCTTCGCACCAATTCGGCCTAAATGCAGGCGGGCAACCTTCTCATCCAAATGCTTTGGCAGGACATAGACTTCATGGGCATAATTGGCGCTATTCTGATAGAGCTCAATTTGCGCCAATACCTGATTGCTAAAAGATGCGGACATGACAAAGCTAGGATGCCCGGTGGCACAGCCCAAGTTCACCAATCGACCCTGGGCAAGCACAATAATCCGCTTTCCATCCGGAAAAATCACATGATCAACCTGGGGCTTGATGTTTTCCCATGGGTACTGGCGAAGACTTTGAATATCGATTTCCGAATCAAAATGGCCAATATTGCATACAATAGCCTGGTTTTTTAGGCGCAGCATATGTTCATGGGTAACCACATGGTAATTTCCGGTCGCGGTAACCACAATATCGACCTGCTCTGCGACATCATCAAGAGTGACCACGCGATATCCTTCCATGGCAGCCTGTAGTGCGCAGATTGGATCAATTTCAGCTATCCAGACTGTCGCCCCCAGTCCGCGCAGGGATTGGGCACAACCCTTTCCTACATCACCATAGCCAAGGATCAGCGCAATTTTTCCGGCAATCATGACATCAGTTGCACGCTTGATGCCATCGACCAAAGATTCACGGCATCCATATAAATTATCAAATTTCGACTTGGTTACCGAATCATTCACATTGAACGCAGGCATTTTGAGCTGTTTGTTGCGCGCCATTTCATAGAGCCTTGCAACCCCTGTGGTGGTTTCTTCAGAAAGCCCTTTAATGCCTGCAAGCAGATGCGGGTATTGCTCATGAACCAGTTTTGTCAGATCCCCGCCATCATCAAGCAGCATATTTGGCACCCAGCCGTTAGGCCCGGTAATCGTTTGCTCAACGCACCACCAGTATTCTTCTTCTGTTTCACCTTTCCAGGCAAAAACAGGGATACCCTGAACTGCCATTGCCGCTGCTGCATGATCCTGTGTTGAAAAAATATTACAGGAAGACCAGCGAACTTCTGCGCCTAAGGCAATGAGCGTTTCAATCAATACCGCCGTTTGGATTGTCATATGCAAACAGCCCGCAATTCGCGCGCCTTGTAATGGTTTTTTTGTGCCGTATTCTTCACGAAGCGCCATCAATCCCGGCATTTCAGTTTCAGCGATGGCAATTTCTTTTCTGCCCCATTCTGCCAAAGCTATATCGGCAACTTTATAATCCCGCATCATCACTTCACTTTCTTTAATCATGATTTCCTCTGATTTTTATAGGGCTTTGCGTAATTCATCAACCTTATTGAGACGCTCCCAGGGGAAATGGTCCCGCCCATAGTGGCCATAGTTGGCGGTCTCGCGGTATATTGGCCTCAATAGATCATGGTGGTTGATAATTCCTTGCGGCGTTAAATCGAAATGCGTATTAATCAAGTCAATGATGGTAGGTTCATCAAGCTTTGCTGTCCCAAATGTTTCAACGTGAATGGAAGTTGGTTCGGCAACGCCAATCGCATAAGAAACCTGGATTTCACATTTATCGGCTATGCCCGCTGCCACAATATTTTTTGCCGCATGCCTTGCCGCGTATGCCGCTGATCGGTCAACTTTGGATGGGTCTTTACCTGAAAAGCAGCCGCCGCCGTGTCTTGCAACGCCACCATAGGTATCAACAATAATTTTTCGACCTGTTAATCCGCAATCTCCTAACGGGCCGCCGATAACAAAACGCCCTGTAGGATTGATGAAAAATCGGGTTTGCGGAGTTAACCACTCCTCAGGCAATACGGGCTTGATAATTTCTTCACGTACTGCTTCTGTTAACTCCTGATGGCTGACGTCAGGTGAATGCTGAGTGGAAAAAACCACCGTATTGACCGAAACGGGAACGCCACCTTCATAATTCAGGGTTAACTGACACTTCGCATCCGGCCTGAGCCAGGGTAATCTGCCCTCCTTGCGAAGCTCTGCCTGACGCTTCATCATGCGATGGGCATAAGCAATAGGCGCCGGCATATACACATCTGTTTCCCGGCTTGCATATCCAAACATAATGCCCTGGTCCCCTGCTCCCAGTTGCTGGGTTTGCTGGTTATCAACCCCTTGGGCTATATCAGGAGACTGTTTGCCGATTGCGGAAAGTACGGCGCAGGATTCCCAGTCAAACCCCATCTCGGAACTGTTGTAACCAATATCTTTAATCACTTCGCGGGTAATTTCTTCAACATCTACCCAGGCACTGGTTGTAATCTCTCCTCCAACCAATACCATCCCCGTTTTTACAAATGTTTCACAGGCAACCCGTGCTTTGGGATCCTGTGCGATTATGGCATCCAATATGGCATCTGAAATTTGATCGGCTATTTTATCAGGATGCCCTTCTGACACCGATTCAGAAGTAAAAACAGAAGAAAATGTCATTGATTGCTCCTTTGATTAGTTCCTTTGGACATGAACTCAATAAATTGCTTAAAAATAATCTCGATATCATGCGGACCCGGGCTGGCTTCAGGATGTCCTTGAAAGCCAAAAGCAGGACTGTCAGCATGTCTAATGCCTTGCAGGCTTTGATCAAACAAGGAACGGTGAGTGACTTCCAAACATGGGGGCAATGATGCCTCATCAATTGCAAAGCCATGATTCTGACTGGTGACAAATACCCTTTTTCTGCCTTCTGTTTCAATCACTGGATGATTAGCGCCATGATGGCCAAATTTCATTTTGATTGATTTTGCGCCACTTGCTAATGCCAGAATCTGAAAACCAAGACAAATACCAAATAGAGGTATCTTTTTCTGCAAAAACTCCCGGGTAGCGGCAATGGCATAATCACAAGCCTTTGGATCGCCAGGCCCGTTCGACAAGAAAATTCCGTCAGGATTCAAGGCCAATGCCTCGCTTGCGGGCGTTTGCGCCGGAACCAGTGTCAAATGACAGCCGAGATCATGCAGTATGCGCAAGATATTATGTTTTACCCCATAATCGTATACCACTACGTGATATTTGGGCGGAAAGGAGCTGCTGGCCCATTCTCCACGGCCAGCGTGCCAGCGCTCTATTGTTTGCCTGGATACGGTTCTTGCCAGATCAAGGCCTTCTAAACCTGCGAAAGCACGGGCTTTTTCCAGGGCGTGTTCTTCTGTTAAGGTATGGGTGCTGATACAGGCATTCACTGCCCCCTGTTCACGCAGATGAAGGGTTAGTTCGCGTGTATCCAGGCCTGCTATCGCTATTACTCCCTGCTTTTTCAGCCAGTCAGGCAATGATTGCCGCGCTCTATAATTGCTGTATAGCGGAGGAGAATTTCTCAGCACAAGCCCGCAGGCCCAGGCACGGGAAGATTCCATATCATCCGGGTTGCAGCCGGTGTTGCCTACATTCGCTGTGGTTAGGGTGATAATCTGTTTGGCATAGGAGGGATCAGTAAGCATTTCCTGATATCCGGTCATTCCTGTATTAAATACCAGCTCGCCTACACAATCTCCATCAGCGCCTATGGAATAACCATGAAAAACTTTACCGTCGGCCAAGGCTAAAATTGCAGGTTTATAAATCATCAACAACTCTATGGGATTAGCTATTTGGACAAAATGTCATATTGTAACCTGCTTATGCGGGTAATAAAAGTTAAATCACCAAAACGGAAAGCACAAACTCTCCAAATTCTGATATACATTTTATGCTTGCATCAGCAGTCCGCCGTTTCAATTTCTTGCTGATATTCACCCGTCTGAATAGACCATAAGTGCCGATAATAGGTAGGGCTTTTCAATAATTCCTGATGCGTGCCCTGCTCAATGATTCTTCCTTTATCCAGAACATAGATTTTATCGGCATTGGTCACTGTAGAGAGACGGTGAGCGATAATGATGGTTGTTTTGTTATGTGAAATTTTAGCCAATGCCTGTTGAATAGCAAGTTCAGTGTCATTATCTACGGCAGAGGTCGCTTCATCCAGGATTAAAATCGGCGCATCTTTTAAAACAGCGCGGGCGATGGCAATACGTTGTTTTTGACCACCAGAAAGGAACGCGCCGCGCGGCCCCACATCTGAGAGCATACCATCAGGCAATTGGTGAATAAATTTATCTACTCCCGCTATACATGCCGCTTTCCAGATTTTGTCCATATCGGCATTTTTCTGGGCATACGCAATATTATCCGCAATACTTCCTTCAAACAGAAAAACATCCTGACTGACTAAAGCAATCTTTTCTCGCCAGTTTTTCAGATCAAAGCAATTAATATTTGCGCCGTTGCAGGTGATGTTTCCTGATTTGGGCAAATAGAAGCGGCAAAGAAGTTTAATAATTGTGCTTTTCCCTGAGCCGGACTCACCGACAAAAGCCACTGTTTCCTTGTCTCTAATGGTCACGCTGAAATCATCCAGCACTGGTTTTTCGCTGCCCAGATAGGAAAATACAACCTGATTGAAACTGATTCCTGAAGAATCGAATTGCTTCTTACCAGATACAAGTTGCTTTCCAGTTTGTTCTTCTTTCTCCCAGGTTAGCAAATTTAAAGCCCTTGTGGTCGAAGCCATGGCGCGCTGAAAATTAACCGTTACATCAGCCAGCATGCTAAACGGCCATAACAGGCGTTGCGACAAAAAGATTAACAGGCTGAATACGCCTACATTCATTGCCCCATGGATGGTTTTATATCCGCCAATCATCAGGGTAAATAAAAAGCCCGTTAAGATAATAATACGGATTACCGGAGTTACCATGGAGCTGATGACAATAGTTTCACGATTGGCATTCTGATAATCCTGGCTTAAAGATTCAATGCGCCTGCCTTCAAACTGTTCAGCCGTATAACTTTTAATGGTCATCAAGCCCGTTAAATTATTGGCGAGGGCTGCGGAGATATTCGCTGCTTTTTCACGCACCAGCAGAAACTTTGGTTCAAGTTTATGCTGAAAATAAAAAGCGCCAAGTAAAATAAAAGGAACGGGCAAAATAGCAAAAACCGTGATAATGGGAGAACAAATTAAAAAAATAATGCCTATTAATAGAGTAGAAGCAGTAATTTGTATGATTTGATTCAGTCCATCTTCTAAAAATCGTTCTAACTGGTTGATATCATCATTGATCGTGGCAATAAGCTGCCCAACAGCAGTTTTATCCACATCCTGCATGCGGGCTGACTGAATATGCTGATAGGTTTCCATACGCAAGCGGTGCTCAACCGCCTGAGCCAGATTTCGCCACTTTACGCTGTACAAATATTGAAAGACAGACTCAAGCCCCCAGGCTACAAAAGTCAGTACCCCAAGCATCACCAATTGAAACATCATATCGGGATTACCGAGCAAGGTGGCAAGCCATGAATTCTTGCGGTTAACCACCACATCCACAGCGACCCCAATCAGCACTTCGGGAAAAATATCAAACAGTTTATTTAATACCGAATACAAAGTCGCGGTGAGGTAATTTTTCCTTTCGCCCCGCATATAATTTAAAAGACGCAGGAAGGGATAGCGGGAGGTTTGCAGGTAGGTTTCTTTATCCACGGTTTAAACCTGTTAATTGAAATCAACGAATGGTGATCTTGAAATAGGCATAATACTCAATTGAAGGACAAAATCAACTTTTATTATTGAGCTGAATTTCATTTGGCAGTAAAGACTCTTTGAAAGAAGAGAAACGTTGACCAAGCGATTTACAATGAAATTCAGGAATCAGATTTTTTAACAAGATAAGCAGTTCATCATCCTGATGCAACACGCACGCGCGATTCAACATTCGAAAAATTTCAACCAGCTCTTTCCACTCAATCTGCCGAAACTTGGCTTTAAACAATTTTTCATGAGCAGTTTGTTCCAACTGCTCAGACGCATGAAACAATTCCTCAAACAACTTTTCCCCAGGGCGAAGCCCGGTATAGGTAATGGCAATGTCTTTCCCCGGCTCCTTTCCTGCAAGACGGATCATTTGCTCTGCAAGATAAGTAATTTTTACCGGCTCTCCCATATCCAATACAAAAATTTCGCCGCCTTCGCCGTTCACCATCGCTTGCAAAATAAGCTGGCACGCTTCCGACACAGTCATAAAATAACGCTGAATTTCAGGGTGAGTCACAGTCAACGGTCCGCCATTTTGTAATTGTTTTTGAAATAGCGGCACCACACTGCCGACTGAACCTAATACATTACCAAAACGCACAGTAATAAACTGGGTGGCAACCCGGGCATCAAGATTTTGACAATATATTTCTGCAGCACGCTTGCTGGCCCCCATAACGTTTGTCGGATTCACCGCTTTATCTGTTGAAATAAGAATAAATTTTTCCACTCCATGAGCAGCACTGGCGTCTGCAATGATTTGTGTGCCCAGGACATTATTATGTACAGCAACCCGAATTTGTGTCTCAAGCATTGGAACATGCTTGAATGATGCAGCATGAAAAACAACCTGGGGGCTAAATTTACGAAACAGCTCTTCAACAGCCACCGCATCAGTCACATTCACCAAGGCAAGCTCAATTCGTTTATCAGGAAAAAGTTCCCTAAGCTCCAGATCAATTTTATATAAATTGTATTCACTGTTATCGAGGATAATGAGTAATCCCGGCGCCAGAGTCAGAATTTGCCGGCAAAGTTCCGAACCGATTGAGCCCCCCCCGCCTGTTACCAAAACACGTTTTTCATTGACGCTTAATGCGATTTTATCCCAGTTCAGTTCGACCTGATCTCGACCCAGCAAATCTTCAATTCTCACTTCGCGCAATGCGTTCACCTCCACTCGCCCTGACACCAGAGCCTGGATGCTTGGCAAGGTTCGAAAAGGTACTTGGCATTGTTCGCAGTAATTCACAATCCGACGCATGGCAGCTGAACGTGCTGACGGAATAGCAATGAATATTAAATCAACAAGATGCAGCTGCACCAAATCAGGCATGTCGCGAATAGACCCAAGAACGCGCACACCATGAACCTCCAGCCCGCGCTTCCCCGGGTTGTCATCAATAAAACCTACTGGCAGATAAGAATGCGTGCGCTTTAAATCCCGCACCAGCCCTTCCCCGGCTTGCCCTGCGCCAATAATTAAAACCCGCTTTATGCCGTCTTGTGCTGCGGAAACGATTTTCTGATCCCAGTAAGAGCGCAAAAGCAAACGGCCACTACACAGCAAAGTAATCAAAACCATGCAGTATAAAGGCAGGACAGAACGCGGAATATCATGAAGCAGCGTAGATAAATACAATACAGGGATACTTAAAATGGTAGCGCTGATTGCAGCACGAAGAATACGTGTCAAATCACTTAATGATGAAAAACGCCAGAGTCCCCGATAAACTTTGAAATAGTAATAGCAGGCAATTTGCACCGTTGCCACCATAGCCAGAGCCGCCAGGATCTGAGGTTGTGTGAGCGAAACGGGAAAAGGTTGCATGTTGTAACGTAACCAGTATGCCATATACCAGGCTACAGGTATTGATAAGATATCAAAGGCCAGGACAGGAAGCTTTGGATAAATTTTCTGCCAATAAAAAACCATTTTTTTCATATTCATATCCATGACTGGTTCAATTGCTCTCTATAATCTGAAAGCAATCAATGCGCACAACCAAACTTTTTCCAGCAAGCATGAAGTATAAACGATGTTATGCAATTATGATAAAAAAATTTTATAAGCCTTAATTTGCGCAATTTGATTTTTAGATAATCAAGTATTTAAACCCAACAGAGTCAAGGCGAAAAAACACAAAAGATTGATGCAGGACAGATTATCCTTAAATAAAAGAAAAACAGGATCGTCGTTGTTTCTTTCCCGCGCTATCAGGAATAAAAATCGCCATATGCCGAATCCGGCGAAAGGGATGGTCAATAAAAAATAAAAGCCTTCATTGCGAGGATATATAACATAGAGCGCATACGTTATAAAACAACCGATCGCTATGAAATTGATCATTACATCCAATATGTGGGGATGGTATTTCTTAAGTGCCGTTCGACTTGCTTTTTTTAACTGTATATTCAGTTCAAGCCTTCTTTTCCCCAGTGCAATCAAAAGACTGAGTAAGGCAGCAGTAATTGCTAACCAGGTGGTAAGAGGCAATCCGATACCAACAGTGCCTGTTAATATGCGAAGCATAAATCCGCTCGCGATGCATAAGATCTCAAGTACGAGAATCGTTCGAAACCAGTGGTTATAAAAAAGATTGATAAGGAGATAAATACTCAGGATAAAAGCCACCTTGCTGGAAACCGCAAATGCGAGCATGTACCCAAAAAGCAACAAAAATGCGAGCGCCCATACCGCAAAAGCGACCGAAACCTGCGCGCTAGCTATAGGTCGATGGCGCTTGAACGGGTGAAGTCTGTCTTCTTCAATATCCTGTAAATCATTATAAACGTATGCTGCACTGGAAATTAAACAAAAGGCAAAAGCAGCCAACAATGCGCTGGGCCAATAACCAGAAACTTCAGCATAAATAACGCCCAGTAAGACAAAAATTGCCTTACTCCAGTGTGGAACCCTCAGCAATAAATATATTTTCCTAAACCACACCATGGCAGCGTCCAGTGAGTTATCATACGAGGAATCATGGAACATTTATGAAATTATCATATTTTCTGATACTGAAGAAGATACCCCTCTATTAAAGCGGAATTGATAAATAAATTAAAGAGTTAAAATGCAACAGTGCATCATGTATGTACAAAAGTCTATTCCTTGCCTAAAGCGGCAGCCTTGGGCGGCATTATTCTTAGACAGGATTTTCGCTGTCAATAAACTGATGTTTCAGGCCAAACGCCTCATTTAAATGATTGCCAAGATTAATAATGCCGTAACGTTCACTGGCATGATGTCCACAGGCAAAATAATGCAAACCAAGCTCTTTCGCTTGATAATAGGTACGCTCGGAAATTTCGCCGCTGATATAGGCATCAACACCAAGCGCATAAGCATTCTCTATATAATCCTGCGCAGCGCCAGTACACCAGGCTATGTTCTGGATCTCTTTTTTTCCAGCAGATATCAGCAAAGGGGCACGTTTCAATTTCGCCTGAATATGATTGGCTAAGGTTTCAGGTTCCATAGGCTTGGAAAAACGGCCGGACCATAACAGATTGGGTATCTTGCCAACCGCATGCATTTTTGGTGATTCGATTGCAAGCATTCTTGCAAGGCTCACGTTATTACCCAGTTCCGGGTGGCAATCCAGAGGTAAATGATAAGCAAAAAGACTGAGATCATGGCGGATTAATTCCCCAATGCGTTTCTTTTTAATGCCGGTAATACAGGCTTCCTCACCTCGCCAGAAATAGCCATGATGCACCAAAAGCGCATCAGCACCTTTTTTTATGGCTTCCAGTACCGCACTATGTGAAGCAGTTACAGCCGTACAGATTGTTTTTATCGTTTCACGCCCCTCTACCTGCATGCCATTTGGAGCATAATCACTATATTCTGCACAGCGAAGAAATTCATGCAAGTAGGAAGCCAGTTGATCCCGTTGCATCACCGTGATGAACACCGCTTAATATCTGCGCCAAGCATTGAAAGTTTTTCTTCAATGCGCTCATAACCACGGTCTACATGGTAAACACGCTCAACTCGAGTTTCTCCCTCTGCGACCAGGCCTGCAAGAATCAGACTCGCTGAGGCACGCAAATCAGTTGCCATAACCGGCGCTGCTGTTAGTTTTTCAATTCCCTTGACCATGGCAGTGTTGCCGTGAAGGCGAATATGAGCCCCCATTCTTTGCAATTCCTGTACATGCATAAATCGGTTTTCAAATATAGTTTCAACAATACTTGAAGCGCCATCAGCAATGCAGTTTAAAACCATGAATTGCGCCTGCATATCGGTAGGAAACCCAGGGTAAGGTGCTGTTGAAATATTGACTGCCTGAGGCCTTAATCCCTGCATATCGAGACTGACCCAGTCCTCGCCAATAGAAATAGCGGCGCCCGCCTCTTCAAATTTACAAAGAATCGATAACAAATTATCGGGCTTTACCTGCTTAATGGTCACCTGGCCACGGGTAATGGCGCCAGCCGCAAGATAAGTGCCAGCTTCAATGCGATCAGGCATGACGCTGTATGAACCGCCTCCCAAAGACTCCACACCTTCCACCTCAATGGTAGGCGTTCCAGCGCCTGAAATTTTAGCGCCCATCTGGATTAAAAAATTGGCCAGGTCAACAACTTCCGGTTCGCGCGCAGCATTTTTGATTATCGTTTTACCTTCAGCAAGCACGGCAGCCATCAAAATATTTTCAGTACCGCCCACTGTCACTGTGTCAAAGACCAACGTTCTGCCTTGCAAGCGCCTTTGCCTGCAGCGGGCTTTGATGAAGCCATTCTTTACGGATATCTCAGCGCCCATTGCCTTTAATGCATTCAAATGCAAATCAACCGGACGCGTTCCGATAGCACACCCTCCCGGCAATGATACATCAGCCTCTCCAAAACGGGTGAGCAACGGTCCCAATACAAGGATTGAGGCACGCATGGTCTTAACAAGTTCATAAGGTGCGACAAATTCATTAATGTGGCTTGCATCAACCTGGACATTCATTTTTTCATCAATAATTAATTGAGCTCCCAGCTGTCCAAGCAGTTCCATCATGGTGGTCACATCTTTTAGATGAGGCACGTTTGAGATTGTTACATTATCATTGGCAAGTATAGTCGCTGCCATAATAGGCAAAGCGGCATTTTTTGCACCAGAAATTAGCACCTCACCTTGCAACGGCTTGCCGCCGTTAATAATTAATTTATCCATGCTGTTTCTCCCATTCTTCCCTGGTCCAGGTTTGCATGCTTAATGCGTGCAGACGCCCGCTGGTAATATAGTGTTTTAACCGGCTGTAAACCCATTGCTGCCTTGCTACTTTGGACTGATTGCGGAATGCATCAGAAACAATGGTTAAATGGTAATGATACCCATCACCTTGGACCTGAGCAAAATCGACTTCTTTTATTTCCTTAAGAAAATTTTCTAATTCTTCATTGCTTATCATCTAATCTTCCATCCGTTAAAACGGTTTCTACTCCGCAAAATTTTGCCAGGGCATACACTTTATCTGGCAAACCTTCTATTTTTAGGATTTTATTGTACTTTTTGCTCATTCTTTTAGCCTCAATCAGCAAAGCAAGACCTGCACTGTCAAAGTGCCTGACCTCATGAAAGCTAATGCTTAATGAAGCGCCGGCTGGATCAAGAAATAAAGGCAGCATCCGTTCGTATTCTTGTTGTACCGTATCAATAGTCAACGTACTGGCTGGTTTGAAAATGGTGTCCACTTTAAGCTGCCTTTTGTTTACGCATTTGCTGGATTAATTCTTGCATATTCGAATTTTGCAAAACCTGGCTGAACTGGGAACGAAAGCTTTGCAGCAGGCTCACCCCTTCCACACTCAGATCATAAATCTTCCACTGGCCATTTTTGGAAACAAGGCTGTAGCTTAACGGAATATTTTGACCGTTAGAACGAACAATAACGCTGTTCACCCTGACAAACCGGCTGTTTATACCGCCGCGTAAGGGTAAAAATTTGACCTTTTCATCAGAATATTCCGCCAAGGGGCTGGCATAAGTACGGATAACCAGTTGTGTAAACTCTCGGGTAAACGCACGCTTTTCAGCTGCAGTGGCTTTATTCCACACATTGCGTCCAAGCACGGAGCGCGACATGCCCGTTACATCAACGATAGGCAGCAAATGTTGCTCGACTGCACGGTAAATAACCTGATGATTTTGTTTAAGATGCCCCCGATTTTGCTTCAAGCTGTTGATAACCTGATTGGCGGCATTTTCAAGCATGGGAACAGGAGAAGATTGCGCCCAAAGCAAAGAACTTGCGATTACAGAAAGAAAAAAAAGCGATGCTTTAATCGTTTTCATATGTCACCTTCTTATTATTTCCAAAATCCTTTTTTACTGAACTGACTTTGCAACCGACCGCCTAAAATGGCCGTGTGTGCAGTTACCCTATTTTTTAATATTAAACAACAATTGGCCAATCAGATTCTCAAGAATTATTGCTTCCTGAGTTTTGGCAATGACATCACCCTCGCGCAAATAGGGATGATTTTTATCATCTTCGCTTTCAAAACCGGGTACAATGCTGATGTAATTAGAACCCAGCAATCCTTCCGTTAAAATTCGCGCCGAAGTATCTTCATACGGTATCGGTTTGTCTTTGCGAAGCGACATGGTCACTGTCGCATTCAGATCATCAGGCTGCAATTCAATTTTGGTAACCTCGCCAATTTTAACACCGGCTACTGTCACCGGCGCGCGTACTTTCAAGCCGCCAACATTGGTAAACTCTGCCGTTACCCGATACGTTTTTCCAGAAGAAAAATCATCAAAACCACTGACTTTAAGCACCATAAAACACAATGCCATTAAACCCAGCAGCATAAATAATCCAACGCTTAAGTCGATGAAACGCTGCTTATTCATTTACCAGTCTCCAATCATCATCGCAGTCAATAAAAAATCAAAGCCAAGGACCGCCAGTGATGAAAACACCACAGTGCGTGTTGTCGCCTCACTGATTCCCTTGGCAGTTGGAACGCATGTAAAGCCTTGAAATACCGCAGTCCATATCACCAAAAATGCAAACACTACGCTTTTAAGAAGGCCGCTTAGTACATCTGTATATACATGAACTGCCGATTGCATATTTGACCAGAATGAACCTGCATCAACACCTAACCACTCGACCCCTATCGCATAACCCCCATAAACGGCTACCGCAGAAAAAATCAAACTGAGTAAAGGCAAAGCAATAATGCCCGCCAAAAATCGGGGAAAAATGACTCTCCCAAGCGGGTCGATTCCCATCATATCCATACTTGAGAGTTGCTCTGTAGCTTTCATCAAACCGATTTCCGCAGTCAATGCAGAGCCCGCCCGTCCTGCAAATAACAAGGCGCTGATAACCGGCCCTAATTCACGGGTAATGCTTAAAGCCAATAATTGGCCTAATTGGCTGCCGGCACCAAATTTTTCAAGAGTATTGTATCCCTGAAGTCCAACGACCATGCCAATAAAAAGCCCTGAGACAATAATAATCAGGCAAGATAAAACGCCCACAAAATAGAGCTGAATGCGCAATTCCGGCCAGAGGCGAAAAAAATCAGGTTTTCGCCATAATGTCCTCAATAGAAAAACCCCGGAACCGCCTATCATTCGCAGCGTCCCCAAACCGCTTTGCCCAAGCCGGGCAATCATATCAAGCATCGAATAACTCCTCAGTATATGCTTTTGCCGGATAATGGAAAGGCACAATGCCATCTGGCTCGCCATGCATGAACTGGCGAATGCGAGGCTCAGCTGATTTTTGCAGTTCCAGAGGGGTTCCCTCACCAACAACTTCACCGCCTGCGATCAAATAGGCATAATCAGCGATAGAACAGGTCTCATTCACATCATGAGAAACGATAATTGTTGTGATATTGAGTAATTGATTAAGCCGCTTTATCAGGCGCATTAAAACACCCATTGAAATGGGATCCTGGCCGGTAAAAGGTTCGTCATACATCATCAACTCAGGATCCAGGGCTATGGTCCTGGCCAGCGCTACACGCCTTGCCATCCCGCCTGATAATTCCTCTGGCATAAGATGCGACGCGCCGCGCAAACCCACAGCTTCAAGTTTCATCAAAACGATAGCCCGCAGCAGCGCTTCACTTAAATTGGTATGCTCCCGCAATGGAAAGGCCACATTGTCATAAACTGATAAATGGGTGAATAAGGCGCTGTTTTGAAATAACAAACCCATTTTCCGCCGAGCCATAGAAAGCTCTTTATGCGGCAACCGGTGAATATTTGCGCCGTTTACAAGAATTTCCCCTTCATTTGGCAAAAGCAAAGCACCAATCAAACGCAGCAGGGTGGTTTTACCGCTGCCGCTTGGCCCCATGATGGCGGTGATTTTCCCGCGGCGTATAGCCAGATCGACGCCGTCAAAAATGAGGCGATCCTGGTGGGAAAATCTTAAATTGTTAATTTCTACTAAATTATCGGGCATATCATTTCCAGTTTTTACCCAACACTAAAAACGCAAACGGATATTATATATGTCTAAAAATTATATTGCGAGAATTCAATACAATAGAAAGTTTTATGGCTATACAGAGTATGATAAACTTAGGTACCCGTTCTTACAGGCTAGATGGGCTTATGAATTTTTGCAAATTAGGTCTTGCAGTCATTGAAACTGAAGCACAGGCTGTATATGAATTAACACAACGCATTGATGAGCGTTTTGAAAAGGCATGCAAACTGCTTCTTGCCTGCAAAGGCCGTATAGTTGTCACCGGCATGGGTAAATCAGGCCATATAGGCAACAAAATTGCTGCTACATTTGCAAGCACCGGAAGCCCCGCTTTTTTTATGCATCCCGGGGAAGCAAGCCATGGCGATCTGGGCATGATAACCCCGCAGGATACAGTGGTTGCCATATCAAATTCCGGCTATACTAATGAACTCATAGTACTTTTGCCCTTGCTCAAGCGGTTACAGGTTCCGTTGATTACATTAAGCGGCAATCCAGATTCTACACTTGCCAAGGCGGCAGATGTCAATCTAGACCTCAGTATACAACAAGAAGCCTGCCCTCTTGGCCTTGCTCCAACAACCAGCACCACAGTTGCCCTTGTGATGGGAGATGCTTTGGCGATCGCTTTATTGCAAGCCAGAGGATTTAGCGCCGAAGATTTTGCCTTGTCTCACCCGGGCGGAACTCTGGGCAAGCGCCTGTTGTTACGTATTGATGAGTTATGCCACCAGGGTGATGAATTACCTGTGGTGGATGAAAATGAGACCATCCGTCAAGCCCTAATTGAAGTCACCGCCAAAAAACTCGGGATGACTTGTGTGGTCAACGGCCACGGTTACCTGGTTGGCATTTATACCGACGGGGACGTGCGCCGCAGCCTGACTCAACAATATGATATCAACACCACCCCCCTAAAAGAAGTCATGACCAGAAATTGTCGTACCGTCCGCCAGGGTCTCCTGGCGGCAGAAGCCCTGGCCATCATGCAAAAACACAGCATTACGTCACTTGTTGTAGTGGATGAAAAAAATCGGCCGACTGGCGTCATCCACCTGCATGATCTGCTGCGCGCTGGAGTTTTTTGAACCAAATATATTCAAAATGGAAAAATGATGAAAGAAATATTAGAAAAAGCTAAAAAAATTAAATGCCTGATTTGCGATGTAGACGGCGTCATGACTGACGGCCTGCTTTATATCGATAACGCCGGTAATGAGTTAAAGGCATTTCATGTGCAAGACGGCATGGGTTTAAAATTACTGCTGGCAGCAGGGATCGAAGTTGCCGTCATAACCACGTCCCAAAATGCTGTTATTGAGCACCGCATGCGTCAACTTGGCATTCATCTTTTTTATACAGGACAAGTAGAAAAACAAACTGCCTTTCAGCGCTTAAAAATAGAATTGGGTTTAAAAAATGAAGAATTTGCCTATATTGGAGATGATCTGCCTGATTTACCTGTCATTCAACAGGTTGGACTCGGCATTGCAGTAGCCAATGCCGTGAATCAGGTAAAAGAATTTGCAGCCTGGCATACCCAATCCCCTGGAGGCCGCGGGGCTGTGCGCGAAGTGTGTGACTTTATTTTAAATGCGCAAAACAAACTCGAAACCGCTTTACAGGGGTATTTTGCTTCATGAACAGCGATCATTTGTCTTTTAATCAGCATCTTGGGGAAAAGCCATCATGAATGCGGCCAAACAAGCAGCCTGGCTATTTGCAGCCTTGATTTCTCTGGCCTGCTGCGGATGGTATTTTGCCAGCTCATCCCATATCGCACAACTCGATGAACATACTTTATCAACGACTCCAGATACCATAGTCAATCAGTTAACGCTCAAGCAATTCGATGCAAACGGGCGATTGATCAATTCCCTGAATACCCCTTTATTGAAGCATATTCCGGCGAATAATACTCACTGGTTCATGAAACCGAGAATCCTTATCACGCAAGCTGCTGATGAGGCTCCCTGGGAAATTAATGCGCTCGAGGCCACCTCTCTGTTTGGCGGCGAACAAATTACATTCAACAAAAATGTGATTATTCACCAACGATCGGGCAAACATCCGGAAAGCACCATAAAAACGGAAGAAATGATTTACTATCCGCAAAAAAAGCTGGCTGTCACCGAACAAGAGGTGACCTTCTTTCAGCCAGGCAATATAGTCAAATCACTCGGCATGAAAGCTTATCTGGATAAAAAGCAGGTGCAGCTCAGCCGGGCACGAGGTATTTATGATCCAAAACAAGGTTAGCCAAAAGAAACCTTTTTATCCCTCGGCTCTTTCAGTCAGGGAATTCTGCTGCTCTATTCTGCTGCTTTTTCTTATTCCCTGCCATGCATTGGCTTTGCCAAATGATCGTGAGCAAGTGCTCATGCTCCAGGCGGACACTGCGGATCTCAACCAAGAAACTCATCGCGGCATCTATATTGGCGATGTGCAGCTTGATCAGGGCACAACCCATGTCCGTGCGGCAGAAGCAATTACAGTTGGGGATGCCAATAATAAGCTGGTTATGGCAAAGGCGACAGGCAATCAAGATGCCCAGGCCCATTATTGGAGCACCCCTGAGAATGGCAAGCCCCCCCTTCATGCCTATGCAGATGAAATTTATTATTATCCCGATAAGCACCTTATCAAATTAATCGGCAATGCCCGCGTAGAACAAGGCAAAAATTCCTTTTCTGCGCCAGAAATCATCTATGATACAGAAAAACAGCACGTTGTAACCCAAAAAAATAATAAAGCCCGTGCTACGATTATTATTCATCCTGAGAAACATTAATGACTGTATTATCCGCCGCTCACCTTCAAAAATCTTTCAAATCAAGACGGGTTGTCAATGACGTAAGCATGCATATTGCCCGCGGCGAATGCGTGGGCTTGCTTGGGCCAAATGGCGCGGGTAAAACCACTTGTTTTTACATGATTGTCGGCTTGCAATCCTGTGATCAAGGTCAGATTCAATTAAACGGCAATGACATCACCAACAAGGCCATGCACGAGCGGGCAAGGCTTGGCATTGGTTACCTCCCCCAGGAGGCTTCCATTTTCCGTAAAATGACTGTCGCAGAAAATATTTATTCCATTCTGCAATTGCGTACTGATCTGGATAAAAAAGCGCGACTTGAAAAACTTGAACAGCTGATGCATGAATTTCATATCTCTCATCTGGAGAAAAGTCTCGGAATGAGTTTATCGGGAGGAGAACGCCGCCGAGTGGAAATAGCAAGGGCTTTGGCCATTGAGCCTTCTTTTATTTTGCTAGATGAGCCTTTCGCAGGAGTTGACCCAATTTCGGTTATTGACATCAAAAAAATTATTTTACAACTTTGCGATAAAAATATTGGTGTACTAATCACTGATCATAACGTTCGAGAAACGCTTGATATCTGCGAACGCGCATACATCGTCAGCCAAGGCAGGATTTTGTGTGAAGGACATCCCGAAGCAATTCTAGCCAATCAACAGGTCCGTTCTGTTTACCTCGGTGATGAATTTTCTCTGTAATATCAGAGCGTTTTGGCAATCGTTTTATGGCTAAAAACAGGGCATGGTTTGCACAAGTTTTAGCTTGAGTTTGTTAAATAGAGCATGCTATGCTCCTCAATTAAGCTAAAATTCAAGCTAAATCATCCCAATTTTTAGCTCACGACATGAATCATCAACACACCCTATGCTGTTACTCATCGATAATTATGACTCTTTTACCTACAATCTGGTGCAGTATTTCCAGTGCCTTGGCCAGGAAGTCAAGGTGATAGCCCATGATCAAGTTTCGCTCTCTAACATTGCAGAGCTTGCTCCTGAGTATCTGGTCATTTCGCCTGGGCCCAATGCGCCGGAAGACGCGGGCATTTCTTTGGACGCAATCAAACATTTTTACCAGAAAATCCCAATTCTTGGCGTCTGCCTTGGGCATCAATGCCTGGCCCAGGCATTCGGCGGGAAAATCATTGGGGCTAAAGAGATACTTCATGGCAAAACTTCAAATATCAGGCATACCAGACAAGGCTTGTTTAAAGGCCTGCCAAACCCTTTTGCCGCAACGCGATATCACTCGCTGGCCGTTGAAGCCGCGACTTTACCTGACTGCTTTTCGATAGATGCCTGGGCAGACGATACCGTCATGGCGATTTCCCATCGTCAATACCCTCTTTTTGGTCTACAATTTCACCCTGAAGCCATCTTGTCAGAATATGGGATGGATCTCCTCAAGAATTTTTTAGACTATGAATATTCAGCAATTATTTGAAGAATTATTAGCAGGCCATGATCTCTCCCCTGATGCTGTTGGCTGCATCATGAAACAATGCATGCGCGGCGAGTTATATGATGCGCAAATTGCCGCATTCCTTGTTTTAATGCGCCAAAAAGGCGAGAGTGTCAGCGAATTAACTGCCGCGGCAAATGTCATGCGGGAATTTGCCCACCCAATTGATCTGGGCAATCATCTGGTGGACATTGTCGGCACAGGAGGAGATGGTAAAAACACGTTTAATATTTCAACCGTCAGCAGTTTCGTCATCGCCGCGGCAGGCGCCAAGGTCGCAAAGCATGGCAATCGTTCCGTATCAAGCAAAAGCGGCAGCGCCGACTTATTACTTGAGGCCGGCTTTAAACTGGATTTGCCGGAGGAAGCTTTGCGCCGGTGCATTAACGAATGTAACATTGCTTTTTTATTTGCCCCTCATTTTCATCAGGCCATGCGCCATGCCCGCCTTGTCCGCCAGCAACTGGGCATTCGTACCTTATTTAATCTTCTGGGTCCAATCACCAATCCTGCCAGAGCAAGCCATCAGGTGGTTGGGGTATTTCAGCATGATTGGCTGATGCCTCTTGCTGAGGTGCTTGCAAATACAGGGAGCGAGCATGCGCTGGTCGTTCACGCAAAAGATGGTCTGGATGAAATCAGTATCGCTGCTGAAACAGATATAATCGAATACCATCAAGGTAAGTTCAAACGATGGACGATTGATCCAACTGTATATGGATGTGCGCACGATTCCCTCGATGGGATTATTGTAGAGAACGCTAAAGAAAGCCTGGCGCTTGCCGAGTCTGTTTTAACAGGAAACAAAGGCCCTGCCCGCGATATTGTTTTGCTCAATAGTGCCGCTGCAATCTACTGCGCAAACCTTGTACCAACTTATCGCGAGGCCCTGGCAAAAGCGGCCGATGCGATTGACAGCGGCCAAGCCCTGAAATGCTTTAATCAGTTACGTATTTTAACCCAGCCAAGCTAAAATTTATGAACAGTATACTAGAAAAGATAGCAGCCAAAAAAAGAGATGAAATCAACCTGGCCAGGCAGAAGAGACCAGTTCACTCAATCAATCCCCAGGAATTTCCAAGCCCTCGGGATTTCATTGCTGCCATCAGGGCCAGGCAGCCGGCGGTCATTGCTGAAATCAAAAAAGCCTCACCCAGCAAAGGAATTATTCGTGCTGATTTTCAAGTCGGTGAAATTGCTAAAACCTATGAGCAACATGGAGCAAGCTGCCTGTCCGTGCTGACTGATATTCATTTTTTTCAAGGGCATCCGACTTATATTGCACTTGCCAAAACCCATAGCTCCTTACCCGTATTGCGCAAAGACTTTATTATCGATGAGTACCAGGTTTATGAAAGCCTCATCCTCGGCGCAGATTGCATACTCCTGATAGTTGCCATGCTGGATGATAACCAATTACAGGCTTACAGCGAGCTCGCCGAAGAACTCGGCTTGGCAGTTCTCGTTGAAAGCCATACCCGAGAGGAACTTGAACGCGCTTTAAAACTTCCCACGCCGCTGATAGGCATCAACAACCGAAATCTGCATTCTTTCGAAACAAACTTGCAGTGCAGTATAGAATTACAAAAATATATACCTGAAGACAAGATTATCATCAGCGAGTCGGGAATTTATACCCGTTTTGATATTGAACTCATGCAAGCTCATGGAATTAATACTTTTTTAATTGGCGAGAGCTTCTTGAGAGCAGACGATCCTGGCGAGGCATTACAACTTCTGCTTCATCACCGCTAAACACCACTATTTATTTGTTTTGCTATGCTAAATTTAGCATAATGTATCTTTTTTTTTCCGAATGCTTATGACACAAAACAAATTAACCGTAAATTTACTAAAAAAAATTGTTGCCTTTGCTGAAAAAAATCACGAAGGCGATGTAGCCAATTATATTCCTGAACTCGCCAATGTGAATAAGGAAACCACAGCCATCGCCGTGTCTCAAATCGGCGGCGAAACGCTCATGCACAGTAATACCGACCTCACTCCGGTTACCTTGCAAAGTACAGGCAAGATAGTCCCCTTGATTGGATTGCTTGAAGAATTTGGCGCAGAACAACTGTTTGAGTGGGTCAAAGTTGAGCCTTCCGGAGATGATTTCGCATCAATCACACGGCTTGAGCAATTTGGGCCAAAACCATCCAACCCCATGCTTAATGCAGGAGCCATCACTCTCTGTTCACATATTCCGGGTATTGGCGAACAACAATTTGCCTGGTTAGAAAACTGGGTTAACAAATTATTTAATCAGCATCTACGCATCAACCCCCTTGTTTTTGCTTCCGAAAAACGAACAGGCGATAGAAACCGTGCGCTTGCTTATTTGCTGAAAGGCAGAAATTGCCTGGCTACGGGTGTAGACGAAACTCTAGATTTATATTTTACTCTCTGCTCATATGAAGCAACGATTGAGCAAATGCTATACTTGCCTACCCTGCTTGCAAACTATGGCAAGGATCCTCGGAGCAACCAGCAAGTGATTTCCCAGGAAACCTGTCAAATCACTTTAGCCATTATGGCAACATGCGGTCTTTATGACGAAACAGGCACCCATTTGGTACGCACCGGAATGCCCGCAAAAAGCGGCGTTTCAGGGTATACGATCGCGGTTGCTCTTGGCAAGGCAGGTATTGTGGTACTAAGCCCGCGGGTCAATCGAAAAGGAAACAGCATACGCGGCGAAATCATGCTCGAGGAACTGGCCAAAACCATGAATTGGCATTTTGCCAGCCCTTAATTATCGGCAATCGGACAACGCGAACTCATGTTACTCAAGTTCTGGCTCCGGCATATTGGGGGATCCAGGCTCCGGTGTCTCAACCGGTTCTGGTTCCGGAGTATCCGGCGACAAAGGCTCCGGAGTATGTACAGGCTCCGGCTCTGGCGTATCCACCGGTAGATTTGGAATTTCATCTGGTTGCTGCATGGCATTCCCCTTGGATCTCGTCAGCATATGATTTAATCAATTGAACCTTAGTAGGTATGTATATAATTTTCCAGCTGTTCAATCTCGCGCATCTTATCTTCCAGCAAATTTAATAGTAAGTCGCCGATAGAAACAATGGCGATTAAGGCTTCGTTTTCATCTGTTACCAGAATGTGACGACGCCTGGTAACCGTCATGACCTCCATTGCTTTTTCAACAGTATCTGTTTCTTTTAATACACTGACATCGGCATAGAGTATTTCATAAGCTTTGGTGGACTCAGGAGACAATCCTTTATAAAGCAGAGAGCGGATGATATCGCGCTCGCTGACAATCCCCAGAATGTTTTCATCATCGGTGACGACAAGCGCGCCAATATTGTCCTCAACCATCATGGCAACGCAGCGGGATACAGCAACATCTGGATGCACATAAACAATAGGGCGTCTTGGCTCTGGAAGAATGGAATGCAATAAGTTTGCCATAATTACTCCCTGTTTTTTAATCCTGCAGAATGAATACTAAATGAATACTATAAGTATAGCCATGTTTAAAAAATAGGGTTGTGAACGCCTGAAATCCATTAAGTAGATTCCAGGCATTTGATGGCTTAAGCGCTAATTTAATGTGCGGTTCGCGCCTGTATTTGGGGAAAAAATATTGAACAAAAACAATTTAGGAAAGATGGATAAAGCACAGGCTGGGTGGAATTAAATTCCGTCCAGCCTGAAAAAGGGGAGCATTACGCTTAGCTGACAACGCGCCAGGAACCATCATTTTGACGGCAGGCCTTGCCATAGATTTGCTGTTTCTTGCCCCCAATTAGAGCTTCGGTAATATACTCTCGGCAAGGCTGCTGATTTTTATAATATGTGCGGGTCGGCTTAACCGTATAGCGGTTACCGTTGTCAGGATTTTTCCAGCTAACCGGTTTTCCTGTAGGCGCCGTTTCCAGAGCATGTTGCATTTCCAGCCTGTCTTGCCTATCCATATACTGGCCAATCTTGCCGCCTAGAAAAGCTCCAAGCAGGGCACCCCCAGCAGCTGCGGCCACCTTGCCTGAACCGCCGCCAAACTGGCTGCCCAGCAATCCACCGACGACGCCTCCGGTTACCGTTCCTACGCCTTCATTGGTTATTTGAGCGCAGCCGGCCAGAAAAACAGATAAAGACAAGGAGGCTATCATTAATTTTTTCATTTTTTACTCACCTGTTTAATTGTTTGTTAAAAAGACAGACATTCTATCATCAAGGATAGAATTTATCCACCATCATGCTCTGAAAATCATTTTAATCTGCGCGTGGTCTGTTTGTCACCTGAGTCAGCAACTCATAAGCAATTGTCCCTGCCGAATGGGCAACGCTTTCAATCGGTATATGAGGTCCCCACAATTCAACCATATCCCCTTCCTTCATCTTTGGACAATGTGTCAAATCGATTGTTAGCATATCCATCGAAATTCGCCCAACGACAGGTGCCAAAATACCGTTCAACCAGACATTGGCTTCCTTGATATGGCGAGGATAGCCGTCCCCATATCCTGCGGGGACAACTCCTATGGTTGATGGTTTTCCGCTCTTCCAAATCCCGCCATAACCCACAGGCGAATCGGGAGGATAGTGATGGATGGTGCTTAGTGATGAGGTAAACCGCATGACTGGCTTCAATCCCAGTTCAAGTCCGGTCTGATTCGGAAAGGGTGAAATGCCATAGAGCATGATGCCCGGCCTTACAACATCTGCATGAGATTCAGGGAATGAAACAATCGCTGCGGAATTGGCAATGCTTTTGATAAATCTTCCCGGCAATTGGGATGTTGCAGTGATAAATCGCTGAAGCTGAAAATCGTTACTGGGATTTTTTACCTCATCTGCATTAGCCAGGTGGGTCATCAAGCCAATTTCCTCATGCACCCAGGCACAGGCACGCAAAGCATGGATGACTTCAGAAACTTCATGAGGCGCAAAGCCCAATCTATGCATACCGGTATTGATTTTAACCCAAATCTTAACAGGGCGGTCAAGCGGCGTGGCTAACAACCATTGTAACTGCTGCTTTTGGTGAATAACACATTGCACATTCAATTGATTGAGTAAAGACAACTCGTCTTGTGTAAAAATTCCCTGAAAAAGAATGCAATCGCTCCTGCTCCCAAGTTTCCGAAGGATAATGGCCTCCTCAAGGCACGCCACGCCGAAAGCATCTACCCTTCCCTCAAGCGTCGGAATAACAGACGACAAGCCGCAGCCATAGGCATTGGCTTTAACCATGGCGATAATTTTTTTACCTGGCGCATATTCCCGAACACGGTTTACATTATGCAGCAAGGCCGAGCTATCGATATGAATATTCGTTGGTCTACCCAATTATTCTGCCCCCTGGTAACCGTTAAAGGCCAAATCTTCAAAGCGGGTATATTTTCCAAGGAAAGCTACACGCACTTTGCCGATTGGTCCATTTCGCTGTTTGGCGATGATAATTTCCGCAGTACCCTTATCAGGGCTGTCTTCATGATAGACTTCATCTCGATAGATAAAGAAAATCAAATCCGCATCCTGCTCAATCGCCCCAGACTCCCGCAGGTCAGACATGATAGGACGCTTATCATGCCGTTGTTCAAGACTGCGGTTCAACTGGGAGAGTGCGATCACCGGAACATCAAGTTCTTTGGCCAATGATTTCAGGCTTCGTGAAATTTCTGAAATCTCAGCCGTACGATTATCGGCTTTAAAACCGGGCACTTTCATCAATTGCAAATAGTCAACAACAATCAATCCCAACTGACCCTGTTCCTTGGCTAGCCTTCGCGCACGAGCGCGCATTTCAGCAGGACTCAACGCCGGAGTATCGTCAATATAAAGCGGAGCTTCAGAAAGCATATGTACGGCCGAGGTCACTCTTGGCCAATCGTCGTCATCGAGCTTACCAGTGCGAATACGATGCTGATCGATCCTGCCAAGAGACGACATCATACGCATGGCCAGTGAATCTGCGGGCATTTCCATTGAAAAAACCAAAACCGGTTTGCCTGCGGTAATTGCGGCATGCTCGGCAATATTCATGACCAGAGTTGTTTTCCCCATTGACGGCCTGCCTGCTACGATAATTAAATCAGAAGCCTGAAGCCCCGACGTCATTTTATCGAGATCGCTAAGGCCAGTAGCCAACCCTGTAATTGCACCGGCGCTGTGATATAGCTCATCAATTTTTTCTACCGCTTTAACAAGGATTGATTTGATAATCTCAGGCCCGCCCTCGCTTGCTGTTTGTTCAGCGATGGCAAACACCTTTCGCTCCGCTAAATCCAAAAGTTCACTCACTTCCCGGCCGTCAGGATTATAAGCAGCATCAGCAATTTCACTGGCAACTGCTATCATCTGCCGTTGCACCGATTTTTCTCGAACAATATCCGCGTATGCTGAGATATTGGCAACGCTTGGTGTGTTGTTTGCCAACTCAAAGAGATAAGCCTCCCCTCCTGCTTCATCAAGCAGGTTGACCGACATTAACTTATCGAGCACAGTCACAACATCAAAGGGTTGGCTCTTATGGGCAAGGTCTAAAATGGCGCGAAATAAAATACGATGTTCTGCACGATAAAAATCAGTTTCACAAATCTTGGTACTGACCTTATCCCATGCCTGGTTTTCAAGCATCAAACCGCCGATAATTGACTGCTCTGCTTCAAGTGAATGGGGCGGCCGCTTTAGGGTACCAACATTTTTTTTACGTGCCTCGACTTCTAACATAATCTGATTATTTTTACTGGAGCGAAAAAAAAGTATTGTACTGGGGTATCAGGAAAAAGTAACCTGCCCTTTGCGAACAGTGAGAGACCTGCGCCGAAAAATACTTAACTTCTGTATTCTACAGTTTCTTCGCGAATCAGGCTCAGTTGCCGGGATCCAACACCCCTCAAGCAGCCATAGGATGTTGGAACAGGAACATGTTGGTTATATTGTACTCAATATCAGGTTTCTTGCATGAACGCTTGGGCTATTTGATTTTGTATCAATCTTAATCAAGCCATACTTGGATCATGATTTTCAGAGGCCGATATTTTTTTTACCCAAACCTGGGTTCTGCCGAGCATTGCAAGACCAACATAGCCACGAACATAAAGTTTGTCTCCATGCATTGAGAGTTTAGCCCGGTAAATCTTCCCTGATTTTGGATCAAGAATTTGGCCGCTACTCCATACGCCCCTGCCCTGATCTTTCAATCCCCAAAGAAACGTTAATCCTTCAATAGGCTTATTCTTAAATTCTCCGGGGCATTTAGCACAAATGCCTTTGTCGCCTTTCTCTCTGAAAACTTTTACGATCTTCCCGCTTAATTCCCCGTTTTTAAGAGAAAGTTCTACAACGGCTCTTTTTTTCCCTGTTTTGTCATCCATGGTAGTCCAGGTTCCAACAGGCATATCTGCCATGGCTTGAGGCATATAGAAAAAGGCAAGAAAGGTCACTAAAGACAGAACTATGCGCCGCATCACATTTTCCTCCAAAAAAAAAACAGTAGGCAAAAGAATATTCGAGAAGGTCATTTTTTGCAATGGGCATATCACCCCTCACCCAGAGGTTTAAAGAATTGGGTAATATCTTCCTCGGTTAGCATCAACTCTCCGGAGTCTTTAGAATTCAATACCCCAAAGATTAATCGGCGTTTCTTTTCCTGCAATTGTAAAATTGCTTCTTCTACTGTTCCCTTGGTGATTAATTTATACACGAATACAGGATTTTCCTGGCCTAATCGATGGCTTCTATCAGTTGCCTGATCTTCCACTGCCGGATTCCACCAAGGATCATAATGAATCACAGTATCAGCGCGGCTTAGGTTTAATCCTGTCCCTCCTGCTTTAAGACTGATTAAAAATACAGGCACTTCCCCTTGCTGAAACCGATTGACCAAATTCTGTCGATTTTGTGTTTTGCCAGTGAGCTTCAAATAGGGGTAACCATTCCTGATTAATTTTTCTTCTATTAACCGCAACATACTGGTGAATTGAGAGAAAATCAACATAAAGCGCCCTTCCTCAATCAGGTTTTCCAATAATTCCATTAATGCTTCAAGCTTTGCAGACCGAAGATGTGCAGAAGCTGCAACAGGCATAGGTAACAAGCGAGGGTCGCAGCAAATCTGGCGAAGTTTTAACAAGGCATCCAAAATGGTAATTCGGCTTCGCCCCAAACCCTGCTTTACAATTGCGTCACGGACTTTTTGTTCCATACTGATGCGAATTGTTTCATATAAATCTCTTTGCTTGCCGCTTAACTCAATCATATGGTTCATTTCAGTTTTATCCGGCAATTCTTTTAACACGTCGTTTTTACTGCGGCGTAAAAGAAAAGGACTGATCCTGCGCACCAATAGCGATTTTTTATTTTCATCCTCATACTTTTCGATCGGAATCTCGAAATACTGCCGAAACTGCTTTGCCTGCCCTAAAAACCCGGGCATTAAAAAATGAAACAGCGACCACAGTTCGCCTAAATGATTTTCAAGCGGGGTACCCGTCAGACAAAGCCTGTGCCGGGCTGAAATCTGTTGTATGATCTGCCTCGTTTTGGTGCGTGAATTTTTAATGAACTGTGCTTCATCAAGAATTAAATAATAAAAAGAATGAGTTAAAAATCGTGCCCGATCACGCTGAATTAGAGCATAGGTAGTCACAATCAAATCATGCTTTTTAAAATCCTGGCTGTTGCGGGATGCGCCATGGAAAATGGAAACATCAAGTGATGGCGCGAACCGTTTTGCTTCTTCGGCCCAGTTACCGAGGAGGCTTGTCGGAGCCACAATTAAGCATGGGTCTTTCATGCGGCCATGTTCTTTTTCACACAATAAATGAGCGAGTGTTTGTACCGTTTTTCCAAGTCCCATATCATCGGCTAGAATCCCGCCAAATTCAGCGGCGCGCAAACCCTGCAGCCAGTTTAAACCCTGCCGCTGATAATCGCGTAACGGAATGCATAATCCCTTTGGAGGCTCTATTTGGGGCAGCTTAATTAATTCTGAGAGCGCCTTGAGTTTTCGCCGAATTTCTTCAGTTCCCTGCCATCGTGCTTGGCTGGCATGAATTGCGCTTTCTGCTTCAAGCATCAGTAATAACTGATAAGGTTTAATGTGAACCATTTCTTCTGCCTTTTTTTTGCCCGAGGAATATTCAAGCAAAAAACGCAATAAGGGTTTTAATCGACCCAATTCAATTTTTAAAACGATTCCCCGCTTAACAGTCACGTTTAAAAGTAATTTATCTGACAGACTCTCAAGTGTTTGTCTGTCCCAACGATTCAGTAAGTCTGTGATCATCGGCAGCAGGCTGACTGTTTGGCCATTCACTTCAATACCAAGTTGATAGGAAAAAAAATTTTTAGAAGACTCATGCACTTTTGAATGCCAGATTACTTCGCTGGCGTTCAAGATTTTAACGGGTTCAGGATATTTTTCCGTCTTTAATACAGGCTCAGCGGTTGAACCAAATTCCTTGTGATGTAAAGCAAAGAGGCAGGCAGCTACATGCTCGCAGTTCCCGCTCAAGCCGCAGCTACAAGAACCGGGTGTGGCAGGCCAGGTTTTCAAGTCCAAATAGACATTACAAAAATGTCTTGTTTTGTCTTTCACGCGGGCTTTCACCAAACCATCGCTCAACAGGAGATTGAATACATAGCCTTGGGCTTGATATTCATGGGCAAGTTGCAAAGTTGCGGGCGAAAATATCTTGTCCATTTGTGACAATGCAGAATTCAGCATGTCCGGCACCGGATTTTATTAAAACTTTATATTATAGCAAACTTATGGGGCTTTGGTTTTCTATTGGCGATCTCCAACCCATCAGATGGAAAGCCGCAGAGATTTATCATACCCACGCCAATTTTGAGCACACGTATTAAAAGAATTGCATTGTCGGTTGTGAAGCAAAAACTGGAGGCGCTGAATCTTGACTTTTCAAGATGTTGTTTATAAAATGCCAATCTTGGTTTATTTATATATAATATGGAAAAAAATATGACATTATCTATTGACAGCATCATATACCCTAAGCGACATCATTTAACAGGAAATAATAAACCGCTGGCGCTCGTTGTCCATTCACCTTACTGTTTTTCAGATAATGCTACGAAATTTCAATTAAATATGGAAGAAGTCCGCAACCAGGGGTTTGGTATCTTAAATAAAAAGCAAATCACCTTTGATCAAGATGAGAAGCAGTTAACAAATTCAATCAAGCCGATTATAGAAAGTAAAACAGGAAACAAATCAATATCGCTCATTTTTTATTCCCACGGGCTTCCTGGCTTTTTATTTGGGGATAGGGAAACATTTGAGGCTGAAGCAAAAGGCATCCGGCAATTTGTTTCTTTTGTTAACTTGTTAGAGAGTCGTATTAATAAGAAAATTGATAACATCATATTAAACGCATGCTATTCTGCTTCAGAGTTATATAACCCGAAGCTTAAAAAATATTTTTATTCGCCAGCAAGATTACTGAGTATTTTATTGCCAGGTAAAAAGGTAGTCGGCTTTGTTGGAGAACATGCCGGCGCAACTGTAACGCATATCTATAAAAAAGAGAATCAGAATTTTTCGGAAATCAAATTAAAACCGCATTTAGCGGCCATGTTATTTGAGGATGGCCAAGAAATAATAAAACCTGATGAACCGCTGTATTGCCTGGGATACATGCTCCCCAACAGCATTAAAAACGAAATCTCATTTCATGGTGAGTTTTTTGAATCAATTTTACAACAGAATCAACAGGGGGAACTGATTCTTCCACAAATAAAGTTAATAGCGAATATAAAAGAAGATATGACCAATTCATGTTCAGTAAAAAACAGCAAAACATCCAAAGTTTTGAGCCTTTCTAAAGTTAATATTTCATGATTGGAAGCATGAATAGGATTTTCAAAAAAACACTATGTTGGATATTTGATCAAATTTTGCTATAATTTTTCGAATAATTTTTACTCATCAGGAATAAAGCAATGGGAAAAATCAGCCAATCTATTTTACAGCCAGAAAAAAGCAAACAGCATTTATTTGGCTCTAAAAACACAAGCCGTACGCTTGCGCTTGTTGTGAATTCACCCTATGAGACAGAGGATTCTGCAACAAGCTATAAATCGAGCAGCTCTTACCTGCAGAACGCCGGTTTTACTGTGATAAACAAAAAAGCATGTACTTACGGCGACTCCCCAGAAGATATTCACAACAAAATCAAGCCTCTAGGACAAAAGGAAACTAATGAGCTGACTGCTTTCTTTTATTGCCATGGCGTGGTTGGCTGGTTTTTTGGCCAAGAAGGATCGCACGAAGCAGAAATGGAGGGTGCCATTGAGTTTGCCAGGTACATTCGTGCCTTTGAACAACGAACCGGAATGAACGTTAAGAATATTGTTTTGTCTGGCTGTTATACAGCGGTCGAACTATTTAACCGCGAGGAGGGATTATATATTAATTCATCAGCCAGATTGCTCAGCATGCTGCTTCCAGCTAAAAATATTGTCGGATTTTTAGGTCATCATGCCGATGCAAAAGTAACCCATGTTTATAAAAAAAATGATAGTAAAAAAAAGGATGCGGAAGAATATGTGGAAGTTAAGCCCAATGCGTATGAGGCTTCGGTGGTTTTTAGAGATGGTAACGCAATTGAAAAACCCCAAGAGGAATTATATTGCGATCACAAGTATACAAAACTTTTTGTAGAGGACAGTTTAAAGCTGGGCCCTACAAGTCAGGCTGATATTTTTAAGCCGGCCTTGGTAAAAGAAGAATTAAAGGAGAATAAGTACGAAAACTGGATTTTGGAAACCGACGAGAATATAGGTTATTTTCAGGAACAAGTTTGCGCAGAAAAATCAGAAGAAATTAAAAAAGAATTTTCCAAGGAAACTGAACGGGCCAACTTGTCATCTTCATTGAATTAATCTCGTATAAATTGCGATAAATATCTCAACCCTCTTGCGTTCCCTCCAGCTTTTTTTTGCTCACGGGAATGCAGGAAGCATCAATCAAAGAAACCGCCAATTACAAAACCTTGCAATACATAGAGAAGATTGGGTAATTAGGATAAAATAATCTTTTTTCTAAGAACCAATACAGCAAATGCAGGCATTAACCCTTCTCATGGCACAGATTAACCCCAAAGTGGGAGCCATTCATGAGAACGCAGAAAAAATCATTCAAGTCATTAACCGGCATCAACAGCACCATGACTTAATTATTTTCCCGGAGCTTGCATTAAGCGGCTACCCTCCTGAAGATTTGCTTCTACGCAACGAATTCCATGCGCGCATTGAATCAGCTCTCTATGAAATCAGAAACAATGTAAAGAACTGTCATGTGATCATCGGCCATCCGAGCCTTGAACATGGTTATCGATACAATTCAGCCAGTGTTTTTCATGCCGGCATGCAAATAACCCGTTACCATAAGCAGTTATTGCCCAACTATGGGATTTTTGATGAAAAGCGGTATTTCACCCCTGGACCAAAACATGCCTGCCAATTTACCTTGAAAAACCGCCGCATAGGCTTATGCATCTGCGAGGACATATGGCAGGCAGGTCCTGTTGAGGAACTCATTGCGCATGACACTGAAATAATTCTTTGCATCAATGCTTCGCCCTTTGATTACGATAAATATAGCAAACGGATAACATTGCTTGAAAAATATGCGAAACAAGGAGTTGCGCTGGTCTATGTAAATCAGATTGGAGGTCAGGATGAGCTTGTTTTTGACGGCCGGTCGCTTGTGATGAATGCCAAAGGGGAAGTCACCGTTCGGGCTCCAGCATTCGTTGAGTCTTTGCAATCTGTTATCATCGAAGGCGATACCATTTCAGGTGAGATAAACCCGCTCTTGGACAATGAATCGCTGATATATCAGGCTCTGGTTTGCGGCTTGCGGGATTATGTAGAAAAAAACCATTTTCAAGGAGTCATCCTTGGCCTATCAGGCGGAATTGATTCAGCCTTAACCTTAACCATAGCAGTTGACGCCTTGGGGCCATCAAAAGTGCATGCAGTACTGATGCCCTCCCGCTATACTGCGTCCATGAGCAATGAGGATGCGCTTTCCCAGATAAAAGCATTGCGCGTAAGCTTTACCACTTTACCCATTGAACCGGTATTTAACTCAATATTAACTAGTCTCGCGCCAGTCTTTGTTGCGCGCGAACCAGATATCACTGAAGAAAATATTCAAGCCCGAATTCGCGGTTTGTTTTTGATGGCGCTTTCCAATAAAACCGGTCAAATGGTGCTGACTACCAGTAATAAAAGTGAAACCGCAGTAGGTTACTCAACCTTATATGGAGATATGGCAGGCGGATTTGCCGTTTTAAAAGACGTGCTGAAAACCCAGGTTTATGCTTTGGCACGTTACCGCAATGGCATTTCCCAGGTCATCCCCGAACGGGTATTAACGCGCGCGCCTTCTGCAGAACTCAGGGAAGGGCAAACTGACCAGGACGCACTGCCGCCTTATGAAATCCTTGATGCAATCATCACTTACTACATGGAATATAACTTAAGCGCTGATGAAATCGTCGAACGGGGCTACGACCCAAGCATCGTTTTAAAAGTATTAAAGCTCATTGCCAGAAACGAATATAAACGAAGACAAGCAGCACCGGGAGTTAAAATCAGCCCCTGTGCCTTTGGCCGCGATTGGCGGTACCCCATCACCTCGGGCTTTGGGCCGAAGATTGTTGGAGCACGCGAATAATTTTTTGCGTTTTGCCCTAAGCTCATACTTGCAAATTAAGGCCAAAACGTTAACATGGAAAGGTTTTATCGAACAAGGAGTGTCATGAGAATCAAAGCCTTAACCGCCGCGCTACTTACGGCAAACCTTGCAACTGCCGCAACACCGATTGACGGTTGGTACAGCTCGCTCTTCGGAGGCTACGCCTACCTTCCGGACAATGTCAGCAATACCCGCCTTGGCCTAACCCGCGCTGATGCCGTTTATGAAGGAGGTTTTGACGCAGGCGGCAGTATTGGGTACAAAAGCAATCCACTGCGTTATGAAGGCGAGCTTACTTATATCAATGCCAAGATTGATCATTTCAGGATTAATAACACCCGGCAGATTGCACCCCGCGGTTATGCAACTTCAATATTGGCCATGGCCAATGTTTACTATGACTTTCCAGGCATACTTGCGGCCTCCATTGAACCTTTTCTTGGAATTGGCCTTGGCTACGGCTGGGTAAAAGCTGAGTTAGACAGTTCAGGCCCATCAGGCCCCACCCGCTTCACTGGTGAAAACAGCGTCTTTGCCTATCAGGCCACTGCCGGCTTGACTTACAACTTTGCTGAGAATTACGCTTTGACCTTGGGGTACCGCTATGTCGCAACAGAAGAAGTGCATGATTTGGGTAAAGTTTTTCAAGCCCACCTCGCCAATGTAGGTGTGGTCTATCGTTTTTGTGAAAATCGCTATAAATAAGGATGTACAATGCAACAGATAGTCAGATATATGCTTCCAGGCTTGTTTTTTATGCATGGCGTGTCTTATGCCTTAAATCCTTACCCGGGATTCTATGCCGGCATTATTTTAGGCGGAAGTTATTCACCTGATACGACGATTACTTTTTCTGAGCCTGCAGCCCAAACTCCTGCTTGTCCGTTTAATCTTTGCCTTCCCAACCGCAAGGGGGATCTCTCTTATTCCGGATATGGCAATATTGGCGGACAAATTGGATACCGTTTTAGCGGATTTCGCGTTGAACTGGAGCCCGTCGTCAATTATAACCCTTACCAGGACATTACCGTTGGCAATACTCTCTATAGAAGCCCCAAGTCCAGTACAGGCGTTCGCCTTAAAGGCAGCACGACTACAGCCATGTTGATGTTCAACGGCTATTATGATTTTTTCACATTCTGCGAGTCATGGAACCTCGTACCATATGCAGGTGCCGGCGTGGGTTATGCATATATCAAAAATGATATAGAGTTTTATTGCAATAATAAAAGCATTCCCTGCACAAATATTTCCGATTCAACCAGCACCACTGCCCTGCAAGGAATTTTAGGGCTTGGTTATCACCTGGATGACTTCACCTGGTTCGGACTGGATTACCGCTATATCGCCACAGGCCATAGCGATATGCTGGATTCAAATGTACAGGTACATACAATTAATTTAAGCTTTAATGGATCGCTTTGCCTTTAAATATCAATTATCTGGTGCAGCATGACCTATCAAATCTTACCGTCCCTGCTTTCAGCTGATTTACTGAAATTGGGTCAGGAAATTGAAGCAGTCATTCAGGCTGACGCTGACATGCTTCATTTTGATGTTATGGATAACCATTATGTACCCAACTTAACTTTTGGCCCTGCTTTATGCGCGCATATTCGCAAACAGTTTACAAAAATTCCAATCGACGTTCATTTAATGACCACTCCCGTAGACAACTTGATCCAACAGTTCGCCAAAGCAGGCGCTACCCGCATCAGCATCCACCCGGATGCAACCATACATCTTGACAGAAGTCTGCAATCTATTCGCGAAAATGGATGTCAGGCAGGTTTAGTGCTTAATCCCGCAACATCTACTGAAGCGTTGGCCTGGTCTGTTCACCGCCTTGATTTTGTCCTGGTGATGACCGTAAATCCTGGCTTTGGCGGCCAGTCGCTTATTCCTGAGTTAATTCCTAAAATCAAGGTAATCAAAAAAAACTACCCTGACCTGGCTATTTGTGTAGATGGAGGCATTGATATCGGCAATATCGCACAACTTGCTGAGGCAGGAGCCACAGAATTTGTTGCGGGCTCTGCTATATTTAACAGTATTGATTACAAAAGCACAATCAAAGAAATGAGGCGGCGGCTAAACGTCCTTAGGCCAAGTTAAACTGTCTGGTCATTTTTGCGAGAATTATATATCGGGGCGATCATCATTAATTATAAAACCATGCTTGCTATGTCGATTAAATTGCAGTTATTCATTTGCGGTTTATGTTTAAGTGCTCTGGTATTCGCTTCAGATGCTAATCCCTATCTTGAGAAATTCCAGACTTATTTAACCTTAAGTCAAAATCTTCCTGATTACCCAACGCCTGAATTTATTGATTTTATTAGCAACGATTCCCCGTTGGCTAACAAGTTGCGTGAAAAATGGCTTTATCAATTGGGTAGAAAAAAGGACTGGTCTACTTTTAATCAATTTTACAGGAATCCTGCCAGCATGGAACTGCGGTGCTATGCATTAGCTGCTCAATATCATCTGGGAAAGCAAAAGGAAGCGCTGCAATCTGCCGAAGCTATTTGGCTATCTGGCAGTTCGCTGCCGATGGAATGTGATGAGATATTAAATATTTTACTAAAAAGCGAACAATTTAATGAACAGCTCATCACCAAGCGCATTGTGTTGGCTCTGGACAAGAGAAATCTTTCGCTCGCTCGCTATCTTTTAAAACAATACAAAAAACCCAGGTTGGAAGACATTCACTTACTCAATCAAATTTACCGGAAACCGAGCAGCATCTCGCTGCTTCAAACCGGCGAACTTCACGATGATTATTACTTATATGGCCTAAAGCGCATGGTCTCTATCGACATGGAACAAGCAGTTCATTACTGGAATCACATTAAGACCAAGCAACTCTTAAGCGAATCACAGCAGCAATCTTTTTTAGCCCACATTGCCTTATATAAGGCGATTCGAAATCATGCAGACGCTTTACAATGGTTTTATAAAGTAAAACCTGCATATTACAATGACTCTCTAGTTGACTGGCAGATCCGCTATGCCCTGAAACATCACAAGTGGCGAGAAGTGATTCGCATTATCAATCTTTCTCCTGATAAAGATAATCCTTCCTGGCAATATTGGTTGGCGCGGGCACTTCATGCTCAAGGCAAAATAAGCCAAGCACAAGCGATTTATGAGAAACTCGCTAAAATGAGGAACTACTACGGGTTTCTGGCCAGCTTAAGGTTAAAAAAAAGCTTTAGTTTTAAAAATGAACCGCCCGTTATCAACCCAAAGCTTCTTGAACCATATCAACCCATTATTGAACTCATCCGCAAGTTATATGAATCCGGTCAAGCTCTTGAAGCTTCTCGCCTGGTGAATGATTTTGTACTGGAACTGCCGAAAGAAGAGCGCAGCGCACTCGCTTTATGGTTGGCTCAGGAATTACAGTGGTTTGAAAAGTCTTTATACATCAGCAACAATGATATATTAAATGATCAACTGGTCTTAAGATTTCCTCTGGCCCATCATCAGATCATCCGACAAAATGCAAAGCAATTTCATATACCGGAGGCATTAATTTATGCCATCATCCGACAGGAAAGTACTTTTCGAGACAACGTGGTTTCCAGTGCTGGCGCTCTCGGCTTGATGCAGGTCATGCCTAAGACTGCAGAAATGATTGCAAAAAAGGCCGGCATCCAATACAAAAACCGGCAACAATTGTTTTCAATAGAGGATAATATCCGGTTAGGAACCGCTTATCTACAACAGCTTGGCAAGCGGTTCAGAAATCATCCGATGCTGATGGCTGCTGCCTATAATGCAGGTCCCTACCAGGTGGAACGCTGGTTGAAAAACCACCCGCCCAAACAAATTGATATCTGGATTGATACGCTGCCTTGGCATGAAACCAGAAATTACTTAAAAAATGTGATTGCATTTTATGCAGTATACCAATACCTAAAACAGGAAAAGCCTGATTTAAGCCCCTTTATGAAAGAGATTTAAATAACGAGGATGTATAAGGCACCCGTGCCTCGTAACACTTGCATTAGCAACTGCTTTTGTTTTTCCTGAGCTATCTGTTGCAATTCCTTGGTTGTTCTGGTCGATTTTTTATTAGCAGAAACAATAACATCGCCCGGTCTTAAGCCCGCGCGCCAGCCGGCACTGTTTTCAGAAGCGCCGACCACTTGCACACCTTTAATATGGCCGTGTAGCGGCGAGTCCTGCTCAAAATCGCGTAAAGCCAATCCATATAAAAACGGATTTTTGGATTGCAGCTTCTGCTCATGTTTTTTGGCATCAGTAACCGTAACATTAAATACCATATCCTTGCCGTTTCGCTTGACTTTAATTTTTGCTTCGCTTCCTACGCGCAATAAGCTGATGGTGGTTTTAACCTGGGTTGCCTGAGTAATTCTCGTGTCATTTATCTGGACGATAACATCACCTGCACGAAGGCCTGCAGATTCAGCAGGCGAATTTTCATTAACCTGAGATATCAAAGCTCCCTGCAAATCCTCAGGATAATCTAAAGCCTGCGCAAGCTCTGGAGTTAAATGCTGGACAAAAATTCCCATCAGGCCGCGATGAACAGATCCATATTTAATGATCTGGTCAGCCACATCTTTTGCCATATTGATGGGAATGGCAAATCCAATACCGACATTACCGCCATACAGTGAAATGATGGCTGTGTTTATTCCAATCAACTCACCTTTGGTATTAACCAATGCTCCGCCAGAATTTCCAGGGTTAATGGCAGCATCAGTTTGAATAAAATTTTCAATGCCTTCAATATTCAAATCACTCCGCTTCATGGCGCTCACAATGCCAAACGTTGCTGATTGGCTGTTACCAAAACTGTTTAACCCAAAGGGATTACCGATAGCCACGACAAAATCACCAACTTCAACCTTATCGGAATCGGCAATAGGTATACTCTTTAGGTTTTTTGCATCAATTTTGAGCACAGCGACATCAGTTTCACTATCACCGCCAATCAATTTGGCTTTTAAACGGCGTCCATCATTAAGCGTAATGGTGATCACTGAGGCATTGCGAATGACGTGATCATTGGTCAGGATAATGCCGTTTTCCGGATCTATTATCACACCTGATCCAATGCTTTGGAATTTTTTTGGTTTTACCGGTACTGGCCTTGATTTGTCCTCATCCTCATCCCCTGCCGCTGCGCTTACCGGTATAATCCCCTGAACCGCGACATTGACAATAGCTGGCATGGTATTTTTCAAAACCGGAGCCAATGTAGGCAACTCCTGTGCAGGCATTGCCGCATAGGTAAGAGCTGCCATACCAAAGAACATGAAAAAAAGCATATTTCGAAAATTATAAATCATATCAGTTACCTTGTTTAAACCAGATTAAGGTGGCCATTCTGCCTGTAAGCCCCTGTCTGCGGTAAGAATAAAAAGTTTCATGTAGTTCATAGGTACAAAGACCGGCATGATACACGGCATAAACCCCAAGTTGATTCAGAATCAGTTCAGCCATCCTCGGCAGATCTGCAAGTTTTTTATCTCCCCGCTCACGGAATATTTGGTCAGCATAAGTGTACCTGTTTTTAAAATTCCGCCGCACATCCTCTCCAACTTCGAAACAGGATTGGCAAATTGCAGGGCCTATCCAAGCTAAAAGCGAGTCCGTTTTATTATTCATTTTTTCAATTGTGTTTTCAATAATTCCACTGGCCAAGCCTCGCCAGCCAGCATGAATGGCTGCAATCTCCGTTCCTTTGCGATCGCAAAGAAGCACAGGCAAGCAATCAGCAGTCATGATAGCAAGCGGAAATACGCTGTTGCGCGTAATGGCCGCGTCGGCATTACGTTCATCCTCTTCCTCAACGACAATACAACGGTTGCTGTGTGTTTGTATAAGCCAGACAGGTTCACGCACGAGCGCGAGAGAATGAACCAGGTTATCGCGATTGCGTTGTACGGCAGCTGATGAATCGCCAACGTGCATGGCAAGGTTATTGCTCTCATACTCCAGGGTACTAACCCCGCCTAATTTAGTCGTGGTTAAAGCAGCAATATGGTCTGGCGCAGGCCAGTTCGCTTTCACATAAAACAAAATATTTTACCACCTTCGCAGCAAATCTAAAATGATCAAACATAGAGCAATGCTTGTCAACTGCCCAATGCGGTTTTATCCCACGAATTCCATATTTAATTGGTAAAAACCTAAAAAATATTTAAAAAATAAACGAATTGTATCTATAATTTCATAAGATTAATCAGGGTGTGTCCCATATGCTTTATAACGGATAACCTCCCCTGAGATAACCGATGAAGGTAACCAACATGAAATCAGCAGCTTCTATCTTGTTAAAGATTATATTTTTGCCGCTAGGATTATTAGCAAGCCTTGCCCTTGTTGCAGTCTTAACCGCTTTACTTGTTCTTTTATCGCCTATCCTAATCCTGTGCCTGTCTTTTATGGCAGGCAAATGGTTAACAGATAAAATCTGTTCCTGGTTCAATCTGGGTGCGGATAATATGAATATCGGCCTATATTTGGTTATGCAGGGTTTGCTAAGCCTTGCCTCTCTTCCATTTGTAGCAGTAGGAGGCCCAATTATTGGGGGAGCATTAGCCCTGATTATTATTCCAGTCGTAACCACTGTACTTGCTTTTCATATTGCCTTTAGCTCAGCAAACCGCATTATTGAATGGCTCTTTCCAGATGGTTCAGCTATAAAAAACCAGAACAGTGCTGAAAGATTAAGCTTCCTTGAGGAGTCCTATCGTCATTTACAACAGAGATTTTCACTTTCCAGCCGCAGCAGCCAGGAACTTACCTCTTCAACGTCCAGTTTAATGGAAGATGAAACATCACAGGATAATATTGAAGTCATAACACCCTCAAAATTTGAAGTCGATCTAAGTGACAATCTGGGACATAGAGGTTCCCCGAAAATCTAGGGGCGCCTCTTTGTGATTTTGACTTGCTGTTTGTCTTTCCCGCAAAGGCAGGAACCCATTTTTGAAGTGACCGAGTACCAGATGAATGATGGATCCGCGCCTTTCCGTGAATGACAAAAAATAGTCAAGGCGTTCAATGCCGCCTACCAAAATTAGATAGAAGCGCTACCGGCATAAACCAAGAGTCAAGATCACTCTTCGCTCTTGTCCAATATTTCAAGGAGAGATGTAAAATCCTTGGGTAACTCTGCCTTTACCGAAATCATCTTCGCGGTATAAGGATGGCAAAATGTCAGCATATACGCGTGCAGTGCTTGCCTCTTGAAGTTGCTAAGCGCTTGCGCCAAATCGGCTGCAGCTGATTTGGGTATCCTGAGTTTGCCGCCATAAAGCGGATCACCTACAATTGGATGATTGATATGCGCCATGTGCACTCTGATTTGGTGGGTTCTCCCTGTATGGAGGATGACTTCAAGAAGGGTAAAATCATGGTATTTTTTAACGATTTGATACTCTGTGACAGCTTCCCTCCCCTGATTGCGGACTGCCATTTTCAAACGGTTGCGCGGATGCCTGCCATACAATGTTTCAAGTATTCCGCCAGAAATGAGTTGGCCTTCCACCAAAGCAAGGTAATGCCGTTTGATTTCACGCGCGCGCATTTGGCGAATCAGGGTATTGTATGCCTTAAGCGTTTTGCCTGCCATCAAAAGCCCTGTCGTGTCCTTATCCAGCCTATGGATAATTCCTGCTCTCGGCAGCTGCTGTAAAGATGGATCATGATGCAGTAAAGCATTAACCAAAGTATGCCCGGGATTTCCTGCTCCTGGATGAACAACCAAACCAGCAGGCTTATTGATAATCAGCAGGTGATCATCTTCAAAAATGATCTCAAGAGGTATGGCTTCCGGTAATAATTGTTCGTTATGCGGCAAATTTTCAGGAAGAGTTATAGTAACTATGCCTTTGCCGCGAATCTTATCTTTAGGCTTATGCGCCACACCATTAACAGTAATGTATCCCTCTTTAAGCCAATGACTCAACTGCGAGCGCGAGTACTCAGGAAGCATATTTGCAAGCGCAACATCAAGCCGTTGACCATATAACTCCGGAGGAATGGGAAGCTTTATTGTAAGGCTGTTGCTTTGCATCTGAAGATACGCTCTGGGCCGGGATTACTCATTGTAGAGCCTGCCGCGCAACGAGTTAGGCTGGGCTTCAGTGATCTTTACATTGGCAAATTGCCCAATCAATTCCTTTGGCCCATCAAAATTAACAACACGGTTACATTCAGTGCGGCCGGCAAGCTGTTGCTCGCGTTTTTTTGAAGTGCCCGTGACTAAAACCCGCTGTACCGTCCCCACATGTGCCTGGCTGTAGCGTGATGATTGTAATAAGAGGCGATCCTGTAAAATTTTCAGGCGTTCTTTTTTAACTTCCATTGGAGTTTCATCTGGAAGATTGGCAGCTGGTGTACCCGGTCTTGGGCTATAAATAAAACTAAAAGAGGTATCAAATCCTATTTCGTGAACCAAATTCATTGTGTCTTGAAAATCCCGGTCAGTTTCTCCAGGAAATCCAACGATGATATCGGTAGATATATGAATATCAGGCCGAATTTTGCGAAGCTTTCTGATTTTGGATTTATATTCCAATGCGGTATAACCCCGTTTCATCATAGCCAAAATGCGATCCGAACCGCTTTGGACAGGAAGATGCAAATGATTGGCAAGTTCAGGTACCTCGCTATAGGCTTGTATTAAATTATCGGAAAAAGCCAAAGGATGGGAAGTGGTATAACGTATGCGGCCAATACCGTCAATTGCGGCAACATACTGAATCAACAGAGCCAAATCAGCAACCTCTCCATTATGCATAATACCTTGATAATCATTTACATTTTGACCCAAGAGATTAATTTCCTTAACGCCCTGGGCAGCCAGTTGATAACATTCTGCCAGAACATCATCAAAAGGACGGCTGATTTCCTCTCCGCGAGTATAGGGAACGACACAATAACTGCAATATTTACTGCAGCCTTCCATAATGGAAACAAAAGCAATGGGGCCTTCAGCGCGCGGGGCGGGAAGATGATCAAATTTTTCAATTTCTGGAAAACTGATATCAACAACCGGTTTATTTGTTTTCCACCGCTCATTGAGCATTTCAGGAAGACGGTGCAAGGTTTGGGGGCCAAATACCAAATCTACAAATGGAGCGCGCTTGATGATGTCAGCGCCTTCCTGGCTGGCAACGCAGCCGCCAACGCCTATCACTACATGCGGGTTTTTAAGTTTGTATTCCCGCCATTGCCCCACTTGCGAAAATACTTTTTCCTGGGCTTTTTCACGAATGGAACAAGTATTTAACAAGATAACATCTGCCTCGTGAACCTGTTCAGTTTTTTCCAGCCCATGCGATTGGAATAATACATCAGCCATTTTTGCCGAGTCATACTCATTCATCTGGCAACCGTTGGTTTTGATAAACAGTTTTTTTGTCATGATTTTCAACTAGATTAAATTTACTTTATTTACTTTCGTATACATTGTTGCAATAAGTTTCCTGAAGAAATGGCAGGATCAATAATGATATCAACATTCCAATCGGCAATACTGCCAAAGCGCAATGATAGGCTTCCATGGGATAAATTCTTACATTATTGACCATTTCTCCAGTCCATAACAGATCGAGAATATAACCAATGAGAGGCTGTGCAATAGCAATGCCTATCATATTCATCATATTCATAAAGCTCAAACCGGTTGCAACATAACGCTTGCTGCACAGTTCCTTAGCCACAGCAAAAGCGGGTAAAAATCCTGCAGAAAATATGCCAAAAGCAAACAGCAGAAATTCCATTATCCAGCCCGATTCAATCGGGGCGTAGATAAGCAAGGAAGCGGACGTAACAGCCCCAACACTGCCAATATATAAAGAAGGCTTGCGTCGGCCAATGCGTGTGGAAAAAATGCCCCAAAGAGGGCTTGCTATTGCCCAGCCTACAAATACCAGGGAAATATAATTCGCCGCAGTTGCCTTAGCCAAATCCATTTTATGCATTAAAAAAGGAACACCCCAAAGGCCACAGAACACAGGGGTAGCCATGTACATCAATCCCCCATATACAGCGACCAGCCACAGCTGTTTATTCCTTAATAACATCATGAGGCTAGAGAGCATCGACTCCTCTTCGTCGGTGCCTGAATTGCTTGAATGCCTTGCATGCTTCGGCTCATCTTTTGCGATAGTAAAAATCAATCCTGCGAGCGCCAGGCCGATTACCCCCATAATTACCATGCTTCGCCGCCAATCATACGTATCAATCAACAAGGCCAAAGGCGCCTCGCCACCTATTGCACCCAGCATGCCAATTGTTACCATAATGCCTGTTAACAAAGCGAACCGCTCTGATGGAAACCAGTTTGCAGCCAGTTTCATCGTGCCAACTGCTGCAAACGCTGAACCAAAGCCAATCATCAAGCGCGCAAGACAGGCCATATAAAAACTGTTTGTCATGCCAAATGCAATCGTACTTAATGCGCAAATCAGGGTAGCGATGGTCAGCAAGCGCCTCGGACCAAAGTAATCCATCAACACACCGCCTGGCAATTGCATGGACGCGTAAGAATAGAAATAGATACCCGAAAGAATGCCAAGGGTGTGTCCAGTGACTGAAAAATCCCGCATCAGCTCTGAACTCATGACGCTGGGCGAAACCTGTAACAGGCACTCATAAAAATAAAACAGGCAGCCAAGTCCCCAAACAACCCAGGGCATTAGCGCTTTAACAGAAAAACCAAAAGAGGCAGCTGATCGCGGGTTACTGCAAGCCATTAATAGTCATCTCCAATTGATTTAATTACAAAAGTCCTGAATGGGCATGACCGCGCAATTCATTAGAATTTTTTTATGCACGAAAGTAAAATGTTATCAGCTTGTCTAGTATTTGTCTATTCTGCATGGCTTAAATCTGTGTTACATAAATTATTGAGTTACTCTCTTGACAGAAGCTTTGTAAACAGAGAAAATCTCGGCCTCACAAGGCTATGTAGCTCAGCCGGTTAGAGCGCGGCACTCATAATGCTGAGGTCGGTGGTTCGAGTCCACCCATAGCCACCAAGGACATACCAGAGCAGCAGCATGCTTCTGTCGCAATCCACAGGCATCAATTTAACGAATCAAACCAAATCAGCGGCACTTCATCTTCCCTGGAAATATCAATAGACCCTATGACCGGATCAAAAATTTGGTTATCATGCTATCATTGTAATTAAGTGATAGTTTAATGCGTATATTTTTATTGGTTGGTCTATTCCTCACATCCATTCTTCATGCAGCCGAAGTCACGATTCAAACTGAAAAGGACAAGGACGATACCGTTTTTTTTCTCGAAATTGGTGATTTCACCTTAAAGCAGGATGCAGAAAACCTGCAAAGAGAGTTAAAGGCAACCTTCAATGAGCGGGCAGAGGTTGTTCGCCATCCCAGAGAAATATTCCTGGTCAAAATCGGACCACTTAAGGATTATGCCCATACGCGAAAACTTAAAGATAAGATTGCTGCTTTTCTTAAAGCATCAAGCGAACGCGTTCAAAATTCAAGTCTTCCTGCGGAAAAAATATGGAATTTAAGAAACGCTGATATTCGCGCTGTGATTGCTGAGGTATCAAGAGTGACTGGTAAAAATTTTCTGGTGGACCCACGGGTTCAAGGGAAAATATCAATTGTATCGAGTACCCCGCTGTCCGATAAAGAACTATATCAGGTTTTTTTATCCATGCTGCAAATCTCAGGTTATTCAGCCATCCCCAGCGGAAAAGTAATTAAAATCATTCCAAATATTGATGCGAAAACACAGGCATCGGATTTATTGAGCCAAATGAAACAACCCGCCCTTGGCGATACAATTCTTGTGCAGGTAATACCCATTCACTATGTTCCTGCCGAGCAACTGGTTCCTGTTCTTAGGCCGCTGATGCCCCAATGGAGCAGTGTATCCGCCTATGGTCCATCCAATATGCTGATTCTTTCAGGGCAAGCAAGTAAAATCAGGCAACTTGCGCACATTATCAAACAGGTAGACAGTTCCAGCGCCAGCGGCATTGACGTCGTGCCTTTAAAACATGCGTTAGCAATGGATATTGCCAACACGCTAAAAGATTTGGTTAAATCGCAAACTCCTTCAGGGCTTCGCAGCCAAACCACGCTCGCAGCAGATGACCGCAATAATGCGATTCTCATCAGCGGCAGTAAAACAGAGCGCCTGCGTTTGCGCCTTTTGATTAATCAGCTTGACAAGCCAAGCCCCTACGGCAGCAACAGCAATACCCAGGTTATCTATCTCAATTATCTGCGCGCTGAGGATTTGGTACCGATTTTGGCAGGCATAGCGCAGGCAAGCTTCAGTGGCACTGTGGGTACCACCATAGGAACCATCACTCGCCCAGCCCTGGACAGCACAAACCCTGCTTCCAATTTCGCAGGCGGCACATCAAGCAGCGGTCAGACAGGCGCCATTGGCACGACGGGGGCTGCAGTTAATCCCGACGCTGTTCCTACCACAGCCGGCGCTACCACCGAATCTGAAGGCAGCACCAAACCTTCCGTGCAAATCATCGCAGAACCCAATACAAACTCGATCATCATCAATGCTCCAGTCACCCTGATTCGCATGCTCAAATCTGTGATCAGCCAACTAGACATTAAGCCTGCACAAATACTAATCGAAGCGCTGGTCGCTGAAATTAATGAAAGCGATGTGGTCAACCTTGGCATCGAATGGGGCAGCATCAACCAGGATACGTTAGCCAGTACCAGTTTTCGCCCTGGATTTGCTGTCGTGAATTCTCGAACGACACTTGATCAGTTTCAAGCCCAGATTTATGCTCTGGCCAGAGAGCGCAGAGCCAATATTCTTTCCACGCCATCGGTGGTGGTTTTGGATAATCGCCAGGCAAAAATTCTCATAGGCAAACAGCTTTCAGTTGCCACAACGTCTTACCCGAACAACGCTGGAGGCACAACCACCGCCAGTCCTTTTACTACATTTGAACGGGTCAATGTCGCTTTGCACCTGTATGTCAGGCCGCAGATTACGCGCGGCCAAGGGATCCAGATGCAGATAGACCAAGGGAATGATACTCTGGATGCAACAAGCACAATTGATATAACAACCAATCCTGTGTTTAACATCAGCGCGATCGTGACTTCTGTCCATGTAGACAGTGGCGATATCATTATTTTAGGCGGCCTGGCTCAAGACAGCCTTGGAAATGATGATACCCGGCTACCGATTTTAGGCGACATCCCAGGCGTTGGACGGCTGTTTCAACGAAATCTCACAAATCGCGAGAAAAAAGTGCTGATGGTCTTTATCCGGCCGCAGATATTAAGAACAGAACGGGATGCCTTGATGGTCACAGGCGGTAAATATGTCGATATACGGCAATACCAACTGGAATCATTGCGCGAACAAGAATACGATGAACGCAATAAAGATATCGTTTTACCGCCATTACGGCAGGCGCCGCTGCCAAAGCCATTCTGCCGTCCGCCTGCCAAGGCCCTTCCGTTAAAAT
>NZ_LNYK01000020.1 GCF_001467825.1 Legionella londiniensis
AGAAATCAAACAAAATGGTTCAGTGGATGAGGGGAAAGCTGCCTGATCTTTTTTGACCATACACAACTTTTAACCGTAGCTCATGTCCATTTGGCCACTTGCTTTAATTAAAGTATGTTTTATTTTCCACTCGCCATTGACGAATTCTTCTCGAACATAAGGATTACCATAGATTAATTTTTTAGGGCCTGTTGTATATCTGTCCATAAAATCTTTTGGTGTGAATCCATTATTAGATATTCCACTTATCCCGCCTTTTTTCGATTTAGCTCCTGACATATCATAATGCTTTTCTAATCGATTAAGTTGTAGGTAAAGTGATGAGCAATACATTGGGAGAAGTTTTAATTGCCCCTTATTGTCAAAAGGACCGTATTTCGGAAAACACGAAGCTAGCTTTTCTGAGGCTATTTTTGCATTACCGGCATATTCAACAGCCTTCATCTTTTTTATTTCCTCAAGGCGACCTAAAATACTAATTGGATTTAACTCGATATCACTTTCAAACTTTGAATTCTCAAGAATAAATTGACACAGTTTCTCAAAATCGAGAGATAGAATCCCCCAAAAAATCTGCGAAAAATCTGATTGGAAAGCAGAATCATTCACCTTAATCATTCCTGTAAAAGCATTTTGATCAGTATTGCCACTCATATTTCTTATATAGGCGATTTCCTGACTTTGTGCCTTTGGTTTATCTTCAAAGCGAATAAACTCAATAATATCCTCAAAATAATGCTTGTGGCCACCTAAGCCTTGTTTGATTTGATAGAGCTTCCGTTGATCACCAATCAGTCGATTTAACACACCAAGGACTGTGTCAATTGTAATTTGTCGATTTTGATAATTTTCATCCGACGCTAATTTTGTCATTGATCCAATGAAATCACGCCCTTTCTTAGGTATTGGTTGGTTATTTGAACCATCAAGGAAAGAATTTCTCCAAGATGCCTCATAATCAATAGTTATTTTCATTCATTACACCTCTTTAGACTCAAAATAAACTGCATATTCATCTTCTGGTATAGGTGAAATTTGGTCTGGTGTACGCTTAATACGCATCATTTGATTGCTATTATTAAAATCTACAATAACGTCATCTACATACATATAAGATTTTGCTTGACGAATAGAGAGAGCTTTAATCATTTCTAAGGTTGCCTCTACAAGCGCTTGGATTGCATCCTGATTCAAAAGAATGCCTGCCTCCCCAATTTCAAAAATAGTGCCCTTCCGTACATAGTTCGGATGAAATTCTGCTTTTGGCTTCAATGTTGGTTTCAAAGATTGGATAAAATCTTCAATGACTTTAGCAATAACTTCACCTTCATTGTCTTTAATTAGCATCGCTGCTCTCTCAAATTTATTATCTAATGAAATAAACTGGAGCTGTTCTATACTTATCGACCCATAGGAAATATATTGAGTGTCACCAAACGTAGTTTTGGAAAAGAACGAAGAACTATCTCTCTTTCCTGACCGACTAAACTGTTCAAAATTACCATTCCCTAATTGATCAACAAAATCTTCCAGCAATAAGGGACTAGTACGTTTGCATCGACTTTCAGGAACCACGTAGCCTCGAATAAGACCGGTTACAGAAGCGAGTACTTTTTGGAGATTTCTTTCCTTTGCATAATGCAAATCAAATGCGTGTGCTCTAAACAGGTGGTGACGAATACAATTTTGGCTGATATATAGAGGGGTTTTTCTAAAGTCTACATCAGTAGGTTCTTTCACGTGAGCTACGGTTAAAAGTTGTGTATGGTCAAAAAAGATCAGGCAGCTTTCCCCTCATCCACTGAACCATTTTGTTTGATTTCTC
>NZ_LNYK01000021.1 GCF_001467825.1 Legionella londiniensis
GACCGTTGTGACTCCATTTTTATCTCGTCCATTGCTCTCGCTGCCATTGCTATTTGGGCATAATTAAATGGTGATTGAACCTAAAAAATAGTTCGGATCATTATCAATTCTGGATTACGGCTTAGCTTGACCCAAACTATGAGGCTAATCCAGAGTTTTACGATACCGCTTAAAACCAATCAATAATACCACAACTGTAAAGATGAGGATTGGCACTATCTCCTGCCATACCTCTGAAAATCCGTTTCCCTTTAAGAGAATGCCGCGCACGATCTTTAAGAAATGGGTAAGCGGAAGAAAATTTCCGAGAAGCTGCGCCCACTCTGGCATGCCACGGAAAGGAAACATAAATCCTGAAAGTAAAATGGAAGGCAAAAAGAAAAACATGGCGCTTTGCACAGCCTGCAATTGATTGCTGGCAATCGTAGAAAACGTCAATCCCATTGCTAAATTTGCGGCGATAAAAGGAAGGCAAAGTATCAATAAAAGAATAATGCTGCCTTGCATAGGTACGCCAAACAGAATTTTTGCCATCAAAAGAATTAGCATCACCTGGATATAGCCGACAATAATATAGGGAAGAATTTTACCGACCATGACTTCAAAAGGACGTAATGGGGTTGCCAGTAAATTTTCCATAGTACCCCTTTCATATTCGCGGGTAATGGCAAGGGCTGTAATGATGACCATTGTCATTGTCAGCACCACGCCTAATAAGCCGGGCACGATATTATAAGCAGTGATGGCAAGCGGATTATAGACTGCGTGAACTAAAGGGCGATAAGGCGGAGGGCGTGCCTGTAAGCCCGACAAATTACCCGTTAATTCTTCGCGCAGGGATAAATAGGCAAGCTCTGTAAAGACCGAGAGCGCGCGGCTGGTTGCGGCAGGATCGGTTGCATCAGCTTCCAGCAATAGAGATGGCCTTAAGCCCTTTAGTAAATCTCTTGTAAAATTCGGAGGAAAATTCACGATAAAATGCACATCCCCTTTTTTTAATAAATAAGCGGCCTCTTCCTCACTTAATGATGGGCTGATGAATTGAAAGTAAGTCGAGTTTTCCATGCTTTTTAAGATACGCCTGCTTAATGGGCTCGGGTCTTGATTCACAATTCCGGTCGGCAAATGGCGGGGATTTAAATTAATGGCATAGCCAAACAAAATCAATTGTATCAGGGGAATGCCTACAATCATTGCAAAAGTCGCCTTGTCACGCCGCATTTGAATAAATTCCTTGATAATCACGGCCATCAGGCGGGAGTTAATCCAAACTGTCAAGTTATGCTCCTATTTGATTTATGGATATCATTGGATTAATCAAATTCGACATTTTCTTTCACTAAATTGATAAAAGCATCTTCCAGCGTAGAATCTATTTCCTGCCAGGTGATGTTGTATTGCTCTGTTAGCCGCTTTAACGCTTTTTCGATCACATCCTGCTTGAAACCGCAAACATGGATTTGCCTGCCAAATAATACCGCCTGGGTAATTGCATTTATTTTTTTAACTTCTTGTAATAAATGAGTCGTAATATCTCCTTTAATTTCCCAGGTGCGAAGTTTCGTGCTTTGGATAACTTCGTCAACTGTACCAGTTATCAGCAATTCGCCATTTGCGATATAGGCAAGCCGCGTGCAGCGTTCTGCTTCATCCATATAATGAGTGGACATCAGGGTTGTCACCCCCTGCTCGCTCAAGGCATGAATCCTGTCCCAAAACTCGCGTCTTGCAATGGGGTCAATTCCTGAGGTAGGTTCATCAAGAAGCAATAAATCAGGCTTGTGCAGTAAGCAAGCTGCCAAAGCCATGCGCTGTTTCCAGCCTCCGGATAATTCTCCAGCTAAATGATTGCGGTATTTGCCCAAATCAAATTCTTCCATTATTGTTTTTACCGCCTGCGTTCTGTTTTTTACCGCATAAATGCTCGCTATAAAATAAAGATTTTCTTCTACGCTCAAATCAGTATAAAAGCTAAAGCGTTGCGTCATATAGCCAACATGTGCCTTTATTTTTTCTGATTCATGAACAATATCATAACCAAGGCAAGTTCCCTCGCCTGAATCTGGGGTCAATAATCCGCATAACATACGGATAGTGGTGGTTTTGCCGCTGCCATTCGGCCCAAGAAAGCCAAATACCTCGCCTTTCCTGACTCGAAGATTAATATCATTGACCGCCAGATGGCCGCCAAACGATTTCCGCAGGTGAGCAACGTCTATGACAGCAGTATCAATCATGGGCAATTCCCATGACCGTCACAGGCTGACCAGGCTTAAATTTATCTGGCTGTAGAATTTGAGCTTTAATTCGAAATACCAGTTTGTCAGCATTATCCCGGCTGTAAACCAGGGGAGGCACATATTCTGCCTCAGGAGAAATATAACTGACGCGTGCAGTATAATTTTTTTTACAGCCCATGCAGGTAAATTCGATGATTTGGCCTTGATTAAAACCATTAACCCGTTCTGCAGGCACAAAGAATTCGATTCGGACATTTTTGGGGGTGAGCAACGCAGCGATAGGCTGTTGGCTTGCAACAAACTCGCCCGGCAAGTAAAAAGTATCAAAAATAATGCCGCTTTCCGGTGCATAAATGCTTTTCTGTGCCAACTGCCATTTTGTCTCGGCAAGCTTTTCCTGCAGCCGTTTAATTCTTGCAAGTTGCGCATTAATTTGTTCTTCTCTGCCGCCTAATTGCGCCAACTCCAGGTTTGCCTGATATTGAGATCGTAAATGCTTTAATTCATCATAGCGTGCTATCGCTTGATCCAAACGATCCCTATCGCCAGCTTGCATATCATGAAGATGCTTAAAGCGTGCCACACGAATTTGCGCCAACTCTAACTGAGCATCAATTTGTCCGATTTGCGCTTTAATTGCTTCTATTTCCGGTTTACGCTTGGGGTTTTGTAAATCCTGATAAATTCTTTGCGCTTCATTTAATTCAGCTCGTGCCTGCTTGATTTGCAAAATCTGCGGCTCGGAATCCAATTGAAACAATAATTGATTTTTTTTAACTACCTGACCCCGATGTGTTAACTTTTTTACCAATATACCTGAGTAAGGAGATGCAAGAAATATATTCTCGCCTTCAACATATCCCTGGTATCGCACTTCACTAGGCTTCTCACAAGAGATAAGCAACGCTGTTAAAAGCATTGGTAGGCTCTGTTTTAAAAGAAACCATTTACTTTTCATATCTCAACAGTGAAAATCTGATTTAATATTAGTATATAATGCATCAAAACCAATTTACGATAGATGCCTCTTTTGACATCCCAATAGTTGATAATATAAATGACTCAAAACATTCGCCCTTTTCAACATAAAAGCCCTGTCATCGGAAGTTCGGTTTATATTGATCCAGGCGCCATGGTGATCGGCGATGTGGCACTCGGAGATGACGTCTCAATCTGGCCCATGGCTGTTATTCGCGGCGATGTAAACCGCATCACCATTGGCGATCGCACTAATATCCAGGACGCCGCCGTCTTGCATGTCACTCATGATGGACCTTATACTCCCGGAGGAAAACCGCTCATTATCGGCAATGATATCACCATTGGTCATGGCGCAATCTTGCATGCTTGCACAATTGCAGATTACTGCCTGATTGGCATCAGATCTGTCATATTGGATGGGGCATATATAGAAGATCATGTCATGCTCGCAGCAGGCTCTCTCGTTCCTCCTGGCAAGCATTTAAAAAAAGGATACCTGTATCTTGGAAACCCAGCAAAAGAAATGAGAAAATTAACTTCTGCGGAATGGGATAATCTGGAATATTCGGCAGCACATTATGTCAATCTCAAGAACAAATATCTTGATGCGAAAAATATTTAATATATTTAAATTAGATGCTAAATTCTCATCCCGCATTAAGAAAATGTTATGCGGGACATTGGGAAGAGCATGCCCGGAATTCGGGCATTAGATCTAAACACTTGCTACATTGACTGATTCAGGACAAGGCGGCTATTTGGAATTTCATCCTGGAAACCATCAACCAATAACGATTTAAGTTCATTAATTTCCTGAATTTGTTTATTGGCTAAAAGCCGCCCTTCCACCATTGCAGAATAAAAAGTACACAATGCAACTGCAGCAGATATTACCATGTAGGCCAAGCCTAATAATGCTGGCAAAATCGGTCCGGAAGCAATCATGGTGGCGCCCACAAAAACGCCTGTAAGCGCTAAGCCGCAAGTTAAACCGTTTATTGCTAAATTAAGTGCAGGTAACGATTTTAATAAGAATTTATTTTCCATTAATTCACGGCTTAGGTAATCACTGTGGTTAATGATGCGATTTTTCAATTCTTGAGAAATAGCTTCGTCATTTAATATATGAACAATTGCTTCATTGACCGCTTTCTCCAGATCCAGAAGATTCTTTTTTGAATCATATGAAAAAAAATAAGCGCTTAAAATTTGTCTAAGCTCTACGATGCTATCCCTAAAGTTAGATGCTTTATATTTTAAATCCAACAAGTTCTTATATTGCTCAGTACTTTGCAAAACGGTCTGTTCTGATCTGAGCTTTCTTCTAATTGCTTCTTCATAAGGAGTAGGAAAAAAACCTGGTGTGTATAAATGAAACATAACTATCTGGGATATGATTAAATTTAGACATATTTTAACCAAATACATACGGATAGCAAGTATATTTTGGCTAAATATATTAATTATTGATCATGAAATAAAAAAAGCGGCACAAAGCCGCTTGATAAAAAAGCCCTGGCGATGACCTACTTTCGCATGGGGAGGCCCCACACTATC
>NZ_LNYK01000022.1 GCF_001467825.1 Legionella londiniensis
TACCCTGATACACGCCATCAGCGTTGCTGGTTTCACAAGATGGGCAATGTCCTCGATAAATTGCCCAAATCACTACTCTCCAAGGCGAAACAACAACTGCAAGCCATCTGGATGGCGCCAACCCGTGAACAAGCCTATAAGGAATTTGACCGATTTATCAGAAACTATCAAGCCAGGTATCCTAAAGCTACAGGGTGCTTGCAAAAAGACAAAGAGGATTTGTTGGCTTTTTATGATTTCCCAGCCGAACACTGGGTTCATCTGCGAACCACCAACCCGATTGAATCCACTTTCGCAAGTGTCAGGCATCGAACTTATAAATCCAAAGGGGCATTCTCGCGAACAACTATTTTGACAATGGTTTTCAAGCTATGTGACAATGCCAAAACTCATTGGCGTAAACTCCGCGGCTTCACGAAACTTGCTGAAGTGGTTCGTGGCGTAAAATTCGTCAATGGTATAAGAGAAATCAAACAAAATGGTTCAGTGGATGAGGGGAAAGCTGCCTGATCTTTTTTGACCATACACAACTTTTAACCGTAGCTC
>NZ_LNYK01000023.1 GCF_001467825.1 Legionella londiniensis
AAACAGCCATTTACAAATAAACGGTTATCTGTCCCTGTTCGACCCCTATCCGTTGCTTTCCCTGGAAGAAATGGCTCTAATTTACGCCACTGCTCCGCTGTTAATTCATACCGCGCTGGCATTTGACTACTATTCCCTTGAAATTGTGAAAAATAACAGTTTACGGATTTTTTTATTGTATTCAATTTAAATGGTGATTGAGCCTA
>NZ_LNYK01000024.1 GCF_001467825.1 Legionella londiniensis
GATTTCTTCATGCAGAATCTCCTTGCATATACATTACGAGAAAATTCTACTTTTGGCAGCAATTATTTTGCGGGAGGATTACCATGCAGCAAATTGCTATGGAAAAATAATTTATCATCCATGGGATTGAATGAGTTTGCCTCCAATAACTTTGCCATGAACTTTTGATGTTTCATCACATAAAACTTCACCATTGCCAGCTTCAAATATGATATCACCGTGAACTTCGGTGTTTTTCTTTAGTTTGAGGCGTTGTACAACATTGTGTCTGGGTAATTCTTTGAAAGTAATGAGTTGTGTTTTGCTGTTTTCAAGTTCAGCAAGACTGGATAGAATTTCAATTTTATTTGTGAATGTAGTTGATGCAGTCTCAAGACTTCCCCTGAATTTAGCATCTCCGTTAATTTGTGTATTATCTAGCGATGAAGCACCGTTCACCGTTAAATCAGACATGAGTGTAGATTGATGAGCAATGAACCTGCCGTTGACGAGTAGCTTTTTTTCTACACGAACGTTTTTTCCCAATACCGCTTGCCCATTGATGCAAAGATTCATTTCGATTTCTGTGTCTTCTGCTTTGTATGATCCATTGATCACATGATCATAATGAGTGTTTTTATCTTGCTCAACGAAAGCACTTTTATTGAATAAATGTGTTAAATATTCTGTAATCATTTCAAACATTAGATACTCCCTGTCGCTATATTATGTGTAGTAAAATCGACTCTGTTCATTTTAATTAGGCGATTTATGAGTTGGATACAACCATATAGTATTCCAAGCATCATTCCCATGCGAAGTCCAATCGCATTTAAATGAAAGAAAAATGCAAAAAGGATAGCCAAAGGAATTCCAATCATCCAGCAAGAGACCAATCCAGTCCACATGCTAGTTTTTGTATCGCCGTATCCCCTTAAAAGACCCGAGGAGATATTTCTTGCTGCATCAAATACATGGGTAACAGCACTAATCAGTAAGAGATTTTTTGCCAAATAAACAATTTCCTGAAATGACTCGTTCTTGATATCAAGATAAACCGAAATAAGAGAATCTGAAAATAACCAATAGGATGTACCCATTATCAGCATGGAAATTATTCCAATGAGCAGTGTTATTTTACAAATTGTGGCTCGATCAAGTTTGGCATCTGTATGCATATTATGACTGGCGAGAATAGATCCTGATTGTGATATGCCCATTACGATCATAAACGCCAACATGGTACATTGCAGTGTAATTTGATGTGCTGCCAAGGCCTCAATACTGATGATTCCCATAAGGTATGTTATTAGCGAAAAGGCAAGGATTTCTGTGGAGTATTGTATTGATATTGAACCACCTATTTTTAGAAGCGATTTGCAATAGCTCATATCTATTAGTTTTGAGGGGAACAAACTATATCTTCGAAATTCAGGGTGGCGGAGTGTATAGATAAGTACTATTGCAAGTTGCAAAATTGAGGTAATGGAGTTTGCAAGACCAGCCCCATAGATGCCTTGCGCATGAACTGGACCATAACCAAAAATCAAAAAATAACTAGAAAAACTATTAAGAACAACGCCGACAATGGTGAATTTAAGCATAATATTTGCTTTCGCAATACCCATAAAAAATTGAGTGAATACTGCAACGATCAAGCATGGTATGAGCCCGTAGGCCAAACCAAGAAAATATTCGCCAGACATTTTGCTCACAATTGGAGGTTGATGTATGAGGTTTAGCAGTGTATCCATGTTAAGAAAAAGCCCTATTAAGGGGGTTCCAAGCAGGAACGCTAGTGCAATTCCGGAGCTTAATATTTTCCCAATTTCTTCATCACGACCAGTTCCTTTGTTATGACCTATAAGTATGCTTACAGAGTAGAAAATCGAAATAGCCATCATCATGATTAAGCCGTAAGTACTTGTAATAATTGCGCCCGAAGCGAGGGCATCAGAATTAATTTTGGCAACAAATAGCATGCTAATAAGACCAGCTGATGCACTAATAATATTTGAAAATATTATTGGCAAGGCTAGAAGCATTATCTCTTTTAAAACTTTCTTATGTTCTGTCATCGTAAGCTCAATCATTTCAAATTAGAAAGGACGTTGTTGATGAATAGGGAAAGTGTATTCATCATTGATTTTAATTTCTGCCCACCAAAGTCAATCTGCCACAAAATCTGATCAACCTCTGTAAGAGTTGTTATATATTTTATTTTTTCAATAACGCTCTCTGGTGTCCCTATCACTGCTTGGGTAGATGCCCTCATGTGTTCCGGTGTGTTTTGACGCAAGGCGTATGACATACCAGAGTAGCCGGGGTAATTAGTTGAAGTATTATTATTCCAGGAGTCTGCAGCATCAGCCCAAACGCGGATATACTCAGCGAGGTAACGATCTCCTTCGCATTCAGCATCATTTTGGTTCTCGGAAATAAGCAGAGGCAGGCTCAGAGCAATTTTAGGTTTTTTATTAACATCATTCGGTATAAATGCCTCGCGATAAATATCTAATTTTACAATTAAATCCTCCAATCCTGTCAGGGGAGGGGTTACTAGTAAATTAAAACCTTGTTCACCTAACCAAGCAAAACTCTGGCGTGAGTTAACTGCAGCACCCCATAAGGGAGGATGAGGGTATTGCGTTGGCTTGGGTAATGAATTTGCTTTAGTAAAACTAAAGAATTTTGATTCAATGGAAACATTAGTTTCAGTCCATAACTTTTTGACAGCGGAAATTGTATCTTGATATTTTTCTCTACTCTCATCCATATCTATTTCAAAAGCAGAAAACTCATAGGGGAGATACGCCCTTGCAAAACCTATATCTAATCTCCCGTTGCTAAGTGCATCTAGCATGGCAGTGTTTGCAGCTATTTGAATAGGATGGTGGAACACAGGAAGAATACATCCAGTCATTAATCGTATATTTGTTGTTATGGCAGCAACACTCGCCAAGAACATCAACGGGCTTGGGCAGTAACCTCCATAAGAATGAAGATAGTGCTCGGTCATTTTAATTGTTTTGAAACCTGCTTCATCTGCAAATTTTGAAAGCATAAGGGCGCTTTGAAAATATTCAACAGCACTATAAGCATCTTCTGCAATATCTGGTAAAAACGATAAACCATATTCCATTGGGTACACCTTTATTAGAGAACAGTAAAAATAAAAAATGTTAAGTGGGAGATAATCAATGGGATAACTGAAGGATCTTCTAAATATAGAAACTCATGTGTTATACCCATAACAATCGCACCAATAACAGGAAACATCGCGCTTGTCTTGGATGGCATATGCAGCGTTTGCATAAAGACAAAAAGAACAGTTGAGGAGATAAAAGCAAATGTCGTTCCATTTTGAATAAAGACATTGGTTAGAACCGCTCTGAAAATTATTTCTTCTGATCCAATTTGCATCGTGATAATTAACAAGGAGAGCAAGAAGGGTAAAACCTTTAGGGTATGCTTGTGATGCCTTATCCAACCTGCATTAGCGACAGCCATCCAGCCCTCCAAGGTCTTTGGTGCTGTTTCAGGACTAAATGATTCAATTATTTTCATTCCCAGTGTGCAGAATAAGATTGAGATACCAACAGAACCTACTCCTATTAATATGCCATAGAAACAATTAATGACACTGGTATTTTTGAAGATAGTAAGAATATCAGTATTAGATATCAATATAAGCAATGCACAAAAAAGGACATGACAGCTCGCTACTAGCGATAGCTCAATAACTCCTGTGATTTGAGTTAGAGAATATTGTTTGATTACACTAGTTTTTATAGCGACTACAGGGGAAATTTTAAAAATTAATTTTTTCCCATGGTAATAGAAAGTTATCAAGATAGTGGTTGTTAGCAGCAGTTGAAAAATAAGGTTTTGAGTCAAGGAGATAGCATAATTACTCATTCTATAGATTCCTTATCTTTTGTATGGCTAAGATATTAAAGGTAAGATGAACAGCGATTGATGTAGTAATATCCCCGGTCAGTAAAAAAGAGAATAAACAAATACCGCCTAAAATCAGCTTCGTTATAACATGTTGGTAACCAAGATTAATATGACTTAGAGCAAAAATAATACTAACTAGAATGAGCCCTGCTGTGATGAGAATCATGTTTGGCAAGTCAAGGCAAATAACAGTCAAAAACCCCCTGAATAATATCTCCTCAAATGCAGCAACAATCCCTCCAGATAGGTAGGATTGTTGATTGGGCTTATTAGAACCTGGTCTTGATTTTTTACTTAGAACATTTCTAATGTTATTTGTTTTTCTGGGGCTGCTATCTACAGGGCTAAAAGTAAATTGGGGAAGTATTCTTAAAGCCCATGATTCAAATTTGTAATAGCCGATCCCTATAATGCAGCCACAAAATAAATAAACTAATTCGAAACCAAACGTCTTTGGGAATATTGTTTCAGGATTTATCAATGTAAACCGGTAATCCTCCCGCAAAATAATTGCTGCCAAAAGTAGAATTTTCTCGTAATGTATATGCAAGGAGATTCTGCATGAAGAAATCA
>NZ_LNYK01000025.1 GCF_001467825.1 Legionella londiniensis
CATGTGGTCTTTCTTCGTTATATTCTTTCATCCAATTTCGGGTAATATCACGTACCTCATTGAGACTTCTAAATAGATAAAAATACCCCAAACCGAATGAGCAATAAATGAGCGCTATATTTCTTTCCGGCATTTGTGCATTTTTTGCAACTATTAATAGCCGTTTGAATTCAGCTTCACTCAAAACTTTCGCTTTTCCTTCCCGTGGCATCAATTTTCCAATTAGTACCTAATTTATAATAATTATTATATAAAAAAGGAACTGTTTTTAAAACCAAAAAACGTCCATCTTCTACAGCCCTTGCCAGTATTGATGAGTTCCTCTTTTGTATATTATAGGGTGTCTTAGTGGAAATTTATTAATTAGCTCTTTTCAATAGGCGTTTCTTAAAGAGACTTGAAAACTTGGGTTGTTGTATTGAGAGCAAAAAAGCATCGATTTTTTTACTGTGGATATTAATTGTCCAGTAGATTAATATATGAACATTTATTAGGTTGCTAAGCTAAAGCCTCAAAACTTGATCTGAACTAACTAAAGACATGGGGTTATGATGAAATTGATTTTATTTGTTGCAGTTTTACTTTATGGATTCTCAGGGATTAAAAAAATTTGCTATTAAATGAAGGTGGGGTTTATTAATGAATAAAAAGCTGATTTACATCCTTGTATGTCTGATGCTTGGTTTTGCTGTATTAATCTATTGGTCATATCGTCATATGACAATTTCAACTGCGGATAATTCTTCAGCATTTTTACAAACAAAATTTGGGATGAGTCCGTTTCAAGTCCAAAAAATCATGGAAAAAAATTCTATTCAATTGGTAGATCGTAAGACATTTAAGAGTTTAGACCCAGAGGGAAGTAGGATTATACTTTTTTTTGAGCAATCCAAGTTTGTGTTTGCAGAAGATGAGCTCAAAAGAGACGAAACAGAATTATGGTTTCTTCCATCATTTGAAATGTTTGGATCAAAAGTTTCTGCTGAATTTGCGTTTGACAAAAAAAAGCTTATTAGCGTTTACTTGGTTTTTATTCCCCTTAATAACAATAATGCTGCCGATGTAGTTGAAAACCTCATTGAAAAGATAAATTATGTATATCAGCAGGTTGGAAAAGAGGCGAGTAAAGAGGTTTTAGGGGCATATCGTATCAAATTTAGAAAAAAATCGTCTAGCGCTACTCTTTGGGTGAATCTTACAGATAAAAATAAACCTATCATTACTTTAGGTTTAACTTATGACAACGCTCTTGCTAATCAGCGCATATCTTTTGTGAAAATGAGAGAAGAAACTGCATTTAATTAAAATTCAATTTATTTTATTGCATCAAACACCTTGATTAAACAGTATCTGATAGTTGCGAGTATCCAAAAAAGCTTTTTTATAATCAAGGTTATATTTTTTGGAGAATATTGATAGGGTTTTCATGTTTTCTTCATTCATTTTTGCGCCAGCTATAATTCCAGTAAATTTTAGAAATGGCACATATTTCTTTAAGGGAAGAGCTCCTGAATTTAGGCTGTTACTATTGGAAATTAAACGGAATTCATTTTCATGTTTCCAATACTGGCTCTTTACCCCTATAGCATTGTTAATTAGATAACTTATCTTTTCATATTCAGTTTTAAGAACATAAAATTTTTCTAACTCAAAAACAGGGAGATGTTTGACGTATATTTGACCTTTGTAAATACAAATTCGTGCTCTTCTAAATAAAATGAAACCAAAATATTTCCGTTGGATACATCAGAAGAAAAGCGTGAAATCTCAGATGGTGGGTATTTCGTAGGTTTAAGTATCTTAGAAAAATCTAGCTCAAATTCCAAACATATTCCTTTGTGCTCATTAGCATAATAAGTCCACATAGATGCATTTTCTGGATCTGGTGTAAAACAAGTAACGCCATGATGCTCAAAATAATTACTAATGGGATGGTATTCTTCTATTTGATATTTAAACTCCGGATTAAAAATAATGTTTTCAAACTCCGTTCTGCTTAATTTTTTTCCCAGGTGACGTTGGTAATCCTCCCGCAAAATAATTGCTGCCAAAAGTAGAATTTTCTCGTAATGTATATGCAAGGAGATTCTGCATGAAGAAATC
>NZ_LNYK01000026.1:0-85384 GCF_001467825.1 Legionella londiniensis
GATTTGCTTAACTTAACTATCGCTCAAAAAAACACAAAAGAAGAAATAGCCTTGCCCCTAAAAGGAAAAAAAAAATAATTTAACAAAACGGGATTTTTTTAACTATTTTGCCGTTGAAAAATTAAGATTAAACCAGAACGTCATTGATGGGATCATACAAGAGTTCCATCAGGTAATACCCCAATGGCGAGAGCTGATTGGTTTCAGTTTTTTATCTCAAGCGATGCAGGAACAAGACCTTCAATTGCTGGATCAACGATGCAAGCGATTAAATTTTTTTGATTAACTGACAGAGCTATGTCGGGCATATAATGAACCCGTTCATCTTTTAAGCGGGGCTGAAAAAGCTTTCTGCGACACTACTGTCCCAGCAATCGCCTTTTTTACTCATGCTACCCACAAAACCATGTTGATTGAGAAGGTCGCGATATTGTCATGGCTCATTTCTTTCAGGGCTATAGTTGAAAGTTGTGTACGGGAGCAATTGAAAATTTTTAACACACTCTATGCAAAAAAATAATTATTTAATCACCATAACTCGATCCGAACAAAGGCTTACTCCTTGACAGCTTGGAGTAAAATAGGCATGATCCAAGTTTTCTGAAATGAATTAGTGGAGATTGTAAGTGGCAAACATTAAGTCAGCTATTAAGCGCGCACGCCAAAACATTAAACGGCGGCAACACAATGCCAGCGCACGGTCTATGTACCGAACCTATGTTAAAAATGTGCTTAAGGCTGTTGAATCCGGTGATCAAGAAGCAGCGCGCGCTGCTTATGCAAAAGCACAACCTGTTATTGACAAGGCTGCTCATAAGGGATTAATTCACAAAAATAAAGCAGCCCGCATTAAAAGCCGCCTGAGTGCCCGTGTTAAGGAAATGGCAGCTTAATTTCTTTTTTCCGTTGCTCTAAGTCCGAAAAAAACCGATCCAGGCTGCTGGATCGGATTTTTTAAGCAGATTTTTCAGCCTAGTCTTCAACCTGTACAGTTATTTTTTTGGCTTTTGTATTCTCTTTTTTCGGGATGGTTATTTCGAGAACGCCTTTCTTATATTTAGCTTTAATCTTTGACTCATCTGTGGACTCAGGGAGAACAAAACGACGATAAAATTGGCCTTGCATGCGCTCAATTCGAGAGAAACCCTCCTCTTCTTCTTTCTTTTCGTACTTGCGCTCACCTTTGATGGTCAGGGTATTATTTTCAAGAGAGACATCAATATTATCCTTCTCAACTCCTGGCAAATCAGCAATGACGATGTATTTGTCATTTTTCTCTTTGATATCGACAGCAGGACTCCACAAATTAGTCTCAGCGCTTTTTCCCTCTTCGTAATCAAAAGGACGTAAAAACTGGTTTAACATGGTATTGAAATAATCTCGGGGCCAAGATTGTTGGTCGCGTTTAATAAGGCTCATTTTTATTCCTCCTTGTAATGAATCGAGTCAATCTACCACTCAGCATGGAAAGGTTTCATATATTTAAATTGCTCAGCGGTATTATTATTTATAGGTCTATTCCCTAAGAATTCAAGTGGTGCGTTTAAATTTTTTTATCCAGCAGATTTTCAATAGAATCAATAACAAAAATTTCACCATGGATAGAGGTTAATATGCTTTGTTCTGCAAATACATGCAGGGCATCCTCCACTATATCCGGAATGATTTCATGAACAGTTTTCAGGGGCTTATCCAGCGTTATGCCATGGGCATGAGAAATTAAAGCACTTTTTTTATCAAAAGGATTGTTATACAAAACAACTTCCAGTGATTTCTGCAAAAGAGGATTGGCATGATCATGGAAATCAGCAACCGCCCCGATTAAAAAAGCTTCCCTGCTATCTAAATATTGTTCAGGGAAGAGATAATAGCCATTTTTATTGTCAAAAATGTTTTCCCCATACACCGGCGCTTTGGCAATGGCCGCGGCATGCAGCTTACGAAAGGAAATAAAGGCAGCGAATACAAATGGGTGATTGATTTGCTGGTACAATCTTTCATAAAAAACCCCAAGGCTTAAGGGCTTTGCAAAATCTATGTCAATCCGATAGCTGGGGCGAGCTCTCAAAGGAACTAAAAAAACACATGTGGTTACAAAATCCTGCCCACTGATCGTCTTCATGTACTCTGAAGATTCTTGATTGGTCACATTGGCAAAACAATACCCATTAACGATCACTGCCTCGCCAAGCGATGAGATATCGATAGGCGAGGCCAATTCAAAACCATATTGATAATCCCTGGCAAAAAACCGGGTATTTGCTAATGCCCGCGGCACATGCCCTGCAATAACATCAGCAACTGAGCCAATATGACCGGCAGTAATGGGTTTGGTATAACAGGGCAACAGTTGTATCTCATGCATCAGTGCCCTCCCCGCGGATCAACAGCCTTAAAGAGATTTTGGTTATCACTGTAATCAATCGGCACATCAATTAATACGGGCTTATCGCTCGCCATTGCAATATGGTATAGTTCCTGAAATTGGTTTGGATCGTTGAGTTCAAGGCCCAAAGCGCCAAAAGACTGCGCAAAGCTCGGTATGTCGATGCCCCCTAAATCAACGCCGCTTTTTCGGTTATATTTCATAAGCTCCTGTTCAAGAACCATATTATAGGAGCCATCGCGCCAGATGTAATGGATAAAATGCAGTCCTTCGCGCACTGCCGTCTCTAGCTCCATAGCACTGAAGAGAAACCCCCCATCACCGGAGATCGAAACAATTTTATCCGAAGGTTTTGCATAATTGCAGGCAATCGCCCAAGGCAGGGCAACACCCAACGTTTGCTGTCCATTACTGAATAACAATTGATGGGGGCGATAAGAAAAAAAGTAGCGCGCCATCCACATATAGACCGTACCAATATCACAGCAAATGGTTACTGAATCATCAACTGCCTGACGCAATTCATAGATAAAACGCAGGGGATGGATGGGTTTTTTGTCATACTCCTTCCCCGACTCGATTGTATGGAATAATTCCTGGCGGGCCTTTTTGATGGTTTTATCCGTAAAGATATCCTTGCGTTGATTAATGACATCTCCCAGCCGGTTAATGCTTGTGGCGATATCGCCGATTAATTCACATACGGGGACATAAGTTGCGTGAACCTTGCACATAGAATAATCGATGTGAATGATTTTCTTATGACTATTGGCATTCCAGACTTCCGGGTCATATTCAACTGGGTTGTAGCCAATTGTAATCACCAAGTCGGCCTTATCAAGAACCTGATCTCCTGGTTGATTTTTAAATAACCCTACCCGTCCAATAAAACAATCCACATATTCTTTTGGAATCACGCCCGCTGCCTGATATGTGCCGACAACAGCAAAAAGCGTTTTTTTAAGAAACTCCCGGATTGCGTGCGCATTATCGGGCCGGCTGGCTTCCATCCCCAATAGCAGAACTGGATTGGATGCTTGATTGATCATCACGGCTGCTTTTTCAATTAATGAATAAGCCGCACCATCATAACGGGGCAACGCGAGAGCAGGAAGCGGAACTTGGGCGGTAGTTTGCTCCAATACATCCTGAGGCAGGCTGATAAAACATGCGCCGCTGGTTGGTGCCGTGGCAATTCTGAATGCATTTTCTATGATTTCAGGAATGTTCTCAGGCAAGCGTGCCTCTACACTGCTTTTTGTGACGCCTTCCATGAGCTTGACATTATCAGCGTTTTGATGCGATTGCTTGAAGCTCATCGCTCGTGGAACATTGCCTCCAATTGCGATGACCGGATCACCTTCTGTGGTAGCTGTTAAAAGTCCGGTTGCCAAATTGGCAACTCCGGGGCCGGAAGTCACTAATATAACGCCTGGAGTGCCGGTTAAACGTCCGTAAGCTGCCGCAATAAAAGCTGCATTTTGCTCATGGCGGCAAACAACCAGTTTGATTTTCGATTCTAAAAGCGCATCAAACACCCGGTCTATTTTAGCTCCTGGAATACCAAAAATATATTTTACGCCTTGTTTTTCAAGGCATTTTACTAATAGCTGCGCGCCATTTAATTTAGCCATAGAAGCTCCTGACATGAGAGCAGTCATTTTTTGATTGGCCGACTGCTCAACTGAAAATACCGGATGAAGTCTTTTGGTGCAGTTGCTCATAAGCACGCTTAGCCGGTATATAATGAGGAAACTCGCGCATGATTCGGTTGAGGATCCTGCGCGACAAAGCTTCATCTCCCCGGTTCCACTCATTCAACGCATCAAGGTACATCAAATCTGCCGGCCGATCTGCCATAACCAGAGTTTGATTTAAAATGACCGGTTCAATGTAGCTTAAGCGTTCTTTGGATTGAGCTTCCAGCCATTGCAACGCTCTTTGTGCCTGTTGGCTGCCATTTTTTTGTGCGAGAAGCAGAAGTTCCCTGGTTTTTTCAAGCTGCCTTTCATCTGCGCCAGCATCATAGTAAAACAAGGCTAATTGATATTGGGCGTAAGGGTTGTTATGGGACGCAAGTTCCTCATACATTTTTTTTGCAAGCTCGCTGTCTTTCTTGACCCCTAACCCATACTGATACATGCGTGCCAACGCAAGTATTGCTTTAGCATTGCCCAACTTTGCCGCTCCTTGGTAATAATTCACTGCTTCCTTAAAATCCAGTTTGGTTGCAACCCCTGTTTCAGATAATAAACCCAGTTGGTAAAGCGCGTCCCGGTTTCCTTGCTTTGCAGCTTTTTTATACCAGTGCAATGCTTTCTGTTCATCACGCGGTCCTGCCAAACCGTTAAAATATATTCCGGCCAACTGCACCATAGCTTGGCTATGATTCAGTCGGGCTGCCTGATAGTAAAGCTGCTTTGCCCTTTCATAATCTACTGGATTCCCTTTGCCAAGTTCATATATCAGGGCCAGATTGTATGCACCAATTGGATTTTCCTGTTTTACTGCCTTTTGATAGGCTACCTTGGCTTCTTGATAGTTATCTTCTACTGTATCAGCAATAAACCCGAGCGCTACTGAGGCTGGTGAGTACTGATTCTGTGCTTTTTCATACCACTCACGGGCTTTGGCATAATCTGGATAAGAACCTTGTTTGCCAAGCTGATAGAACCTTGCCAGCAAATACTGTGCAATGGGCTGATTTTGTAAAGCAGCGCTTAAATACCATTTCTCAGCCTCATTCATATCAGCAGCGCCCCCAAGTCCCTGTTCGTACATATAAGCCAGCTTTAACTGCGCTTCTTTATCGCCTTTTTCAGCAAAATACTGATAAATATGCCGTGCTGCCTTCATTTGCTCATCGTCGCCAGCAAGGGATAAATAATAATCAGCCATCAACAGTCCGGCCTTGCTGTTGCCAAGCGACCTGGCTTTATCCAATTCATCCACAAAATCTTCATTCTGCTGTTTTTTCAGAATGGCAAGATTCAGGTTTGCATAGGCAAATCCTTGGTCTGCTGCCTGTTGAAGCAACATTTTGCCTTTAGCCAAATCTTTATTGATGCCATCTCCCTTGCTGTAATAAGTCCCAAGAATGAAGGCGCTGACTGGATTCAATTCTCCCTGCTGATACCAGTAAAGCGCTTCGCTTGGGTTACGTTCCACTGCAATACCGCGGTCATACAAAAGGCCAAGGAGTAAAGCTGCATGTCCGTTTCCTTTGCCGGCCTCAAGCTTGGCGGCCTGCAACGCCTGTGCCTGCTTGTGTTTGTCTTTTTCCATGGCATTGAAAAAGGCAAGAGGTAAAGCCGCTTCCTGAACCTCGCCGTGTACCGCGCCCTGGTATAGTTTTTTAATCAGCTGTTTGCGCTCTTTTTTAGCGGCAACGCTTATATCCTGCGGTTTTTCTCGCACCAAGATTTCTGCAAGACGATATTGCGCAGGCCCATATTGGTTGGCAGCCGCTAAATAATACATATCGAGCGCTTGTTCTTTGTCGGGCGCGATGACTTCTTCGCCATCAGCATTGCGATACCCCTGCTCATAGATTTTTGCCAACGCATATTCAGCATGATCATTGCCCTTAAAGGCTGCTTCCATTAAAAAACCAAGCGCTACCTTATGATCTGGCTTCATCTCCTTGCCCTCAAGAAAGAGAAGGCCGAGATTGTATTCTGCGCGGGTGTCTTCCTGTTCTGCAGCCAGAAAATAATATTTCATGGCCTTATCAATATTTTTTTCAACTTCTATTCCTTGCTCATACATTTGCCCAAGCCTGAACTGTGCTTCGGCATTACCTAATATGGCTTTTTCAAAAACCTCATCAAACAGGGCGCGCCTTTCAGGTTTGACTTCTTGCTCTGAAAAGTAATAAAGGACATCAAATTCCTGTTCCTCGTTTATGGCAGGATAAAGCGGCTCATCCTGTCTGTAGGTTATGCTGTAGCTTTCAGGCAATAAGGGTTTGATGGGAAGAATCAGTCTGGATGAATCAAAGGCATAACGAGGAAAGCCTGCCTCACTGCCCTTTGTTTTTCCAAGCGATGCAGCCAAAGCATCGTAATATTCGCTGATGTCAATCTGTTTCGGATCAGTCATGACAAAATCCGGCTTATAAAGCGATTCCCGTGTGATTACATCCATTTCCGGCGCTGGGTTATAATTATTTTCTTTTAAGGCATTGGGATTTTTCCATGCACTGAATATTCCCTTTAACTGGTAATCACTGTCGGCAAATGAGTTTTTTTTCCCATTCGTTAACCAGTTAATGGCTTGTATTTTGGCATTGCTTGTTTCGCCTTGGGCAGTTTGCAGAGCCATCTTTTGCCATTCTTTTGCCAAATGTTCATCCTGAGGGACCACTTTGCCTTCCGAATAAAATTTGGACAATGCCAGTTGCGCTTTTTCATAATTATTCTGCGCAGCCTTGAGCATCCATAAATAGCCTTCATGAGTGTCATGAAATGGGGTTTCGGGATTAAGGTACAATTCAGCAAGCGCAAATTGAGCCGGTAAAAATCCATGTGTCGCGGCCTTCAAATACCACTCTTTTGCTTCAGGATAAGCTTTTTGTTCCTTTACCAGATCGCCTAAAGCAAATGCCGCCGGCCAGTAATTCTGATTTGCTGCAAGCTTCATTAAGGATATAGCTTTATCCAAATCCTTTTTAACGTGAATCCCCCTGGCATACAGTTCGCCAAGCTTAAGCTCGGCTAAAGGATTTCCCTGTTCGACTGATTTTTCAAGCCAGATTAATCCCAGTTTATGATTTGAACGGTGGCGGCTTTCTAAAAAATGCTCGGCAAGCGTATATTGGGCGATGGGATCGCCGCTTTTGGCTGCTGCAATGTAATAGCGCCTTGCAAAACCTGGGTTCTTTTTCGTACCAAAACCGAAAATATAAGCTGCAGCGCAATACAATTGCGCTGCGGTATCGTCTGAGTCAGCCGCTTTTTGGAACCAATACAATGCCTTTTCCGGATTATTTTCCTTAAGCAGCGCATAACGCGCCATAATATTTTGCGCAGGCAGAAAGCCGCGCTCGGCCGCCTCCTTAAAATGGCGCAACGCCAAAATATCGTTTTTCAGCTCGCCATATCCATAAAGGCGCATACGCCCCAAATAATAATCAATGACTGGATCTTTTTTATTATTTTGAGTTAATTGATTGGCTGCTTTGTCATAGTTGCCCAGCCGGTAGGCATCCAAACCCTCACCGGCAAATGCCACCTGCATGCTCGTTGCGGCCGCCAAACAAAACCATGGCATCAGTGATTTCATTTAATTCCCCTTATTCATTAACCATCGCTCACCGTCCTTCCCTGATGCTTTCCGGATTAACGAGGGATAATTCCATAGTATACGACTTGGCGAACGGCACCGCTTTTAGAGTTGCTGTCCACCAACCAATGATTACCGCGATTGTTTAAACCAAATGCAACATTAGCATATTCACAGATTTTTACGCTGTCGGCGCAATCCACGATTTTGCCATAGGATGACTTGCCATCGTTTACTGTACACACATATCTCAGTTCTTTTTCGCAAGTAGACAAAGCAGCCCATTGACCACCTTTTATGGTGTGATTGAGATAATAACTGCCTGTACCATCATTTTTGCGCATGTGGTACAAATTGACAGGCTTATCCAGCATATTATAGACAAAATAAAGCGAATTTCTTGTTCCAGCAGCAGAGGGCAATAAATTTAATATTCTCATTTCAAATTTATAGCCCACATCACGGCATCCCAGGGGCGGTGAAGATTCATCATCTTTGGCGTAAACATGAGCCGCTCCAAAGCCCAAGATTAAAACAATCAGGAAGTTTAAAGGTTTCATATTCATTTCGCCCTCAATTTTTGGTTACAGGCCTGACGATAACTTTGGTACCTAAAAAATGATTTTTTTCATTGGAAAGTTCTACAAACTCATGGTTTAACCACTTGGCATCCTGGGTGAACATCCGCACACAGCCATGGCTTGCCCGATAACCCGGTATGTCATCAGACCCGTGAAGCGCCAAACCTTTATGGAAATACATGCAATAAGGCATTTTTGCCCCGCCTCTGCCAATAGGGAAGACATTGGATTTACATTTTTCATTTTCTTTACTGAAAATGCGGTAAATCCCTGTTTTTGTCCGGCAGGTTGGGCTGCTGTTGTCAGAACATTTATCGCTTCCGGATGAAATCGGCCCCCATTTGACCAACCGCCCGTTTTCATCATACGCCCCCCAAGCCAATTTATCCTGATCAACAATAATTTGTTTTCCAGGTTCCTCAGGTGTGATTTTTAAGGGGAAAGGAGAAAAATCCATAATCGTTGCATTTTTCAAATTCTTTGGCACCACAATGGTTTTCCCCGCCCATAAATAATTGTAGGTACGGTTGATGCGCTGGACAATATCGCGCTGCTCTTCATTCGGAAACAGGCTTTGCCAGCTTTGCCCCGATTTTACCTTGATGCATTCAAATTGCGGATATTCGCAAAGACCAGTTCCGTAATAAATTGGCTTGTCAGCAGCTTTTGCTGAGAGAGAAAGCGTGGACAACAAAGCTATCAGCATGGTTTTCTGCCTGTTCATTGCCTTATCCTTACCTTCAGAAGGAATGTTTTTTCCCGATATTCTTTATTCTCGGCAAGGAATAAAAAAAGTTTAGAGCTCTTTTAGGGAAAAGAGTGATTTAAATTGCCTGAGAGATTTTTAAGAATGGAAATGTTGATAAATGCGTTTGGCGAGATTTTGATTTATCCCCGGCACTTTTGCGATTTCTTCAAGCGGCGCGCGCGCCAATTCTCTGAAACCGCCAAAACGGGCTAATAAAGCCTGGCGTCTTTTTGCGCCGATTCCTTCAATCGATTCGAGTGTAGAATCAAGGCTTATTTTTTGTCGCTTTTTACGATGGAGCGTGATGGCAAAGCGATGAGCTTCATCACGTATGTGTTGTAAAAGATGAAGTGCTGGAGAATCGGCGGGCAAAGTCATTTCGGATTGCTCATCTGCAAGAATTAACTGCTCCCATCCCGCTTTGCGCTTTGGCCCTTTGGCAATGCCGAGCAATTTCACCCCATTTATCTTCAATTCAGACAGTACCCGCCCTGCTATGGCTACTTGCCCCTTACCCCCATCAATAATCAGTACGTCCGGCAAATCCCCTTCAATAGTGAGCCGTTTGAAGCGGCGCTCCAAGGCTTGGGCCAGCGCAGCGTAATCGTCGCCGGCGGTGATGCCCTCTATATTAAAACGGCGATAAGCGCTTTTTAAAGGGCCTGATTCGTCAAACACCACGCAGGAGGCGACCGTGCAAGAGCCTTGCGTGTGGCTTACATCAAAACATTCCATGCGTTTGATTTTTTTAGGAAGCGCTAATAATTTAGCAAGAGCCTCATAGCGTTGGTTGCTCATCATTGTTGAAGTTTGATATTCAGCAACGGCCAGATGCAAATTATTCAGTGCGAAATCAATCCAGCGAGCTTTAATCCCCCGCGCTCTCTGTTGAATGACAGTCCGTTTTCCCCTAAGCTCGCTGAGCATGGTTTGTAACGCCCTTTGATCCTCGACTTTATGATTGGTGAGAATTAAAGGAGGGATCCGTTCCGGCATGTCCACATAAAAATAAGATAAAAATGCAGAAAATACCTGCTGCCCCATTGCTTCCTGATCTTCGTTGCAATACTCATAGCCTGTTGGAAGGCTGGGATAAAAACTCTGGCTGCCTTTGACTTCTCCCTCCCGTATAGTCACCCATTGCACACAGGCAAACCCCGGCTCAATCTTCAAGACAATCACGTCCGCATCGCCGCGCAAATGGATCATGCTTTGTTGCTCCTGCACAAGGCGCAAGCTTTTTATCTCGTCGCGCAGCCTTGCCGCTTCTTCAAATTCCAAATCAGCCACAGCCTGGTTCATGCGGGCTTCCAGTTCCTTAAGGATGAGCTGGCATTTGCCCTGCAGGAATCTGGAGGCATCCTGTACCGATTGCCGGTATTTTTCTTCCGAGATATAACCAGTACAGGGAGCGCTGCAGCGTTTGATCTGATATTGCAGGCAAGGCCTTGTACGCGCGCGAAAATACGCATCGGAACAGTTGCGAATCTTGAATACCTTCTGAATGACACCCAAGGTTTCCTTGATGGCGCTGGCACTTGGATACGGGCCAAAAAAGCTGCCTTTTGCAGGTTTTTTCTTGACCCGGACGATTTCCATGCGCGGGAAAGCCTGGTGGCTGCTTAAATGTAAGTACGGATAAGATTTATCATCACGCATCAAGACATTGTATTTAGGCCGCAGTGATTTAATTAAGCTGCTTTCCAGCAATAGCGCCTCTGTTTCACTGCAGGTAACAGTAACCTCAATATCAGCCACCTGATTGATCAGAGAACGAGTTTTCGCACTTTGGTTGCTTTTTACAAAATAACTGCTGACCCGTTGTTTGAGGTTAGCCGCTTTGCCGACATACAGCACTTCCCTCTCTGCATTCAACATTCGGTAGACGCCAGGTTCGCCAGGAAGGTTAGCTAGAAATTTATTCAGGTTTAACAAAATTTTTGGTTTATTCATAAGGTTAAAATCCCAGGATTACAGGCTGTAATCCGGGCTGATGCGACACACCCTAATTATAGCAGCTCATCAGCTGCTATGAGCTGTTTCACTCGGGCGTTCAATTAAACCGTGTTTCATGGCTAAATAGGTCAGTTCAACATCATTTTTGATGGCCAGCTTTTCAAACATACGATAGCGGTAACCATTAATTGTTTTTGTGCTGAGAAACAAGCGGTCGGCAATATCCTGAACGGTCATTCCACTCGTAATCATCAGCATAACCTGCATTTCACGTTCGGAAAGGAGGTCAAAGGGAGTTTCCTGGGGGGCTTGAAGACTATTAATGGCCATCTTTTGCGCGATTTCAGCGCTTAAATAGCGTTCGCCACGATAAACTTTGCGAATGGCTGTTGCCATTTCACTGGCGCTTGATTCCTTGGTGAGATACCCCATGGCGCCAAGCTGCAGCACACGGCTGGGCAAAGGCTCAGCACATATTGCCGTTACTGCGATAACTTTCGTTTGGGGATTTGTTTTTTTTAGGCGGCGGGTGACTTCCCATCCGTCAATTCCCGGCATTTTCATGTCTAAAAGAACAACATCCGGCCGCAGATCTTTCACCAAGGCAAGGGCAACCTCGCCGCACTCTGCCTCGCCGACTACAGCCATATCCTGTAGATCTTCCAGTAATCGTCGAATCCCCATTCGCACCAGAGCGTGGTCATCGACAATTAATATTTTTATCAAACATTGCTCCTTGTCAGCACAACAGATCGCACACAAAAGATGCGTTGATATTATCAAGAGTCATTATTTTTTACAATAAGACGCTCTGCCTGTTGAGATTGGCCAAGAATTGCCTAACAGGCATAGATATGAATATTGGGATTGTTTTCATCGACAGGGAAATAAGGGGGATATTCTCCAAGCGACCTCGCCCGTTTTAGAAATCCCGCTATATCTGAAGTGACGAAATCATACAGTTCTTGATATTCATGGATGACAAAATAAACAGGCTGCAGCATGTCAATACGGTAAGGCATGCGAAAAGCAGCCACCGGTTCAAATAAAACCCGCATTGCCCTGTCACTTTCAACACTGTACACAGTCTCGCTGATGGAAGATAAAATGCCCCCGCCATAGGCACGAAGGCCCTTGGATGTGTATAACAATCCAAATTCTACCGTGAACCAGAATAATCGCTGTAATAAAGGCCAGTCGGCTTCCTGAAATTCCAGCACTTTCAAAGCATAACGATGGACAAAATCCGCATAAACGGGATTGGTTAACATCGGGCAGTGGCCAAAGAGTTCATGGAAAATATCCGGCTCTTTCACATAATCAAGTTCTTCTTCACTGCGAATAAAAGTAGCTGCCGGAAACCGCTTTTCAGCTAAAAGCTCGAAAAAAGCGCGGGCAGAAATTAAAGCGGGAACAGGAGCGACCTGCCAACCGGTCAAAGCCTTCATCCGCTTGCTGATATCTGGAAGTTGCGGTATGCGGTCTGCGGTTAGCTTCAAGCTTTCCAATCCCTGTAAAAATTCATCGCAGGCGCGCCCCGGCAATAATTTACGCTGTCTTTCAAATAAAATTTGCCAAATGCGGTGCTCGGCATTGGAGTAATTCACCATGCCCTGCTCATCGGGTTGATGGGAAACATAGCGGCTGACAAATTCCATGGGAACTCCTCAAGTGGCCTTGGCAAAGATATAGGTGGTCATTATATAGTTTAGTTTATCTCTATAAAAGATTTCGATTATTATCATTCGGCGGCAGGCTTTCGCAAGCTGGAAAGCGGGATCAATGTTTCCGTTCCTTTATGTGACTGATATTGCATGCCCTTCCATGCGTGGCCATAAATGACTTCATAACTTAAGGGATAATGCCCGGCCTCAGTCTTAAAGGCCAGCATCGATTGTTTGAATTTTTCAAAGCTTCTTTTGCCGGTTAAACCGCGGTTACGCCCCGGATTGACATTGCGGACCCCCTGAGCTTTTAATGCCTTCAATAATTGAGATAGACTTTTATAGCGCACGCCAAGCATTTCCATATCGACTACCGGATCCAGAAAACGAGCATGAAGCAGCGCATCGCCGATATCATGCATATCAACAAATTCATTCGTATGGGCATAACCATCGTGGGACCAGCTGTTTTTTAATTCAAAAAAGGTATCAGGACCCAAAGTAGAAAACATAAAACAGCCGTTCGGATTCATGATGCGATTCATTTCACCAAAAATATGAGGCAGGGAATTCGCCCAATGAATCACCTGGTTTGCAAAAATGAGATCAAAAAGCCCCGAGGGAAACGGCAATTGATTCATATCGCCATTAATCAAAAGCCATTTTTTTCTAAAACCTTGTTTTTCTTTTGCCTTTTTAAGCATGGCAACAGCCAAATCAAGGCCTATGATTTCTGCTTTTGGATAATGTTGCCTAAGCCGCCTGGAAAAAACACCCGTGCCACACCCTAAATCCAAAATGTAACGAGGATTAATTTTCAGATAGTGCAAGCGGTCAAAAAGACGCTCGCCAATTTCATACTGTATTTTCGCATACTGCTCATATTCATCAGCATGCGCATTAAAAGAATTGCAAATTTCAGATTCCGCCTTCATGCTTAGCTTCCAACCGCGCAATGTACAGGAAGTCAAACCCGTATGATTAAAATGTCTAAAAGTATATCACAGATGATGCGATTGCCTCGTATCTGTCCACTATGTTGCCAATATCATCTGGAGCAGTATGCAGTATGCGGCGATTGCCAAACATTATTGACTCCATTGGGCAAGTGCTGCCAGGTTTGCGCCCTGCCAATGTCTTCTGGCCAGCATCCGATCTGCGGACACTGCATTCGACAAAAACCTTATTTTGACCGGGTGTACGCAGGATATCAGTTCACTGAGCCGTTAAGAGCCCTGATCCATGAGTTTAAATATCATGAAGGGCTGTATCTTACCTCTTTTCTTACCCAGCTCATCCTCGATGGTTTAGCCGAAAAACCAGCAGTTGCCCCCTGCCTGCTGCCCGTTCCCACGCATCGCAAACGATTGGCTGAACGAGGGTATAACCACGCTGCAGAATTAACAAAATGCCTGGCAAAACGGTTACAATTTCCCTATGATTTAACGACTGCCAGAAAAATTGTTAACACCGCAAACCAGGCAAGCCTCAGCCGGAAAGCAAGAAGCACCAATCTGCAAAAAGCTTTTTCCATCGGCAGAATTTCATTTGCCCATGTCGTCATCGTTGATGACTTGCTAACCACAGGCAGTACCGTCAATGAACTGGCCCGCCTTATTAAAATAAAAGGAGTAGAACGCGTTGATGTCTATTGCTGCGCCAGGGCGATAATGGATTGATCTTTTGGCCTGGGCCATTGCAACCCGACATTGAGCAAGTTTCAAAACCGCTCAATGCCGGTGTAACCTATATTTTATTCACCATCTCTGATCCCACCTCCGACAAGCCAAAATTTACTGTTTTAACAGCAAAAAAACTGTCTTTTTGCAGCGGCTGCTTATGATGTTCTGTAACGTGGTGTTTAAGGTTATTTTCATCTGGTTCAAGCGGTAAAGCGCCATCAAACAATTCTCTAATGCCGCTCTCTTTGCCGAACAACACGCGGTATCGCGTATCCAGAGCGCACATTTCTATTTTTAAAGTTTGCCTGTATTTTTCTATGAAAAAAGGCTTTTGTACTATTTCTGCAAAATTTTCAACAGCATTCTCAAGATTCTTAAAGTTATTCTGCAAATCAATAATCATGTCGCGGAAATTATCCTGCAAGCTTCGGCTTAAGCTTTCGTCGGAGGATAAATCCCTGTCTGTTTCTTTAATATAATCACTAAATTGCTGAATTTCTCGTGCGACCTGTGAAATACAATTCAATAAAAATGTTTGAAATGCCTGATACTGCAATACATTGCGATAATGCTCAAGGAGATCATCAATCTGGCGAAGGAGCATCGCAATTTGCAGCATGCGATACTGATTTTTGGGCAAGGCGTTGAGATTTTCTTTTAAATTTTTGGAAGTATTTGTTTTCTCTTTTTTTGTGCCAAGTAATGCGGATAACTGCCAGCAATAATAGCCTTTCTCTTCTGCGGCGTTTTCGCAAATTTCCCGCACTTGTTGCATGCCATGCAACAGGTTCGGTTTTATTTCACCCTGTTCACCAATAATTCCCGTTTCAATACCATAGTTTTGTAGGACAAGCGTCATGAGAGGCAAAAATCTTCTTGCCGTCAATGAGGAAGCTTCTTTGTATTTCGGGTTAAAGATTGACACCTGCAGTTCATCTTCACTGATTTTCTGCAGCGGAGCCAGAAACTTGTCTCGAATTTCTCTAAGGGTTTCCGCTAACTCGACAGCACTGACAGTAGATTTTTGGACAATTTTTTTAAGAAGTTTATTTTGCTCGCTGCTTGTCAAATGGCAAAATAAAATCATTGCGTCCAATGTGGTTAATAAAGGCGCATTCATAAGGGCTTTTTCAGGTACCAAACCGGCAGAATCATTAAATGCCTGTAATAGATCAGGGTTTTTCTGCAGCAATAACTGAATATAACTTACATTGGTTGCCAGTTCCTCTTCGCCATTGGTTCGGCAATAGACGGATTTAATCAGGCTTTGGTTTACAATTCTGATGCCTTGATGAAGGCAGTTGGTAACATCGTTGAGGTTAAAAGCGTATAATTGTTCCTGAACATAAGCTGTTCTTAATGCCTTGATATGCATCTCCGCTTTGACAAGAAAATGCATCAATTCCCTTTTATGCTCGCTCAGCAGGTTTAAATTCGGCGAGGCTTCTTTATTTAATAATTTGCTTATCACCCCTTCTGCTTCACGGCAAAGGCGAACACATTGCTCAAGACTGAGCGGCAAGCCAGTTTTTTGGTCGAATGGGTGTTCAAGATTCCATAATAAATTCGCAATACTCATAATAATAAAGCGCGGTACGCGTAATTGATTCAAATAATTATCTTTCTCAAAAGCCGACTTAAAAAACTCGATAAACTTGCTGTCATTCGTAAAATCCAAGTCAATATCAGCAATCGCATCAGGAAGCGCTGTTTTTAAAAATAAGCGGACAGCAAGGCGCTGACTATCGAGAGGGCTTTTCTGAACCAGTACGGGGCTTAATCCTTCACTCATCCGATAACAGGGCAAAACTGAATAAAAGCGATGTTTTTTCTTTTCATCAAGAATAGCAGGCTGTATCCCGAACAAGTTAAAAAGGGGAGACTGTTCTATAAGGGCGATAAAAGCCGCCATGACCTGCTCTTCTTTGGATAAATCCTGTCTTTCCTTACTGGCGGGCAATAAAAAAGTTGCAATATGAGCCTGCCGTTCCTTGTCGAAACTTAAGCGCGCATTACCCAGCACATTCAATTGTTCCTTAATGGCAAAATAAGCCAGCTCCAGTACTTGCACCATGCTGAGCGTTATAATCTGGGAGGAAGCAAAGGGTAAAATATTTTTTGAGGATGTTTTAAACAGCTCGGATTTCTGCAAAAACCCTGTTTCTTCTTTTTTGCCGGAAAAATCAGCCGTGATATCCCTCAAGGCGATCCTTAAGGCAAGCTCATTTTGCTCATTGGCGTACATAGTCATATCCTTATGTTGGTTGTATATAAGCATTTTATTATGGCTTAGAAGAGAAAAAAAAGCTCGCCGCGCGGGCGAGCTTTTCAGCGCTGGCAAAAGGGAATGGCGGTAAGACGATGCTTACCGCATATGTACAGTTATTGCTTTAAGAGATTTTGACTGTCTTCTGCGCTATCAATCCCTTCCACATTATTTTGCTCTATGCTCACCCCTTTGGATGGGACAATTTCTTTAGGCGTAAATCCAGGTTTGAAAAATCCACCATGGGCCAGGTTATACCCAAGTTTATAAGTGGTTTGGGCAGCCAGGGCGATAGCTGTTGCCAGATTCAAGGTTAATACCCCAAGCAACAGCATGCCGAACTTGTGATCATAGTTTTCCATGGTCTTGAAAATCGTTGCTGATAAGCCAAGAGTCGGCAAAATCAACAGGTAAGCCGCAAATTCATTGCTGGTTATATTGTACTTACCGCTGCCCTTGTGGTGTGCATCATGAAGATAACTCAGGCGCTTATTTATTTTAGCCTGTTTCTGCTTTTCATTATCCTCTTTATCCTCATTCAAATCATCTGGCACAGATTGGAGTTGATGCGGCGGCGCAAGTTCAACTTCTGGATGATTATCAAAATCGCGGCGCACTTTTTCAATATTGGTTTTTAGGTTTTGAAGGCGCGCCAGCTCTTTTTCTTCATCTTCTGAACGCTCTACCTGTTGCTCTAACCGGCTGATTTGCCCTTCAAGTTGTTGCAATGAAGTTTTAGCCGCATACTGGCAGTTCTTGCGTGCAAATACGCCTTTGCTGTGCATGGCAACTGTAGGGCGAGGCGGATAATTGTTGAGTATTCTTCCGATTTTTGACACCTCATTTTTTATTGCCTCACTTATTTCTTCCCGAGCCTTGGCTTCTTTCTTTTCCTCAGACAACTTGCAATAGGGGATATTTTGTTTGGCTTGTTTAAGTTGTTTTTCATGAGGCAACTTTGAGAAGTTTGTATCGGATACTTGTTCTTCGATATATTCTTTTATTAAATTAGCCTCGTTTTTCTTGACATACTCTTTTATATGCGTATCAGTTAAATATTGCTCTTCAAATTCCTGTTCAATTTCTTTCGATGTTTTGTTTTTATACTCATTATATATGAACTCATCTTTTTGCTTTAATCTTTTAAACTTGAAATTTGTATCAGAATTATCATCAAAACCATAAATGCCTGCCACCGCATCATAGCAGGCTCCAAACACTTTGCTGTTGCCGGTAATGGTTATATGATCATCATGGGTGGAATAGGTCGTGACTATCGTATCCGGCGAGCAAAAGGTCAGCCTTGATAAATCGTGGGGTATGAAAAATAAGTTTTCATGATCCTCGGCATAAAACGCGGTAAAGGTTTTAACACTCGGCGGAATAACGCGCTTCTTCCATTCCATTTCATGGAAAGGTCCAGGAACAGGGTCAGTCAAAACCAAATGGAGCTTGATTGTGTTCCCATATCTGGCATAAATTTCGTTAGCCAAATAAATGGCATTGATGGCACCGCGGCTGTGGCCTGAGAGCACCATCTCTTCTGGAAGCTTCCCTTCTTTTTTGAGTTCTTCGAGCAGGTTTAAAATCAGTTCATTATTTTCATGTTCGCCCGCACCCTGGAGAATTCCCGCTCCCAAAGCTCCAGTATCGGTCTGCGAGGCCAAATTACCAATAAAATGGTTGGTTTCCTCCGCGTCAGATTGAGAAGATGAAACGAGACTGCCCGAAAACCAGCCGCCTACTGATCTTTTCTGACGATAAGCAATATTAGGCGCATTAATACCGCTCCCTGCCCCCTCCAATTCTATCAAAGGAATATCATGTTGGTGGCGCAATTGATCAAGTGCAAAGCGGGTAGGGAAATTATCTGTCGCACTACCGCCGGTACCCGGAATATGCACACTTAATATTTTACAGGTTTTTAATTTACCTTTAACCTCTTGAGACAATGTTTTCGGAAGGGCAACCTTGACCATAACTTTTTTCCTTTAGTGGATTCATGTTCAAAATTATAACAATCAAAGCTTAAGATAAAATTATTTGCATTTACTTTTTTTATAGGCTAAATAAATCCTTCGTTTCAGATCATTGTTTTATTGAAGGATATGACATGCTTTTCCCCACCAATGAACTCATTTTGGCGACCAGCAACCCTGGTAAAATAAAAGAATTAAAAGAGCTTCTGTCGCCGATAGCATGCATTTCCCAGCAGGAACTTGGAATCACGGACGCAGAAGAAACAGGACTGAGTTTTATTGAAAATGCCATTCTTAAAGCCCGCCATGCAAGCAGCCTTGGCAAAAAACCCGCACTTGCTGATGATTCAGGCCTTGTGGTTAAAGCGCTTGCCGGCCAGCCGGGTATTTATTCAGCCCGCTTTGCCGGTCAGAATGCAAGTGCAGAAGATAATAGCCGTTTGCTTTTAAAGCAGCTCGAGCATATTGGCGATGAAAAGGCGCGCTCTGCCTATTTTTATTGTGCCATTGCAGTGGTCGAGCATGAATACGACCCCACTCCGCTGATTGCGACAGGGAAGCTTGAAGGCTATATCACCCGTAAACCCCAAGGCACAGAAGGTTTTGGCTATGATCCGGTCTTTTATCTTCCTGAATATCATTGTACCGTGGCTGAACTTCCCATAGCGGTTAAAAATAAAATCAGCCACCGGGCACAAGCTTTAATGTATCTTAAAAGCACGCTCTTCAGATAATGAAGGGTGTAGGCAAGTTTGAATAAAACCATGGAGCTCAATGCTGATATTTGCGCAGGGAGTATTGCCTTCGTTGTCTTTAACGTTAACCGAGGCGCCGTGTACAATCAGCAATTTTATCATCTCCCTGTTGTTTGCTTTAACGGCATAGAAAAGAGGCGTTTTGCCTGCAGCATCCTGAAGGTTCACTTCGGCGCCGGCAGCAAGCAAGATCTCGGCACAGGAAAAATGGCAACCAATAACAGCCCAGTGTATTGCACCACGCTGTAGTTTTAATGAATCTTTTTTATCGATATCGATTGTTTTGATATGATTAAGGATTATTTTCAGCTCAAGTTCCTTACCCCAGGCGGCTGCCCTTCTTAAGGCCTGATCAAGGTCAGGATTTGACTGTTCATCATTCTTGCGAAGCACCCTTAAAACCTTAAGACACTGCTTAGATCCTGTAGACCGGGTGGGTTCGCCAAGAAAAGCAAGCAATCGGCCTGCAATCTTTCCATTCGCTTCAGCAACGATCGTTTTGTTAATCCGCGTCAAGTCATGGACTGCTTCCTTTGATGCCATCATTTTCTTAAGCTCGTTTAATTTAGAAAACTCAAGAGGTTTGGGAGCAAAGAGCACTGTTGCAAATTTAAAGATAAGATCAGACGTACATGAATTTTTAGAGTCCTGACTGGTGCAAAGCGAATGAACCGCGGTCAAATAGGACAGGACAAAATGCTCGTTATTATTCATATACTGATAAAATGGAAGCTTGCCTTCACTCATTGCCTCAAGCGTGCTCATGACTCCTGTCGAGATGACAAAAGGCAGGGCGCTCGCTACCATATGTCGCATCGTCAGGTTATCCAGAGACTGGTGGCAGGTCATGCTCTTTAGTTCATCGCTTTCCATTTGCATGCCAAGATTGAAAAGAAAAGAACCAGGATCAAGATTACCCACCAGTACATAGTGGGGGTATTGGGTCAATTGCATATATTGCCCAATCGTACGCCCTTCATCGAGCGGAGATATGCTGGCCAAATAAATGAACCCAAAATTCCCGTTTGGGATTTTCTTTTTTTCATCAATACTGAGCTCTTTTAGCTCAGACGAATCTTTAATCTTTGGTATGCCGAACCGACTTTTACCAAGGCCGCTGTTTAATACATATATATCCTTATCGTCAAAAAAGGATAAAAGCCCCGATTGTTCCCCGTTGACCATATTCATATATGACAGCTTGTTAAAACTGGGCTGATTTGCAGCGCCAACGAATAACATTTTACTATCCGGGGACAATACTCTTTTCACAAGTTCAACTGGTGCATATTTGCAGCGATTGGCTTCTATAAATGCGACCACTTCGTTATGCGTTGTGTCAAAAAATTCCAGCGCCGCAACCTCTATATCGATTCCTTCAATAGAAATTTTCCCTTCTTTAGACTTCCCGTATAAACTCTGATATTTCCATAACCCTTCAACAGTACTGGTTAATACAACAGAGATGGGGCTTTTTTGCAAAGTCAGTTCGTGAGCAAGGTCTTTGGCCAGAGCGCCGGCCAGAGCAAAATCACCTTTGGCAGTATCGTTAACACAGTTTGCATAAATTAAAATTACTTTTGCCATAATGCATGCGGAATGGAATGATGTTGGGCTCGGATTGTAAAGGAGAAATATTAAGAGAATATTAACATTTGAATAAATTATTGCGCATTTTTAACTGTTTTTTGCCAGAAAGAAATCGCCATTATGCTAAAATAAAGTTATAAAATGTATTGAATAAAAGAAACTTGCCAGGCTGCCTGACTTGATTAGGCCTTTTATAATTGATTCTTCATTTAATAATCCAGTTAGCAATGAATTTTGAACTTCAAACCCTGTTTGCCAAAGCTTATCAATTACAGCAGCAAAATGAGCTCAACCAAGCCATAGATGTCTATGATAAATTGCTTGCTTTATCGCCTCTGCACCCTGAAGCATTGCAGTTTATGGCGCTTGCCCAGGCGCAGCTTGGCAACATGAAAGAAGCCATAAGCTATTTCCAAAAAGCATTAGCTTTGCGGCCAGAAGATGAGAATCTTCACAACAATATTGCCAATGCCTACAAGAAAGCTGGTCTTTTGGATAATGCTGTGCGCCATTATCAAGAAGCCTTGCGGCTGAATCCCCGCTACGCCCAGGCGCACAACAATCTTGCGGTGCTCTATGATGCGAATAAAGATTACAAATTGGCGCTCTATCATTACCGTGAAGCAGTTCATGCCCAACCAGATTTCCTGCCCGCGCACTACAATTTGGGTTTATTGCTTTTAAAAAAAGGGCAATTGCATGCAGCCAAAAGGCAATTTACCAATGTCATTTCCCTTTATCCTAATCATTTGGATGCCCATTTTTATCTTGGAATACTGAACCTTCAAGAGGACAATCTCGACGAGGCTGAACAATCTTTTCAGGCTGTATTGGGTATTGACAGCGAGCATATAGAGGCATTGATTAATTCAGGGGTTATCGCTTTGAAACGCGATGAGGGGCAAAAGGCGGTTGATTATTTTACCAAAGCATTGGCTCTTGACGAGCGCAATATTGAAGCCCGCAATAATCTCGCCGCCACTTTTATGCATTATGACCGATTTGAAAATGCCTTGATGCATTATGACGTCTTATTGGAAAAAGAGCCACAAAATATTGAATATCTTTATAATTCAGGCGTAGCTCAGATGACTTTAGGTCATCTGCAGGAGGCAACGAATTATTTTGAGCAGATCCTGGCGCTGGATGATGCTCATTTTGCTTCCTTAACCAATCTTGCAGCCATTTACATCCGGCTTGAAGATCACGCTTCAGCCATTGATTTTTTAAAACGTGCCCTCCAAATTCAGCCAGAGGATTCCTCCGCGCGCTTTATGCTGAATGCGCTGACCAACGAAGACAAAAATCCTGAACCTTCCAAAGATTATGTGACCAATTTATTTAATAATTATGCATTGTATTATGACAAGCACATGCAGGAAACCTTGCACTACAAGCTTCCTAATTATATCGCGCAAGTGCTGCATCGGTTGCACTGTTTGCAGGCCAAGCGCACCCTTGATCTTGGCTGCGGCACCGGGTTATGCGGCGTGGTATTGCGTGAACTGAGTGAGCACTTGACCGGCATCGACATTGCCCCCAAAATGCTCTCCATTGCCCGGGAAAAAGGAATTTATGATGAATTAATTGAGGCCGATTTACTGAGTTATCTGCAAGGGAACAAAGAAACATTTAATCTGGCAGTGGCAGCAGATGTCCTTCCCTATCTTGGCGATTTAAGCCAGCTGTTCGTAGCCGTCCGTGCCAATCTGGCTGACAATGGCCTATTTTTATTCACCAGCGAAATAAGCGTTCAACAAGACTGGTGTTTACAATCGAATGCCAGATTCTGCCATCATCCTGATTATATCCAAAATTTGGCCAGGAAATGCCATTTTCGACTCCTTCATCAGGAAAAAATTACGGCGCGAACTCAAAATCAAGAAGCAGTTCCCGTAATGTTATATGTTCTGAAAGCCAATCCTGACCCAGAAAAGACAAAAGCGCGGCAAGCCGATTAGCCATACAAAAACAGTCTTGCCCTGACCGTAATGATTTATTTTTAATCAGTTAATTATTCCTTAAGAAAGGCCGAATATAATACAAACACCGAAACTGCAAGGCGAAGAGGGTTATGCCTTATACAGAGCAAGGTGCCATTATTGACGGCATAAACCGACAATACAAACGAGACCGGTTTCCGGCTGAGCTTAAATTAAATGATGAGGGCGTTTGCCGCGGCCTGTCAACAGTATATGCGTATTATGCACTGCAGAACAAGGAAGATGATTTTAAAAAAATCTTAGAAATCATTGCCAGCGGCAATTTTGAGAATGGAGGCCTTAGCAAAGAGGAGATTTATCTTTTTGCACAACGGGTACTGATTGCTCAATCACCCCAAAAATATGCCTTGCACCTCTCTCAGCCCACCTCCATGGAAACGCTTCATATTAATCATAAGCCTTTACGATCTTCTTTTAATTTCGCGCTGGCTGCAAGCGATCAAAGCTGGGCAAAAATCATCAAAGAGATTAATTTGCAATCAAACGAGGTCATGCTCCTTGGCAGCACCGACCATGCCGCAGCAGTCCGAAGAAAAAATAATGGCTATATTGTTTACGACCCAAATTACGAGAGTAGTTTTAAATATTTTAATGATGAAAAAGCCTTGATAAGAGAACTCCATGGCAATGTTTTTGGTTATCTGATGTTTGGTAACCTGGGCCTTTCAGTCAATGTGATACGGCATCCTGAAGCTCAAACCAGAATCTGTCCATTCCCCGATGCCACAAAGCTTTATGAAACATATGCGGGTTCAAAAAACAGTTCAGCCACGACTGTTCATACTTTTCCTAAATTGAAAAAATTCAATACGTTGATTCAATCCGCCAGCAGAGTCAATGATGCGAATGCCATTGCTTATTTACTGAACAATACAAACCCTAGTCATAAAGAAATTTTTTCTGCTGCGGTAAATGCCGTAGCGCACAATAATGTGGGGGCGTTAAAACCGCTCATTCCCAAAATCAAAGCACAAGATACCCAAAGGGACGAGATGAAAGGGCTTTTCTTACAAGCCCTGAAAGATGGCCGCCTTGAGGCTTTTTTGGCCCTGGAAGGCGAATTCCAGGAATATTTTCCTGGCTTGGCAGCCGTTCCTCTCATCAAGTGCGCAGCTCAGGGCGGAAACCCGCTTTTATTGGAAAAATTGCTGCAAAAGGTTAGCGATAATCTCAATAGCCATTTAAGTCACGAATTAGAAAAAAAATACAACGAGAGCAACGGCAGTTACAAACAATTACTGCTAAAACTGGTCAAAGAACATATTCTTTCTGAAAGGTTACGCATAGCTATCCCCGAAGCGATTCAAAGCGGCAGTACAGGCTGCGTTGATATCCTGTTAAAAGAATTAAAAAATCAAAACCATCAATTGAATGACAGGGAAAGGCTAGATTACCTGCTTGAGGCTGTTGCTAATAACAAGTTAGAAATAGTCAAGCATTTAATCGAAAACAATCCTGTCATTTCCAAAGAGCTGCTTTCGACAATTTCCATGACAAGCCTTGCCGTTAAGAGAACAGAACTACAAGTGCTCATGGTTCTGAAGCGGCAGGGGGTCATTTTCTCACCTGAAGCCTCAAACATCATTGATCAGAAACTTAAGGGTGGCTGGCTGAATGTTCATACCGTATTAGATTTGCTGTTGAATTACTTATATGATCTCTTTGGCAAAAAACAGGTTACCTATGAAGAAAGGCTTAAGGAATATAAAAAAAATAATTGCGAGATATTGCTGGCTGATCTTGAAAACCAGCTTAAACATTGCACCCAGGAAAAGCAAAGTGAGGTGGCGGCCTTCATTAAAAACAAGAGAGAAATGATTCATGCGGAAAAAGATTTAACCAAGCTGGACAGGGTTGCCAAAGAGCTCCAAGAAAAGCTCGAGGAACTCATACCCAAGATTTCGCTTGATGAAATAATTAATGATCTGCACGATATGGATCTAATATTAGATGAGTTGTTAGAGGGCAAGGTAGATGATGAGCACGATGAATTAAATGACGCAGAAACTGACGCGCTGCCCTCTGGCCAAGAAACTGTAATGAAGCAGGAAGAGGATTCAGTAAAAGCGCTGAAAAACCAAAGTTTTTTTTCTGACCTGCAAAACACTCAGGCACCATCAACACAACCCCCAAAGAATCAGCACTCAGCCAAAAAATAATTAAAAAGGAATTGCAAGACTTTTATCTACTGCGAGCAACTGGGTCTTAAACAATGCCTGGATTTCATGAAGGCTGGCTGTATCAATGGCTTCAAATCGGGCTACAAGACAGGGAGTAGTGTTAGATGCGCGAATTAACCCCCAGCCTTTTTCGAATTCAACACGTACTCCATCTACCGTAATTAAACTCGCTTCCGGGAAAGATGCCTGCTCAGAGAAGCGACGCATGAAAATAAATTTTTCCTCATCCGGGAGGGGTATTTTAATTTCAGGTGTATTAATACTGTCAGGAATCCTTTGAAATTGCTCACTGACCGACTCGCGGGAATAACTTAAAATTTCCAGCAGCCGGCATGCGCTGTAGAGTGCGTCATCAAAACCATACCAGCGGTTTTTGAAAAAAATATGGCCGCTCATTTCTCCAGCCAGCTCGGCTTGTTCCTGGCGCATGAATTTTTTGACCAGCGAATGTCCTGTCGGACACATTTTGGCCACTCCGCCTTTCTCTGCAATGACACGGGCTAAATGAGCAGAGCATTTCACATCAAAGACGATGGTAGAGCCTGGGTTATTTTTTAATATATCGCAAGCATAAAGCATCATGAGCCTGTCTGGCCAGACGAGTTCCCCTTCATTCGTAACAACACCCAGCCTGTCAGCATCGCCGTCAAAAGCAAGTCCAATATCAGCCTGATGCTGTAAGACCATGGCTTTTAAATCCAATAAATTGGCCTCGACAGTGGGATCAGGATGATGATTGGGAAAAGTTCCATCGACCTCACAATAAAGCGGTATCACTTCACACCCCAAACGCTTGATAAGTTCTGGCGCTATGGGGCCTGCAATCCCGTTTCCGCAATCAACAACGACTTTTAAAGGCCGTCCAAGTTTGATATCACTGACTATACGCTGGCAATACGGGCCTATGAGATCAAGCGCTTTATAACGGCCTGCTCCGCTTAGCTGTTTAGCAGACTGATGAAGTTCATATAATAAATCAATCTCATCATTGGCGAGCGTCGACCCCTGCAATACCATTTTGATGCCGTTATAATCTGCAGGGTTGTGGCTGCCTGTCACCATCAAGCCACAATCAATTCCCTGAGTATGCGTTGCAAAGTACATCAAAGGAGTCGGTACCTCACCCAAGTCGAATACATCAATACCGCTGTCTAAAAGACCCTGACGCAATGCCCTGGCCAAAGCTTCGCTGCTTAAGCGACCATCGCGAGCCAGAAAAATAGAGCTTTGATTAATACCGGCTAAACGGCAACTGATGGCCTTGCCAATACTGTAGAATGAATTTTCATCCAGTTGCTCGCCAATCACGCCGCGGATATCATAAGCGCGAAATACGCTTTTGGTAACAGGTTTATATTGATATAGCTGCAAATTAACTTCTCCCTGAGCTGCCAAATCCATTTTCGCCTCGATGAGTTCCAGCAAATGAGTCAACAATCTCAAATGCCGCTTTGACGACAGGCAAAAAAACCAGTTGAGCGATGCGATCGCCTGGTTCAACAGTGAAATGCTCCTGGTTGCGGTTCCAGCAAGAGATTTTTAATTCGCCCTGATAGTCGGAGTCAATTAATCCCACTAAGTTGCCAAGTACAATCCCATGCTTATGGCCGAGACCGGATCGGGGTAAAATCACCGCTGCCATATTCGGATCAGCTATATGAATGGCAATGCCTGTGGGAATTAAAACTGTTTCGTGAGCAGCTATCTGCAAAGGAGAATCAATGCAGGCGCGCAAATCAAGTCCTGCCGAACCAGAAGTAGCATAAGCAGGCAATGGAAAGACTTTGCCGATGCGATGATCAAGAATCTTTAATTGAATTTGATGCTCCATACCCGTTCCAAAAAATAAGGGCAACGCTTGTTTAATTACCCCATCGACCTTTCTCTCCGTTCATCTCCTGCAAGCAGTAGAGAGGAAAAAGGGCGGCAAAATTAAACAATCGTTTTGTTGTCAAGATGCAACATTTTGCAAGTTTGCTGCAAGGATTGCAATAATTTGTCCGGCAAGACTTGTCTTATTCGTAAGCGAGAGCTCAATTTTTTCTTTAGCAGTCAAGATGGTGACCTCGTTGTAATCCTCATCAAAACCAAGTCCTTTGCCGACTTGGTTGGCAATAATCATATCCAGTTTTTTATTGATTCTTTTTTTCTCGGCATTCTGGATCACTTGTGATGTTTCTGCAGCAAACCCCACTACATAAGCTGCCTTGCCGCTTTTTGCTACTTGAGCCACAATATCAGGATTGGCAGTTAATTCGATGCTTGGATTCGGATTATCTTCTTTTTTGATTTTATGAGCAGCAGCATTCTTTGGGCGATAATCTGCAACCGCAGCCGCTGCAATAAAAATCATATCTTCCTGCAAATGATTCATCACAGCATTTGCCATTTCTTCGGCTGATTCAACACATTGAAAATTGACTCCAGGAGGGGGAGGCAACTCAGTTGGACCGCTTATCAGAGTCACTTCGGCGCCTGCTATACTTGCGGCCATTGCCAGCGCATACCCCATTTTTCCCGAGCTTCGATTGCTGATATAACGCACGGGATCAAGCGCTTCGCGGGTAGGGCCTGCGGTTATCAAGACTTTTTTGCCCATTAAAAGCCGATTTACCTTATGGAGCAGCAAGGCTTTAACAATGTTATCCGTCTCGCTCTGGCGTCCAAACCCCTCCTCTCCACAGGCCTGTGATCCGGTTTCCGGGCCAATCACAATGACGCCGCGGCGTTTGAGCAATACAATATTGTCCTGGGTGGCTTGATGCTCCCACATGCTGCGGTTCATCGCAGGACAAACAAAAACCGGTATTTCGGCAACCAGATATAATGTTGACAACAGATCATCGGCTATTCCATGGGCAAACTTTGCAATGGAGTTAGCTGATGCCGGCGCTATGACCAGATAATCAGCCCATCTTGCAAGCTCAATATGGCTCATGGCCCGCTCTGCTTCAGTATCAAATAAGGTGCAGCGCACATCATGGCCACTTAAAGCCTGCATGGTCATAGGCGTTATAAATTCCCGGGCAGAGGACGTCATCACCACCCTGACCTCGGCGCCCTGGCGCGTCAACGCACGCACAAGAAACGCAGATTTATAGGCAGCAATGCCGCCTGTAACGCCAAGCAATATCTTTTTACCTTTAAAATCTTGCATCTAACACCCATTTCAAATAAGAATAATTCCCTACGGGTCAAATTCCATGTTGATCTGCATGCAGTATATGATCAAAACAAAAACCTCGCTATAAAGGAATCATTCATGAACAACACTCGAAGCCCAGGAGGGGCGTATGGCCTATTTCATGCTGATTTACAGGCACTTTCTGACACAGAACTTTTGGCTGCATTCCTGGGAAGCATCCGTGACAAGCACAAAGCCATAACTTTAGCTCATCGCTTAATGGCGTGTTATGGAGATTTGCGCGCCCTGTTAAACAGCAGCCTTGAAGCCTTTTGCGCTGCTTCAGGCATAAACAGCTCGTTTTACATTCAAATGCAAGCAGTGCGCGAAATGTGCCGCCGCAGCGACTGGATTCATCTGCAAAATCAAACAGCACTTGCAAATATAGAAGAGACTCATGTTTTTTTAAAACGAAGGCTTCGCGACAATAGAAATGAAACCTTTGCCATTTTATTTCTCAATAATCATCACCAAGTTCTGGCATATGAAGAATTATTTCATGGCACGGTCAATTATGCGACAGTTCATCTGAGAATCCTTGTTGAACGAACACTCCATCATAATGCCGCAGCACTTATCCTGGCCCACAATCATCCTTCAGGCATCTCAAGGCCAAGCGCTCATGATTTGACAATAACAAAGAAATTGGCCAAAGCCTTGCAACTGATTGATGTACGGCTTCTTGATCATCTGATCATTGGTGATAATGAAATTTATTCTATTATGCAATCTGGCAAAAAGCCCTGTTATTAGGCTATCTTTCTTTTACATATAAACCCGGGGCGTCAGCCAGAATCTCAAGTCCTTTCTCTGGCGCTCCCATGCCTGGCGGCGGGATTTTTTCGGATGATTTATCAGCCAGCCATTGATGCCATGCCACCCACCAGGAGCCTTTCTTGCTTTTATGTTCTGCAAACCATTGTTCGGGGGCAATGTATTTCATCTTGGCTGTTTTTTTACCGATGCGATAACTTCTGCCCTTATGGCCAGGCTCAGAAACAATTCCGCCATTATGCCCCATATTGGCAAGCACAAAGGTAATCTCTGCCCCATGTACATATAAATTAATCTTGTATACCGATTTCCAGGGGGCAATGTGATCTTTTTCTGTCGCTACCGAAAAAATAGGAATTTTGACATCGCCCAAGGTGACAGGTTCGCCATCAATCTGATAATTTCCTTCTGCCAAATCATTATTCAAATGAAAATGGCGCAAATATTCGGAATGCATCTTATAGGGCAATCTTGTGGTGTCTTCGTTCCAGGCAAGCAAATCGATCATGCGTTGGCGCTCCCCCAGTAAATAGTGGGCAACAGCTTTTGACCAAATCAACTCCTTAGGGCGAAGCAAATCAAAAGTGGATGAGAGCTGATCGCCACGCAGGTAGCCTTGTGAAAACATGATGTCTTCGAGATAGCAAAGCTGATTTTCATCAATAAAAGTCATTAACTCTCCCGCTTCCTCAAAATCGGTTTGAGCAGCGAAAAGCGTCATGGTTTTTAGGCGTTTGTCCTCTTGTCTTGTTAAATATGAAGCGGTCATGGCAAGGATAGTACCGCCGATGCAATAACCGGCCGCATGTATTTTTCCCTGTTCGGTGATTTCTGTAACCACATTGAGGGCTTTTAATACCCCTTGTTTTAAATAATCCTCCATTCCGTATTCCCGATAGCTGGCATCAGGGTTTTTCCAGGAAATCATAAATACAGTATGTCCCTGTTTAACCAGATAATCGACCATGGAATTCTCAGGAGACAGATCCAAAATATAATATTTCATAATCCAGGCAGGAATAATGAGCAACGGCTCAGGATAAACCTGTTTGGTCTGCGGCTCATACTGGATTAGTTCAAAAAGATGATTACGGTAAACAATTTTACCAGGAGTGACTGCAACATGTTTGCCGACAATAAAATTTTCTGTGCCAACAGGCCCTTCATTAGTCAGAAACCGTTTTAGGTCTTCCTGCCAGTTTTTCCAGCCATCCAATAAGTTTTTGCCTTTGGTAGAAATAATTTTTTCCTGGACTTCAGGATTAAAAAAAATACTGTTTTCCGGGGATAAAGCATTTAACCATTGAAAATGAACAAAAGACACCAGATCCTTGTGGTTTTTATCCAGCCCGCGTATATTCGTTGCCTCCTGCCACCAATCCTCTACCCGGAGAAAAAATTGGGCGATAGCGCAATAAGGCCATTTCTTCCAAGCTTCGCTTTGAAAACGTTCATGAAACCGCCTGTCCTCAATGTCAAAACAAGAACTGGATTTTTTATAAAAATAATCGGCATTGCTGTTCCAGAAATCTGTATATTGTTTGCAGGCGCTTTCGATTAATTGCAAACGCTTGTTTGGCGAAATCATCAGATGGGCAAACCAATCCGTGTAAGCAATCAGCAAGGCAGCCGGAGAAAGGCCTGTGGTCATTTGACCGATATTGGCATGAAAAACTCTATCAAGCAGTTCTGCGCGTTTTTTTGAATTTTTTTCTTTAAAAATATTTTCAAATGAAAGAAAGCTCTCGGTCACTTTTTTTAATGCATGATGCAGGCTTTTATGAACGATCGTATGCTTGGTCAATTCTGAAAAATTTTTATTGCTGCTTTCCTGATCCATGGCGGCCAATAGCTCCTGTTGCATTGCACAATACTAGCTTAGTTGAGAATGCGCTATCTTTCCAGCTACAACACTCTTGGAATGCCAATTTGTAAATATTGAGATCTTGTTGTATTATAAATTTACATAAAATCATCAAGGACGAGCTCATGAAACGATGGATAATCGCCTTTCTTCTCTCCCTTTCTGTGACTGGCATTACTGGATGCGGATTTGATCTTAATTGTGAAACCTGCGGCGGCACGAGTTACGTTTTTAATTATTCAGCAACCAGTTGCTGTCCTGCCACACCATGGTAGAATAAAATAAGGCTTGATTCACAATCAATTCTCCTATGCTCACTGTGAAAGGGTATGCAGCCCCCGCAGCCAAACAAAAACTGGTTCCTTTTTCTTTTACAAGGCGTGCGCCTGGAAAAAATGATGTCACAATAGATATTCTTTTTTGCGGTATCTGCCATTCGGATATTCATAAAGTCCGTAATGAATGGGGTGAAGGCGTCTTTCCAATGGTGCCGGGCCATGAAATCGTAGGCATCGTCTCTGCAGTAGGCACAAAGGTTGAACGCTTTAAAGTAGGTGATCCGGTTGGCGTTGGCTGCTTTATCGATTCCTGCGGTCTCTGTGAAAATTGCCTTGAAGATTTGGAGCCCTATTGTACTTCAGGTGCAACTTTAACCTATGGCAGCCCAACACATGATGGCAGAGGGATTACCCAAGGCGGATATTCAACCTGCATCGTGGTCAAGGAAGATTTTGTCGTTCATATTCCTCAAGGCCTCGCTTTGGCAAAAGCTGCTCCCTTGCTCTGCGCCGGAATTACGGTTTATTCTCCTCTGAAACACTGGAAAGCCGGCCTCAATAAAAAAATCGCCATTATTGGACTTGGCGGATTAGGCCACCTTGGCGTAAAAATAGCCCATGCACTGGGTGCGGAGGTCACTATCCTGAGCCATACGCTTGACAAGCAGGAAGATGCCCTAAGGCTTGGAGCATCATATTTTTACGACACATCAGATCCCCATGCCTTCGCAACGCTTAAAAGCCGATTCGACCTGATTATCAATACTGTATCTGCACCAATCGACTGGAACCAGTATCTTGCTTTATTAAAGCGTGATGGAACCATGGTTGTTGTTGGAATTCCTGAAGAGGCAATTCCCGTTCATGCCTTCTCTCTCATTAGCGCGAGAAGAAGTTTATCAGGCTCACTGGTAGGCGGTATCAAGGAAACGCAGGAAATGCTGGATTTTTGCAGCCAGCACAACATCACAGCCGAGATTGAAGTCATCCCTATCCAAAACGTCAATAAAGCGTTTGAACGGATGCTTAAAAGCGATGTTCGTTATCGTTTTGTTATTGACATGGAATCTTTAAAAAACGACGGGTAAACTCCGCTTCTGCCAGAGGTTCGCTGTAATAATATCCTTGTTGTATGAAACAACCGAGTTCTGACAATAGTTGAGCCTGCTCGATATTTTCTACACCTTCAGTGACTAAATCCATTCCGAGGTTACTGGCCAATGCGACAATAGCCTTGACAATGTTGATGTTTTTTTTATCCTCCGGCAAACCCTGGATGAATATTTTATCGATTTTGATGGTTTTTACAGGAAGCATTCTTAAATAGCGCAATGAAGAATATCCTGTGCCAAAATCATCGATACATACTTTACTGCCAATTTTATTGATTTGATTCAAGATCAAATTGGTGGTTCTGAAATTTTCTATTAAAGCGCTTTCTGTAACTTCAAATTCCAGGCAGCCGGGATCTATATTGTATTCTTTGACAATGAGCTGAATTTTTTTGCCAAGTTCCTGTTTCGTTAATTGTTTTGCCGCAAGATTAACTGCAAGCGGAGGCGGTTTAATGCCTTGATTTTGCCACCTTTTAATTTGCTCACAGGTGGATTGGATAACCCATTCTCCTATAGGAAAAATCAAATTGGATTCTTCAGCAAGCGGGACAAACAACTCAGGTGATATCATCCCCCGCGCGGGATGATGCCAACGTATTAACACTTCTGCTCCCACAAGCTCATGATTTCTTTGATCCACTTTTGGCTGAAAATGGAGCAGAAATTCCTTGTTTTCCAAGGCGCTATGCATATCCTGCAGCAGCCGATTGCGCTCTTGAACCATGTCTTCAAGTTCACTCGAGAAAAACTCATAACGGCTTCTTCCGCTTTCTTTCGCCTTATACATAGACATATCGGCACACTTCAACAACTCATCAGCAGTTTTGCAATCATCTGGGTAAATGACAATGCCGATACTTGCCGAGGCATAGTATTCTATGTCTCGCAGGTTAAAGGGCTGTTTAAACGAATGTAACAATTTTTCGGCAACTGCCATGCATTTGTGACGCGCTGTTTCGTAGTTGACAAGATCAGTTATTAATATGGTAAATTCATCACCGCCAATGCGTGCCAATAAAATATGATCGCCAATTGCCTGCTGCATGCGTTTGGCAACTTGAGCCAACAAATAGTCGCCAACCGTATGACCCATGGCATCATTTATGTCCTTAAAATTATCAAGATCCACAAACATCAAAGCACAGCGATTATCCATTCGGCCAGCGCGTTGGATTGCCTCATGCATCGCGTCTCTCAATACCAAACGATTGGGCAACCCGGTTAAATCGTCATACCGCGCTTGTCTGTATAAACGCGCTTCCCACTCAGCATGAGTAAAAGCGACTGAAGCGCGATAAAAAACATCGTGCAATTGTTCTGTATCGCATTCATTAAAGGTATTGATATCAGAAAATCCAATACAAAATAATGCAGTTACCTTCTCCTGGTAGAAAATGGGGAAAATAAATGCATACTTAATATTGTGCTGAACCAGTATTTCAAGATAAGGAGGCGGATCCGATTCAGTTAAATTTAATGCGCTGTCCCCGCTGTTGCAGATCTGCTCCAGCTCATGGTGTGTAATGTGCGTTATACGGGTTTGTACCGCATCATGGTCAGGATCATCGCTTAATAGATGAATTTTTTTGTTTGGCTTGTCAGAAGGTTGCAATATTCCAAGGACAAGCAAATCATAGTCAACCAATTCTCTTAATCTTTCAAAAATAATGCGCAAAACCTGCTCTCCTTTCTCAGTCGCCAGAATTGCCTGATCGAGGGTAGAGAGTAAAGACAGGGTTTGAAACTGCTGGCGCAACCTTTTCGACATGGTATTAAAAGCATCACCCAATTCTTCAAACTCATCATTACTCTTTACATTCACTGGTTGCGTAAAATCCCTTCTTGCTATCCGCCTTGTTGCCTGTCTTAGCTTTTCAAGGGGAATCAAATAACGTCGAATTTGAGCTTGGCTTAACAACAGGCTTAACAACAGGGCGAAAACAACGATGGGAATAAATAAGGCGTATAAGGATTTTGCTTGTGAAAAGATGCTGGCTTTCGGCTGGGCCAACGCGATAAACCAATTTTGAGAGTAAAGGCGCTGGCGTAAGAATATTTTCCAATAGCCTACAAAATAGGTGGTATCCCCAAACTCCCAGGCAAAAGCACCCGAGTCTTTCCTGGCCTTTTCTATGGCTAAATTTCCTGGGGGTGAAATAGCGGTATTGGATCTAATTAAACGATCCTCTGGCCCGATCACCCAGAATTTCGCATGAGTTGGAATGTCAAAATCCCATATATCGCCTACTTGTCCCAACAAATACTGCTTCTTATCCAGGCGATGAACCAAAATGACCTTGCTATTCTTTTTTGCTTCCCCTTCCTGCACCGTAATCCAGCTGCTGCCTTCCGGAATTGAGGGCATCCCGGCAGGAATGGATAAAAGCTTGCCTTTCAGGGCAATGGCGCCTGATGCAGATAAAAAGGTAATAGCTGCAAAATCAGGCGCTAAGAATATGAAGTTTTTTTCATTTTGACCTTTTTCGCTCGCCAAAAAAAGAATTGCCTTTCCCAAAAGATTAAGCTGGTTTTCAAGATGCAGCAGGCGCCCGATAATTTCCATGCCCATACTTTTGGCTTCCTTACGAACCTCGGCAAGGCTGCTTTCCCGGATTTGACGCTCAGTTTGAAATATTTGAAAAAAAGCAAGAAATATGAGAGGAATTAAGGCAGATACAACAAACAGCAGGAATATTCTGCGCGCTACTTTGCTCTGAAAAAAATTCAGTTCAATTTGCATGCCGCACCATCCTAGTTAATAATCCGAACCAAGGCCGATGTAGCTGCCATTGTTGGCTCGAATTACATCATCTTTACTGGCTTCCTCGCTGAGTGAGATTTTTGTTTTTCCATCAGCCCCCATACTGTATAGATCATAATCCGAGTTCAGTGGAAAGAGATTCTTATCCTTACGGGCTTGAGGATCGTTACCTTTTTCTGGCAATTCAGCAATATTTAGGTAATTATAAGGTTTCCCCCAAGGATCTAATCGGCCATCCATTCCGATTGCTGCAAGATTTGGGGGATATTTATATCCATTTTCCAAATAATAATTTTCAATGGCTATTTCTATATCCTTAATATCAGAAATAGCCTGCTCAACATTCGCCCTTTGGCGAGATGTATCATAAGTTTGCACAGTGACAACCAGCAATACAGCAATCAAAGCGGATACCAAAAGGATTTCTAAAAGAGTAAATCCCTTGTCCCGGCATTGCTTTGCAATAAGCATCAACTTACTGTTATTGGTTCGGCTGGCAATGTCAGCTGAAGATGATTTTTTGTTTTTCATATTATCAATATGTAGCACAGTTAGACATAATGGCAAGCTCTGTTTGCTCCTTTCCCTGACGTAAAAAGATGTTTTTATTTAATAAACTGACTATGCTTATTAACGAGGCGATATTTAATTTTTACCAATAAATGAAATTGTCATTACTCAATCAAAAATGCGATGAAAGGCTTTAAAATCAGCATCAGGGTTAGCATCATCACCTTATTCCTGCTCCTTTTAAGTTTAGTAGGGTTCACAATAATTGCTATAAATTACGTGGCACTTGATAAAATTCTGAGTACCAGCGCACAAAATTTAATTGAAAAGACCACATTATTGGTAAAAGAACGATTCAACAACTACCTGCATCCATTAAGTCAAGATTTAATCGAGATAAAGAATGCCATTAACCGCGGTATTGTCGATCCGGACAATACCCGGCAATTTGATCGCTTTCTCTTTGAATCCATACGTTATAATCCTGAAATATTTATGGTTTATTATGGAACAGCTGAAGGCGATTTTTATGGCGTTGACCGCGAACAAAAAGGGATCATAGGCTTAACCCATGTCATTAATTCAAAATCACCGCCAATTTCTGTGCGGTACGAATTAAACGAACAAGGAGAAAAAATCCAAAAAAAAATACTAACCCGCCACTATGATCCAAGAGTCCGACCCTGGTATCAAGAAGCAGTAGCTGCTGGAAAACCAATATGGACTGAGATATATCAATTTTATGTCTTTGAGAAAAGTGACTTTCTTGTTCCAGGAATCACTGCGGCTGCGCCCATTTATGATAAAAATCAAAAACTAAAAGGCGTGATAGCGCTGGATCTGACTGTAGACGGATTGCAGGAGTTTATCAGGCAATTGGATGTGACTGGGAATACAATGATTTATGTTACAAACAATGAATCCGCTGTTATTGCTTTTCGCGATCCAAATCACACAGAAGATCTCCGTGGGGAAAAACTGGGTCCTGATGAGATAAAAAAATATAACATCCCTCTTAAAGATCTTCACTTTCAAAACCGCATACCCTTGCAAAAATCCTACATGCATAACGATAAAGAATATTTTTTAGCATATCATTCTTTAGAAACCATAAACCCTGAAAGACCCTGGCACATCACCATCATTGTTCCTGAACATGATGTCCTGGCTCCGCTTAAGGCACTAAGCATGCGCACTTTTATCCTGACGATTTTGGTCTTGATCATTGGCGCATTCATCGCTCGCTTTTTATCGCAAAGAATCTCAAAGCCAATCATCCAGTTGGCAAATGATGCTCAAGAAATAACCCGCTTGAATTTAACTCCAAAACCATTGCTGAATACCATCATAAAAGAAATTAGTTATATGGATCAAACTTTGTCCACCCTTAGATCGAGCTTAACGTCCTTCCAACGTTATGTACCGAGTTCTCTGGTCAAAAAATTGATGAAATCAGGAAAAATTGCGGAAGTTGGCGGGCAAAATCAAATCATTACCATTTTATTTTCCGATATTAAAGATTTCACTCATATGGCTGAATCCACTCCTCCCGAACAATTAATGACCTACCTGTCTGATTACTTTCAAACCATGACTGACGCTGTAATACAACATGAAGGCACTCTTGATAAATATATAGGCGATGCAATCATGGCATTGTGGAATGCGCCCACAAAAGATGTAAAACATCCCTATCACGCCTGCCTTGCCGCAAGGGATATGATGCAGCGCGTTGAAAAACTGAATCAAAAAAACAGACATCAGGGGATTCCTGAATTTACCATCCGCATCGGCATTCACACGGGCGAGGCAGTTGTTGGTAATGTAGGCTCAGAAGACAGGCTAAGCTTTACAGCCCTTGGCGATTCAGTGAATTTAGCCAGCCGCCTTGAAGCCATCAACAAAAATTATTCAACCAATATTATTGTCAGCAAGGCCACCTACCAGGAGGTAGCCGATTTATTTCCTTTCCGCCTACTGGATCAAGTGACAGTACACGGCAAACAGGAAAGTACGGAAATATATGAGTTAGTTACGGCTCGGAATATTGAAAATCTTGAACAACACAGAAAAGAATTTAAGAAAGCTTTTTCCCTGTATCAAAAGGGGAAATGGGTAGACAGCATTGAAGCATTTGAAAAACTCACGCCCGCCTACCCAGGTGATATGCTCCCATCGACTTACATTAAGCGCTTGAAGCTTCTTGCTGAATCCCAACCAACCGATTGGGATGGTATCTGGCGCGAGAAGAAAAAGTAATTAGTAAAAACAGAAAAAAATTGATATTTTAAAAAGTAAAAAAATTTTTCTTTCATGTTTTTTATCTCATCTTTTATCAATATCTTAATCTTACTTTTACTGGCGATGCCCGCTTTTGCCGATGATCCCTGGTTTACTGGCCCGCTGATCGCTATTCCTGGAAAAACGATCCCGCCGGGGCATTCGTTTCTGGTATTTTTTGCCCCATATACTGCGATTAGCAGCAAATTCAATGAAAAAGGGGAAAGGGTAGCCGCAAGGCACACCCGTACTTTTCAAGCAAACCCCTTGTATACTTACGGCTTAGCTGAAAATCTGGACGTTCAATTCAGCGTGCCTTATATATTCAAACAAGCTGAAGAAAATCATCGTCGTCATATAGGCGATGTTTCAGTGTTGCTGGGATATCAGGCACTGAGGCAACAGGATTCATACCTAAAGCCCAATTTACGGATTACCTTGCAGCAAATTTTTCCAACTGGCAAATTTTTGGCGCTGAGCCCTGCCAATGAAGGAAGCGACGGTACTGGACTTGGCAGCTACCAAACTAACCTCGGATTTAATTTTCAGCATTTGTTACCCATAGAAGGAAAACACTTTCTGCGCTCACGATTCAATCTCAATTATTTATATGCACAAAAAGTGAGTATTCGCGGCATAAGCGTCTTTGGCGGCACAGCAAACACCCGCGGCCAGATAAAGCCCGGAAATTTGTATTCCATTGATATTTCAACAGAATTCAGCCTGACAAAACACTGGGTTTTGGTAATGGAAAGCTACTATTTTTCGCGCGGCTCGGCTCATTTTAAAGGATTCCCGGGTCTTGGTCCTATCGGGAAAGAAATATCGCTGGACCAGGGCAAGGAGTACTCATTAACGTTTGCACCTGCTATTGAATATAATTTCTCCGCGCAGTATGGCATCATCGCCGGAATCTGGTTTCCTGTAAAAGGAAAAAACAGCCCTGATTTTTTATCCACCATTATTGCATTTAATGCCTATTGGTAAATGATCAGGGTAAGAAGCAGCTGTTGGGCCTGTAGGCCCAACAGCTTTTGATTTAAATGTGGTAATAGACATAGGTATTGTTATAGGGTTTTACTCTATATTTTACACCTTCATAAACAAAAACATGACGCGGGTTTTTACGATAAACGACTAAATCGCGATCAGTAACCACTCTGCCTTCATAAGCATATACTGCCGTATCCCGAATAGCAGCATCTTTATCCATTACATCGGGTTCTGTACGGAAACCACAGCCCACAAGAGTTGATAGCGCGCTTACAGCAATTATTGATAAAATTAGCTTTTTCATGTTTCCTCCTGAAAGAATATCCATGTTTTTTTATAGAGCTACAGTTTTTTAATGCAGCAAATAAACTATAGTGCATAGTAAAGAAATGTAAATTTTGATAATGAGAGAATATTTGAATTCCTCAATCAGGGTTAATCGATACAAACCGAGCTTTGAGAAGCCATTTTAATATATCCGGCTGTTTTTTCTTGAAGATTCATCCTCTTGACTGGATTCTGGTTCCTTAAACTGATTTTCTTGATTGGTTACAGTATTAAATAATACCTGCTTCAAATTGAAGGATGAGTTTTTCGAAAGCAAATTTTCTTTGATCAAGCCGCCTTCTTTTTTATCCAGGTAGATGGAAAAAAATTTTTGTATTTCCTCGTAATCATTTTTTTCAATATGGTTTAACTGATATTCTTTTTCAAAGAAAGTTTGAATTTGTTTTATATCATCTGAACATATAGCCAAGGTGAACTGGTCAAGGGTTTCATTGATCATTTTTTCTGCAGACCCAATGTCTTTCTCTACAAGCATCTCTTTGTGAATACGTTTAGAAAAAATATTTAAAAGACATAGAAAAACTGTTTTATAAAAATTAAAATTGAAGAAAAACAAAAGCCTTGCCTCAAATCGAGCCCAGAATTGTTGCATATATTTTCCCCAATATTCAGGGTGGTTATCATAATTTAAATAATGCAAATAACCTTTCAGGGGGTTTTCTGGCCAATTTTTTATAGCGCAAGTGGCACGCCCATCCATAATGTACTGATAAAAACCGGTCATTTTGTGTTGGTTTCCCAGGGTAAAATTCAGCAGAAAATAGCTGGGCAAGGGGAAAAAAGGTGTTTTGGGATATAACAATGACCAATCAAATTGGTAAGGGATATCGCAACCTGAAAGTATGCCGATATGTCCATTACAGGAATTAACGGCATTGACTTCTTTAGACAAATACGACTTGATATCTGAATCTTGCTCCAGTACATCATTGGCTTGCAAGATGCCTTCATCAATTAAAATCTCAGCGAGATCTTTGATACCCGGCGAATCAAAAGTAATCGCTTTCGCCCCGGAAGCCATCCAGCATTTACTTAATTCCGCAAATGCCGCTCCCAACGAATGACCCGTGAACATAAATTGCAATTCAAAATCAGGGTATTTTTTTTCTAATTCCTGGGAGAGGTTTTGCATAAATGGAATCGCATGATGTTTAAAATCAGCAGGTACGGTTTTGAACAAAAGATAAACATCCGAAATAAGATCAGAAAATTTATCAGTACCCCTGTACGCTACGAACACTAAAGCAATTTTTTGACTGAGAGACGGTTTATGGATATAAGCTTCTGCATAACATTGATTGCTTGACGCCACATTAATTTTTTCTAAGTCAGGCGGTAAATCAGGGGCAAGCTTGTCATGGTAAACAAGCAAGCTTAAGGTCGCGCAAGTTTTTAAAAAATCAAGCCCTTGTTCAGATTGCGGCTGTTGTTTTTTTTGTAGATTGAAAAACAGCATGGTTTCCTTCCGTTCTGTCCATTTCACCCCAAAAGCTTTGATGCTCCTGAATGCCACTTGCAATCAGTGCTTAAGCGGATCTCTTCCAGTTGAAATTTAGATAAGCCTGGATTAGACATATTATCCAGGCCCTGCAAATCATGAATAAATTTTTGGTAACAACTCCCCTGTAAAAAATTTAGGCCCGGATTTGCTGTAATTAAATGCCACTTTAAAGACAGTCCTGGTATCCTGTGCCCTGCCTATTATCTGCATGCCAATCGGTATTCCTTGTTTGCTTAATGCAACTGGCACATTAATGACAGGCATCCAATTTAAAATATTAAATGGCATGGTCATTAATACACCCAACTGTGGATGGTACTGAGTGCCATCAATTTTGATTTTGTCTTTTGTAAAATCATAATCGGCGGGGATATTGGGCGTGACCAGTGTCGGGGCAATAATCACGTCATACCCTTTTGCAAACGTTTCATCCACTATCATTTTATACATTAATTTTGCACGTGTTTCCGCTTCCTGACTTTGCTTGCTGCCATATTCCCCTCTGGCAGCCAGTTTAACAAAATGTGCCGCATAGGAAGTCATGTTGTCTGTTTGATCAGTGTAGTGTTGAAGCATGCCGCCCATCGGACCGCCTAATGCCATTTTTCGAAATAATTCATTAAGCTCTTCATCCGACAAACCAAGATTGAGATCAATTTTATCTATTACAGCACCCTGTTTCTTTAATAAATCAATGGCCTGCTCCATTGCTTCCTGAACTTCCCGGGACGGATTTGCAATCCCTAAACCACCAACATAAGCTATTTTCATACCTTGAATGGAAGGATAGGAGAGCGGGAGTTTTTTAGTTGGATGCACATTCAATGAATACTTGGTTGGCCCTGAAATGATATTTTCCATTAAGACAAGATCAGCAAATGTTCGTGCCATAGGGCCTGTTCCCGAGTAATGAGAAAAAGGCATTTCAGTATGAACTTCCCCAAACGCAGGTTTATAACCATAAAGGCCACACAGAGAAGAAGGGATACGGATAGAACCTCCCATGTCAGACCCGGTTGCCAAAGTGACATAGCCTGCCGCTAGAGCAGCGCCTGATCCGCCAGAAGAGCCTCCTACCGAGTAGGCCAAATTCCAGGGATTTCTGGTTACCCCCCATGCTTTGGAATGGGTCGCAAAAGTCAGATAAAACTCGGGAACTGTTGTCTGCATGACTAAAATAGCCCCGGCATCCTTTAACTTCTGGGTTATGGGATCGGCTTCCTCTTTTACCGGATCATTTTTATGAAGCAATGATCCTTGTGAAACAGGCCAACCCTTATCATAATGCTCGTCTTTTAAGCCGACTGTTATTCCTTCCAAAGCGCGATAATTGCCCATCCTATAACGGCTCTCGGCTATTTTAGCTTGCTGTAGAGCTGCGCTAAAAAAAGTTTTGGTGGCCGCATTGACTTCTTTATTTGTTTTATTAAAAAGATTGATTTGCGCATTTAATACATCCACAGGAGAAATGATTCCATTCTTAAAAAGCTCAATCTGGGTACTGGCCGGCATAAATGCTAATTCTTCCTGAGTGAAGGAAGCAGCTAACGCCACATCAGATTGAGTTAAAAATAACAGCAGCAGCAAATGTAATCTTAGGCTCCTGGAATTTGCCATATCACCTCCAATGTGTTTTTTAAATCTGGTTGAAAGGATTATCAACGCTCAGTCCCATTTCCTGATAATAAACTTTTGCTACCTCATTTGCATCAATTTTTAAAATGAGTCCGTATCATTGCCCTATTTTTGGCAGCAATTATTTTTTGGGACGATTACCGTGTCAGATTAAGTGGAAACTAATTCATATAAATCCCCCTCAAAGTTAAGTCATAAGATATAAATTAGCTGATTTATCGAGATATTGTTTTACCTGCTTCCAGTTGGGAGCAACCTGACTTAATAAACGATAAAACTTATCGCTGTGATTATGTTCAGAATGGTGGCATAGCTCGTGGAGTATCACATAATCAATACATGCTGTCGGTGCTTTAATGAGATGAGTATTAAGCGTTATTTTTCCATTAACTGCACAGCTACCCCACCGGGAACGCATCGCTCTTAAATTTATCGTGGGGCGTTCTTTTATCCAAGGGACTGTCAATAGAAGTTGATCCAATCTTTTGCTAAAAACCCCAAAAGCTTTCTGCTTGTACCAATCTGACAACAATTGGCGTCTATGCCCTATATTCCTTGCTGCAATAATTTGAAGTTGACCGCGTACTAATTTGACTTGCGGTTTGGCTTTTGAATCATCAATCACTTTGAGCAAATATTTTTTACCTAGATAGTAATGACTTTCGCCGCTTATATATTGTCGAGGAGTAATATAATCTTGCTGAGATCTGAATACACGTAATTTGTTATACACCCATTTTGCGCGTTTATTTACAGCCACAATAATTTCGTCATGAGTTGCGGATGGAGGTGCAAAAACAATAACCTGACAATCAGGTTTGACTTTAATTGTGATGCGGTGGCTTTCTTGTCTTTTGGGTCGAAGCTCAAAAGGAATTTTATCTATCCCAAATGTAATATAGGTTGCATCTGTAGACATCGATTATCCTTAATCATATTGAAATTAAACCCACACGAACAATTTGAATAACTTGTTCAATAATGTTTTTTGCATGTTCCATTCCAAAACCTAATTCTTTACACGCTTTAAAAATAATAGGTAATAATTTTTTCCGAATGTCTGCTTCTGTATTTTGTTGATTCAAAGAATGTTCCGCAATCGAAATATTAATTAATTCGTCCGCAGTAAAAGCAAGATCAATCCATTTTTTTTGCTCTTCTTCTGTGAGAGTTGCAAAAGAAACGGGAAGTTGAAGCTTGAATACGCCATAATAAGCTTGCGCATGGTGATTATCAGAAAAATCCGCTGGAATTTCCTTTAGTTTTCTGTTTAGCACATCATGTTCAAATTCTTGAAATAGTAAATATTGTTTTAATGGATGTTCAAATAGCTCATCTGCCTCTTTTATGGCTATTTTTAAAAGTTCTGAGAATGTTTCTTGAGCATAAGGATCATCTCTTAAATCCTGTTCAATCATTTTAGCGATGCGTGTTTTTATGATATCTGTTTCATTTCTTGTTTTTTCTTCATTCCATTCTTCGGGGCGTTCTTGATGTCCCATTTTGCCAACTTCATATACACCTTCTGGCTCTTTAATTTGCACACCAACAACATGTTTATCCATAAGCTTTTTTACAAGCTCAGCGTATTTGTCATATATAATGATTTCACCTGCATCGAGTTTTGCAATTTGGCGCAGGCTGGTGAATTGTTTTAATGTTTCTTTATAGTGAGTACGTTGGGCATCAGTAATACTTTTGTCTTCAAAAAAGCTATCAGACTGTAAAGCAACTTTGAGGCAATTCGCAAATTCACTCAGTGCATCGTAGAAATCCTCTCTAACTTTCAGATTTGTATCGACGAGATCGCCATCAACTTCTTGTATTTTGGGGATAAGTACTTGCCTTAGTTGTTCAAAATCCCCTTTGTTTTTAACTTCTTTGAAGATTTGCCATAATGCATCATAGAGCAGGGGAAGACGTTTATATTCACTAGACATTTGGTGATATAAACCATCTAGATCGGTAATGTCATAACCTTGTTGTGTTCTGGATGCTAAATCCTGATATTTGGCAATAGTGGTATCAAGCTCTTTAAGGATTCCTCTATAATCAATCAATAATCCAAATTTTTTCTTTTCATGTAATCGGTTAACACGAGCAATAGCCTGAATTAAATTATGCTCTTTGAGCTGCTTATCAATATAAAGCACCGTATTTCGCGGTTCATCAAAACCGGTAAGCAGCTTATCAACAACAATAATTATTTTTAAATCCTCATCATTGGCAAAACGCTCTATGACTTGTCGTGTGTACTCACGTTCATCTTGATTACCAACATTATCTTTCCACCATTTTGTTACTTCTGGAATTTTAGACTCATCAACTTCCACGTTTCCTTCTCTGGTATCAGGAGGTGACATCACGACAGCTGATTCAAATAATCCAACTTCATCTAAATATTTTTTGTAGCGAATAGCGGACAGTTTGCTATCACAAGCAATTTGTCCTTTTAAGCCCTCATCAATATTTTTTACAAAATGGTGCGCTATATCCAGAGCAACAAGCTCAATTCGATTTTCAGAGCGGTAGATTTCGCCTTTTTTGGCATATTTTTTCTTTAAATCAGCCCTTTGATCCTCAGAAAGTTCCTCAGTTATTCGTTCAAACCAAGAGTCAATTGCGCGGTCATTGACCATGAGCTCAGGACGTCTTTCTTCGTATAAAAGAGGTGTCACCATTTTATCTTCTACTGCACGCTGCATGGTATAAGCGTGGATGATAGACCCAAATTTATTCGTTGTTTTATCTTCTTTAAGCAAAGGCGTACCTGTAAAGGCAATGAAGGCAGCATTGGGCAAGGCCTGTTTCATGCGAATATAATTTTCCCCGCCTTGTGAGCGGTGGCCTTCGTCCACTAAAACGACAATATCACGACTTAAATTCTTGCATTGTGGCAGCTTGGCCGCGGTATTAAATTTTTGAATGAGAGAAAAAATAACACGTTCAGTGCCTTTGCTGATTTGCTCCGCCAGCCGTCTACCGGATGTGGCTTTTGCATTTGAAAATTCTGTTTTTCCAGAAAATTCACCACCAGAATGAAAGGTATTAGATAATTGTCTTTCCAGATCGACGCGATCAGTGACGACAACGATGCGACATTGTTTCAAACTGTCATGCAAAATAAGCGCGCGCGATAAAAAGACCATCGTTAGCGATTTACCAGAACCAGTCGTATGCCATATAACGCCACCTTCTCGCCCACCATCAGGGCGAGAACTGTTAATTCGTTCAATCAGCCGTTGGATACCAAAGAACTGTTGATATCGTGCAACGATTTTCCCGGCTTTCTTGTCAAATAACATGAAATAACGAGTGATATCGAGCAATCGTTGGGGTGATAATAAACCGATAAGCAGTTTATCCTGTCCTGTTACAGCTAATTGTCCTTGCGAGATGAGTTTTTCAAACCAAGCTCTATCTATTGCTCGCCGATGGTTAAAAAAGCCGTCTATTTGTTGAGGGGTAAGGGCTAAATTTTTAATTTGATTGAATTGATTCTCGTCTATATCTTCATCTCGCCAAGTTGCCCAAAATTTTTTATCTGTGCCCTGTGTTGCATATAAGCCATCAACGCCATTAATGGATAATAAAAGCTGGCTATAAGCGAATAACTGAGGGATTTCACTTAAACGCTGGTTACGCAGATGTTGTGATATCCCTTCCTCAATGGTTGGACCTTTCTTCCCATCAGGACGTTTCGCTTCGATGACCGCGAGTGGTAAGCCATTAACGAAGCAAACGATATCAGGACAACGGGTTTGTGCGCCACCTGCACCTAAAACAGAATATTCCTCTGTAAATAAAAAACTATTATTTTTGATATCATGCCAATCAATCAGCGGAATAGTCGGATTTATTTTTTTACCGCCAACAAATTCAGTGACAGTAATTCCATATAAGATGTGGTTATATATCCGCTCATTTGCTTTGGTTAATCCCTCATTTAATGCGGGAGTGGTAATTTCTGCAACAATAGCATCAATTGACTTGTCTGAAAGGGGGTATTCTTTTCCTGCATATATAAAGCGGCGTTTTCTTAATACTTCATACAACACGGTTGTTAAGACAACTTCACTGGGCTTGTTATCACGTGCTATTAGCGCTTGGTCTGGGGACAAAAACGTCCAACCTAAATTATTCAATACAACCAATGCGGGTATTTTTGCGCTGTATTCTTCTTGGAAGCGAGGTAATTGGGTCATAGTTGCCCCTTGTTTTTTAACCACTGCCTTCCTTTCTCTGTGATAGCGTAAGCTTGATTTGGATGATTTCGTACCTCTGGATGGGTATACGTTATCAAACCCTCGTCACACATAGGTATAAGTTGTTTCGTTTTTAAAGCACTCGCGTTTCTATTAAGAATAGTCGCCATTTGATCGGCAGAATACGAATGATGTAGGCATAACTTCAAAATGACAGGCCTTATATGACGAGATTTTGGAGTCAATCGTTCAATTTCCTCTCGCAAAGCATCAGGTAAGTGACTACTATTTGCATCGAGGTCACTACTATTTCGATTGAGGTCATTACTATTTGCCATGAGGTTACTATCATTTCTATTGAGCTCATCTTTATTTTGATGCTCAGGAGGATGATAGCTCATCAGCAAATGGGTTGGTTTATAATAGGTATTACGTCCACTTCCACCTTTTTCAATCAAATGGTACTGTTGCCAGAGGCGACCAAGTACTTTGCTTGCTGCCAGCGTATCTAGGTCTGTAATCGCTCGCAGCGCACCATTGTCAATGGCTCCCACTTCTCTAATTAAGACCAACGCTTTGGCTTCATCGGAACTTAAATTCAAATCTCTAAACTGCTTTAACCAAAGCAATTGCTCTTCGTTCATGAGCTGATGGACATGATAATCTCGATGCATCACTGCATTAACAATCGCTTCGCGAATCACTTTTTGAGGTAAGAAAGGCTGATCAGAGCGTTGTAGCTGTCCCTCTTCTAAACGAAAATAGCGAGGCATGTCATCTAATATCACATTTTCAAGTTTAGGAATAAGGGTTAATAATGGTTCTCGCAGATCAAGAGAATACTGAAACCGTTGTTCTGGATCTTCTACCCATTCAGTGCCAGCAACTCGAACATAATCTACACGCACAGCGGGTAGTAATCTGCGTAAAGAAAGTGTTTTTCCAAATAAAAGTAACCCGGAAATATTGGGGATATACTCGCCGCCATGTTTTTTAACAACACGCAAAGCACGCAATAATCCTAAATCATCAGCTTGTAATTCTTCGGCATTAGGTCGAACTTTTGCACGTAGTTTTCGATATAGGGCAATAGCATTTTCATCCAAATCATCGAGCGTGGTATCCGGTAAAATAATTTGTTCATAGCTCGTGCCAGCCTTTGCTATTAAAATAGGCTCTAGTTCTTTTTCGGTGCATTCATAATCACCGTTTGCACCGCGTCGCCAAACGCCCGTTTTACGCTTGTTATGTTTATCAGGTTTTCCAATAAAACGGCATGGTTTTGCATTAGGTTCAAGTTCATGGACAAAAACACCAATAACTGATTTGCCATCAAATTTTTCATGCTTACATTCAATGCGGATGGAATGTTCAAACTGTGTGCGACAATTATTTTGCAGCTCACCTAATAATTTGTCGATATTATCAACACCGCTAACCCAATGTGTGCTATGTTCAGAGTCTGGTTCAGCAATACCAAGAAGCAGCCAGCCGCCTCCTAAACCGGGTTCGTTTGCAAAAGCACAAATAGTTTGCATGATTGAGTAACCAATATCACTTGCGTATTTGGCTTCGATGCGTTGGTGCTCATCGAGTTGGATGAGTTCTTCAAATATTTCTCTTACATTCCAATTCATTCATAGTCTCTTACAATTTTATTAATTTCACGCCAGTGATTTTGTAATACAATAATTTTCATTTTTTATCTTTTGGAGGACAAGGATCATTGCCATAGCTATTTCCTCTGCGTATTTTCCCATCTTGCCCATGAATCTTTGTATCCAACTTTTGATTTCGAGCTATATTTTAGCAATCTTAATCGCTTCAGCTTGAGTTTTAGTAACCTTGGTGGCTTTGCTATTACCTTCACCTTTTACAGCCCATCCATTGGAATGTTTGACAACATATTGATTTTTTCCTTTGCTCATAAAAACCTCCTTGTTAATTCACACTTGTACTCTTCGTTTTCCTGTTAATAATTGTTGCATAAGGGCTTTTTTTTCTTGTTGCAAACAATGCAGTTTTTGCTTGATATTTTCGATTTCTCTATCAGTGATAGAAAGTACAGAAGTGATTTTTTGCTGCTCTTCGAAGCTGGTTGGAAAATAAACGATTAGATTCTCTAAGTCTTTTTTCTGGATATTAGGTAAACCCGATCCAACGCGAAGCCGCATAATTTTGTTTTCATTAAATTTGAGGAGCTGATAAGTAGTCTGTATTGGTAATTTCAAATCACTTAAAGCATAACAATGTCCACCACACCAGAAATCATTTTTCTGATATGAGACATATCCACAAGAGTTTCCACCTTCACTTATTGTAATAGCGTCACCAGACCAGTTCGCTACATCATTATATCCAGAAGGTGCGATGCCTCCATTTATCACTGGGTATCTTCCACTCTCGTTTAAAGTGTTTCTATTTAACTGTTGGCCTTTTGAAATTCTTACTAGTTTTTTAAGTGGGGAATGTTGCCATTTTTCAATTTCTACAAATCGTTTTTTCCCAGTAAGCAACTGTTGCATTAACGCTTTTTTCTGTTGTTCGCTGTTGGCTAATAATTTTTCGGTGGTGGTGATGGCTTTGTCCCATGTTGATAGGATTTGGGCGATTTTTTTTTGTTCGTTTTTGGGAGGTAACATGATCTCAAACGATTTAATTTTTTGTAGGGTTAATCTTGTGATAGCCTGCCCTGCCATTTCATCTTTAATCATTGATTGACACTTTGGTGAAAGAAGAGTTTGCAAAAGAAATTTATTAGAAGTAAATTCTGGATTTGCACGAATAACAGCTACGCTAGATAGTAAACTAAATTCTTCGTTTAATTCATTTAAAGCTGCATTTCCTGTATTGGCTCCATCCTTAGTAAGAAGCAGGTCACCATATTTAACTGGACATCTCTTGTGAATTAATTCATGCTCTTCCGCTGAAATGTAAGAAATATCGTTTAAATCCATTTTACCGAAGCGAATATTCTTTGAGGTTATGTACTTGTATGGGCCAGCTTTTGACTTTGGTGAGAAATGAGTTCCATCTAAAATCAAGCTTGTTACTTCATCAAGTTTTTTCTTTTTCCACCCATTAGGCACCATAACCTAACTCCTTCAAATAAGCTTCCATCTGAAGCTCAAGCTCAGCCAGTTCTTTTTTAAGTGCCATGCGTTCAGCTCTAACCGCCATCAAGTCAATTTCTTCCTCCTCTTCAAAGGTATCCACATAGCGGGGAATATTCAGGTTGTAATCGTTCTCTTTGATTTCATCGAGGCTTGCAAGATAGGCGTATTTATCAACAGATTGACGCTGTTTGTAGGTCTCAATAATTTTATCAATGTTTGCTTGTGATAACTGGTTTTGATTTTTGCCTGATTTAAATTCTTTAGACGCGTCAATAAATAGCACTTTATCATCTGATTTTTGCTTTTTGAAAATGAGTATGGCTGCAGGTATTCCTGTGCCATAAAAGAGTTTTTCAGGTAAGCCAATCACAGCATCCAGTAAATTTTCTTCTATCAATTTTTGCCGGATTTTTCCTTCACTTGAGCCTCTAAATAAAACCCCATGAGGTACTACGACACCCATGCGGCCTGTTTTAGGCTTAAGCGTCTCAATCATATGTAAAATAAACGCATAATCGCCTTTGGTCTTAGGCGGTATGCCTCGGTGAAAGCGGCCAAAATGATCATTTTCAGCTTCTTCATGACCCCATTTATCCAAAGAGAAGGGTGGATTCGCTGTGACAATGTCAAACAACATCAAATGCCCTTTGCTATCCAATAGCTTTGGATTTCTAATGGTATCGCCCCATTCAATTTTGTGATTATCCTCGCCATGTAAAAACATATTCATCTTGGCGAGCGACCATGTCGACCCAATCGCCTCTTGTCCAAAGAGCGCATAATTTTTTTGGTGATGGTTTTCTCTAATCAGTCGACCACATTTCATCAATAAAGAACCTGAACCACAAGCAGGATCGCATATGCTGTCACCAGGTTGAGGATCAAGTAATGTTGCCATCAAACTGGATACTTCAGGAGGGGTATAAAATTCCCCTGCTTTCTGGCCACCACTGGCAGCAAAGTGTTTGATAAGATATTCGTAAGCATTGCCAATAATATCAAGTCCTGCGACACGAGAAGGTCTTAAATTCAATTCAGGCTTGGCAAAATCTTCTAACAAATGTCTTAATATAGTATTTTTCTGTTTTTCTTCGCCGAGCTTATCGGTATTAAAACTGATATCTTGGAAAACACTTTTAGCGTTATCGCGCAGTTTGGTACCATTCGCTTCTTCTATGGCATGTAAGCACAGATCAATCCGCTCGCCATTTCCGGGTTCATGGCGTCGTTCCCAAAGGTTTTTAAACGTTGCTTGAAATTGATCTCTAACAGAGCCATCTTCATTTTTAAGAATAATTTCTGGGATCACAAAACGCTCATTTTTCATCATTTCATGAATTAATTCCGGCTCATCGCCATATTGCTTTTGATATTCCTCAAAATGATCTTGCCAGACATCTGATATATATTTCAGAAAGAGCATGGTAAGAATAAAATCTTTATAGGTATCGGCACTAATCGTTCCACGAAAAGTATCACACGCTGCCATCAGCGCTTTATTGATGGCGTCTTGATTAACAGGGTCGGCATTGGTGGCTATAGTGTTTAACGCATTGCTATTTAGCATGATGGAACTTCCTCTTGATTCAATTGGGTTTGACTGATTTCATTAAGCAGGGTTTGCATCAGTAACTCACCGTTAGCGATCATTTTGTACGCTAGCTGTTTTTCTTTGCTAATGGTTTTAGCTAATTCTACGATGGTTTTTTGTTGCTTTAATGAAGGTAAAATGATTGGTGTTGCTTCTAATATCTGCCTACGAATACTTGGCGTTGAGCTGCCTTCGGCATTACTGAGAAAATAGCGTTGTGCGATAGTCTGATTTAAAAACCAAGCTATATATTCTGGTAGAACACAGGGAGTATTTAAGCGAATTACAAAAAATTGAGGTGCAGCAATCGCATGGCGCTCCTTCAACTCATCATCTATGAATGCAGCAAAATTGCGTTGACCTCGAGCTGCAAATAAAATATCTCCATGCTTAAGCCAATTCGGTGTTTGCCGCCCTGTTAATTGCGTTTCAACTACTGAATTCCAATGGATTGAGTAATTCGCATCGATATCCTTCATTTGAATAACTCGCACGCCCGAGTTATTCACTTCAAGAATTTTGCCTCTAAAAGGGTAACCCGCATTTATTGTTGTAATATCGCTAAGAATCAAAATGCTTTGCATCCTTGAGTGTTATGCTAAGGAGTGTATAATGCAAACTCTTATTCGTCAAAGATATTTTACGTCATAATAGATGATGCACAACAATCCACATTAAGAACTTGGAGAGTGATTGATTGTATGAAATACATAAATGAATTTTCAGCAAGTTTGGTTGGATTAGGGACGCATCTCGATTAGGAAAAACCGTATTAATTGCTTCTGGAAAACCCATTAACCCCTCAACATAGGCAATAAAAATATCTTTTATGCCGCATTGGTTGAGTTCTATCAGCACGGAAAGCCAAAATTTAGAGATTCTTTGAGCGTATGGGAGCTTCTAAGATCAAAAGAAAGCTGAGAAATGGAATTTAATAAACATTGCTTATCTGGTACCAAAAGTGGTACCAAGAATATTTTGTTTTATAATTTTCAAAAATTGATTTGCACGTAATACATTGATTTAATTTATAAAATTTGGTCGGGACGGCGGGATTTGAACCCACGACCCCTAGCGCCCCATGCTAGTACGCTACCAGACTGCGCCACGCCCCGATTGGAAGCGTATAATAGCTTTTCTATTAGTAAATAACAAGACAGAAAATAATTCGGGTTACTTTTTCAATGAGTCAACGGGGGGTTAAAACAACATTTAGGAAATACAAGCCGCGAGATTCGTAATTTCGTCATATCGCCTTAGATAAAAAGGCCTCTTTGAAAGAGGCCTTTTTCGCAAAAAACTTATTTGCTATAAACTTCGCGCCACCAGTTGCTTTCTGTGTTAGATACCCAGTCAGCCTGGCGAAGCTTGGCAACGAATTCTTCGGTTTTTTCAGGGGTTGAGTGCTCTTTATCCAGTTTGATGCACCAGTCCCAATCCCCAGAAGTAGACCAGATTTGTTTTACGCCGGGCCATTTGCTTACTTTATCCGTATCAGTCCATGAACCCTTGGTTTTGAGGAATACTACGCTGTTCCAATCAGCCATTTTTATCTCCTTATTTCATATTTATTTTTTAAACACGCAATAAACTATAAGACAAAATATTTATTCCTGCCAATTAAAACTAAAAAAATTTTGGGAAAAAGCGGTTGCCTCAACTGAAAGCATTAATCCCGGTGATGTGTCTTCCCAAAACCAGGGTGTGCACATTATCCGTACCTTCATAAGTAAAGACAGATTCAAGATTCAGCATATGGCGTATCACATGATATTCAAGGCTTATGCCATTACCGCCTAACAAATTGCGGCAGCCGCGGGCAATTTTTAACGCTTCGCGACAAGCATTGCCTTTTGCCAGTGAAATCATTGTTGGAGTTTCCCGCTGCTGATCTTTTAAGCGGCCGATTTGTAAATTCATCCATTGCGCTTTGATAATCTCGGTGTACATTTCTGCTAAATCTTTTTGTATAAGCTGAAATGAAGCTAATGGTCTGTCGAATTGTTTGCGTTCCAACAAATAGTCTCGGGTAATATCAAAACAGGCCATGGCAGCGCCGATTGCGCCCCAGGCAATACCATACCGTGCCTGACTCAAGCAACTTAAGGCCGCAGATAATCCGCGCTCTGTACCAGGTAAAATATTGGCATCAGGAATAAATACATCATCAAACACAAGCTCGCCAGTCAGCGAAGCGCGCAGGGACATTTTTAATTTTATTTCGCGACGGATAAATCCCTCAAACTCTTTTTCTACAATAAAGCCGCGGATTCCATCCTCTGTTTTGGCCCAAACAATGGCAATATCCGCAATCGGCGCATTGGTGATCCAGAGTTTTGCACCGTTTAAACGCCAGCCGCCCTCAACTTTTTTGGCAAAGGTTCGAAGACTTGCAGGATCTGACCCTGAATCCGGTTCCGTTAAACCAAAACAGCCTATCACTTCACCTCGGCTCATCGCGGGCAAAAAGCGTTCTTTTTGTTCCTCACTACCAAAACGAAATATCGGATACATACACAAAGAACTTTGCACGGACACAAAACTTCTCAGTCCGCTGTCTCCTCGTTCTAACTCCTGGCAAACCAGACCATAGGCAATATAGGATGCTTCTGCCCCCCCATACTGACCAGGCAATGTTAGTCCAAGCAAGCCGAGTTCAGCTGATTTTTTAATTAATTCGCGCGGGAATACTGCTTGTTCAAAAGCTTCAGCCATTAATGGGACGACATCATTTTTGACAAAACGTGCAACACTGTCACGAATCATTCTCTCTTCGTCATTAAGCTGTTCATCAATAAATAATAAATCATCCACATTATTCTCCTTATCCAAGGCAAGTCCCGATTACTTAATCATTTAACATACACAGGGTTTGTATACTTCTTCAATACCGTATCGGTGTTTTGATAAAAATTTTGCACAGCTGCTACAATCTTATCGCGGCTGGGTAATAAATATTGCCAGGATTGGCCCAAGGGAATAAAACAGTCTTCTCCAGTCAGGCGTCTGATTATTAACTTGGGTGAGGCGCGCTCTACAAGCAAACTGATGATTCCTTCACTGACTGATGCGCTTTTTCTTCCTTCATCAACAATTAATACGTGCTTCGCCTTGGCTACTTCCCGTAGAATGGCAGCTTCAGGTAAAGGATTCAGCCAGTGCAAATCCACAATTTTCACTGAAATGCCATAACTATCCCGCAAGATTTTCGCAGCTTGCCTCGATAAATAGTACCCATTCGCATAAGTCAGGATCACCGTTTCACCTTTGCCAAAAGTACTGACTTCTCCCAGTGGAATTGATTCCGTCAGCGGCGGATAAGTGAATAACCACTGTCCATCACCCGCCTCATGCAAATCCTTGGTCATGTATAATGCGATGGGTTCGAGAAAGACAACCACCCTGCCTTCTTCCTCTGCGAGGCATAAGCAGGTTCGCAGCAATTTAACCGCATCAGCGCCATTGGAAGGGCATGCCACAACCACACCTGGCAGATCACGCAATACGGCAATAGAGTTATCATTATGAAAATGGCCGCCAAAACCTTTTTGGTAAGCCAGTGAGGCAATGCGCACCACCATTGGATTTTGGTATTGTCCATTAGAAAAAAAAGAGAGAGTTGCTGCTTCCCCGCGCAATTGATCTTCAGCATTATGCAAATAGGCGAGAAACTGAATTTCAGGGACAGGCAAGAAACCATTGTGCGCCATGCCAATTGCAGTCCCCAATATCGTTGTTTCATCAAGCAGCGTATCAAACACCCGCCGCTTGCCAAATCGCGCCTGAAGATCGGCAGTCACCCGATAAACGCCGCCTTTTTTTCCCACATCTTCGCCAAAAACCACCATATTGGGGTATCGGATCATGGCATCGGTCAAGGCAAAATTAATCAGCTGGCATAAATTGCGCTTCATTTTAAGCTGCGGGTATGCTGTGCCAAAAACATGCTCACGGTTTGCTTCCAAGGGCAAGGGATGATGTTTTTTTAATCGTTTTTTTGGCAGGATGGAAGACATCACCGCTGCTGCATCGCCTAATTGAGGAGAATTTAATGCTTCCATTGCTTTTGCTTGAATGAGCGCCTGGTTATTCTGATAGAGCTCAAGGATTGTTTTTTCTGTCATCCACCCAGCTTGAAGTAAAATGCGGGCAGTATGCAATAAAGGATCATCCTTTTCAGTTTTTTCAATCTCCAAGAGACTGCGGTATTGCGATTCAATATCTGAGCCTGCATGTCCCAGCAGGCGCACACATCTTACATGCAAAAAAACCACCTGTTTTTTTACCCGGGTTAGATAAAGCGCCTCCTTAGCTTTGCTATAACAATCTGCTATATTTAATCCATCACAAGCGATGTACTGAATATGGGGCTTTGAGGAGACTGTTTTTTCAATCCAATCACTGGGGGTGGGCACGGAAATGCCAAGGCCATTGTCCTCACAAATCAACAAGAGAGGCAGAGGATACCCTTGCCCCGCTATCCACGAGCAGGCATTTAGCGTCGTCTGCGCGCTTGCGTGGTTTACTGACGCATCACCAAACGAACAGAGTATGATTGCGTCTTTCGGCAGTATACTTTCAATGCCAAGCTCTTTGGCGCGCGTAATTGACAGTGCGGTGCCTAATGCTTTTGGCAAATGAGAGGCGATGGTCGAAGTTTGGGGCGGAATATATAATGGCACACTGCCAAATACCTTATGGCGCCCTCCGGCAATGGGATCTTCTGCTGAAGCAACCAATGAAAGCAAAATATCCCTTACAGGATCGCAATCCGGAATTTGCTTACTGCGCTGAATAAAAAAAGCGCCGCTTCGGTAGTGTAAAAAAGCCATGTCGTTATAACGAAAAACATGGCCAAACACGGCGTTACCTTCATGCCCGCTGCTGCCAATCGTATAGTAGGATAACCCTTTTTCTTTTAATTGCCGGGCAATGAGATCAAGTTGCCTTGATTTAATTTGGGAATCAAAAATTTCAATGGCTGTTTTTTTTTCCATTCCCGCTTCATGCGGCGTTATTGCGCTTTTTGCACTCGGAAAATCAGCGTTCTTTACCCGCTTTAAAAACTGCTCATCAATTACACTTGCCCTGTCTAGCATGATATCTACCCTGTAAGAGACTCCTAATGACAATCATCAAGCGGTCATTAAGATGGATCCTTTCCTGCCTGCCGCCACTTATTGCGTGCCGCGGTCAATAATACTGGCATCAGTATAGTGAAAGCCCATGCAAAAAAACAAGAAGAGGGAATAAATATTTCAATGCCTAATATTCATGGAAAAAACCAAAAACATCCTCTACCATTTAGATAAAAAAATAACAGGAATAACTGATGAAATGGATGTGTTGCCTGCCAATTTTCCTTATTTTGACTGCTTGTGGATTTAATCGTGCGGAAATCATTGAACCCCAAGAAGTAATAGCCGTAAAGCCTCTGCTTGAAAATAAAGCTTTTATTAATTACGGCACATCCCTCGATGTGACGCACACCAGAGTGTATTGCAATTGAAAACCTTGGGTAAGGCTCATAACGCTGCCGGATACAGTGCTCCAATCCGCAGTTACTGCCTTAAAATTTAAGGATAAATATTGGTTGTATTTTGATTAAGACGCCTTAAAGCAGACGTAAAACTTTCTGCGCTGACAGGTTGTGAAAAATAGGGGCCTTCTCCATACTTGCAGCCCAGTTGTTTCAATTCGCTTAAAGTATTTTTATCGGCAATTCCTTCTGCAAATACTTCAAGATTCATTGTGTCAGCCAAACGGGTAATTGCGTGCACGAGTTTGCGTTTTTTTTCGTCTTTCATCATATTCATCGTAAATGACTTATCAATTTTTAATCCATGGATAGGGAAATTGATCAGATAAACAAAGGATGAATATCCGCTGCCAAAATCACTGATAGCAATTTTTATTCCCATTTCGGCAAGCTTGTTTAGAAAATTAACAGAACGCGTCTGATCGCTTAAGCAAGCCTTCTCTGTTAATTCAACCCGCAAATAAGAAGCAGACATATTGTGTCTTTTTAATAAATCCTCGATAAATCCAGGCAGCTCCATATCCGTGGCATTAAAAAGATGGACTCTGATAAATATCTTCTGATTGATGCCATGCCATAAAACCAGCTGTTCTGTCGCTTTGCGAAGGGTAAATTCAGTTAATTTCTTAACAAGACTCGTCCCTTCTACGAGGGGAATTAACTTCTCCGCATTAAATACGCCATACTTCTCGCTGCTGATGTGAATTACCGCCTCAGCGCCGACAATATTTTCATTGTTTAATTGAATAACCGGCTGATATAAAGTTTCAATTTCTTCATGATCAATTGCGCTGCTTATTTCCTTAAGCATAATTCCTTTGGTTTTGTATCCTTTATCCATGCTGGGCTTATACATTGCATAACGCTGTTCTTCTTTTTCTGCGTGCAATAAACAAAGCGTCGCATGATGAATTAACTCTTCATCATTGCTGCCATGCTCTGGATAAACAGCAACCCCTGCTGTGGTGGAAATATTGATATTATTCCCGTCAATCATAAAGGTTTTAGAGGTACCGTCGATTATATTGGCCACTATCTGCTCTAAATTATGATCTTTTCTTAAGCGGGGAATAAGCACTGCAAACTCAGCTGCCTGTAAGCGCGCAATCATGTTCATCCCCATATATGATTGCAACATGTAAGGTTCCAAAAGAAGGGATTTTAATGTTTCCGAAAACTGGAGCAGCAAGCTGTTTGCGCTAAAATTCCCATAGGTATAGTTAACATCCTTAAAATTATTGATATTGAGAATGATAACCGCCAGCATTTCGCCTTTTTTCAACTGTTGAATCCCCTGATTAATCCTTTTTGACAGCAAACGTATGTTAGGTAAATTGGTTAGGCTGTCGTGATTGCTTTCATATTGTAATTTTTGCTCCAGATCGCCGCGTTTATCGACCAGTTCCCGGGTTTTGTCTTCGATGATCAATTCAGCCTTGCTTGCAAGCTCATAGCAGAAAGACTGCCCCCAATAAGCGAACATAAAAGGAGTTAAATCAAGCGCCCAAATAGCAGGGTTTGAAGTCTGCGCATGAATCAAGCCACTCAGGCTAATTCCGCCAGTCATCTGATAAGAAACAAGAATTGTTGCGACAATAATACTGCTTATCGAGATAATTAAGCCTAATATTGCATACTTATTAACATGCCCTTTTAATACAGAGGAGCGAATTGTAAGATGCTGTTTTATTCCCATATAATCTGCTCACTGTATGCGGATATGATTAAAATCGGCAAAATTATTTACAACTTTAACAAAAAAACAAAAAACATATTAAATAATTAGTCTTTTTTTTCTTTTTTTGCCAATTGAGCCAAGATGTTTGGCTAATAAGCTCATTGGGAAATCGAAATTTGCAGCAGGTAAAAGATAAGGTCATAGAACCTATAATTGTCCCGTTTAAGGAACAATAATTTTTTCATTGGGATTTTACGAGCGATTGGCAGAGAAAAAAGCCCTTATTCCCTGAATAAGTTTTGAGCCGTAAGCATCATCAATTTTTACCCTTTCTTGATTAAAATGGCCTTCTTGGTTTTATTTTAAAGGCAATGATATGCAATATACTTACAATAGGTAATAAAAATAAATAGCTTATTTTTTCAATGAGCGTATATAAGTATTTCAGCTTTCCGTCAGACGAGGCATACATATAGTCAAACCTCTGAAATACAGGCCATTTATATAGCCTAAAGCCCGATTCTTCTTTAAATCCAAGGAAGAAATGGCCAGTAAAATGACCTAAAAATTGAAAGAATTTATTAGGATAAAACACATAAGTCGCTGAGGAAGAAGGCTCAAGATACTCAGTATAGTGCCAACAATTTCTAGGCAAAAACAGCATATCTCCCCTTTCCAGAATAACTTCATAACCCTCAGCCTGCGCAAGCTTTGGGTATTGTTTCAATAAAAGGTCATCAGGTTCTGAGAAATCAATTAATGAATCACCGAAAAAAGGTAGTTTATATAGATACTTATTTTGTTCTTTCGTAAAAAGTAATAACCTCTTTTTCCCACTCAGACATAAATGAAGGTTGCAAGTATGCTCTCTATCATAATGAAGCGGCGTGTTCGTATTGGCACCTCCAAAATAAAAAGTCATTTTGATTTTTTCATTAAAATACCTTGGCCTAAAAGGGATTATTTGCCATAGCGGCACATGCTTTTCTATTTCGGATGTTATATTGGAAGAAAACATCTCAGCAAATATTCTGTGGGGTTCGTTATTTTTTATTTGGGAAATGACCTCTGCAAAATTTCCTGTACGAAAGTTAATCAGTTTATTATTCAAATAGGTACAGTAAGTTGTCTGAATGGTGTTAAAACGTTCAAAATATTCCAAGGAAAATGTATCAGTAAATTGGGGTATTTTTAAAAGAATCGGTTCTTTTGAGTGATAAAGGATATTTTTGATTAATCTTTCCTCACTATATCCATATATAATCGTTTTTATTTTTTTTATTTTCATTATTTAACCTTTTGAATTAGATAATAAAAATAATATTTTTTACCCCAAAACTTATCCTTTCTGGCAACCTTGGCCACCCATTGCAAGGCTGGATTTTTAAACCTGATTTTCCACCAAGGCAGGAATATGAGACCGAAAACCGCCGCTAAAGTGGGAAGTTCCTGGAGTATTTTATTTGGCTCATGGCCGATAATGGATAGGGCAGCTCTATAAAATGATTCTTCATTAACAATTAAACGTTGATAGAGAGAAGCTTGCACCAATTTTGTAATATCAGTTTTTTGAATAATTTTTAATTTTTTGCTCTCTTTAACAAATTTTTCTAATTTGGTTGATTGATCCTTATGAATATAATAATGATCTGAATAGCAAAAAAAACCACCAACAGACAAGATGCGCTCAACTTCTGAAAAAAAATCTTCGATATTAGGGTACAAATGGGAGCTCTCAAGGTTGGTAATAATATCGAAGCTTTCATTTTCTAAAGGAAGGTTTTCTGCATCAGACTGGATAAAATTCACTTTGTTTTGCAAATAGAAATGATCATTGGAGTGAGCGATTAAGCGATCAACCAAATCGACACCTAATGCGTAATTGGTTTTTAATAATTCAGCGCTTGCTTTAAGGCCAAGACCATTACCGCAGCCGACGTCTAACAGTCTTTTGTTAAAAAATTGATTTTTTATTAATGGTCTTATCAGAAAATAAAGAAGTAATTGAGAATTGATATCTTGTACTTCAGATACAGATGAAAAATTGAAATTTAGCTCTTTGTATTCACTGTAAATTTTTTCATCCCATAATCCGAGGTTCAAAAAAATTTTATCATGGTGCAATGCCCCAAACGTGTTATAGCTGTCTTGGATGAGTTTTTTGAGCAATCTAACTTCTGAAGATCCAAGGTGATGGTGCTTCATCACAAAACCAATTTGCCTGGCAGCCTGACTATAAGTTTTGATATTGTTATTCATTAATTTGGAGGCATGGTGAATCTAATTTGAATTATAGTAAAGGAAATTCAAAAAACATTTAATGATGAGTAATGATAAAAATTTCTGATCGAGGTATAAAGATTTCTTTTTGAACAGATCAACCATGCCTCCGGCTACTGTCGCGCCATTCTGATGTTTTTAACCGGTGAAATGGGTATTGAACTTCTTGTCGGGTTGATATCAAGCCCCCCGCGCCTTGTATATCTTGCAGTAACAATCAATTCAGATGGCTTGCAATATGTTTGAATGTCCATAAATATCCGCTCGACGCATTGCTCATGAAATTCATTGTGGTTGCGGAATGATATAAGATATTTCAGAAGCCCGGCCTCATCAATTTTCGCGCCTGTATAAGAAATCTGGATAGATCCCCAGTCCGGTTGACCCGTTACCAAACAATTTGATTTCAGCAAGTGTGAGTACAGTGTTTCTTTCACCTTGCGGTTCTCTTTGGCGCTTAAGAGTTGCGGGTTTACCTGGTAAGAGTCAGGCTCAATGTCCAAAAAATCAAGACATGTTCCTTCGAAAGTCTCAATTTTTTGGCTCAACAAATCATCCAGTGTGTGTAGGGTTATCAACACGTCTCCATCAACCGCCCGCTTTATATCTTTCAACAGGCGCGCGCGGAGCTCATCAACTGAAACCAGCCGAGTATTGTTAAATGAATTCAGATACAATTTGAATGATTTTGACTCAATGAGATTGACTGAATGACAGCTTATGTCGAACTGGACAATTGCGTTTTGCGGCTTACCTTTAGGGTTCAGCCAGGAAACCTCATAGGCATTCCAGGTATCAAAGCCAAAGAATGGCAGGGGCTCTGGCACCTTGATCTCATCGCGCTTGCCTTTTCGAGGAATGGGAAATAACAATTCCGGAGCGTATTCAGAAACATAAGTGATTTTCTTCCCAAGCGGCGAGTTGCTTGCTTCTTTGCAATGATCATCTTTTACCATCGACTTTGGCCTTTCTGCATATTCAAATTTGGGTTTTATTCTAAAATGACGCGCCGGCAGGGCGTAACCCCAAAGCCTTTGTCTTAAAAGTGTATTCTTTGGATAACATCATTAGAAAAACGGATTACATTATAAAAAAACTGGTCGCATTGTTCAATGCGAGATAATAATCAAAATTGTTTTTGTCGCACTGTAAAATTTTAAAATCCATATGTCATATCAATGTATTTCCATATCAGTTGATAGACTTCCCATATGAATTGTTTTAAATTCATAAATGTTACGCCTATAAACCCAAAACAGGGACGTAGAAAATGAAACTCAAGGCCGCCTTTATATTCATTCTTTCATTCAATTTAAGTCTCTCTTTTGCCTGTACGAATATCTTAATCAAGGCAAAGGATGGCGCTGTTGTTATTGGACGCACTTTGGAATTTGGCCCGCCGCTTGACAGTGAAATCATCACGTCCCCAAAAGGACGAAAGTTTACGAATAAAGCTTTAAATGGCCAGGAAAGTCAATCATGGACTGCAAAATATGGCTATGTGTATTTAAATTTCTTCCATCAGGATCATGCTGTTGACGGCATGAATGAAAAAGGGCTTTCCATGGGGTTTCTCTATTTGCCGGGTTTTACAGACTATCCCGAAGCCACAAATGAGAACGTCAAACAAGGCATCCCCTATTACCAACTGGGGGACTGGATTTTAAGTCAGTTTGAAACGGTAGAGGAAGTCAAGGCAAAATTAAGCAGGCTGATTGTATTTGGCCAGGATTTGGATGTGCCTCAGCAAGGAAAAGTAACTTTTCCGGTTCATGTAATTGTTAATGATTCCAAAGGCAAAAGTATTGTTATCGAGTTTAACAAAAAAGACATGCAAGTATACGATAACCCACTTGGAATCTTGACAAACGCCCCTACTTTTGACTGGCATATCAATAACTTGAAAAATTACACCAATTTAAGTCCTTATGCTGTTGAACCAATCAAAGAGGATGGAATTACATACAGCGCAACCAGCCAGGGCGCCGGCATGTTCGGCCTGCCAGGAGACAGTACATCCCCTTCGCGATTCGTGAAAATGGCTTTTTTACAGACAACGGCTTTACCTGTAGAAAATGCTGAAAAAGCTGTGGTTTTAGCCCATCACATCATTGAAAATGTATTTATACCAAACGGGATGGTGCGCAATCCCAAGGGATCTGCTGGAACAGAAACAACGCAGTGGACAGTGTTTAAAGACTTAAAGAATGCCAAGCTCTATTTTAAAAGCTATGACTACCCCATGCTGCAGTCAATTGATCTTAAAAAACTGGATTTAGGTGAAAATGCCCGTGTGCTGAGATTGCCGGTTAACCATCAAGCCGAACTCTCAAAAGATGTTACTGAGATTATTGCCGGGAAAGCGTAAACCCAAACCGGCAAGCTTCAGCTTTTTGCCATGGTTTCTACGGGTTGGTCTTTATCATGCATAGTTATAAGCATCTGGCTTTGAGCCTTACTCATCAAGGCATCAAAATCGACGAGATTACGCGTTAAATTCTCAGGCGAATTCAGGATTAGCCGCGCAAAGCAAGTCGCAAAAAGCAACCGCCTGAGCTCCGATAGCGTGCCCTGGAATTGCGCAACCTCTTTTTTTAAAGCTAAATCGGCGCTTAAATCCGAAACGAGGCTTTCTGCTGCCTTTGCCAAAGCAGAAAAGCGTTCATTGGTTTCATCTCGCAGCCTGGAAATATAGGTATAACGATTCACTGGCAAGTTTTTTTCTTCCCGCAGTTCCTGCGCTTTCTTTTTGAGAAAACGATAAGTCAGCAATTGGTGAAAAAAATAAAGCTTGCGCCCGTAACGATAGGAATCAAACAAAAAATAATCCGCAGATAGAATAATAGCAACTCCGATTAAGGTGCAGATTGCCCTGTTTAACACCATCTCGACCGGACCTTCTGCTGTTATTTCTTCAACTGTTAGCGCAGTGAGCAGAAATACAAAAAAAGTGGTAAAAAAAACTTTGATGTCATATCGATTCGAGTTCATGCCGGAAACAACCATCAAAATTGCAGATCCAATCAACAAAACGGGAATCAAGCGATAATTTATTTGCACAAGATAAAGTACTGGCATCATTAAAACGAGAGCAAGCATAGTGCCTTTGATTCGCCGAATCGAGCGCTTGACAATCAAACCGGGCTGAATACCCGCACATATCACCATCACCGAAAGAAACACCCATCTTTTATGGGGGATTGTTGAAAATAAAAAGACACAAAGCGCCATGATGTACATAAGCGCCAAATGCGTGAACCTCGCATATTCTAGTTTTCTTTTTAAGAAGGATAGTTGTTGCATAACCGGTTCCAGCACATAATGATCTTGATGAGATATTCACTCACAAGATTTTGCAATGGCGTTTCCGGCCTTAACCGCAGAAGACAAGGCAGGCGCTGCTGTTTTTGATGCTTCATATGGAGTTTTAGCAACTGCAAATAGCGTCTTACAGTCCACCAGAACCGCATATTGTTATCCGCTTCAAAGCGATTAAACAAGGCAAATTCAATATTCCTAAGGTTAGCAGATAATTGGCATACATCCCGAAAACAGGATTTAGGAACGAGCCGTCGGTAGGTTCGCATCATACCAAGATGAGGAATTTCTATCATATACTCAGGGCTCATTTTTTGATGGACACTGGCTTCAATTCTTTTTTCAAGACAAACGATAAACTGTCTGACCGCATGTACCCAGATGATGAGATAACGATTAGGAAAAACAATCAAACAAACAAACAACGTTCCCATGGAAAGGAGGCTTGCCATTAAAATTTCATAAGCACCCCCAAGGTTGGCAGCCGGCTGCAAAGATAAATTAATCGTGCTGACGGCGATGATGAGCATGGAGGCATTTTTAAACTTTGGGAAATGGTCGGCAATGATAAAATAAACAACGGCTAAAAATAGAATGGCATAAAAAAAGAAAAAAAATCGAAAGGGAAATATCAAATAAAATGAAATACTCCCAATAATAATTGCTGTAAAAACAAAGAGTAAAATACAGTCTCTTTCTTGAAAGCTTGTCGCTGTTGGTAATTCGTATAAAAATACCACAATCACAGGCGCTATGAAGGCAAGAAACCTGTCAGGTAAAAAGAGCCAATACACAAATACCATAACGACCGCTGTGAATAATGCCTTGTGAAAAGTCATACGGTACAAACCGTAAGGATCATTTCGCTCAAGCCAGCTGGCAAGGTTTGATGTAAACATAAGCACTCGCTCCAACCCGCAAGGGATAACGGGGGTCAGGATCAGTCACGCGAATAATAACCGGCAATCGTTGTGGAAGAAGAATCCACTGGTTCTCATTAATGACTGTTTGCAGCTGTGTTCTGGGATCAACAAGTTGTCGATTGGCCGACCAAAAATCGGAATCTACAATCCCATGAAACATCTTTCGTCCAAGATACATACGGGGAAAAATATAGGCTTTACATCCCTTGCGCACATTCCGTAAATCTGTCTCGTTAAAGTTAGCCTGAATGAAAAGGTCATCGGTATTAATAAACGAAAATAGCGGTTGATTCACATTGACAGGCGTCCCCAATGTTAAAAACAGATTTTGAACAACGCCATTATTCTCTGCAGTGACATTGGTTAGCTCAAGATTGATTCGGGCTATATTCAGCTCTGCTTCAATGGCTTTGATTTTCTCTTCTTGCGCTTTAATCACATGGTTATCAATTTCAAGTTGTTTTAAAGCTGCTTTCCATTCATCAAGAGCGGCTTGGGTTTCCTGCTCTGAATTTTGCAGAGTAATTAAGGACACCGAGCGGATGGCATACCCCTTGCGGTATTTTTCATCATCCTGTTTCCGTTTGATATAAATTTTATGGCGAGTTTCACTGATTTTTTCATCCCGCTCATGGGTTTTCTGCAGGGCTGCCAATCTGGCGCGCGAAGCTCCAAGTTCTGCAGCGATTTTATCAACCTTGTATTGATAAGGCATGCTAAAAACAGTAAATAAAGTTTGTCCACGCTTGACATACTGCCCGTTTTTAACCTGAATACTCGTGATGAACCCGCTGACCTGCGCTGCCACAGGTCTTACATTATTCAACACAAAGGCATTATCGGTAATGGGAAAAAGAAAAGAGAAAACATAGATCAACGCCGCTATTAATCCCGTAAAAATAATAAAATTCGGCAGAGTGATAAGCCTTCGCGCATGCTTTAATTTTGTAAAAATAGTCACCTTGTCACCGAATATCCGTATCCGTTATTACCTAATAGCATAACCCCCCGCTAAATCCTGATAAAGCTGCACCAGCGAAAGGGCGAGCTGCAATTTGGCCTGATTGGTTTCCAGCGCGAGCTTGTCCAAATAAATTTTGTTTTCTAGCAACATCTTATAAGAAATTAATCCTGTTTTGAACAATCCTTCCTGCAACTTATACTGATAAGCATAATCCGCTTCAGCTTTTTGCTTTTCTTGAAAAAACGCACGCATACGGCGATTGGCTGATAAATCATTATCCACTTCGTTTAAGATACGATGAACTGCTTTCATGTACTCTGCCATGCGCGCAGCAAGCAACCCCTTTCGTGCAGTAATTGTACCGAAGGTTGCAGGATCTATAATTTCATGCAGATAACTGTCCGTCACCTCAGCAAGCTTGCTTTCAGGAAGATGCGCCTCACCAATAAATTCATCAAGCTGCAAACTTGGGAAAAAATCGGCAAAGGCCATAGAAACCCCGGCATGCGCTTTTTTAATGGCAAATTCTCTCATTCTTAAATCCGGCCGGTTGCGAAGCACCGCAGCAGGCAAACTGCCAGGCTTAAACCGGGTCAAGTCAATAGCAGTAAAATTGTTCCGTGTTTTAATGTTTCCGGGATTTTGGTTCAGGAGAAAACGAAGGGCATTCTGGCTGACGATAATATTATGCTCTACCGGCTTGATAAGGGCTGAGACCGCCTTCTCATCCACAGAAATTTTTGCCAAATCAATATTATTTTGCAAACCGATCCTAACATCTTCTTTCGTGAGATTAATGAGATCCATTAAATCCCTGTCCAGCTCGTTGAGTAATTTTAATTCTTCCTGCTGCGCCATCAGGGTAAAATAAGCAGCGGCTATTTGCCCGATGACCGTCAAACGAACCCCATCAATCATGGCGTGATAATACTCAACGTTGTAGCGAGCCTGCTTTTCGCGTTTAAAATGGCGGGCAATATTCATGGCATAAGATGGCCATACGCCATAAAATCCGCCAGGCACGCCAAGCGCTGGGTTTGTGGAATAGCCGGCAAATAACTCCAGTGATGGAATCCAGCCCAGTTTGACATGCTGCAGTTCGCCACGCGCTTCCTTTAAATTTGCCAAGGCAATGTGAATATCGGGATTATTTTGTAATCCCGCCGTTATCAGCTTATTCAGATCTGAATCTTCAAATTGCCGCCACCAGGCAAAACAAGGCAAATCGGATCTATCCTGAAGCGCCTGCTGGGCTGAAGGGAATTGGTCAGGGACAGCTGCCTCCGGAATCGGTGCGCTTTGGCGTGAAGCACAGCCCCAAAGAACGGTTAGAAGCAATAATAGGATACAGATTTTCTTTATCATAGATAATGGGCTGCAATAATCATTTGCGTGATATGGGAAAAGCCCTGCGTCAAAGAAAATCATCGCACAAAAATCATAGGAATGTAACAAATGGAATCCCTAAGAAAGACATTCCATTAAAATAAGCTACCGATGAAATTGTAAATACAAAGGTTGTTATCTAGGGGCAATTGCATATTTATTTTGATATTTGTCCATAAATCCCAGAACCACAAAGCCCAGGACTCCTATCAATAATGTAATTGGAATAACACTCATCCCATAAGAAAATGCGTGCTCTGCATTTGCACCGCCAGAAGCGTTAATGACATAGCCTATGGTGCTATGAAAGGCATAGCCAAAACTCATGATAATTGTGTTGGCAACAGCTATGGTCAGTCCTGCGATATTTTCTTCAACGTAAGTTGACGCTTTATAGATGGCAATAATTTGATAAGCACAACACACCCCAATTAGAATAAAATTTACGGCAATACTGCTTATCGAAAGCTTTCCTGCCACCAGCAGCGTGAAAATGATAAACATTGTGCTTGCTGCGGCAATAATGGTTCCTATGTAATATCCAGATTTTTCTGCAATAAGGCTTAAAGCCGACGACCCCAAACACATCCCGACAAATATTAATGAAGGAAAGTAACTGGCAGAAGCAGCATCGATACCATAAATGTGTTTTAAGAAAGCAGAACCCCATACATCGGCAAAACCTTCTAAAGGGCCAACCATCATGCCAGCCGAGACACAAAGCAATAACACTTTTCTGTTTGTAAAGACGGCCTTTAAATCCGAGAGCACTGTGCTTTGGTGGTCAGACGGCATATCAGGGACAATGAAAAAGTTGATGCCTGCGAGCATCAATCCTATTGCAGCAAACACCAATACAACAGTTTGATAGCCCCACAGATGAACCATATAATTCACAGGACCGCCCCCATAAATGGCGCCTATTAGGCCAATGGTTACGGAAAACCCCAACATCCTCGTAAAACGTTCTTCCCTGAAAAGCATGCGGATGATTTTGAACACGCCAAGGATAGCCGCAGAAGACCCGATGCCGATTAAGGCGCGTCCCATGACGGGGTATATCCAATTTTTGGCAAAGATAATGGGCATCAAACCAATAACCGTAAGCAAAATGCATACTGTCATGACTTTTCTGGGGCCAAGACGGTCAATCAAAATCCCAAGCGGTAAATGCATTAGGGAATAGCCAATATAATAAATCCCGGAAAATTGCCCAAAAACGGCGGGATCCATAGAGAATTGCTGCATGAGATCATTCAGCATAACATTGGGCATAACCCTTAATATATACTGATAGGCATAGAAAATTGATGCCAGCAGCCAAATAAACCACACTACCCTTTTTGAATTGATCATCATTTTTCCTAATTAACAGGATGAAAAACCCGGTATTTGTTTCGACCTGGTTAGGCCCATGAAAAAATTGTCTGCAAGAAAAGAATATGCTCCGCCATCAGCGGAGAAGGAGAACGCCAGGGAGAGACGTATGGAAAAAAATTATGTCCTTTGAATGCATGGGATTACTCAACGCAAAAAATATGAAAAAAATTTTCTACAATGAATAATGCTGTCACAATCATCATGAGGCTGTCAACATCCGCTTTGGGAATTACTGGGAAATCAGCCCAAAATCGTGAGCGAATATTTCCCTGGTTGCTCTACAGCAACCAGGATTCAGGGCGTTATTTTTTTAACAAACAAATGAAATCATTTGGGAATACGACAGAAACACTGCTGCCAGGATGGCTTAATCTAACAGCGCCTGCTCTTAATTCACATTCCCCAATTGCTCCGCCATTTAAAATTCCATAACGGGTAGCTGAAATGACGTATGGATTATCAACACATGGCAATTTGTCTATAACATAAGGAGCGCTTCCGCCGCTTAACGTGACAGAACGGTTAACGCCAATATCATTGCTTGCGTTAAAAGCAACATTTTCATAGAGTTCAACTGGAGGAGATGCCACGGCGACTTCAATGAAACAGGACTCTTCCGCATGCGCCGTCAAAACACTGCTTGCCAGTGCTATGGCTGCCATTTTTGCAATTTTGTTAATCATAGAGTATTCCTTTTGACATTAATAGCCAAGCATACTCTATGCCAAAGACAGTTTATTTTCAAGCTAGAAAGAACAAAAAAATACCTTTTCTCACAATACCCGAAATAATAGCTGCTGCGGTTCATGTTCTGAATGGCGACAAGAAAAACATTTAATTTATATTTTGGCTTCAAGGGTACCGGCACCTGATAGTTAAAATGAAAAAAACAGTTTGTTATACTGGCCGGCAAACAATGAAATGGAATTTATAATTTTCTTAATCAGCGGAATATTATGGATATAAAAATGATACGGGTATTACTTGGATTGGGCCTCATTATAATCAGCAATTTGCTCACCGCAAGCCCCGCGCCTCAATCAGCCTTGAGGCTAACCCCGTGCTTTAACATGAATGACATGAAACAGATTGGCAAACAAATCCGTGAGCTTTTGCAGCAGGAATTTTGTGAAGATCAAGTTCATCCTAAAAAATTTGCTTTTTTCAGTCAAAACATACTGTCAGAGATCATGACTGAATCCTTCCTTGGCGTTGCTCCGCCAGAAAACTGGCAGCAATCAACCAACGATATTATTGAAAACTGCATAGACAATCGAGACCTTTGTAAAAAAGAAGGCCGGAAAAAATTTGAAGCGTGCCTCAAGCCCAGAATTCCTTTGCTCCTGGTTCAATTCGGACCCTGGCTTGTTGAACATTGTCCACAATTGAATCAATCAGTAGTACAGCAATGGCCAAATAAAAAAGAAATTCTGAAAAACGTCATAGATGAGAGTAAAGCACAAAAAAATCCGGCCTTGTAAGAGCCTTGTTACAAATTGTTTGATGAATCAAAAAAGTGGACAATCGAGGCTAAAACAGCGTAAATATGAGGCGAATAAGCCAGATGAGGATTGGAGGCAACGTGTCATGGGATCCTGAGCGTTATGTGCATGGAAATTATATTCAAAATAAAATCAATGAGGCATTTTGCAAACGTTTAAATTTCAGATTATTTGGAAATATCCTGGATATTGGCTCTGGTGATGGATTATTCACTAAGTTATTGGCGGATAACCTAAAAAGCGGCCAAATACTTGGTATCGACAGCTCGGAACCTATGGTAAAACATGCAAGGCAGCATTGGGCCCGGAAGAATCTTTCCTTTGAGGTACAGCGCATCGAAGAACTCAAGCATACTCAGCCGTTTGATTTTATTCTCTCTTTCTGGTGCTTGCACTGGACTCCTATTGAATTGTCCTTCCCTAATATTTACCAGGCTTTAAAACCTGGAGGTAAAATGTATGCCGTCTTTTCTTCATTCTCCGACAACAGCATTTTGCAAACCTGGCGTGAGTTGGCCAAACAGAATCGTTACCGTGATCTGACGGATAAATATATCAACTCAACAAACGAACAGTATTTTTTGCGTGTGGTTAATATCCTGAGCCATTTGCCGTTTAAGCAAGTCAAATTAAATTTGGAAACCGCAAGCGTGCCTCTTCCAACCCTTGATCATTTTAAGAATTTGCTCTTGACGATGCCGTTCATGCATACCTTTCCGGCAGAAATCCTAAACGATCTTATTAGAGATATGCAAGAAGCGCTGCAAGTCATTTGTCAGCGTAAATACGCCGGTAAACTTTATTATGAAACCCGCCCTATTTTCCTGGAGGCTGTTAAGTGATTGCATTTTAAGGCGATAAGCATGAAGTTAAATATCGTAACAGAGCCAAGCACCAATATACCTATGGTCACCGCTTCTTCTGAACGGGAGGCGCCCCCTGCATCTTTATTGGAACTATTAACCCTGTATCATGCCGAACTTATGGCTGAGCTCCACCAGAAAGGCGCTATTTTATTCAGGGGATTTGGCTGTCTTGATGCAGATCATTTCTCTCAAGCGGTAGAATTATGCGGGCTTGGCGAAAGATGCAGTACCAGAGACTATGATTTGCCAAGAACCTTGCTGGCGAATGATATATATACCTCGTGCGATCTGCCTTCCCACATCCCTTTACCACTTCACCATGAAAAACCAAGATCGAAAAACCCGCCAACCCATATCTATTTTTGCTGCATTACTCCGCCAGCAAAAGGCGGCGGAACCATTTTTGCGAATGCTTTGGATATTTGGCTTAACATGCCGAGAGAAATTCAGAAAAAAATCATAAAGCACGGCGTCTTGTACCAGCAGTTTTTTCATGGGAAATCACTCAAGTATCATTGGCTAAAAAAGATTTTAGGCCAACACTGCGCCCAAGGCTGGCCTGATTATTTCGGCACAACGGATAAAACAACCGTAGAAAAAAGGCTCATGCAAGACGAGGTTACCTGGGAATGGGTCAACCCCTGCCATGATTTGATCCTCTCAAGCTATTTACCGGGGGTCTTGCACCATCCCTTGAGCAATCAGATGGCCTGGTTTAACTCTTCTGCTTACCTGAATTACTACTCAAATATGATTTATAACGGCTTAAAAGCTTCACACTTTTGGAAATATGCAGCTTACCGCTATCTTATCTTGAAAGATATGTTCCCTATAGTATGCCATTATGGTGATGGCCAAGCTTTTTCGCCTGGCGAGGTCAAAGAAATTAATCGGGTTATTGAGAATCATGCTTGTGTTTTAAATTGGCAAAAGGGAGATTTTATGATAGTGGATAACTTTACCTTTATGCATGGAAAAGAAGCTCATCAGGGCGAGCGGTTATTGTATTCTTGTATGACTGCATTGCATACACCATAAAGTCTCACACCACACAATATTGTAGGAGCAGGCGTGGCCCACGAAAATCAAAGAAATCATATTGAAGGTATTCTCAATGAACCCCTTGCCATCATCGGGATGAATTGCCAGTTCCCAGGAATCGATGCCGATGTTGAAGATGTGCAGGCATTTTATGAACTGTTGTTGAGTAGGCAGTCGCCAATTAAGGAAGTGCCAAGGAGCCGATGGGATATTGAAAAATATTATGATGCTGATAGAAAAAAGGCTGGTAAAATCATTAGCCGCCACGGAGGATTTTTAAATAATCCAGAGTTATTTGATGCCGCTTTTTTTAAGCTGTCATCCGCAGAAACAAAACAAATCGATCCCCAGCAGCGTTTATTTCTGGAAGTGTCCATTCGCGCTTTAAACCACGCCAACATCACTCTTGATTCATTAAAAGATACTAATACTGGGGTATATTGCGGAATTTCAACTCATGAATACAGCCAACTCAAGTATAAAGACAATGTAAAATTTAATGCCTACACCCCTATAGGAATTGCTAACAGCGCTGCAGCAGGAAGACTGAGTCATGTATTAAATTTAAAAGGTCCAAGCATGGCTGTTGACACGGGATGCTCTTCCTCCTTTTCCGCTCTTTATCTTGCAGCCACCGCGCTCAGGATCCACCAATGCAATATGGCGATTGTTGGGGGAGTTCATCTTAGTCTTTGTCCTGAAAGCTTTATGGGCTTAACCAAAGCAAACATGCTCTCCGCCTCGGGTAAATGCCGAAGCTTTGATGCCAAAGCAGACGGTTTTGTTCGCAGCGAAGGCTGCGGGGTGATTATTGTCAAACGGCTGCAGGACGCAATAGAGGCTGACGACAAGATCCATGCGGTTATTAAAAGTATTGTCATGAACCAAAATGGCGACGGGACAGGCTTAATGGTGCCTGACATCGAAGCCCAGATCGCGATGCATCAAGCTGCATTGGCACAAGCGAACCTGGCTGCCGGCGACATTGATTACATTGAAACGCATGGAACCGGAACTGCTGTTGGCGATCCGGTGGAATTTCAGGCAATTCAATGCGTCCACCTGGGCCATCATCGCCAAGATAAGCCGCTGATTATAGGCGCATTAAAAAGTAACATCGGCCACACCATCTCTTCCTCCGGCATTGCCTCACTTATCAAAGCAGTTTGCGCCTTCAGATATGAAACAATCGCGCCGAACTTGCACTACACAACACCCAATAACATGATTGAGCCAGACAGCATACCCGCGCTGATTGCAACTGAAAGTGTCCCCTTTCAGCACCATCCAGGGAAAAAAAGATACGCGCAAGTATCCAATTTCAGTTTCAGTGGAACCAATATCAGTGTTGTGATAGAGGAACCGCCCAAGCAGATAAAACAATACCCTGAGGCAGAACATGGAAAGCCCTATTGTTTTGTGGCTTCTGCCCATAGCGAGCGTTCATTGCGGCAAATGCTGACAAACTATGTCCAATTTCTAAGGGAGTCGGCCGCAAGCCTTCATGATGTGTGCTGTACTTTAATCAATTGCCGCGATCATTATCAGTTCCGCCTGGCAATCATCGTCCGCGACAAGGAAACATTAATTAAACAAATTGAATCTGAAGAGTATGAAATAAAAAAAACCATCGTACACCATGAAAGCATAACCCTGGCAAATGATGCCCAACAAATTTATGACGCTTATTTAAAAGGATTGAAGCCAAGGCTAAATCCAATTCAGTATCAAAAAATAGACTTGCCACTTTATTATTTTGACAGAAAACCTTATTGGCATGAACCCAGAAACCGCGACGCTGACAGCCACTGGCTAAATAGCTTGTATTGTTCTTCCAAAGAAGGACAGATAGAAACCATCAAGGGAAAAATCGCACCCCTTATTCAGGAGATTGTCGAGAAAGAACCGATAGATGAACATCAAGACTTTGAATCATTGGGCTTTACCGAACCCTTGTTGGACGACCTTTATCAGGCGCTTTTGGGACTGTTCCCATCACGGCTCAAGATTCCAAATTCGCTGTTATCACCTTATTTAACTCTAGATAAGCTGGCGAGGCATTTGCAGCAAATCATCATGCCGCCCGCTGTCCATCGCCAACCTTCCATAAAGGTTCTGAATATCGAACCGATTGCCATTGTGGGCATGAGCTGCCGCCTGCCCCGGGCAGCGAATGTCGACGAATTTTTATCCTTGCTGGTGCATGGCGAAAGCGGCATGGTCGATATTCCGCCGGAACGATGGGATAATGATCAATATTATGATCCTGATGCCAATGCATTAGGCCGGCTTTATATCAAGCAACTGGGCTTAATTGATCATGTTAAAGCCTTTGACGCGGATTTCTTCAATATTTCCCCTCGCGAAGCCAAACTCATGGCTCCCCAATTACGGGTATTTATGGAGGAAAGCTATCACGCACTCGAAGATGCAAATTTACCCCTTGACATCATCAAGGACAGCAATACGGGAGTATTCGTTGGCGTTGGAACAAATGAATATCCAGGCGCCCTGGCAGCGCTTGGCGTCAGTTTAGAAGAATTAAATATCTACTTTGCGACAGGAAACGTTCTCAATGCCTTGGCGGGGCGCGTGGCCTATGCATTTGATTTTCATGGACCAATCCAGGCAATTGATACTGCCTGTTCATCTTCCATGACTGCCATTCATAATGCCTGCTTAAGTTTGCAGTCTGGCGAGTGCGATATGGCTCTTGCCGGCGGCGTCAATATCTTACTCACCCCCTATTCAAATATTACGCTGTCGAAAGCCAAAATGTTATCGCCTGAAAGCCGGTGCAAAACATTCAGCGAGGATGCCGACGGCTATGCCAGATCCGAAGGGTGCGGTGTGGTGGTATTAAAGCGTTTAAGTACGGCCATTCAAGATGAAGATGATATTCTCGCTATTATCAAGGGGTCTTCTATCAATAGTGATGGGAAAAGCGGCGGATTCACCGTTCCCAATGGGATTGCCCAAGAAGAAGTGATACGCAGTTCGCTTGCAAAATCAGGGCTATCTCCAAAAGATATCGATTATATTGAAACGCACGGCACGGGCACGCCGCTTGCTGATCCCATAGAAGTCAACGCGTTAACCAGGATTTTCAGTGAACACCATAGCCCCGAGAAGCCGCTTTATATCAGCTCGGTAAAAACCAATATAGGCCATAGCGAAAGCGCTTCAGGTGTGGCAAGCCTCCTCAAGGCAGTGTTAAGCATAAAAACACAAAAAATTTTCAAGCATTTGAATTTCAAAAAGCTAAATCCCGCAATTGAACTAAAAAATACCGCCATCCCATTGCAAACAATAGATTGGCATAAGCCTAATGGACCAAGATGCGCGGGCGTCAGTTCATTTGGGTTCAGCGGGGCAAATGCGCATATCATCCTGCAAGAAGCCCCCCGCAAAAAGCAAGAAGGCCGTACCTTGCCAAAAGAATCCCTATTGCTCATATCGGCAAAAAATAAAACCTCCCTTGAATTGCTGTTATCCAGTTATCAAACCTATTTATCCCTGACAGAACATGAGTTTGCCGATATCTGTTTTACTGCAGCAACCTGCCGGAGCCATTTTTTATTCCGCGTGGTCATTAAAGCCAACTCGGCAAGAGAGGCCGCAGCCTTGATTGCTAAAAAGGAATATCAAATTCATCAAATTCAAAAGGAACAAGAGTTCTGCCAAAAACCAGGTACCTTGGAACAAATGCAGGTTGCATATCAGGAAGGCCATAAAGTAAATTGGCGAGAGTGTTATCAGTCACTGGGTTATCAATTTCTCAAGGTTAAATTGCCGCTATATGAGTTCACCCGTACAGAGCATTGGTATGGCCATAAAGATAAGTTGAAAGATGCGCTGCCTCCCAAAGATTGGTGTTTCCAATTGCAATGGGAACAGCAGGCATATGACAACACTCATCGTAAAACACAAGGCGGGCATTGGCTCCTGGTTGGCAACCCGCAAAAGGCTTCTGATTTTGGCAAGGAAGGGTTGCATATTCTCCAGGAAGAGGATGATTATTCATTCAATGCATTAGCCGGCATTATTTTTGCCGCGCCATTAGAAACTTGCCGCAACGATATTCATTCCCAAAAGGAAATATTAAAAACGCTCCTCAACCTGATTAAAAAGATTAAAAAGCAAAACAGGAAAGAAGCTGATTTACGGCTGGTTGTGTTGACCGCAAACGGCATACCGGAGCTTGCTGGGGATAATTTAAATTTAAGCCATAGCTCCCTTACCGGATTTTGCAAAACCCTTGCCCTGGAGTTGCCGCAATATTCCACCATTTTGATAGACTTGGAAAATCCTGACGATAAACAATATGCAGCACAAGTAGTTGCAGAAATTGAGCACAATCAGGGGGCGCATTATGAACACCTGGTGGCGTATCGTAAGGGCAAACGCTATGTTCCGCGTTTAAAAAGAGTTGCGTTGGAAGACGGCAGGCGCTCGTTGCACAATGCTGGCCGTTACCTCATTACCGGAGGCTCTGGAGGGCTTGGGCTCGTCACTGCACAAGCTTTGTTATCGGCTGGGGCAAAAGAGCTGATTCTTACTGCAAGGCATATAGACAAACCCGAGATAAAAAAAGCGATTCAAAAAATTCAATCCTTTTATCCAGGCCGCACAGTCCGCATGGTCAGCCTGGATGTAACGGATAAGGAAGGGCTGCGCGCATTTCTAGCAGAGATAAACGCAGATGGACTTCTCAAGGGAATTATTCATGCCGCCGGCGCTGCAGTTAAAGCGCCTTTGCTGGAGCATCGGGAGGAGGATGTAGACTATGTATTTTCTGCCAAAGTCCAGGGCGGATGGAACCTGCATGAGCTAACTCAACACTGTGATCTGGATTTTTTTATCGTTTATTCGTCCATTGCTTCAGTATTTGGGAGCAACAAAGAATCAGTATACGGTGCTGCCAATGGCTTTCTGGATGCTTTGATTGCCGAAAGGCAACGCCTGGGCCTCGTCGGTACCGCCATTCAATGGGGGCCATGGGGAGAAGTTGGCATGGCCCAGAACCGGTCTCGCAACCAAAACCTAAAAAAAGCCTTAATTGCTAACGACCAGGGCTATACGCTCATTAAGATGCTTCTCAATAGCCGGCTAAGCCATGCAGCCATTATTTCGCCGGACTACCTCAAATTCATGCTTGATTTTGTACCAAAGCCCAGGCCTCTTTTCCATGAGCATTTGGCAAAAGATCTGGCTGACAACATACCCGAAGTCAATCCACTGTTGTCACCGTGGCTAAGCAGTTATCTCCGAATTGATTCTGATAAACGCCTTAAGGCCTGCAAGGACATGCTGGGCAAGATTTGCAAAGAGATACTGGAGCTCGCGGATGCTGAAGATATTAATGAAGACACCGGCTTTTTTGAGCTTGGTTTTGATTCTTTGATGATAACGGAAATGGCAGCCCGGCTTAAGAAAGAGCTTGAGCCATACCTTAAGGTGACGGTGAGTATTGGCTTTGATTATCCATCGATTGATAAATTAGCAAGATTCATAGAATCTGAGCTGAATCATCATTTGATTAAACAACAGGTTTCCAACTCTTCTGAGGCATGTGATGATTCCATTGCTATTGTTGGCATGAGCTGCTCTTTGCCGAATGCGCCTGATGTGGCGGCATTTGAACGCCTGCTCGAACAAGGGCTAAGCGGCATTCAAGATATTCCTCTGGAACGTTGGGATAATCGCAAATACTATGATCCAAATATCAATGCGCCTCTGAAATCCTATGTAAACAAACTTGGATTGATAGAAAACATCAAATGTTTTGACGCCCATTTTTTTGGGATAAGCCCTCGTGAAGCCAAATTGATAGAGCCCCAACAACGGATTTTTTTGGAATGCTGTTATAAAGCCCTGGAAAATGCCAATTATCCTGCAAATGCATTGCGCGGCAGCCTGACAGGCGTATTCGCCGGTGTTGGTCCCAATGAATACTATGGCCTGCTCGAAAAAATGGGGTTCTCAAATGAGGAGCTTAGCGCCTATTCCATAACCGGCAATGTATTAAACCTCATACCGGGACGGGTAGCGTATACTTTTGATTTGAAAGGACCGTCAATTAGTGTCGATACTGCCTGTTCTTCTTCCCTTGTGGCCATTCATTATGCGTGCCAAAGCTTGAAAAACCGGGAAATTGATTATGCTTTGGCGGGCGGCGTGAATATACTGCTCTTGCCGGAATCCAATATAACCTTATGCAAGGCCCGCGCCTTGTCACCGGATGGGCAATGCAAAACCTTCGATGAAAAAGCCGATGGTTATGTGAGAGCAGAAGGCTGCGGCGTGCTATTCCTTAAAAGAACATCGGATGCCTTGCGCGATAAAGATCATATTCTTGCCGTCATTAAAGCGTCTGCTGTCAATAATGACGGCCAGTCTGCCGGGTTAACCGTGCCGAATGGCAAAAGCCAGGAGGAAGTGATGCTGAAAGCCTTGGCGCAGAGTGATCTGGCTTCTTGCGATGTTGGTTATATTGAGGCGCATGGCACAGGAACGGCCTTGGGCGATCCAATAGAAGTTCATGCCATCAATAAAATCTATGGGGAATCGCGCGACCGTGACAATCCTTTATATATTGGCACGGTTAAAACAAATATTGGCCACCTTGAAAGCGCGGCTGGTGTTGCCGGCGTGATTAAAACCGTGATTGGGATACAAAATAAGAAAATTTACAAAAATTTAAATTTTAACCGCTTAAACCCAAATATAAAATTAAATGGCACACGCATCGCTTTACAAAATATAGATTGGCATCATGGCTCAAAGCCCCTGTGCGCGGGTGTCAATGCATTTGGATTCAGCGGCACCAATGCGCATGTCATTTTGCAGGAATTTCCAGCTAACCAAAGCGCGACCTCAATCAGGGCGTTTAAAAAGCATTTGCTGGTTTTATCCGCAAAATCCAGGACTGCCTTAACCAATTTAGCTAACCGTTATCAACAATATTTAGCAACCACTCCACATCATTTTGCTGACATCTGCTTTACGGCGGCGACCTGCCGGGAACATTATCCCCATCGCCTTGCGGTGATGGCAGCGAGCGCTGAAGAGGCCAGCCGCTTGCTCAGCAGCGGGCAATTTGTCGAATCAGCCAAAGAAAATCACAGACTTGATATCCAGGATATTGCGCTTAAATCGTTATTGCTGGCCTACCTCAGGGGCGAAGAGGTCAATTGGGCTTCTTACTATAAAACCCGCGGGGATGAATTTAAAAAAATTTTGTTACCGAATTATACATTTGACCGCCATGAATATTGGCTGGACAAAAAAAGCAGTGGGAATGTCTTTCCAAACGCGGTGCATCCCCTCTTGGGGCAAATGATTTCCCTGCCGAACAATGAGTATTTATTTCACCAAAAACTGGACTTGGAAAATTTAAGCTATATCAACCAGCATAGCGTATTTGAAAAAATGGTTTTTCCAGCAACAGCTTATATCGAGTGTGGTTTGGCCGTGGCTGGATTAATCTTTAAGGGGAGCGCCTGCACAATAGAAAAATTCACAATTGAGCGCCCCTTCTTCCCAAAGCAAGACCAGGAGTTCCAATTACAGGCAAAACCCCAAAATGACGGGCTATACCAAATCAATATTTTTGCCAGGGAAGATATCAGTTGGCAACGATTTTCTTCAATGGAGATTAAGCCGCAAACCACGCCAAAGACTGAAACCCTGGATTTGGATGCGCTTAAATCCGAATGCATTGAGAAAATAGATGTATCAGAAATTTATGAAGATTTCAGGAAACGATCATTGTTTTATGGCGATGAGTTTCATGTTTTACAAGAAGGGTATGTGCAGGTTAACCAGGTTTTGGCTAAGGTAGGATCAACCAAAGCCAACTATGGTTCTGAATATTACTTTCATCCCATTCTCCTGGATGGCGCGATGCAAAGCCTGCTGTTACTCGCTACCCGTCATGCCGATACTGCCACCTACGTGCCCTATGCCATAAAAAACATGACGACTTACCAGGAAGCCCCAAGAAATATTTGGGTGCACTTAACCAAGCGCGCAACAAAGCATGAAAATGAACTTGGCGTCGATATAAAACTGTATGATAACTCGGGCTTGTTGATAGGCGAAATTGAGGAACTGAAATTAAGAGCCGTCACAAGAAAGCATTTTGCCTCATATGAACCGGGGATTCAGCATCTTTACAGCATCAAATGGCAGCCTCTTGATTCAATCTTGCAAGCTAATCCTGTAATCCCTGAGCTTTGGGTTGTGGCCAAGGATGAAGTGAAAGCTGAAAAAGCATTAGGACATATGAATTATCAACTTATTAAGGATATGACCCAATTCACCAATATCAAAGATAAACACATCGTCTTTCTCCATGATCAAGAGTTTTCAGACTTGTTTCATTGCTGCCAAACCATGTTTAAGTCAAGCCCCCGCAGTTTTATCTTTGTTACTGAAAATGCTTATGCCGTGCGCGAGGGTGAACCGGTTAACCCTTACCATACAATGGCCAGCTCTTTCTGGAAAAGTTTTAGCAATGAGCTTGAGCTTAACAAAAATTACACAGTCGATCTGGGCCCGAATGAGACTCTGGCCAAGCCACTAACTTATATATTCAGTACTGATGATCCAGAAAATCAACTGGCTGTTCGCGATTCAATCTACGTACCAAGACTTAAGAAAACAAAGCTGCCAGTTTCAAATGTACAAGAAGAGCCTTTGTTCGATGCTCATGCGACTTACCTCATTACCGGCGGTACTGGAGGGTTAGGCAAGGCATTAATTAAATATCTCACGCGAAGAGGAGCAAAACATCTGGTCATTACCAGCCGCTCTGAGTGCCCGGAAGATATCAAGATATTGATTAAACATGAAAAACAAAACCAGGCCTTTATCACCCATTATAAAGTTGATGCCTCCCATTATCAGCATATGGAACAGCTTATCGCGGACATTCAAAGCATAAGACCCTTAAAAGGCGTATTCCATCTTGCAGGCCTTGTTCGTGATGGATTGATTGTGAATTTAAATGATGAAGACATGCAAAGCGTATTCAGCGCAAAAATGGAAAGCGCCTTAATTCTGCATCAACTAACCAAACACCTTCACCTCGATGTATTTGTCTTATTTTCATCTACAGCTTCGCTGCTGGGAGCCAGAGGGCAGGCAAATTATGCTGCTGCCAATGGATTTTTAGACGGATTGGCACATTTTCGCCAGCAGCAAGGCTTGCCGGCTTTAACCATCAACTGGGGACCTTTCCATGAAACCGGGATGACTACAAACCTTACGCAAATCCTGAAGCAGCGCGGATTTATGCCGCTTAACAAAGATAACCTTGAGATTCTCGATGTTTTATTGAAAACCCAGTTACCCCAAATTGCGTTATGCCCTGTTGCCTGGGATACCTATTTTAACTATTCGCCAAAACAGGCATGGCTGTCTGAACTGGCTCATCACAAAATTCAAGCGCAGCAGCATTTTTTAAATTCCTTAAAGTTGCGAACCCGGGAAGAAAAAATTGCAATACTGAGCCAGACCTTATGTGAGATTGCAGCAGATGTGTTGGGGTTAGACGATACAGCGCAAATCACAGCCAAAGATAATTTATTCTCAATGGGCATGGATTCCTTGATGGCCATAGACATCAGAAACAGGATTCATGATAAATTACAATGTGAAGCGCTAAGCCTGTCAATCGAGTATTTTATTAATTCTCCAAGCATTGCAAAAATTGCAAGAAATATCGCGGATGAAATCCAAACCCTCTTTGCCGCAGGAACCAGCAATAATCTGCCATTTGCAGAACCGGATGAAGAAATACCTTTATGTGATTTCCAGTATATATTTTGGGTGCTCAACAAGTTTCAATATAGTTTTAATATCGGCATGCAAGTTCAATTACACGGCAAACTCAATCAGGATTATTTATTTCAGGCTTTTAATTTTGTTATTCATCAAAACAAAGCCTTCTGGATTTATTTCAACCACAAGACTCCCACGCAGCGGTTAAGACAAGAAGGCCAATTCAAGTTACTCTACAAAGATATTTCTTTAAGCCATGAAATCAAAAGCCTCAATGATGAATTCCACAGCAACACCATGCGCGTCATTCCTTTGAATGAGCAGCCGTTGATTCGCGTGTATCTTTATAAAATGAACCATGAATTGCATGAGCTGCACATGATTATCCCGCATATTATTGTGGATGATGTCTCATGTGAAATTGTATTCAGTCAATTTAAAACATGTTATGAAGCTCTCGTATTGGGGAAAAAACTAACAGGCGAACCAATAGCGAATTTGTATTTCCGCTATGTAAAACAAAGCAATCATTATTATGAGAAAAATCTGCAAGAAAAAATCGGCTTTTGGCAGAAATACAATCATGGCTTTCAAATGTTAAGTTTCGGCGCCAAACATCATTTGCCCGATGCTGCAAGACAAGTAAAACATTTATTCCATTATACCCTTGAGCCGTTGGCGATCGAAAAATTAATCAATTGGCATAGGGAAAAAAATCTTAACGTTAGCTCAGGATTAATCGCTGCTTGCCAGATTGTTTTTTACAAGATAAGCCGCCAAAATAAAATTCCAATTATTCTGATTCACAGCGGCCGTGAAAGGAGTGAATACAAATCAGTAGTAGGTTTATTCTCAGAATATAAGAGAATCAATATTACTTTAAGCGAACAATATCAATTTATTGATTGCATCCAATCTATTGAAGAACAGCTGACTAAAACTGCCCCTTACCAAAAATGTTCCCATTTCATCCGAGATGCCGGGTTGAAAGGCTCGAGGGTAACAATTGGCCAATACCTGACAACTCAGTTGAATAAGCTCCTTCTTACCAGGAATTTTAAAGAAAAAAAGGTCAATGCAATACTAACTGACTTCTACATAAAATACCTAAGCCAGATAGCCGCCATCAGACGAAGTATTTCAATTAAATTTAAGCTGAATCAATTATTCAACTGGAACCTTTGCCTGCAGAAACCGGACAGATTACGGACTCTTATCAGCATTACGCCAAGCTTTTTTACCAAGGAAATTCAGAATCAGCGTTTTGCCAATCTCAATTATTCATTTCCGGATCATTTTGCCTCTGCAAACCGTCCTATCGGCAACCAAACGCTATGGATTTACTTTTCAAAAAATCAACATGGCGAGTATCAGCTTTCAATCAATGGGCCATTGACTACTGAGTGTAAAAATCTTATCGCATCTGAGTTTAGCAGGATTATTTCTGCGGTAGTCGAAAATGACGGGCAATGCATCAATAACTTATTAGAGTGAATTTTGGACATCATAAAATATGCTAATCTAATAGGAAATATGCTTAACAAGGAAAACCTGATGGCCAATGGAATCCCTAAAACAGGAGAAATAGGCTGGAATCGCTTGATGACCGATGATATTGAGAAAGCCAAAGCTTTTTATCAAGATGTTTTTGGCTGGGAAACTTTTGAAGTGGATCTGGAAGGAGCGCCCTATTTTATCTTCAAATTAGGCGCTAAAAAAATCGCAGGCCTCATGCAATTACCCCAACAGTGGCAAGCGCCGCCTCATTGGATGAGTTTTATAGCGGTAGAGAATATCGAGAACACCATTAACGAAGCCAGGCGTCTTGGTGCGGAGTTGATAATAGAGCCTAAAATCATCACCGGTCTCGGATTAGTAGCCCTTTTTAAGGATCCAACAGGTGCTGTTGCAGGCCTTTATCAACCATTCTGAATAAGAGGGAGAACCTAAATGACCGATAAAGCCCGGAATGCAGGAGAAATAGGATGGAACCGATTATTAACTGTGGATGTTGAACAAGCCAAGGATTTTTATCATCAGTTATTTGGCTGGGAAACCATTGAAGTAGAACTTGATGGAATAACTTACTTCATATTCAAATTAGGCAACAAAAATATTGCCGGTTTAATGTGGCTGCCTCCAGCATGGCAAGCACAAGATCCAAGGATAAGCCCCCATTGGATGAGTTACATCACGGTAGAAAACATCCAGGAAGCGGTATCCAAAGCCGTGCGCCATGGAGCCAAACTGGTAGTAGCGGCAAAAACCATTCAGAATTTAGGAATGATTGCCATGCTTCAAGACCCAACCGGTGCTTATATCGGATTATTTCAGCCAATCTTGGGCTAAAACAATTTAATGTAAGCGCCAAGCCCAACATTATGGACAAGACAATGCGCCATCGCTAATATGCTGAGTTTCAATAGCATCCTATGTCGATCATATGATCAAGACGCCATTACCTGATCGTCTCAAACAAGCCTGGAATGCCATACGTGCGCAGAAGTATGCTGCTGCACTGAGTTTGCTCGATTCTATGAATCCTCTTTACAACGAAAGCCATCAATACGCCAAAGTAATCTGTTTGTTTAATTTGCAGCGGTATTCCGAATTGATAAGCTTTGTATCATACATCCAAAGGGATCTGGGTAATAGCGAACGTCTTTTGTTAGCACGCTCTTATCAACACTTAGGTAACTATCAAGAATCTCTGCAAGCTTTCAAAAAAATCCCTGACTGGGAGAAGGACAAAAAAGCGTTGTTAGGCTTGGCACGCTGCTATGAAGAAATGGAGCATTATGAAGAAGCCTTGAAAATATTTTATAAAATACCTGATTGCGCTCAAGACAAAGCAGCATTGTTAAGTTTGGCACGCTGTTATGAAAAAATAGGGCATTATGCAGAAGCCTTGCAAACTTATATGAGCATTCCTGGCTGGAATAAAGACAAAACAGCATTATTAAGCCTGGCACGCTGCTACCAAGAAATAGAGCATTATGCGAAAGCCTTGCAAACTTATACGAACATTCCTGGTTGGAATAAAGATAAAATTGTTTTATTAAGTTTGGCGCGCTGTTATCAGGAAATGAACTGTTATGCAGATGCCCTGCAAACCTACTTCAACATACCTGATTGGGATAAAGACAAAACAGCATTATTAAGCTTAGCACGCTGCTATCAAGAAATAGAGCGTTATGAAGAAGCTCTGCAAACCTTTACCAAAATACCCGGTTGGGAAGAAGATAAAACAGCATTGTTAGGTTTGGCGCGTTGTTATGAGGAAATGGGCAACTACGCAGAGGCTCTGCAAACTTTTAGAAGAATACCCAATTGGGCTAAAGATAAAACAGCTCTGTTAGGCCTGGCACGCTGCTATCAGGAAATGGGCAAGTATGTGGAGGCTCTGCAAACCTTTAGAAAAATACCCGAGTGGGCTAAAGATAAAACAGCCCTGTTAGGTCTGGCGCGCTGCTATCAGGAGATGGGCTCTGAT
>NZ_LNYK01000026.1:85394-97896 GCF_001467825.1 Legionella londiniensis
AAAAGGCACAATGATCTGTTTTTTTGGCTATTTATCCGAAAAACGGTTCTGCCTATCAGCATAAACGTTTTTACGATGGCCAACATGAACTACGAGGATAGTGAGGTTATTATCTTCAATCTTGGCCAAGATCCGATAATCACCAACACGATATCGCCAAAGTCCTGTCAGATCGCCCGATAGAGATTTGCCCAATGAACGTGGATCATTCGATGACATAACCTTTTCTTTAAGATAAGTCAAAATTCGTTTTTGCGCTGTATGCCCGAGCTTTCTTAAATCTTTTTCTACATCTGCGTCAAACTCAATCTTCCAAGTCAAGACGGCGCTCCATTTCCTCAAGAGTTATGCGCGGATTGTTCTTTTCAAGCCTTGAGAGGGCGATAAGATGTTCTTCATATTCATTTAAAAAATCTTCTATAGCTTGTTTAACATAATAACTTTTTGAACGATGGGTCTGTTTGGCCAATTCAGATAAACGCTCCTCAAGCCTATTGGGTAAACGAACTGCTAACATGGTAGAACCTCATAAAATGTAATATAAGTAATACAAGTATAACAAATATTGCATTTATGAAGAAGCCCTGCAAATCGCATTCAAAATACTTGCTTGGGTGAAAGACAAGCAGCCGTTACTCAGCTTTTGTCAAATTCAATTTGACTTAACCCCTCTTGATACTTTAGCTTTTTACCAGAACATTTGACTTACTTCATTTGGGCCAGATCAACGAGGCATCAATGACGTCTCAATTAGCTTACAAAAACAACCTTCATTAGAAGTCAATTATGCATAAAAAACAATATACTAAGAAGAAATCGCCTGATGTTTTAACCCAGGCCTGGGAAGCCGCTCACACGGGTGACTATGCAACTGGATTGAATTTGCTTCATCAAATTAAGAATCCTTATGGCAACTATCGCTATGCCAAAGTCATCTGTTTGTTTAATTTGCAGCGGTATTCCGAATTGATTTCTTTTTTATCAGAAAAACAAGAAAACACAAGTAAGCAGGAACGCTTTTTATTGGCACGAGCATATCAACATATGGGTAACTATAAAGAGGCGCTGGAAACTTTCTTCAAAATACCTGGTTGGGATAAAGATAAAATAATTTTGGTGGGTCTGGCACGCTGTTATCAGGAAATGGGCAAGTACGCAAAAGCCTTGCAAGCTTATACAAGCATTCCTGGTTGGGATAAAGACAAAACAGTGTTATTAAGCTTGGCACGTTGTTATGAGGAAATGGGCAAGCATGCGGAGGCTTTGCAAACCTTTACCAAAATACCCGGTTGGGAGAAAGATAAAACAGCACTGTTAGGTTTGGCTCGTTGTTATGAAGACATGGGCAACTATAAAGCAGCACTGGAAACCTTCTTCAAGATACCAGGTTGGGGTAAAGATAAAATAATTTTGGTGGGTCTGGCACGCTGTTACCAGGAAACAGGCAAGTACGCAGAAGCTCTGCAAACCTTTACCAAAATGCCTGATTGGGCTAAAGATAAAACAACTTTGTTAGGTCTTGCGCGATGTTATCAGGAAATGGGCAACTATGCAGAAGCCTTGCAAGCTTATATCAGCATTTCTGGTTGGGATAAAGACAAAACAGTGTTATTAAGTTTGGCACGTTGTTATCAAGAGATGGGCAAGTGTGCAGAAGCCTTGCGAACTTACATGAACATACCTGGTTGGAATAAAGATAAAATAATTTTGGTGGGCCTGGCACGCTGTCATCAGGAAATGGGCAACTATGCAGAAGCCTTGCAAACTTATACAAACACTCCTGGTTGGGATAAAGACAAAACAGTGTTATTAAGTTTGGCACGTTGTTATGAGGAAATGGGCAACTATGCAGAGGCTCTGCAAACCTTTACCAAAATACCTGGTTGGGAAGAAGATAAAACAGCATTGTTAAGTTTAGCACATTGTCATGAGGAAATGGGCAACTATGCAGGGGCTCTGCATACCTTTACCAAAATACCTGGCTGGGAAGAAGATAAAACAGCATTGTTAGGTTTGGCGCGCTGTTATGAAGACATGGGTAAGTATGCAGAGGCTTTGCAAGCTTATACAAACATTCCTGGTTGGGATAAAAACAAAACAGCATTGTTAAGTTTGGCACGTTGTCATGAGGAAATGGGCAACTATACAGAGGCCCTGCATACCTTTACCAAAATATCTGGTTGGGAAGAAGATAAAACAGCATTGTTAGGTTTGGCGCGTTGTTATGAGGAAATGGGCAACTACGCAGAGGCTCTGCAAACTTTTAGAAGAATACCCAATTGGGCTAAAGATAAAATAGCTCTGTTAGGCCTGGCACGCTGCTATCAGGAAATGGGCAAGTATGCGGAGACTCTGCATACCTTTAGAAAAATACCCGAGTGGGCTAAAGATAAAACAGCCCTGTTAGGTCTGGCGCGCTGCTATCAGGAGATGGGCTCTGATGCAGAGGCAATTTCTTATTACACAACGCTCAGAGGGCAATTTCCTTTTTCTACAGAGGGGCATTATGCATTTTGCTGTTTTGCTGTTGAGCGTCAGTTGCCTGATGCGCGTTTATTGTTGGAGAAAGCATTACAAACCTGGCCTTATTTTGTGCCTTTGTATCTTTTAAAAGCCAGGCACCAGATGCATCAGAATGATGCAGATGGCGCATTGGACACGCTGCAGCAGGCCAACCAGCAATTTCCTTATAGCACAGGCGCCAAGCTGGCCTTAATCAAGTATTATTTGATGAGAGGCCAGCTTGCGAAAGCGCTTGATGCGCAAAAGCAATGTTGGGCGTTATTTCCTGGCCACCATAAGTTATTCTCATATATTGAAAAGCTGATTCAAGCCAAAGAACTGATTTTGGCCTGGGCAAGTGATTTTGCCGAGGCGGATGAAAAAGTGCGCCGCGTGGCTCTGCCTGCGTCATTATTGGCCATGTTTAAGTCCTTGGAAGCGTCTGGAGGCGAGCATTATTTGACGGGGAGCAGTGTCCTGTCATTGCTCACTCATCAGCCCATCTTGCCGGCTCAGGATTTGGATTTTGTCAGTGTTGAGGCTGATGCATATCAATTGAAGCGACAAGGGTTTTATCCTTCACCCTATTTGCCGAATCTGTTTGCAAAACATAGGAAACCAAATCCAGTGAGCACATGGCTTGTTTCAACATCGCCCATAATGCAGCCATCGCATGCGGCGCTATCCCGGGACTATACCATCAGTTGCCTTTTTTGTGACAAGGACGGGACGATTTATGACCCCACCGGTTATGGTTTGGAAGATTTAAAGCACAAGCGTCTAAGGGCGATTGGCAATCCGGTGATTCGGTTGCAGGAAGACCCTGCCCGGGTGTTGCGCGCCGTTAAATATATGGCGTTGGGCTTCAAACCCATGCCGGATTTGGATGCGGCATTGCGCGACTGGAAGCCTGTTCATCTTGACCAACATAAGCCGCATCTTGATGCGGTGCTAAGAAAGCACCTGACATCCTCACTGCTGGATAAAAAGCGCTTTATCCAATTGCTGCAGGACTATGGGCTGCTGCAAAAAATACTGGGGCTAAAGCCTAAGGCATCCATTGAACAAACCACAGCGCTTTTGGAGCATGCGCTGGGGATTCGCCATAAAATGAGTGACGGTGAATATAACGCCGCTCGATTTTTCGCGCAACAACCTGTTGCTGCCAGAATTCCAACCTCCCCTAAAAATCCGCGGTATGCGGAGATAAAGGAACAAACAGACAACGAGAAAACACTGGAAGCTCTCGATCTGGCGGGATTTTGGGGATTATATAGCATCAGAAGCTGATTAACTTATGATCATGATTTGGAAATTGAATACTTATCTTTCGTATCATCTTACCTATCAAAAACTATGCATTTTGTCTTTTAAAGCATCCTGTAATTCAAGGTTACCCCTTCGGCTTTTCCTCATAACACCTTTGTTTGGGATCGAATAGAGTATGTTATCTGCCAGATCTATAGATTTAAACATCACGCGCCGATTGAGCCACATTGATTTTCGTTGCGCAACATGCTACATTTAATTATGATTAAGTCATTTAAACATAAAGGGCTAAAGCTTTTTTTCGATACTGGAAAAACATCTGGTATTCAGCCCAAACACAAAAATAAGCTTCGACTGCAATTGGCTGCTCTGGATACCGCTTCTGTGATAGAAGATATGGATTTACCAGGATACAATCTGCATGAGCTAAAAGGGAACAGAAAAGGCATCTGGTCTATAGCAGTCAGTGGAAACTGGCGCATGACCTTTGAATTTAAAAACGGTGATGCTTACATTATGAATTACGAGGATTATCACTAATGAATATGATGCACAACCCCCCTCACCCCGGTGAGTTTATACTAGAAACCTATCTTGAACCTTTAGGAATTAGTATTCGTGATGCTGCCAGAAAGCTTGGCGTTTCGCCTTCTACTTTTGCAAGACTCATTAATGGCAAATCAAATATTTCCCCGAAGATGGCGATGAGGCTCAGTAAAGCTTTCGGAAGAACGCCTGTGAGCTGGATGCACATGCAAGCAAATTATGACCTATGGTCCATCAAAGACGATGTGAATTTAAATGATGTATCTGTTATTTATGAACATGCTTAAGCAAAGGTATTGAAAGACACGCAAAACCCACGCGACAAGCAAATGCTTTTAGCTCCGGAGTGTTTATCAAGAAGAAAAGGGATTTGAAAAAATTTATATCAATTCAACCAGGTTTGGCCATTAACGATATTTGTTAAAATAGATTAAATCAATCATTAACTTATGTTCTGATATTAAAAAATATCTCGTGATTGATTCTGATTACAGCCAGTTTTAAAACAACGCTGCCCTTTTATTGTGTTGTCTGCGGGATCATCATCCTTTAAAATACTCAAAAATTAACCGCGAAAGATGGAGCAAATAGCGGTTAGTTATTATTTATGGAAAATAAGGATTGATTATGGATTCACTTGCCATTCATGACCTCGTTGATAAGGCTCACTTCTTTTATCTGACAGAAAACCCTGAAAAAGCCTATCTTTTTGCGCGTTTCGCGGCCTTTCTTGCTGCCAAATGCCATGCAGCAAAAAGCAACCGGGAAGCGGCAGATGCGGCGGCCACCGTTGCAGTGTCCAAAGAATTGCTAAAAACCTTTGTCGCCCTGCAATTCTCTGTTTCTTTTTGCGAACAGGCTAGAATTGAAGAAAATCTCATTGGCCAATATTTAAGGCAGGACTTAAGCCGCATTCAGGAATTAGAAAAGACCAATACAGAAACAGTGGCCGACAAACAGATTAAGGGCGGGATCGAACATATTAATGATTTGGCTAAAAAACTGGAAGAGGATTATTTTCAGCAATTTCCTGCCAGTGAAATGAAAAACCGCTCTGCCTTAAAAGATGCGGCAACCATCTACCCTGTCGCGTTTGCGTCAGCTTTAAGAGCCTTCCTTCATGCAGAAAAAGAAGTGCGCAGAATTAAAAATCCAATTCACCGGGAAACAAAGTTCAAAACCCTGATTGAGCAAAGGCTGTCTCTTGAATTGCGGGATAAGACACCATCCAACTGGCACATAATCTATTATGCAGCCGGCGCGGGTACAGTACTTGGCGTTTCATTGCTTCTTGCCGGCTGTGGCATCATTGCCCTTCCCTTCCTGGGTTTTGCCCTTTTACCTGCTGCAAGCCTTTATATCGCAGGTACCGCAACAGCCCTTACAGGCATTGGATTGGGTTCGGCAGGAAGCGGAATTCTCGCCCATGGCTTATTTGCCGGGAAACAACCCCCTTCGAAAGAGAATATCAATGCAACGGAACTTACCCTGTCCAATCATTAATTCATTTTTTTAATTTAAAGGAGTAAATATGTTAATCGAATCAGTTGTGGTTATTGGCTCAACTGGCGTGGCAGCTTTGGTTGCGCCTTATGTTATAGGAGCCGTAGTGGGTGGCGGCGCTGCTGTAGGAGGTACCGGAGGTACAGTTGGTATTACGGCATTGATTTTATATTTAAAGAGGAAAAAACAACGCAAAGACAATGATAACATTGATGAGCAATTGAAAAAACTCGACAAGGAAGAAGAACAAAGCCTTAAATCCCTCGAAGAAACCATAGCTAAAAATTCAATTGAACTGCAAGAGAAAAGTAAAGAAATCGAGGAGAAACTGAAAGAAGGCGGTGAGCATATTGAAGAACAAACCAGTAAACTAGAAGAAAGCGCACTTGAACTAAAGGATTCAGCCACCCTTTTAAAAGAAATGATTCAATCTGCGGATCAAAAATTAAAGCCGGTTCTTGAAGAACTCCAGGAAAGACTTCAAGAAGCCAGTCAAATCAACCGCCAATTGGCAGAAACGCAAAATGAGCTTCATGAGGTGAAAGAGCGATTAAAAGAGGCAACAGGCGAATTAAAACAAACCAAGCTAAGACTGGAGGCACATATCAATCAAAGCAGTTCAAAAATTGAATCTCTTGTTAAAGAAGTACATGCACTGAAAATAAATGGCAACCAGTCAAACAATGAATCAGCAAAAACAATTAACCTGTTAACATCCAAACTTTCCCTCCTTTTCAGAAAAAATCAGGAGCTTAGTGAAGAAAACAAAAGATTATTGCAAGCTGTAAATTCCGCCAGTTCAAAAGATGATGACTCAGACCGCAGCAATCGCTTTGGATTATTCAGTAAAAAATAATTTTCAATAATCGTTTCAATAAGGAAATAAAATGACAAATCCGACTGTCGAGACATCTACTCCATCGGTAATGGATAACATTATCGAAAAAACAGCTGAGAAAACCAGTGACTATTTAATTGATAAAGCCAAAGAACAATTAAACAAAATTCTTTTTGAAACCAAAAAGGTAAAGGATGCCCAGTCACGGCTTAAACTGGTCATGGAGCGCTACAACCTGCAAAAAAGCACATTCTCTACAATCAGTGATTGGTATTATGAGCGGCCTTTCTGGCAGAAATTCACAGTTATAGCAATCATTATTGGGATTGCAATTGTCGCAGGCGTGTTTATTCATGCTGTCGTTTCTGCCCTTTTAGCCGTGGCCGCTTTAGGGCTTTGCCTTGCAGCCCACATTATTTTAACTGAACACTCTGAAAATACGGCAAACTGCAATGAGAAGTTATGCGAGGATTTGGAGGAGCTTGAGCAAAAGCTTGCAGGGCGTTTAAAAACGCTCGGCGTTCTTGAGGATAAAATAAAAAGGATACTGTCTTCTCTCGCATCCACTAATATTCAACTTGCCGAAGATGAATTAAAGCTGAGATTTGAACTTTCTGGTCTTGAAAGCGCAGTTGCAGGGCTAAAAACAACGCATGGAGATATTGAGTCAATCACCGAGGATTTAATTAATATGCAGGGCGGGCTGATTTCCAGATTATCTAGTGCTCAAGCTACAATACAAAGTTTGGAATCCAAAATGGAAGTTGCAACTACGAACATATCCCATACAAACCAGGCATTGGTTAAAACGGAAAAAGCAATCAGTAACGAAGTAGCTGATATCAAGCACATTAATGAGGGACTTGAACAGTCATTCCAGAATTTTAACAGGATGATGGATAGCCTTGAGTCGCAAATATTACCCTCTTCTCAAAACTCTGAACTGGATGATGCCATCAAAAATGCAAATAAACTCATAGAGGAGATCAATGTTTACTATTCTGAGGAAACCCAGCATCCCGATAAACGTATGCATCAAGGCACTATCCTTGAGCCAATTGGAATAGATCAACCCAAAAAAAGGCTATAAAAGTCAGATTAAGTCGAAACTAACTCCTTTTCATATGGTGGAAGCTATAGGCTTCTACCATATGGGGTAATTTTATACAAACACTGCCTAGATTATGAGCGAGCAAAGCATTAAGCGCATAACTTTTTACTGTTGAGTATTCCTGCCCAAATTGATCACATGTTTTTGGTAAATAACGAGTATTAAACTTGCAAAACGTATCTTATAGGATACAATTAATTATGAAAGCATTAAGAAAAGAACAATAAAAATGTACCAGAAAGATAACGGCGATTGCCCCGTTATCTCATGGCTTGAATCCTTGCACGACTCGATAAGGTATCGGGTAAAATCAAGACTCGCCCGCGTAAGCCTTGGTAATTTGGGTGAATACAAAATGCTGGGTGAAAGCCTTGGTGAGTTAAAATTTAAATTTGGTTCAGGGTATAGGCTATATTTCAGCGAAATTGATGGAGAAATTATCCTTCTGCTGTGTGGCGGAGATAAAAGCTCACAGAAAAAAGACATCAAGCTCGCTCGTGAATATTTAAGTGATTATTTGGGAGGTAACAATCATGGGTAAGAGCGTTGATTATCATGATTATTTAATTGAGTCTTTAAAAGACCCTAAAGAAGCTGCTGGTTATTTGAATGCAGCACTTGAGGATGATGACATTGATGGCTTTCTTGAAGCATTACGTAATGTTATTGAAGCAAAGGGCGGGGTGAGTAACCTTGCGAAAAAAACTGCCAAGGGTCGAAACAGTTTATACAAAACAGTTTCTAAAAGCGGCAATCCTTATCTAAGAAATACCAATGATATTTTGCATGCTTTGGGGTTCCAGCTTGCTGTTTTACCGCAAGAATAATTCAAATAATTAAACAAGGGAGCCGACATCATTCCTAGCATCATTCATCCATAATGAATGATATCATGAAACCGCGATATGGTCGGTAATGTATTACGGTAACCGTGGGGTTGATTTGCGTTAAAACGTAGACCTTCTCCTTTTGTTAAAGGCTTCCAGCATCCATTAATGAGCACCTCTAAATTGCCTTCAATAACCACAACATGTTCAATAACACTGCGTCCATGAGGCGGTGATAAGTGTTCGCATCCTGGTAATAATTCAATAACGAATAGCTCAAAGCGCAATGTTTTATCAAATGGGAACAAGGGATGGATTCGTATTTTTTCATCCTCTGGATGCATCGTTTTTGTATCGCTGACTCGATACAAGGGATGATTTGTTTCCTCTGAAATCTCCTCGATAAAAGAAGAAAAAGAAGTTTGAAAACCAGTTGCTATTTTCCATAAAGTGGCAATAGTAGGGCTTGATTCTTCTCGTTCAATTTGGCCGAGCATGGCTTTTGAAACGCCTGTTTCTTTTGCCGTTTTATCTAAACTCCAGCCTCGTTCTTGTCGCATCTGCTTTAATGTCTTAGCAATACGTTTGAAAATATCTTGCATGATTCGTCTTAAATGATCTTGTGCGTTTTAGCGCACATAGTTATACTATGGTTATTATGCGTTATAACGCACGAATTGTGAATATTGATGTGGAGAATGTTATGAGCAAACTGGCTTTTGAAAATAAATTAGTCGCAGTCCTCAATAAACGCATTGAGCCTGGAAAAGTCATGAATGCGCTTGCTCATATGTGTATTGGACTGGGCGCTGTCATTGGTAAGCAAGACTTACGATTAACGGATTATCGGGATGCTGATGATGGTTCTCATCCCCATATTTCTGAAATACCTTTTATCATTCTTTGTGATAATTCAAATAAAATTAGGAAATTAAGACAAGAAGCAATCAATAAAAATATTCTTTTTAATGATTTTACCGATACGATGACCGTTGGCACCTATCAAGAGCAAATTGAAAGGACTTTGCAAGTGAAAGAGGACGACTTGACCTATTTTGGCATTGTTTTGTTTGGTGATTGGGATGAGGTTACCGCGTTGACGCGAAAGTGCTCTTTGTGGCGATAGTAAATTTGCTACAGTTACTTTTTATGATCGCTGAAAATGAACGTAAGTGCTTGATTTTAAATGGCGCGCTCGGAGGGACTCGAACCCCCGACACCTTGGTTCGAAGCCTTATGCTCTGGTTTTAAATTCGTTATAAATCAATGCTTTGCGAAGCGTCAAATTCACTAGGAACCGCCTAAAACTGCCTAAAACAGCGGAGTACCGCCACAGTTGGGACACGTTTTGGTCACAGTAAACTTTAATACAATTTGACCTAATCATAACATTCAAGGATCTAATGCACTGATCAAGAATTATTATTTAAAGGTGGCTTTTTTCTCAATTCTTTGAGCTGACTTAACTTGGATTTTTCATCCAACACTTTTTGCTTGGATCTTCTCGAGCGCCGCTTCTTTTGACGCTTTATTTTTTCAATTCTTTGCTGCTCTTTTGTTTTCTCATTGCTGATTAGCGCCTGCACCTTCTCACAGAGTCTGAGCCTTGCAAAATATCGATTATCTTCACGGCTTCTGGACTCCTGGCATTTTATTTCCAATCCAGAGGGTGGATGTTTCAAATAGACTGTTGAAGCTGTCTTATGCAGCTTCTGTCCACCTTTACCACTACCTAAGATAAATTTTTCGATGAGATCCGCTTCAAAGATCTGGAGTTTTTCCATCTTTTCAGCCAACTTATCCCATTTATCTTTACTAATCATATAAAATGATACCAGCCAATAATAATCAAAATAATGACATGCATTTTAGTTTAAGATCAGTTGAATTATAATGGAATTAACCAAGCCCGCCACGCCTCTCAATGATGCGCACCACGGCGGGTTATTTTTTATGTCAAAAAATATACTAGCCGGTACAATAAACAACAAATACAATTAGTGGGAAGTGTAATGCCCCAAGGATTTAGCGATTATATTATTTACGTTGACGAAAGTGGAGATCATAGCTTGGAATCTATAGATCCTGGCTACCCTGTTTTTGTTTTGGCATTTTGCATCTTTAATAAAAATGATTATGTTAATACAGTAACTAAGGCCATTAAGGATTTTAAATTTAAATACTTTGGGCATGACGTGGTTCTATTGCATGAATACGATATTCGTAAGGCAAAAAAAGAATTTGTCGTACTGATTAATGAGCAAATCAGAAATAATTTTATGTCAGATTTAAACGAACTGATTAGCAATGCCCCTTTTTCAGTTATCGGCATGGTGATTGAAAAGAAGATGCTCAAAGACAAGTATGCCGATCCAGCTAATCCTTATCATCTTGCACTAGGATTTGGCCTTGAACGAGTATATAGTTTTTTGAGAGAACGCCAGCAAACAAGCTATAAAACTCATGTCGTATTTGAGAGCAGGGGCAAAAAAGAAGACAAAGATTTGAAGCTTGAGTTTAGACGCGTTTGCGATGGAGCCAATCACTGGGGAGAATTACCCTTCGAAATTATACTTGCAGATAAAAAATCTAATGCTTGTGGCTTACAATTAGCGGATCTAATTGCTCGTCCAATTGGGCGGTATGTACTTGATGGAAAACAAAATAATCGGGCTTATTCAATTATTGAGAAGAAGTTTTATTGTGACAGAGATGGCAAAATAGAAGGATGGGGGTTAAAACGCTTTCCCTAAAAAGCGAAAAGCCCCGATATTCACCGAGGCATAGACGCCGACCAGGATTCCCCGATCCACTTAGTAAAAGTATATCCTATGAATGCTCATAAATCAAACTACTTCTGCTGCTAATTGCAGATAAATCCAACTTGGCTTACTAAAATTGTACCATATACTTTAAATTATGGGTCTGCAAAATCGCCAGTATTATTTTTGTTTCACATAATCTTTAAACAAAAAAAAAAGATTGTCAGGGCGGGGCTCGATACTATCATCTTCCTACTCACCTAGATTCAGCTCATCGAGATCACTATAAATTTTCCCCCATAATAACTCTCTACTCTTAAATCGAAATTGGCTCATCGCATGCGCAATGGTTTGTTCATCTACGTTGGCATAACGAGATAGCCAGGTCATAAACATTATTTCCGTTGGAAATATATAGTCCTTATCGTGCCTGCGCCTACGAGGGGTATCATTGTGCCGCAGATCGCTGAAAAATAATTCCTCTTCGGTAGGTATATCATCTTCCCAGCGAAATTGCTCATACTGGAAGTTAAAAAATACATCTTTGATATGCGCCTGTACTGAACGATCTCCGCGTTGAACAAAGGCATATTCATGATGGCTTTCTACGAATGAATCCATACTTTTCTTTGATATCGATTCATCCTGCCCACCTAGATTAATCACACTTACAACATGAAGACCGAGCCTATCATGAAATTGCTCAAGGAAACTTTGAACATTTCCTTTTTTTATGCCCCAAAAAATCATACAGAAGCGCGAATCCATATCCATTGCCAGTAAAACATTTCTACGGGCAATTTTTTTTACATGTACCATCCAGTGCCATTGTTGATGACTATGTAGGACAGGTTCGTCGATGAACTTCTTCTTAGGTACGGGTGACATAGGAGACAACTTATTGCCTTTACGCACAGTAGTGAAAAAGTCTGCAGCAGCCTTGGTACAATTGAAAACCAGCATAGAACATGCCTTTTTTATTGGTTTAGTTTGAAATTAAAAATAGTAATACCTGCTTGTTTTTTTGTCTACATTAACGCTTGGCTTCATTGATGGATCCCGGAGTTTTTCAAGATAGTTGTCCGATTTTCCCTTTTTATGCTGCTGCCTGAACCGTTACGATTTCTCGATCCGGATTTAGGTT
>NZ_LNYK01000027.1 GCF_001467825.1 Legionella londiniensis
CGCAGTGCCATGGCCAGCAACCCTGCTTAAACCATTTGGCAGAACTTATGCGCACCACCAAAGTGATCCCGGATGATTTTTACAGCTTCAATTCGACGCACAATTCCCATAATGCCGCCGTCAAATTCATAGACGAGGATGGCCATTACCTCCGCTTTATTGAAGAAGTGAATTATGCGACCTTATATCACGTCTCCTCGCCAAAAATCCTGGCTTATATAGACTTGGGCAAAAAGCCGATGCCTTACACGGTTAGCCTGTTCGACAGCGCAAATGTCATTGATACCGCACCCCGCGCCCGTATTCTTGTCATGGCGCAAAGCGCCCATGATATGGGGCGCAAGGGCACA
>NZ_LNYK01000028.1 GCF_001467825.1 Legionella londiniensis
CCATTAACCTTCTTCAGTTAATGAGGCTACACCACCCAACCTTTTTTTCAATTATCTCCGTACACAACTTTCAACCGTAACTCTTTCAATCTTTTCTATTATTCTTCTAAGCTGCCTGTGCGGCAGTTAACTGATTTTGTTCAAAACGTATTTGTCTTTGTTTCTTCTAAGCTGCCTGTGCGGCAGTTAACTCGGAATACAACTACACAACCCCTGATAATGTCTTCTAAGCTGCCTGTGCGGCAGTTAACAGACTACATGGCGTAATCTAAAAAAAACCTGACTTCTAAGCTGCCTGTGCGGCAGTTAACATCGCCGCGAATCACGACTTCGATGTTCATTTCTTCTAAGCTGCCTGTGCGGCAGTTAACATGCGTTTTGCAGAAGCGAACGCCATTTATCTACTTCTAAGCTGCCTGTGCGGCAGTTAACAGTATTTCTGTGCGCTGTTGTTCAGGACGTTTCTTCTAAGCTGCCTGTGCGGCAGTTAACTTAAGGAGGGTGCGAAAATGATTAAGCAAAAACTTCTAAGCTGCCTGTGCGGCAGTTAACTACTATAAATAGGATATCCTCGACTACTTACTCTTCTAAGCTGCCTGTGCGGCAGTTAACTGTAACATCATCCATAAAAAAACTGATAAAACAAAGAGATAATTGGAAAAAATTGATTTACCCAATTTTTCCCAATTAGTTATATCCATTTGATTTTAATAACAAATTAACATTAGATGAAATAATAGGTAATTTGAAGTATGAAATATTCAAATTACCTATTATTTCTATCTTATTTAGAAAAATGACTCAAGTATTTGAACAAATTACAAACTTCCACTTCAACCTTTCGAACTTAACTGATTTCATATTCTTTTATTTAATCAAACCAGGGAACAGTGGCTGTTTTGGAAAGACCAAACCGATCAAATTCTCCATAAACTGGCTGGTCGAGTAACTCACCAAATTCAATGTAGCGCCTATATCTATACCCATTTGATCCACTTACCAATTCAAGATAAGGGTTATCAATACTTTTGGCAAACATTTTAGCTTTGTATTGCCTGATATCACCCACTGTCATCGAACCACGTTTAAATAATCGCCTCATTTTTGATTGACTCATGGTAGTTTGTTTGCGTGAAATTATCCGAAACTTGGAATCTGCAGGGACGGATTTAATAGGACTTACTTCGTAGTAGTTATTTATTCCAGACAAAAAGTTCATACCAAGCAGTTCATCTAATACTACTTTTTTGCTATGGATACGTAAAATATTACCCAAAGTAATATTATACTTTGGAAAACTTACCCCAATGTTAGTTGAAGCCATATCATGCAAAACTTTGTGCAGTTTTGTGTATAGTGTACTCAATAGAAAGTTCAAGCTTTTTTCTGAATCAGGCTTAATTAGAATATCAACATAATAATCCATATTTTCTCCTTAACGCACGTCAATACGGGAAACATAGGCCAGTCCCTTCTTCCCCAAGTAAAAAGAGGAAACTCCAGCAGAATCGATCATTTTTTTAAGCTCTACCGCCTTTTCAAGATCAACATCCAAATATATGTCCATTGAGTTACGGTTGAAAGTTGTGTACGGAGATAATTGAAAAAAAGGTTGGGTGGTGTAGCCTCATTAACTGAAGAAGGTTAATGGA
>NZ_LNYK01000029.1 GCF_001467825.1 Legionella londiniensis
TGACTGGGGTGAAGTCGTAACAAGGTAGCCGTAGGGGAACCTGCGGCTGGATCACCTCCTTAAAACATAGAGAAAGGTCACGACAGTCATTAAGGCGCCCACACAGTTTGTTTTCGAGAATGCAAAAACTGGTTTTTAATATCCGGATTGGGTCTGTAGCTCAGCTGGTTAGAGCGCACCCCTGATAAGGGTGAGGCCGGTGGTTCAAGTCCACCCAGACCCACCAGCTGAAAGCAGAGCAAGCGTCGTACTGGCAAGCATAGCGGGATGGTGTTTGGGATATAGGTTAGGATTGTTCAGATCAAATAATTTTGCTGCATAGAGTTATTTAATCTGGGTGACCGGAAGTTCATTAACAATTTGGTATAGATTGAGGTAA
>NZ_LNYK01000030.1:0-415 GCF_001467825.1 Legionella londiniensis
ACTCGGCAATTGGAGGTATACCACCCAAAAGAAAATTGGCTCTAGCAGCCTAGGTTTCTACTTTTAGCGTCAGTTAAAAATGGGAGGATTACCTCCCTACCAGTGCCTTTTATTAAAGTTTCAGTGGTTGGATTTTTAGATGAGGGATTATTGGTACGTCCTGCCGTGTGGATTCCGGCAAATTCGTAGTTTCAGTGGTTGGATTTTTAGATGAGGGATTATTGGTTCCTCTGGGGATATCGTAGGCATCGCTTCTTCCGAGTTTCAGTGGTTGGATTTTTAGATGAGGGATTATTGGGACGCTGGTCCATGGGTGACCCACTATGAAGAGAGTTTCAGTGGTTGGATTTTTAGATGAGGGATTATTGGTGTTACTTTTGGCGGGGGTACTGAGAAGTATGTTGTGTTTCAGTGG
>NZ_LNYK01000030.1:425-91828 GCF_001467825.1 Legionella londiniensis
CACAGAAAAAATTGGAGTGCCTGTCTTGGATATTAAGTTTCAGTGGTTGGATTTTTAGATGAGGGATTATTGGTGTTACTTTTGGCGGGGGTACTGAGAAGTATGTTGTGTTTCAGTGGTTGGATTTTTAGATGAGGGATTATTGGACTTTATAGTTCGTCTTTAGCCCTTTTTTCCACATACTAGTTTCAGTGGTTGGATTTTTAGATGAGGGATTATTGGACAGAACCAGGAGACGAAAACAACCAAGACATATCGTTTCAGTGGTTGGATTTTTAGATGAGGGATTATTGGCTGTTGTACAGGCTGCTGCTACCGACCCCATTTAGTTTCAGTGGTTGGATTTTTAGATGAGGGATTATTGGCCTGTAATAGAATTTATGGATGAGCAGTTCCCAGTTTCAGTGGTTGGATTTTTAGATGAGGGATTATTGGTCTTCTCTTGAGAAGATAGTGGAGCATATTCCATATAGTTTCAGTGGTTGGATTTTTAGATGAGGGATTATTGGAACACCTTGCCATCCAGGCCGGCGCAAATAATGGGTTTCAGTGGTTGGATTTTTAGATGAGGGATTATTGGTCCATACCCATTGCAGATGCGCAACCGCTGGCTGATGTTTCAGTGGTTGGATTTTTAGATGAGGGATTATTGGGTGTTAGATAAGATTTCTAGCTGCTCTTAAATTGTGTTTCAGTGGTTGGATTTTTAGATGAGGGATTATTGGACACAATTGATAGAAGTCTATCTAATGTCATCAATAGTTTCAGTGGTTGGATTTTTAGATGAGGGATTATTGGTCTTCAAGATAGATATTGGTACACGGGTTATTAGTTTCAGTGGTTGGATTTTTAGATGAGGGATTATTGGGTTAAATAGGAGCATATAACATGAACAATACAGACAGTTTCAGTGGTTGGATTTTTAGATGAGGGATTATTGGACTAACGGTCTTATAGGTGTGGCTATGTCTAAACCTGGTTTCAGTGGTTGGATTTTTAGATGAGGGATTATTGGCCTAATAGTCAAGGCTTGCAAAACTGGTTTAATAAGTTTCAGTGGTTGGATTTTTAGATGAGGGATTATTGGTAACAGGGGAACAGGTTATGGAGAGAGTAAGAATAGGTTTCAGTGGTTGGATTTTTAGATGAGGGATTATTGGTATAGGTAAGCCTTTATAATACTTTTCAAGAGCATGTTTCAGTGGTTGGATTTTTAGATGAGGGATTATTGGTGCCATTCTTTTTAATAGTGTGAGCATGTTTTTTAGTTTCAGTGGTTGGATTTTTAGATGAGGGATTATTGGTTCTCTAAATGTTCCACCACTACAGGGTTTCCACCGTTTCAGTGGTTGGATTTTTAGATGAGGGATTATTGGTATGGTTGGCGAGTAAATACTTGTGCGGTCAATGTTTCAGTGGTTGGATTTTTAGATGAGGGATTATTGGCTAAGCTCGTTGAAACGACGAATTGAAAAACTGCAGTTTCAGTGGTTGGATTTTTAGATGAGGGATTATTGGGCAATAGTTATTGCAGGGTAGTTCAGTAGTAGAATAGGTTTCAGTGGTTGGATTTTTAGATGAGGGATTATTGGTTCAATGTGTTTAACATATCAATAGTTTTTTGGTGTTTCAGTGGTTGGATTTTTAGATGAGGGATTATTGGTATGGTGGGATGGCCTCTACCATTCTTAAAAATGTGTTTCAGTGGTTGGATTTTTAGATGAGGGATTATTGGTCCGGTGTTCCAGCCTGGTCAGCAACTCTAACGAAGTTTCAGTGGTTGGATTTTTAGATGAGGGATTATTGGTTTATGAAAAGGTGCGATGGGTGCAAAGGCAAAAGTTTCAGTGGTTGGATTTTTAGATGAGGGATTATTGGAGGTTTGAGTTGGGATATATTGACACCAAGTTAGAGTTTCAGTGGTTGGATTTTTAGATGAGGGATTATTGGGCTATGCCAAGTCAAGGAGTAACAAGTATGTTTTCTAGTTTCAGTGGTTGGATTTTTAGATGAGGGATTATTGGTCATAACCAAGCTCCAGACAAATGTAGTATATTTCGTTTCAGTGGTTGGATTTTTAGATGAGGGATTATTGGGTTAATGTTCCTAAAGCTAAGAAGAGTGTTTATTAGTTTCAGTGGTTGGATTTTTAGATGAGGGATTATTGGTGGTATATTAATGATTGTACCGACAATGCAATATTTGTTTCAGTGGTTGGATTTTTAGATGAGGGATTATTGGATTATGGCTATGGAGTTTCATAATGGAGTTTGTCCTGTTTCAGTGGTTGGATTTTTAGATGAGGGATTATTGGTTAGGAGTAATTGATGAGTAAAACAGATGATGAAATGGTTTCAGTGGTTGGATTTTTAGATGAGGGATTATTGGCCCTAACTCTCTTTCTAAAGCTTGTGCTTCAGAGTTTCAGTGGTTGGATTTTTAGATGAGGGATTATTGGGCAATAATAAGTTTACTATGTGGATTAAGTATTATAGTTTCAGTGGTTGGATTTTTAGATGAGGGATTATTGGACAGCAGTTAAGCGCGCTCGCTTTGTTGCTTACCGGGTTTCAGTGGTTGGATTTTTAGATGAGGGATTATTGGTTAAAAAAGGTTTTAGGCACGTATTCGCACTGGAAGTTTCAGTGGTTGGATTTTTAGATGAGGGATTATTGGGACGAGTTAGTCGCAATGTTCCGAGGAATGATGAAGTTTCAGTGGTTGGATTTTTAGATGAGGGATTATTGGAGCTTAAAATATTCCGAATACATGTTTGTATGGTTTACTAGTTTCAGTGGTTGGATTTTTAGATGAGGGATTATTGGTTCTATGAAAGCTCTGTTTGGTAATAGAGCTAAGAGTTTCAGTGGTTGGATTTTTAGATGAGGGATTATTGGACTATTATATATAGAACGTCGTGGCGAGCTTGTATGGGTTTCAGTGGTTGGATTTTTAGATGAGGGATTATTGGAGCAATTTTAACTCTTTGTTTATTTTAAAGAAACACGAGGAATTAAAAGTGGTTTTCTTCGAAAAATAGCAAATTGCATTATTTAGGCTTGATTTTTCGAAAAAGAAGGCAATAATTAAATTAGAAATCATCTAAATTTCGATACCCTGAAATCAACAAAATTAAAGATTGAATCGTTTTTCTATGCTCGTCTTAATAGCGAGCATATAACGATTTCAAAATCTATCGTTACAGTGATTTAGAAACTCACACTGAATGCATTGAAGTCCATTAGCAGTGCTGTATGGTAATGTTTCTGTGCCAAAAATTTTCTTTATTTTAGCACAAATTTCAAGCACTTTGAGCTTTGATTTTTCGTCAATTTTTATTAATTTGGCTTTGGCCTTTTCACCAGTAATAATATAGCCTCTGGTACATGGTTTTTCAAAAATCAGTTCGGAAAGCATTCCATAGGCGGTCAGTTGCATCTTTTGACCTAAACTAATTTTTGATGCAAAAGATTTTAATTCAATAGGGATAATTTCCAGCTCATCTTCAATGATTCCATCACAAATCCCATAAAATGGGTAAGATGGGTGTTCAAGCATAGTATTTTGTCTGAGTACAGCTTGTTCTGAAATTGGCTTGAATTTTGAAAGGGTTCTTCTTTTGTCTAATACCTGTTGCTTGTGTTGATATTCCTCACCGTATTGCACCCAGCCAGGGTAGGCTACTTTCAGGCCAACCACCATATGGTAGTAAACAATGCGGGGACAAAAGCAGTACTGTCTTATCATATTTACAGGCAGTTTATACGATGATGTGTCCATCCGGTTTCCTAAGTTCATCCAGTTCAAGATTAATGAGGTTTACTTCGTAATCTTGAGCCAGCTTGCAAGGTGTAATAAAAGCGGTATCTTGTTTGGCAAGTTCTTTTTTTAGAACGTTCGTTAAATATCTTTTTTCAGGTTCGTTTAAATATCCCCAAAATACTGATTTTTGAACGGGGGTTAAGCCAATGTCTTTAAGCCTTTCGTAAATTGTACGTCGGATGCTGTTGTCCCTGATGTCGTAGGAAACTATGTATTCCTTGTATAATCTTATTTGCATTTTTCATTACCATTTAAATAAGTAGCCTTTATACTTTCCCTCGCCTGAGAATACAGCTGATAGGTGATAGACTTGTCTTTGAATGATGCTTTCAAGGGATATTCTTCGTTTGTGGTATGGCAGTGGCTTTGCGTATAAATTTGCCATCTCACCAATTAGCGTTTTTTTCAAAGCGGGGGTTAGTTCATTCTGTTTTTGGGCACGGGCGCGGAGTTTAAAAATAATTCTATCGGCGCACCAGGGTCGAAATTCTTCCATGAGATCGAGTACTAACGATGGTTTCCCTGGTTTGGAGGTATGTAAAATTCCAGCATATAGCTCTAATCCAGCGTTAGTTATGGCCTGCCATACCCAACTGGACAAAATCGAGTAGGCATAATTTAACATGGAATTTGTAATGTCTTTGTTTACCCTTGGGCGCCTCCCTTCGAAATCACTGCGCACCAAATTGACCTCTTTAACTGTTTCCCAATATATTCTGGCAGCACTTCCTTCAAATCCGAGTAGCGTGAACCGCCAATCCTGAAGTTTTATCCAATTTGTCTCTGTAATTTTGGCAACAATACCTGCCATTTTCTGGGATGCTGCATGAAGAATTATTTTCTCATTTTCAGGCCGGTTTTTAGCTTTTGCAAAGTATTTCAGAACGGCGGACTGGTTTTTAATTTTTGCTAAAATGAATCGAGCAGCCATGTTGGATGCTTCTTTGGTGTATATGTATTTGAACTGGCTTTCCCGTACTTTGGCTGTGCGATGGAGTCCACCCTGAAGGCTACAAACTGCTTTACCCGAATAATCCAGAATGAAAATTTGTATTCCTCTCATTGCGCAGGCAACAAGAAGATTTGAGGTCAAAGTGACGCCTTGCTTGACGATGCTTATGGTTTTTAAACGGTTGAGCGTTCCTTCAAAAACCATTTGATCTTTATTAAAGACAAGGATTCTTTCGCCTTGCAACTTACAAAAGCTGCCTTGTTCAGAGAGCGTGAGGTGTTTCATGGTTGTTTTTTCAGTTGAGTGACATAGAGTGTCTGTATCCATTGGGGTGTGGAATCGGATTCAAACTCATAAGTCACAATTTTTCCAGTTGATACAATTTTCATTTTCCCATCACGTGGTTTTAATTCATTACCGAATAATTTGTTTTTACAAACAATTTCATTGGGCATGTTTAAGGGATCATCAATTGAATCGGAGGGTTTAATCATTAAAGCCTCGTCAATGGTTTTAATAAAATCAGCTAAAGATTGGGTAATTCGTATATAGCGCCTGGTTTTGGAGTGGGGCTTCATTTCGAGTTTTATAATTTCTGGTTTGAAGGTTGTAACAGGCAGAGTTAGCCAATTATCGAAAGTAGCATACGCTTGTCCCTCGGAGTTATTAATTCCGTCAATTGTTGATAAATTTCTGGTTTTATAAGCATCCATAAGTACTTCTTGTTTAACTAGTCTGTCTTCGTTAATTTGAATTCCCATACTAGGGGTATCATCAATGGTCTGCAGTTGGTATAAGGGTTGTCCTTTATTATCTTTGCGCCTTATACGCATCATGGTGCCTGCATTACCAGGTATTACTGGCAGTGAGAATACTTTTCGAACGGCTTTGTGCTTTTGTGGCTTAATGTTGTTTCCATTGTTTGAAATGTCCGAATTTGGGTTATTGCCAGAAAGAAAATACTTCCTGATAAATTCGTTAAACTCTTTTGGGTTTGGGGCAGGGTTGGCTTTTAGTGCAAGAAAGTTTGGATGATTAAAGAGTCTCTCCCAATCTTTGGTAGCTGGCAAAGCAATTGTATGTTTAAAAGAACCTAAAACATTTTTCTTGGAAGATTCGAATTTTACGCTCAGAACAGGCATAGGCTCTTTTAATATCTTCACAGTAATGGATTCCTTTTTAGTGTAGTAACGTAGGCTATTTATGAAATGGCAAACGATTGTGTCATCTGGTGTGACTATTTCTTTATGGAAATAATGATGTAAGAATTCAAGAGCAAGAGTTTTGTTTATAGGGAAATACAACCACTTGGCTTTGGATTTTGCCTGTAATTCCTGTAACGATTCGCCAGGATTTTTAGTGGAATAGGTTTTAAGAAGGGTAAACAATTTTTCCTTATTGGATGGCTTTATTTCAAACAAATCTTTTTCTGAGAAACCAATAGCAAATGTTTCGCCTTTAACCCAAACAGGGATGAATCGTTCGGCATAAAGAGAATCCTTAAACAGCGGTGTGCTGCTGATGTTGGGTTTGTTGTATTTTTCTTTGGATCGAACGGGATTTAAATGTACCTCATCAGGCATTAGGTGGTTGATGAACCAGGAATTATCAAGTTCCTGACTAAATTGCGGGAACTCTTTAAGACCTATGCTCATTGTCAATGTTGCATCTATCGCATGGCTTGGGAACGATTGTTGCCGATTTTTGACTAATTTTGGTTCTTGTTTGGACAATAACTCACGATGATCGTGTACTTCTTCGGCAGTGATTTGTTTAATGGAAAATTCCAATTGGAGCTGTTTGGAATCCGCCAAGGTGCTAAGAAACTCTATGATTTGTTTTCCTAAAAATTTTTGGGTTCCATTGACACGCGCTTTTTGTTGGGACATTAAAAACTTAGTGATCGTTTTGAATGCTTCATCGTCATAATCTAGAAAGAGGGCATGCCTGGCCGCTTTTTGCTGTTCAGGCGTAAGCAAATGAAAACTAATATATTTTTTAATGTTGGCAACGTTTTGAGAAATAAAATTTTTGATGTCGCTAACATTATCAGTGCCAAATTGGTGCTTTAAATAAAGCGGGCTTAGATGTTCAAGAAGATAATGTTCCTCTTTTTTCTCTCGATTTCCTTGGGAAGAACAGTAAATGAGATTGGCTTCGCTATTAAAAATTACTCCAAAATGTTTTTTTGAAAGCGAGCGCGGATAAATATGGTCAATTTCTCCTTGCCCGCCTATTGATGTGCCCTTATATGGACAAATATTCATGGAGGCATTTATAATGCGTTGAAATTTCTCTTCCCACTGGATGTTTTGCTTTTCGATGGCTTGTTCAAGAGTCTTATCACTGCTGCCCCCTTTGATTTTTTTGAATGACTCTTCAAATTCAAAACGGTTTTGTTCAAGGTAGATCGGAATTAAAAGGCTCGAGTTATCGGGAATGTGTTTTATTTGTTCCCATTTGGCCATTGCAATTTCATAAGCCAGGCGTTGCATCATCCTGGCCAGTACACCATCAAAAGGCCTTACGCTGTCGGCAGGCAACCTTGAAGCATATGAAATCTCGGGGTCAATTTCTGTTTTTTGAGATCTCCAATAGTTCTCACAAGTAACCGCTACACAATTTTTATGAAAACCATCCCGCTTGGTTTCAAGGATTGTATACAACTGCGAAAGACTAAATGGGTTGTGATATATCAAGGCCTGCGAGTCATTATGTCCAAGATGGCTTTGTATGGCCTGAATGATATCTGGTATTGTTTGAATTATCTTGATGAGAGCTTTATTGTTGCTATGTTCAGGATGGTTTAGGGCTTCTTCATAATCAATTTTAAATGCGTTACCTGAGTTTTTACGTGCTTCTTCGATTTCCTTACATTTGCTTTTTAATGAAGTGCGTCCGATTTTATGGGTGTTCCAAAAATTCTTGAATTTAGCCCACTTATCTTTGTTGTTGATGAAATCTTCGCTGAGTATCGCTCCAACAAGAAGTGGTAGTATTTTTTGTTTGCGTGGTGGATTAATATTCGATAGCTCACAAAGACGGAATGCATTATCAAACCAAATCCCTTGGGCAGCATCTTCTCTCTCTTTGTTATACGCACTGGCTATTTGGATAAGAACACTCACTAATGAAGAATTGAAATGAGTTTCCATTTCCTTCTGTGTTTCTATTAAATTGGCTGGTAGTTTTTTCCCCTGGCCAAGAAACGAGAGTTGCTTTTTAATTTTAAATTTATCGATTTTTTTATTGAGGTCTAAATATCGCTGTAAAATGTAAGAGTCTCGTTTCTCATCTTGTTTAGACGGGCTAATTATGCGTTTTCTATCACGCAATTTGGTATGTTCTAAGTCCTTTTCAAGGAAAGGGTGGGCATCAATGATTCCTGGTATTAAATTGCGCCAGTTTGGATAAAGGTTATTAAGTTTTTCAGGGTTAAGTAATAGACTTTGGTCTTTTTCCATACCTGTGTTTGTTCGGGCCTCATAGGGGGGAATAGTAATTTCAGGTGGTGTCTTTTCAAGAATGGATATATAGTCTTGGGATTGCTCAAGTTGTTGTATTAGGTTGCGAATGGCTAAAGATTCTTGGCTTCCTTTAAGATGTCTGAAGTTTTTAAGCATTCTAAGAAATTCATTACCAAAAGTTTGTTCATCGAATTGTTTGGGGTTTTTTGCCAGATAGCGGTGCAGGTTTTTCCACTGCAAGTTACTTAGGTGTCCAAGCAGGTTAGAGAGACAAACAGAAGGGATTTTCTTTTTTATGCTATCAAGTTGGTTATCTTTTGTGATGTCTGATTTGATGTTTTCAAAATACACTTTCCGGTGTCTATGGCCTTCAACACTGTTTTTTTCAAAGCCAGTAATGAAATTTTTGATGTTTTTTACAGCATTTTTTAATTCTTTATCATCTTTTTTTTCTTCTACTTTAGATACCAATATTTTCCTAAACTCACTGGATTGCATCTTTTGCAGAAACCAATCAATGAAATTATGTTCTGACTCTGAGGGCAGTAATTCCTTTAATAAATTAATCGTAGTCTCGTCTTTTATATATTCATCCAAATCTGTAGCTACATAAGTGTATCCTCGGTTATTAAGGTAGTGACAGAGTGCTGTCTCTTCCTTTGCATTTAGATCTCGTGAAAGAATGTGTTGGAATAATTGCAGGGCAACCCGTTTCACAAATTGATTCCTCTTTTTATTTCTGACCCTATGCCTTGTTGCCCTTCTTTGTGCCTGGGATAATTGAAAGTTGTTATGGTCTATCAGGATGACAGAGTATTTTGTATTTGCATGGTTTGGGAGTTCTGCGAAAGCTTCGAGGTGGGATAAGCAAACCCCTGTAAATTTGCCGCCCAAATCTATGCCTATAGGGGATAAAATCTGAGAAGATTCCATTTACTACATCCTTGTAGCTGTATGATTCGTTAAAATAAATATAGTCTTGATACTTTGGAATTTCAAAAATAGGACTTATAAAAATAACTAAAAATAAATTTGGCTCATGTTTTTTAGCAGTGAACTTGGCTCTATTGGGGCAGTTGTTAATAAAAACCTCAGCTCGACATAAGAATATCAATTACTTCAACATGTTCAAATTGGCGTTCTGAAATGTGAAGCCGCACTTTATTCAAAAGACTAACGGCCTCGATATCTGAGGTTGGAGCACTATATCCAAATATGGTTATAGTAAATGCCTCAGAGAACCAACTCTCCGCTTTTTTCCAACTTAAGGCAGTATATTTACTCGACTGAAAGTAACTCTTATTTTTAATTGGATAAAGAAGAGGTACATCTTTGAATCTAATATCACACTCAGGACAATACGTATTTTTTTCTCCCCATTTATCGCATGCTTCACAAGCGCCTATTCTTACATTACCATGCAAGAAAAATATCTGAGGCAATGAAACAATATCACTATTTCTTTTATATGCGTCAAATAAAAATAGATCCCAGTTGAATGTGAAATGGCGTCTTTTTCTCGAAGTGATAATAACAATTGATCGTAAATAGTTACATGTTCTGGTAATGAAAGCTTTGAGAAATAATCTATTATCCTACTCTCTATTTCTTTTTTTAAACCATCATCAGTGATTTGACTATAAATATTTTCAAAATTTTCTGATGGATTGATATTGTTTTTAGTTAATAAGTTCTTTAACGATAGAATTTTAGCCAGATCATTCATCACAGGTAATTCATTACCTGACCATAATTGTCATTCATTTTGTAATGTCCTTTAGTGTTTTTTTAAATTATCTTGCCCTAGTTTTTTTGGGCAGATATTGGGTACTTTTTCAAAAATTTTGGGCATATTTTGGGTGATTTTTGAGCCAACAGAAAACCACAAAAGACAACCCTATCAACCAGAAAAGTGGATTTAACTCGTTGTTCTACAAGGGTTTATGATGGTCTTTGGTGGTCAGGAATGGTTTTGATAATTGGTGGAGGCGGCGGGAATCGAACCCGCTTCCCTATGCTTTGACTCAGATTATCAAAAACCATGAAAGACCACGAAAGCTCATATACAATAAGGACATGACGCGGGTAAGAAACCACCTACTTCGTTGTCATTGATCGTCATTTATTGTCAGTGAATAAACCCGCAATAAACCCTCTATAACTCAACCAACCAACTACAAATAGAAACCATTTGCTGTTCATTTGTCAGATTTGCAGCATTTGAAATAATTCCTTCATTTAATTGATGGAATATTTCCTGAGCCATTGCTTTTTCAATTGCAGCCCCAATAAAAAATGTTTTGGGATTGCAACTACTAAGCGAAAAACTATTCCTTATTCTATTAAGTGCAGAATTGGCTGTTTTCCAATGTTCATCTGCACCAGCAGGATCGATACCCCCCTTAATTTCGCCTAATGCGATATAGGTTAAAGCTTGTTGATGAGAAGACACTTTATTCTTGTGAAAACTTACATCTTGATAAGAGGAATTCAACAAACATAGGTCAACGTTTTTTTTAACAATAGGTACGTTGATGTTATAAATGAGTGTTCTAGGATTACCATCTGTTTCCCAAAATACTCCTTTAATTGAGCGTTCCAATTCAGGTTGATTCGAAGATTTTATCCATTGTCTAGTTTTCAGATCAAGATAATGAAATTCTTTATGATAAATTGACAGTGTAGATAAAAGAATTCTTGTAAATTTCCACTCACCAAGAGTACCAGCAAGATTTCTCATGGCCCCGCCTAGGGAGTCTCCTCTGGTAAGTAAAAATCGATACACCAATTCATCAACAAAACTAGTTCCGGCAGGATCAAGAAAATTTTCTATCAGCCCCAAAATTGCTAGCTTTTTATCATCTGGGGTTAGATGATTTCTCGCTTTATCTGAAATTCCTGAGGCAGTTAGTAATGATTCTTGGATATTCTCAAAATCTATAAGTTGCTTTGGAAACCGGGCTTGAGAAGCAATAACCTTTAAAGCTTTCGCTTCTTCTATGAACGGCGTTGCTCTCTTATTTTTTTCAAGAGCCATAGCAATAAATCCAGCTCTAATTTCAGAATAAGGAGTGATTAAACTCTCAAAGTTGTTAAGATGATTAGTGAACGGCATTTATTTAACTTTTCTCCAAACATAAACACATTTTCTTAATGCATCCCTACCATGAGAACCCATTTGCTGAGAACTATTACCCTTACCCTTAGGTAAAACTAGAATATTTTCTACCGAGAAGCCCATGTCTCTTGCTATACTCGACAGTAGTAAATCAACTGATATTGAGACTCCTGCGTATCTTACATTATCGTTGACCATGACCATATAAGAATTCTTCGATAAAACTCTATAAGACTCTTGAATAACACACGCCATTTCATAAAAATATCCTCTAACCATACGCGAAATGCCTGCATTATTTAATTCTTTTTTATCCTTCTTATACTCAAGAAAAGTTAAAATCTTTTGTAATAATGGAGTATTATCACATATTGATAAAGCTTTGCTCCATGCATCATTGATTTTCAATAATTCTTTCTTTTTATTTTCGACAGTGCAACTTAGCATAGATTGACGTAAATTAATCAACTCTCCTTCATCTATACCTAGCATTGCATGCTCAAGTGCATAAGTCCTTGTATAATCATATCTATTACAATATGGAGGAGAGGTCATTATTCCTGAGTATGCGTTTTCTGATAATTTAGGAAGAATGTTCAAACAAGAACCCGATAAGAGTTCAATTTCGCTATCATCGGCATTTATATCAACTTTAAATAAGAGATTCTCATCTATATTTTTATCATATAAGTCTTTGATTATTTCTGATAATTTTCCAGTAATGGCACTATCAAAATCAAGAATTTTTCCCTTATCAAAAGTGCTTTTACCATTACTACGGCCAGATCTATAATCCCACCGCAAATACTGCCCATCTTTTCTCGTATAACTTACCGACTCAAGAATACATAGCAATGCGAAATATAATATTTGTTGGCTTTCATTAGCATTCTTTCGGATATCTGACAGATAACGTTGAATTTTTTTACATGTTTCCTCAGGATATGCCCCTTGAGTGATTCTAAGGACATTAAAGGTAGATCTCTCACCTTCACGACACCAACTTTTTTCAGATAAAAAAGATTCTAATTCAGAAATTAAATTTTTTGTGTTTCCTATTCTTGAGTATAAATTTGCTTTTATTAAATGCTGACCAACTGGCAACAATTCTATGCCAGTAGATTTATACCCCATATCCGCGCTAGCAAATAAGGTAGTTCCAGAGCCAGCAAATGGATCAAGAATGCGTCCAGAGTCAAAATGATATTTATTGAAAATATACTCAACCAAATCAGCAGAGAAAGCTTCTTTAAACTTATACCACCTGTAATATGATCTTGATTTGCTAGCTTGAAAACTTACCAGTTTTCTAGTGAGATTATTATCAACTAAAATTGAGTCTCCAAAAGATCTAAATAATTCATGATCGAGTTCTTGTATCTCTGAAAGATAGATTGAATCTGCATGTTGAATTTGATTTAAAGGTATTCTATTTTCATTTTTGATTAACATGAGTGTATTAGTCCATTTATTATGGCTTCATTTCTACTAAAAGCTAGAAGCTCATTTTTATTTAAATTGTTATTGGATATAACCTCTAATGTTCTGTATTACAGTTGCTAGAATTTCTACTTCAATTCCATCATCCACTCTAATATTTGGCCAATTATCATTTAGAGTTAAAAGCTCAAAATCTGATGATGTATAAGACAATTTTTTGTACTGACAAATAATCGCTTCTGGTTTACTACTAATTTTAACAACTACAAAATCACCGGGTTTTGGCGAAATAGAGAGATCAATTATCAATACATCATTGACTCTAATTTCTGGCATCATACTGTCATCTGCTATTTTGAGTGCAAATGCATCGGTGCTTAAGTTTGGTAACAATACAGTACTCACAGAAATATAAACCATATCATTAGATATCTCTTTTTCACGGGCTAAACTAATATGCAATTTGGCTTCGCAAGCCTGCCGATAATCCAAAAGCGGAATTAATTGGCTAGGATTTTTTGCTTCTTTAAATTGCTTTTCATCTGACAAACACATCAAGTAAGCAGGAGACACATCCAACGCTTGCGCCAATTGTTTTATTTCTTCTGGTCCAGGACTACGCACACCCTGCTCCCAATTGGTTAGGCGTGTTTGTTTCAAACCACCAGCAAGTTCTCCAAGAGCCTTTAACGTCAAGCCCTTTAGCTTTCGTGATTCATAAATACGTTTGCCAATTTCCTTTTTGATATTCAACTCAGTCAAGGGTACCCCTAAAAAAATGAGAGCCAACTATTGAAATACCACCTAATGTGATATAAATTAGCTTTTAAATTCACAATACGTGAATAATGATATTTTATTTTTATTAAGTTATCACATTATGAAAATAAAAACGAGGATTAACAGGGACATTACCTATGATGGATTTTGTGATTAATGGTGATGAGTTAGAGGCAATGTATGGCTTACCCCATATTCAACAATTAACTTATCTAAGAGGAATACGACCGTATATGGACGTTAAAACCGGATTAGCGGGAATCAAAAGGCGCATCAGTCATCAGTCAATCGCTGAACAACTGTATATTGAGCCGCATCAAGGCATAAAAAGCCAAAGTTTTTCGCGTGATCAAGTACGTCGTGCGGTATCAGGGCTAGTGCGTGCAGGAATGATTGAAGTGCAATCCGAAGGCATGCAATTGATTTTAAAATGCCCATTAGCCACAAGGACTTTTTCTGTCCAAAATAAAGCCGCCATAAACCCGCCACACAAAGCCACCATAAACCCACATGGGGAAAGCCTTGTAGAATCTGGGTTTTCAGGGAGTAAAGAACCGAAAACCGACATAGCAGAATTACCAAAAGCCGCCATACCTCTAAAAGAAGATAATTATATTTATTTATTATCGCAATTCGAACAATTTTGGTCACTGTATCCAGAAAAAAAATCAAAACACAAAGCACAGGCAGCATTCGAGCAACTAAACCCTGACATCGCTTTATTTCGGCAACTAATACAAGCCTTACAAAACCAAATTAACCATATTGAAACCATGAAATTGAGTGGTGCATGGGTACCACCTTGGAAATATCCAGCGAATTGGTTAACCCAACGATGCTGGGAGGATGAACACTCTACGGATGCATTACAGGAGAAGCAGCATGCAAAGCATACAAAAAATACTGGAAAACGGAATACCACAACCGATCTGTTCTGCCCACCCTGTGAAACCGAAAGCGATGTACCAAGAAACAATGTCATCCAGTTCCAGCGATATTCGTAAAGCAGAAAGGCGTATTGATTTGCTGTTTTCAAAATTTGCAGCGTTTTATGGGCATGTGTGGCGTAGCCAATTTAAGGATGAGGTGTTTTTGAAGTTTGCAAAGAAAGAATGGCAAGAAGCATTGAGTGAGTTTGCTGATAGCGTACTTACAAAAGCCATTCTTAATTGCCGTGATTTTTACGAGTTACCGCCTACTTTACCGCAACTGATGCAGTGTTGTAGGCAAATTAAGAAACAAACCACGTTTCATGTAGTGAAAGAAGGCTACGTACCTGCAAACAAAGAGCTTGTCGAGTCTTGCTTGCAGCGATGCAAAGAGTTTTTAGGCAGATAAGACAGGAGAACGTTATGTTGGTTTTAACAAGAAAAATTGGGCAGCAAATCTTAATCGGTAAGGGCTTGATTCAAATGAAAGTACTTAAAGTCAATGATGATGTAATCAGCATTGGTATTCAGGCACCAAAGCATATTGATGTAGACCGCGAGGAAATTTATTTAAAAAAATTGCAACAAGAAAAGGCTGAGGCTTCAAAACTCAAGGTGGCACTATGAAACAACAAAAGAAACTACGTCAATGGGTTCAAAATCTTTATTGGCTAGCAGTTTGTTTTCTGATGCCTTCACTATCACACGCCCAGAGCATTGAAAGCATAATCAACCGAACAATTACCTACTTACAGGGAGGATTAGCCCGCACCGTAGGAGTGTTTTGCATCATCATTGCAGGTTATCTGTGTTTGGCACTGCAAAAATTCCCCAAAGAATATTTCGTCATGATTTTGGTCGGCATGGGAATTATCTTTGGTGGTTCCTCCTTGTATTCAACCCTTATTGGATAAGGAGATTTCAATGGATGAACTGGAAATCAGCCCACTATTTAATGCATTAACAAGACCTGCAATGACTATGGGCGTTACCTTTGAATACCACATGCTCAATTTGATTATCTCGATGTGTGCATTCATTGGAATATCGCCACTTTATGGACTGATTTTTATACCAATTCATTTATTTGGATGGGTTGTCTGTCGCTATGACGCGCATTTTTTTACGATTTGTGCCAAACGCTACGCACTTCCACAGGTTCACAATGCAAAACTCTGGAGGGCACGCGCTTATGAACCTTTCTAAGGCACTCAAACGGGTTTATCAAGAAGCAAAAATATCAGATTTATTTCCAATTACTCACTTGAATACACCGAGTATTTTTGAATCACAATCAGGTTTTGTAGGTAGCGTGCTACGCGTTCAAGGAGTACCTTTTGAAATTGAAGATCCAGCAACCCTCAACCACGAGAAATTTTTATTTCATCAAGCTCTATTGGGATTGGATTCGCGTTTTATTGTTTATGTAACAACCCATAGAAAGAAATCAACCTCTGAATTAACAGGTACTTTTAAATCAAGTTTTGCCAATGATCTGAATAAACATTATCAACAGCGATTTAAAGATCAAAGTTTATATGTCAACCATCTCTATATCACTGTAGTTTTAAAAGGTGATGACTGGAACAAAACAGGTTCTTTAATTCAGTGGGCACAACGCATTTCAGGTAAAAATCACGCTGAACTAGCAGCGATGCAACGAGAATCAAACATTAAAACGCTGACACAAGCTATTGCCCAATTAAAAGCAAACCTTGCTACGTTTCAAGCATCTCTATTAGGCGAACGTGACGAAACACTTGGTTTTAGCGAATTAACCCAATTTCTGGGTTTAATGGTTAATGCAGGACGAGCATTGCCCTATAAACCTCCTGCTTATAATCCAGCAATTACATATACTATTCCAAAGACATTTCAGATAGAAGATAAGTATCCTAATGGCCATTTAGGACAGTATCTAAGTCGGTATCAACTTTTTTTTGGTGAATACATCCAATTCCAGGGTAACAGCGAACATGATTGCTATTTTGGTGCCATGCTTTCTTTAAAAAAATACCCAACCCATACAGTCAGCATTTTACTAGATAATTTTTTATCGCTTGATTGCGAATTTATTGCAACGCATACCTTTGCTCCCATGCCAAGAGATGCAGCACTCCATCGTATTGCCCAAAAACGCACAACTTTGCTAAGTGCCGAAGATAAAGCCATAAGCCAGACTAATGCTTTAACTTCCCTCGAAGATGGGATTGCCAGTGAAACACTCCTGTTGGGTGCACATCAACATACTATTATGCTACTTGCCCAAACTAAAGAGCAGCTCAATGCTGCCATATTAGAAGCAACCAAACGCTATGCCAATGTTGGAATTGTTGTAGTCCGAGAAACACTGGGTTTAGAACCTGCCTTTTGGAGCCAATTACCCTGTAATCAGCGGTTTATCGCCAGAGCCTCCTTAATTACCTCAGAAAATTTCGCTGACTTTTGCCCACTTCATAATACAAGCCAAGGATTTAACAACGCCAATTTTCTAGGTAGTGCTGTAACCTTATTAGAAACGCCATCAAAAACACCTGTCTATTTTAATTACCATGCAAAAGGCTCAAAAACTAATCCTTCAAAAGGACATACAGCCGTTTTTGGAGGCAACAATGCAGGTAAAACCACGTTGGTTAATTTTTTAGATGCGCAAATGATGCGCTTTGGCGGTCGAAGCTTTTATATCGATCGAGATGAATCATCCAAGATTTATATTCTTGCTTGTGGCAATAGCGCATATACAAAGATCGAACCTGCCAGCCCAGTCTCTATGAATCCTTTGCAATTGCCTGATTCCGCAGAAAATCGTGCTTTTTTGAAGTCTTGGTTTGGAACATTGGTGATGTCTGAGGGCGAATACATCATACCTAGTGATATAGCTGAAACTATTAACGATTGTATTGATTATGCCTTTGAGCAATTAGCTCCTGAGTACAGAACATTAAGCCATCTCAGTCAGTTTTTACCTATAGATTTTCCCAGATGGCCACATTTACGTAAATGGCTTAAGCAAAGTGACGAGCGAATAGATGGCGAATTCCATTGGGTTTTTGATAATCAAAACGATGTGCTCAATCTTAACTTCGATAAGGTTGGCTTTGATGTCACTTTCCTTATGGATCAAACACCTCCGCTAATTTCCACACCCGTTTATTTGTATTTATTGCACCGGATGCGTCAATGTTTAGATGGGCGACTTACTTCGTTTATTTTGGCAGAAGCGTGGCAATTGTTTGCCTCGCCCTTTTGGGAAAAATGCCTTAAAGAGTGGTTGCCAACTATTCGTAAGAAAAATGGTCATTTTATTTTTGATACCCAATCCCCTAAAACCATTGTCGATTCACCCATAAAACATATTGTGCTAGACAACTTGGCTACCATGATTGTTTTCCCCAACCCATTAGCCGATCGAGAAACCTACATCGATCAATTAAAACTGACTGGATCCCAGTATCAGGCGATTCAAGAAAATACGCCAGAATCGAGAATCTTTCTTTATAAGCAAGATAACGAAGCCATGCTGTGCAAGCTCGATTTAAGCGGCTTAAGTGATTACATCCGTGTGCTATCTGGAAATACTCGCTCTACAAAATTATTGGATGAACTCATTGATGAGGTAGGAAATCAACCTGATAAGTGGCTGCCGCTATTTTTCAAAAGGAGCAAACAATGAAGAAGCTAATATTGCTTATTCTTGCGTTAAGTGTCCAGCCAATAGCTCACGCAGATCTATTGGGCGTTGAAGATGCGCAAATGATTGCCATTGCTCTCAAGCAATTGAATGAATTGCAAACCCAATATCGTGTACTTAACGATACCTACCAAGCCACCAAAAGCCAAGTCGATAATCTTAACCATCTCAAATCCATGAACAGCGGCCATTATGGCTTTGGCGATCTTAATAACGGTTTGGATGCACTACAAAGTTGGCAATCTCCCGTCAGCACTTGGCAAGATGCGCTACACAATTTATCAGGTGGTAATCCTGAGCGTTATCAAGCATTGATTGATGCCTATGAAAAAAATCACCCAAGCCTAAGTGAAAGCAACTATGCACGTTACACCACATCCGAAAAAGCCGCTCGGTTCAAAGAAGATAAAGCGGTAAATCGAGCCGTACAGGTGCAAACAACTCAGAGCTATAACGAAATCAATCAACATATTGCAGCCCTTCATAAGCTCTCACAACAAATTGAGAAAACAGCCAATACCAAAGGGGCGATTGATTTAAATTCAAGGCTCATTACCGAACTTGGGTTTATCCAATTAATGAGCTTGCGGTTACAAGCTTTGATGAGCCAGCAAATTGCTCAAGAAAGTTTATCTGAACTGCAAGACAGGGCAGAAATGGTACAGTTTAATCGCTTACCTAATCACTAAAGGAGCAGTTATATGGCACACAAATGGCTACTTGTGATCTTCACTGTCGGTGTCTTAAGCGGATGCTCCAAGCCACCTGATTTGGAAGCTCCTTGTCATAACTTTGGCAAATTTTGCCCACAGTACCCCATTAATGATGAACCAATAAAGGAGCAAAGGAATGAATAAATTTGGCATAACATCTCTGCTAATTACCACATTATTGTTGGTTGCTTGTCATCATGAAAACCCACTGAAAACACAACCAGCCAAAGCCTCAGCAATATTTTTAATGAACGCTTCAGCAAATGTTGAGAAGCGTTTGCACTTTGCAATTGCGCAAGGGGCTTATGGTTACGGCTATTTAGAATGCATGGAAGGAAAAAAGAGTGCTGAGATTCATTGTCCTGATCTGCTTAACGGAATAGTGCGATTTGCTAAAGAAAACCATTATCCCTTGTTTAAAAACATTACTTTAGCTGATTTGACCGACAAAGCCACATTTGAACAACTGGGCGATGAGTACGCAGAGATTGCTGCTACCACATGGCCTCATTACTTCCCCGTGAGCTAACCATGAGCGGATTGCAATTCGATAATTTTATTGTTCACCTCGCAACAGAGGTAGATCGATTAACAAACCACTTTGTATTTGATGGGTACAGTGCTTTGTCATCACATCTTCGCGCACCTCTTGGATCAATGATTGTACTTTACATCGTACTCATGGGCTTTAGCATTACTCGCGGCATTATCGAGCGACCTCAGCATGAGTTACTCAAATTCAGTATCAGAGCAGGTTTGATTTATATGGCCGCGATGAACTGGGATTGGTTTTCTTCACACGTCCGTGATCTATTCATTGTTGGCAGCGAATCCATTGCATCCACTCTCATGCAAGCCGTGCATAAACAATCTACCGGTGGCTCAATCAATCAGGGGCTACAAAATGTATTAAATGATATTTTGAAACTGGGTACTACCTTATTTGATGCAGGCTCTTTAAGAAAGCTAACCCCTTACTTTGCAGGCATGATGGTGTTTTTATCAGGATCAATCACAATTGGCCTTGCCTTTATAGAGATTGTAATTGCCAAACTCATGCTCGCAGTAACCCTGTGTACAGCTCCTTTATTCATTATCTTTACCCTGTTTGATCAAACTAAATCCTTTTTTGAGCGTTGGCTCGGTGTTTTATGTGGATTTGCCTTTGTGTTGATTTTTGTCTCCAGCGTGGTTGGCCTTTGTATTCACTTGCTGCATTGGGTAACGAATAGCTTATCAGGCAATACAGAACAACTCACCGCAGCCATTTGGGTACCTATTTTTATTGTGGCCTGTCTTTGCGTCATGGGCATTACTCAGGCAGTTGCAATCGGAAAAAACATTGGCGGATCACTGTGTACATCAGGAGGGGCAGCAATGGTCAGCGGATTTATCGGCGGTAGCATTGGCGCATGGGGATTTTCAAAAACCATGTTGCAAAAACCTGCAAATAGTTTGCGTCAAGGACTAAACGGTAGCTCTGGCTTGTTGGAAAGAGGAAAAAGAGTGGGAGCTGCCAGCCAAAACTTATGGAAACAAGTACAGAAAAACCTACGAAGAGGGGCATCATGAATAAGGATTTAAACCACTATTTTAAGCGAGCGAGAAGCTGGGCAGATGACCAATTCGGTCGACTGGAACAATCCAGAAATCGTTATCAGGCTGCTTTTTTATCTGCTATGGGGCTTAATATCATCGCCTTAATCGTAATCGGTATGTTAGCCCATTATCAAACGTTGGTACCTCTGTTAGTACATCATTATGATAATGGGGTGACAACAATAGAACCTGTTAGCAATGAACAAACACCAATCAATCGCTCGCAAGTAGAAAGTGATATTGTACGTTATATCGAATTGCGGGAAGCCTACGACATATCAAGCTATCGAGCACAATTTGAGTTGGTTAATCTTCTTTCGAACAATGCAGTCAACAAAGAATATTTAACAGAGCACGAGGCATCCAATGCAGCATCACCACTGAGGGTTTTGGCAAACCATAGTAAACGAGAAGTTCACATCTATAGTATTAATTTCCTGGATTCATTATTAGCTAATGAGCGCGATATTCACAAAGATCATCATGCACTAGCAGAGGTGGTATTTAGTCTGATTGATACCGATAAATCAACTGGAAAATGTACTACCAAACATTTTAACGCGATGATCTCATGGCGTTATACCAGTCCATCATCCTCCCCTGAAACTCGTTGGAAAAATTGGGATGGGTTTGAAGTCACCCGCTACAGCAAACAACCCCGCATTGTGGAGCAACACGTATGAAAAGAAGATTACTTACTGTCACAACAGCATTAATGATTTCTGCCAACTTACAGGCACAAAATAATCCTGTTTCTTTTTCTACAGACTCCCGGATTAAGCATGTGGTCTATCAAGAGAATAACGTGGTTCCTATTCAAGGAGTTACTTTTACTACGACCCACATCCAGTTTGGGGAAAAAGAGTCGGTGTTGGATATAGAGGGCGGTGATAGCACCGCGTGGATGGTAACTTATCATCCTGAGCTATCGAATACTTTATTTGTAAAACCCACTATTTTGGATTCCAACACTAACTTAACCGTAATCACCAATCAGCATACCTATTATTTTCATTTAACTTCTAATAAAAAACTGGAACGCGCCCCTTTCAGGCAAACATATGCCGTAAAATTCGTTTATCAACCAACTAATCCAACGGTAAAACAGGCTCATAAACAATCTGCCACAAAAAGCAATGTCCTTAACTATCCAAAGGTATTAAACACAGCCTATCGTTTTAGTGGCAGCCCACAATTAGTACCCAGACATGTATTTGATGACGGCAAGTTTACCTATTTTGAACTGAGTCCTAATGGAGCTGTTCCTGCTGTTTTTGCCGTTGAAGACCAAAGCGGTAAAGAATCAACCGTTAACACCAGACGAGAAGGCAAATACCTCATTGTTCAACGTATTGCACCTCAATTCACATTACGGCAAGGCAGGCTCGCAACATCCGTTTTTAATGCGCAAGAAATAAATCGTATTGCTGCAAACAGGAGACCATAATGAAAAGAGAGAACAACATAAATGAATCTGTTGGCAGCCGAACACAAGTCGCGAAAAATCCTAAATACACCAAACTCAAAGATAAAATGCTCCTTATTGGCGTTATTCTTGTTTGTTTAGGAATTGGCTTTAGTGGGCTGATACCAAAGCGCAAAATCAATCAAATTGCCGAAGAAATCAATAAAGAAAATACTTCGATGCAATTAAGTCAAAACATGGCATTAATTGCAGAAATGAGAAATAAAAAACTGTCTACTGGTTATCAAGGAGGAGATCCAACGCATCCACCGGTATTAAGAGCATCACAACAAACAGATGCCTTAACGAAAGAGACGTTAGCAAGAATGAATGCACCATCCACTTTCTTTAGCGTTAATTCAGGTGACTCACAAATCAAATCAAACACGGCTAATCAACAGAACGATAAAACACTAATCGGACATGATTCCAATTCCGATTTTTTGAATCAGCAAAATGATATTACCTCGGTTTCTGCAAAACGCTTACCCCATCCAAGTATGACTGTTCCTGCTGGGGAAATGATTCCGGCAACACTGGAAACAGCTATTAATTCCGAACTTGCGGGTATGGTACGCGCTGTAACCACCAGAGATATTTACGCTTTATCAGGTGATAAATTACTTATACCTAAAGGTTCAACCTTGGTTGGGCAATTTAATACGGCCATCACCCAAGGACAAAGCAGAGTCTTTGTGGTCTGGAATCGGCTACAAATGACGAATGGCATTATTGTAACTTTAAATAGCCCAAGTAGTGATTCTATTGGACGTGCTGGCCTTGCCGCAGATTATATTGATCGCCATTTCTTTGAGCGTTTTGGTAGCGGTGCTTTACTTTCAGTACTTGGTGCCTATACCGCAATGGGTGGAGTTAAAGGGCAAGACGAGTATAACTCCATGTCACAGTACCGTATGAATATTGCGGGAAGTTTCCAACAAGCGGCAAATCAAACGCTACAACAAGACCTGCAAACAAAACCGACATTACAAGTAAATCAGGGAGCTTCCATCAATGTTTTTGTAGCGCATGATCTGGATTTCTATCGTGTGGCAGGGCATCGCTAATGGAAACGACAAACGCATGCTATGCAGCAGGAAGCATGGGGTTACTTGCTCCATTGCAAGATTTTTTGGATGACGCACAAGTATCCGAAATCTTAATCAATAAGCCTCAAGAGATATTTGTTGAGCGAGATGGAACCATGCTGCGCTTTGATATTCCTGTACTAACCACTCAATATTTGCGGCGTTTATTTACTTTAATCGCCAATGAAAATAAACAATGCTTATCAATAGATTCCCCTATTTTGTCGGGTAATCTCTTTGATGGATCTCGTGTGCAGTTAGTGGTTCCAGCAGCTGCCCTCTATGAAACTTTATCCATCCGTAAATTTACGTTAAAAAATATTACGTTTGAAGACTATGCCTGCGAAGGATTTTTTACCAAAGCACGAAGGGTTGATTTAGAATCTGGCGTGGCTTGCAATGAAGCGAATGAAGATCTATTAAATAGTTTTTATAAAACGGAAAACTGGCCGGAATTTATATCACAAGCAATTAGATTTAAGAAAAACATCATTATTTCAGGCAGTACATCTTCTGGGAAAACCACTTTTTTAAATAGCTGCATTCAACATATCCCCTTGCATGAACGATTAATTACCCTTGAAGATACTTTTGAAATCAATATTCCACATCCCAATCTTGTGCGCTTAAAAGCATTAAAACAAGCAGGAGATACGGCGCATCATATCAGTATGCAAGATTTGGTGCAGGCATCACTAAGGTTAAGACCCGATCGCATCATCATGGGAGAAATAAGAGGACGAGAAATTTTTGATTTTGTATCGGCTTGTTCAACAGGACATAGCGGAGCACTTGCCACTATTCATGCCAACAATCCCAAAATAGCATTTATGCGCATGGCACAACTTTATAAACTTAACCCCATTGTAGGGATGAGCGAGGAAGACATCTATAAAATCTTGCACGAAGTTGTTGATGTGATTGTACAACTGACAAAAACCAGCGAAGGGCGTAGATTAACAGAGGTATATTATAAAAATGCTTGTTAAATATGCCTCTCCTCTTATTTTAATAACCTTATTGCTCATACTAACCAGTTTGCTCACTACTGTTTTTATAGGATGTCCAGAATGGGTAACTCCAAAATTATTAATTGATTTTATTGCAAATGGCTTTTGGATTGAAACAATATCAGCATTCACACTAAATTTCTGGTTACTTTTAAGCCTTTTCGGATTATTAAAAACAGGATTTGTTCGTTTTCTATCTGGTGTATCTCTATCTGTGTTGGGCAGCATGACTGTTATTTTTCTGTTAGGGTATTGGGTGTTTTCGTGGCTTTACTTAGATAGGATCATTGGCATCGAGGGATTAATTTCTTTATTTTGGCAACGTCATCAAAGCTCCCCACTCTGGTATCAATTTCTTCAAACAGAATGTATTGCTCTACTTATTGTGATTACCGGATTTTTAATTGCTTTATTTGAACGACTCAAGCCCTCTCGCAATACTTTAGGCAAAGCGCACTTTTCAAATGGCTTTGAAACGCAACAAGCAGGTTTCTTTAAACAAGAGGCACAAAGTATTCTAATCGGTAAAAAATATGGTGCACCGCTTTACTCTAATGGCTTTGAGCATGTGTTGGTTTTTGCACCAACAGGTAGCGGAAAAACACGTAGTATCGGAATTCCTAATCTATTTAATTATCCTTACTCAGTAGTATGTAATGATGTAAAGTTGACCATGTTCCAAACTACATCGGGCTTTCGTGAATCTGTATTAGGTCATCGCTGCTACTGCTGGGCACCTGCCAGCATGGATAGAAAAACGCATTGCTATAATCCACTTTCATTAATAACAGAAGACAAAGTGCAACGCCTGACCGATATTCAGCGTATAGCGCATATTCTTATTCCAGACAGTAAAAAATCAGATCCCATATGGCAACAAGCATCCCGCAAGTTATTTAAAATTGCAGTACTCTATTTGTTAGATACACCGGATCGACCAACCACATTAGGTGAGATTAACCGCCTAGTAAAGCAAGCGGGATTCGATGAATGGCTCGCATCGTTACTTCAAGAAACAACGCATCTTGATCCAGAGTTTTACCGCAACGGATATTCTTACCTTAACAACCATGAAAAAACAAGAAGCTCCATTCTTGAAACTTTTTCAGGGTATTTTGAATTATTCGATGATCCAATGATCGATGCAGCAACAAGTACTTCTGATTTTGATTTAACCCAGTTACGGCGCGAAAAAATAACCGTTTATGTCGGATTTACCGATGATGACATGGAACGGCTCTCCCCATTATTAACTTTATTCTGGCAGCAACTTATCTCTGTGATGATTAAGCATGTACCCAATCCAGTAGATGAACCTTATCCCTTATTGTGCATGATTGATGAGTTTTCATCTCTGGGACGAATTGAACGCTTGCGCCGCTCTCTCAAATTATTGCGTGAATACCGTGTTCGCTGTGTCCTAATTATGCAATATATTGCACAAACTTATGAGCAATATTCACATGATGAAGCCAAAGCCTTTACTAACATTAAAACCAAAATTGCATTTGCAACTGAGGATCTTAATGATGCCGAATATGTAAGCAAGTTGTTAGGTACTAAAACGGTACGAGTTACAGGATCATCAGAAAGCATCCAAACACAAGGCTACACCCAATCAAAAAGCACACACCTCCAAGCTGTACCCTTATTGCGACCGGATGAAGTGATGAGAATGCCTGAAAAGCAAGTGTTGATTATGCGCACAGGACATGCTCCTGTTAAAGCAGAACAACTGATTTGGTACAACTCAAAATCCATGAAAGATCTTGCTAGTGGGGCAACGGAAGTACCTCGCCAGACTATGATTCAACACCCCTTTGTACATCCAATAAAACAAGAACTAAAAATATTAGAGGCAATGGAAACATAAAAAATGAAAAAACAACCTCAGCAGCCCAACAGGGATGAGTGGCTGCTTGATCCGATGCATGGATTAACTGAGGGTGAAGAAGAAAATATCCAACAAATTTTCCCTTCTGATTTTTTGACCAACGAAGCGTTCGAATATTTTGCTGCTATTGTGAAAAAGCGTCCTACTTATCACTTTGAGCGTAAAATCAGGCGATTGATTTCCCGATCAATTTGGCCACGGCTTTTAATTTCCCGATTGCGCTTATTGACTGCTACAGGGATATATTTATTTCTCGATGGTCATTGGGAGTTTTTAGACCACATATTAAGCTTTATCAAATCTGCCTTGTATTATCTGGGTCTTGTTGTTCACGGGCTACGGTTAATGATGAGTACAACCCATCTAATAGGAATTATTATTTCAAGTGACTCAGCTTCTGAAGAGGTATTTCAATACCTTGGGCATTCATGGTTTGAATTATTTACTGATTTCCAGTGTATTATCTCTGCATTAACACCAGCAGATTACCTGTTCCTATCTTTTGGATTAATGGTGCTTGAATTGCTACTGATCGCAATTCGTGCTTGGAATGAGGAGCAGAAATTAATTCATCACATCAAAAAAATTAGTCTTGCAATGAGTAAACAAGAACTACATCCAGAACAACTGAATGAATTAAAACAAGCCAAAAAGCACGCGGAAACAATGCTGTTACATAATTATAAGAAATTGGCATTAAATTTTGGCGTAACCTTACTTACAACGAGTTTATTTGCTATAAAAAGTATCTTACTTCCATGTGTTATGGTTTCAGCCTCAGCTAATCCGCTTATACCGTTTATTTTTGCGGTAATAGCCCTGTCAATAACAATTGCTAACCATTACCTAAATCAATATCTTGATAAAAATAAACCCAAATCTAATAAACTGTCAGGAAAATACTTCTTTGCCTCTAATCAAAATACCTTTTTCTCGATTAATGAGACTGTTCATGTGCAGAATGAGATTGAGCCTGAACTAGGAGCTTGTTAGCGATTTTAGGATGATCGTGATTTAACTTTGTCAGTAATGATGCATCATTCGTTATACGTACTACCAGATTTTGTATTACCTTTTGATATTGCTCTTTACAGAATCCATGCATTTTTGATGATTGTTCCGTTATTTTTTCATATTCAGCCAGTACGGGATATTCCTTACACAAGTTATTCCATGCTTGTTTTCTGTATTGCTGTTGGAAGGTCTGAATTTTTTCCCTGAGTAAATCCACAGGAATATGGTATTGAGAGGCGATATTAACTATATGAGGATAATCTTTTGACAAATCAATTTTTAAACGATTACTGTTAAGTAATAACTCATAATCTTCGGAGCTAGATGACTTTGCAATTGCTTCTATCATTTGATAACGGTTATAACGATCAGCATAACTTTTTATTTTCTCAATAAATGTGGACGGTAGTGCCATTTTTTCAATAGATTCTAATTGAGTTGAAACCAATGCTGATGCCTGCTTATCTCTTTCAAGGCTGCGGGTATAAAGCTTACCAAATTCGGGCAAATGATAGGGACTTATGTTCTTTTGTTTTGCCTCCTTCTCTAATAACTTGAATTGCTGTTTTAAATCCTGTGACTCATCCATAAGGTTTGCCACAGAACGTGCGACAGAACGAGCAATTTGTTGTTCTTGAAGCTGTTTTTTAACGCCTTGTGCATATAAATAGGCTTCATAATTAACGATATAACTCCATTTATCTTTAATAGTAGTTGCCGTCCTTGCAATATAATTAATAGCTTTGCCTACCAGACTGTCAGAATCAAAACCCGCTCGTAGCGCAAAATCCAGAGGCCAATCGATCACATTATCTTTAGTCGTACTGCGCGATAAAGTGTGAACCAACGCATCGAGGTCGGAATGAATCTGGGTATTCGCATAAATCTGCAATTTTTCTTTATGGCGTGTCATTGCAACGAAAGCGAGGTGTTTATCCCAATAGGTGTTGTCAATCAACACACTGGCCTGTTCTACAGTCATACCCTGAGATTTATGTACGGTTAGTGCATAACCATAATCAATCCATTTATAGTTTTGGGGAATAATGACTTGTTCCCCACTGTCTAATATAGCGGTTAATGTGTTTGCATTAATATCAGTAATTGTTGCCAAGTCACCGTTATGAACCCCTAATGGTTTGTTATTTTGACGAAATAAAATACGCTCGCCTTTTGCAAGTGATAATGAGCTAGCTCCATTTTGAGAAAAATAATCAAATCCATCTTGGTTCACCAACCCATTTTTAATTGCGGCTAATCGCCCCTTAATATTAAGTTCATCAACCGCAGAGCAACTAAATGCCAGCATCACATGCTGTTTTATCGACTCAGCAGTTAAATTTTTCTGCCACATATCAACCAATGCATCGGTGGTTTCATTTTTTCCGTCAAAAAAATGAATGGCTTCCCTTTGCGCGTAATGATTAATCGCCTCTTTTATTTCACCTCGCGCCAAAGCAAGGCTTGCCATCCGGTCGCCTTCATCACGCTGCCGTCTGATATTGCCTAACTCAATATAGCCTGTACGTGCGGCAATACCTCTGAAAATCTCGCCCTTATGAATGGGTTTTAACTGATCCGGATCACCTACCAAAACAATCTTTGCCCCTGCCTCATCAACAGCTTTCAACAGAAAGCTAAGGTTATTAAAGTCGACCATTCCTGCTTCATCAATAACGAGCACATGCCATTTAGTCAGTGACATTTTCCCAGTCTTAAGCCTATAAGTGAGAGAAGCAATAGTTGAAGCTTGAATACCCGTTTCAGACTGTAGCATTTTCGCCACTTTACCTGACAGCGATGCCCCCAATACCATATGCCCTTGCTCTTCATAAAGTTCTTTTAAAGGTTTTAGCAAATAACTTTTACCTACTCCAGGGCGACCGATTAAAACGCTAATATCTTTGCCTTGAATAATAAATTGCATAGCTTGGGCTTGTTCCTCATTAAGCTGGTATTGCTTAATCACTTTTGCCAAGTTTTGCTGCAAAACATGGTTTTTACGGACGGATAAACGTTCCACATGTTCAAGAAGTTTGCCTTCTTCAATATATTGTTTTCGCGTAGTATAAGATTCGATACCCTGATCATTACCGCCTAATTTAATAACCTCTTGATGCTCTAAAATCTGAGCAACCACTTGCAAATAATTGGTTGAATGATGCGTTTTTTGAAACGTTTTAAACACTAATCGTTCGATATCGCGGCGGCTAAACACACTATGGGTTTCTGCAATACGTTGAATAAATGTTTCAGGATTTAATACAATATCAGCTCGAACATCATTAATAAGCCTGTTTTCTTCATGCAAATAATTATCATGATGATGGCTTATGCGCCCTGTATGTCTCTCGCTAATTACATGATTCAAATCGACAGAAAGCTCTAAGCCATGTTCTCTAAAAAAATTATTCTGATATTCTCGCCAAAGCTCACCCCAATAATCTTTTTCAACAATAAATCGCTTGGCAAAAGCTGGATTAAGATCACGTGCTTTATATTTGGAAAATCGATCTTTTTCCAAACGTCTTGTCGAAATAAGAATATGCGCGTGAGGATTGCCATCGCCATGATCATGAATGGCAATATCAGCAGGTAATCCATTATCAACAAAATAGGTTTGCGCAAATTGTTTTGTAAGTTCTATTTGCAGCGGTAAATTCAGTTCTTTAGGGAGAGCTAATACCACATCTTTACAAAGCTGGGCATCTCGCCGATTTTCTGCCTGCTCTACTTTATTCCATAAAAATTCACGGTTAGTGAACTCAGAAATAGCATCAGGTGGTAAAAGTACTGTGGAAAATGCCACATCATGGCGATTGGAATAATCATGGGTTATGCCAGTGCGTGCATCATAAAGCGTTGAGCCAGAACGATAAGCACTTGCAGCAATCGCACTATGCCCTTTAGCGCGGGTATGAATGGAGACATGAGCAAAAGCAATAGCCACGGATACGCCATCAGGTTTGTGATCCATCGATTGCTTTTTGATTGAGAAAAAAACTTGTCCATGAAGAATTTTCTTTTTTTATACAGGGTTAATTTAGCAAACATTCGAATGAATGTATATTGCGCCCTTGAATTCTTCTGCGGGAGTGATTTGAGTTCGCTACGCTCACTAATGTGTAAATATCTATTGATTTCCAAGATCCTGAACGGTACGCTTACATTGTTAACGTCATTTGCGGAGATGACATCATGTCAAAAAAGACAGTATCGCAAATGGAAGCAGTACTCTTGGATAGAATCGAAAAAGCCAAAATCAAGCTGAATAAATTGCAACAAAAACATAAGCTTGAAATTGGTACTCTTGCCTATAAGCATGGCCTTCATCAATTTGATATGCAGCGATTGGAAACAGCATTTTTGAAATTTGCTGAGGAGTTACGCCATGACAATACTTAAACAAATTGAGAAGGAAAGACAACTTCTTGTTCGTTGTGAAAAATCACTTGCGTTAGAAAAGTTGAAAAAGCGTAAAGCCGATACTCGGCATAAGATTGAATTAGGAGGGTTGGTAATAAAATCAAGAATGGAGCAATATAATAAAGCAACCATTCTCGGTGCATTGGATTTTGTTTTCAACTTAATTAAAAAGGATAATTCGTATCAAATGTTATTTGAATCCATAGGAGAAAATATTTTCTCAAATTAACAAACTCAAATGTCTCTTCTCGCAGCCCATTGAGTATGCTCGCGCGAAAAGGCATTTTCTGTATCGCCAACAAATAATGAAAAATCTTGATCATTGTTAGGCATGGCAGACTGCTCTTTAATGAAGTTTATTTCATGCGCAGCTAGCGCATAAGATGCTGAAAGCTCAGAAAATCTTTTTGCTTGCATCCAACCTAATAGACTTGCAGATGTTGCTACAAAAATATCCGTTGGCCAAAATGTTTGTTCTGAAAAAATAATACGAAAAATTGCACATAAGACAGCAATACTATTAACAAAAATTAATGCCCCAAAAAATTTTTTAGACATTCCTTTATTAAAGTTAGCTTTTTTTGCATACCATGCTAGCTGTTCGCTAACACGATCTTGCATATAAATATTCCAACGATTCTCTAAAGGTTGACTTCTCATTGTCTCCATAACTTGAGTAATTTGAGGTGCATCTAAGCGTGTTGTCACTGCCCTAAAAATTTCAGCATTTTGATCTACAATAGCCTTTAAGCTTTTACTAAAGTGAGTTCTGGCATTAGTATCATCACCTTGAAAAGGTTCGGCTCGGCTAACGTACCGCCATGTAATAGTTTTAATTGATTCAGCTACTGCCCGACCAGCATACCAAAGCCGATCAGGGCGCAAACTAAATAAATAGATTGAGCAAAACAATACTGAAAGGAGCGTAATTAGCTGTAATATTGCGATTAATGAGCCTGAAATATTAATTAGGGATAAAATTGCAGCAAAAATAAGCAGTACCAGATGAGCAGTTAATGCAAGAAAAAAACGCTTCTGCGATAACAAAGATAATTCATCAGCTGAGCAGTAGATAGATGGGTAATCCGATGATTGCATACGAGTTCCATGTTGTCAGTAACCAAGCTGTCTATACACTTCATCAGTATAATACCAATCACGATCGTTTTGAATTGTATAATTCTCAAGGGCATAAGCAACAATTTTTGGTGAAAATGGAACAAAAATAGCACCGATATTACGAATAATTGACGGACAAGTGCTATCTACAACTTGGCGGGAACCATCAAGATTGATTCCTATAATCCGACATCTTTTCTCAAGAGCAACTTCCATTTCCCATCGTACATATTTGTGCTTATTGCGTGTATCATTTCCTATTAACACAGCAAATGTACCAGCCATATTAATACGTTCACGACATTTGCGTTTGATGTATGCTTCGTTCTCAGAGTTTATTTCGTGAGAGAGTTGGCAATCTGTAAAATTAAAGTCTATATGCTCATGATTTTTCCATGCCAGCATCAAACGATAATAGTGGATATCTGTACTGCTAAACCCAACAAATGTTCTTGGAAGCCCCATTGCATTATCCCTCTATAATTACTATGTATTCATGGCTTATCTACTTAAATTGCATTCAATTTAGGCTTTATTCATATCTGCCTTAATCGTTTTGCCTCAAGAAATAAATTATTACACTTATCTTCCATTACCCCTCCAATCAAACGACAATTATAAAAATCAGGCGTTTTTGACAAAATTTCTTTTACACCAACCTGAATTTGCCGACCAAACAACTCATGCAAAAACGAAATGGAAGAACCGAAAACCACTTTAGGGATCATCGCCCAATAAATCGCAGCTGCACACATAGGACAAGGTTCAGCGGTGGTATAAAGACTAAGCTTGCTGACATCACCATTAAACCCATTATTAAATAAATTATGGATAACAGATAATTCGCCATGCATCAATGGATGATGATGCGCACTATTCACCGACTTCAAAAGAATTTCCTTATCGTCATAAACAATAATTGCGCCATAAGGAGCAATCGGATTAGACGCAGCCACTTCAATAGTAGCCCTCATAAAATCATGAATGTACTTATTCATTGTTTCGCCCCTCTGGCTTGATATAGTTTTCAGCAAACTTATTCGCACTGAGTTTATAATTGGTATCAATTTTGAATGGGTTTAAATTTGATAATTCATCATAAATATCCACCTTTTCTTTAACCTTGAGAAAATAGATCAACAAGATCGAGACGGGTGCAAGAATAACCTCATAGGATATTTTATATGCATCTTCAAACACAATCACGCTTGCCAACTTTTCAGTTGGCACAATTCCATAGAATGCCACTAGCGAGAAAAGACTAACATCGATGATGATTCCAAACGCTGACGAAGTTGCAATTCTTGTCCAAACGGTAGTGATAAATTCCTTTTTCAAAGAAATGCCGCGTTTGCGCTGCCTTGATTTAATAAGCGAAATGACAGTGGAATTGATGGTCATACCGAGAAAAAACGCTGTTGCAGATGCAATAAACATTCGTGCCTGATTATGCAAGATTAATTTAAATGGCTCGTCATCGCCGATAGCCAACAAATTTGTTATCCAAACATCGAAAACAAAGAGCAAATTGCAAAAAATAACAAACAATATCATCTGCTTAGTGCGCTCAATCCCATATACATCAGTCATCATATCTGCTGCGAGGTACGCTAGTGAAAAGACAATGCCACCTACATTAATGGTCAAAAAACCTATGGTTATGAATTTTGCCGCCATCGTTTTGGAAGCAATAAAAAATACGATGCTGGAACAAAACAGCATATGATGGTATTTAAATGTATTGCCATCCCTTTTTATGGTTTGAGGCAGGTGGAATTCAAACACCCGTGCATTACCGATAGGACTTTCAATCTGTTCAATTTTTGCAATCAGTCTAAATAATCCCTGATAAAATATATTGAAAAATCCAAAGACTAGCAGAGGAACACTAAGCTGCGAGAGACTACTATCGTTGTGAATGTTTAGCCAAAATATGTCTAGCAGACAAAAGGTTAATAAGAATATCCAGAAAATATATCCTTTATAAATTGGGTTTAAATTAAGGCTAAATCGTATTGGCAACACGGAACAAGCCCATAAAAATAAAGAGCTTTTTGCCAAGTATAAAAAATCTCGGCCAAGCACCTGCGTATAGGTCGCTTGCATTTTCCAGAACGAAGATGCGGGCAACCAAATAGCAAATTTTAAAAATAAAATATAAATAGCATGGAACAGTATTACTGAATACACCGTATGCCGGAGATAAGCAAAGCCGTACACGCTGTGTATTAGCCGCAGCACGAAAAAGACAATAGGCCACCACAATAATTCTGATGCTGTATGTATTCCAAATATATTAATGATCTCCGCTTCAGCAGGAACGGTAATCAAAGAAAAGAAAACAGCAAACCCAAGAAGAGTGTGGAATACTTTAAATTGCAGTGGAGTTTTGGACTTTCTTATAATCGGGCTATTCATCAATGAAAACCCTCTTTAAAGTAGTGACACACTTGCTTTTTAAGCTTTGTTCCTTCTTACTTGTAATGATCAGTCTTTCTGCATGGGAGCCAAATTGCTGTCCCATGTCAAATACAATACGTGGATCAACCAGATAAATCATGTCCGTTTTCACAAACTCGGCGACAGACATTTCTTCACTAACGCGCTTGTTCGCAATATGAAAAGCAATAGATAATTCATTGCTATCAGGATCAGGGTATATATTATCAATCCGAATAAGGTATGGTTCTCTAACTTGCTTTGTAAATCGTAAAATTAGGTGCTGATATGCAAAACGTAAGAATCTGTTTCCATTACTCCATTTGTCCATAATTACATCCTGAAACTTATTTTTTTGAATGTAGCCTCTGATGTACCTCAAGGATCACACCTGCAATAGCGTGCAAATTATTATCGAATATCTCTACGGGTAATTTAGGGTTTATTGGGTACAGATAAACCTGGCTCCCTTCAAGAACGTATTTTTTAATAGAACAATGCTGCGGGCTATCTTTTTTCTTCACAAGAATATAAGAGCGATCATCTGGAGCGATATCAGGATTAACGATTAGTAAAGAATTTTGTGGGAAGGTTGGTTCATATAAATCAGTGTCTATAACCAGCGCATAGTAATCGCCATCAATTTCATTCGGTGCCCATCGATACCATTCTTTAGTCATTTGTGTCGGATTACTAAATTCATAAACAGGCAACGATTGTGTTGTTTGTTCACTGGAAACTCCTTCTCGAACAATTGGCTCCAAGCCAAGTAACTGCTCAATAGTAATTCCAAAATAATTCGCAATTTGCAGCAGTGTACTGGCTTTAGGGTCTGTAACATCCCCATTCAAAATTCTAGTAATTTTGTTAGTTGGTATTCCCAGCTTTCGTGCTAATGCCGCAGGTGTAAGCTTATTCTCACGGTCGATCAAGTCAGTGAGGGTTTGCGCCAATAGCAAATTGTTAGATTCATTTAAAATATTTATCGACATAGCTTGATTTCGTTACATAGATGTAATAAATTACATTAGTGTAACTAATTACACCGATGTAAAGTAGATATTACCATATTTTAAGGAAATATCACTTAGTCATTGGTATTGATTTTATTTAAATCAGCAGCGCAGTAGATATGCCTTGCAGTAAGGAGTGTTCGCTCATGGATCATCATTCAAAACTGGACATCTATAAAGGGATGATTCAGTACATTTTAGACTCAACACATTACACCCTGAAAAATATCGCAGATCTGTCGGGTGCATCGATAGAGAATATTCGAGCAATTTACTGTCATAACGCTATACCAAGCAGTTTCAAATCTGAGATGCAATTAATGAAGCTCTATCAAATTATTCTTGAAATCAGCACAAATCCAAAGAATCAGTCTTTGGCAGGATAGTTTTCATAAATAAAGAAGGAAGTTTTGATTATGAAATGGGTAAAACTTAAAAAATATTGCGAAAACACAGGTGACACCACCAATGCTGTGCACTGTAAAAGAAAGAGAGGTATGTGGCTCGATGGTTTGCATTGCAAGCTTGGTCCTGATGGTAATTTATGGATTAATATAGTGGAGGTTGAAAAATGGGTGGAAAACGGCGATCAAGCAACACTCCAAAAACTCCAACAGGCGTAGAGGTAAGGCGTTGGAACTCAGGAAAAACCACTCTTAGAATAAGTTTTTATTACAGGGGGGTACAATGCCGCGAAACATTAAAGTTGGAAGTTACCCCTAGCAATATTAAATATGCAGAAAGATTGCGTTGTGAAATAATCAACACCATTGAACGTGGTACATTTTCCTATGCAGACTATTTTCCACAATCAAATTTAGCGAGAAGATTTGGTCATGTCAAAACCAATATCACAATCGGCGAGTTGCTCAGAGATTTTTTAGACCAGATAAAGGCAACCCGTGAGCATAGTACTTATATCGGTTACAAAAAAGTATGCGAGGCACATCTTATTCCTTATTTTGGTGAGGTAGCCTTGCAGGACTTAAAGCCAGCCTTCATTCGAGAATGGATACGTGGCCTGCAAGTTACCTCAAAAACGGTCAGTAACCTTCTCATTCCTCTACGTGCAATCATTGAACAAGCACTCAATGATGAGTACATCAAAAGTAACCCACTGGATAAAATTGTTATTTCTAAGTTGTTAAGCAAACAAACCAGCAAAAGCACTTTCAAAGTAGACCCATTTGATAAAAATGAGGTCAAAGCTATTTTAGATGCAACGCATCACGAACAGATCAGAAATCTTTTTCAGTTTGCTTTTTTCACTGGATTGCGAACATCGGAACTTATAGCTCTTGAATGGGAGGATATCGATTTAGCTAATGGGATAATAAATGTTGTCAGGGCTGTTGTTAAAAAACAGGTTAAGGGAACTAAAACCATTGCAGGCAAACGCCAAGTAATGTTGCTTCCTCCTGCTATTGAGGCACTTAACACACAAATGAAATATACATTTGATATTGGGAAACGGGTATTTCATAATCCACGCACGAATCACCCATGGGAAACTGATCACCAAATACGGCGCACTGCTTGGGTGCATACAATTAAGAGAGCTGGTATTCGTTACAGAAACCCTTATCAAACAAGACATACTTATGCCTCTATGATGCTATCGGGTGGTGAAAATATTATGTGGGTTGCAAGCCAAATGGGGCATGTTGATACTGAAATGGTGATGAAGACCTATGGTAAGTGGATTCCTAATGATGCATCGAAAAAAGGATATCGGACAATAAATAATTGGGAAACATATATTTAGCGATTGAAACCTACGATATTTTATATCTTGCAGAAAATGCACAACTTATTCACAAAAAATTCACAAGTTATCCTCTAGTATAAAATTATAGATCAATATATAGTTAATAAAGTGGGTTTAAATAACAATATGTTGTGTTTATAGCTGCTATTAGAAAAGATCATTACAGAAACGGACTTGTAATGATCCTCCTAAGCATTCTTAATGTGAGAATTTAGATTGTAGCGGAGTCTCCCACTATTGGAAAGTCCCTCAATAATGGAGGTCGATCAAATGGCTAAAGATAAATGCAGACCAGTAAGAGATAGTAAAAAGCCTGGTCCTAAAACGGTAGAAGTAAAAAAGCACCAACGTAGCAAGCCAAAACCAATTCCTGGTAAGTGCTAATTAATCGAAGTACCCCTTGATCTTAAGGGGTACTTATCAACTTTACCCTAATTATAGAAAACCTATTAAGGTGTTGTGTTATTAACTGATAAGTGCTTCGAAATTGAGAATGACCCGAAAGATTTTCATATTTGCGAAAGACCCGATTAGTTTAAACTAGTATTCCCCGCGGCTTGCCGCGGTTGCTTAATAGGAAAGTTTGAAAACCATAGGTTTTCGAGTCAAACTATTGCGTATGACCCTCAAACGGGCAAGCCACTGCGTGTACCAGACGCATTATCATATTGTATTTCCCGTGAAATATCGGAAGTCATTGTTGAGCGACGAGATCACATCAGCCATAAAATCTATTGCGGTTGAGATAGGTGAGCGATATGAGATCGACTTTGAGCAACTGGGCTGCGATAAAAATCACATTCATATTCTTTGCTCATTTCATCCAAAATACAGCATTGGTGAAGTTGTGAGGAAATTTAAAAGTATCACTGCACGTGAGTTATTTAAGCAGTATCCATTACTAAAGAAAGAACTGTGGGGTGGGGAGTTTTGGTCTGATGGATATTACGTTTCGACGGTAGGTGAACGCGGGGACTGGAAGGTGGTTGAGCGTTATGTAAAAAATCAGGGTAAGGAGTCGGAAACGAAGCAGTTACGCCTCCTCTGATACCCCGTGGCTTGCCACGGGGAGGTTCATTAGCAAATAAACCCTTTGAGAACCCGTGGATGAGCCGGATACATGAAAACCCTTATAAATCAAGGGGTTAATTGGTGGAGGCGGCGGGAATCGAACCCGCGTCCGCAAATCCTCTGCCTTTGGCTCTACATGCTTAGCGTGGTCTATGAATTTAACCGTGCACCCTCCGACCGGCAGGATGGTACGCGGCGGTTCCCTGAGTTTCGCAACCTGGTGCGGGACAAACCAGATTGCTAGCTTATTTCTTATGACCGTTGAGTCGATACCAATAAGCAGGCTCGGTCAACGGGGCGCTGGTTTTATGGCAGCGCACGGCGGTTACACCATCAAAGCTTACGCAGCGATAGCTTCACCTGCAAAGTTTTCATCGTTTGCATTTATATTTAAGTGAGTCTGTTTTTCGAGAGATCTCATTCTCGGCATGCACCTTAGGTTTCGCAACCCACGTCGAAGCCAGGTCGCCCCCAGATACAATTTAATTATAACACAGAATTGCCAAAGGCGTATTCATTATCCGCTGACCGGTTCATGTTCCATAGCCTGCTTAAGCTTTTTGGGTACCTGAGTTTCGATGTTATGATGATTTAAAAAATGCTGTAAATCTTCAGGGGTTCCAAGCCCCCACATTTTATCCACCGCATAGGCCTTAAATTTCAACCCATCGGCTATGGCTTCGTTATAAACAGGCGCCACATAAAATTCATTGTTGACGCGAATATTTTTAGCGATCATCTGCTTGGCGTAACGCACATAATCCTGACCGCGCGTCCAGTAATAAATGCCTACTGTTGCCTGATTGGAAATCACTTCTTTCTCGCGCAATAAGGCTACATTGCCATGCTCATCGAGGCGGATATAGCTCCATTTGGGGTGCGTGCTTTCAAAAGTCAGAATGCCGCCATCTATATGCGGCGCATTCATGGCATGGAAGAAAGCGCCGCTCTCCCATTCGATATATTGATCCGAATTGGCAATCAATAATGGCGCATCATTGTCAATGTACCGCTCGGCCAAAAGCGTGCTGCAGCAAGCGCCTTCAGTGACACCATCGGTGATGATGATCTTGCAGCCAGGCGCTATGATTTTCAGCATAGATTCAAGATGATAAGCCTCGTAATGGTCCCGACGGACAATAAAAATAAAATTGGCAGATACATTTAAATTTTCCACCGCCAGTTGGATCATCGGTTTTTCGCCTATGCTGATTAATGGCTTCGGAAAAGTAAAGCCGGCATTGACAAAGCGGCTTCCGGCACCTGCCATGGGAATTAGCACATTCATGGTTTCATCAGTCCATTTTGCTGAAACCACCTGTTTTTGCATATGTTGATAAATCCTGGCAACAGTGACATCAGCAGGACTTTTGACCGCACATAAATTAGCACCTGACGAAATGGCAGCAGTGCGCCCGACATAAGAATCCTCAACTATTAAAGTTTCTTTGGGCAAGACTTTCTCCTTAATCATCGCGCGCCAGTACATTTCAGGATGAGGCTTTGGCGAATGGACATCCTGGTTGGAAATAAAATAATCCACATAATGCATCAATTCCATTTTCAGCAAAATTTGTTTCACCGTCTCCCTGATGGAATTGGAGCAGACATATATCTTAAAATTATCCTGCTTTAACTGTTTAAAAAGTCTACTGATTTCAGGATCAGGGGCAAGCATTTCATCAATCACTTGAAAAGTGAGCTGCTGTTTTTTCTCCCAGATGCGCGGATGCAGATTTGTATCGAGTCCACGGGTCTCGCTTAACAAATCAAGCTTGCGTTTGGTGCTCAAGCCATCAAATAATTGCAGATGATCTCTCCTGGATATGACAAAGCGCTCATCAACCGAAGCCAGAGCCCGGTTTAGGGCCACAAAGTGATGCTCGCGGGTGTCAACCAATACACCATCCAAATCAAAAATCACAAGTTTTATATTCATGGCGCAACTCCAAGCTCCGGAATTAATGTCCGGCAATGCTTCATAATTCGCGCCTCTTCAGGCGGCAGGCGCATATAATCACCATAAAGCTGCTGCAAAATAACTTCAAACCGATTGGGAATATTAAATTGGCCGCCCTCAAAGTGCGCCCGCTTTAAAGGATAGATATCCTCATAACACACCAGATTGGAGTTAACGCAATCATAGCCATACCCAAGATAGGGGCTTTCAAAAGTTCGTGCTTTTGCAATGATGGCATTTAATTTTTTTTCAAGCATTGACTTGGAAAATAGGCGAGAAAGCGCGCGGTACAAACCGGCGTAATGACCCGAAGGTACTGTACTGTATTTGCTTTGCAATAAACGAAGTATTTTTTTGGCTAAAAACTTATTGCGCTTTCGTATTTTTTTTTCGGTAGCCATTTTGTCATAGACAAAGACATCAATAAAAATCCCTTGCTGGTACGGCTCATTCCCTGTTTCATGCAGTTCGATGAAAAGACTGTTGCGATCCCGGATTTTTAATGGCGCTGACAAATTAAAATAGCCGGGGTCAAGTTGTGCTGTTTGCAACCCCAGATGATCGGGCAATTCTTCGGGCGCAAGATGCAAAAAAGCCTCATAACTCTCACGTGGCATGGAGATATCCAAATCATCATCCCATGGGATAAAACCCTGATGGCGCACAGCACCTAAAAGCGTGCCGCCTTCCAGCCAATAATCAAGGCCATGTTTTGCACAAATTTTATCCACTGCTTCAAGCATTGCAAGCATCTTAAGCTGCGCTTGGCGCAAACGGCCATCCTGCATGGCAGTGGCAGCTGAGAAAGCACCTTGGTTGTCATATAAACTCATACAATGCCTGCAAAAATATAAAATTCAGGCATTATAAAAGGTTCAATTGAGTATGGATAGTCCCTATTGTTTATCCTGCAGCAGCTTCTCAATGGCCTGGCGGATAGTGGTCATGGAAGCCAGCGGCCCATAGCGCCCAAGTACCCGGCCTTCCTGCGATATCAAAAATTTGGTGAAATTCCAGGGCACAAGAATAAATGGCTTTTTCTCAATATGGCTTGCGAGATAAGCATACAGAGGGCTTTGCCGGCTGCCCCTGACATCAACCTTGCCAAATAAAGGAAAGCTCACCCTAAAACAGCTTTCGGCAAATGTTTTGATTTCTTCATGGCTGCCCGGCTCCTGATGCAAAAACTGATTACAAGGAAAACCAAGTACAACAAACCCCCTCTCCTTATATTCCTGATATAAGGCTTCAAGCATTGCATACTGTTTAGTGAAACTGCAGCGGCTTGCCACATTAACAATTAACAAGACTTTTCCCTTAAAAGGCTCAAGGTTAGTCTTCTCTCCATTGATGGTTGTTACTGGTACATGATACAAGTCATCTGCTTGATTTTTATGATTCATAGTTTTTTCTTAGCCAAAAAAGAAATTAAAGGTTCATATAGTTTTGTAAATAAATTGGAGTAAGCTTCAAAACCTGGAAGAAAAAGAGATTGAGCGACGTATGCAAAAACGTGACCGTTACAGCAAAGGCCCTAATCGCTGGTAAATAGCGCAGCGGCATTGGCCAACCCAATACCGCCAAAATAGCTATCGGTTTATTGAATCCCATTATGTTTTAACAAAGCGTCAACGCTTGCTTTTCTCCCCCGAAAATCAATAAATGCCTCTTCTGCTTTCTTTGAGCCCCCAACTTCCAGGATGCAGCGCAGGAAATCGCGCCCGGTTTTAGGATTAAACACCCCTTCTTCCTCAAAGCGGGCAAACGCATCGCTCGATAAAACTTCTGCCCATTTATAGCTGTAATACCCTGCCGCATAACCACCGCCAAAAATATGAGTAAAGCTGTGCTGAAAACGGTTGTATGGAGCGACAGGCACCACACTGACCTTGCTGCGTACATCCTCTAGAATGGATTCAATAAAAGCAGGCTTATGGGGGTCATATTCCTGATGAATGCGAAAATCAAATAAGGAAAACTCAAGCTGACGTAACATTGCCATGGCAGACTGAAAATTTTTGGCAGCAAGCAATTGCTTGAATTTTTCGTCAGGCAAAGGTTCCCCTGTCTCTATATGAGCGCTTAAACCTTGCAGGGATTCTTTCTGCCAGCACCAGTTTTCAAAAAACTGGCTAGGCAATTCGACTGCATCCCATTCTACGCCATGAATTCCGGAAGCGCCTAAATAATCAACCTTGGTCAAGATATGATGCAAACAATGGCCCAATTCATGGAACAAGGTTAAAAGCTCATCATGGGATAAAGTGGCAGGATTGCCGCCACTTGGCTTGGCAAAATTGCACGTCAGCATGGCAACCGGCAACTGCACGCTGCCATCGCCAAGCTTGCGCCTGCTTTGGCAGGAATCCATCCAGGCCCCTCCTCGTTTGTGCTGCCGCGCAAAGAGATCCATGTACAAATAACCGCGGATTTCTTCTTGATCATCCATAACTTGATAGCAGCGGACATCTTGATGCCAAACATCCACGCCGTTGACTTCCTTCATGGTCATGCCAAAGAGCTTTTGAATAATGGCAAACAATCCTTCCATAACTTTGGGCAGAGGGAAATATGGCCGCAATTCCTCCTGTGTTACTGCATGAAGCGCTTCTTTCTTTTTTTCTGATAAATAAGCAATGTCCCAGGGTTTTAGTTCCTCGATTTCATAATGCTCTTTGGCAAAAGCCTGAAGAGCCGCAAAATCTTCTTCAGCCTGTGGGCGTGCGCGCCGACATAAATCCGATAAAAATTCCATGACCTCTGCGCCCGATTCTGCCATTTTTGTGGCGAGCGATAATTGAGCATAGTTGGCAAATCCTAAAAGATTGGCCTTTTCATGCCTTAACGCGAGAATTTCATCCATAACCGCTGTGTTATCAAACTTTCCGCCCTGCGGCCCCACTTCCGAAGCACGGGTCACATAGGCATGGTACATTTCTTCCCTAAGGCTCCTGTCTTCGGCGTAGGTGATAACCGCAAGGTAACAGGGGATTTCCAGGGTTAAGACCCAGCCTGGCAAATTCTTTTCTTTAGCCTGCAATTTGGCATGATGAAGCGCATGCTCAGGCAGGCCAGCCAGTCTTTGTTCATCAGTAACATGCAAAGTATAAGCCTGAGTGGCATCCAGCACGTTATTTTCATATTGATTGGAAAGGGCAGACAGCTTTGTTTGAATTTCTTCAAAGCGACGCTTTTTTTCAGCAGGCAGGGCAACGCCGGATAGCTTAAAATCACGCAGCGTGTCATCCAAAATTTTATTTTGTGCAGCATCGAGCGCATCTCGCGGGATGCTGGAAAGGGCAGCAAAAAGCGCCTGATTATGCCCAATAGCCGCTTCATATCCTGATAATTTTGGCAGGCATGCTTGGTAACATTCGCGAAGCTTGGCGGAATTGACGACTGCATGGAGATGGGACAGCGGGGACCAAAAGCGCTCAAGCTCATCCTCCATATCCTCAAGCGGCTGCATCAAATTATCCCAGGTGTAGGCATCATGCTTATCCAGCAATTGATCGATGGCCTGCAAATTACGGCTTAATAATTTATCAAGGTGATCAGGAAAATTGTCGACATCTATATGGCTAAAGTGCGTAAGCCTCTGTTGAGACATGGGTACTCCCGGTTGAATCAGTTAAGGCAATGGAAAGGGTACTAGCTTACACATTACCTTAAACATTTTCAAAAGATGAATGATGATCTGCCCTATGCTCATTTTCCTGATTGACAGGCGGTTGTGGGCGAAAAAGACCGAATTGCAAAGAGGATTCAACCTGGATATGCGTTACGCTGTCCACAGGCTTTTTCTGTTCAAGGGCCTGCTCGGCAGCAAGGAGGGCAAGCGCGGTCACTACCGTTATAATGGCGCCAATCAGGGGAATCACGGGATGAACTGCAATAAAGGGCAGAGCCAGTGAAAGGGCAAGAAATATAATGACGGTATTGCTGATTCTTAAACAATGCCGCTTGTATTCAAAAGCCATTCTTTCCTTAAGAAATTTTTGATGGGCGCGGATGTCTTTTTTTTCGTTTTCTAATAAGTGTTCCTGGTTGTATAAAGCCTCATACTGCTTTTGCAGTTTATGCATGCGATTGATGTCTACCGCCGCGCGAAGGCAGGCGAATATGACGTCAAATGCCTGCAATGCAAGTGAAACATATAGCGCATAAGGGGCTAAAGCCCCAACCATCACAAAACAGTTAATCATGTTAGCACTCAGCCACGCCGTATCATTGCCCAGTTCAAACCAGCGCCGCTGCAACTGCAGCCAAAAACGGTAAGCAAGCCCGAGGTCATATTCCTCGCGTCCCATCCAGGGACCGGGAATCAGATGTTTTGCGGTCATGATAAGGTTATTGGCGAGCCTTGGAACAAAAAACATCCAGGCAAAATAAGACAAAACAGGGCCTGCGAAGCGATCCATTTCCTTAAACCATTGGCGATAGGCGGATGTTTCATGGACAAGGGGCGTAATCAGCAATAACACGCGCCTGATGCGGATGGATAACAACCGAAGCGGGTTAAAATCGCTTGTGATGTTGCGAATGCTGGAGCTTACCCCCCAGTCTTTCTTTTTTGGAGCATCATCCTGAAACTTGATCTGTGCGGATAAAATCTGCCTGTAAAACTGCTTGTCCTTTAAAAACCGGTTTGCTTCACGTGGAACATTAAGATAGTCACGATAGATCCTTTCTAGAAGATCGGCAAGAATTAAAGCATCTTCCAGCCCCTCTTTAATTTTTTCCTGCTCCCCGGACAACAAGTCGCGAGCAAGCTTCGCGCAATGCGCGCGATATTCCAAATCAAGCGATTGATACTGAGCCAGAAATTGGCGCAAAAGCCGATCATCAAGGGCATCAGTAAAAATCCATTTATTCTCCTCATTGACCACTTTCGGTAAATTACCCGAGAACAAAGTCAATCTGTTCCTGATGGCTGACATACTTGCAACAGTACTGTTTTTTCTAAAAAAAGATAATCATCCTAGAAAATAGACAAAAAGTAAAATTTTTTTCATATTTTTTTACTTCGCACAATAAATCAGCAAAATCGATCATTTAACTGTCATCGATTAGCGTTTGTGAAAAGAAACGCGCTAAATCACCCAGTTCAAGCAATCTTATTTTTGCATTGTTCCAATTTAGTTCAACTTGCGCGGCAGCTTGTTCCCTCTGGTTAACTAAAAAAAGGGTGCTGTCTCCCGCATTGAATTTTTTGGTTTCCGCAATTTGCAGCTTTCGGGCTAATTCCAATTCTTTTTCAAGAAGATAAACCTGTTGCTGGTAAAGTTTTATGCCAACAAATAATTTTGAAAGTTCATTCTTTAGTTGTTCATATAAAAACTTCAACTCCGTATCAATTTGTTGAAGTTCGCTTTGAGCGCTAATCACTTTTCCTTTAGCCTCATTGCGGTACAAGGGGAGTTTAAATGTAAGACCAACCATTGCTGCCTGAGGAATAAGCAAGGGCTCCCCGCCGCTGCCATATTGTTTATAAGTAGATACAGTAGCATCTAAATTCGGAAGCAGTTCATTTTGCGCCATGCCCAACTTGAGTTTTACTATTTTCGCATAAACTTCCAGCCGCTTCATTGCTGGATGTTTTTTTAATTGCGCGAAAATCCTTGGCTGAATTAGTGATCGCTGCGGTAAAAAAATTGGCAGATTGCCTTCAAGAGGTATTTGAGGAGTTCCGTCTTTATTCCGGTAGTATAGGGATAATTGGATGGCGGCCTGTTTAAAGACCATTTGTGCCTGATTGCATAACTGTTCGCGCTGTACAATTTGTTGCATATTTTCAGCAATTGCAAGTTTTGGCAAATCACCCTCATGCGCTCTTTTTTCAATTGCCTCCTGGCGCAGCCTGGCTAATTGTAAAAGCTGATTATACATTTTTAGTTGCAACCCGGCTTCGACCCATCGCCAATAAGCTTTAACTGTTTCTTGGTAAATATTAATTTTGGTGACTTCTGCATCGATTTTTTTTATACAAATGGTTTCCGCTTTGGTTAATAAGCTTGTCCTCTCCTTATCGATCAAGCGATCACGCAAAAGAGGAATCGATAAGCCCGCCCTGTATTCCCCACCGGAGTTTGTTAAATAGTTTTGATAATAAATAGGCCAGTCTCCTTGTCCATTTCTGTATCCCGCGAAAAATTTTAAGCCATTGTATAGTGTTGGGATATTTAGTTCCGTATCTCCATAATTATTGATATATCCGCCAATAGGTTGGGAACGGGCGAGCGCACTGAGTGAAGGATCAAACTGCCCCAAAGCAGTAATATAATCCCCTTGCGCCTTATTGATTTTTAAAAAGGCAATTTTTATCTGTGGATAATAGCTATTGACGCTGGTTAAAACATCTTCAAGATTTAAGCAATTAGATTGATGAGAAAAACAATTTCCGGCAAAAAATAAAGAGCATCCTATTAAAAATAAGCGGTTTAGAAAATGCAATACAATACGCATCATACAGTCTTCTTGTTAAAAGCGCTCTCTGGCGGGAAGCCATTAAATTGGCGCCAAAGCTCATACCATAAAGGAACTTCTCCTAATTGGATCCAGCCATGCACTCTTACTCCCTGTCTTAAAAATCTTGGTTTAGGCCATGGTTCATCGGGTAAAATAACCACACGAAAATACCCCTGTCCATTGTCAACAGGATCAATAAAAGAAACTCTCCCCCCGAATGTTCCAACAGCGATTTCAGGCCAGCCGCGAAATTGGATAGCAGGCCAGCCCTCAAATTGCAAACGTGCTTTTTGGTTTAGCCTGACAAAAGGAATGTCGTTGCCATCAACCCAAAGAGCTACGGCGCGGGATTGTGTATCAGGGATGATTTCAGCTAAAACATCTCCCCTATTCACCAAAACACTGTGCTCCCCAGTGAGCCGCTTAAATATCGTACCAGCAGCGTGCGCTTCAACGAGTTGAGATTTCTGCCGGGCTATCCTAATATCAATCTTCACTTTATCAATCCTGGCCTGTGCTAATTGATTCTGATATTTAGCGTATTCAATTTGGGCAAGTTCATATTGACGTTTTGAGTTAATTCCTTCCTCAAACAATTTTTTTTGCCTTTCCAGATTGGCTTTCCCTGCAGCCACAGCTTTCCTCGCGACTTCAATACGAAGCAGTATGGCTTTTTGTTCCATCTGTAAGCGGCGTAAAAGCTCGGGATCAATATCGGTTATCTCGACGATTGGATCGCCTGGTTTCACATTCATGCCCTCGTCAACGTACCATTTTTTAATACGGCCAGTGATAGGGGAATTCACCGTATGCTGTCTTTCAGTAGGGGAAAATGCAATGACCCGGCCATTTCCCAAAGCAAACTGCTGCCAGGGGATAAAACCTAAAAATCCGATAAACAAGACGAGCAAAATAAAAAGAATTTTTATAATGTTTTTAGGTTTTGGCAATTTACCAATCATGTTTGCTGCATATAACTTCATGAGGGAATCACCAAATGGTTAGTTATGTGTTTAAAAGTTTTCTTTTGACTTATGATGATTAAAATTGTTTTTTTTAATTCCCGCAGGCGAGACATTATCTTATCCAGTTGCTCATCATTAAAAACATCCAAAGCGCGATCAATCACAAGCAATTGCGGCTCAAAAAGAATTGCGCGAATGCACATCAGCTGGATTAATTCATAGTGTGAGAAAACGGTTTTCCATTCATAAACAATTGTTTTTAAGCCATGCGGTTGAGCCATTGTTTTCTCAAGAAGATTAAAATACCTTAGCTCTTCCATAATCCTTTTATTGGGAATGTTTTTATGCCCTAACAGCAAATTGTCATAAATAGTGCCGGCAAACCATTCAGGTTGAGCTATCAACATGCTGACCTGACGTATTGCAATTCGATTGACTTGGGAACACAATGTATCATTGATATAAAACTTATATTCAGTTTCCTCTCTAAATCCCAGGAGTTCTCTTGTGAAAATTTGACAGCGATCTGGATTATTGGAAAAAACCAATAATGGGGTTTGAGCGTTTGCCAGAGCGTTAGTACTCATCTCATTGCGGATTTCAATACTTTGGATTGGCTGATGGATTTCATTGAGGTTTTTATCAATTTTTTCAACGGGCAGGTTGATAACCGATTCTATTTTGCTTTCCGAGGCAATCATATCGTAATAATTTTCTAATAAAGCACCAAAACGTTTGAAACTATAAACTAAAGCGCCGAGCACAATTTCAGATGCGGCGAGCTGGCCTAAGCTTAACTGATCATTGATTACCAGATAGCCCCCAACACCTAATAATAAACTGCTTGCTAAAGCAGATAACAGGTGAAATCCGATTTGGTGCTTTACCAATTGTTTAAAATGCAAATTTCTTGCTTTTAGAAAGGAAACCAATCTTCTATCAGTTTGTTGGGTGACAAAACGGTCATGTCGATTAAAGCGAAACAAAAACCGGTTGATTAAAATTTCCTCTAACCAAGCCCCTACGTTATGTTTTTCGATGCATTCTTTTTTAGCGCTTTCTATTGCTTTGCGATAAGGGGCAAAAATCACGATTAGAATCCCTAAAATAACAATAGCATCAAATACAAGAAACAAGGGATGATAGATAAGCAAAAGAATTAAACCAAAAAAAACTTGCAGAGAAAGATTGATTCCGTAAATCAGTAAGTTAGCCAGGGATTTTTTTATCGTAACGATTTCGAAAAACCGATTTACCAATTCAGGCCCGTGATGGCCAGAAAAGTTACTTAAGGATAAATGATTGTACTGGTTCGTAAGATTCAGGCTGATTTTGACCATTAATTTTTGTTGTATAACCTCTGCTATGATAACTTGCCATACACTCAAGGCACCTAAAGCCAACATAAAAATAAATACGATAATGCTTAGCGTCAGTACGGGCCGAAGAAGCTTGCCAAAGGCGATTAAGTTAATTAATGTCTGAGCTGCAACAGGAATCGTTAATGATAACAAGCTGGCAAGCAGGCTGATTATCAAAATGGATAGTATCGTTGAGTGATCCAGGACTTCTTTTATCGATCCAATTTCTTGCTTATTCATTCCCTTCATCTCATTGGAAATATCAGTGCTTTAATTTCTGCAATATAAAATATTCAAGCGATTCCACTGCTTTGTCATGGTCATGTTTTTGTAATAATGAAACTTGTATATCATTTAATGATGCAGTCAAGCAAATATGGATGCTCCTGTTAATCAACTTTTTTTCATTAAATACTGATGCTGGCTTTCAAATTGATTGGGACTGGATAGCTCGAAGATGAATTTCTCTCCTTGACTCAAAAAAGTCCGAAGCTTCAAGCATTAGACGCAGCGTGGTTCATGACAAAAACCAGCCATTTACAGTGAGGCACTTAACAAGCTTGCCGAATACAGTCTTCTGAGCGACAATACTTTCCCCGTTGCCAGCGAAAAAATAGCATGACTACATTGAATGAATTAGCACTTGCCATTCGTTTTTTAAGCGTGGATGCCGTTGAGAAAGCCCAATCCGGTCATCCAGGCATGCCTCTCGGCATGGCAGATATTGCAACTGTTTTATGGAAAAAATTCCTTAAATTCAATCCGCAAAATCCCGAATGGTTTAATCGCGACCGCTTTGTTTTGTCTAATGGCCACGGTTCGATGCTGTTATATTCCTTGCTGCATTTAACCGGATTTAAATTATCGATTGAAGAAATCAAGAATTTCCGCCAACTCCATTCCAAAACGCCAGGCCATCCGGAAAACACCGAAACTCCCGGCGTAGAAACAACAACCGGCCCTTTAGGCCAGGGCCTGGCAAATGCCGTAGGCATGGCAATTGCCGAAAAAAACCTGGGGGCAGTATTTAACAAAGATGGGCTTGCCCTCGTTGATCATTATACCTACGCCTTTGCCGGCGATGGCTGCATGATGGAAGGCATTTCCCACGAAGCGTGTTCATTGGCCGGTACCTTAGGCCTTGGCAAGTTAATTGTTTTTTATGATGACAATGGCATCTCCATTGATGGAGAAGTTGAAGGCTGGTTTATGGATGATACGGCCGCCAGATTCAGGTCTTATCACTGGCACGTGATTGACAACGTGGACGGCCATGACATGGCTGCCGTTGAGGAAGCAATTGTTGCAGCGCGGGCACAGAAAAACAAACCATCGCTTATCATCTGCAAGACAGTGATTGGTTATGGCTCATCGGCTGCAGGCAGTGAAAAAGCGCACGGCGCGCCGCTGGGCAAGGAAGACATTAACCATATGCGCCAGAAATTTTCCTGGCCTTACCCGCCGTTCGTAATCCCGGATGCGATTTATGCCGCCTGGAATCATGAAGAAGAAGGGCAACAATGCGAAGAGGAATGGCTCGCGCTTTGCCATGAATATCAGCAGAAATATCCCGGCGACTATCATGAATTTTTGCGGCGCATTAACGGGGATTTGCCGGATGACTGGCCGGAGTTCACTCATGAATTTCTCATCTTTTGTGAGAAAAACAATAAACCACAGGCGACCCGCAAGGCATCGCAGCAATGCCTTGAACATTATGGAGCCAAACTGCCTGAACTGCTTGGCGGCTCTGCTGATTTGACTGGCTCCAATAATACAGACTGGTCAGGCAGCAAAACCATTTCCAGAAATCATTTCGCTGGCAACTACTTATATTATGGCGTACGCGAATTTGCCATGTCAGCCATCATGAACGGCATTGCCCTGCATGGCGGCTATATCCCCTATGGCGGAACTTTTTTGGTGTTCAGCGATTATGCCCGTAATGCGGTGAGATTAAGCGCGCTGATGAGGAAACGGGTGATTTATGTTTATACCCACGATTCCATTGGTCTTGGCGAAGACGGCCCGACACACCAGCCGGTAGAGCACGCAGCCATGTTGCGCATGACTCCCGATCTCATGGTTTGGCGGCCTGCTGATCTGGTGGAAACAGCCGTTGCCTGGCAGCAGGCCATAGAGCGTCACAATGGCCCTAGCTGCCTTTTGTTGTCAAGACAAAGCCTGCCTGCGCTTTCCTATACCAAGAAAAACCTGATATCCATCAAGCGCGGGGGTTATATTCTCCATGACGGCGATACCCTGCCTGATGTCATTTTGATTGCGACCGGTTCAGAGGTGCAAATCGCGCTAAATGCCGCAAAAGAGGTCGCAGCCAAGGGGATAAACGCCCGTGTGGTTTCAATGCCTTGCGCTGAGCGTTTTCTTGCCGAAGATCCCCTGTATCAAGAAGAAGTATTGCCAGCAGCCATTCGCAAGCGCGTGGCCATAGAGGCTGCGGCGGCAGACTATTGGTATCGGTTTGTTGGTCTGGATGGTAAGGTGGTGGGCCTGAACCGCTTTGGCGCATCTGCCCCTGCCGCCGACGCTTTTCAAGATCTGGGGATTACCGTTGAAAAAACAGTAGAAGCAATCTTTTCCTTATTTTAGGTTATATGAACATCATTTTTTACAAAACCTGGTGCAATTTCCCTCGCGCTCTCATGGGACGAGAGCCAGGGAAGCATTGAGTATGATAATTGACCGCTTTTTTGGAGAGTAGTTATGACAACACGCGTAGCAATTAACGGATATGGCCGCATCGGCCGCTGTATCTTACGTTCAATTTTTGAATACAAACGCCTGGCTGATGTTAATATTGTGGCCATTAATGACCTCTCAAGCATTGAAACCATGGCGCACTTAACCCGCTATGACTCAACCCACGGCCGATTTCAAAGTGAGGTTCAGGTAAAAGGCAATCAGTTAATCATTGACGGACATGCTGTTACTGTCACCAATGCGCGCAATCCCATAGACCTTCCCTGGAAAGAGCTTGAAATTGACTTGGTATTGGAATGCACAGGCCATTTTACCCAGCGAGACGCAGCAATGCAGCATATTGCGGCCGGAGCCAAAAAAGTCCTGATATCAGCGCCCGGGAAAAACACGGACGCCACGATTGTCTATGGCGTTAACCATGAAACGCTTAAAGCATCCGATACGATTGTTTCCAATGCGTCTTGCACCACGAATTGCCTGGCACCCCTCGTTAAACCGTTGCATGAAGCGCTTACCATAGAATATGGCTTGCTGAATACCGTTCATGCCTATACCAAGGATCAAATGCTGCTGGACGGCAGCCATTCTGACCTGCACCGCGCCCGCGCTGCGGCTTATTCCATCATCCCCACCAAAACCGGCGCCGCCTCGGCTGTGGGCCTTGTTCTGCCTGATTTGGCCGGAAAACTCGATGGGTTTGCCATGCGTGTGCCTACATTAAATGTTTCTGCAATTGATTTTACCTTCACGGCAAAAAAACAAACCTCAGTTGAGGAGGTCAACAATATCATGCGGCAGGCAAAAAGCGATATCCTCCATATTAATGAGGAACCTTTGGTTTCCTGCGATTTTAATCATAATCCTGCATCAGCAACTTTTGATACCACCCAGACTAAAGTTCTTGGCAATCTGGTTAAAATTGTTGCCTGGTACGATAATGAGTGGGGATTCTCTAACCGCATGCTGGATACAGCATATTATATGATGAATCTTTAACAAGGAATCGTTATGAACTTGATAAAAATGAGTGATCTTGACCTGCAGGGTAAACGCGTCATGATTCGCGAAGATTTCAATGTTCCCATTAAAGATGGCATCATCACAAGCGATCAGCGGCTGCAGGCAGCCTTGCCAACCCTGAAGGAGGCGCTCGATAAAGGTGCCGCGGTCATTGTGCTTTCTCATTTGGGCCGCCCTGAAGAAGGAAAAGAAGACAATCGCTTTTCACTTTCGCCTGTGGCTGATTATTTACGAAACCATCTCGATTGCCCTGTGCATTTCTCCCGTGATTATCTGGACGGCGTGGCAATCAACCCTGGTGAGCTTGTGCTTTGTGAAAATGTCCGCTTTAACCGTGGCGAGAAAGAAAATGATGAAAAACTTGCAAAAAAGCTCGCTGCACTTTGCGACATTTTTGTCATGGATGCGTTCGGAACCGCGCACCGGGCACAGGCTTCTACTTACGGCGTCGCCCAATATGCGCCCATTGCTGCAGCAGGCCCCTTATTGATTCGCGAACTTGAAGCTCTGGAGCATGTTTTTAAAAATCCTGAAAAACCCATTGTCGCCATCGTAGGCGGCGCTAAAATTTCCACTAAATTAACCCTCTTAAAACAACTGGTCGGCATGGTGGATGTGCTGATCCCTGGCGGCGGAATTGCCAATACCTTTCTAAAGGCAAAAGGAGCGGAAGTAGGCGTATCCTTAATTGATGAAAATTGCCTGGAGGAGGCAGCCGAAATCCTCGCGCTTGCCGAAGAGAAAAACTGTCAAATTCCTCTGCCTTCTGATGCGGTTGTCGGTAAATCCTTTACGGATTCATGCCCTGCCTTTAACAAATCACTAGGCAATATTGCCAGTGACGACATGATTATGGATATCGGCCCTGAAACAATTTCCCGCTATACGGATATTCTGGAAGAAGCTAAAACCATTCTTTGGAATGGCCCTGTCGGCGTATTTGAATTTCCGCAGTTTGCTTATGGAACCCGTGCGTTGGCAATCGCCATTGCCAACAGCGATGCTTTTTCCATTGCCGGCGGAGGAGATACCTTGGCCGCCATCGATCAATATGATTTGACTGATCAGATTTCATATATTTCCACAGGAGGCGGGGCATTCCTTGAGTATCTGGAAGGCCGGAAGCTGCCTGCTGTGGCTATTTTAGAGGAACAGGCCAATGCTAATAAGGCGGACTAAGATTGTTGCAACCCTTGGGCCCTCCTGCAGTGAACCTGAATCGATACGGGCCTTACTGCAGGCAGGCGTCAATGTTTTGCGCATTAATTATTCCCATGCCAGTTCACTCGCCGGTAAAACCATTGCCAATGCCCGCCAACTCGCAAACGAGTTAAATCATCCTTTGGCGATTATGGCGGATTTACAAGGACCCAAAATTCGCATTGGCAAGTTTAAAAATAGCCCGGTTATCCTAAAAGAAGGGCAGACATTCACGCTTGACTGCAGTGATGACTCCCCGGGAGATGAAAGCGGCGTTTTTGTGGCTTATGAAAACCTTTGCAATGAGCTAAAAATTGATGATCATTTGCTTTTAAATGATGGCTTAATCGAGCTGCGCGTCAAGGCACTTTATCCCAATAAAATTGAGTGCCTGGTCATAGAAGGCGGCTTGCTGGGCAATCATCATGGGATCAACCGCAAAGGCGGCGGGCTTGCAGCGGGTGCTCTGACCGAGAAAGACATCAAAGATATGGCCGATGCGGTCAAGGCAGGAGTTGACTTTATCACCTTATCCTTTGTCAAGGATGCCAAAGATATCCGTCATGCCAGAAAACTGCTTGCTGATTTGGGTGCTGCCAATCTCCCTGTTATTGCAAAAATTGAACGTACAGAAGCGCTTCATCACCTCGATGATATTATTCGCGAAGCTGATGCAGTGATGGTGGCGCGCGGCGATCTGGGGGTTGAAATCGGCGCGGCTGAAGTGCCGGCCATTCAAAAGCGGATCATTGAAAAGACAAGGCGGCTGAATAAAGTAGTCATCACGGCAACGCAAATGATGGAATCCATGATCAACCATCCGCAACCGACCCGTGCCGAGGTATCCGATGTGGCCAATGCCATTTTGGACGGGACAGATGCCGTGATGCTTTCAGCAGAAACCGCCAGCGGCCATTATCCAGTCAAAGTGGTTGCCATGATGGATAAAATCTGCTTGAGCGCTGAAAAACATGCCGCTTTTTCTTACCATAAAGAACAGGAAATTTGTTCTTACCACCGCGCTGATCAGGCCATTGCCATGGCGACCATGCATGTGGCCAATCATTTTCCCATCAAGGCCATTATTGCCTTAACCGAATCCGGCGCAACTGCTGTCTGGATGTCGCGACTTTACAGCACAGTTCCGATTTATGCTATTTCGGATAATCAAAAAACAGTCCAGAGATTAAGTCTCGTGAACAATGTTTTTCCCTTTTATTTTGATTATCAAACTTTGGCAGAGGATAAAGTCAATCAAAAAACGCTTGAATTTGCAAAACGCAAGGGTTTAATTCATGAGGGTGAATTTGTACTGCTCACCAGAGGCCGGGTTATTGGCGAGCCGGGCGGTACAAATTCTCTTGAAATTGTACGCGCCTGAGGAATCTGTTTAAGATGCTACGGCATCCAGCACGGGTGTCACTTCATTTTCAATCGGCTTTAAGATTTCTTTTGCGCCTGGAACATTAAAAAAGCGGAAGCTGCCTGTTGTAAGCTTGCTGATTACAGGTGCAAAGCCAAGGGTGACAATGGAAGTTACCACACAGCCAATCGCGGCCAACAGCTCACGCCAGCCATAATAACCGTTGAGGGTTTTTTCAGCAGTCCTGAGCGCAGTGTTACATTGCCCATTAAAATCTTTTGCACTCATTTTATTGGAAAAGTAGTTTTCACCGCTTGTTTTCAAGCTCTGGTATAACACTTCTGCTTCCCGGCTTGCCGTGGCGTATTGCGCGTTTGTTTTTGCCAATCGGGCAAGATGTGCGGTCTCTAGCTTCACTTTCTCTAAAACTTCTTCAAATTCAAACTCGAGTTGGCGTTTTTTGAGCTTTTCTGCGCTAATGGCTGCAATATCGCCATATTTTTCATGAATGGATTGCAATACAGAAATACATGCCTCTCTTTTGGCCTCTAATTCCGTACAGTCACGCTGGCTCATGAACGGTTTAATACAAGCTTTTAACTCGTCATACTTTTTAAGCACCTGGGTAAGCATTTCAATTGCCGATTCAGCCTGCAAATACATTTGCCGCATCTCTTTCAGCGAATCTTTATCATCTGATTCAATATAAGGCAAAACCGAGTGCAGAAAATCAGTTATCGCTTCTCCTGCACAAAAAAGCGGATTAACATTAAGACGGAAGGCAAATTCATCCCGGTATATATCCTGGCCAAGCCGCTCGAGTTCTTCTTTAGACTGAATAGAGGCTACCCTCTCCTTTAACATTTTCTCATCTGTGACCAAATGCCCAGTCAGAAATGCCTGTTCGTTATTAATCACATTGATCAACTTCTTAAGGGCCAATATGATATTCTTATAATCTTGTTGCTTGTGAGAGTCCAGAGAACGAATCTCTTTAACCAGTTCCTGCACTGACACTTTTTGTACACTGTCAACTTGCTTTGCATGAAGATGCGACATCCCCAAGAATGGAGGCATTGCACCGGGCAGTGGCGCGAACATAAATTCGCTGCTAAGCAATAACCGCCTTCCTTTTGCCCAGACATGATCTTTATATAAAGAGGCAATATATTGCTGTTGTTCTATAAGCTTGCGATAGAAAAAGTCACGATCTTTCATGATACCTCACAAAAAAAGGCGCGCGGGGATTTTTAACATCCCGCTTGCGCAATCAACACAGGGTGATCATTCCATCGATTCTTTTTTCTTTGCCAATCCAAGTTTTTCTTTTAACCTTGCCACCGCATCAGGATCATACTGCTTGCTTGCCTTGCGTTTAACGATCACGGGCGCAGGTTTTCCGGAGGTTGAACCGGTATGCATGTGATAAGAGCCCACAGGCTCTTCCAGTAAAACAGCATCATCCTCATCATCAACCTGTTGCAACCTGGGCAGATCGCGCGGTTGTGGCGAAATGGGTTTATTTGGACTCATTTTCCGTGCATTTTTCGCGCTTTTCTCCACCCGCTTTTTGATTTTTAAGGCGGCGCGTTCGGCTTCTTCCTCGCTCACCGGCTCCACCGGATTACCTTCTAAATCAATGCGCATCTCCCGCGCCTTGAGCACAGTTAAATAATCGACCCGGCGGGTAAAAATCACCACAGCTTCCCGCAGCTTGCTTTTTGAGATACCCGCAGCGGCTGCTTCATCAGCATAGGCGAGGAGGTCATTCATGATGCCCAATTTTAAAGGTCTGATGCGGGTTGCGTTATCAAACGCCTGGGGAAATCTGGCCGCCAGCCAGCGCAGCGCCTCAAGGCGCGCTTGCTTCGCATGGTGTTTTTGTTTTTGATTGACGATGGCAGTTCGCGGATGCAGCGTCTGTTTTCTCATGCAGTAACCCTTAAGTGGAGATCCATATATGCTGGCAAGATAACGACAAAAAATGAGCGCATAATGTACAATATTTTATCCTCATTTTGCAAGTCATCACGTGGCATCCAGGATATTATCTAGTCAAAAAGTCTGCAAAGTATATAATTAGATTAGCTTGACTTAAAGTGCTCATATTTATGAAACGATTATTCATGCTGTTTCTTTGCTTTTTTTTCCCCTGGCTCGTTTTACTCATATATGACAATCCAGGCGGAGCGCTCATCGCCTTGATTATGCAGGGAACGATCATCGGTTGGATTCCGGCGGTATTTTGGGCAAGGCGCGTGGTCAAAAGCCAACGCAAAAAGAAATCTTGAGCATGGCCCGACATTCCACCCTTGTTCAGCAAAAAGGACGCAGGAAAATCTGCTCGATTTGCACAAGGCAATACTAAATTGGAGCGATTATGCAAAGCCGAATTCTGGTCAATGGAGCCTTTGGCAAAATGGGTTCTTTGGCCTCTGAAACACTGAACAACCATCCCAAATTTCATCTTGTCGCCAAATTGGGAAGGCAGGACGATTTAGCAGGCGCAATCGTTGCCCATAAAGCAGAGATTGTGCTTGACTTAACCACTGCCGAGTCCGTTTTTGAAAATGCCCTAACCATTATTAGCCAGAATGCCCATCCAGTCATTGGTACCAGCGGCTTAACTGGCAGTCAGATTGAGCATTTGCAGGCTTTATGCCAGGAAAAAGGTTTAGGCGGCATCATTGTGCCTAATTTTTCCATTGCGGCAGTTTTGATGATGCGTTTTGCAAGTATTGCTGCCCGCTATTTTCCAGAAGCGGAAATTATTGAGGCCCACCATCAACAAAAGCTTGATGCGCCTTCGGGCACGGCATTGAAAACAGCCGATTTGATTGCCGATGCAAGATATCGTGAAAAAAAACAATTGCGCCTGAAAGAGCTGTTGCCGGGAGCCAGAGGCGCAATTCATCGCGATGTTTCGGTTCACTCCATAAGATTGCCAGGTTTTCTTGCCCGTCAGGAAGTGATTTTTGGCCAGCCGGGAGAAACGCTGACCATCACTCATAACAGCATCGATCGGGCTTCTTTTATGCCGGGCGTGATTTTAGCCTGCCTTCGCGTCAAAGAGCTTGAGAGGCTTTATTATGGGCTTGAGCATTTGCTGGATGATTAAATGTGCCAGAACATGCTAAACTGATTTGCCCTGACTATAATAGGAAAAATTAAGGATGATAATAAAAAAAATTGGATATTTTACCGGCTATTCAAACTCCGGCATCCAGGAGGCATTGGAAAACGCGCTTGAAAAAGCGGGTGATCATTTGCATTTTGAAGTTGTCGAAACAAGTTGTTTTCAAGCCGGAGAAAATGATCGCGAGTATCAGGTGACTTTAAGCACTTATGCGGAATAAGCCGCATACCGCATAAACGAGCGCTGCCTATCCAGCACAACGTTTTCTACTGAACTGAATCGCTTAGAATGGATGCAATAAGACTTTATTAGAGATTAAATACTCTCCCTACCTGATAAAAAAGGAGTTTGAGCAGATGACTTACACGGTTCCTCATTATTTGAATGGTCAATTATTTATCAATTCTGATACAGAAAGCAAACCCGTTTACAATCCGGCTTATGGTGAAATAATCGGCGAGGTCTATTTTGCGGATAAAGCTATTTGCGATCAAGCCGTAAACAGCGCAAAAGAGGCTCTGGCTTCATGGTCTGACACGCCCCCGATTAAACGGGCGCGAATACTGTTTAAATTTCGGGAATTACTGGAAAAACATCAGCTTGAATTGGCTAAAATCGTCACGCGCGAACATGGCAAGACTCTGGACGATGCCAAAGGATCCGTTGCCCGCGCTATTGAAGTGGTCGAGTTTCACTGCGGCTTAATGACCCAGCTGCAGGGCACTTTTTCTCTGAACGTTTCAAATCAAATAGATTGTCATACCTTTCGCCAGCCCCTTGGTGTTTGTGCCGGCGTATCGCCGTTTAACTTTCCGGTGATGGTTCCCGTCTGGATGATGATACCTGCGATTGCTTGCGGCAATACTTTTATCTTGAAGCCTTCTGAACAAGACCCATCCGCCCCTGTCCGCCTTTTGGAGTTGCTGTCTGAGGCAGGGCTGCCTCCGGGCGTTGCCAATTGCGTGCAGGGGGATAAAAATACCGTTGATTATTTATTGCAAAATCCGGACATATCCGCTTTTACGGCAGTGGCCTCCACGCCCGTTGCTGAATACATTTATAAAACAGCAACCGCATTGGGCAAACGCTCTCATACTTTTGGCGGCGCGAAAAATCATTGTGTCGTTATGCCTGATGCCGATTTGGAGCAGGCAGCAAGCGCTGTGGTCGGTGCTGCGTATGGCTCCGCAGGGGAACGCTGTATGGCAATTTCTGTAGTAGTGGCCGTGGGTGAGGAAACAGCTGAAAGGCTGCTTGAAAAGATGAAGCCTTTAATCGGTGCCATTCAGGTTGACCCGGGTGAAGTGGAAGGCTGCGATATGGGGCCTTTAATCAGCCAAGCGCATCGTATGCGCGTTCTCAACGCGATTGATGGAGGCATTGAAGAAGGCGCCAAGCTCGTTATTGACGGCAGAGGATTTAAACATCCCAAATACCCGGAGGGATTTTTTGTGGGACCAAGTCTGTTTGATTGTGTCACAGAAAAAATGTCCATCTATCAAAAGGAAATTTTTGGCCCGGTACTGATGATGGTGCGCAGCCCAAGCTTTCAAGAAGCATTAAATCTTGTCAACCGCAACCAGTATGGCAACGGGACAGCTATTTTTACCCGCGATGGCTATAGTGCCCGGGAATATGCGCAAAGAGTGCAGGCAGGCATGGTAGGCATTAATATTCCAATTCCTGTCCCTGTTGCCAGCCATCCTTTCGGCGGTTGGAAACGTTCATCATTTGGCGATACCAATATGCATGGCACCGAGAGTATCCAGTTTTACACACGCCGTAAAACCATTACCAGCAAATGGCCTGCGAGTGAGTTTCAAACAAGCCAGTTTGTGATGCCAAGTCATTAGGTTGATATCATTCAGGAGGAATCATGGCCAAAATAGGATTTGTGGGCTTAGGCCACATGGGATTGCCGATGGCAAAAAATTTGCTCAAGGCAGGGCATGCCGTTACAGGCTTTGATCTGAAGGAATCAGCCCTGAAAGCCTTCACTGAAGCAGGAGGCATCCGTGCTGGAAGTATTCAAGAAAGCGGGCGGGGACAGGATATTTTAATGACCATGCTGCAAACCGGAGAGCAGGTTTTGGAAGTCTGTACAGGAATGGACGGCTTCTTTTCCGACGCAACTCCCGGCTCTTTATATATTGATTGCTCATCCATTGCAGTCTCTCATGCGAGGGCTGTTCATGAGCAGGCAGAGTTCCATCAACTTCTGGCAGTTGATGCACCGGTTTCCGGAGGGGTCGCAGGCGCTGAAGCGGCAACACTGACTTTTATGGTGGGCGGCAGGGAAGAAAGTTTCAATAAGGCTCGCCCCATTCTCGCCCAGATGGGCAAAAAAATCATCCACACCGGCAAAGCCGGAAGCGGACAGGCCGCGAAGATTTGCAATAATATGATTCTTGGCATCTCCATGATTGCCATTTCCGAAGCTTTTGTGCTCGCCAAGCGCTTAGGTCTTTCTGAAAAAAAATTATTTGAAGTGGTTACCAATTCTTCCGGCAACTGCTGGGCTATGGAGCATTATGTGCCAGTTGCAGGAATATTGGAGAATGTGCCCGCCAGCCATGGCTATCAGCCAGGCTTTAGCTCAGCCATGATGCTTAAAGATTTGCGCTTAAGCCAGGATGAGGCAGATTTCGTAGAAATTGAGACGCCAATGGGGGCAAAAGCCAAGGAAATTTATCAGGAATTTAATGAACAGGGTAATGCTGACTTGGATTTTTCAGCCATTATTCAATACATCGGGCGGGAAAAATAAAATTTGTGTATTTTGTTGACAACACTTTTAAGGTATTAAAAAATGGATTGACTATTAACCAATAAATGGAGGTAGTGCCATGAAAAGATCGATGCCTATTGATATTCCAGGCAGGCGCCGCAAAGAAGAACAATTAGACGAAGAGGATATTTTTGGCAATCACAGCTCAAAATCAAATAAAGAAGACTCAAGTCCCCCTCCCTTTTATCATCACAATCCCATTAAAGCGGAAGAACTTGAAAGACGGTATAAGACTCGACAATTCATGTTGGGTATGAATAAAGAATCCTCAAAAGACGCGGAACAATCTGAGCAGGCACAGTCGCTTAAATCCTCAATGTAAAAGTTAAACCCAAAATATTTTTTGCCTGAATTTCCTGCAGCAACCGCTGCAGGCGTTTATCGCTCACTTTCTGTCTTCAAATCAAGCCAGTGATTCAAAACATCAATCAAAGGCTCAACACCCAGTTTTTTTAAGGCAGAAAAACTTTGCGCGGTGATCAAGTCGTTATATTGCTCATAATGCTTTTGTACTTGCAATACCGTGTTTTTCACTTGTCCCTTGCTTAACTTGTCTGCCTTGGTTAAAAGAATATGTACCGGAAGATGGCGTGCGATAGCCCAATCTGCCATCATTTGATCCAGTTCTTTTAAGGGATGGCGAATGTCCATTAATAAAATTAACCCGCGAAGGCACTGGCGGGTTTCCAAATATCGAGCCAGTGTTTCCTGCCATCGCTGTTTTATTTCAAGGTTTACTTTCGCATAGCCATATCCTGGCAAGTCAATCAGGCGGCGGGTAGTATCCTTCACAGAAAATATATTGATGAGCTGGGTCCGGCCCGGAGTTTTACTGGTACGGGCCAGTTGTTTGATGCCCGTTAAGCAATTCAATGCGCTTGATTTTCCAGCATTCGAGCGGCCGGCAAAAGCAACCTCGTACCCTGTGTCTTCAGGTAACTGGTTTATTTTTGCAACACTTTTTAAAAATTGGGTTTGCGCGTATGGATTTGCAATCATTATGGAAATTCACTTTATGGGCAATTCAATCATGAGGATTTGCAGACAGTATTGGACAAAGTGTACCATTAAACGATGCATAATCCGTGAGGCCGTCATGAAAAGCTTGTTGTTTGTGTTTTTACTATTAAGCGCATTTTTAACACACGCTGTTGGCAATTATCAAGCTGGAGAAGAAAAATCCCAGGTCTGCGCCGCATGCCACGGTACCAAAGGCATTAGCACTAATCCGCAATGGCCAAGCCTTGCCGGCCAGCATGCCGCCTATCTTGCAAAGCAATTGCGAGACTTCAAGGCAGACGGCCAACGTCCTTCAGCAGTCATGACCCCCATCGCAAACCCTTTGACTGAGCAGGATATAGAGGATTTAGCAATTTTTTATTCACAACAACCCCTGCCTCAGGAAGCAACCCCAAGACAATATCTCGCCCGCGGTGAGCAGTTGTATCGAGGCGGTGATTTTGCAAAACACATCACAGCCTGCATTGCCTGCCATGGCCCAAACGGTATGGGTAATGCCCAAGCGATGTTTCCTGTCCTGTCAGGGCAAATGCCGCAATACACCGTTAAAGAATTACAGGCATTCAAGGAGAATATACGCCGCAATGATCTGCATTCCATCATGAGGGACATCAGTCAGCGAATGGATAAGGAAGACATGGAGGCTGTTGCCTATTATGTTGCTGGACTGCATTGAAAAAATAGCTTGGGCGATTATAATTCGCCATTTACCAGGAAATAAGCCCAATGTTTAAATATCTTGTTTCACTTTTTTTCTTATTGGTATTCAGTTCCAATGTCTTGGCTGAGGAATTTATCGCAGGCCAGGATTATATCATCCTTAAAACATCAGTTGAAAAAACCGCGACAAATCAAGGTTCCATTGCAGTCACCGAGTTTTTTAGCTATGGCTGTCCCTGGTGTTACCGCCTTGAGCCATCGCTTAACCGCTGGGTAACGCGGCAAGGCAATAAAATTACTTTCAAAAAAATACCTCTTGTTTTTAATCAAGACTGGGCATTTTATGCCAAAGCTTATTATACAGCCGAGGCGCTGGGGCGGGTGCCGGAATTTTCAGAGCAACTGTTCAAGGCAATTTTACAAGATAAGCGCCAGTTAAACAGCAATGAAGCCATGATTGAATTTTTCAGTCAGCGAGGAGTCGATAAATCCTTTGCAGAAAGCGCATTTTTACATTCTCCAAGTGTCGATATGGCACTGGAAGAAGCTAAGTCACTGATGGCGGAATATCAAATTCATGCAGTCCCCGCTTTTATCGTGAACCGGCAATATAAAACTGACTTGCAATTGGCAAAATCAGAAGAACGGCTCTTTGCCATTATCGATTTTTTGATTCAGAAAGCGCAGCAAGGCAAATAATATCGTTTTGTTCACTCCATCAGGACAGCGGATGTTTTGATCTGCTTTCTGATGGAAAATTCAGGCAGAACCCGAAGAATCAGAAATTCCTGGATTCTCAAGGCTTAGGAAGCCCGAATTGAAATCGTAGGCAAATAATTCCGCATATCTTCCCCAGTCTATCATGGTACGCAATACCCTGTCGGCTTCTTTTTCGCTTAAATAATCTTCAAGTTTGCTCAAAAATCGTTCCTCAGAAACGCGGTGCCCGTGTTTTTCATCCAGTATTTTGCAGATATAGCTGGCAAGCGGGACATTGTCCAGCAAGCTTTTGGCGAACAGCCTTTTTCGTTCCTGTAAATCAGCATCGGAAAATTGCTTACCTAATTCACTGATTTGAATATCGCCGTCTAAAACCTTTGCAAAACCAAGTACTTCCAATGTTTCAAGGATTGGGAACAGGTCATCAACATTCATCATTAATTCATCGGCAAGTTCGGGTAAGTCTATCTGATCCTTAAAAGACTTCATGGTCTCAATCAGCCCTGACAATTCGGAGGGTTCAACATCAGGCAACCGATAACCAAGGCCGATCTGGCGCTCACGATACGGCTGCCTTGCCTTTCCTTTGGGGCCTGTGGTCATTAATGTATAAATTCTATCAACCAGTACGCGGAACTCCTTGCTTTCCGCATTGCGAGGCTGCGCAAGAGCAACCGGCAACTCGGCCCTGATATAGCCTGGATCGCTGCCAAGAATAATGATCCTGTCTGCAAGCATGGCTGCTTCTTCAATATTATGCGTTACAAGCAAAATACCGTTGGTATTAGTTTTCTTCTCCTGCCAAAGCTCGAGAAGGTCAGACTTTAGGTTTTCTGCGGTGAGCACATCCAATGCCGAAAAAGGCTCATCCATCAGCAAAACATCTGGATTAATCACAAGAGCCCGCGCAAAACCGACGCGCTGGCGCATGCCGCCGGATAATTCTTTGGGGAAAGCAGATTCAAAACCGTCAAGCCCTATGATGTCGATGGCTTCGATCGCGCGGCGCCGGCGTTCTTCTCTGGGAATACCCTGGGCCTCAAGTCCTAACTCTACATTTTCAAGAACAGTAAGCCAGGGCATCAGGGCAAAGGATTGAAATACCATGGCAATCCCGGGCACTGGCCGATTTACAGGCTTTCCGCGATAAGTCACCACGCCGCTGGTTGGCATGATTAGCCCCGCAATAATGCGAAGCAGGGTCGATTTGCCAGAACCCGATTTGCCAAGCAGCGCCACGATTTCACCTTCTTGCAGCGTAAAATCAATATCTTTAAGCACAAGCAAATCTTTGGTGGCGGCTTTTTTAAATGCTTTGCACAAATTTTTAATGCTGATAATCGTTTCCGGCATAGCAATCTCAATTTACGTTGAACCGCTCCTGAGCCAGTCTGTAAAGCGGCCGCCAGAGCACATGGTTAAATAATAGAACATACAGGCACATCATGGCGGTACCCAGCGCAATTTTGTGAAAATCACCACTTAAGGTGCTTGCCTGAATATACTCACCAAGCCCTGTGGCTTTGAGAGTGGTATTTCCCCAACTCACCCTCTCTGCCACAATGCTGGCGTTCCAGGCTCCGCCTGCCGCAGTGATGGCCCCTGTAATATAGAAAGGGAATATGGCAGGCAATGCCAGGCGGCGCCACCATTGCCAACCTTTGACGCCAAAATTATCGGCCGCAAGACTTAAATCGCGCGGAATCAAAGAAGCGCCAGCGATGACATTAAACAGGATGTACCACTGCGTTCCTAAAATCATCAGTGGCGCCACCCAGATTTCTACATTCAGATTGAATCGCAGTATGGCTATTACAAACAAAGGATAAAATAAATTGGCGGGAAAAGCCGCCACAAACTGAATCACAGGCTGTAAGCGCTGAGCCAAGCGCGGCCTGAGGCCGACCCAGACGCCAACGGGTATCCAGATAAAGGAACTTAAGATAATTAAGACAAGAACCCTTGTGCCTGTTGCCGCGCCAAGAAAAAAAACATGCACAATCTCTTTGACAGGAACTTTAGTTAATATATAACGCAGCAATAAATAACCGCTGATGATAATGATCAAACCCACCAATCCGTTCCACAACCAATCCATTTGCTTTTGTCTTTTAAAATTGATGTCCTTGCGGGTTTTAGGCGCACAGCCGCTTAAGCCCGGCAAATTGACAAAATAATCCTTAATGATTTGGAGCCCGCTGCCCGCCCGCTTCATCAAACGGCTGCTTCGCAACCAGTCAATCAACCAGGACTCATATTCTTCTTCATCAGGCGACTGCTCCGTTTTAAATTTTTCAGACCAGGCAATCAGCGGTCGAAATAAAATCTGATCATAAAGAAAAATAACCACAACCATGGTTAAGATGGCATAACCAAGGGCTTTTAGATCGCTTTGCTCGATCGCCAGGGCAATATAAGAGCCGACACCGGGTAAGCGGATATCCTGATGCGCCACTACTATCGCCTCTGACAGCACCACAAAAAACCAGCTCGCAGACATAGACATCATCATGTTCCACAAAAGCCCGGGCATGGAATAAGGCACTTCAATTTTCCAAAAGCGCTGCCATGCCGACAATTGAAACATATCAGCCGCCTCATGCAAGTCATGTGGAACCATTTTTAAGGACTGGTAAAAACCGAAGGTTATGTTCCATACCTGGGATGTGAAAATCACAAAAATTGAAGCACATTCCGGCCCAAGCATGCTCCCTGGAAAAAGATGAATAAATCCCGTCACTGTGATGGCCAAAAAGCTTAATACCGGGACAGACTGTAAAATATCAATGGCAGGAATAATCACTTGTTCCGCCCTTCGGTTTTTTGCCGCAAGCGTGCCCACGATAAAGGTAAACAAAAGAGAAAAAATGAGCGCAATAAACATCCTAAGCACGGTTCGCGACGCATAAAACGGCAGTACGCCCGGCTCAAGTGAAATGGGCAGAGGTTCTCCAATTGAATAGGGAGTTGCCATTTGTTTGCCTGTCCAGGCAAGGAAAAAAAGAACTGCAAAAACGAGAATCAGCAACAGCAGATCCCAGCGGTTAACATACCGGCTGACAGTTTCACGATTGGCAAAATAAAAACGGTTATTATTCACAAGCACCCCCAACAACACTCAAAAGCTGCCAAGCAAGACTTATGGATTCATGCCTTAAGTTCGGCTGTTCCAATTCAATGGTTTTTTCCAATGTTTGACCCTCAGTCAACGGCGATTTTGCTTCATCGCATGAGGGAGGCACGCCAGGTGAACGTGCATATGCAGCCGTATGCGAACAATATCAACATGCCTGTCTCCGGTTTTGAGTAAGCAAAAAACCCGCAGCGGACATGTTACTAGCAGGGAGAATTTAATGCGCTTGTCTGCTGACGCTCGTTTGGCGGACAAAAAGTCATTGTTCGGCGCAATTTTACATCATATTTGCAAGCGATTAAATTTAGAATTATAACTGCAAGTATGTTTATTGCTGTTACTTCGCAGCTGGGGAGCCATTATGGCGTTTAAACGCACTGTCCTGTTTTGTCTTTTATGTCTCGTTTTTTTTACAGTAAAGGCTGATAATGCAGCCCTATCCGTATGGGCGAATGAAGCAATAGTTGCCACGTACACTTTCGGCCATAAAAATTTTATTGAGCGCCAGAAAGAAATAGCCAAATATTTTACACCGCAAGGATGGACAGCATACAGCAAAGCCTTTCTCGAATCAAAACTTCCTGAGGCCGTGCAAAAGAACCAGTATCAAGTCGCCTCTGTAGCCTTGATGCCGCCTGAGGTAGAAGAAATTGACTCTCGACGCTGGAGGGCAACGATGCCGTTACTCGTCGTTTATAAAAACCCCCAATATCAACAAAAACAGACTCTTGAAATCGTTATTGACTTTACAACTGTACCTGCAGGGCAAGGCGTAAGGGGGCTTGCCATTACAAGCCTTCGTTCTAAAGTGATTAAACCGCCTTGCCGCTGCGCGGAACTGAAGGAGGAAAAAAACAGCCAATCGCCATGAGTTCGCCTGTCAGCTGAAAATTTTCAGGCCAAGAAAAAACAGATGGATACTTATAAATACGGCAAGAAGAATTAGAATTAAATTTATTTTGCGCGGAATAGTCACGTCCAGAGCTGCCTGCTCAGGTTTTTCAGGGTTATAGTACACCCTGATTGATTCATTTTTTTTATAAGCCTCCGCTACCTGGTATGCTACATGCCGGGCATATTCACTGTTTGGATCATTATGCGAGGTATCCGGGAATAAATGTTCGCCGATAAATTCACGCTCATTCACTTCATATACATACTCTATCTTTGGCCATAGCCGGTGACCCTGGGTTGTCCATTCGCAATGAGTGATTTGTCCTTGAGTGATAGCCCATGAACGGGTTTGCAGCAATTCCTTGCGTATGCGCCAAAAATATCCGAGCATAAACAACAAAAAAAATAACCAGATTAAATCCAGCAAACCTTGCAAAGTAAATAATTGAGTTTTCATAGGAGGCACACTCTAAGCTAACATGGAAGCCACTTTTCCAAATCCCGGGTTGCCGGCTTTTAAAGAAATTTTGCCGTCCCTTATTTGATCCTAGAGCAATGCGCCAGGTTATGCAAAATAACATTGATGACTATTGATAACCCGGTATAATCAGGTATGCATTCAGATAAACCAAGGAATTGCAATGCTTGCAAAAACGCCCTTGCATGGGGAGCATCTTGCCCTCAATGCCCGTATGGTTCATTTTCATGGCTGGGACATGCCGTTGCATTACGGCTCGCAAATCAGCGAGCATCACGCCGTCCGCCAGGATGCCGGCATGTTCGATGTGTCGCACATGACCATCATCGATGTACTGGGCGCAGGCGGGCGCCAATTTCTTCGCAAATTGCTGACCAATGATGTTGATCAACTCAAACACACCGGGCGCGCCTTATATAGCTGCATGTGCAATGAGCATGGAGGCATCATAGATGATTTAATCGCTTATCAGCGGGCTCCTGACAATTACCGCCTGGTTCTGAATTCTGCAACCCACGATCATGATTTAACCTGGATCCGGGAAAAAATACGCGGATTTTCCGCAGGCCTTCAAGAAAGAACGGATCTTGCCATGGTGGCGGTACAGGGTCCAAATGCAATTGCAAAAACGCTCAATATTCTGTCCCCTGCCAAATGCGATGCCATCTCAACCCTTACCCCTTTTGAATGTGTGGAAATTGACGGCTGGTTTTTTGCCCGAACCGGCTATACAGGAGAGGATGGGTTGGAAATTATTGTGCCTTCGGAAGAAATTATTCCGCTTTGGCGCGAGTTGCTTGCAGCCGGCATAGCGCCTTGTGGACTGGCGGCAAGAGATACGCTTCGCGTTGAAGCGGGCTTATTGTTGTATGGCCAGGATATGGATGAAACCACAACCCCTTTGGAATGCGGTCTGGGCTGGACAGTTAAATGGGAGCCTGAAGAACGGGATTTTATTGGCATGGGCGCATTGCTTTCTCAAAAGCAGCATGGAGTTAGCCGAAAACTGGTCGGGCTCACCTTAATGGCTAAGGGAATTATGCGGCCTGGGCAAAAAATATTCGCCGCAAATGGACGTGAAGGAGTAATTACCAGCGGTATTTACTCTCCAACCCTTAAACAATCCATCGCTCTGGCGCGTGTTCCAAGCGATGCTCTGGGCGAAGTCATGGTTGAAATCCGCGAAAAGCGTTTACCGGCAAAAATTGGCCGGCCAAGGTTTGTCAAGCATGGAAAAGCCATTTAAATTCGTAATCAGGTTTGTAGGAGAATTTTATGCAAGATATACCAAGCGATTTGAAATATACCAGCACTCACGAGTGGCTAAGGGAAGATGACAATGAAATGACTATGGGAATTACAGAGCATGCACAAAAACTGCTAGGGGATCTTGTCTATGTGGAGTTACCCCCGATTGGGCATCAGGTAAACGCAGGCGATGAAATAGGGGTTGTAGAATCAGTGAAGGCAGCATCTGATTTTTATGCGCCAGTCAGCGGCACGGTCGTGGCTGTCAATGAAAAAGTCAGTGAAGACCCGGCGCTTGTCAACAAAGCGCCCTATGCAGAAGGATGGCTTGTAAAAATAAAACCAACGGATTCAACAGAATTTGACCAGTTGCTCAACTCTGAGGAATATGAAGCTGAGCTGGCCAGGGAGCAGTAAATATGTCTTTTATTCCCCATACTGAAGAAGATACGGCTTTAATGCTCGCAAGCATTGGCGAATCAAACACAGCAGCCTTGTTTGATGAAATTCCAAAATCCTTGCAAGATTGCAAACTTGAGCATATTCCTTCCGGCCTGAGTGAAATGGAAATGCTTAAAATGGCTGAAAAACTGGCCGGGGGAAATCAAAACGGAGTGTGTTTTATCGGCGCTGGCAGCTATGAACACTATATCCCCGCTGCAGTATGGGAGATAGCCTCACGCGGCGAATTTTTAACCGCTTATACGCCCTATCAGGCGGAAGCAAGCCAGGGCACCTTGCAGACGCTTTATGAATTTCAAACCATGATAGCAGAGCTTACAGGGATGGAGGTGGCCAACGCATCCTTGTATGATGGAGCTACAGCCCTTGCGGAAGCTGCCTTGATGGCCGTGCGCATTCAAGGCCGCAATCAAGCAAAGCCCATTCTGGTTGCGGGAACGCTGCATCCTTATTACCGCGAAACTCTGGAAACCATTGTCCGCAATCAACATATTGAATTAATTTCTCTCCCTTTTGATCCTGAAGCAGGGATCATTCTCCCCGAAGCGCTTCAAGCCTATGAGGACAAGGAAATCTGCGCTCTTATTATCGCGCAACCCAATTTTTTCGGCTGCCTTGAACAAGTGGATTGTTTAACTGACTGGGCAAAGGAAAAAAATGCGCTTGCCATCGCCTGCGTCAATCCCATAGCACTTGGCCTGTTGAAGCCTCCGGGTCTTTGGGGGAAAACTGGCGCCGATATTGTGTGCGGGGAAGGCCAGCCGCTGGGATGTCCCATTGCTTCGGGCGGACCTTACTTTGGCTTTTTCAGCACGCGCATGAAATATGTGAGGCAAATGCCCGGCAGGCTGGCAGGCAGGACCCTCGATCAAGAGGGAAAAACAGGGTATACCCTGACATTGCAGGCCCGGGAACAGCATATACGCCGTGGCAAGGCGACTTCCAATATTTGCACCAATCAGGGCTTGCTGGTTACTGCAGCTACTATCCATATGAGCTTGCTTGGGCCTGAAGGTTTACAGCGGACAGCAGCACTTTGCCATCACAATACGCATGAACTGGTCGAGCAATTGACCGCTATTGAAGGAGTAAGACAGACGTTTCATGCCCCATTTTTCCATGAAGCCTTGCTGTCTCTGGAGCAACCAATCGAACCGGTATTGCAGGCCTTACGGGAGGCTGGCATCGCAGGGGGTTATGATGTTTCATCCCATTATCCGCAATTTCAAAACAGTTTGCTGGTTTGCGCCACAGAAATGCGCACACCAGAAGACATTGCCCGTTATGCCAGGACATTAAGGCAAATAGTAAATCAGTAATGAGAAGTGAATCATGTTTATTGTATTAGTATCCTATAAAGCACCCATCAGTGAAGTTGACAAGTATTTACAGGCTCATCGTGAATTTCTTGATTATTACTACAAACAAGGCTTGCTTTTGGCTTCAGGCCCCAGGGTTCCACGGACAGGCGGTGTCATTATTGCGCTCACCAAAGATCGCGAATATCTGGAGGCCATCCTGCAGAAAGATCCTTATCATCTTGCGGAGATAAGCGATTATGAGCTCATTGAATTCACCCCGGTAAAACATCGTGATGAAATCAAAGACATCATCCAAAAGGCGGAGGGTAAACTATGTTGATTTTTGATCAATCCAAAGCGGGGCGGGCCGCAAAGGCCCAGATGCCTGCAATGGTTTCCGGCAAGCACGCTGTCCCTGAGCAGTATCGGCGTACATCCCCTCCACGCTGGCCTTCCTGTTCAGAACTGCAGGTTGTACGACATTATACGCGCTTGTCCCAGCAAAATTTTGCCATTGACACTAATTTTTACCCCCTCGGTTCCTGCACCATGAAATATAATCCTCGCGGCGTTCATAAAGCAGCCCAGTTGCCGGGTTTTAACAACCGCCATCCTTTGGCTCCGGAAACTGTGAGCCAGGGATATTTGCATATTCTTTTTCAGTTACAGGGATATCTTGCTGAAATTACAGGCATGTCTGCCGTATCCTTAACACCCATGGCAGGCTCCCAGGGAGAATTTGCCGGAGTGGCCATGATTAAGGCCTACCACCAGTCACGCGGTGATACCTTGCGTGATGAAATCATCATTCCCGCTGCTGCTCATGGTACCAACCCGGCTTCAGCCGCGATGTGCGGCTTTAAGGTGATTGAAGTTGCAACTGCTGCGGATGGCGATATTGATCTTGAGGAGCTGAAGAAAAAAACAGGACCCAAAACTGCCGGCATTATGTTGACCAACCCATCTACCCTCGGTTTGTTTATGCGCCAGATTAAAGACATCGCCGCCATTATTCATCAAGCCGGCGGTTTGTTATACTACGACGGCGCCAATCTCAATGCCATACTGGGCAAAGTAAGGCCGGGAGATATGGGGTTTGACGTCATCCATCTAAACCTGCATAAAACCTTTGCGACGCCTCACGGCGGCGGCGGTCCGGGGGCGGGGCCAGTCGCTGTGAATAAACGGCTTAAGCCTTTTCTGCCGCTGCCAGTCGTTATGCGTGATGACAATCAATACCGCTGGGCTACAAAAAATGATTTTCCGCAAAGCATCGGCAGGCTCTCCTGCTTTATGGGCAATGCGGGTATTTTGCTTCGTGCCTATTTTTATATCTGTCTTTTAGGCAAAGAGGGCTTGGTGCGCGTTGCAGAACATGCGGCTTTGAACGCCAATTATTTGCTCGCAGAGCTCAAAAAAGCAGGGTTCACGCCGGCTTACCCAAATCGCCGGGCAAGTCATGAATTTATTCTCACCATCGCGCCAGAAAAAAAGCGCTTTGGGGTTACCGCCATGGATATTGCCAAACGCTTGCTCGATTATGGCTTTCATGCGCCAACCACTTACTTTCCACTTTCTGTTCCTGAATGCCTTCTTATAGAACCGACTGAAACTGAAACGAAAGAAGAGTTGGACGGATTTGTCAGCGCAATGAAAGCCATCCATCACGAGGCAGAAACGGATGCAGATTTGTTAAAGCAAGCGCCTCATACCTTACCTGTCAAACGGTTGGATGAGGTCAAGGCAGCAAGGCTGCTTGACTTAAATTATTTTGCAACTCAGGCAGCTCTTGAGTAAAATTGAAGCAAATAAATTCTTGCTCTAATCTGGTTCTATTCATATTGATTTCATTCAATCGAGGAGTTTTTAAAACATGTCGTCTAAAATAATAACCGCTGCCATCCTGGCATTCGGCATCGCTCTGGGTGGTTTTTTTATTGCACACGGTTTCACTGCGGCAAGGGAATATAACCGCTATGTCCAAGTGAAAGGGTTGGCCGAAAAAATAGTCAAAGCAGACGAGGCCATTTGGTCGCTCAATATTAAATTAGTGAATAATGAGCTCCCTGCTCTTTATAAGTCTATTGATGAAGCACAAGCCAAAACAAGAAGTTTTTTAAAGAAGCATGGCTTTAAAGAAGATGAAATCAGCTTGAACCCCGTGTCTGTCACTGATAATCAAAGCATGTCTTATAATCAAAATCAGGATATGCCACGCTACAGCGCGGATACGGGATTAACCGTCAATACTGCCCATGTGGACCAGGTGGCGGCAAGCTTGCAGAAAACAGGAGATCTGGTTCAGGAAGGCATTGTCGTCACTGCCTCAACTGTGGTTTACCGCTACAACAACTTAAATTCTATTAAACCCGAGATGCTCGATGAAGCCACACAAAATGCATACGAAGCAGCGCAAAGCTTTGCCAAAAATGCCAAGGCATCATTGGGGTATATCCGGCGTGCAATGCAGGGTCTATTCACTATCACTGACGCCAATTCCAATTATGACAGTGGAAATGACATTATGAAAAAGGTGCGTGTCGTAACCACCGTCGAATACCAGCTGAAATAATTTGATAGGATGGCTTCTCATCAAGTTTCCGCGCTTTGTGCCCTGATCATTCAGGGCGCAGATCTAAATACCCTAAAGAACTTAACTACTTAAAAAAAATAATTTTTTTAGATAAAAATACTTTTCTGCCAGTTAAAAATAAGTTATAAACAAACTAACTTCCAAGCCCTAAATAGCAAGGTAGCGGCAACGTCATGCTTTTGCTCAGTTATGAATCGCAGGCGATTCAATGGATTGAATAACCGTTTTTTTGGGTGTTTAATATTTTTTTCAAGGAGCGAAAAAATGAACAGCAAAGTATTTTCACAACGGTTTAATCGAGAACTTGCCCTATTAGGCTTCCCTGAAGATGTCAATGAAAAAACCAAAGCAGTCGCTAAAGTATTTGGCGTGACCCGCCATCTTGCAAATTCCATGATTTTTGGCCATGTCTTACCCTCGCCAGATCAAATCGATAAGATTGCGGAAATTCTTGAAGTATGCCCTCATTGGTTGAGCGGCAGCAGTGATAGAAAAAAGGCTTATCCTGGCAAGGAATCAGTAGAAAGCCTATAGCTTAATTGAAAAACAAGTTATAATTCTATCCAGCCCTTATCTTTGTGGGCTGGATATCAATCATGAACACGCTTGCATCTTGGCAAGAGAAATTCAGTAAATGACATATTTGCTTTGCAATCATGCAAAACCTTCGTTACGCTCTGGATTTTCAGGATCAAATGATAGTCTTTATCCAATTACCCTTTTATCCCTTGAGGTGATGTTTAAATATGGAATGCCTGAGTTACTGTATTGCAAACAGCATAGACTTAACCCGTTTGGATAGTCACTATAAGTCAGAACTGCCCGAGTACAATTCAAGCCGATCCCGCGATATTTTAAAATTAAATCATGAAAAAACAAATCATACCGTGTTTGTATTTAAAAATGGAACCGTGGTTTCCTGGGGGGTTAAACGCCACCAAATCAACGTTTATTTGAATACAGTGATTTTATTTGCCAATAAGCCAATCGTTTTTCCCGTGCATGATGAGTTCAGTTACCAGCTTGGAGATAAAACGTCTATTGAACCACATGATTATTTTGATGTTGATTGCCTAACCATCGAGGAAGATACCGACGAATTGAAATTAAGCCTGTCTTATGGGTTTTCACAGTCTGTTAAATTACAGTATTTTGAAACCATCCTGGAAGCCCTGATTGAAAAATATACTCCTTTGATTCACAGTTTATCGATGCAGGGAAAAATGGAAATCAGCCGGAAACAAATCCGTCAAGTCATCGGAGAGATTTTGGGCGCCAAAAGCGAGATGAATTTGATCAGCAATTTTCTTTATCATCCCAAGTATTTCTGGCAGCACCCGACCCTTGAAGAACATTACACTATGCTTGAACGCTATTTGCACATTCAAAGGCGGGTCAACGCGATTAATCACCGTTTGGACACGCTCAATGAAATTTTTGACATGTTTAACGGCTATCTTGAAAACAGGCATGCCCATAGCCTCGAGATCATCATCATTGTGCTGATTGCTATTGAGATTGTCTTTGGCGTGGTGAATTTTCATTTTTAAGTGAAATGATGAGGCTCTTGCAAAACAAATTGGCGGGGATTTCTATCAAAACAGAGCTTCTCGCAGGGATCACGACATTTTTGACCATGGCATATATTGCCTTTGTCAACCCTGCTATCCTGCAAGACGCAGGGATGGAAAAAGGGGCGGTTTTTACCGCTACCTGCCTTGTGACAGCTTTTGGCTGTATTTTAACCGGGCTTTATGCCAATACCCCGATAGGGGTCGCGCCTGGCATGGCGCTGAATATTTATTTTAGCTATAGCGTGGTGCTGGGGTTAGGGTTTGACTGGCAGCATGCGCTGGCTATGGTTTTTGTTTCCGGCATATTGTTTTTTATCATAAGCATAACTCCCTTACGGCGATTGCTGCTTGAGGCAATACCTCAAAACCTCCAGATTGCCATCCTTATCGGCATTAGCTTGCTGATTGCCCTAATTGCCTTACAAACCAATCAAATCATTGTGCGGGGCGAACATACCTTAATGAAGCTTGGCACGATAACAAGCCCTCAAGCCTTGTTGTTTCTGGCAGGTTTTATTCTGATTCTGGCGCTTGACTATTATCTGATTTCAGGGGCAATCATTATTGGAATTTTAGCCATCAGTATCATCAGTCTTTTTACCGGCTTGTCTTCATGGCATGGCATGGTTGGGCTCCCGCCTTCCCTGAAGCCTACTTTTCTGCAGATGGATTTTAGCGGTATGGGCACTATGGCCGCTTTAAAGGCAACGTTCACATTTTTTCTGATAGCTGTGTTTGATGCCACAGGCACATTAATTGGGTTACTCAATCGGTCTCTTTTTCGACAGCACGCAAATTACAGTCAGCGCTTGCGTAAAAGTCTGACGGCAGATGCCCTGGCTTCCGCCACGGCAGGGTTATTAGGCTCTGCAAGCACTTCACCTTATATCGAATCTGCGGCGGGCATTGAAGCTGGCGGCAGAACGGGAATAACCGCGCTTGTTATTGGAGCAGGTTTTCTCCTAATGCTGTTTTTCTTTCCCCTCGCCCAGGCGATTCCGAATTTTGCGGTGGGGCCTGCGCTGCTTTATGTGGCCTGCTGCATGATGCGCCATTTGGGAGAATTGCAGGTTCGGGACATTACAGAAACCGCGCCTTGCGTGGTCATTATGATGATGATTCCCTTTACAGGTTCGATTGCGGACGGCATCGGCAGCGGGATCATTCTTTACACCATACTTAAATGCGCCACACGCCAAGGCGCAAATCCGCTGCTCTTTATTTTAAGCTTGTTGTTTATGGTGTTTTTTATCATTAGCTAGACTTAAAATTTAACTATAATCAGATAAGCCGATGAAGTAATTTTTCAATGCAATTTATATTGATGAAAAGCTCATGCTAACTTTTGTAGAACGTCTTAATCGAACCCAGATCAGGCAGCTGGAAAGACTCTTAAGCCAGTGTAAAAAAAAAGATGGAAATACCATTCCCGTTTATCAGCAGATAATCACAAAACCCCGTGAATTGGCCTGTAATGCCTTGTATTATCAAGATCGGGAACTGGTGGGTTTTTTAGCGGTTTTCTTTTTCTATGAAAATGCCTGCGAAATTTCTCTAATGGTTGCCCCTCATTGCCGCGGGAGAGGAATCGGCAGGGAACTGCTTGCCAGCATCTTATTTCTCTTGGATAACAGCGCTATTGATTCTCTTGTTTTTTCCGCGCCTCATCAGGTGGCTAACCCTTTTTTAGAGCGCTGCCATGCGGAATACCTGCATTCGGAATTTGCAATGGAGCGCAAAAATACTAAGCTTGAAACCCTCCCAGATAATCCACTTCGCATCCGTACAGCAACCGAGCGGGATATTCCTTTTATGTGTGCCCTGGATAAAGTCTGTTTTAATGGCGGCGATGCAGATATGGCGAACCAACTGGAGCTCATTTTACGTGATAAAAACCGCACCGTCTTCATAGCGCTCCTGAATGATCGCCCTGTTGCCAAGGCACATGTTTATTGGGATCAAAGTGTTGCGCGATTTTCTGATATTGCCGTTCTTCCCGAAGCACAGGGTAAGGGATATGGGCGCGCTCTTATTGCTTATTGCATCAATCACGCTTTAAAACAACAAAAAAGAGTGCTACATCTTGATGTTGAGGCACAAAATCAAAATGCCTTGCGGCTTTATGCGAGCCTTGGGTTTAAAGTAGTCAATGCCTATGATTTTTGGCGGGTATCTCTCGATATATTGCAGAAACGCTCTTGACAGTTTTTCCATACCCACTTTAGTATTGCAGGGCAAAGCTAAGGAGTTAAGCTATCAAGGTGGATATGCATGAAAAAAAGGGTTGTCATCACAGGCATGGAGATCGTCTCTGCCATTGGATGCGGACTGGAAGTTTTCTGGGAGGCAGCTATAAAAGGAACATGCGGCATCAGGCGCATTCAATCTTATGACCCGTCACCCTATACCACTCAGATTGCTGGAGAAGTTCTTGATCTGCCTTTAGCTCATTTGCCAGAAATTGATAATCCAAAACGCTATCCCCGTGTTGCACAATATGCACTGTTCTGCACCCATCATGCCATAGAGCGCGCAGGGCTTGATGCAAAAGAATTGCAACATGCTGCAACTTTTATTGGCACAAGCCTTGGCGGCATGCCGGAACTTGAGTCTGCCTACAAAGCCTTTTACCAGGAGCATTGGAGAAAGATTCCAGCTTTAAGCGTCCTGCGCGGCATGCCGAATTCCATTGCAAACCATATTGCCATCGCATTTGGCATAGGGGGACCCAATTCAACTTTTTCCAACGCCTGTGTTTCTTCGGCTGAAGCGATTGGGCATGCCTATCAGCAAATAGCAAATGGAAAATTGGCCATAGCGATTTGTGGCGGGACGGAGTCACTCATTTGGGAAACCATCATGGCCGCCTGGTGTAAATTGCGCGTCATGTCAACCCAGAATGAAAACCCTGGCCAGGCAAGCCGGCCTTTTGATAAATTCCGAGACGGCATGGTCATGGCCGATGGGGCGGGAATCCTTGTTCTTGAAGAGCTGGAGCATGCAAAAGTGCGGGGAGCAAGGATTTATGCTGAAATAACGGGTTTTGGAGCAAGCTGTGACGCCCATCACGTGACTGCCCCGAAGAGCGAAGGCCAGGCGCGCGCCATCCAGGCAGCTCTGGATGATGCCAGATTGACCGCGGGCGACATTCAATACATCAATGCCCATGGCACAGGGACGCAACTCAATGACGCGACGGAGACGCAAACCATTAAACATATTTTTGGCAAGCGAAGCTATGATATCCCTATCAGCGCTCAAAAAGCAATGACTGGCCATACCATAGGCGCCGCCGGTGCACTCGAAATTATAGCCACCACTTTAAGTCTTGGGCATGATATTTTGCTGCCAACCATTAACCTGCAAAATCCCGATCCAGCCTGCGATCTGGATTATATCGCCAACAATGCCCGCAAAAAGCGAATTGATATTGCCTTGTCCAATCATTTTGCCTTTGGCGGCGCTAATGCTGCATTGATAGTGCAAAGAGTTTAGCGCCGCAAAATTGATACGGCTACTTTTCGACGATTTTAGCAGCCTTGCAAAAGGGGTTATCAAGAAATACTCTCAGGCCGATTCCGACGAAATCAATTTTTGGCGCTTTAAGCACGTTTCCGCTGAGCAAGGCTTCAACATTTTCAAGATCAATTGCCGATGATTTGTTGCCAAAATAGCGCTGCCAGAAAAAATTGACGCCGGCATTCGCATTGATCATGTAGATGGCGCCCAAACCAATCGCCGGTCTCCATTTGGGAGTATTGATTGCAAGAGTGAGGTTTACTGATTCTTCAGGATCTTCCTCATCGACGCTAATAACTCCCAATTTCGCTTTGGGACTGATGTACGCGCCGCCCCCCTTCAGGTAAGCTTGCCAGCCAGACTGGCCAAGCGGCATTGAAATTTGAGCAAGAACATCCAGCGCTTCCGTTTTTAAACGGTAATTCATGGTGGTTCCATCTGCAGAAAATGAGATTTTTTTATTCTCAAAGCGGCTATAACCAAACTCCAACCCTAAAAAACGATTGTATCGCCATCCGGTAAATAGCCTGCCGCCCCAACCCCATTCACGATCAATTGCCGTGGTTGAGGCACTATCTCCATCAGCTGCCAAAACAGCCTGTATTGTTGAAAATATCGGGTTGCCATCTTGTACCTTGGCTAATCCCCCTTCAACCCCGAGGTATGCCCTGGAAGGCTCTGTTGAAAGAAACAGATCCTGCAGCGCAGCCCTTGCTTGGAAAGAAGATATAAGAAAACAAAAACAAACCATCAACCTCCTGATTCTCATTTTTTTATCCTTTTTTAGATGAAACACTTTATCCTACCGAAGGATGGAACAGGAGAACAGATATTTTCCGTGATAAAAATTCGCCACTCAGAATACCTCGAGTTATAATTGCCTAATTTTGCAAACTTAGAAGGTCATGATGAATGTTGCATTATCTGAAATAGCAAAACTCATCGACGGCGAAGTCACAGGAAATACCAACATCAAGGTCACTTCGCTATCGCCAATCGATGATATCGCCAGCGGCTCCCTGGTTTTTGCTGAAGGCGAGGAAAATATCCTGCGGGCAGAAAACTCCAATGCTTCAGCTGTATTAGTCACCCAAAACACAGAAATAAAAAATAAGCCGTCAATTCGCGTAGCAAACCCACTGAAAGCATTTATCACTTTGTTAAATTATTTTTATCCGCATCCACAACCTGTGCCAGGCATTCATCCCACTGCCGTGATTGCTGGTGATGTCAGCCTTGGAGAGGGGGTTTTTATTGGGCCTTATGTCGTCATCGAGGCAGGCAGCTCCATCGGCAATCATTGTGTCTTAAAAAGCCATGTCCACATTGGCCGCGGCGTTAGTCTTGGCCACAATTCGGTGCTTCATCCCCAAGTCACAGTCTATGATCACTGCCGTATCGGCAATCGGGTTATCATCCACGCATCCTCCGTAATTGGCTCAGATGGATTTGGCTATACTATGGATGAGGGGCGCCATGCCAAAATTCCTCATGTCGGCACAGTGATTGTTGAAGATGATGTTGAAATCGGCGCAAATACCGTAATCGATCGCGCAACGCTTGGCGCCACTGTTATTGGAGAAGGGACAAAAATTGATAACCTGGTTCAGGTCGCCCACTCAGTCAAATTAGGAAAGCATAATATCCTTTGTGCATTTACAGGCATTGCGGGCAGCACCATTAGCGGAAATCATGTCATTTTTGCGGCAAACGTCGGGGTCAGCGATCATGTCCGCATTGATGATGGCGTGATTCTAGGTGCCCGTGCGGGCGTTCCGCCCAGGAAACATTTAAAACAGGGCAATATCTATTTAGGCAACCCTGCAAGGCCCAAGGAGAAGGCGCTTGAGCAGGAGCTGTCAGCCAGCCGACTGCCTATCATGCGCAAGAACCTGAAAGCCTTGAGCGACAAAGTAGAACAATTGGCTCAACGAATAAAACAACAGGAGAATCAGTAACCATGTCTCATCCTTTGGTTTTAGTTGACGGCTCATCTTATTTTTTCCGCGCTTTCCATGCCTTGCCGCCGCTTACCAATTCCAAAGGGCAGCCAACTGGCGCAATTTACGGCGTTGCCAATATGGTCAAGCGTTTGATAAAGGACTATCAACCCGAAAAAATCGCCGTGGTTTTTGATGCCAAAGGAAAGACTTTTCGGGACGATTTATATCCCGAATACAAAGCAAACCGCCCCCCTATGCCTGAGGATTTACGCTCCCAGTTTAAACCTCTGCAGTCTGTCCTGGAAGCCATGGGCCTGCCTTTGCTAACCATTGAAGGCGTAGAGGCAGATGATGTCATTGGCACTCTTGCCAATCACGCAACCCAAAAGGGGCAGGACGTGATAATTTCTACAGGCGATAAAGACATGGCGCAACTGGTCAATGAGCATGTCACGCTGGTCAATACCATGACAGAACAAATACTCGATGAAGCCAAAGTAGAAGAAAAATTTGGCGTTAAGCCAGAGCAAATAATCGACTATTTAACTTTGATAGGCGATCAGAGCGATAACATCCCGGGCGTTCCAAAATGCGGCCCCAAAACCGCGGCCAAGTGGTTAAAAGAATACCAAACCCTGGACAATCTTAAAGAGCACGCAGGCGAAATCGGCGGTAAAATCGGCGAAAATCTGCGGGCAAGCTTGCCCCAGATGTCCTTATCAAAAACACTGGTCACCATTAAAACCGATGTTGATTTGCCGGTAGATTTTGAGGATTTAGTCCGCAAGCCCCCTGATCGCGAACGCTTAATTTCGCTGGCGCGCGAATTTGAGTTTAAAAGCTGGCTAAAAGAGCTCTTAAGTGAGAATGAGCAAGAAAAAGGCGATGCTGACGCCAAAAGCAACATCCAATATGAATTGATTACCCAACAGAGCGAACTTGATGCGTGGATAAAAAAACTGAAATCCTCCGAAGCTTTTTGCATTGATACCGAAACGACGAGTCTTGACGCCATACAGGCTGAACTCGTTGGCATTGCCTTGGCCCTTCCGGGGGAAATCGCCGCCTACATACCGCTTGCACATCATAATGAAAACCGGCAGTTACCCCGAGACGCCGTATTACAGGCCCTGAAACCGCTGCTGGAAGATCCAGCCATCAAAAAAATCGGCCAAAATTTAAAATACGATTATATCGTCTTTAAGAATTGCGGCATTAACCTTTTGGGCATCGCATTTGATACCATGCTGGAATCTTATGTTTTAAACAGCACGGCTGCGCGCCATGATATGGATTCGCTGGCATTAAAATACCTCGGCTATAAAACCATCAGTTTTGAAGATATTGCCGGCAAGGGCGCCAAGCAATTGCGTTTTGATCAAATTCCGGTTCAAACAGCCGCGCCATATGCCGCAGAAGACGCTGAAGTGACTTTAAAACTGCATGAAATCCTCTACCCCATGATGGATGAACGCTTGCGGGACGTTTTTCATGAAATTGAAATGCCCCTGGTAACGGTTATTGCCGATATGGAACGCCATGGGGTTTTAATTGATAAATTGCTTCTGGCTTCTCATGGCAAGCGTTTGAAAGAAAAAATAGCGGCTCTCGAACAAGAAGCATTAGCGCTTGCGGGAAAACCTTTTAATTTAAATTCGCCAAGACAGTTGCAGGAAATTCTTTTTGCCGAGTTAAATTTGCCGGTTCTTGCGAAAACACCGACGGGCCAGCCTTCCACAGCAGAATCAGTACTGCAAGAACTGGCCTTTGATTTCAGGTTGCCGTCAGTCATTCTGGAATACAGAAGCTTAACCAAGCTTGTTTCTACTTATATTGATGTTTTGCCAAAGCGCATCAATCCCCAGTCTGGACGAGTGCATACTTCATACAACCAGGCTGTTGCGGCAACCGGCCGGCTGTCTTCAAGCGATCCTAACTTACAGAATATTCCCACACGCACGGAAGAAGGGCGCATGATTCGCAAAGCCTTCGTCGCCCCCCCTCAACACCAGCTTCTTGCCGCTGATTATTCCCAGATTGAGCTCCGCATCATGGCGCATTTGTCAGGAGATAAAGGCTTGCAAAACGCCTTTGCAAAGGGATGGGACATCCATGCGGCCACGGCAAGCGAGATTTTTGATGTCGAGCTCGAATCTGTAACCCGCGAACAGCGCAGGCGGGCAAAGGCGGTGAATTTTGGCTTGATTTACGGCATGTCAGCCTTTGGCCTGGCCAAGCAGTTGGGCGTGGAACGCGAGGATGCCCAAACCTATATAGACCGCTATTTTGAACGCTATCCAGGCGTACTGGAATATATGGAGAAAACGCGAGCCAAAGCGCACAAACAAGGTTATGTTGAAACCATATTTGGAAGGCGCTTGCATCTTCCTGAAATTAATGCGCAAAACCTGATGAGGCAAAAAGCCGCAGAGCGCACCGCCATCAATGCGCCGATGCAGGGCACAGCCGCTGATATCATTAAAAAAGCAATGATTGCCATCTCTGATTGGCAGAAAAGTCAAAGTCATGGCGGAATCCGCATGATCATGCAGGTTCATGATGAACTGGTATTTGAAGTACACGAAAATTTGCTTGAAACAGCCAAAAGCAAGATCAAGCAATTAATGGAACAAACGGTTAGGCTTTCCGTCCCGCTTATGGTTTCCATCGGTGTTGGCCCAAACTGGGAAGAAGCGCATTGACTGGCCGGATTTGAAGCTAATTATACAGATGCCCGGAACGGCTGATGACGGGAATGCCATAATCAACAAATTCTGCGAAAGAAGGCCTGCCCTTTAATGCCCGCTGTAAATGTTGGGGATAAACAATTTTTGGCCAAATGCTTTGTTCATTAAATTGTTTGTTGTGCTGTTTAAACACCTCAGCAAATGCCAGACGCATCTCATCACAATCTGTCCAGGCGATTACAGAAATATGCGGGAATTTTCGCCATAAAAGATCTGCAAGCACAGGCGCACTGCAGTAACGCCCTTCACCAACCCCTAAATCTCCATCGAGAACCACCAAATCGGGTTTACTTTCAGCCATTTCTTGCAAAGCCGCAAAGCTGCCATTAGCCATGGTCACTTGTACTGTATTACAGGTTGCTTCAATCAAGCGCGTCAGGCAATATGCATTGAATTCATTGTCCGCGACAATTAATACCAACATCACTGTTCTCCTTATTCAGTGACAGGCAGTATAACGAGCGAACCTTAAGAAAAAATTAAGTTATCGGCACACCTCCAATGTATTCTTTTGCTGTAGTCAACATGCCCGGCCGCAATAGCAACCCCTTTATATCTATTTGCCGAATGGATAAACAGACAGTCTATGCTTTTAAAACAGGAGAGATTTTATTCCAGAATGCGATTTCAATCTGGCATATGGGATATAGGGCAGGAGGTATTTGCCATGACCGTCTCATCGATTGAGTCATCTTTATTATCGATGCAGGCTACCAACAAGTTTGCAGGGCATTCAACTGCCCTGGCTTTTTGGAATAAACCATTGCTTGAGATACCGAATTAAAGCCTGGGTATTGACTGGCAACTGGAGCAAACCAATATACTTATCCGGGCGCAATAAAACTGCCATAGGCTGTTCAATGGCGTAATCTCTGTGAACCTCTTGCTTCTCATCAAGCCAAACGGCAGCCGGACAATCCGGATAAACAATATCATGGCTTAAAATCAGGTGGGTTGAAACTATTTTTTCAAACTGTTCATGCACTTGTCTTATGGCATCTGCCAGAATAGAGACATCTGCGCTGTTTTTTCCCGCGAACAATAACAAGTGGTGCTTGGTTCCCCGCACAATTTCACTTAATGGTTGCATGCTCTGGGTTTTCATATTCATCAAGCTGAAATCAAGCAAAAAATAACCGGCGCTGAACTGCTTATTGCGCCCTGATTCGCTCACTATGGGGCTGCCGGCATAGGAAATATCAAGTTCTGCGGCTTGCTTTATAAATTTCTTTTTTATTGCCTTAAAAGACATCAGGAAGGACAAGCAGGCATTACGCAAGGTAATTGCCAGCGGATTTTTTATAATAACCGCGCGCGTTAAGATATCCGTCTTTTTTAAGACTTCCCGGCCTATGGGGTAACGCTCCTCATGGTAACTGTCCAAAAGGGCTTCTTTGGCTAATCCTTTGTGAACCAGCGCCAGTTTCCATACGAGATTATATATATCCTGTATACCCGTGTTTAATCCCTGTCCGCCCAGAGGGCTATGAATATGGGCTGCGTCGCCGGCAAAAAATACATGTTTCTGGCGATAATGCTTGACCTGGCGGTAATGGATATAGAACTTGGTTATCCATCGCGGATTAGACAAGGCTGCCTCCTCATGGGATGTGCGTGCTTTAAATTCCTCCCGGATATCCGAGATGTCGGGATCTTGCTCGTTTTGCGAGGGGGCAGTCATGACTATCCGATAACGTTTTTGACCCATGGGAAAACAGGCAAGCGGCCCCTTGGCGCTTAGATACAAAATCATGCGGTTTTCCGGCAATTTCCAGTCAATAAAAAGATCTGCAAGCCACCAGTTTTGCTGATATTCGCCGCCTATAAAAGGCATATTGGCAATTTGCCGGACGGTACTGTGCGCGCCGTCGCAGGCTATAAGCCATGAACATTCGATTTCTTCTTCCTCGCCCGCATGATTCCGAACTCTCGCCCGTACTGTACTGCCTTCCTCGGAAAACGATAAAAGCTCTGTTTGCCATTCAACATCCAGCGATTTTGCCTGCAAGCCTTCATATAGAATACGCTCGGTTTTATCTTGGGGCAAATCGATTAAAAAATGATGATTGGCCGGGATATCCTTAAAACTGACATTGACCAAGTCTTTTCCTTGAGACCTGATAAGCATGCCCTCTACTGCCAATCCATGCTCCACTACAGGCTCAAAAAAACCGCAATCTTTAAAGACATCCAAAGTACGGATATGGATTCCCAAGGCCTTGGATTTATCACTTAAGGTAGCTTTTTTATCAATGATACGGCAATTTAGGCCATGCCTGATTAACTCATTGGCACAAAACAAACCGACCGGTCCTGCGCCAACCACAAGCACATCCAGTGAATTTCTCATGATAAGTCCTTTTATCATTGCCGCATTTCTAAAGATGCATGAAAAAACAACGGCTTGTCAATATAGGACTGAAGGAAAGGATAAGGATGGAACAAATAACAATCTGTCTGATTTCAAAAAGACCTTACTCCATCTTGCGTTGCCAATAGGACGACATCAGCACGGCAGTTTGCAAAAATCCCATTTTCTACAACTCCGGTAATGCATTTAATCGTTTTCTCCAGCTCTTCAGGGTGGCTGTAATCCAGATCCGATACATCAAGGATGATATTGCCATTATCGGTAATAAAATTTTCGCGATAAGCGGGATTCCCACCTAATTTCACTAATTCTCTGGCAACATAACTTCTCGCCATCGGCAAAACTTCAACTGCCAGGGGAAACTCTCCCAGATCCTGGACGAGCTTTGTTTCATCCGCAATGCAAACAAATTTTTTAGCGCTGCAGGCGATAATTTTTTCCCGAGTTAAAGCGCCGCCCCCTCCCTTAATCATTTGCCGACTTGGATTGACTTCATCGGCGCCATCGATATAAACCGCAACCTCATTAGCAACATTCAAATCAATCACGGGTATGCCAAGCTCGCGCAGGCGATGCTCTGTTTGCTTTGAGCTTGAGACACAGGCATCAATACGATGCTTGACGGCAGCCAAAGCCTCAATAAAATAATTGACAGTAGAGCCTGTCCCGACGCCCACTATCATGTTGTCATCCACATAAGATAACGCAGCATTTGCTGCCTTGGCTTTTAATTCATTGAGTGTCATCATAGCGAGCTTTTGCATCATCAAGACAGTAACTGTAATCCGTTTTGCGCTCAAATTCCACTACGGCGTTTGTTTAAATTTGCTTCCTTTTTTCTCAGTGAAAAAATGCGTATACTCTCTGACAAGAAATGGAGTACAACGAAAAGGAATACCATGATTTATAATAATATCCTCGAAACTATCGGCAAAACCCCCGTTGTCCGCATTAACCGCATTGGCGCTGAACTCCAGTGCAGCCTCTTTGCCAAATGTGAATTTTTCAACCCTGGCGGTTCAGTCAAAGACCGCATAGGCTATGAAATGGTTAAAAACGCCGCCCGTGCAGGCAGAATCAAACCAGGCGACACATTAATCGAACCCACTTCCGGTAATACAGGAATCGGCATAGCCCTCGCCGGCGCGGTCATGGGGTATCAGGTCATTATAACCATGCCTGAAAAAATGAGCCTCGAAAAACAGGTAGTCCTTGAACGGCTGGGGGCAAAAATATTCCGTACCCCCACGGAAGCGGCCTGGAATGATCCGGACAGCCACATATCCTTGGCAAGAAAACTCCATAGAGAAATTCCCAATTCCCATATTCTTGATCAGTATATCAATCCCGATAACCCCGGCGCCCATTATCACGGCACAGCAGAAGAAATTATTGAGGATTTCGGCCATGAGCTGGATATGGTTGTCATCGGCGTTGGCACCGGCGGCACGATAACAGGTGTAGCCAAACGCTTAAAAGAATTTAACCCGTCTATTAAAGTCATAGGCGTTGACCCTGTCGGCTCCATTTTAGGCGGCGGCGATGAAGTCAAACCCTACCATGTTGAAGGAATCGGCTATGATTTTTTCCCAGACGTGCTGGACAATGAGCTGATAGATGAGTACATCAAAACAAACGATGCTGATTCATTTCATATGGCAAGACGATTGATACGTGAGGAAGGCCTGTTAGTTGGAGGGTCAAGCGGCGCTGCAATGTGGGCTGCGCTTAAGGCTGCAAAACCCTTGACTGCGAAAGACAAGTGTCTCGTCATTTTGCCGGATTCCATCCGCAATTACATGTCTAAATATGCAAGCGATGCGTGGATGGCAGAACACGAATTTTTATAGCGCATCTTATGCGATGCTTGACCGAAGGCTTGCATCCTGCCGGTTTTCAATCTCATTGAAAACACGCGCTTCATTCATATAGCCGAGGGTTATGGCTTCAGCAAGCTTCTCAACCAATTGGGATATGGTTCGTTCTTCTGTTGTTTTCTCGGCATAGGAATCTGCAACCCCCAAGCGGTTGCGCTTAAAAGAAATGCAGCCCTTTCGCATGATCTTGCTGTCTAAATCCTGTGACTGCGCTTCTTCGCTTGTGGGTGTGTTTTTGACATAGGTTTCCAGAAGATCGTCTTTTGTGAGTTCCCCGGCCTGAACCATGGTGCTTAAGCGATTGACTAGAAGATCAAATTTTTTCTGCAGACGCTCATTATCTTGCTCTATTTGGAACATGGCGTCAGCTAAATCCAGATGGTTTATTGTCTGTTCCCTGGCTTTAAGTAATCCTGAATGCATTTGCAAATTTTCAAAGGTTTCAGGAGCAGACACTTGAGCCGAATATTGCTGTCCATGTTTCTTAAACACCAAACGCGGGTTTGTTTTGGGGTTTTCAACACCAAGATTGTATTGACGGCGTACAGGCAACTCCTGATACTCGGCGCTCTCTATGATTTCTACAGGCAATGAAAGCTTTTTTGCTAAAGCAATCAAGGCACATTCATGCAACGGGGTTTGCGGCTTTCGCATTTGTTTTTCAGTTAAGCCGGAAGAAGCAGCTAAAAATGCGGCGCGATAATGGGCAGGATTTTCCAAAAGTTCATCCACTGCCATTTGCCGCAAAGTATAAGCGAGACTTTCAACTACATTTCCCAGAGGGATTTCACGCAACATGTGCTGCATCCGTTCAGCAGGGGTCATCAAGCCAGGTACGCGGGGTTTATGCTCTGGGAAATAAGCAAAATGGCGGGACAAAATATTGCCAAGCAATTCGCTGTTGAGCCGAGGATGCTTTTGAACATTGTCAACCAAATTCAAAACCAGCGCATTAAACATGCTGTCAGCATCTGCTCCAGGAGACACAAACGCTTTTTTGCCTGGTTTTAAGGAAGCATCTGCGGCAGGCTTAAAAAAAACCTGTGCGGTATACTTTAGGCTTGTTGCCATCGCATTCTTCCTTTCAAGTTCAACTTAGTTCCATTTTAAATAATTAAAGTTAAGGAAATATTAACACCTCATCGGCAACTAACCCTGCCAAAAAACTGGTCTATTGCTCATGCCTGGCACAATGCATCTCTATAAAACCAATGACATCTTCTGCGAAAGTCTTATAGTTCCATAAATTCAGGTGATGACCATGCTCATAGGCTTTAAGCTCTTTCGGTTCATTGGCTTTTTGATACAATGCGAGCCCCTGCTCATAGGGAACAATTTGATCCCTTTTGCCATGCAGCACTAAAACAGGAGCCTTAATTTCGGCAATCCGTTTTAAAGAATCAAACCGATCCCAGGGCTTTATCACCATCCAGGGATAGTGATAACGGGCTAAATCGGCAAGGGAGGTAAAAGGGGTTTGCAGGATCAACGCACAGGCTTGTGTCTCCAGAGCCAATTTTATAGCAACCCCCGTTCCGAGAGACTCCCCATACAATACCAGTTTTTGAGCTTTGACCCCTTGCATTTGTAAAAATTTGACTGCTGCCTGCCCATCTTGATACAAACCCTGCTCGGAGGGGCTTCCCTTGTTTCCTCCATATCCCCGATATTCCAGCAAAAGTACGCCGATGCCTTCATTCATGAACCTTCGTACCAATGGTATGCGAAATCCAATGTGTCCTGCATTCCCATGCAAATAAAGAATAGTCGGCCTCCCTTCGCGGGCTGCTTTATACCAGGAGTTCAATGTCAAGCCGTCTTCTGTATGTATGGCAATGACTTCCATGTCGCTTGCTTGATAATCTTTGGGCTTAGGACGCTCCTTTGAAGGCAGGTAGATTAAATGCCGCTGCCAGATATACATGAAAAACATGAGGATGATAACAATCAAAACCCCCATGATTAGCAGTTGTTTAATCATATGCCCCTCTCCATGATAATTTTTCCTTTTTTTGCTCAATTAACATGCCTGCTTTTGCCGCTATACTTACCATCCAAACCGGTAAAATGCAGAAAGAGCGAAGCGAATGTGGTAAATTCATTTAGGCGGTAACTCTATATCGATGTGATATACTTTTGCGAAAACAATATCATCAAAGTTAAATTTGGCAATATTTTTTATCAATTGGGTATATAGAAAATACGCTGCATGAAATAAGGAGATGATCATGGAGCCCATGGATGAGCAAGATATATCAAGACTTAAGGCATTGCTGCAACGTACAGGGGAATTTATCGCCTACTTTGAGCTTGCTGAAAGCAAAATGATCGAATGGCGGCAAGAAATTGAATCCCAGGCCTTATCCCAGCAGAAACAGGTACAAACCCTGCATAGGGAACTGAATAAATTGCAGGAAATTTTAGATGAAGCAGGCCTTGCCAGGCTTAGGCTGGCTGCAGAAAATGCGCTTGGCCAGGGAAAGGCTTATTTGGAGGCTGTGCAAGAAACCAAAAAAGATATCATGGCGCAGCTTAACGCCTATCAGGAAGAATTAAAGGATTTATGCGCAAACACCTTATCTGAAATTAATCAACATGCCAAACAAGCCATTGAACGGGTTGATTCGCAGCTGTCTCACTATGATGCAAAGCATTTCTCACGGATTGCCAATGAAAGCTGCACAATGATCGAAAAGTCTGCGCAGGAAGCCATCAGCTCCAGCCGAAAACTGCTATCGCTATTTCATTGGCGAATCATTGCAATTGCCTTTTTTACAACCCTAATCACTGCCTTTATCATGGGCCTTTATCTCAGTAATGAATATCCCTGGGATATCCACCAACAGGCGATGAACGAACGGGATGCCGGCAAACTTCTGATCAAATCCTGGCCGATCCTCTCGCAGGCTGAGCGCATGAAAATTCTTGGCAATCAGCCAGGTTGACATGATTGAGATTATTGCATCGGCAGCCATCATCATTATTATTTTTGGCCTGGTGCAGTTTTTTAAGCAAGCAAAAATCAAACGCTGGCGAGGGATGTTGCATCTTGATCAACACCAACTTGCATACGAAGGATTGTATAGGGATGTGGATGGATTTGCCCTATCCAAGAGCACCCGCCAACTAAACGATGCCATTGAGTATTTGTATGGAGAAATTGATTTTGTTTCTTTTATTGCCCTTCTTTCGCTGGCAAAACCAAATTCAGAAACAGTTTTTTACGATCTCGGCAGCGGCACGGGGAAAGCTGTTATAGCCTGCGCCATGGTCTTTAAAGTCAAAAAAAGCTTCGGTATTGAACTTTTTGCCACGCTGCATCAAGCTGCATTAATGCAGAAGGAACGCTTAAGAAAAAAACCGGCCTATTCAAGCATTGCCGACAGGATACATTTCATTCATGATAATTTTTTGCAGGCTGACTTCACGGGAGCCAACATGATTTTTATTAATGCTTCTGCCTTTATTGGCGAAACCTGGAAAGCGCTTTCACAAAAGCTCGCCAAAACCCAACCTGGGACCATTATCATCATAACCAGTAAAATGCTCCCTGCTCCTCAATTCCGCCTGACTAGAAAAACTTACGTAAAAATGAGTTGGGGAATTGTATCTGCCTATATTTATCAGCGCCGATTGCTTGTTTGAATCGAGCCGTGCCCATGCAAAAACCAAAGCTGCTGTATCATCCATTTTGCGCAAGGCAGGCCGGCTTGAGAAGCGGGACTGGTAGAAGAACAGCAGCAGTTTAATTGAATTAGTTTTGACTTAATGAGCTGGCAAAATCAGCGCTGTTCCAGTTTTTCCGCGGCAATTTTACCGCGTAATACAGCGTTATCGGAGTTAATATATAGCCATTCTCCAAAACGCCCTGCACAAAATATGCCATGCCTTTCATAATAATTAAAAATGACTTGACGGGCATTGTTCCACTCATGGGTATAGACCGGGTATGCCAGAGGAAGCGTTTTAATTTGCTGGCTTAGGCTCAATCACCATTTAAATTGAATACAATAAAAAAATCCGTAAACTGTTATTTTTCACAATTTCAAGGGAATAGTAGTCA
>NZ_LNYK01000031.1 GCF_001467825.1 Legionella londiniensis
CCGCGATTTGGCGGCAGACGCCAATTTAACCATCGAAGCCTCCATCGCCACCGAAGACCGCGCGGGCAACAAAGCCACAGCCAGCACGGAGCATGCTTATGGCGCAGACCTTGAAGCGCCGGAACTCGCCATTACGTTAAACGGCATCACCGAAGACAATGTCATCAATATAGATGAAGCAGGCCGCGACATCACCATCACAGGCACCATAACTGGCGAGTTCAATGAAGGCGATACCGTCACGTTAACTGTCAACGGCAAGGAATTCCAGGGCGCTGTCAATGCAGAAGGGCTTTTC
>NZ_LNYK01000032.1 GCF_001467825.1 Legionella londiniensis
CTTGGAGAGTAGTGATTTGGGCAATTTATCGAGGACATTGCCCATCTTGTGAAACCAGCAACGCTGATGGCGTGTATCAGGGTAGATTTCATCTAGAGCGCCCCAGAAACCCAGTGCGCCATCCCCAACTGCAAGCTTGGGAGACTGGTGAAGACCGCGTGATTTCAAATCACGCAAGAGAGTAAGCCAGGATTCCTTGCTTTCCCGATAACCAGCTTCCATAGCTATCAGGTCTTTTTGCCCTCGCTCATCAACACCGATAATCACCAAAACACACTCTTTGCTTTCTTCCATTCTGGCCTGCAAATAAATTCCATCTACCCAGAAGTACACATAATATTTACTGCCCATCTCTCGTTTGCACCATGCGGCATACTCCTGTTCCCAGCTCGCTTTCAGACGGCTAATCACTCCGGGAGACAAGTTTTTTCCCTCACTGCCAA
>NZ_LNYK01000033.1:0-937 GCF_001467825.1 Legionella londiniensis
AACGACCTCATTGACTTGCGTGAACAACTCCTTGAACGGAACCCGACCGCCAACAGCCTCATTGACTTGCGTGAACAACTCCTTGAACGGAACCCGACCGCCAACGACTCTATTAACAGCCATGAATAAAGACGTAAACTTAACTTCGCCACCAATGATTTTGTTTACTTTTTCAAATAACTGACGAAATTCTGAATCCCCACCAATGTCTTGATATATTTTTTTAAATTGGTCAAGTCCTCCATAGATACCGCCACCAAATACGCCATATGCCAATCCTCCCAAAAAACCAAATAATGCAGCTATCGGTTTTCTGAGCGCTTTTAACATCACCGCAAAGCCAGCTGCAGCGAATCCCACGGTTCTTCGTAAACCATTGAAACCCAGCACCATTACTGCTGCGTTAAATCCTGCAACTCGTCGTAACCCATTGAATCCTAAAGCTAATACCGCTGTAACAAAACCTGCAGATCGTCGTAATCCATTGAATCCTACAGCGATTGCCGCTGTCATAACCCCTGCGGCTTGTCGTAATCCATTGAGTCCTGCAGCGATTGCCGCTGCAGCAAAGCCTGCGGCTTGTCGCAATCCATTGAATCCTAAAGCTAATACCGCTGCAGCAAAGCCCGCAGCTCGTCGTAATCCATTGAATCCTACAGCTAATGCCGCTGCAGCAAAGCCTGCAGCTTGTCGCAATCCATTGAGTCCTACAGCGATTGCCGCTGTCATAACCCCTACGACTCTCCGTAATCCATTGAGTCCCACAGCTAATGTCGCTGCAGCAAACCCTGCAGCTTGTCGCAATCCATTGAGTCCTACAGCGATTGTCGCTGTCATAACCCCTACGACTCTCCGTAATCCATTGAATCCTACAGCTAATGCCGCTGCAGCAAAGCCTGCAGCTTGTCGCAATCCATTGAGTCCTACAGCGATTGCC
>NZ_LNYK01000033.1:947-210810 GCF_001467825.1 Legionella londiniensis
ATCCTAAAGCTAATACCGCTGCAGCAGAGCCCGCAGCTTGTCGCAATCCATTGAATCCTACAGCTAATGCCGCTGCAGCAAAGCCTGCGGCTCGTCGCAATCCATTGAGTCCTACAGCTAATGCCGCTGTCATAACCCCTGCGGCTCGTCGCAATCCATTGAGTCCTACAGCTAATGCCGCTGTCATAACCCCTGCGGCTTGTCGTACTCCATTGAGTCCTACAGCTAATGCCGCTGTCATAGCCCCTGCGGCTCGTCGCAATCCATTGAGTCCCACAGCGATTGCCGCTGTCATAACCCCTGCGGCTTGTCGTAACCCATTAAGTCCCAAAGCCAGTACGGCCGTAGTAAATCCCAAGACTCGTCGCAATCCGTTAAATCCAACAGCCAGTAAAGCTGTAGTAAATCCGATGATTTTTCTTAAGCCATTCAGCACAACCATGGCTGTCGCTGTCATATAACCCATGCCTTTTCGGCAAAGATGAATAAGCTCAACACCAGCCCCTAAAATGGCACCAGTCATATTGCGAAGAATATTTAAAGTCCCGAAAGTTACATATGCTACGAAGCCTAAAAGCAGACGAATAACGCTTGAAATGATTGTAATAGTTGATGCAAGCAGTATGCTCAAAAATTTTTCGATTGGGCCTATGTTTCGGTTAGGTTGATCGGAATCATAATGATTGCTTTGCATTAGAAATGCCTTAAATCTTTTACTGAACAATATATTTTACTATAAAGATTTTATTTTGATCAATAAATAATCAAATGATGCAAATTGCTTAACGATTAATCTTTCGGAGAATATCGAGAGGAGCACAGAGTTTTGCGAACTATTTCAAGTAACACAAAATCAGATACAGCGCACTTCAAGGAAGGATATTAAAATTAGACCTGACTCGTGCAGTATCCTTCTCGCCTTCTTTGGTATCGCTAACTTCAATCAACCATCTGTTATCAATATTTGCACGCCCTGGTTTCTTGTCAATGAATCCATTTTTCCTGTTTCTATTTTTCTTTTTTTTCACCATCTGCCATTTGCTCAAGCAGTTTTTCGATAAAATCCAGGCTTCGCTGATACTCTGACTGCAAACTGGTAAATTCATTTTGCAATTGTTCATATTTATTTTTTAAGCGCACATCCATTTCGTTTTTTCTGGCTTTGTGCATTAAACTCAAACTTTCCATTTCATTTTTCTGGGCCTCAAGCTTCGCTTTTATTTCCTGGATTGCTTCAAAGTCTTTAATTTTTAAATGCAAGTATAAAAAAACACCAATCATGAGCGCCAACAGTAGCGGAAACCCCCACAAAGGCCAGGAATAAAAAAAGAATGAAAACCCGGGATAGGATAACTGCACAGGTAAACCATAGGCATCAAAGCCGCCGAGGTAATGGACATAAAGAAAAGATTCCCAAAAATAATAACCGATGGCTATAAAAACCACGCCGAGGATTATCAGTAAAAGCATGTATTTTTTAAGTTGCATTGGTTCAATGATTTAAACCGGGTCATACTTGATAATTTAGCCTAAAAAAACAGAAAATAACAAGGCAACAAATTTTCCTTATCAGATACGGAATATCAACATATCATTTTAGGTTTAAGTTTCCAGGAGTTGGGATGGAACAGGATAAAGAATTAAGCGAAATCATGCAGTCAATTGCGGAAAAGGGATTGCGCCTGATGGCAAGCTACAAGCAGCAACCGGGACAATTACCGATGTTGCTGGAGAAAGGAGGAGAAATTTTTAAAGATTTTCAGAACTTATTCATCGCGCTGTTTAAAAACCCGGACAAGATAGTCAAGGCGCAATTTGCATATTGGCAGGATGCAATGGGACTTCTGGAAGAGCAATTCAGGCACTGGCTGTTAGGCAAATCCATGCCGATTAACGACAGGCGCTTTAACAGCGAGGAATGGGTACAAAATCCTTTTTTTAATCTCTTAACCCAGCAGTATCTGCTGGCTTCAGAACACATGCAGTCCTTGCTTGAGCAATTGGATTATGGCGAAGCCCATGTAGCCAGAAGAGTGCGATTTCTTGCCCGCCAGTATCTGGACGCGCTCTCCCCAGATAATTTTTTGCATACCAACCCGCAATTGATTGCAGAAACTATCCAAACCCATGGCAAAAATCTATTACGCGGGTTAAACAATTTTCTCGGCGATATCGAGGCAGGCTCCGCGCGCCTTATCATGAAAATGACTGATCCAGACGCTTTCAAAGTAGGCAGTAATTTGGCTGTCACGCCCGGGAAAGTCATTTTTAAAAATGAGCTCATGGAATTGATTCAATATGCCCCAATGACTGAAACAGTCAAAGCGGTTCCCTTATTGATTATTCCGCCATGGATAAACAAATACTATATTTTGGACTTAAGTCCCCACAACTCATTTGTACGATGGCTTACTACCCAGGGCATCACCGTATTTATGATCTCCTGGGTAAACCCCGACGCCTCTTACGCCGGCAAGGGAATTGAAGATTACCTGAATGAAGGACCGATTGCCGCCATTGATATCATCAAAAAGCAATTGCAAATCGAGCAAGTCAATACCTTGGGATTTTGTATTGGCGGAACCCTGCTTGCGCTTTTGCTTGCCTATTTTAAAACCCAGGATAACCATTCAATACGTTCTGCCACCTTTCTTGCAACATTGCTTGATTTTAGCGATCCAGGCGATATATCGGTATTCATAGATGAGGAGCAAATTGCGCGGCTTGAAGAGAAAATGAATCTCGACGGTTATCTTGATGGCCATTTCATGGCAAGCGCTTTTAATTCTTTAAGAGCCAGTGATTTAATCTGGTCTTTCTTCATTAGAAATTACCTAAGCGGCAAACCCCCTGTTCCTTTTGATATTCTTTACTGGAACGCCGACTCCACAAATATGCCGGCAAAAATGCATTCACAATATCTCCGCTGGATGTATTTGCATAATGATTTGATCAAATCCAATAAAATTGTTATCAACAACACGCCAATTGATATCAGCAGAATAGAGGTTCCTGCTTTTTTTGTGGCAACCATTAAAGATCATATTGCGCCCTGGGAGACTGTATTTAAGGGGTTTCAATACTATGGAGGCGATAAAGAATTTTTGTTAGGCGGTTCAGGGCATATCGCCGGCATTGTGATTCCCCCGGGAGGAGAAAAATACGGTTATTATGTTAACCGAGAACCTAGAGCAAATGCCGCCGAATGGCTGAAAACAGCAAAGCATAGCACTGGCTCCTGGTGGCCTTATTGGGTGAAATGGTTGAAAAATCACTCTGGCGGCTTTCGTTCCGCAACCAGTTTCAAACAATTACCTTATCAGCCGATTGCGGATGCGCCAGGAGACTACGTCTTTCTGAATACAAAAGCACAAGCTGCAAAGAAAGGGAAAAACATGGCAAGCAAGAAAGAAGAAGGAGCTTGCCTGCCACAGGCTGCCGTGGCAGACGCAGCTGTCGAGATTTCCTAGCCTCAAGAAGCTTTTTTAGCTGTTTCTTTTATGGAAGCTTTTGATTCCTGTACAAAAGAAAGCATGGCTTTTTCAAAAATTTGAAATGACTTATGAAAGTATTCCAAAGCCTTGCGCCCATTGGCAACGGCGAGCTCAACTTGTTTTTCAAGCAATTCTTCAGGTTTCTTGATTTTGGTCAGCTCGTCAGGATTCAGATAGGAAATGCTTTGCAAGGTTTTCACATTCAATTCTGCAAATTCCTGAAATGGCTCCTGGGCTTTTTTAGCGATATCAGATAAACGTTCAAAATATTCCTGATTCATTATATTCTCCATTATGTTGCAGTGCACAATAAAGATATTAGAAAAACTTGTGCTGAATGTCAATATCGTTTCAGAAAATCTGTAGTAGGGGAAGCACCAAGATCCATAAGCCTATCCTTTAAACAATTCCTGCCATTTTGCAAGAAACTGACTGGATTGCTTGGCCCATTCATCACTGGCCTTTTGGTAATCATGCCAATAGGGATTGATCCGCATCTGTTTTTCTATAAATCCAATGGTATCCTGCAAAAGGCGGTCTACTGTTTGCTGCATGGGGTGATGGGCAAGATTAATTAATTGCCTAAGAAGCGTTGATGAAAGAAATTGGGTAGGAGCCGCCTGCGTCTCCACCAAAATCTGCAGTAAAATGGCATTTGTAATATCATTTCCCGTTGTTGAATCTTCTACCCGGAAATCATATCCTTTTAAAACATATTGCTTTAAATCTTCCAAAGTAATGTACTGACTATTGTCCATATCGTAAAGCCTGCGGTTCTTGTATTTTTTAATCAGCCTGGTCATCAAAGAAGTCCAAAATAAAGCAAACCAATAAAAAACAATTCTCAAGTATCAGGTTAATTTGTCAAGTCAATATTCTTTTTTTAAATTTTTCTGTATAATCGTTTCATTTTTAAATCAGGTATTGTGGATTATGGGTAGCATATTCAACATGTTCGGCCCCTCGCCTATCAGGCCGATTGAACAGCATATGCGTAAAACCTATCAATGCGCCAAACAGCTTTATCCTTTTTTTGAAGCAGCCCTCAAGCAGGACTGGAAAACAGCGGATAACTTGAAAGAAAAAATCATCGCCCTGGAAAAGGAAGCAGACCTCATCAAGCGTGATCTGCGCCTGCATCTGCCCACCGGCTTATTTCTTCCAGTATCACGCACTGATTTGCTGGAATTGTTAAGCGCCCAAGACCGGATTGCCAATAAGGCAGAAGATATCGCAGGCCTCATTACAAGTCGCCGCATGATCATTCCCGAACCTCTTACCGGTTTGTTTATGCCGTTCTTAAGTTGCTGTCTTGATGCTGCCAAACAAGCCTGTAAAGCGATTAATGAACTTGATGAGCTGCTTGAAAGCGGCTTTCGCGGCAGCGAAGTAAAAATTGTGGAAGAAATGATCATGACCCTTGATAAAATCGAGCATGACAGCGACGATAAGCTCGCTGAAATCAGACATCGTATTTTTGAGCTGGAAAAGGATTTGCCTGCAATCGAGATCATTTTCCTTTATAAACTGGTTCAATGGATTGGCGACTTGGCTGATCACGCTCAAATTGCGGGCGGTCGGCTACAAATTCTCATTGCCCGGTAAGCTTTCTTATGGATTTCTCAATTCTATATGTCATTCTAGCTGTTTTCCTTTGTTTTTTAATGACCTGGGGTGTTGGCGCCAATGATTTGGCCAATGTCATGAGTACCGCCATGGGTTCAAAGGCCATAACCGTCCGGCAGGCGATGCTCATTGCTGTGGTTTTTGAGTTTGCCGGAGCATTTCTTGGCGGTACAGATGTCACAGAAACGATGCGGGACGGCATTATCAATACGAGCGAACTTGCTGAGCAACCGCTGATACTCATTGAAGGGATGCTTGGCGTCCTTTTTGCTTGCACTGTCTGGATGAATTTAGCAAGCTATCTTGGCGTGCCTGTATCCATCACCAATGCCCTGGTAGGCTCCATGGTGGGTTTTGGCAGCATTGTCCTGGGCAGTGATGCCATCCATTGGAATCAGGTTACACATATTGCCATTGGATGGGTGACATCCCCCCTCATATCCGGAACCACCGCTTATGCTTTGTTTGTCACCATTCAGCAGGCTATTTTCGTAAAGAGCGACCCCCTCGCCAAAGCAAAGCTTTACATCCCTGCTTACTTGTTTCTTGTCGGTTCTGTTCTATCATTTATCACTGTTTTTAAAGGTTTGAATCATTTTGATATTCACTTGAATTTCAAACAGGATATTGCAGTCACGCTTGCCACCAGCATTACCTTGACCTTGGTTGGCATGTTCTTTTTAAAGCGTATTCCAGAACGCCCTAATTTAAGGCGGCGCGAGCGTTTTTTTCAGGTGGAAAAATATTTTGCAGTTCTCATGGCATTAACAGCCTGTGCCATGGTCTTTGCCCATGGTTCAAACGATGTTGCTCTGGCAGTCGGCCCATTAACCATTGTTCACAGTTTGGTTATGCATTCCCCAGAGGCTTTTTCCGCAACCAGTTATCCGGCCTGGATTATTTTATTGGGCTGTGTTGGGGTGATCACAGGGCTTTTGATGTATGGCAAAAAAGTGATAGAAACCGTGGGCAGCGCCATTACAGCCTTAACCCCAAGCCGTGCCTTTGCTGCAACTCTGGCCGCTGCTACTACGGTCGTTGTAGCAACCAGCATCGGAATACCCGTTTCTGCGACACAAACCCTGGTAGGCGCAGTATTAGGCGTGGGTCTGGCCCGCGGTATTGGCGCCTTAAACTTACTGGTTATCCGTAATATTTTTACTTCCTGGATACTGACTCTGCCTGCGGCATCCCTATTGACTATCCTGTCTTATAAAATACTGCATGCCTTTTTAGGCTAAGGCTTTCTGCCGAAGGCCGCTTTCATTCTGCTATACTTATAATTAAGTTAGCCCGCAATGAGTAGCCATGACTTCCAAAATAGACCTGACTTTATATACCGATATGCCTGAAAATTTATTTTTAAAACGCTTAAATCAAGTGGACTGGCAAGCCTTTGCAAAAAAACCTGAAGCAGCACTGAAGGCTGCGGGAGTTATCTTAAAAAAAGACATCACGGTAAAACTTGTGGCAAATAAGCATGAGGCTCAATCCTTGCCAGCAACAGTTTTGCCTATATTTTTGACAAAAGAAAAAAAACAGGTTGTAGATATCACAGAACTCGGTAAGGTTACTGGCGGTCGTCGTCCTACTGGCAGCTCGAACCCCCGGCAGCCATTCCCTATAGGTCATGGATAAAGCTTTAGAACTCTTTCCAAATGACCCCAGAATCTGCTTCGGCATCGGGATTATCCCGCAATTCAAAAATCCGCTGATGTTTTTTTATTTCCTTAATTTGTGAGGCTGTTTTTTCATGAGTTGCATCAAATTCAAATAAAAACCTATCATAAGGGCTGATATAGTCCTTATCAATATCCTGGCTATTCATGTTATTTCTAATCCTGTTCTATAGAAAATCAAAACTATTAATGGTAATTTTACCGGGTTTTCAGTCAGCTTGCCATAAATCTGTATAAAGGAATACAAAATGCCAATAAAAAAAGCGGAACTACATGTTCATTTAGAAGGCACCATCAGCCCATCACTTGCGCGTACTTTAGCCAAGCGAAACCAGTTATCCATTCCTGAAAACCTGATTGCCCAGGATGGCAGAAGTTACCTGTCTCGTGATTTCCTGCATTTTTTACAGGTCTATGATATTGTCGCCGATTTAATTAAAAAACCGCAGGATTATTACGACATCACCTTCGATTATTTAAAAAATAGCGCTAAAGATGGTGGGATTTATGTAGAAATGATGTATTCGCCGGATCATGCAGAAAAAGCAAGCGGCATTCCCTCCATTGAACATTTGCATGCCATCCAGCAAGCCGTTGAGGATGCAGAGCGCCAGTTTGGCATCATCGGCCGCATTATTATTACCGCAGTTCGCCATTTTGGCGCGGAAAGTGCGGAACGGGTGGCCGCCGATGCAGCCAGAATGTCTGTGCCTTGCGCTACGGGCTTCGGGCTTGGTGGCGATGAAGTCAAATTTCCGCCTAAACTGTTTAAAAAGGCTTATCAGATTGCGTCTGATGCAGGATTGCAGTGCACCGTTCATGCCGGCGAATTTGCCGGCGCGGATAAAATGGTTGAAGCCATAGAGTATTTACCCATAAAGCGTATCGGTCACGGCGTCCAAGCAATTCATTCAACAGAAACCATGGCACTTCTTAAAGAACGGAATATTGCCCTTGAGCTTTCGCCCACCAGCAATGTCAATTTTGGTTTATTCAGCTCTTTGAATGAACATCCGCTGCCCAGGTTTCTGGAATATGGCATCAAAATCAGTATCAACACCGATGACCCGCCCTTTGTCTCTACCGCCATTGGCGAGGAATATAACAAAGTACAGCAAACGTTTAATTTCAGCGATGAAACCATGAAAGGAATTACTGAAATGGCGATTAATGCTGCTTTTTTAGATTCAGAAACCAAAAATATTTTGCTGTCTCGTATTTAGACATTTTTTGATCTTTATGATAAAATGAAATCCATTTTATGTTTTTAGATTGCAAAAATGTACTCATTTGAACAAGTTTATCAGGCTGCTTTAAATCAGAATTCACGCTTTATCAGGAAACTCGATGTTGATTATTTGAGCGAGAAGCTGCAGCCAATCGATTCCATCAAGCCCCACTCATTTTTCTGGACGGCTGCTGCAGAGCATGCTTTTCAGGGCAATCATAAGGCGGTGAAACTGTTATTTAAGCATAGAGCTAGAGCTGACCATATTGCCCGAGGTTATGCCAAGGCTGGCAACCATGAAATGGTAGAGCTATACCGCAAACAAGGAGCCAGTAAGGATTGGATCGCCTGCGGATACGCCGAAGGCGGGTTTCATGACAAGGTAAAGGATTATCGCAAGCGCTTTAATGCTAATGGCGCAATTATTGCATGCGGTTATGCCCTGGGGGGATATCATGAGAAGGTTGAAGAATTTCGGAAACTTTATCCCGACTCCATTGGTTTTATTGCCAGAACTTATGCGCTTAAGGGAGAGCACGAAAAGGTGCAGTTTTATCTTAATCTTAATCAAGGAACGATTGCATTCATTCTGAGAGGCTATGTCGAAGGCGGTCATTACAGCATTATTGCCGACTATCTGCATAAATCTCCAGAACTCAAAGAAACGGTAAATAGACTTTATCAAGAAATACTGGTGCCCCATCTTAAAAGCTATATCGAAAACGGCTATCACAGCATTATTGCAAGCTATCTACGGAAATTCCCCAGCCTCAAGGAAACAATAGACAAACTTTATCAAGAAATAGATGATAAAAAATCCTCGAGCGGGATTAAAAATCTCTTTCTCATGGAGAGCTTGAGTAAAAAAGGTTATGATCGAGATCAAATCCTCGTCAGGATGGATAAACACCGCTTTTCTGAGCTTTATCTGCTCATTGCCTTAAAACAACTAGCCGGGAATGGCTTGAATCAAGATATTCTTCTGAATATTTTAACTTTCCTCCTGCCATTAGACGCACGGCAGGCACACGATATGCATATCTTGCTCAACCGCGAACTTTTGCTCAATGGCTTAAGCAGATCCCAGTCGTTGAACGCTTATGCGACTTTCTTTAAAGAACTCAAAAATACGCAAAATCCAGAAAAAATCCAAAAGCTCCTGCAACAGGAGTCAAAAGACGAGGAAGGCCTAATCTCTAAGTATCGGAATAGGATGCTTTAATCGGCATCTATTCTCTAAAGACAGCAAATGGTTTTGCTGCCTGACGGTGGCGCGCATCAGTAAAAAATAAAACTTTAAACTTTATGGTATAATTAATACCATAAAGTCTATTTATTGATCTATCATGGTAAAAAATATAAGCGGTGCCAATCAAGACATTCTCAGCTGGATTAAAGAAAATCAGTACGAACAATTAAATTCATTTTTGAGTCAGCATGGGAACCACGAACGAGACTCATTGCTTAACTCAATCTCGATAACCCCGCTTGGCGTACTCAGGACAAATCTCGATGTATTGCTATTATTAAAAGATCGCGGCATGCAATTTACCAGGGATGCTGAAACCATGTTGCAAATAAAAAGCTACTTTAACCCAAGATCCAAAGACAATCCAAACACAGATAATCCGGAAACCTCTGCCAGCCAATCCCCTGAAAATAAAATATCTTCAAACATCGGCTTTTTCGCGCTGCTCAGCGCTCTTGGCAGTATTATCAAGGATTTTTTTTCAAATAAGCCTGGAATCGCTGTTAAAGATGAGCAGAAAGTGTCAGCCGTCCATAAACCGCAACAAACTCAAAGCGGCCATGACTCTTTGAACAATAGCCACGAGAAGATGAAGAACGCATTTGTTCCTGGAGTACAGAGAAAGGATATTCGCTCGATTATTCCCAATCCCGAACCGCTTGTTGTAATCGATGATGCCGAAAGCAAGAACGATTCGGCAAATATCGAACCAGAAGATCCCCTTCTTGGGGATCTTGAAGAAGGAAGCGGCAGGTTTGAAGCAAAACAGGTTTCATTGACATCAAAATCCCGCACCACTCAAAGAAAAACATCTGATAATAAAACTAATAAAACAATGGCAACCAAAAACCCTCCTGCGCAAAATAATGAAGACGAGCTATTAAGCTTTTTTAAAAAATTTCAGGAAAAAGAAAGTCAGAGCCTTACAAAAGAGCTGAAGCGCAACCGGAAAGGCAATAACAGCACATCAGGCGAGGAAAAGCCCCGCAAAACACCCCATCCCTGGTTTAGTGACCGTGACGATTAAGCACAAAAGCCTCCTTTAAAGGAAAGCTTTTATGCCAGCTCTTCCATATACTGGCGTAATTTTTTCATGGCATTTTTTTCTAACTGCCGCACCCGCTCCGCGGATACGCCATATTTTTCAGCCAGGGCATGCAAGGTCATTGCTTTATCATTGACAAGCCAACGCTGCTGCAGGATATCCTGGCTTCGCTCATCCAGCTTCATCAAGGCAAGATGTAATTTTTCCTGACTTTGAGCACTGCTGTCCTCTTGCTCGATTAAATGGGCAGGATCGCTGTTCACATCGTGTAAAAAACGGGCAGGAACTGCCTTATATCCTTGCTCATCGTCCTCCATGTCTGAGGCGTCATAAGAAGCATCCATGGCATTTAAACGCTCTTCCATGATTAATACATCTTCTCGGGAGACGCCCAAGTCCTGAGCCACAGCATCGACTTCTTCGGCATTAAACCAGCCAAGTCGCTTTTTCATCTGGCGCATGTTAAAAAACAACTTGCGCTGGGCTTTGGTGGTGGCTACCTTCACAATACGCCAGTTCTGCAAGACAAATTCATGAATTTCCGCCCGGATCCAATGGATGGCAAAAGAAACAAGGCGCACTCCCAGGCTGGGGTCGAAGCGTTTAACCGCTTTCATTAACCCGATATTGCCTTCTTGAATGAGATCGCCAAGCGGCAGGCCATAACCCAAATAGCCGCGCGCCACACGAACCACATAGCGTAAATGAGCCAATACCAGGCGGCGGGCGCTTTCCAGGTCGCCTTCATCATGAAAACGCCGGGCACATTCAAATTCTTCCTCTGCAGAGAGCATCGGAATTTGATTGACCCTTTGAATATATGCCTCAAGGCTGCCTATGGGTAAATTCATGGAAGAAAGTTGCAATTGCAGACTCATTTTATACCTCTTGCAAAACCATGGGGTTAACTCTAACAATAAGAATCAATTCTGACAGATCATGGCACATTGGCTAAATCAATATGAGTATACCATATTATTTACCAACTGGATTATACCTCAATTATAGGGTTCGATAGAAGCAAGCTGCCTGCGAACAGATATGTTCGCGCCAACCCATCCTAATAAAACAGAGAACATCAAAAAAACAAAAGCCTGGCCAAGGGTCATGCCTTGCAAAGGATAGGACATTTGATACGCGGAAGCCAATTGTCTTACCGATGGGCTTAAACTCAGCAAAAATATATTGACAAAGCTTATGGCCAAAAAAGCGCCGCTCACAGCATACCAAATGCCGGCATATAAAAAAGGCCTGGTAATAAACGGGTCGGTTGCGCCTATTAATTTCAGGATCTGGATTTCTTCACTGCGGTTTTGTACTGTGAGGCGAAGCGTATTGCTGATAATCAAAATCACAGCAACAGCAAGCAGTAGCATTAAAGAATGAGTCGCCTTGTTTGCAAAATTCAAAATGGTGTGCAGCCGGTCAACCCATTGCATATCAAGTTTTGCCTGCTCAACTTCAGGGATTGTCTTTAGGCGGTTATAAAATTGCTTAATTTGTGCAGGATCATTTACCTTCAATGCCGGCGTTACTTCTATCACAGCAGGCAGAGGGTTTTCCGGGAGATAGCGCAAAATCTCATCCATACCCTCTTGTGTCTGCAGCTCTGCCAATCCCTGCTCGGGTGTTTTAAGCGTTGCTTCGCCCACTTCTTCCATCTTTCGAATGTTATCCAAGACATGGGCTTGCACGGCGGTCGATATGGATGGCTTTAAATAAAGCGTAACCTGGCCGCCTTGCCTCCAGTTGCCAAGCAGACGCTCGAAATTACTGGTCAAAATCCAAAATAAAGCTGGCAATGTCAAAGAGACTGCAATGACCACTACAGTCATTAACGACGCCAGAGGCCTCTGACGCAACGCATTTACGCTCTGGGCTGCGGCCTGCACATGGAAAGAAATATATCCGTATGCTGCTTTTAACATATTCGCCCCTCCCTAAGCATCAGGATACGGTGTTTCATTCCGGCAATCAGCGCCAAGTCGTGAGTAGCAATCAAAACCGCAACGCCTGCCTGATTAAATTGCTCAAAAAGCTGCATCACTTCTGCTGAAAGTCCGGGATCGAGATTGCCAGTCGGCTCATCAGCCAGAAGAAGCAGCGGTTTATGAACAACCGATCGCGCGATGCCCACCCGTTGCTGCTCTCCGCCAGAAAGATGAAGCGGCAGGGCATTTTCTTTAGCCAATAAACCAACCATATCCAATGCGGCATGAACTCTTTTGGCAATCATCTGAGGCGAATATCCTTGAATTTGCAAGGGTAAGGCGACATTATCAAATATAGTTCGATCATGTAAGAGATGGGGTGACTGAAACGTGATGCCAAGTGTTGAGCGGTAACGGGCAATTTCCTTTTTTTTTAACTGGCTCAAATGCCAGCCATTCACAATGATTTGGCCGCTCGAAGGCAATTCGAGCATGGCAATAAGTTTTAAAAGCGTACTCTTGCCGGCGCCTGAGTGGCCAGTCAAAAAGGCCATTTCCCCCTTGCCCAGAGAAAAATTGATCTCACGCAAGGCTTCATGCCCACCGGGATACCGTTTGCTAACCTGTTTAAATTCTATCATTATCGAAAATCGTGTTAACAAATTGTTCGGCACTAAAAGGGCGCAAATCATCAAGCCCTTCACCAATTCCAATAAAACGAAATGGTATCTTCAATTCATCGGCTATGGCAAATAAAATCCCCCCTTTTGCGCTGCCATCAAGTTTGGTCATGGCAATCCCTGTTACGCCTATGGCTTCATGAAACTGTCTGGCTTGATTTAAAGCGTTTTGTCCAATGCTTGCATCGAGAACCAGCATCGTTTCATGCGGAGCTTCCGGGTCAATTTTTTGCAACACCCGCTTCACTTTTTTCAACTCATCCATTAAGTTTTGTTGCGTATGCAAGCGCCCTGCAGTGTCAGCAATTAAAATATCCATGCCGCGGGCTTTGGCAGCCATTAAGGCATCAAAAATGACTGAAGCGCTGTCAGCACCTTTATGCTGCGCGATCACAGATATACCATTGCGCTCCCCCCAGGTTTGCAATTGTTCAATTGCCGCAGCCCTGAATGTATCGCCAGCTGCCAACATGACTTTTTTACCCATTTGCTGGTATTGTTTGGCAAGCTTGCCAATTGTTGTTGTTTTCCCCGCGCCATTTACCCCAATCATTAAAATGACAAAGGGGTTGTTATCCCTGGTTTCAAGGGTCAAGGGCGGGGCTGCTGATGCGTTTAAAATGGCTTGCAGGTGAGTTTTCAGCGCCGCATACACAGCCTCGCCATCCGATAGCTGCTTTCTTAAAAGGCCTTCGCTTAATTGATCAATAATTTTCTTGGTCGTATCAACGCCTACATCCGCCCCAAGCAATAAAGTTTCAAGCTCCTCAAGCAGGGTTGCGTCAATTTCTTTTTTGCCGAGCAATAACCTGGAAATGCCATCGCCTAATTGATGTCGCGTTTTACTTAAGCTTTGCTTGAAACGAGCCAGAAAACCAGGCCTCGAAGCTTTGGAAGAAACACCCTCATCTGTTTCTGGCGGTACAGTGGGCGCATCAGGAGATATTTGCGGCGAGTCTGATACAAGCTTATCCTTTTCTGACTCCTGATTGCGCTTGAACCACTTAATCATCAATCATTACCCCAATCAAACTAAACAATGCATCTGTTCAAAATACCATATCTTTAGCCCTATAAGGTATACAAAATAATTAAAATATGAAATTCTATGTTCTTTGCGGAAGAGGGGTCTGTGATGCGCATGTTGTGGATGATATTGTTAACCCTGTTTTTTAATCAAGTTTTTGCCAAACCTGTCCAGTTCACCCTGGATAATGGGCTCAAAGTCATTATCCAGGAAGACCACCGTGCCCCTGTAGTTGTATCCATGATTTGGTATGATGTGGGCTCAGCTGACGAGCCAGGCGGTATTACAGGAATTTCCCATGCCCTGGAGCATTTAATGTTTAAAGGCACAAGGCAGTATCCCCAAGGCGTTTTTTCAAAAACCATTGCGGCTTTAGGCGGCCAGGAAAATGCGTTTACCAGCCATGATTATACCGCTTATTTTGAAAAATTGGCCGCTTCTCAATTGGCAACAAGTTTTAAGCTTGAGGCGGATCGCATGCAAAACCTGCTTCTTGATGAAAATGAATTTAATCGGGAAATCAAGGTCATCCAGGAAGAGCGGCGCATGCGAACCGATGATAATCCGCAGGCGTTAACGTTTGAGCGCTTTCTGGCTACAGCCCATCTCGCTGTCCCTTACCAGCACCCGGTTATTGGTTGGATGTCCGATCTTGAGCATATGAAAATCAGTGATGTTAAAGCATGGTATCAACGCTATTATGCACCGAATAATGCAACCCTGGTGGTTGTAGGCGACATCAAACCAGATAAAGTGCATGAGCTTGCAAAGCAATACTTTGGCAACATCAAGCCATTTCCGCAAAAACCAAGAAAATCCCAGAAGGAACCGCCTGCCCTTGGTCAAAAAACGGTGGATGTGCATGCCCCCGCGCAAGTTCCCATGATAATGCTTGGCCATGCCGTACCATCAGTAAAAACAGCAGATCCTAGCCGCCAGTATGAGCCTTATGCCCTCGAAATTATTGCAGGCATCCTTGATGCAGGCGAAAGTAGCCGCTTCAGCAAGCATCTGGTCCGTGAGCAGCAAATAGCCAGTACAGTCGATATTTTTTACAATCTTTACACAAGATATCAGACACAATTCATCATCTTTGGCATACCCAGCCAGCGCCATACGCTTACTGATCTGAAGCAAGGCATATTAAAAGAATTAAAACGCTTAACCAATGAACCTGTATCCTCTGAGGAATTGCAACGGGTAAAAAACCAAATCATCGCGCAAAAAACATTTGAGAGAGACTCTATTTTTGGCCAGGCGATGGAATTGGGCCTGCTGGAAACCATTGGCTTAGGCTGGGAGGCAGCAGAACAATATACCGACCGGATTAATAGCATTACGCCGGAGCAGGTGCAAAAAACTGCCAGGCGGTATTTTAATGAAGATTCGCTGACAATAGCGCGCTTGTTTCCGAATAATATAACCAAGAAATCACATTGATTTTCTGAGAGACCAAAATGAGACGCTTTTTTACATATCCTTTCTACCCAAAGATAGAAATTTTTTACCCTCGCTTTTTAAAATGTTGCAAGATCAAAAAGCAAGCTGTAAAAAAACCGGCAACCTCAGGCAGAATGAGCGTCTTGCTTTGTCTGTTTTTTGTTCTATCTACTTCCTTTGCACAAGATAATATTTCCCTGAAACACTGGCAAACTTCCAAAGGGGCGCGTGTGGTATTTTATGAAGCGCATGAAGTACCGATGCTGGACATCATTGTGGCCTTCAAAGCAGGTTCCGCATACGACGGGGAACAGCATGGATTAAGCGCCTTAACCGCCAGCATGCTTAATCAAGGCAATGGCGGCTTTGATGCCAATGCTATTGCTGAAAAACTGGCTGATACCGGCGCGCAATTTAGCAGTGACAGTAATCGCGACATGGTTGCCCTGAGCCTGCGTTCTTTAACTGAACCGCCTGCTTTGGAGAAAGCGCTTGCTACTTTTGCTCTTATCATTAATCAGCCTGATTTTCCCAAACAGGCGTTTGTTATTGAAAAAAATCAACAATTGATGGCAATTCGGCAGGCCGAGGAGTCTCCCGATGAAATCGCCAATCAAACTTTCTTTAAAGTCCTTTATGGGAATCACCCTTATGCCCATCCTGTCAATGGCGATGCTGAACATGTTTCCTCGCTTGAAGTTGAAGACATAAGGCAATTTTACAGACAATATTTTACCGCTCGCAATGCTGTTATTGTCTTGGCAGGCGCCATTAGCGAAGAAAAAGCGCATAAAATAGCCGAGCAATTAAGCAAGAAACTCCCCCAGGGAGAACCTGCGGCTCCGATTAAAAAACCACAGCCATTAGATGAAGAAATGAACATAGAGGTACCATTTCCCTCTTCACAAACCATCATCCGCCTGGGCCAGTTAGGGATTGATCACCATGACCCGCAATATTTCCCCTTGCTGGTCGGAAATTACATTCTCGGCGGAGGCTCGCTTGTTTCACGCCTGTCTGAAGAACTGCGAGAAAAAAGAGGGCTAACCTATGGCGTAAGCAGCCAATTTGTACCCATGCCAGGAGATGGACCATTTGTCATTGGCTTATCTACCCGAAGAGAGCAAACGGCAGAAGCAATTGAGGTCACAAGAGACACCTTAACGTCCTTTGTTAAAACTGGCCCCACACAGGCAGAGCTGACTGCGGCCAAACAGTATTTAACAGGAAGTTTTCCCCTGTCTTTGGCAAGTAACCGTAATATTGCAGATATGCTGCTTAAAATTGCTTTCTACCAATTACCGGATGATTATCTGGCTCAATATACTGCGCGAATTGATACAGTCACGCTTGAAGAAATCAAAAACGCCTTTCAGCAAAAACTTCATCCTGATAAATTGCTGCAAGTCACTGTGGGAAAAAAGTGAAACAAACCGTAAGAATTATTGGCGGAAAGTATAAAGGAAAAAAAATACACTTTCCTGCCATTGAAGGGCTTCGCCCTACTCCCGACCGGGTGCGCGAGACTTTATTCAACTGGCTTATGCACGATATAGCAGGGGCGCATTGCCTCGATGCTTTTGCAGGAAGCGGAGCTTTGGGTTTGGAAGCCTATTCTCGAGGAGCGGAAGAAGTCGTTTTTCTGGAAGCAGAACCCAGGGCATGGAGTAATCTCAAAAAAAATATCACGTCTTTTGATGAAAACCGCTTGTCTGTTTTTAAGGCCAATGCGTTGAGCTATTTTCAAAAAGCCGGGAAAACATTTAACATTATTTTCCTTGATCCGCCCTTTGCGAAAGGATACTTGCCCCAATGTTTGGCTGCCTTGGAGAAATCGCAGATATTGCTGCCTGAAGGTTTGCTCTATATGGAAAGCGAGCAAGAAATTACCGTCAATGAACAATACTGGCAACAGCTGAAGCTGAAAAAAGCGGGGCACGTGGTTTATGCGTTATATAAAAAAATATACAACACGAATGTTGCATGACATGCTCAAAGCATGATTTTGCCCTGGACGAAAAACAATCTGCTGTTCTCGACAATCTGCTTGACAACCGGCAAGCCTCCTGTTTCAATCAATAAAATCCTTTTAAATTAAAGTATGCAAATGAATTGTAAGCTTATTTTGCTTTTCATACTTTGTGCTTGTTTAACCGCGTGCGGCACTGCGACCTTTAAAAAACCTCCTCACAATGAACCCAGTGATGACGCCACCATAAAACTTGCCGAAGCAGCAAGCTCAGTCAGCGATTCCATGCTGGAAATGGTTCGTGTCGAAAAAATCATTACTCCCCCCAAAAAAGATAATATCTTAACCATACCGAGCGCGTATAATCTCCAGGCCAGGGCATCAGTGGATTGGTCAGGTCCTATTGAAGAGCTTGCCTTAAGAATTGCTAAGGCAGCTCACTATCGTTTGCGCGTACTTGGCAAAGCTCCTGCCATCCCAGTTCTCGTTAGCCTTAATGTGCAGGATGAAAGCCTGGCTGAAATTTTGCGCAATATCGATTACCAAGCAGGGAATAAGGCGTATATCCATGTTTACTCTAACAGCCAGATAATTGAATTGCGTTATGCGAAACTTTACTCATAAATTAACAGTTATTTTGTTTACATTTCTGGTCGCTTGCGCCTCCCGGCAAGGCCCTATCGGCAACACGGATTCTCTCGAGGGTTTGCAAGCGATGGGGAATGCCGGAGCAGCTACGCGCAGCGCTGCTCAGAGCACGGGAAAAATCCGTGAAATGGCTTTAAGAGAAACGGCTTTAAGCTTGGGAGCGCAGGCAGGTTTAGCCTGGAGGGCAAAGTTTATCGATGAAGAACTGGTTAAGGAAGCACGGAGACTGGACGCTATTTTTGATTTTAATACCTTGATTTTGCCGCACAATATCTTGCCGCCAGTACTGCTGGAAGGACGAAACATCCTCAATCTTGCCGATGCGCAAACGATTCGCATCTCAGATCGCACATACAAGGTCGCCAAGCAGGCGCGATTTGTTACCACACCCCCTAACTGGCGGCAATATTTATGGATGGATTATAAAAAGCCTGATTATCCAAACGTGACTTTGCTGCCTAAAACCAAAGAAGAGCGGCTCATCTGGATGCAGTGTGTTGAGCGGGGATGGAAAAATGGTATAGCGCAGGCTAATACCATTCTTGAAGAAAGTGTCGCCCGGATTAAAGAAGACTTTAATGGCATGATTCTATACCGTAAGCTCCTGGCCATGAATATGATTTCTCCTCCTTTTGTTTCTCATACCGAATTGGGCGTCACAGGTGACGGCGAAGAACTTCATATCGATGATCGTGTATTAAGGATAACCGCATTGCCTGCTTTAAATGTCAACAGCAAAGAATGGCGCGCAGCTGTTGCTAAAGATGAAAATCTGCTGGAAAAATTCAACGAAATGGAAAAACAGATAGAAAAGGCTAAAATTACTATAACGAGTAAAGCCTGGCAGCCTGTCATCGCTCCCGTTAATTAACTGTTTAATTGTTGCAGATTAGCCAAAAACTCGGCATTTCGTGTATGGCATATTGTGCTGTATCGAAATGCCTGCTAAGCATATTAGGCCATAAACTTTTGGGTGTCGACAATTAACTATACTTCTGGAATGGGATGATTTTAGCAGCGGGAGTAACCTGCCATGCCTTAATCTCTGCTCACTGATTCTTCCGGATTTTTAGTCGTTTTCTTGGCTGCAGAGATTAACTCAAAAAATCAAGCTAAGTATGAGGAAGCGTTTTGAATACGAATAATGAACATCTTAATTTAATGCCCGATGAACCAACCCGTTTTACGCCGGTGTTTATGGATCGAATGCTTGAGCATGCGGAAAGATTGAATGCCTCAGATATTACCATCCAAACCGGAGAACCCATCTATGCAGAAGTACATGGACGGCTGTTAACGTTAACCAATCGCAGGTTATCCAATACCGAACTGGGTGATTTGATTAATTCGATTTATGGACCTAATGCCACAACTCAATTGCTGTCCGGCAAAGACATCGATACTCATTATGAGTTTCGTCCCAATCGCGGCGTCCGCTACCGATATCGGGTGAACGCCACAGCCTGCCTGGTAGAGGGCCATGATGCAATCCAGATTACCTTGCGTACTATTCCAACCACTCCGCCAAAACTTGATAGCATGGGCTTACCCGATCATGTTCGCGAAGCCATTGAGCCACAAGAAGGAATTGTATTTATTACAGGTGCTACAGGCTCAGGCAAATCGACTTTATTGGCAGCAATTATCCGAGATTTGATTGAGCAGGAGCACTCAAACCGCAAGGTTCTAACTTATGAATCCCCTATTGAGTTCGTTTACGACGAAATTGAAACTGTCTCTGCCGTGGTGAGCCAATCCGAGATTCCGCGCCACATCCCAACCTTTGCTGCTGGCGTCCGTAATGCCCTGCGGCGCAAGCCTCGCCTGATTATGGTAGGGGAATGCCGTGATGCCGAAACCATCAGCGCTGCTCTAGAAGCAGCACTGACGGGCCATCCTGTTTACACCACTCTTCATACATCGGGTGTGGCCGAAACCATGCGGCGTCTGGTTACTTCTTTTACAGGCGAGGAGCGCGTTGGACGCACAATTGATATTCTGGAAACCATACGCCTTTGTATCTGGCAAAAACTGGTGCCCACAGTGGATGGGAAGAGAGTTGCCCTCAGGGAATATCTTATTTTTGATGAAGAGACAAGAGATATATTGCTAGAGGGCGATCCCAATGAAGTAACAAACATGACGCGTAAGTTGGTCCGAGAACGCGGCCAATTAATGATTCATGATGCCAACGAAAAATATAAAGAAGGCATTATCAGCGAACGGGAATACAAGCTGATCGTGGCAGGAAGCAAGGAATATCTCTAAGCAAGAAGTTGCTAAAGGCTTATTAGCCAGGAAGGCAGCGTATTCCTGGCAGTGGCAAAGAAATTATGCCGCACCAGCACCAGCACCACTTCCGCCGGAAGCTCCGCCGCTGCCACTAGCACCGCCGCCTCCGCCGCCCCCAGGAGGCGGAGTTGATGATCCGCTGCTGCCTTCCTCTTCGCCTTCGCTGCCTCCTAGTTGTTCCGGCGTATTGCCTTGGGCCTGGACTTGGCCGCCACCGGCGCCACCCAGTTTTTCTTTAGCCCAGTTCACGCCCTTCACCCCATAGCCAGTGATGGCTTTATCGCCGGCAGCCCGCGCGGCTTGAGTGTCTTTACCGGCTTCACCCAATTTAGACTTGGCTTCTTCACCCCATTGGGCAGCTTCCTGGCCAATGCCTTCAGGCTGCCCTCCTATCCAGCGTAATACCCTGTCCGGCAAATATGAAATCAGAGTAAATGCCCGCTGTACGATGATGAGATACATCATGGTATAAATCAGGATAGAGAAAAAGTAGGCAAATATTCCAGACCAACCCTCATACCCGCCAGAAATAACCCCAACCTGCGTTTGCAACGGGTTGTTAGGCCAAAGCTTGTTTAATATATACTGCGCATCGGAAGAAAGACCCGCCCCTCTTCTTGGATCCTTAGTGCCAAATTCCTCGCTGCCCTGCATGAATCCTATGGCAGTGTCGAACCCTGCATTCAGTATCCAAACACCTACATATGATAAAGCGATACCCGAGATATAACCTATGATCATCATGGATGGCCGCAAAAATACATTCATCAGGATCATAATGGCCTGCTCACCCTTACCAAAAGCCTCATGTCCCTCAGGGTGCGTGACACCCAGGGCGACAATGGGAGCTGCCACCATGGCTTCAATCACCACAATCAGCCAGGCTATCGAACCAAAAGTAAAGATCATATAAGGCAACACAGGGATATAATAGGCCGTGAAAAAGCCGATCATCACCATAATGCTGAGCCATGCCAAAACCACAGGCAGGGATAAAGCCAAAAATGCAAATATGACTATCCCAAAAGGTGGGGGCAAAATTGCCGCCGCAATGGATAATTCTATCAAACGCTGCCAAAGCTCGGCTGCAAAGTTAATATAGTATGTACCCATGTTGGCCAGAGCTACAATGGGATTTACTCCAGGCTCGGAAAGGATTTGCATGCCGCCTTTGAAAATGGATGACATGCCTTGCAGGGGCAATAGCAAAAAGCTAAAGATGACTTGATCAAAGAGCGGTTGAAAAATGACTAAAAACGCATTGTACAAGTTGACAAGAATAAGATTATAAAAAATATTGCCGAGCAATTGGCCAAGGCAAATGGCAAAAAATGCAATTTTCAATTCCCCGCAAGGGAAATCTGTGTACGGCAGGGGATGAACTTTTGGCATAGTGACATTCATCATATCAGCAAAGCGCAGAGGCGTTATTCCCGGCTGTCCGGGAACCCGGATAATGGTCGAATTGGTGGTGAAACCATACACGGTTGAGGATTCGATGCCTTTCACAACATTCTGATTCAGATTTTTTAATTGCGGTTCTGACACAAGGGATATATTGCCAATTCCGCCCTGGATTAACCCGACTACCGCTCTTACTTTGTTTTGGTCCTTGTTGAGCCAGTAACAAAGATCAGGATAGGTGCTGGTGCAATTATATGTGCCTGGTGAAGCTTCTGTAAAAGCCGCTAGTAACTTGCCAGGCGAGAAGCTGCTTTTTTCAAGCCCCGTTTTTTCATCCATCAAATCAGGGGCACGGGCAGCCTGATTCAAGTTAACCAGATTGAAAAAATAACTTCCCGCCATAATCCAGCCACGGTTGGTCGCTTCTTTGATAAATCGCCTGCTGGCATTGGCGCCTGCTATGTTTTCAGATTGCCTAATCAGATTGAGGGTGGGTAACATAATGCCGTTATAATCCGCAATCGCACCTTGGAATTCTGTTCCGTTGAATAAAACAGGAGCTGTTGAGCCGGGAACAGAACCCCAAAGATAGCAATCTGATACTGTGCTATCGTCACATACTCTGCCTGCCATGGTCTTAGGGACGCCAAACTGGTCCTGGGCAACAATTGAAACATCATTTTTTTTCTGTTCGTCAGTGCGTTTGGGTTTCAGGCTCGGATTATTATTAACCATCACTTGCGCGACAAGCGCCATATCGAGATATACCTGCTGGATCGCTATGGCTCTTGACATTTTGGCAGTCTGGATATCATTACTGGTAATGGTTTCAATGCTTTTTATTCGGTCTTCAGGCATGGAAAACGCGCTCCATCTAATGGTGCCGCAAATGCCGTTCAACTTGGAATAGGGCGGATTGGTAAAATTGGGCATGTCGACAGAAAATTCAGCAGCCTTGGGATTTGCATTTTGAATGGACACGATATTAACGGAGTTGATAAAGTTAGGAACAGCCGCATTGCAGATTCCTTCCATTTCTTTGGTCGGTTTTTCATAACAGGCACTGGGTATTTTATCCTGCTTTTGGCGCATGTAGATCTCGCGCTGCGCTTCGAGCTGCTTCTGGATGCCGAGCATACAGACCTGGCCTGCCAGAATTGTTTGCACACCGGTTGCAATGCCTGCTGAACGCGAACTGGTCAGCGCTTTGGTCGGGTTGGGCTGCTCCTGGATAATCACCCCGCCACGATTTAGATAGGATAAAGCCGCATTCCAAACTTTATCTGCAGCCCCTATCCCCTGGACGATGATCCACATCACAAAAATCTGCATCAAGCAATAGCCTGAAGCCTTGGGAATCAGCAAAGCCAAACCGAAGGTAGTGCGTACAGGCACCCATAACGAAGACCATTTTTGTCCGAGAAACTGGCCTTCCTGGGCTGTATTCATGGTTGACACCAGCAAGGTATACATGATGATGATGCCGCCCAAAGCCAATACAGCCGCGTTGAAAACGGTAAACATGCTGCCCATGATTTGGCTGCCGGTACCGTGAAGAACGCCATCAACCACCCCGAAAATATTGCCTAGAAAAATAACCGAATAATCCCCTGCAGGCGGTTTAAAACCAAGCGGGCTCTCCGCTGCTGCAGCAAGGACTGGAAATAAACTCAGTAATAGCGCCAGGGTATATTTTTTCATTCTTTATTGCCCATTAAACCTTGGGTGAACCATTCATGCAGCGAGCACCCAAGTTTCCGTTTTTTTATCAGGTAGTACCAGTAATGATAGCGAAAGGCAAGAACCAGGGCGATGAATAACACGACCAAGCTCAATAAAAAGGCAATAATATTTGCGAAATAAAGCTGATATACTGCATAGGAAAAAACCATAAGCGCGATAGCAATCATAAACAAGCTTAAGCGGAATAGCGCCTTCTGTCTTTGCAATAAGTCGCTCTCTGTGAGATTGAATCTTGTCTTGGCTGCTTCAAAATTTTCCTGTACGGGTTCAATCTGGATAATAAACAGTTTTTTAAACCCAAGCCCCAGATAGCGCGTAAATCTTTTCAACCGGTCCCAATCAAGCCATGCCTTTATGTTAAGCACTCTTTTTAACAAATTGGTTATTCGGGAGCCGAACTTTCTTTTCATAATTTTTTCACTTTTCAGCAATAGACTTTTACATTTCATACTATATTATAATAGTTAAAGCATACACAATACATTTGACAAACGGGCGAAAAAGGTAAAGAAAGAGTAAAAATATGCCAGATCTCAGTCACGAAGCCTCAGCCAGGTATTGGCATGATTATATGGACCCAATGATTTACCGCGTCATTACTTTTATGGAAAGCGTGGAAGGCTGGACTCTCGATGGCGACCCAAAGTTAGAAGAAGCCATCGCAAGGCTTGGCAAAGAACTTGATGACATTGAAAATATTGATCTTGGAATCTTGGGGCATGAAGATCATTTTATCCGTTTGGTGGGCAATATTAAATCCGGGCGAGGCCTGAGGCTCCTTCAGGCAATTGATACGGCGCACCCTGGCAGCGCATCAAAAGTTCTCATCCACGCTGAAGAGACCAGTGCTTCACCTAATGATCCTGCCGGTTTTTTTCTTAAAAGAAACATCGTATTTGAGCGGTTGCGCCTGCTCTCCCGCGTTTTCTCCGAACAACGCCTGAAATTAGTATCACGTGCTCTTGAAGGGGAGGAATGATGAAGTTATTTTTCCGTATTATTTTGGTGTGTACTTTATGGAGTTTTATTTTTCCTGCTTCATCCCAGATCAAGATATTACCGTCTCTCAGTACAGGTACAGCAGACGCAGAAAATCTCAAAAAACTGGTTGAATATTTAAAAAATCTTGGCCGTTACCTTGGATATGACATCACGCAAGAGGGCAGAGCGCCAAAAGATAATCTGTTATCCCCATCGTTTATCCAGTTGACTCAACTTTATGCTTTTAATACCCTGCTTGGCGCAAAACCGGTTAATGCTTTTTCAGAAGCTTTAGCAAGATTATTCCCCTCAGCAAAAAAAGCTTATGAGAGCCTTAATATTTACGCCAACTATACCTTTAAATCCCCACCCTATAATGCCCAGGCCAGGGATCAGGGGGGAATCACTGTTACGCCATTAATCGATCAGCAAACTTATCAGCCGGATCCAGTCACTCAAGCTATCCTGAATATGCTGTCCACCCCCGATAAAACTTACTGCATGGACTATGAAGGAAAAACCTGGAACGAGAATTGCAAGCTGCTTTATCAAAGTAAAGTCATGGCCAATGTCCTTGGCGGGGAGTTGCCAAAGCCCACAGAATTTTTTTCCTATAAATTTAATGAGCAGGTTCTGCCCCAGTTAAACAGCAATGTTTTACTTGGGCCCTACCTCTATTCCCTGGAATCTATTGGTGGTGATCAAAAAAAAGAAGGCTTGGTTGCTGAAAATCAGGCCCAGGCAGCAGCAAATTTTATCCGTTATGCCGCAAGCATTGTGAACCCTCCTCCCTTGCCTACACTGGAACAATATAACAAACTTTATGATCAGGCAAAAAATGCCGACAATGAAGTATCGCGAAAAAATGCAGAGGCGGCATTAACCAATTATTTAACCTCTTTAAGGGTTTTTGCTGCCCAATCCTCTGTAGGTTTAAGTAATCTCTATTATATGCTGTCAAAAAGAATGCCGCAAAATGTAGGTGGAACTCAAACCAACAACACAAGCCAAGCCCTGAGTGAATTTACCATGGCTACATGGCGCTTAAACAACCCTGAGGAATCAGCTGCTGATAAGCAATGGGTTAACCAGCTCAATCAAGCCTCCCCCGCTACCATCCAGAAAGAAATCGCGATACTTCTTGCAGAAATTAATTATCAACTTTATCTATCGCGCCAGCAAAATGAGCGTTTGCTGTTAACCAATTCCATTCTGCTGCTGCAGAATGCCCGTAATTTACAACCAAGCCTGGGCAGCTTCCAGCCAGTCCAATAGCTATTCATTGGATGGGGTAGACCGTGAAGACAAGTTCAAAACGCTTTGAACCCTTTGGCTAACAAAACCTGTTCCAGTTTTTCTATGACTGCAAAAACAGGTATGAGCTCCATAGTATCCAAACCATGGGCATGAGTGCCCCAGGCATTTTTCGCCTCAGTTGTCTTCAGTATGGCCTGTACAGCCTGGGGATAATAATCTACTGCCAAATCTAGGGAAGTATAAGGTCCTGATACTCTGGAACTGGTTACAGCATGCAAGGCAATAACCGATGTCCCAACAGCTGCTGCCATGTGGGAAGGACCGGTATCAGGGCACAATAACAAATCAGCGTGCCGGATAAGCGCAAGCAATTGCTTGGGCTTTGTTTTACCGATAAGGTTCGTGGCTGATACCGCCTCAAGAATAGCCGATGCAAATTTCTGATCGAGACTTCCAGGCCCCCCGGTTAAGATAACCTGAGCTTGCCAGCGCTTTTGCAAATACTGTATGACCTCTATATACCTCTCAACCGGCCAACTGCGCTCAGCCTTGCTGGCTGCGGGATTGACCAATACCAAAGGCCTTTTTTGATCAGGCAATTGCGCACGTGCCCAATGAACATCAGCATCAGGAATAGGAATATCCCAACTGATTTTCTTTTGCATGACCCCAAGCGCTTCGGCAAATTTTAAGAAACTCTCCAGGGTATGATCCTGACCCGGAGTAATTCTTTCACTTACAAACCAACCATGGCCATCTTTGGCCCTTAAGGGGTCATAACCTATTTTTCGCCTGGCGCGAATCAAGGGATATAACAGGTTAGCGCGAAAACTTGCTTGGGTGGCGAGAAGGACATCAAACTTGCGGCCACGCATTTTTTGGGCGAAGCGCCAATAATCACCAATCCCACGGGGCTTATCAATGACAATAAACTCCACTCCGTCCAATCCTTCAATCATACTGTAGGCAGGCTGGGAGATAATCCAGGTTAATTTTGCAGCAGGGAATGCCGCCTGCAATGTGCGGATTAAAGGAATGAGCATCAGCACATCCCCCAAAGCAGACAGACGAACAATACAGATCGATTTAATCATTTTGCAAAATAAAGCGGGTTCCACAATAAGGGCAAACTTCCACACCTGTGTCTTCGATTGGAAGATAAATTTTAGGATGGGCGTTCCAAAGGGTCATCTCATCGGTAGGACAACTCAAGGGAAGATCGCTTTTGTGCACTATTTGATTTTTTTCAGCGCATGCTGGCTGCTTCTCGGCAACTTGGGTCATTTTCTACTCCTGCAGAATTGGGTTCAAACTAGATATTATCCAGTATTTTTCTGATCAAGACCATTAATTCATCAAACACATGGGGATTTTCAGCTACAAAACGATGTCCATCAGGCCAGTGCCTGAGCCAGGTTAATTGGCGTTTGGCCAATTGCCGGGTAGCAGCAATACCTTTTGCTTGAAAAGTGGAAAAATCGTACTCTCCTTGAAGATAAGAGAAAGCCTGCCGGTACCCTACACAGCGCATGGATGGATGCCTTAAGGTCAGCGGCCACCGGGACAATAACTGCTCTACCTCCTGTAAAAATCCTGTCTGAAGCATATCCTGAAAACGCAAGGCTATTCGTTGATGCAACCAAAGCCTTGCCTCTGGCATTATCATCAAATTGATAAATGAATATGGCAAACCCAGGGGTTCCTTTGTCAGTTCCGAAATAGGGCGCATGGTCAAATGATATACTTCGAGGGCCCGCTGGATACGCTGGCTATCATGAGGGTGGATTTTTGCGGCAGAAACTGGATCGACCTTTTCCAAGTCCTGATGCAAGCGAGGCCACCCATGCATGGCTGCCTGCTCCAGAATTTGAGCCCTCAGCGTTTCATCCGCCTTGGGTAAGGACGATAAACCATACTGCAAGGCACGAAAATACATCATGGTGCCCCCAGCCAACAAGGGGATTTTGCCTTGCTTGAAAATCAGCTCGCAACAGTTTTTCACATCTTCGCAAAAACTGGCTACAGAATAACTTTCCGGGGGATCGATGATGTCTATTAAATGATGCGGGGCATAAGACAATATTTGACTGTCTGGTTTCGCAGTCCCAATATCCATGCCGCGATATATCATTGCCGAATCTACACTCACAATTTCAAAAGGAAAATATTTGAGCAACTTGCATGCCAGCAATGTTTTTCCTGAAGCAGTAGGTCCCATCAAACAAAAAACAGGACTAGCCATACAACAGCCTCCTACACTGTTCATAATCTAAACGCAAACACCAGGAGTGCTTATCCCCTTCTTGTTCAATAATAGCCTTAAAGCTTAATAATAACTCTTTTTGTTCCTCAAGACTTAACAGAAAAGCATCAACTGTTTGACAAAACGGCAAAAAATCCAAGACTTGCGCTTCATTCAAATTTTCAACTTGACACAGTTTGTCAAACAATGCCTCGATATTTAAATTCGGCATGATATTGGGGATACTTCTTATCAAAAGCGCCTCTTCGCTGATTAAGTGAACTTCTATTCCCACTTGTATTAACACTCGCTGCCAAGTGTCCATATCGAAATGATGAAGATTCTTTTTGGCCAGATTGTATCTCACTGGCAATAATAGGGGACGTTTGGACAGCGGCAAAGTTTGTGCTTTAAGCCGGCTTGCGAAAACCTGCTGCTGAAAAGCATTGATATCGATTAAATAAGAAATACCATGCAGAGTTAACAATATAAATGCATGATTCAAGGCACACCAGGATTCAGGGACCTTGCTTTGTTCAAGCTCTGCTGCATATTCGGCAAAGCGTTCATGGACTGCGATATGTGTTTTTTTTGTTTGTTGCAGCGGATAATGGCTGGTTTTTTTAGCTGGTTGCATTAACGCTTTACTTAAGTGCGTTATGATGAAATCGTGCACTAGCCTCGGTTGGCAAAAGCGGACTTCATGTTTTGTGGGGTGCACATTGACATCAACCTCCTCAGGCGGAAGCGTAATATAAAGAAGGCTTGCCGGGAATCGGCCGGGGTGTAATAAGGGCTCATAAACCTGTTTCACAGCATGACTTATGAGTTTATCTTTGACCATGCGTTTATTGATATAAAACCACTGCTTATCATTTTGGCTGCGCTGATAGTTCGCCCCGCTTATAAAGCCCTGCATTTTTAAAAATCCCTGTTCAACCTCCAGGTAAATGGCATTGTCTACAAATTGTTTTCCTAATAATTTTTTAATACGCAACAAAATGGTTTTTTCACAATCGGCTGGCGGTAATTCAAAAACAAGTCTGCCATTATGCTTCAATGAAATAGCTATTTTGGGGTTGCTGAGGGCAAAGCGTTTCACGACAGCTTCCAAAACCAAATATTCCGTTCGTGCGGATTTAAGAAATTTTTTTCTTACTGGCGCATTAAAAAAAAGATCAACAACTTCTACTGTGGTTCCTTGATTTCTGGCGCTTGGCTGTAATTGGATATGTCCGTTTTCCGCGAAGAGCTGCATGCCATATTCTTGTGCTGCTGGCCGGGAACAAATTGAAAGTTTTGCAACTGAGGCGATGCTTGCCAAGGCTTCGCCGCGAAATCCAAGGCTCGTCAAGGCATATAAATCTTCCAGCCTCGCGATTTTACTGGTAGCGTGCGCTGCAATGGCCAAAGGCAAATCATCACCCACAATTCCTGTACCATCATCGCTTACCTTGATGCGTGACAATCCGCCGTAATCCGCTTCTATCTGAATTTTGCGTGCATCGGCATCCATGGCATTCTCAAGGAGTTCCTTAATCACTGAGGCAGGACGCTCAATGACTTCCCCAGCTGCTATTTGATTGGCAATAATGCTTGGAAGTTGCCGAATTCTCATGACCATAGCTTTGGAATAATCAACTTTTGGCCGATGTGAACCTTATCTGAATTCAGCTTGTTTTCAGTTCTAAGTGCTTGAATGGAAACCTGGTAACGTGCTGCAATGGAAGATAAGGACTCTCCCCGCTTAACAACATGCTGCATGCCTTTTGAGCTCGCTGCCAAACGAGTGCCTTGCGGCGGATGTTCGCTGAAATAGAGTTTTATGCCTTCAAATATGGCGCTTGTCAATTTGGTTTGATAGGCAGGATTGGTTAAATTCTGTTCTTCACGAGGGTTTGATATAAACCCTGTCTCAATCAAAATCGATGGGATATCAGGAGATTTTAATACAACAAAGCGAGCCTGTTCTACCTGATTATGATGTAAATCGGTAATCTTATCCAAAGACTGCAATACTTGCGTGCCCATTTCAAGGCTCGCACCAATAGTTGCCGTCTGTGATAAATCGAGCAATACAGTTCTTACCAAACCATTTTGATCATCCAACTCAGCGAGATTAACACCGCCTAATTCTGAATAGTTTTCCTTTTCAGCAAGCCAGCGCGCAGCTTCACTGGTTGCCCCCCCCTGCGATAATGCAAAAACTGAAGCGCCGTTCGAATCACGATTGATAAAAGCGTCAGCATGGATAGAAATAAAAATATCGGCGTTGTATTTCCTGGCGATATTCAACCGTTCCCGCAAACCCACATAATAATCCCCATTTCGGGTTAAAATTGCGCGCATATCAGGATGACGGTCAATCATCTTTTTTAATTTCTGGGCAATCGCTAATACCACATCTTTTTCTTTATGGCGCCTTGGTCCTATGGCGCCTGGATCTTTGCCGCCATGACCCGGGTCAAGTACGATAATCACCTGGCGCAAAGATTTTTCAGGGCTGCGCTTAACCGCAGGCTGGGTTTTACTCTGAGGGCTTTTTTCATTTGCAAGCGGCCTTGCGAGTTGTTTCTTTGAAACGGTAAGACGCAACTGTCGTGCTGTTGACTGTGCCTTAACTGCAGCCGGCGCCTTCAAGTCAAATACTACCCGCAAAGTATCTTTGTCGGGCCTGCCAGTACGAATGTCAGAGATCAAATTTTTTTTGGTCAATGGATTCAACGTGGCGCCAAGAATGGTTTGACTAAAATCAACTACCACGCGCTCCGGCTGCGATAGAGAAAAATAATGATAGCTAAAAGGGCTATCAAGAGTAAAAACTATTGCCACAGTATTTGGTTTTTCTTCATACTGAATGGACAATAGCCTTGCTCCCAAAGCCGGGCCAAAGCAAAGCATCAAGATGAAAAACTGCATCAGCCGAATGATCATGCATCACCTAGTAGACAGTTCAAAATATAATTACCAGCCTCACTATGCGCTTCAACCTGCATTTCTCGCCCAGAACCTTTAAAAAAGAGATGGAACGCCAAATCAATTTTAGGCAGAGAACCGGGCGCATGCTCCGGCCATTCAATGCAGCAAACAGCATTTTCTGAAAAGTAATCGCGAAAACCAATATACTCAAGCTCTGATTGATCATGAATCCGGTATAAATCAAAGTGATGCACTGGGTAGCGATCTGTTTGATAGCTTTCTACCAGAGAAAAGGTCGGACTTTTAATCGCTGAGGTGATGCCCAAGGTACGCAAAAGGGCACGGATAAAAGTAGTCTTTCCGGCACCTATCTCGCCGCTGAAGGTCAGTACTGTCGAAGATGAAAGGCAATAAGCCAGTTTTTCAGCTGTTTTGATGCTCTTGTCTTCTGTTGGTAGAGAAATTATCAAGCTCATATCATTGTATCCAGACTATTAATTCGCAGCCGGATTTAGACAGGTTTGCAATCCGGGATTTGGACTTTAACTCCCCACCTGAACACTTGCCAATCTTGGGCTGCTTTTTTGGCTTAAAACGGCTTGCAACCAGATATGCTGTCGCTACACTGATTAAATAAAGGCCTGTTCTATTAAACCAATCTCTTCTGACTCAAATAAAACTTTGCATGCCGGACTCATCAGGCGGTTCTGAGCTTTTGCCGAAGAAAAGGCATCACTTCACTTGCCAGGAATCCGCGTTCACCGAATGCCAGGGCTGCGTCGTCTGCCGCACTCGCATGCAGCCATGTGCCAAGTTGCGCTGCTTTGCCAAGCTCGACTCCCTGGGCAAGCAATCCGCCAATAATGCCGCTTAATATATCCCCCATGCCAGCCGTAGCCATTCCAGGATTCCCGTCAATACAAAGGCCTGCTGTTTTTTCACCGTTATGGATGATGGTTCCTGTGCCCTTTAATACCACACAGCCCCCATAGCGTTGCTGAATTAACCGGGCAGCCGCGTAGCGGTTATCCATCACGTCCTTGACTGTGCAGGACAATAAGATTGCTGCTTCGCCAGGATGAGGCGTTAAAATCCAGTTATCATCCTCCTGAGGATGCTTAGCCAAAAAATGCAAAGCCGAGGCATCAATCACCAATGGCATAGGCGCGGTCACAGCTGCCGAAAACAGATCCTTTGCCCATCGATTATCGCCTAATCCCGGCCCAAGAATACAAACAGTGGCTTTTTCCAGTAAGGGCAGGACATCATCAGCTGTCTCTACCGGATAAATCATCGCTTCGGGCAGTAACGGCAATGCTCCGCAAACATGCTCAGGTCTTGTCGCGATGGAAATCATGCCCGCCCCGCTTTTTAAAGCAGCAAGCGCCGCAAGATAGGCCGCACCGGGCATCCCGATATTGCCTCCAATCACCAAAACGTGCCCAAACATCCCTTTATGACAATTCTTCGGGCGGGGACTTAAGTTCTGCAACAAGCTTTTATCAAGCGCGAAGGCCGCAGGAATAACATGTGCCAATGATTCTTTTATCTGCAAGTCATGGCAGACAATTTGACCGCAAACATCAGGCCCGGCTGCGGTATACATGCCAAATTTTGGCGCGATAAATGTCACCGTCAATTTGGCTTTGATGCATACGCCAAGCACGCGGCCTGTATCAGCATCAAGCCCTGATGGTAAATCAAGTGAAAAAATCGGAAGGCCGCTTTCGTTCAGCAAGGTAATGATTGATGTGAACGGCTCTCGAACCTCTCCTTCAAGACCCGTGCCTAGCAGGCCATCAATGACAAGCTCAACCCCATTGTCGATGCCATCATCGAAGGTTTGACAAATAACACCCGCAGCAAGGGCTTCAATTGCAGCTTCACGCACAAGTGTTGGCAATTCTTCCAATGTTTTATACTGATGCACAAAAACGGTTAAGCCATATTCCCTGGCAAGGCGTGCAAGAATATAGGCATCACCGGCATTTTTTCCGCCGCCGCAAAATACAGCAATCACTTTAAGCTTCGGAAATTGCTGAATGAGGATGTTAAAGGCAGCCCTGCCTGCCCGCTGCATCAGTATTTCTTCACTGATGTTCAAATCGTTTATGGCGTATTGTTCGCATTGACGAATCTGATCGCGGAAATAAAATGTTTTGTCATTCAGCATGAACTATTCTGCTCTAATTCTATTTCACAAGCTTTAATTCGGGCCTGCTTTTCGCCACCCGCTCTTTTGCGCCGGGGGATGGCGGAGGAGAGGAGTCATCCTCCTCAGGCGCGAACTCCATGCCCTGCCCATTTTCCTTAGCATAAATGGCAAGAACAGCACCGGGTGTAACAAATACCTGGGTAGCCTGACCGGCAAAACGCGTGGTAAATATAATCCGGTCATTATCTAAATGTAACCCCCGGCAGGCCTTGGGCGATATATTCAATACGATCTTCCCATCACTCACATATTCCTCAGGAACCTGTACGCCAGGCGCTTTGGCATTAACGAGTAAATAGGGCGTTAATTGATTATCGACAATCCAATCATATATCGCGCGGATGAGATAGGGTTTATTAGAAGTCATGGAAGTCATTACGCTGCCCTTAGCTGCCTCTCAGCTTCCGTCAAACTGGTTTCAAAAGAGTCGCGCTTAAATAAGCGTTGCATATAGGCATGTAATGCTTTTGACGGCGCAGGAATTTCTATGCCCAGCGAAGGAAGACGCCAGAGTAAAGGAGCCAGTGCGCAATCCAGCAAAGAAAACTCATCGCTTAGGAAAAAGGGTTTATCCGCAAATACCGGCTCAAGATTAACCAGGCTTTCAAGGAGTAATTGGCGTGCTTCATCCGCTTCATGATTGTGCATGATTTGCCGCAACAAACTATACCAGTCCTGCTCTATTCGATACATCATTTTCCGGGCTTCGGCACGTGCCACTGGATAGACAGGCAATAAAGGCGGATGGGGAAACCGCTCATCCAAATACTCCATAATGATGCGCGCTTCATACAATACCAAGTCCCTGTCAATTAAAGTTGGGATGCTCCCATAAGGATTAACTGCTGCCAGGTCGCTTGGGATTTCCCCGGGCTTGATATTCATAATTTCTACATTAACGCCCTTTTCTGCCAATACAATTCTGACTTGATGACTGTAAACATCGTCGTTATCAGAATACAAAGACATAATCGTGCGCTTTGCAATTATAGCCATCAACCGCTCCTCTTCATTCGTTTATAAAATAGCATGCCGCAGTAAAAAGCCATGACGGCAAGTCTTCGGATATGAAAGTTCACTATTTTATCATATTTTCTTCTTTCGTGCTGAACCGGGGCATTCCGTCAATCACTTTTTCTGAAGCAAAAATTCGGAATGCATATTAGACTGAGAGAGAAAAATAGCTCGAATCCAGACCATCCGCTCAATCTAAAACCTGGCACAATAAATTTTCAGCCGTAAATTGTAATGGTTAGACCCTAACTGCTTTGCGCTATCTCACACCACCTTGCGCCAATAAATTTTTTTCAAACCGTAAGCCGGGATCAGCAACAAGCCCAAAAATGCCAAAACAAAAAAACCAATTCGGTATCGGGTCAGCCGGTTAGGTTCTGACGCATATACAAGAAACGTCACTAAATCCTGCAACGTGCTGTCAAATTGTTGCTGGCTCATTGAGCCAGATTCAACGAGGAGCAGGCTTAACTTTGCCTCTGAATTATCACCGGCATCCCTCTCTTTCACAGCGATTACCCTTCCTTGCAGCGGAGCCAAAATATTGGGCATGGAAACATCCGGCACCAAAAGATTATTGGCGCCAAAAGATCTGTTCTTATCAACATAAAAGCTCTTTAGGTAAGTGTATATCCATTCAGGCCCTTTTTCCCTTGCCGATAGTGTTAAATCGGGAGGCAGGCGCCCAAACCATTCCCGGGCATCTTCTTCTGGCATGCTGATTGCAATGGGATCATGGATGGTTGCTGACGTAAAAATCAGATTATTTTTTAACAAATCTTTATCAACTCTTCCGTCAAATGTCGTTAAACCCAAATCTTTTGCCATTGTGCTGTAGCGCAAATATTTCAGGGAATGGCAACCAGAACAGTAATTCATGAATGCTTTAGCACCGCGCTGTAAGGCTGCCTTATCATGCAAATCTGTTTCCACAGGTCTCATGTCTACCTTAACTGTTGCTGCCTCAAGCGCGGTAGCCGCAAGGAGCAAGAATCCCAAGGAAACTGCTACTTTGCATTGATTATTATTGGCCACTGCTTTGATCCCGTGGCTTAATCGGCTTTTGGCAGCTTGACGGGCAGCGGCCAAAACCCTACAAATCTCCTGGCCAAATTGCAGGATGCCAACGGTGAGTGGACTATTACGATTCTTGCTTGAAAACCAGGGCTTACTCATATGTTGATCCTTTCAGGCACAGGGGCGGTAGTTTCATAGCGGCTGTAAAAAGGCATCATCAGAAAGAAAGCAAAATAGATCACTGTACAAATACGCGCGAGATATTGTCTAAAAGGAGTAACATCGACTGTACCAAGGTACCCAAGCACAAAAAAACTGATGGCAAAAGCAACCATTGCTGTTTTGGTTAAAACGCCTTTATATCGTATGGAACGAACAGGGCTTTTATCCAGCCATGGTACTAAAAAAAGAATGAGAATGGCGGCCCCCATGACAATCACACCAAACAACTTATCCGGTATCGCTCTCAACATGGCGTAAAAAGGCGTCATATACCAAACCGGCGCAATGTGCTCTGGGGTGGTTAGCGCATTGGCGGCAGCAAAATTTGCGTGTTCAAGAAAATACCCCCCCATTTCTGGGAAGAAAAAAACAATAGTAAAAAAAAGGAGCAAAAAAACAATAACCCCAAAAAAATCTTTTACCGTGTAGTAAGGATGGAAGGGAATGCCATCAAGCGGCCTGCCTTCATTATCCCTATGTTTTTTGATTTCGATACCTTCAGGGTTATTTGAGCCTACCTTATGCAGGGCAACCAGATGCAGGAATACTAAAAACAACAGCAATAATGGCACTCCTATCACATGGAGAGCAAAAAATCGCTGCAATGTGGGGTTGGAAACGTTATAATCACCCCGCAACCAGGTCGTGATCGCCTCCCCCACCCATGGAATAGCGCCAAAAAGAGAAGTAATGACCTGCGCTCCCCAATAAGACATTTGCCCCCAGGGAAGCAAATAGCCAAAAAAAGCCTCAGCCATTAACAAAATAAATAAGATAACACCCAGTATCCAAACCAGCTCACGCGGCTTTTGATACGAGCCATACAGCAGGCCACGGAACATGTGCAGATAGATGACAATAAAAAAAGCAGACGCCCCGGTTGAGTGCATGTACCGCAGCAGCCATCCATAATTCACATCACGCATGATATATTCAACAGAGCTAAATGCCTCCTCAGCGGTTGGAGTATAAAACATTGTCAGCCAAAGGCCGGTTAGCAACTGATTTAGCAAAACCACAATTGCCAATGAGCCAAAATAGTAATAAAAATTAAAATTTTTTGGCGCATAGTATTCAGCCGCATGCTCCTTCCAGGTCTTAATCAGAGGAAACCGAGCATCAATCCAATTTAGCAATGCCTTCATATTCAATCCCTATAGAGAATCCAATTGTTTTTTAACTCAAACTCAGGATCACTTGCTCAATCGCTTTCTTCCCCAATGACAATGACATGGTCGCTGATAAAACGGTAGGGTGGAACCTGCAAATTAATAGGAGCCGGCACGCCTTTAAAAACTCGGCCGGCCAAATCAAAACTGGAACCATGGCAAGGGCAGTAAAAACCGCCTGGCCAATCAGGACCGAGCTCTGATTCATCGGGCTTGTACTTGGGTACACAGCCTAAATGAGTACAAATACCAATCAAGACCAGGTATTCCGGCTTAATCGAGCGATACTTGTTTTGTGCATACTCCGGCTGTTGTTCGACCAGGGACTCAGGATCGCGCAAACGATCAGCAACTTCATCAAGGGTCTCAAGCATTTGGGGCGTGCGCCGAATGATCCATACTGGCCTGCCGCGCCATTCGACTGTGACTTGTTGACCTGGCTCAAGCTTGCTTAAATCCACTTCTACAGGTGCCCCGGCAGCTCTTGCCTTAGCGCTTGGCATCCAGGAGGCAACAAAAGGCACCAGCGCCCCTAAAGCGCCCACACCGCCCAAAACGCCTGCTGACAGTAATAAAAAGCGCCGGCGTTCTTCGTCTATGGCCTCATCAGACTTGATTGCGGGATGCAATTCGGGGTCAGTATTATCATTCACAGCCACATCATCCTGATTGACAAATGTTAAATCCATTTATATCAAAGAAAGAGGCATTTGAAAATGACCGCGCAAACGACTGCCATTTTCCAAGCAAAGTTGCTCGCCGGAATATTAACATAGCGGAAAAACGAGGGGTGAGAAACATCGGCGCGAAGCCTGAATCGAAAAGATAAAATCGATATCCATAAAAAAAACCCCGCAGAGGCGGGGTATAAAAAACTTAGCGTTTGGAGTACTGGGTAGCACGTCTTGCTTTATGCAAGCCCACTTTTTTCCGCTCCACGCGACGAGAATCACGGGTTAGCAACCCGCGGGCGCGTAACTTTCTGCGAAAGGAGTTGGCATCTGGTTCGGCATCTTCAGGCAGATCCTGCTCATCATAAGCCACTAAAGCGCGTGCGATTCCCAACTGGATTGCACCAGCTTGTCCTGTAATCCCGCCGCCGGTTACCGTAGCATAAATATCAAATTTATCAAGCGCATCTACTGTTTCCAGAGGTTGCCTTATCACCATGCAAGAGGTTTCTCGGCCAAAATACTCTTCCAAATTGCGGTTGTTTACTTTAATCTCACCTTTGCCGGGGCGCAAAAATACACGAGCAGATGAGCTTTTGCGGCGACCGGTGCCATAGTATTGCTGTAAATCAGCCATAATACTTATTCCTCAATATCAAGTTTCTTAGGTTGCTGCGCAGCATGGGGATGTTCAGTACCGGCATAAACTTTAAGCTTGCGGTACATTTCCCGACCAAGGGGGTTTTTAGGCAACATTCCTTTCACAGCACGCTCAATAATAAGTACAGGATTTTTTTCCTGCAATTTATCAAAAGAGATCGACTTAATACCGCCAGGGTATCCAGAGTGATGATAATACATTTTTTCTTTGTATTTTCGACCTGTAACGGTGATCTTCTCTGCATTAGTCACAATAACATAATCACCCGTATCCACGTGCGGGGTATATTCAGCTTTGTGTTTTCCACGCAAGCGACGGGCTACTTCTGTTGCAAGGCGACCCAATGTCTTGTCGGTGGCATCGACCACGTACCACTCACGCTTGACTTCATGTGGCTTGGCACTATATGTATTCATTAAACTAACTCCGTACCGCCTTAAATTGGTAATCTTTCAATCTTGGACGGGCGATTTTAACTAAAAGTGAATAAACCTACAAGTATAAATTAAAAATAATTGCCCAAAGCTCTGCACCAGCAGGAAAAATCATGCCTAGATCTATACTATATGTTATTCCCGTCGGGGTTGGCAAAAAAATATAATCAACTCATTGCATCGCAGCAATCTGTTCTTTACCCAAAACAGCATGCTTTTGACCCAAATTGAGCCAGATTTTCATTAGGGTACTGGTTGATGGCTTATACCAAGTCTGGCGTGGGTATAAGCAAATGCTCTACAATTTTCCCTTTGGACAAATATTCAGTAACAATTTCATCCAAATCGCTAAAAGAAGTATAAGTATACCAAACACCGTCAGGATAAATCACAATGCAGGGCCCTTGACTGCAACGCCCAAGGCAGCCTGATTTGCTGACGCGAATTTTTCCTGGCCCCTGCAACCCAAGCTCAGCCAGTTTACCTTTCATGTATTCCACAAAAGGCTCGCCTCCAGCATTTGCACAACATTTTTTACCTGGGGATTTTTGATTGGTGCACATGAAAATATGCTTGGCATAGTATGGCAATTTTTTGGCCTCTAGTCGTTTAGACGGTGCGTAAAATGCAATGATAGCACCACCTCAAATTAACCTGTCATGTTTATGGGTTAAGCTACCCTTTCGATTCAATTTTTGTTTTGAGCTTCAACCCAGGTTTAAAAGTAACCACCCGCCTTGCTTCAACAGGCACTTCCTCCCCTGTTTTGGGATTTCTTCCTGGCCGCTGTGGTTTATCACGCAGGATAAAATTACCAAAACCTGACAGTTTCACGTGCTCTCCCTCCGCAAGGGTAGTGCGAATTTCTTCAAAGAATTGCTCAACTACTTCCCTGGCATCAGGTTTGGTTAACCCAACTTCATTGCATAATGCATCTGCTAATATGGCTTTGCTTAAGGCATTCACAGTTAGTCCCTCAATGTAATGGCAAATTCCTCTTTCAGTTTATTTATTATAGCATCGATTATCGCGTTGATCTCGGCATCAACCAAAGTTCGGCGCTCGTCTTGTAAAGTCAAAGCGATCGCCATACTTTTTTTACCCGCAGGAATATTTGGCCCCTTATACAGATCAAACACGTCAAAACTCTTTAACAAGGGCTGAGGAATAACGCGCCTCACAACACCCTCAATATCTCTTGCGACAATCTCTTCTTTTACCAGAAAAGATAAATCCCGCCTAATCCTTGGATATTTTGATATGGGGGTATATCGAATTTCAGGTTTTTCAAGCAGATATTGCAAATCCAACTCAAATAAAACCACTTCCTGAGTTAATTCAAGCGCATCGAGCAAACGGGGATGTAATACACCAAGCCATCCTGCGGGCTCTCCTCCAATGAGGATGCGGGCACACTTTCCAGGATGAAGAGCAGGATGATTTGCAGCGGTAAATTCGACATTTTGTATCTGAAAAGCAGTAAAGAGCGCTTGTAAATCTCCTTTCATATCATAAAAATCAAACTGGCGTGTTGCTTCACTCCAATTTAAAGCGCCATGCTCGCCAGCCAATAGTCCCGCAATCGATGCACGCTCATGAACTTGTTGCCCTTGTTTGCTGAAAGTTACCCCGCATTCAAAAAACCGGATTTCTGTGTGTTGGCGATGAAAATTATAGATCATAGCCGCAAGCAACCCAGGCCACATGCCAACCCTCATCACAGATAATTCTTGCGAAATAGGATTGAGCAAGGTTAATTCATCTGCTTGCGGATACAAGGCCGTTTGCAGCTGGGGGTCAACAAAACCATAACTTATGATTTCCCTGTAGCCGCGGCTGGAGAAAAAGGCGCCTGCCTGCTTTGCGATCAATTCATGGGCATTGATGCTGCCTGCTTTGATCCGGCCTTTGATAGAATCAGCAGCTATATTGTCATAGCCGTAAAGACGGATAATTTCCTCAACCAAGTCAACCTCGTACTGCAGGTCGAATCGGAAACTCGGAACGGCAACTTCCCAGCACGCATCTTGTTGAACAACCAACATGCCAAGCCGCTCAAGTATTGACAACATCTCACCGTCGTCAATATCAAGGCCGCTTAATTTTCTGACTTTTAAAGGATTAAAGGAAATGGTTTTGGGCTTGGGCAAGTACTCAGGATAACAAGCCTTGACAACAGGCCCAATGGATCCACCGGCGATGTTTTGAATGAGCTCACTGACTCTTTCCAGTGCCCGAAGCTGCAAGCCAGGGTCAACGCCCCGTTCAAAGCGCTGTGAGGAATCAGTGCATAAGCCGTATCTTCGCGCAACGCCTGCCACCATCATCGGGTTAAAAAACGCGCTTTCAATAAAAATATTCCGCGTATTTGCCTGTACTGCGCTTTCCTCGCCGCCCATCACCCCTGCTATGGCCAATGGCTTTTGTTCATCGGCTATGACAAGCGTCTTCTCCTGCAATGTTATCTCTTCACCATTGAGTAACAGCAATGTCTCGCAAGGCTTGCTATGACGCACTTGTATCGCACCGGCCAAAGCATGGGTATCAAATGCATGCATTGGCTGGCCCAATTCCAGCATGACATAATTGACCGCATCAACCACCGGATGCAAACAGCGGATCCCACTGCGGCGCAGACGCTCTTTCATCCAGAAGGGAGTTTCAGCGTTCGGGTTTATATCCTGTATGATTCGACCAAAATACTGGGGGCAACCCTCTTTGGCCTCAATATTAATCGGCAAAGACTCATCAATCTCTGGCTGTAAGGAAGGTATGCCGGGTACGCAAAAAGGCATTTTGTTCCGGGCAGCAATCTCCCGAGCAATCCCCGCTATACTGAAACAATCAGCGCGATTGGGTGTTAAGGCGATATCCAGCACTGAATCATTTAAAGCCAGATATTCTCTTAAATCCTTGCCGACAGGCGCATCATCGGCCAGCTCCAGAATCCCTTCTGAGCTTTCTTCAAGTCCCAGTTCTGCAGCAGAGCACAGCATGCCCTGGGATAATTCGCCGCGCAGTTTTGTTTCTTTAATGGTCAGGCCGTTGGGCAATGCCGCGCCTGGCAGCGCCAGAGCAACCTTGAGGCCGGAACGCACATTGGCCGCCCCACAGACAACTTGATAGCATGTATTTTTTGCTGCCTTAACTTCACATACAGTTAATTTATCCGCTTGCGGGTGCGCGCTGGTTTTCACGACTTCTGCCACAACGACACCAATAAACTCACCAGCTACCGGATTACGCGCATCAACTTCAAGCCCTATCATGGTCAACTGAGAAGCAAGCTCTTCTCCGCTGACAGATGGATTAACCCACTCACGTAACCATGCTTCACTTACTTTCATTCCAGGTTCCTTACAAAACTAGCGCTGCCATCTATACTTAAAACTGGTTCAAAAATGCAATCTCATTTTCAAACATCATGCGTAAATCATCGATGCCAAAATAAAGCATTGCCAATCGGTCGATTCCCATGCCAAAAGCCCAGCCCTGATACTCGTTTGGAGAGATATTGACAGCTTGCAGCACGTTTGGGTGCACCATACCGCAACCTAATACCTCAAGCCACCCTGTAAATTTGCAGGAACGGCATCCCTTGCCGCTACAATGCGTGCATTCTATGTCGACTTCGGCCGACGGTTCCGTGAAGGGAAAATAAGATGGCCGAAATCTAACTGCCAATTTTTGACCAAAAAAACTGCTGAAAAAGTCCTGTAATAAGCCTTTGAGCTCCGCAAGGGTTGCTGTCTTATCGATGAGCAACCCCTCTACCTGATGGAACATCGGTGTATGGGTTAAATCGGAATCACAACGATAAACCCGTCCCGGGGCAATCAATCTGAATGGGGGGTTACGTTGTTCCATAGCGCGAATTTGCACCGGTGAAGTATGGGTGCGCAACAATAAACCGCCGCCAAAATAAAAAGTATCATGCATTGCCCTGGCTGGATGATGCTCAGGAATATTTAAAGCCTCAAAATTATAAAACTCTGTTTCAACTTCAGGACCTAATACAATATCAAAACCAAGACGGCTAAAATAATCATTGATAAACTGCTTGACCTGAGTTACAGGATGGCTCGAGCCAACTCCTTTGCTTCGCCCAGGCAAGGAAACATCGATTTGCTCGGCTTTAAGCTTTTCCTGCAGATGCTCCTCCTTGAGTTTTAGCATCCTATCTTCTAAAAGCTCAATAATTTCACGCTTTATTTGATTGACTAATTGTCCAATTTTGGGTTTTTCAGCAGCAGGAAGCGCAGAAAGCGTTTTTAAAACTTCCGTAAGCTTGCCTTTCTTGCCTAAAAATTCAACGCGAATTGATTCAAGTTGGCTCAAATCCTTCGCGGTTTCTATAGCAGAAATAGCTTGATGTTGTATCGCAGTTATATCTTGCATGATTCGCCTGTAGTCAATTTTGTTCACTCAAGTGGGACCAAAGCAGCGCTGAATAATACAGGGTGACCGCCTCGTCATAATGCAAAAAGGAAGGCATCAGCCTTCCTTTTTGGAGCCTGTAAGGCGCATTGCTGCTTCTTAAAGAATAAGAGACGCTCTTAAGAAGCAAGCGCTGCTTTAGCAATTTCAGCAACAGAAGCAAAAGCAGGCTTGTCGTGAACGGCCATATCAGCCAGAACCTTACGATCAAGCTCAACATTTGCCTTCTTCAAGCCATCGATTAAACGGCTATAAGACAAGCCGCACTCTCTTGCCTGTGCGTTGATGCGAGTTATCCATAGCGCTCTAAACTGGCGTTTTCTTTGGCGCCGGTCACGATACGCATATTGGCCGGCCTTAATAACAGCTTGCTTGGCAACTCGATAAACCCTGCTTCGGGCACCGTAATATCCCTTGGCTTGTTTTAATATTTTCTTATGACGCGCCTTGGCCGTCACACCGCGTTTTACTCTAGGCATAATTCAATTCCCCTACTTTAACTACCATGCAACATACGTTCCACTAACTGGGCATCGCAAGACTTCAAGGTATCAGCCTGGACACGCAGATGGCGTTTCTGCTTGGGTGATTTTTTAGTGAGAATGTGGTTTCGATAAGCACCGCGTCGCTTAATAATTCCACTTGCAGTTTTACGGAAACGTTTGTGCGCTCCGCGATGTGATTTTAACTTTGGCATAACTCATGTACTCCGCATTTTAAAATACCTGCCGCTCGATCATCATTCCAACAAGCTCAGCATGAGGAATGGCAATTTATAAAAAATTAACAATCCGAACGTAAAACTGGATGAAAAGATCCCGGCAAGCTGATTATTGCTACTTTGTTTTCTTGGGTGATAAAACCATCATGAGCTGGCGTCCTTCACGTTTGGCCTGCTGTTCGATCACAGCCACATCAGCTGTATCTTGCTGCAAGCGCTGCATGATCTTCATGCCAACGTCCTGATGAGCCACTTCACGACCACGAAAGCGCAAAGTGACCTTGACCTTATCACCATGATTCAGGAAACGTATCAGGTTGCGTAGCTTGACCTGATAATCCCCTTCTTCCGTCGTGGGACGGAACTTTAGCTCCTTGACTTGTATCTGTTTTTGTTTTTTTCTGGCCTCAGCCTGTTTTTTACTTATTTCAAACAGATACTTGCCGTAATCCATTATACGGCACACCGGCGGCTTGGCTGTGGGCGATATTTCCACCAAATCCAAGCCACTTTCCTCTGCAGCACGCAAAGCCTCACGTCTTGATACTATTCCCGCCTGGTTGCCATCGGCATCAATTAAGCGTACTTCAGGTACATTGATTTGTTCGTTAATTCGCGCGCGATCGCTGTCACGCTTATTTGATGCACTAATGTTAAGTCCTCCAGTTAATTATCAACATATACCCGGAATCAATTTACCCGGGCCGGCTCTGCGTCACTGCCTGCCTTGCATCAATTTCCCGCTGCAAGGCAGCATATAATTCTTGTATACTTTGCGCGCCCAGATCAGATCCATCTCGAGTACGCACTGAAACCTGCTGCTGCTCTACTTCTTTATCGCCAATAATTAGCAGATAAGGAATTTTTTGCAAAGTATGCTCGCGAATTTTAAAGCCAATCTTCTCATTTCTCAAGTCAAAAATAGAACGAATGCCCTTATTTTGCAAAAATTGTTGAATTGATGCGGCATACTCATGCTGTTTTTCACTGATGGTCAGAACCGCCACCTGAACCGGAGATAGCCATAAAGGCAAACTTCCCGCATAATGTTCCAACAAAATCCCCATGAAGCGTTCAAGTGATCCGAGGATGGCACGATGCAGCATAACTGCGGTTTTTTTGGTGCTGTCTTCAGCCACATATTGGGCTTCCAGCCGCCGCGGCATGGAAAAATCGACTTGAATCGTGCCGCATTGCCAGATCCTTCCCAGGCAATCCGTCAGTGAACACTCAATTTTTGGACCGTAAAAAGCACCTTCTCCAGGCGCATCCAGCCATTCAATACCCCTGCTTTCAAGCGCATAGCGCAATGCCGCTTCAGCCTTATCCCAAACCTCATCGGAACCCACGCGCTTTTCTGGCCGCAAGGCCAAGCGATAGATAATATTCGTAAATCCAAAATCAGCATAAACGGATTGCACCAATTCCAACATCATCGCCACTTCAGACTGAATCTGGTCTTCGGTGCAGAAAATATGGGCATCATCCTGTACCATGTTACGGACACGCATTAAGCCGTGCAGGGAGCCCGAAGGTTCGCAACGATGGCAATTGCCAAACTCAGCAAGCCTCAGAGGCAAATCTCGATAGCTTTTTAGCCCTTGATTATAAATTTGCACATGGCATGGGCAATTCATAGGCTTGATGGCGTACAATCGACTTTCTGTTTCAGTGATAAACATTTCATCATGAAAATTATCCCAATGGCCTGATTTTTCCCACAAAATACGATCGACGAGCTGCGGGGTTCTGACTTCTTGATAGCCATACTCTACCAGGCGCCTGCGCATGTAACTTTCCAGTATTTGGTAGATAGTCCAGCCTTTGGGATGCCAGAATACCATCCCTGGGGCAATATCCTGAAAATGAAATAAATTCAGGCTCTTGCCCAGTTTGCGATGGTCGCGCTTTTCAGCCTCTTCCAGGCGATGCAAATACTCTTCCAACGATTTTTTATCAGCCCAGGCCGTACCATAAATACGTTGCAGCATTTCATTATGAGCATCGCCCCGCCAATAAGCACCGGCAAGCTTGGTCAGCTTGAATGCTTTGATATATCCGGTTGAAGGTACATGCGGGCCACGGCATAAGTCTTCAAAGTCGCCCTGGCGATAAAGTGATATGGTTTCATTTTCAGGAATTTCAGCAATAATTTTTGCTTTATACTCTTCCCCAATTTCGCGAAAATAGGCGATAGCCTCATCACGCGGCAATTCGCGGCGGCTTATGGGATAATCAGCCTTGGCCAGCGCTTTCATTCTCTCTTCAATCAGCCGCAAATCCTCGGGAGTAAATGACCTGGAAAATGCAAAATCGTAATAAAACCCGTCTTCAATGACAGGGCCTATGGTAACCTGCGCGCTGGGAAATAGCTGCTTGACTGCCTGCGCCAAAAGATGAGCGGCAGAATGACGAATAATTTCCAGGCCCTGGGGATCTTTTTCGGTAATAATCCGCACCTGACAATCGCCAGTCAACTGATGGGAAACATCCACCAGTTTTTCATCGACAAGACCGCCTATTGCTGCTTTAGCCAAACCAGGGCTAATGCTGCAGGCAAGCTCATAAACAGTTAAAGGCTCGGCAAACTGTTTGATACTTCCATCCGGTAATTTAATATTGGGCATATAATTTCCCTGTAGAATTTCCGAAATACCGCTCAACTTACGCGTTTATAGGAGCGCTCCTATGCGGGCGCACTACTTTATCCCGCAAACAATAAATGCAAGGAATGTAAAACAAAAAAACCCTGGCGTACAGGGTTAAGCTGGTAGGCACGAGTGGGATCGAACCACCGACCACCACCATGTCAAGGTGGTGCTCTACCACTGAGCTACGTGCCTAATATTCGTGCTATATGATGTCGGGGTATTATATTAAACCCTTCAGCGCAAAGCAAATAATTTCAAAAACAAGTCGGGCAAAACCATATTTTTGACCATATGACCTGATGCCATTTTCGCGCCGCGAGTCAGCAAATCTGGCCCGCCTGAGCGGAAATAACCAATTAAGGAAGGCCGGAATGCGTTCAGCCTATTCCGGCCACATTGCTAAGCGAGGTTGCAGCTATGGTTAAGCCACTTCTTCCATCAATCTGGACTGGCGCAGCATTCTGTTCCATCGCATGCTGCCTGGCCCACGGTTTGGACTGAGTTGAAACGCATCCCTTACGTTTCGAAATTAATTGTAGCATCTTAACAATAAATGTCAACTATTAATTTTTTATTGAAACTTTTAATTTCGTAACAATATAAATTTGCAGTGACAGATACTGTTTGTTACACTTTATAATATGAGTATGCTACTGTGTTTGTATCGCCATGGAAAAAGTTGACTTAACCAAACAGTTTGCTTATCGCCTGCGTGATACGCTCATCGCAGCAGGATATAATTCGCAGCGTTCCACTTCAGGGGTGAATATCCATAAACTTGCCGAAATTACCGGTTATTCCCCCCAGATTTGCCGTAAATATCTGCGCGGCCAAGCCATTCCTGAACCCGGTAAACTGGTGGAAATTGCAGAGAAACTTCATGTTTCGCCAGGGTGGTTATTGTTCGGAGACAGCCACAGCGACCGCTTTGGCTCGGAAGATGAAATCACCATCAAAAAAAGTTTGTTACATTATATTTTCACCCAGGCTAAAACATTATATAATGCCGCAGCCTCAGACAGTGATGTTTCAGATTTTTTACTCGATCTGGCAAACGATGTAAGCCAAATCAATGCCAATGAAGAGCAATCTAAAAAAATTATTGATTTGGCGCTGTCTTCAATCAGGCACTTTGGTCATTCACAAGGAAGCAGTTAAGTAGCACATGCACAATAATATGGAAATTAAGCCCCACCCTTCTTTTTTAGAGATACTGTTTGCCCATAAAAGCAAAGTATCCAGCATATTTCGCGATATCATTGGCATTCATGAAATAAACCATATTGCTGTCTCCTGCATTAATGCCAGAAAAGAGCTCATCACTTTTTCTTCTACTCCGGCACTGGAATATAATTTATTCAGCAGCAATCTCTGGTGTTTCGATAAGACTTATCAAGCCCACTGGTACGAACGCTGTACGCAATCTTCATGGCAATCTTTATATTCTCCTGCCCGATATGATGAACTTTATTATATAAAACAGGGAAGGCATCGCTACCCCCTTGGCATGTCTCTTGCCGCTAAATGGCAAGATCAATTCTTTATTTATTCACTGGCCAGCCGTAAATCTTGCCAGAACACTCATGACCTTTTTTCTCAAGAATACGAAAGCTTTTATAAAATCGGCCAGTATTGCTCAAGTTCCCTGATACCCTTATTCACGCAAATGTTTAATTATTGTGAAGCACATCCGCTCCAACTCCAACCTATAGGCATGTTATGAGGCATCAAAACAAAGTTATTCTTGGAGGCTTCATGGGCAATTTGGTTGAAGCTTATGATGTCTCTATTTGCTATTTTCTATCCAGTGAGTTATCCCGGGTGCTTGTTGGAGAACATCAAGGCAGGCCCACGATTGTTCTGACTCTAATTTTCCTGGCTTATCTTGCAAAGCCTATAGGCGCCTTCATTCTGGGCCTGCTTTCTGACTTATACGGCCGTAAAAATATTCTGACCCTTTCTATTTTAATTATGGGTTTATCCACTGCATGTATTGGCTTGGTGCCCGGATATAGAGAAATTGGCCTGTACTCCGTTGCCCTGCTTTTAAGCCTGCGTATCATTCAAAGCATGGCACTGGGGTCGGAATTTTTAAATTCCGCTTCTTTTTTGGTAGAAAGCGGCGATGATAAGCAAAAAGGATTCAGGGGCTGCTGGTCTTCTGTTGGGGTAAAAGCAGGATATCTTGTTGCTTGTCTGGTTACTGAATTATCCAGGGAATATTTAACGGACTTTGGGGGAGAGTGGTTTTGGCGCATTCCATTTATCCTGGCTTTGCTGACAACCGGTATTGGTGTTTATATTCGTTACAACATGCCTGAAAGCCTGGCTTATATTATCTACTACGCTGAACGCGAAAAACCAACCACACGCACGATTTACCAACAATCGATGCAATTTGTAAAGCGATATCCTTTTTTATTTAACTATGCTTTTTTTGCAAGCTTTCTCTCAGTGGCAACAGGGTTTTTCTTCTATCTTTATATCCCTTTGCACGCAGCCCAGTACTCAAAACTTTCAAGGGAATTTATCATTACATCCACCACCATTTCTCTGGCATTTGTCACCTTACTTATCCCTGTTTTTGGTTGGATTTCAGATAAAAATGACCGTTTGAAAATGCTGACCTTCGCAAGTTCCGGTCTTTTTATTCTCGCATACCCGTTCATGCATACTATCAACTTTGGCGGGGAGAGCCAGTTTTTGCTGCTTCAACTGCTGATCTCCATTCCCTGCGCCTGCTATTACAGCGTATCATCGGTATTGCTTACGGAATTGTTCCCCCTCCAAATTCGCTGCACAGCGCTTTCTATTGTTTTCTCCGTTGCCGCAAGCCTAGCGGCCGGCGTGCCGCCTCTATTGGCCGATTACCTGGCTCGAGCCACCAAGCTTCCGAATTCCCCAAGCCTGATGATGATGGCCTTCTCAGCCATTGTTTTAATCAATATCAATTTGCTGCATAAATACTACCGCAACGGGAAAAACCAGTATGCAGTTTCTATGGCAAGCAAGGAAAGGGCTGTATTTACGATCCAGTATCAACGGTAACGGCTTTGCGAAGAATGCCCAGGATTTTTGCCAATTTAATGAAAGCGATTCATTTGTGCCAGCGCATTCTTGTACAACCTGCTTTCAAGCTCAACCTTATTCTGCAAATTATCTTTCAAATCATAGAGACTATAAAGCCCCCATCGATTGATAATCACAAGGGAATTTTGCAGAGGTAAAAACAGCGCCAATTTCCCATAACTTGCCATCAAGATGACTTCTCTTAATGCTGAATTCATTAGGGAAAATCCAAGCGCATAATCAGATGTGGCATTTTTAACGCCTAAAACCTCCGCCAATAAGGTAGGCACAATATCATAGTGGCTGGTTATATGGGTTATTTCGCACGCCATTTGCTGCCTTGGCCAATGCACCAGCAGGGGTACACGGGTTTGCGCTGGGGTAAAATTGCTGTTATGGCCCCAATAGCCCTTACCATTGTCGTTAAATTCTTCCCCGTGATCTGATGTGATGATGATGAATGTGTTCGCGAATGCATCTTTCATTTGCAGGTCTTCCAGCACATCACCAACCAGGCTATCCACAAAAAACAGGGCGTTTTGATACTGGTTGCGGTACAAATACTGATTGTCAGGGCGATGTAAATTTAAGTGGTTGACTTTTTGCGCGGGCTGGAAGGGGGCGCGAATTTCATTTTCAGGGTATTGATAGGCATGGGCACTATCATAAAATACGAATGCGAAGAATGGTTTTTTTGCCTTGACAGCACTTGTGGTGAACTCTTTGACTTTTTGCGTGACAGCCTTGTCGCGAGCCACACTGTCTATGCCTTCAGTAGCCGGATTAAATTCGGGTACATTGACAAACACCGTGCGATGAAACGGCGGCGATAAAGCTGAGGCGCTTGGGAAAATGCCTATCTTATAGCCTTGTTGCTTCAGCACATCAAAGAGCACAGGTCCCTTCCCCGCCCGATAAAATGCATCAAAATCCGCAGGATTAACACTATAAAATAAGCTGAATATGCCGGATCGGGTACAGTTGCCGCCGCTATAATGTGCTTTAAAGTTGCAAAACTGCCTGGCATGGGCAAAAATCCTGGGTGTTATCGCTGAGGTCAGGCTGTCAAAACGCCAGGCATCAATGGCAATTACCAGAATATTCGGCTTATTGCGTATCTTTTTGATTTTCAGCGGATTAAGCGGATAATGTAACTTGCTGTTGTTGCTATAAAAACCTTGTTGCCGGACGGGGGGAACAAGATGGTGCCTTGCCAGGAATCGTTTGGCTGTCAGGCCCCAAAACCCGGGAATCAGTTCGGTGGGTTTGAGAAACTGTGGTTTATAAGCCGCATCCGCGAAAGCATAGATCCCTTGACTAGCCAAAAATAGAAATATGAGCGCGTATTGACCTGCCCGCAAGAAGCGAAGTATGCCAAGACGGCAATTTTTGCTGAGTTTACTCAAAATAAACTGCAAAAACAGCAGGCTGCCCAACACAAATCCAAGACTGAAATATTCGCTTCCCGTCAGATCAAAAATCTCAGCTCGGGCGGGGCTTAAAATCATGGCAAGAATTGGCGCATTGATATGCGTTTGAAACTGCGAATAACAAAACAAATCAACACACAAAAAAAACTGACCAAATGAGGCAATTAAAGGAGAAACCATAATAGGCTTTAGCCATTTATAGCTTAAAAAATAAACTAAAGCAGGCAATACAAACAAAAAAAGAAAGCAACTCAACCCCGCATGAACGAGAGACAAAACAATAAAGTATGCCCATGAGGCCAAGGAGAATGCTGCCGGGTTTAAAGCACCATACAATAAAAATATAATAAAAAATAAAGGGAAATTCAGAAGGCAAAAGAAGCGCAGCCGGTCGAACGGCGATGGAATGTCTGTCATGGGTTTTGTCTCGGGGCTACTGTAGTGAGATGCGGTTTTTCAGCAGAGGCATCGGCACCATCTCTTCTTTATATTTATATCTTTGTGCTGAACTCAGATATCTGGTGAAGATTCTCGCTGATCTTCTCCTTGAAGGATTGCAAATCTTCTTGAGTCATTTGCAAAAACCGCTCTTGCGATAAGTCCTCTGGTATCTTCATATTCATTAATGCGTCCAATTTGCCTATGGTTTCATCGGCTTGAGCCATCAGCAGCGCTAGCTCTGATTTTTTAGCGGCGGAATCAGCCGTCGAAAACTTGTCGAGCAACAAACGCCTGGCTTCGATTTCAGCCTTTAAACCAGTAAATTTTTGCAGCATACGAAACAGCGTTTCCCGGGTGTCCTTATCTACCATTTCAATAAAAAGAACACTGCTGTCTTGTTCCTCAGCCATATATTCATCCTCATCTATATCAGACAGATTCACCCAATGACTCATTGGTGATATCATCGGCGTTTTTTTATACACTCTCTTTACTATGATACTACATTATTTGTTCATTATGGGAATTTGTGTTGAAGCGATCACCGGCGCTATTGCCGCCGGCCGTAAAAAAATGGATTTTTTTGGGGTCATGCTGATAGCCAGCATCACGGCCCTTGGCGGCGGAACCGTTCGCGACGTATTGTTTAATACCCATCCATTAACCTGGGTCGCGCATCCGCAATATTTACTGTATACATCAGCCACAGCATTACTGACTATCTTTATCGCTCATTCTTTGGTGCGGGTTATGAAACTTTTTTTGGTTCTTGATGCGCTGGGGCTTTCGGCATTTGTCATCATAGGTACGCAAAAATTGCTGAATCACGGCATGAGCCCAAGTGTTGCCATTTTCGGCGGGATGATAACCGGCATCTGCGGCGGTATGCTGCGAGACATTTTATGTAATGATATCCCCCTTGTGCTCAGAAAGGAATTATACGCCGTAATCGCCCTGGCTGGCGCCGTTTTATTTATTATCCTTGGGTACTTTGATGTGCCTAAAAACATCAGTGTAGTGGTGACATTAGTTGCAATTTTTACGGTAAGGCTGCTTGCGATTTTCTTTCATATTGAAATGCCAAAGTTTGATTATGCCCACAGCTTGCAAAAGCGCCGCCGCTAAGCCTGGCACCTGCCGGAGCAACAGGGATATGTTGCTCCCCTTATGCTTCCAGGAAAACTCAGTAAAATTGTGTATGATGGCCGTGGTTATGCGAAGGCGCATAATAATCTTGAGGATAACTATGGATCTCCACCCGTACAGGCTCCTCGGTCCGGATCAGTTTTTGAGCCACTGGCACTACAAAACGTGTGATAAGCGCAATGCCTTCCCTAATCGCATCGCCTATGGCGCTTGCAGCAAAATAAATGCCCGTTAAAAGCCCCTTAAAAGCTTCTTTCAGGTGATGGCCGCTTTGTCTAAAATCCAATAAGGGCAGGTTAAAAAGGCATAAGGCAGTTTCTTTTACCACATCAAAAGCCGTTTTTAAGAGTTCAACCACGCAAAGCAGCGGCATGACAAAAGGCGCGCGAACCTGCGCTCTTAAATCAGCAACTGAACGGTAGGGGGTAAAAAAGCCATGCCTTGAGACCTGATACAGTTCCTTTTTTTCTTCATCCCATCGTTGTTCTTGCCATTCGGAAAAAGAGGTTTGCAGCACAGATGCAGCATCGTACTGTTGTCTTTTCTGTTCCTCTAAGGTTTGCAGAAAATCAGCGAACGTTTGCTTTATCACTTCAAATGACATTTTTTAAGCTCCCCAAAATCTCTGTATAGGATAAGTCATTTTTTCCTCTACAAAGCCAAAAAAAGCATTATAGGGAATTCTTTAGAGAAAAAACAGAAAGAAAAATTTTCAAGAAGCGCCAACCAGGAACAATGCAGTTCCCGGTTAAGCTAAGATGCTGCAATCCTCAATTCCCTGCATAATAGGGGTTGAAGGAGAATTGTTGAGAGTCATTGTCCCCATATGACGGCTGATAATCCTGCTGATACGGATACTGATAATGGCCATTACCGAAATCATCTTGCCCATCATTCAGCGATTCTTCGCCTTGCTTGCCCTTTACCGCATTGACCACGGCAGCAATAGGCGTGGTAATCGTTCTGGTCAGCAGGGAAAAAGACTCCCAAAGCGCATCAATCAATGCACTGGCAGCAAAAAAGATCCCGCGAAAAAACCCTATAAATGCATTTTTAAAATGCTCTCCGCTTTGGTGAAAATCGAGTATAGCCAGGTTTAATACACAAAAAAATGCATCCTTGACGACATGGATCGCTGACGTGATTGCTTGTATGGCGCAGATCACAGGCATTACTACTGGCGCGCGAAGTTGGGCTTGAAAATCGCGGAAAGACTGGTAAGGGGTAAAAAAGCCATGGTGAAGAACTCTTATTCGTTTTTCTTCCTTGAAATCCCATTTTTTTGTTTGATGCTCGCGGACACAGGTTTTTCGCACGCCTGCTGCTTCATATAACCTTGCCTTTTCCTGAAAAAAACTCATGGTGATTGCTCCCAAATTAAGAAACTATAATTAATAATTACCGGTATGGCAGAAAAGGCTAGAATGATACATTTTTATATCATTTTGTGCAACATTTGCCGTTAAAGCAAACTGATTGCATAAGTCCTGTTTCCCAAGCTAAGCTAGAAGGGGATGTCAATCATTGGCCTATATAAGGAAAACTAACATGACAAGCACTGAAGGAAATATGCAAACCCTATCCCCTAAACTGCAACGAAATTGGGGCTGGCTGCTGTTTCTTGGCATTATTTTTATTCTTTTAGGCAGCATTGGTTTGGGGATGCTTGTGGGATTGACGCTGGTCAGCGTTCTTTTTTTAGGCATTCTCTTAATTATCGGCGGTGCTGCCCAGGTGATAGATGCGCTGAGGAGCAAGCACTGGAAAGGTGCGCTCTGGCATCTTTTGGTTGCCCTGCTATACATCGCAGGCGGTATCATTATTTTCTACGACCCGATTCTCGCCTCTGCGGCACTCACTGCCTTGCTGGCTTCTGTTTTAATCATCATCGGCGCCTTGCGTTTTTTCATGGCGCTCTCCTTGCGGGGCAGCAAAGGCTGGGGCTGGCTTATGTTTGCCGGCCTGATTGCTATTCTTTTAGGGATTTTAATATTGGCGCAGTGGCCGTGGAGCGGACTTTGGGTCATCGGTTTATTCCTTGCCATTGACTTGATTGTCAGCGGCTGGACTTATATTTTTATAGCGGTTGCCTTGCGCAACATGTCGGCATAAGCAAACGCAAGAGGCATTAACGTATTAGACTGCTTTACAAGGCACAAGCCTTTTGCCGCATTATGAAAAAAAACCTTCCGCGACTTGCGGAAGGATGCAGTTTATTGCATTTTTTTCCAGCGCCTGACACTGCTTATGATTTCCTCCTGGGCTGCATCAGGACCTTCCCAGCCGTTGATTTTAACCCACTTGCCTTCTTCCAGATCCTTATAATGGGTAAAGAAATGCTCAATGGAAAGCAGCAGCGAAGCAGGCAAATCCTCGTATGTCTTGACCGATTCGTATAATTTACTTAACTTGGATATGGGGACAGCCATCACTTTGGCATCAATGCCTGATTCATCAGTCATCTTAAGCATCCCTACCGCACGGCAACGGATCACAGCGCCGCTGATGAGCGGCACTGGGCTGACTACCAGAACATCGACGGGATCGCCATCTTCAGACAACGTATTTGGAACATAGCCGTAATTGGCTGGATAAAACATGGCGGTAGCCATGAAGCGGTCAACAAATAAAGCGCCGGTTTCTTTATCGACCTCATATTTAACGGGCTCGCCGCGCATGGGGATTTCAATGATGACGTTAATTTCATTGGGAACGTCACGACCACTGTTTACATCCTTAAGACCCATTGCAATACCTGCTTCAGTTAAAAAGGCAATATTATGCGCAATTTATTGGTAAAAGGCAAAGAGAACATGGGTAGCTTCGAAGCCTATGTAGATGGTTGATCAACAGACCCAAATTTCCCCCCATCTTTAGATGGCCATCAATTAAAATTGATGGCCATCGTATATTCTTTGCTATAATCCATAACCCATCGAACGAATTCAGGATGATTATGGACTGCTTATTCTGTAAAATAATTGGGGGGGATATCCCTGCCAAAGTGATTTTTGAAAATTCAGAAATAATGGCTTTTCGTGATATAAAACCGCAGGCGCCAACACATGTGCTGGTTGTGCCCAAAAAGCATATTGCCACCATTGCCGATGCCGATACCGGGGATGAGCGATTGCTGGGGCAGATGATTTTGGCTGCAAAGAAAATCGCCAATGAAGAAGGACTGACGGAGAAAGGGTATCGATTGATATTTAATGTCAACTCGTACGGCGGCCAGGAAATATATCACATCCATCTACATCTTTTAGGCGGCAGGCAAATGACCTGGCCTCCTGGCTGAGGTATTTAAATGCAAGAATTATATAAACAATTGCTAGAACAAATTGGTGAAAATATTGACCGAGAGGGGCTGAAAGATACGCCCGAACGGGCAGCGAATGCCATACGTTATTTGACCAAAGGGTATCGGGAAGATTTGAATGAAATTATCAATGATGCGCTCTTTGAATCAGACATGAGCGAAATGGTGATCGTCAAGGATATTGAAATGTATTCCATGTGCGAGCACCATTTGCTGCCTTTTTTAGGCAAGTGCCACGTTGGCTATTTACCGCACGGAAAGGTGCTTGGTCTTTCGAAAATAGCACGTATCGTTGATTATTTCGCCCGACGCCTGCAAATACAAGAGCGTCTCACTACTGAAATCGCTAATTGCATTGCCCATATTACCAATGCTCGTGGGGTGGCAGTTGTGATTGAAGCCCGCCATTTATGCATGATGATGCGCGGCGTTGAAAAGCAAAACTCCATTATGACCACCTCAGTGATGCTTGGTGATATGCGCAACAACCCCAGCAGCCGAATGGAGTTTTTAAACCTGATTCGCTAACCATGAGGGAGAAATAATACTGCTTTTTATTTGTGCAAAAAAGCAGTATTACCAAAACCCTACTCTTCAGGCGAATCATCCTGGATGGGCTGCTCATCAGACTCAGCTTTCTCCTCTGGCTCGCTTGTTTCCGGGCGTGATTCTGCTTCTTTTGTTTTGCTTGATTCCGGCTTATCTTTCCACTCCAGCTTGACCCGGCCTTGTTTGTCTATGCCTGCGACAAAAACCGTGATCTCCTGACCTTCGGTTAATACTTCCTCAACCTTTTGCGAACGATCTGCACAGATTTGCGATATATGCAGCAAACCATCTTTACCAGGCAATAAATTGATGAAAGCGCCAAAGTCGACGATTTTACTCACTTTTCCGTGATAAGTCTGGCCTACTTCTACTTCTGCAATCAGTGCCTTAATCTGCCGTTGCGCTTCTTCCAACGCTTCCGCATTAGGAGAAAACATTTGTACTACGCCAGTATCATCAATATCAATTGCAACACCAGTGCTTTCTACCAATCCTTTAATTGTGGCGCCGCCCTTGCCGATAATGGTGCGAATCTTGTCTTCGGCCACCTTCATGCTCACAATTCTTGGCGCATGTTCGGATAACTCTTCGCGGTGTTCAGCCAGCGCATTATTCATCACTTCCAAGATGTGCTTTCTAGCAGCCAATGCCTGATCAAGCGCCTGCTCCATGATTTCCTTCGTGATACCGGTGATTTTGATATCCATTTGCAGAGCGGTTACCCCTTTTTCGGTACCGGCAACTTTAAAGTCCATATCGCCCAAATGATCTTCATCCCCCAATATATCTGTGAGGACAGCAAAGCGTTCCCCTTCTTTAATCAGGCCCATGGCCACACCCGCAACAGGCGCCTTTAAAGGCACGCCTGCATCCATCAGGGCAAGGCTTGTGCCGCAGACTGTGGCCATTGAACTTGAGCCGTTTGATTCGGTGATGTCAGAAACCACTCGCAGTACATAGGGAAATTCACTGGCACTCGGGAGCACTGCCATCAGGCTCCGGTGTGCCAGACGGCCATGGCCTATTTCGCGGCGCTTGGGGCTGCCAACCATACCGGTTTCTCCCACAGAAAAAGGTGGGAAATTGTAATGCAGCATAAACCGCTCTTTATATTCTCCCTCCAGCCTATCCAAAGTCTGCGCATCTCGTTCGCTTCCCAAAGTGGCGGCAACGATGGCCTGGGTTTCACCTCTGGTAAAGAGGGCAGAACCATGCGCCCGCTCAAGAAAAGTGGTACGAATAGCGATGGGACGGACAGTTCTTTGGTCACGGCCGTCAATACGCGGCTCACCATTGAGGATGCGGTTTCGGACAATGTTCTTCTCCAATATGCCAAGAAGTGCCAAGATATCGTCCCGCTCAATATCCTCGTTCCCTTCCAGCAAAGCATCGGCCACCTGCTGGCGGATTTCTGCCAGGCGCTGATAGCGCTGTTGCTTGTCTCTAATTTGATAAGCCTGTTCCAAATCATCTTGAGCCCGTTTTTTTAGCTCAATTTCTAATGCCTCATCAACAGCAGGCGGCGTCCAGTCCCAGGCTGGCTTGCCGGCTTCTGCAGCAAACTCTCGGATGGCCTTGATGACACCTTTCATCATCTCATGACCATAAAGCACGGCGCCAAGCATAATTTCTTCGCTGAGCTCTTGAGCTTCGGACTCAACCATCAATATGGCATTTTCAGTACCGGCTACTATGAGATCAAGTTCAGAATAGGCAAGCGCTTTATGGCCAGGATTTAATAAATAAATACCATCCTTATAACCAATCCGCGCAGCGCCAATTGGCCCTTGAAATGGAATGCCAGAAACAGCAAGCGCTGCGGATGCGCCTAACATCGCCACGATATCAGCAGGCACATCCGGGTTTAAAGACATAACCGTTGCAATCACTTGCACTTCATTATAGAAATTATCAGGAAACAATGGGCGCAAAGGGCGATCGATCAATCTGGAAACCAGCGTTTCGTGCTCGCTTGGGCGGCCTTCACGCTTCGTAAATCCCCCTGGAATTTTACCAGCGGCATAAGATTTTTCCTGATAATGAACCGTTAAGGGGAAAAAATTATTTTTCTCAGCACCTTCCTTATTGCCTACAACAGTCACCAAGACCTGGGTTCCGTTCATGTTTGCAAAGACAGCGCCAGTGGCCTGTCTTGCAATTTCACCAGTCTCCAGAGTCAGGGTGTGCTCGCCAAATTGTACTGTTTTAGTGATTTTAGCCACGTATGTCACCTCTTAAATCAATTGTTTTATATTTTTAGATGGGCTTGGATTTCTTTCAAGACTATTGTTAGTCCAGGTTATAAACCTGGGCAGCGGAGAAAAAAAAAGCGCAGAAGACTGCGCTTTTTTAAATGAAAACGTTTGCCCAATCACCAATCATGCTGGTAATCAATAGGAATCTCTTAAACCTAGTTTTTTAATCAAACTGGAATAACGATCCTGATCTTTTCTTTTCAAATACTTTAAAAGCTTGCGCCGTTTGTTAACCAAAGCCTGTAATCCACGGCGTGAATGGAAGTCTTTTTTATGGGTTTTAAAATGCGTTGTCAAATAATTAATCCGGTTTGTGATAAGGGATACCTGCACTTCGGGCGACCCAGTATCAGCATTGGCGCGCTTAAATTCATTGATGATATCTTCTTTCTGTGCGCTAGTTAGCGACATTGTTTACTCCTAGAAACATGAATCGTGTGTTTTCAAAATGATGAATTTTACCAATCCCTGTCTTCATAAACAAGCAATATTTTGTCCAAGCAGCTTTTTTTTGACGACAACCCAATTGTAGATAGCTTGATCTGTATTCGTCAATAAAAAATCAATACACTCCCTGCAGAAGACGTTTGCCTTTTAAATGCCCTGACTCATCGACCTCGCCCAGGCCGACAAAACGGCCATCCAGGCGATATAACCGCATGATGCCGCAATTGTTTTCAGGCTGTATTTTGATAATCTTGCCTTGGCGAAGGGCCGATTCTTCATCAAATTCAATGGTCATCCGCGGGAAAAAAGCCGTTGCCCTGTCAATTGGCAATAAGCAGTTGAGCAGTGCTTCTTTTGATTGTTCAGCCAAATCGTTCAGGGCATGCATGGGCTCATCAGCAAAGCCTGCCGTATATTTCCTATGCAAGCGGGTTACATGGGCGCCAACACCAAGCTTATTGCCAATATCCTCTATTAGATTGCGGATATAAGTCCCCTTGCTGCAGGAAACAACCAGGGAAAAATGACAGGCATCAAAATCCACCAAACTCAGTTGATGAATATAAATATCACGCGCCTCTCGTTCCACTTCGACTCCAGCGCGGGCATACTCATAAAGAGGCCGGCCTTGATGTTTTAAGGCCGAAAACATGGAAGGAACCTGCTTGCTCTTGCCCAAGAAAGCCTGCAAGACCTCGTGTAAATCATCCTGGCTAATAGCCCGGCCTTCTACCCTGGCAATGATTTCTCCTAAAGCATCTCCAGTATTGGTTTTGATGCCGAGAGCAGCTGTAACTTCATAACATTTATCCGCATCCAGCAAATACTGGCTGAATTTTGTCGCTTCTCCAAAACAGATTGGCAACATGCCGGTTGCCAGAGGATCAAGGCTTCCAGTATGTCCTGCTTTTTGCGCATTAAATAAACGTTTGACCTTTTGCAAAGCCCAATTTGAAGTAACGCCTTGCGGCTTATTCAGGAGCAAAATACCATGTACAGGCTGTTTATTGCTGCTCGTCATCTTGCTGTTTTTCAGGGTTGGCTTCATCAATGAGGCGGCTTAGGCGTTTGCCGTACTCGATCGACTCATCATAAACGAAATGCAGCTGCGGCATGATCCGAAGAGTCATGCTTTTCGCCAATATAGTCCGCAGATAACTTGCAGCAGCGTTTAAAATGGCGGCTGTTTGCTGTGGCTCAGCATTTAAAACCGTAAAATATACTTTGGCATGGCTTAAGTCCTTTGAGACCTTAACTGCTGAAATAGTCACAAATTTTGATAATCGCGGGTCGGTAACTTCCGTTTGAATCAATTGGGCCAATTTACGCTTTATGGTTTCGGCAATTCGATCCGTACGTTTAAATTCATTTATCATATCTATCTCGATTTAGCGGTTAGATTGGCTCCATGCCCAGGCTGTCTCATGATGGAACTGAAGGTTCGGTCAAGTATCAATCACGCTTGATTTCCACTGTTTCAAATACTTCAATCAAATCGCCGCTTTTGACATCATTATAGTTTTTAACGCCAATGCCGCATTCAAGCCCCTGCCGTACTTCCACAACGTCATCCTTGAACCGACGCAAGGACTCTAAAGTACCTTCATAGATCACCACATTATTTCTTAATACCCGGATTGGGTTATTCCGCTTAATCACGCCTTCGATCACCATACAGCCGGCAATCGCGCCAAGCTTGGGTGAGCGAAAAACATCCCGCACTTCTGCAATCCCGATAATTTCCTCTTTAAATTTAGGTTCAAGCATACCGGATAAGGCGCCTTTGACCTGGTCCACAATTTCATAAATCACACTGTAGTAGTGTATTTCAACGCCTTCCAATTCAGCCAGTCGCTTGGCACCGGCATCAGCACGGACGTTAAAACCAATCAGCAATGCATGAGAAGCGATTGCCAGATGCACATCGGACTCGGTAATGCCGCCCACCCCGCTTGCGATAATGTTCACAGTCGCTTCATCAGTTGAAAGCTTGACCAATGCATCGGCAATAGCCTCTACAGAGCCTTGAACATCTGCTTTAAGCACTACATTTAAGACTTTGGATTCAGCTGCGGTCATGGTATCCATAAAGCCCTCGAGCGAAGTCTTCTGGCGCCTTGCGAGTTTCACATCACGGAATTTTCCTTGCCGGAATAAGGCAACTTCGCGAGCGCGCTTCTCATCTGGAACAACAATCGCTTCATCACCAGCATGCGGAACTGCAGATAAACCCAATACTTCAACGGGAATAGAGGGTCCTGCCGCTTCCACCGTTGAACCATTATCGCTGACTAATGCTCGAACTCTTCCATATTGGAGACCTGCAAGCAGGATATCTCCCCTGCGTAAAGTACCATTTTGAACCAGGACTGTAGCGACAGGCCCACGACCTTTATCCAGCCTGGATTCAATCACCACGCCTTTTGCCGCGCCATCAGTATGTGCGGTCAGCTCCAGCACTTCAGCCTGAAGTAAAATTGCATCCAGTAATTCCTCTATGCCCTGGCCGGTTTTAGCAGAAATTTTAACGAACATGGTATCGCCACCCCACGCTTCGGGAATAACATCATACGCAGACAGCTCGTTCATCACCCGCTCTGGATCAACACCCGGTTTATCCATTTTATTAACCGCCACGATAATGGGGACTTTAGCTGCTTTGGCATGTTGCACGGCTTCTATCGTTTGCGGCTTAACGCCGTCATCAGCGGCAACGATCAAGATCACAATATCAGTCACTTCCGCGCCGCGGGCACGCATCGCGGTAAAGGCAGCGTGACCTGGGGTATCAAGGAAAGTAATTTCACCCTTGGCAGTGCTGACATGATACGCACCGATATGCTGGGTAATCCCGCCTGCCTCTCCAGCGGCTACTTTTGTTCGACGAATGTAATCCAGCAACGAGGTTTTACCATGATCCACATGCCCCATGATAGTGACCACCGGCGCGCGGGTCTCTTCACGACTACCTTTGCTGACCACATCGTCAAGTGTCGCTTCAATAGCATTTTCTTTAAGAGGCCGGGGAATATGTCCCATTTCTTCAACAACAATGATCGCCGTTTCCTGATCAATCACTTGGTTAATGGTTGCCATTGCACCAAGACTCATCATGGCTTTAATCACTTCTGCCGCCTTGACAGACATCCGTTTGGCAAGCTCAGCGACTGTAATTGTTTCAGGAATCGTCACCTCTCGAACCACAGGTGCCGTGGGTTTAGCAAATCCGTGGGTCAATGCTTCCTCGGCTTCACGGTATTTTTCTGATTTTTCAGTGCTCTTTCGTTTTTTTACCTTGTGTTTTTTATTAGGAAATATCAGTTCATGTTCCTGCTCTTCCTGGTAACGGGGCTGATATTTACTTTTCTTCTTACCCTTGCGATAGTCTGACTTTTCTATATCTTGCTCATCTTCATCAGCAGCCTTTTTCTTCGAAGGCCGCGCGCGTTCTTCTTTCTTGGGACGCTCAAAACTTTCCTTTTTCTCCACTGACTCAGCTGGTTCAGGTGCAGTTTCTGAAACTTCAGGCACCATTTCTTTCGGCAAAGCCTCCTCTTGGGCGGCTTCTATTTCGACAGGAGCTTCAGCCATCTTCTGTTCCGTCTCAAGCGCTATCCCGGAAGATGAAGCTTCTGATGGCTCAGCTATATCCTGCACTGGTTCAACAGCAGGCTCAGCCGGCTTTGCCGCTTCATCTTCCAGTACAGCTTCTGCTACCTCAGGCTCGTTTTGTTGTTCAAGAATGCTGCGCTTCACGTAAGTGCGATTTTTTCGAACCTCAACCTTAACTTTTTTGCCGCTATGTGCATCTTGCCCTAAAGTTACCTGCGAAACACTCTTGCGGCGCAGGGTAATGCGTCCAGGCGCCAGGGTGTTCTCTCCCTTATTAAGACCTTTTAAATGATTGAGCAATGTGCGCTTTTGCTCTTCATTTACCACCTGCTGATCATCTGTAAAAGATAACCCAGCTTCCTGCAACTGGTTCAATAAGCGCTCAACAGGGATACCCACGATTTGTGCTAATTGTTTAACCGTTACATCCGCCATAATTCAAATCCTCATTTAGCTGCCTCTGCGGCAGCTTATAAATTTTAATAGTCATTCCTGAAGCTTAAAGCTGGAATTCGTTCTATTAATTCTCACTTAAACGGACAACCATATAAAATGGCATCCAGCATAACAAATTGAAAATCAAGCTGACCAGTACTTCTTTTGAGCGAAATTTTCAAATCTTCATGATAAATTTTGCTACAAACTTTCACCAAAAAATTTAACAAAAAATAGGGTTAGGCCTCATCAGACTGAAACCAGGGCTCCCTGGCTTTCATAATCAAAGCACCAGCCTTCTCTTCGGTCATTCCTGTCAGCTCCTGGAGTTCATCCACAGATTGTTCTGCAAGCTCCTCAACAGTGGTGATGCCTGCGCCTTTCAACTGCTCTGCAAGTTCTTCAGTCATACCTTCTAACGATAATAAATCGCCATCACTGCCTTCTGTGGCTGTCTGGCCTGAAGCTAAGGCCTGAGTTAATAAGGAATCATTTGCCCGGCTTCGCAACTCATCAACAATTTCTTCGTCAAATTCCTCAATAGACAGCAGTTCATCTTTAGGAACATAGGCAATTTCCTCAAGTGATGAAAACCCATTTGCTACCAGTATGGAAGCAATTTCTTCATCAATATCAAGAGCTGAAGTAAATAACTTGATAATTTTAGTGGATTCAGCCTGGCTCTTATCTTCAAACTCCTCCGCTGTCATGACATTTAACGTCCATCCTGTTAACTGGCTAGCCAGGCGAACATTTTGTCCTGAGCGCCCTATGGCCTGGGAAAGTTGCTCTTTCTGTACTGCCAGATCCATGGTATGCGTATCTTCATCGACCACAATCGAACTGATTTCCGCAGGCGCCATAGCATTAATCACCAGCTGGGCCGGATTATCATCCCATAATACAATATCAACTCGCTCGCCGCCTAACTCGCTGGAGACTGCCTGAACACGTGCGCCGCGCATTCCGACACACGCACCAACAGGATCAATTCGGCCGTCATTGGTCTTAACGGCGATTTTAGCCCGGCTGCCGGGCTCACGCGCTGCTGCCTTAATCTCGATTACATTTTCACCTATTTCGGGCACTTCAATTCGAAATAACTCAATCAGCATTTCCTTTCTTGTTCTGCTTACCAGGAGTTGCGGACCTCGCGGCTGCTCCACAATATCATAAAGATATGCCCGCACTCTGTCATTCGGCCTGAACATTTCCTGCGGCAGCATTTCATTCCTCGGCATAAATGCCTCAGCTTTACCGCCGAGCTCAATAATCACATTGTCCCGTGTAACTTTTTTAACTGTGCCGTAGACCAGTTGCCCAAGCTTACTGACGTATTGATCAACGATTAATCGACGTTCTGCTTCACGGACCTTCTGCATGATAACCTGGCGGGCTGTTTGCGCAGCTATGCGCCCAAATTCAATAGATGGCATCGGCTCTTCAATTCGCTGGCCAATTTCTATAGCAGGATTTCTTTCGCGCGCTTGTTCTAATGTTAATTGCCTGTCTGGATATTCCAGTTCTTCTTCGGGAACCACATCCCAATAGCGAAATGTTTCATACTCGCCTGTACGTGGATCCAGCTTGACTCTTACGCCTAGATCGACACCTGAAAGCTTGCGCGTTGCTGACTCTAATGCAGTTTGGATTGCTTCCAAGACAACATCTTTACTTACGCCTTTTTCGTTTGATAATGCTTCAGCAACTAATAACAATTCTTTGCTCATTATTCGCCTCACTAGACAGTCAAATTTGCTTTTACAATATTGGAAATATTAAATTCCCTATGCTCATCATCGATGCTTAGCACCAACTTATCTTCATTGGCAGAGGCAATGACTCCACTAAATTTCCTTCTACCTTCTACTGGCTTCATCAATTTTATCTGTACTTGCTGTCCTAAAAACCGCTGATACTGCCAGCCATGAAACAGAGGCCGCGGTACGCCTGGCGATGAAACTTCCAACGTATAATTTCCCGAAATCGGATCCTCTACATCCAGTAATGCGCTGACCTGGCGGCTGACGCGCTCACAGTCTTCAATTCCTATTCCTTCCTCTTTATCAATATAAATCCTCAGTACAGAATGCTTCCCCCGGGAGATATACTCACATCCCCACAGTACATAACCCATATCTTCAACGGTTGGCGCCATAAGCGCTTCAATCTCGTCATGTATCATATATTTTTAACCCATTATCGCCAAGCCAAAATGGCGGTTCCGCATTAACGCATGCTTTGAAAAAATTGCCGTAGTTCAAGTAAGATTTGAGTGAAAGACGGTTATCTTTGCAGACGCGCCCAATACAGCTGCTCTTTTCAATATACCACTCGGTTAAAGTCATTTGACAGCATACCGACCAGGTAGAATTTATATCCCTATCATGCTAATTGTTTAGCAAACATTTTCTTAGATAAGTATAGATAATAAAAAACCCCATAAATGGGGTCTTGTTATAATTGGTAGCGGGGGCAGGATTTGAACCTACGACCTTCGGGTTATGAGCCCGACGAGCTACCAGGCTGCTCCACCCCGCATCAACTAAGGCTAATTATACGCATGATGTTTTAATTTATCAAGTTATTCACCAAGAAATTTATGTAAAACAAATGCATATCATTGTTATCCTTTTTAAGCAGCAAATGCATTCATGCACGCAGATACCAAAGCGCTGGGAAATATGCCGAAATAAAGCAGGGATAAACAATTGATGGAAAATATCAATTGGGTAATACCCGTTACCTGTACAGGTTCTGGATTCTCAGCTTCATCAAAATACATGACTTTGACGATACGAAGATAATAGAAAGCGCCAACCACTGCAAATGCCAACCCAATAACAGCCACCCATGTCATATTCACATCGACAAGCGCCTTTAAAACCAATAACTTGGTAAAAAACCCTACTGTCGGCGGAACGCCTGCCAGGGAAAAAAGTACTATCATCATCATGAATGCAAGCCATGGATTTCGCTTGTTTAAACCTTTTAGATCATCAATCATTTCGATTTCCATACCAGAACGGGACATCAATACAATGAGTCCCAAAGCTGCGACCGACATGATGGCATAAAGCAATACATAATATAGCGCTGCCGCGTACCCATCTGCAGAGGCCGCCAAAATACCAAAAAGCGCATACCCCATATGAGCGATGGCAGAATAGGCAAAAAGCCGCTTAATATTTTTTTGAGTAATTGCCAGCAAGTTCCCAAGGCCCGTGGAGAGCAGAGCCATAAACAAAAACAACTGCTGCCACTGCCCGGCAATGTCTACCAACCCAAGTGTAAATAAGCGAAAAGCCATGCCCATGGCAGCAATCTTGGGGGCAGCGCTGATGAATAGAGTCACTGAACTTGGCGCGCCTTGATACACATCCGGAGCCCACATATGGAAGGGAGCAGCGGCAAGCTTGAACCCAACACCGGCAACGATAAACACCAGCGCAAATGAAAGCAATCCGCTCTTTTGCGGCCAGCTTGCCGCTATTGCATTAGCAACCTCCATGAGGTCAAGCTGTCCAGTTGCGCCATAGAGAAGGGAGATGCCGTATAAGAGCAGTCCTGAAGCAATAGCTCCCATGATAAAATATTTCACGGCTGCCTCGCTTGAATCACTGTCTGTGCGGCGGATTGCCGCCATGGCATACAAAGGCAACGACAATAATTCCAATCCAAGGTATATCGTCAACAAGGAGTGGGCGGAAACAAGCGCCATCATCCCAAGCGTTGAGAACAAGCCGAGAATGTAATAATCGCCTGAAGGGATCTGTCTTTCATTAATATAATGCCTGGAATAAATAAAACTGAGCAAGACGCTGAAGTAAATAAAGAGTTTCATCAGCTGCGCGCTGTCATCGCTGACAAAAAGTGCATGGAAGATGACCGTCTTAAATTGGCCAAGCAAAAGAAAGCTGATAACACCCGCCAGCGCCAAACCTGCGCAGGCAAAGTAAAATGCAATGCCTGGCATGCGTCGATTTAAAAACAAATCACTGATTAACGCAACGCATGCAGTGGTAAGCACTATCATTTCCGGCAATGCCACATGTATATTGTCCAGTAATTCAGTCATCTTAATTCAGCCTTACTTTGGAAAATTGTTTAATTAAATATTGATTACTGCAGCTTGGATTTATCTGCCTGAGCCAGCGTATAGCTGACCGTGTGATGAACATAATCAAGCATTGGTTTAGGGTAAACTCCAAACCCAACGACCATTACGGCCAATAATATATACGCGCTCAATTCAAACCGTGATATATCTTTCAGCTCCGCAACCCGCTTGTTATTCACTGGCCCAAATATCACCCGCTTATACATCCACAAAGTATAGGCAGCGCCGACAATAAGGGTTGTGGCAGCCCAGAAGGCGATCCAGAATCCTGCCTTAATACTGCCAAGAATTACCATAAATTCGCCTACAAAGCCCGATGTGCCCGGCAGCCCGGCATTGGCCATGGCGAACAGCATAAAAAATGAGGCAAATATCGGCATTGTGTTAACTATTCCGCCAAAATCCTTAATTTGCCTTGTATGCATGCGATCATATATATAACCTACGCCGGCAAACATTGCGCCGGAAACAAAGGCATGGGATACCATCACTACAACCGCGCCTTCCAGCACTAAACCAGCTTGCCGAAGTCCTGTCTTTTCAGCGATCAAAAAAACTGCAAAACAACCCAAAGTGACAAAGCCCATATGCGATATAGACGAATAGGCAATCAAACGTTTCATGTCCTGCTGGATAATAGCGACCAGTCCGATATATACCACGGCAATCAGGGAAAGAATCACCATGAGAGGGGCATATTGCGCACAGGCATCAGGAACGATGGGCAAGGCAAAGCGGATAAATCCGTAAGCGCCTAATTTTAGCAAGATGGCAGCAAGCACGATGGAGCCGCCCGCGGGCGCTTCTGTATGTGCATCAGGTAACCAGGTGTGGACTGGAAACATGGGAATCTTGATAGCAAAACCCAGGAAAAAGGCAATAAATATTAAAGTTTGCGCAGTCATGCCAAGTTTAACCGCATAAAGTGTTTCAATTTTAAAAGTTCCGGCCAGATAGCCCAGGTAAAGAAAAGAGGCGAGCATCAAAACTGAACCGAGAAACGTATATAGAAAGAATTTGATGGCTGCATATACTCTGTTGCTTGAACCCCAGATACCGATAATAAGGTACATGGGAATAAGCGTTGCCTCCCAGAAGATATAAAAAACAATAGCATCAAGAGAAGCAAAGACACCAGCCAAAAGTCCCTGCATGATTAAAAAGGCAGCCATATACTGGCCAACTTTCCTTTTGACACTGTCCCAGGTGGCAAGAATGACGATTAAATTTGTGAAAACTGTCAGCACGATAAGCAGCAGGGATAAACCATCAATGCCCAGGCTATAGCGAATTCCCAAGCTTGGCATCCATTCAATTTCATCGACATACTGCATGCTAAACGTATTTGTATCAAAACCAATGACCAGCGGAATGCAGATGATTAAAGTCAATAATACAGTGAATAAAGACAGAAATCGCGATACATTTGGATTCTTGTCATCGCCCGTGAGGAATACAAATACACCGCCGATTATCGGCAACCAAATCAGTAAATTGAGCAAATGATGCATACCCTCACCTTATATATTTCTCTAGCAATTTTCAGAAACAGCTTGAAGTAAAATTTAACCAAGGAGCAACCAGCAAAGAAAACCCAGCAGGCTTAATACCATCACGGTAATGTAATGGTACAAATAACCACTTTGCATCGCGCGCGTTTTGGATGACATCCAGCTAACCATGCGCGCAGACCCATTAACAAACAATCCATCAATTAGTTTTTGATCTCCGACAGAGTACAGAATACGGCCTATCCCTTTTGCTCCGCGGACAAAAACAAGATCATTAAATGCGTCAAATCCATATTTATTCACTAAAATCAAGTAGATATAGCGAAACATCTTGCTTAATAACCCAGGAATTGCAGGCAAGACAATATAGCATAACCAGGCAATGAAAATACCGCCTGCTGTCAACCAGAATACCGGAGAATATACGGCGTGCAGGGCAGACTGAAGCGGAGACGCCACTTCATGAGCCAATTCGGCCAAAACATTATATTGAGGCAACACAAAAAGAGAAGGGGCCAAAAGCGTAGGCTTGTCAAATAACATAGGCATATACAATACATAACCCAATATGACTGATGGAATTGCCAATAAGACAAGCGGCACCCATACCACCCATGGTGACTCGTGGACATGGGCGAACGTTTTCTCATCCATGCGCGGCTCCCCATGAAATGTCATAAAAAACGCTCGAAATGTATATAACGCTGTAACCATAGCACCTACCGCCACACAAAAATAAGCATAACCGCTTCCAGGAATCTCAGATAGCTGTGCTGCTTCGATAATCGTGTCTTTCGAGTAGAATCCTGCAAATGGAGGAATCGCGCAAAGCGCCAGGCTGCCGATCAGAAAAGTCACGTAGGTAATAGGCATTTTTCGCCATAAGCCGCCCATTTTGCGCATATCCTGCTCGTGATGCATACCAATAATGACTGAACCCGCGGCAAGGAACAGCAATGCTTTGAAGCAAGCATGAGTCAGCAGGTGAAAAATACCGGCGCTGAATGCGGATGCGCCCATCGCTACCATCATATACCCCAGCTGAGATAAAGTAGAGTACGCAACAACCCGTTTGATATCGTTCATAACAAGCGCCAGAATACCGGTGAATAACGCGCCTGTCGCCCCAATGACCAAAACAAAGCTTAAAGCTGTGGTTGAGTACTCTATCATGGGTGAAATGCGTGCTACCATAAATACCCCGGCCGTAACCATGGTTGCAGCATGAATCAAAGCCGAAATAGGAGTAGGGCCTTCCATTGACTCTGGCAGCCAGACATGTAAGGGAATTTGTGCGGACTTGCCCATCGCTCCAATAAATAAAAGAAAGCAGATAACGGTAATCACTGACCAGGAAGCCCCTTGAAATATCTCAGTCGTCTGCTGGGCGAGCGACTCAGCCTGATTAAATACCGTTGTATAATCAAGGCTGCCGACGTAAGCCAGTACCAGCGCAATACCCAGGATAAAGCCAAAATCCCCAACGCGGTTCACCAGAAAAGCTTTTAAGCTGCCCTGTATTGCTGATTCCTTCTGATACCAGAAACCAATTAATAAATAAGAAACAAGCCCAACACCTTCCCAACCAAAGAATAATTGCAAAAAATTATTGGCCGTGACCAGCATGAGCATCATAAATGTAAAGAGAGAAATGTAGCTGAAAAACCGCTGATAGCCATCATCGTCTGCCATATAACCAATGCTATAAATATGAACCAGCAGGGATACAAAAGTGACGATAACCATCATAACAACAGAAAGAGGGTCAATCATAAAGCCGATATGAAAGGCGTATGGAAAAATATCTCCCCCGTTTGCCCAGGTGTATAAATTCATGTTGATTGGTTGCGCCGCCGCGCTGAGAATCATTACGGCTACATATATAGAAAACAAAAAAGACATGGTGACGCCCGCAATAGTGATGCCATGGGCGCCAGCGCGGCCAATCTGATGGCGAAAAAAACCAGATATAATGCTGCCGGCTAGTGGAGCGAGTACGATAATCAAACAACACTGTAATATGCTCACGTCGTTACCCTTTTAAATGATTCAGTTTATTGACATCAATATTGCCGCGGTTGCGATAGAGCAACACCACAATCGCCAAGCCAATCGCGGCTTCAGCTGCAGCAACAGTTAAAATAAAGAAAACAAATATTTCGCCAGCGGTGGCATTGTAATAATGAGAAAAAGCAACAAAGTTTGTATTCACGGCCAGCAACATTAATTCCACGCAAACCAGCAAGAGAATGATATTTCGGCGATTGATGATAATGCCTACCAAACTCAAGCCAAAAACAATCGCGCTCAGCGTCAGATAATTTATAACCGGTATCATGCAATATTCCTTAAACCCTGTTCTCAGGTTTCATCTTAATTATCTCAACTCGATCCTGGCGGCGAGTCATAATTTGCTTGGTAACATCTTGCTGCTTGGATCGTATTGGATTTCGATGAACCAATGTAATGGCAGCAATAATGGCGACCAGGAGAATAGCTGCTGCCATTTCAAAAGCCAATACATAATCGGTATATAAAACCAGCCCCAGAGCTTCCGTATTGGAAGGCGCCGCGGGCTGCGGCACGCCCGCCGGCACAAGGCTCTCCTCGGCGATATGCACTGCCGCCGCCGAGATTTCAACGCCGGTTTTAAACGCATCTTCCGGTATGGCAATCAATAGCAGGCTGACCAGCAAGGCCACTATGATTAAGCCAAAAGGCAAATAGCGCAGAAACTGCGTTTTCATTGATTCAATATCAATATTGAGCATCATGATAACAAATAAAAACAGCGTCATAACCGCGCCCACATAAACCAGAACCAAAATCAGGGCCAAAAATTCAGCCTTTACGAGAATCCATAAAATTGCGCTTGCAACAAATGCCAGAACCAAAAATAAGACACAACGGACCGGGTTGTTTTGGGTAATGACCATAAAGGCTGACAGTATTGTCAGGCCTGCAAAAAAATAAAAAACGATTTGCAGTAATAATTCATGCATATTTTAACCCCGTCAACGGTATTTTTTGTCAGCTTCTCGATCGAGAGCCAGCTTGTCTTCCATTAAGTCCCCGACCGCCAAAAGCTTTTCCTTGGTCATGATATTCTGCCCACGCTCACTGATGTGGTAATGATGAATAGGCGTCACGACGATAGAGTCAACCGGACATGATTCTTCACACAGCCCGCAATTGATACATTTAAACATGTCAATATCGTAACGGGTTGTGCGGCGGGAACCATCCTCTCGCGGTTCTGACTCAATGGTGATGGCAAGAGCCGGACAAACCGCTTCGCAAAGCTTGCAAGCGATACAGCGCTCTTCGCCGTTCGGATAACGGCGCAATGCCAACAGTCCGCGAAATCGTGGCGACAGCGGCGTTTGCTCTTCAGGAAACTGGACGGTAACTTTTTTCTTAAAAAAGTGCTTTAGCGTCAGGCTTAACCCATAAAGCAAATCAATCAGTGTGAAACTACGCAAATAATGTTTGAGATAGCGATTAAATTTTTTCATTAGGCGGCTCTTTTTGCTTCGTCAAAACCAGGGTTTCAAATGGGCTGTAACCATCAGGGAAGTTACAACCACCCAAACAATGGTTACCGGGATCAATACTTTCCATCCCAGACGCATAAGCTGATCATAACGGTATCGTGGAAATGTAGCCCGAATCCACAAATAGGCAAACAGAAAAAAGCTGATTTTTGCCAGTAGCCAGATAATGCCTGGAACAAAGAAAAATATGTCTTCAAGCAGCGGAATACCTTCAAACGGCGATAGCCACCCGCCCATAAACAACAAGGAAAGAATTGCGGAGATAAGAATCATGCTGGCATATTCTGAAAGGAAGAATAAGGCAAACCCAACAGCAGAATATTCCACATGGAAACCAGCAACGATTTCTGACTCACCCTCCGCCAGGTCAAAAGGCGCACGGTTTGTTTCAGCAATTCCCGCAATCCAAAATACCAGAAATAGAGGAAGCAAAGGGACAAACCACCAATGCCAGATGCCTCCCTGCTGAGAATGAACAATTTCAGTGAGGTTCATTGAACCTGCGGCGAGCAAGACCCCAACAAATGCGAATCCCATGGCAATTTCATAGGAAACAGTTTGGGCAGCGCTACGCAAGGCGCCAAGCATGGCATACTTGGAGTTAGATGCCCATCCCGCAATTAATACCCCATAGACACCAAGCGAGCTCATGGCAAATAAATATAAAATGCCCGCATTAATATTTGCAAGGACAACACCTTCCTGAAATGGAATAACGGCCCAGCCCGCCAGCGCTGGCGCCAAGGAAAATAATGGCGCGATAATAAAGAGATATTTATTAGAGCGGGTCGGAACAACAATTTCCTTATGTATCAGCTTAATCAAATCGGCAAAAGGTTGCAGAAGCCCCCGAAATCCCACACGATTTGGACCAATCCTCGCTTGAATGTAGCCAATTACTTTGCGTTCAGCATAAGTCAGATAAGCAACCCCCAATAAAAGAGGGATAACGATAACCAGAATTTTTATTATTATCCACAGCAAAATGCCTATATCTTGTAGCATAATCTTACCTGTTTAGCGCTTAATTGTTATTACAGCAAATGCATGTCCCAAATCGACCGTCTCCGGCATTGCATTAGCTACCCAAACCACATCGGGAGCTATACGCTCATCACGCTTAAGCGGCAATGTTATCTCAATATCACCTTGAGATACAGTAGCCGTTTCATCAAGCTTCAACCTGGATGCCGTATCAGGATGTATGCGGATGCAGGCAGCCTCGGCTGCGGCGCACTCTTGCAGTGCTGTTGCGTGGCGGACAATGGCGTCGCTGCGGTACAAAGGCCACTCTCCCACGCGCACGATCTGATGCTCATTTTCCGGTAAAGATTCAGCGAAATAAGGCGTGTATGTGATTTCCTGCATTAAATCAGCATGGGATTTAATTTCATTGTAAATTTCCTCAGTTGACACATAATCAAATCCTGGACAATGTAAAATATTTCCGAGAACACGAAGTATTTTCCATGCAGGGCGAGCTTCGCCGTGCGGAGGCATGGCGCCTTTGACAGTTTGCCATGTCCTGTCAACATTAATGTAAGTGCCCGAAGTTTCTGCATAGGGGGCAATAGGCAGGATGACGTCTGCATAATCCTTAAGAGACTCATTTTGATATGCTGAAAGGACTACCACAAACTCAGCAGCAAGCATGGACTGCCTGGCGCCGTAAGGATTGGCAAAATCAAACCCGGGATCAACGCCAAGCAATAGGTATCCTTTCAGCTTCGCCTTAAGGGCTTCTTGAACGTCAAGACCCTTATGCTCAACTTCTTTTCCGGCAACCGAGCGATGCGGAACCATGCCTGCAAGCCAGGCGCCTGCTGAGTTGGCTCCGGCAGTCAGCCTTAAGACCCGGGCGCCGCTTAATTGTTCTATCAAGGATATGAAGGTCCGCATCAGGGACGCATGCGGATGGTTTTCACAAATCGCGCCCGTCACGACAGCAGCATTGGGTTGGCGCAGCAGATCAGCCATTCGCCGGCAAGTTGCGTCCGGCTTCAGACCGAGGAGCAATTTTTGTGCCTCGGTTGGCAGTTGTTTAGGATCATCGACTAAAGCAGATAACAGCTTTGCCAGCTGGATCGGCAATTCTTGCGGCCCTGCTATGATTTTTTCAGCAATGCCAAAATGATAATCATAATCGACTGGATTAACGGCAAGTATTTTAGCGCCATTTCGGTAAGCCTTGTGAATACGCACACCAGCCAGAGGCGCTTCGCGAACCACATTGCTTCCTATCAATAAAATGGTATTTTGTTGATCCAACTCTCTATAAGGCAAAGAACTCCGCGGCATGATTGGCAATCCTGCCTGATCGACAAAATCAACCTGCTGCAAGCGGTGATCAAGATTATGCACCCCAAGTTCACGCATTAATTTTTGCAGCAAATAGAACTCTTCAAGGGTAGATGAGGGAGAAGCAAATGCGGCAAACTCTTCAGGTCCATGTTGTTTGATGACTCGGCTCATGCCGTCGGCGGCAAATTGCAATGCCGTTTGCCAATCTGCTTCCACCCACTGGCCATCCCTTTTTATCATAGGGAGGGAGGCACGGTTTTTGCTCTTTAGTCCAAGATAGCTAAACCGATCCCGGTCGGACAACCAGGTTTCATTGATGGCTTCATTTTCTTTGGGCACCACCCGCATTAATTCGCCTCGACGCACATGCAAGTGAATATTTGAGCCCAAACAGTCATGGGGCGCTACGCCATCATGCTGCGCCAGCTCCCAGGCTCTTGCGGTAAAGCGAAATGGCTTGGAAGTCAGCGCGCCAACAGGACACAAATCAATGATATTTCCAGACACTTCTGAAGTCATGCTGTGCTTCACATAAGTGCCAATTTGCATGTTTTCACCGCGCTCGGTCGCCCCCAATTCGCGGACGCCAGCAATTTCGTCGCCAAACCGCACACATCGGGTACAGTGAATGCAGCGCGTCATATCCGTGGCAATTAACGGCCCAAGATCATCATCTGCTACTGAGCGCTTTGTTTCTTTATATTCAGATGAATCATGGCCGAACCCCATGGAAATATCCTGTAATTCGCATTCACCGCCTTGATCACAAATCGGACAATCGAGAGGGTGGTTAATGAGCAAAAATTCCATAACGGCTTGCTGGGAACGAATGGCTTCTTCAGATTTGGTAAAAACCTTCATCCCATTGGTGATTGGCGTAGCGCAGGCCGGGACAGGCTTTCTCCCATTTTCAATTTCCACCAGGCACATGCGGCAATTTGCTGCCACTGACAGCTTTTTGTGATAGCAGAAACGAGGTATGTAAATACCTGCATCGTCCGCAACTTCGATGATCATTTTCCCGCTTTCAGCTTCTAATGTTTTCCCGTCAATCTCAATGGTCGCCATTCTTAAACCTTCTCAACTATTCATGACTGAGCATAGCTATGCAACGATGGATTTCTTGTGCCTTATAAAATACTCAAATTCATGATAAAAATGCTTGATAAAACTCTGTACCGGCCAGGCAGCAGCTTCGCCTAAGGCACAAATGGTACGGCCCTCGATGTTATTGGCTACATTCACCAATTTTTCAATATCGCCTTCCTCGCCGTGACCTTCTTTGATTCGATGTAAAAGACGAACCATCCAGCCAGTACCTTCACGACAGGGAGTGCATTGCCCGCAGGATTCATCCATGTAAAATTCCGAAATGCGATACAGCGCATCCACCATGCACGTTGTTTCATCCATAATAATGACGGCGCCAGAACCAAGGCCAGAACCCGCTTTTTGAATACTGTCATAGTCCATGTCAAGCTGCATCATCACATCGCCGGGCAACACAGGCATTGATGTACCGCCAGGAATAACAGCCTTCAACTTGCGTCCTTGACGCACGCCGCCTGCCAGTTCGAGCAGGGTCTTAAATGGTGTACCCAAAGGAATTTCAAAATTGGCCGGCTTATTGACATGGCCACTGACACTGAAACATTTCATCCCGCCATTGTTGGGTTTTCCAAGCTTTAAAAACCATTCTCCGCCTTTTTCCAGAATTACCGGCACTGAGGCGAATGTTTCCGTATTGTTAATCGTGGTCGGTTTTCCATATAAACCGTAATTGGCAGGGAATGGCGGTTTAAAGCGGGGCATGCCCCGCTTGCCTTCCAGCGAGTTCAATAGGGCCGTTTCTTCGCCGCAGATATATGCGCCGGCGCCCAAATGATTATGTAAATCAAAGTCAAAGCCAGATCCAAGAATATTTTTGCCAAGCAAGCCTTCTTTATAGGCTTCCTTGATTGCGGCTTCCATGCGCTCAAAAGGCTCCCAAAATTCGCCGCGAATATAATTATACCCGACAGTTGCCCCCATGACATATCCGGCGATAGCCATGCCTTCAATCAGCTGATGGGGGTTGTTGCGCAAAATTTCTCGGTCTTTACAGGTTCCAGGCTCCCCCTCATCAGAATTGCAGACGACATATTTTTGTACTGGCGCCTCCCGGTTCATAAAGCTCCATTTTAGACCAGTGGGAAATCCGGCACCGCCGCGTCCGCGCAACGCTGAAGTTTTCAGCTCGTCAATGATCTGCTTTGGGGATGTTTGCTCCTTTAAAATTCGCTTCAGCGCCGTGTAGCCGCCAACGCTTAGATAGGCGTCTAAAGTCCATGGTTTAGGCAAGTGAAAGGTTCTATAGCAGACTTGATTCATTTCAACCATGACAATCACCCTCATACCCCGGCGCTATAATGTTCTGAGTCGATTCATTGACCAATAGCAAGACAATACTATCAATACAACCCGTACTTACTTTCATAGATACTGCTCCAGAACCTCATCAACTTTCTCAGGCGTCAGATTTTCATGGTAAGTTTTATTAACCTGCATCATAGGAGCATTGACGCAAGCGCCAAGGCATTCTACTGAACGCAGGGTAAAACGGCCGTCAGCAGTGGTTTCGCCAAGCTTTATCCCAAGTGTTGCCTGTAAATGCTTGACAATCTTGTCCGAATCACATAACTGGCAGGAAATATTGGTGCAGACATTGATCAAATGCCGACCAATGGGCTTGTGTTCGTACATGGTGTAAAAAGTAGAAACTTCATATACGGCGATAGGAGGCATTTCAAGATATTCCGCCACCGCATCCATTAATTCCTGCGTTAAATAACCATGCTGCTCCTGAACAATACGCAAAGCACTCATCACTGCAGATTGTTTTTGTTCAGGAGGATATTTGGCCACCCAATCATCAATTTCCTGCATACGCTCAGATGTCATGAACTGGCGCAATAATTTTTCTGAATTATCAGACATATCTTAACCTATATATTTTCTTGCCTTTTGGCAGTCAATGAATATGCTGTATGCAAACCTTGGCAAATTAATCCCGTTCCTGTTAACGGTCAATTTCGCCAAAAACGATATCCTGGCTTGCAAGGATAGCGACGCCGTCTGCAAGCATATGGCCTCTGACCATTTCATCATAGCTGGATAAATGAGCAAAACCCGGCGCACGAATTTTTAACCGATAGGGTTTGTTTGCACCATCTGAAATTAAATAAATTCCAAATTCCCCCTTGGGCGCTTCGACTGCGCTGTATACTTCGCCGCGCGGCAGGCAAAACCCTTCCGTAAATAATTTAAAATGATGAATCAAGGCCTCCATATCATGCTTCATGGTGCGTCTGGCAGGCGGCGTAATTTTATGGTCATCCAGTTTAACAGGCCCCGGATTATCGCGCAGCCATTCAATGCACTGCCTGATAATGCGGTTAGACTGACGCATTTCTTCAACCCTTACAAGATAACGATCATAACAATCTCCTGTTTTGCCGACCGGGATGTCAAAGTCCACTTTATCATATGCCGCATAAGGTTGTTTTTTACGCAAATCCCAGGCAACGCCAGAACCTCGAAGCATTGGGCCGGTAAAGCCCCATTGCAGCGCGGCTTCAGGAGAGACAACGCCTATGTCAACAGTGCGCTGTTTCCAAATACGGTTGTCTGTAAGCAAAGTTTCATATTCATCGACGCAGCGTGGAAAGCGCTCGGTGAATGCCCAGAGAAAATCGAGCAAGCTGCCTTGACGATCTTGATTCATTTTCTCTACTTCACGCTCACTGTGCCATTTTGACGGCTTGTATTGCGGCATGCTATCGGGCAAGTCCCTGGCAACTCCGCCAGGGCGATAGTAAGTGGCATGCATGCGTGCGCCGGAAACTGCTTCATAACAGTCAAATAAGTCTTCACGCTCGCGAAAACAGTATAAAAATACGGTCATCGCGCCAATATCAAGCGCCACAGCACCCAGCCATAACAAATGATTCAATATGCGCGTGACTTCATCAAACATGGTGCGGATATATTGTGCGCGAATGGGAGCTTCAATCCCCAAGAGCTTCTCTATGGCTCGCACATAGGCATGTTCATTACACATCATGGACACATAATCCAACCGGTCCATATAGCCAATACTTTGAATATAGGGCTTGGTTTCAGCAAGTTTTTCTGTGGCGCGATGCAAAAGACCTATATGGGGATCAGCACGGACAATGGTTTCCCCTTCCATTTCCAAAACCAGGCGAAGGACGCCGTGCGCTGCAGGGTGCTGGGGACCAAAATTGATGGTATAGTTCTGCAACTCAATCATGGCTGCCCCCTTTTAAATCAAGATACCGATTATCCATACGAATAACTTTAGGAACCAAAGTTCTTGAGACAATATCTACCGGTTCGTAAATCACCTTTTGGAGTTTTGCATCATAACGCATTTCTACATGCCCGCTTAACGGAAAATCTTTACGGAATGGATGGCCTGTAAATCCATAATCAGTCAAAATCCGGCGCAAATCCGGGTGACCGTCGAACAAGACCCCATATAAATCATAAGCTTCACGCTCAAACCAGTTTGCAGCCTTCCAGATATCGTGCACAGAAGGCAGCACCAACTGATTTTCGTGAAGAAACACCTTGACCCTTAACCGCTGGTTTTTGGAAATTGACAGCAAATGGTAGACTACTGCAAAACGTGGTTTGTTTAACGCATAAGCCCTTGCTTCCTGAACCTCGACGCCTCGAGAAAAGCCGCTTTCAGTTGCTGACTCTGTTTCCCAGTCATATTCGCCGTAGCGCAAATAATCAACAGCGCAAAGATCAATCAGCTGCTCAAATTGAAATGCCTCATGATGTCGCAACTGTTGCAGGAGATGTTTTACTGAAGCAGCTTCACATTCTGCAGTAACTTCTGCACAGTCAACATCAACGGATGTTAAAGCAGACCCCAGTTTCGATTGCAAATTTTCTGCTAATTGCTCGACTTTTGTCATGTATTCGTACCTTGCTGCTCACAGAGTGTTATGGCTGATTTACCTATTGGAGCGGATTTAGCCCTCGATTATTGCTCTGCGTTTAATTTTGTTTTGTAACTGAATAATGCCATATAACAATGCCTCGGCGGTTGGCGGGCAACCCGGCACATAGACGTCCACAGGAACGATGCGATCACAGCCGCGGACAACTGAATAAGAATAATGATAATACCCGCCGCCGTTCGCACAGGATCCCATGGAGATAACCCACCTGGGCTCCGGCATTTGATCGTAAACCTTGCGCAATGCAGGCGCCATTTTGTTGCACAACGTACCCGCCACAATCATCACATCGGACTGGCGCGGACTGGGGCGAAACAAAACCCCAAATCGATCAAGATCATAACGGGCAGCGCCGGCATGCATCATTTCAACGGCGCAGCAGGCCAAGCCAAAAGTCATGGGCCACATCGAACCGCTCCTGGCCCAGTTAACCAATTTCTCAACCGTCGTGGTGGTATAACCGTTTTTTTGAATTTCAGGCTTAGATATTACTCCCATTCCAGAGCCCCCCGCTTCCACTCATAGATAAAGCCAATAACCAAGAGACCAAGAAAGATCATCATTGCGGAAAATCCGAACCAGCCTATTTTCCGCAACGCCATAGCCCAGGGAAAGAAAAAAGCAGTTTCCAGGTCAAAAATAATGAATAAAATCGCAACCAGATAATAGCGGACGTCAAACGGGATGCGTGAGCTTTCAAAAGCCTCAAACCCACACTCATAAGGAGAGTTTTTTTCAGCATCCGGTTGATGCGGTGACAACAGGGAACCTGCACCCATCAGCACAAGGCCGAGAGCCAGGCCAATGACTAAAAATACAAGAACAGGCAAATATTCAGATAGCATCATGTCGCTTGCTCGCAATATGGTACCGAAGGCCGGACTCGAACCGGCACGGCTTTCGCCACCGCCCCCTCAAGACGGCGTGTCTACCAATTCCACCACTTCGGCAATTCAGTTATTGTTTCGGGTCGTCAACCGGCACGGGAATTTTACTTTCCGGGGCTGTCGATTGCTGCGGAATGACTTGCTGTTCGACTGCGCGATATTGTACAGCAACCATATAAGACAACAATAGGCTGGTGATAAAAAAAGCCAGAGCCAACCCACCTGTCAATTTAAATAGGAATCCTCCAGAGCCTTGGCTGCCAAAAACCGTGTTTGATGCACCGGAACCGAAAGCAGCGCCGATGTCAGCCCCTTTTCCATGCTGAATAAGCACCAACCCGATAATGGCAATGGCTATAAATACATGAATCATTAATACTAATTGATACATTTTACTATTTCCACAAACTGAAGCGCATTCAAGGATGCGCCTCCTACCAAGCCCCCATCGATATCGGGCATGGCAAATAACGACCGGGCATTGTGTTCATTGACGCTGCCGCCATAAACAATTGGAAGATTCCTTGCGCCTTCCGGATCAAATTCCGCTATTTGCGCGCGTATGAATGCATGAATTTCCTGAGCTTGATCCGGAGCAGCCGTTTGCCCTGTTCCAATTGCCCAAACGGGCTCATATGCGACAACGCAGTTTTTAAAACAATTCTGGCCTGCCTCAGTTACAGCCAGCAACTGACGGCGGATTACCTCTTCGGTTAAGCCCTTTTCACGTTCAGCAAGCGTCTCGCCCACGCAAAGAACCGGTATCATATCATGATATTTCACATGGTGGAATTTTTCTGCAATAAATTTTTCATCTTCATGAAACAGATGCCGGCGCTCGGAATGGCCAACCAGCACATAGCGACACTGATAATCAGGCAGCATTGCAGCTGACAATTCGCCGGTGTACGCACCAAAATCCTTAGGGTAAATATTTTGCGCCCCCCAATGTATGGGCGTTTCGGACAAAACATCGCAAAGCAAAGGGATATAGATAGCCGGCGGAAAGAGGACGCATTGAGCCTTAGAATTTGCAGGATAAGCATTTAAAATATCGCAAAGCAATTGCGCAATCTGTTTTCGATTGCCATTCATTTTCCAGTTGCCCATAACAAACTTGTTTTTCATAGTATGCTCTTCTCGACCCGATTTTTTTTGGCTAATAATGCTCTTTAAACGAAGGGTTTTCTCCAACTTGCCGTTTTTCAGCAGCGATAATTGCCTCACTAAGTTCATTTGCCAGAGTTTGTACATACTCCGCGTTATAACCCTCTACCATAACCCTGAGGACAGGCTCTGTGCCAGACGGCCTAAGCAATACGCGGCCATCATCTTTTAGTTTTGCCTTGATTGCTTCAAAGGCTTTTTTTACCTCGGAATGCGCTATCAGCTTTGCGGCCAAACCGGTTTGAATGTTGACCTGGGCCTGCGGCATTAACGTCATGCCGCTGCATAATTCCTGCAGGGTCTTTTGCTGTTTTATCATGATAGACAGCACCTGCAGCGCCGCTACAATGCCATCTCCTGTTGTTGTTTTATCAAGGCAGACGATATGCCCCGACGACTCGCCGCCAATTCTCCAGTCTTTTTCTTTCAGCATTTCAAGCACATATCGATCCCCCACTTGAGCACGCTGAAAGGGGACCCCCATGGATGTTATCGCCTTTTCCAAGCCATAATTGCTCATTAATGTGCCAACCACACCGCCATGCAATAAATTTCTCTCAAAGCGATCTTTTGCAATGATATAGAGCAATTGATCGCCGTTGACCAGATTTCCCTGTTTATCCACCATAACCACGCGATCGCCATCGCCATCCAGTGCAATGCCGACATCAGCGCCGCTTTGCAATACAAGCTTGATTAATTGTTCAGGCGCAGTTGAACCGCAATGATCATTAATATTAAAGCCATCAGGCTTATTCCCCATGGCGATAACTTCTGCCCCAAGCTCAGCAAAGACATTGGGCGCAATGTGATAGGTCGCCCCATTAGCGCAGTCAATCGCGATTTTTAGCCCGGAAAGGCGGGTTAACGAAGGAATAGTCGACTTACAAAACTCAATATATCGTCCCGGCGCGTCATCAATACGCTTGGCGTTTCCAAGCTTTGCCGATGGGACGGTTTGCAAAGGCTTTTCTATTTCTGCTTCTATTTGCAACTCGATGCTGTCCGGTAATTTGGTTCCGTCAGATGAAAAGAACTTGATGCCGTTATCTTCAAACAGGTTATGCGATGCGCTAATTACAATGCCTGCATTAGCGCGAAGCGTCTGGGTCAAATAGGCAATAGCGGGGGTCGGCATAGGACCGAGAAGGCGAACATCCACCCCGGCAGCGGAAAGCCCGGCCTCAAGCGCAGACTCCAGCATATAGCCGGAAATCCTGGTATCTTTCCCTATAATGACTTTGTGCCGTCCTTCAGCAGCCAATACACGGCCAACGGCCCATCCCAGCTTTAAGATAAATTCGGGATTAATATTTGATAATCCTACGCGGCCGCGAATTCCATCAGTGCCAAAATATTTTCGTTGTGTCATTCTGTATCAAACCCATTGATGATTGATTAGATTGGGGAAATCCCGCCTATCTCATGCAGATAATATAGCGTCTATCATCTGCAACCCTTGTTTCATTTCTGAGACATCATGCGTTCTAAGCAACGATACACCCTCAAACGCAGCAAATAAAGACGCGGATAAGCTGCCTACCATGCGTTCCTCAACTTTTTTTTGCAATACCTCACCTATGGTGCTTTTCCTTGAAACACCCAATAACAAAGGTCTTTGATGCATTGTAAATTCAGCTACGCGCTGCAAAATCTGTAAATTATGCCGAACAGTTTTGCCAAATCCAAATCCCGGGTCAAGAATAATCTGCTCCGGCGCTATGCCTGATTCAATACAGAGTTGGATGCGCGATATAAAAAACTGATGGATTTCATCCGTCACCGATGACGCATAAAAAGGCTTGTCTTGCATGGTTTGAGGCGTTCCCTGCATATGCATCAGGCAAACCGGCACCTTAAGTTCAGCAACAAGCTTTCGGGCTGCCACGCTCTCAAGGGCTGTAATGTCGTTCACCAGTGCTGCTCCTGCGCTTACAGCTTCGCGCATCACACCCGCTTTATAAGTATCAATAGAAATACAAATATCCGAATTCTCGCGGATAAGTTCGATAACAGGAATGACGCGGTCAAGTTCTTCATTAAGACCTACCGCTTCTGCCCCAGGCCTTGACGATTCGCCGCCAATGTCGATGATGTCGGCACCTTCCTCAACCATTGACAGCGCACGTCTTAGCGCAGATTCAGGATGCGTAAAACGCCCCCCGTCAGAAAAAGAATCGGGGGTTATGTTAAGAATGCCCATTATCAGCGGTTTCTGCCACACATGTTGCGATGGAGATAAGGGCTTAAATGAGGTGCACCATTGTAAGAACTGCTTTTGATTCACTGAATTTTCACCCAAATTAAAATAATGCGCCGCTTCCCTTCGGCGAAAGCGCCATCATGGTTTGAGAAAAGAAAAAGTTAAATTGCACGCCAGGTTTGGCACACTAAAGGAAATGGGCATCCTCAATGGATGCGGCCGCCGGCAGAATCATCCACTGGCTTTCCATCAATCTGCCCTGAAGTTTTTTTAGCTTCGGTCTCTTTTTTTTCCTTGTCCAATTTCTTTAGGGTTTCCCAATCATCAGGAGGAGAAGGCTCTTTTCCGGACATAATTTCATTAATCTGCTTAACATCAAGTGTTTCGTACTTGATTAATCCCTCGGCCATAAGGTGCAGCTTATTCATGTTGTCCGTCAGTATTTGATAAGCACGCTGATAGTTGCGGTCTATGATATTGCGCACTTCCTCATCAATTTGCTGAGCGGTTTTATCGGAAATCTCCTTGTGCTGATTGACAGACCGGCCCAAGAATACTTCATTTTCTTCCTGACCAAAAGTCAGCGGGCCAAGACTCGACAATCCCCAGTTCATCACCATTTTGCGCGCAATTTCCGTAGCTCTGGTAATATCATTAGAAGCGCCCGTCGTAACACTGTCAGCACCAAATATTAATTCTTCGGCAACCCGGCCGCCAAACAGGCTCGCCAGCTGGCTTTCCAGGCGGCGTTTACTGTGGCTGTATCTGTCCATTTCGGGCAAGAACATCGTCACACCGAGAGCGCGCCCCCGAGGAATGATGGTGACCTTGTAAACGGGATCATGTTCAGGCACTAAAAGGCCGACGATAGCATGGCCTGCCTCGTGATAAGCAGTTAGTTTTTTCTCGTTCTCATCCATAACCATCGAGCGCCGTTCGGCTCCCATCATGATTTTATCTTTTGCCTTATCGAGCTCCAGCATGCCTACTTTCCGTTTGTTTTCCCGGGCAGCAAACAGGGCTGCCTCATTCACAAGATTGGCCAAATCGGCACCTGAAAACCCCGGCGTACCGCGGGCAATGGATAAAATTTCAACATCGCTCTCAACTGGAACTTTGCTTAAATGCACTTTAAGAATTTGTTCACGGCCACGGATATCAGGAAGCGGCACCACCACTTGGCGATCAAAACGCCCCGGCCGCAATAAAGCAGGATCCAAAACATCAGGGCGGTTGGTTGCCGCAATGACAATGACCCCTTCATTGCCTTCAAAGCCATCCATTTCCACCAAGAGCTGGTTCAGGGTTTGTTCACGCTCATCATGACCTCCGCCAAGGCCTGCTCCGCGATGGCGGCCCACAGCATCAATTTCATCAATAAAAATAATGCACGGAGCTTGTTTTTTGGCTTGCTCAAACATGTCGCGCACCCTGGATGCGCCTACGCCAACAAACATTTCCACAAAATCCGAACCGGATATCGTAAAAAAGGGCACTTTGGCTTCGCCCGCCACAGCCCTGGCCAATAGCGTTTTACCTGTTCCAGGCGAGCCTACAAGCAACACACCGCGCGGGATACGTCCGCCAAGCTTTTGAAACTTGGTTGGATCACGAAGAAAATCAACCAGTTCCTTGACTTCTTCTTTTGCTTCATCCACTCCCGCGACATCAGCAAAAGTGACTTTGACCTGGTCTTCACCCAATAGCCTCGCTCTTGACCGGCCAAAAGACATAGCGCCCCGGCCTCCGCCGCCTTGCATCTGACGCATAAAGAAAATCCACACGCCAATAAGCAGCAGCATGGGAAACCAGTTTATAAACAGATGGAGCAGGAAGCTTTCCTGTTGTTTTTCCTGGCCGCTGACATCAACATTGTTTTTTAACAGTTCCCCTAGAAGGGCATTGTCCTGCACAGGCATATAAGTCACAAAGCGTCGATTGTTTTTCGTTACCCCTTTGATGACTTTGTTATCTTCAATGGTGACGGAATTAATCATGCCCTGATCAATTTCCTTGAGAAACTGACTATAGGTGATTTTCTCAGTGGCTGCGTGGCGCGGACCAAAATTACTGAAAACTGAAACCAGCACGATTGCAATAATCAGCCACAAAAACAAATTTTTTACCATATCGTTCAAAGCATTAACCTCTTTTTGGACGTATTTCTACGGCATAAGAATAATAAAGTTACTATAAATTATAGTCCTTCGCCAGCAAATAGGTTTCACGGGAGCGAGGCCTGGAAGCCTTGGGCTTGCGGATTACTACACGTTTAAAATGTTGCCGAATCTGTTTGACCAGTCCATCAAACCCTTCGCCATGAAAAATTTTTAATAATAGCATACCGCCGGGCTTTAGCGTTTGCTGTGCAAAATCAAAAGCCAGCTCGGCAAGCAACATGGATCTCGGTATGTCGATGGCGGTTGAGCCGCTCATATTGGGCGCCATATCGGACAAAACGATATCCACCCCTTCAGCTGGAGCCAGAGTCAGCAATTGCTGTAAAACTGAATCGTTACGAAAATCACCCTGAATAAATCGCACGCCGGGTATTTCATCCATGGGTAAAATATCCAAGGCGAAAACCTGTCCCCGTCCAGATAAAGATTCCGCAGCATATTGCGACCATCCTCCAGGTGCCGCTCCCAAATCAACCACTGTCATGCCAGGCTTAAATAAGTGCTCGCGCTCATTGATTTCTATAAGTTTATAGATAGCCCGGCTACGATATCCTTCAGCCTGAGCTTTTTTTACATAAAAATCATCGAAATGCTCTTGTAACCATCGTTTACTGCTTTTGGAGCGAGGCATAGTACTTTTTTGGAATGCTTAATTTATCTTAATCATACTGAAAAATACTGTCATTTCCCAGCAATACGTGCAATAATTTATCATTTTTTTGAAATATACCGGCATGGCCTAACCTGGGGCAGGCAAAATTTTTTTTGCAAAATACGCTAAAACTGCCCGATGCCATCCAATATTACGGGAACTGATATGCAACCGTCATTTAAACAAACGCTCAAAGCAAAGGCCCATCATTTAAAGCCTGTGGTGATTCTTGGCACAAAAGGATTAACGCCTGCCGTCATTGAAGAAACACATAACGCATTGCTGGCACATGAACTCATTAAAGTCAAAATAAGCGGCATCGAAAAAGAAGAACGGATTGCGACCGCTCTTGATTTGGCGGATAAGCTCAAGGCTGAACTGGTGCAGATGATAGGCGGCATCGCCGTGCTTTACCGCAAAAACGAAAATCAGCAGTAACAGCCGGGCAAGATGCCGTTATTGCTCAAATAGGGAACGCAGCCAGGGCTTGGTTAAAATTTGATTAAGCCAAAAACGCAATCGGCCGATCTTTTTACCGGCATTTATTTCTCGCCTTTTTTCACGTATATTATTGATATTTTTGTGAATTTACTTGCGCTTATAGCGAGTTTCTCAGCGGCTATCGCTTGCCAGCCGAGAGAAAATTCTATTCGTGCATCATAACAATCACTTTAATATGGCGATTTTAAACCCTAATTCTTCTGATACATTAAAACGCATTGCCCTCAAATACCTGCATGGGGAAGCAATCGACGTGGTGCGGGTTCGCCTGCAAATAGAATGCGCTGAATTTAATGAAGGTGCCAAGCAGCTTTATAAAGCCGTGCCCTTAGCCGTTGATAGACAGGACCCATATATCCACGCTATTTTAATTTCTCTTGGCATTCATCCCAAAACCCAAAGCGGCGAATATGAAAGGCTTTTGGAAAAATCCAAGTCGCTTTATGACTTGTTGGTTCATCTTTCTCATGGCGGCCATCAGCAAATCGCTGATCTTTTAACACTGATCGAAGCCACAAAACCCAGAAGAAACTGGACCCCCCTTTTGTTGCTGGGCAGCGGCTTGACTGCCATGGTGGGCGGAATAATCTATTATAAAAGGCAGTACGTTGAAGCGGTGTTCGAATGGTTCAAGCGCACTCTTCCTTTCGTCATCAACTGGTTCAGTAAAACTTTCTCCGTCTTGAAAAGCTTGCCTTTACTGGGCATTCTATTCAACAGCTTAAGCTTGGTTTGGAGCTGGTATTTGACATTGAGCAGTGGAACCATATCCCTCACCCAAAAAATCAGTTCCCTGTTTTTTACATCTTTAACCCTTGGCCTTAAGATTTCAGCCTACTTATTTTCTTATCTGGCAGGCGGCATTATGGGATACCCTGCCGCAACCTTATTTGTTTTAAGCGCAAGCATTGATTTGTTTAAATCACTTTTTGAACTGGGTACAAATATTTACGCCTTAGCAAAGCTGCCTGCCTTGCAGGAAGAAGATGAAGGCAATTGGGTCAAGCAAGCAGAATTCATACGCAAAAAAAACTTCCATCAGCGCAGCCTCCAGGGCGCCTGGGTAAGCCTTGTTGCAGCAATATTGACCACGATTGCTGTGGCAATCTGGTGTTTTTCTCCCCCAAGCCTTGCTGTTGCTGTCTGCTCTGTTGTTTTTATCACGTTAATCGCTCTGGCAAAAAATTCCATCTTGACCCATATCAATGAATATTATGCGCAAAGCCTGCAAAAATCTATCCGAAGCATTGAAGCTGTGCCAAGCCTTGAGGTTTATCCGTCAAGACAAAGCATACGCTACAGCCAGCAGCTGCATGATCTTCAGAAAAAAATTCAAACGCTCGAAGAAAAGGAGCAGAATTTGCAAGAACCGGAGAAAAAATTAGCCCGGCGCAAATTGACAATTGATAATCGCCGCCGTGAAAAAAACGAGCAAGGAACTGAAGGGGTTTTAAACAATTCATCTTTAACCAGATTCTCCCTGTTTCAGCCGAATGCAAACAAGGCAGAGAACCTTGTTGAACTTCAAGGCATGGAAGATGAATTTCCATCAAGGCGCACCAAATCATTAGATTTATTTTAGACTGCGAGCTCGGACATATTGCTAACTGCAATGCTTTCTGGCATTTTTAATGAGCAGGAAACCATGGCAAAAGCTTCAACCTGACAGGGAAATGTATGCGCTATTATTTTTTGTTTATTCTCTTTTTATTCGGCACATGTTGCGCCCAAAACTCTAACCCCCTCTATGAAGCTGTCATTGACTTCCCTGCAAAAAATAGCCTGCAGGCAAACCTGAAACTTGGTTTGCAACTGGTCATTAACCGGCTAACCCCCGGCGAAAATGATTTGGAAAACCCGGTGATTCAATCAACCAATGCGAATACACTGCCTCACACACTCCATTATCAGACCATGCAACACAGGCCCAAGCTTTATATCCAATTTGAACCCAAAGCCATTAACCAGCTCATGGAACGGGCAGGCCAGCAGCCATGGATAAAGACAAGACCGGTACTTCAGACCTGGGTAGTGATGAGACATAGGCTTGAATGCCATTTCGCCAAAGCAGAGCAATATCCAGAATTATTTAAATCCCTCCAAACTGCTGCTGAAAAAAAAGGGTTAAAACTGGAGTATCCAACAGTTGCACTGATGAGCAAAACCAAACCTGAGGTGAGTATCAGCGAGCGCCTGCCCATAAGCGAAAAATTCGCCAAGCTGCCCCAGCCCCATCCCCCCGTAGCAGTCCTTGTTATTGAATTTAACACCAGTAATTCAAAAGGAGAACTTTGGGAGTCCTGGGATGCTTTTTTTCAGGGTGAATGGAGCAATAACCAGGCCATACAAACCACTGCTCAATCAGCGGGGGATTACAGCATCAAGGGCGTAAGCAAGTTCCTGTTTAAGGTGGCTGAGGAGCGAAAAATGACTTCGCATTCCATCTATCTCAATATCCACCATATTGACACAGCAGAAAGCTTTGAGAATCTCGATGAATATCTTCAGCATATTCCTGGCGTGCTGAAGACCAGTATTAACAGCGTGACAGCTGATACAGTATTGTATACACTTGATCTCAATATTCCAACAGAGCTATTGGAAAACAGGTTGAATAATAAATATGAACGCCTTCCTGACATTCCAGGTGAGAACATAATTAATTATCGTTTTAAAACATGATTCTTCAATACATACCAAATATACTGACCATCTCCCGTTTGGTATTAATAGTGCCTTTTTTGATTTTTCTGTATCAAAAAGAATATGCACAGGCGTTCTACATTTTTTTTCTGGCTGGCTTAACCGATGCTTTGGACGGCTGGATTGCCCGCCGCTTCAATTGCCAAAGCGCTTTAGGTTCATTTATTGACCCTCTGGCTGATAAAGTTCTAATTGCTGTAAGCTTCATTTCTCTGGCCTTAATAGGCAAACTGCCCTGGTGGCTTGTCATTTTAGTATTTTTACGCGATATCACCATTTCTTTAGGGGTTATTGCCTGGTATTCCCTGATACGGCTTAAGATAACGTTTAACCCCACCCGTTTAAGCAAGCTCAATACCTTGCTACAATTATTGCTGGTTACCATTTGCCTGTTTGAAATTGCTTTTTTTTCTTTTTTTCCGTACTTTGTTACTGTCTTGATTTGGCTGACCGCCTTAACTACAGCAGGCAGTTATGTTGATTACGTATGGACATGGGGAAAAAAAGCCTATTGGATAGCACAATCAAACAAATCATAATGTAAAGCCCATATCCATGCTGGCGTTAAGGCAGCGGAGTTAAGCGCTTGCATCATGATAATTCACATGCTTTTACCATATTGACTGAGAAGTAATCATGAACCGACAGTTAGCCTTGGCCATTCACTTGAATGATGAAGCGAATTTGGCTGACTTTTGTTGGAACAACAATCCATTGCTGCATCAGGAGATAACGCAAACCTTAAATGGGCATGGCGAACGATTTCTTTATCTTTGGGGTTCGCGGGGGTGCGGCAAAACCCATCTTCTACAGGCATGTTGCCAAAGCCATTTACAGCAAACCAGCATTTATTTGCCGCTGGCCATGTTAAAAGAATGGGGGCCTGAGATCCTGCGTGATCTGGATCAGCAATCCTTGATAGCCATTGACGATATTGATGTGATTGCCGGCAATAATCACTGGGAAACAGCACTGTTCCACTTATACAACCGCATCCGTGATAATCATCAATCCATATTACTCATATCAGGCCGAAATCCTCCCCAGGGTTTAGCCATCAAGCTTCGTGATCTGCAATCCCGCTTAAGCTGGGGGTTGGTGTTGCAAATTCGAGAACTGGCTGACGATGATAAAATTAATACCTTAAAATTACATGCAAGAAGGCGTGGCCTTGAATTGAGTTCCGCTGTATGTCAATTTTTGTTGAATCGTTCTTCACGTAACATGCATGATTTGCAGCTCTTGTTAAACCGGCTCGATGAAGCATCGCTGATTGCCCAGCGCAAAATTACCATTCCTTTCATCAAGGAGATTTTAAACATTTAAGGTAATGGCACACTTCAACAGTTACCATTTGACTTTATCGCAACATCAGCTACATTTAACTAACTGATCATTTTTCTAGGGAAGGAAAGATGAACGATTGGTATGGCGCTATAAGTTCAAAAATATTCTATGCAGGAAGCAGGCACAAGGTATCGGCATCCCTTGAGCAGTCGCTTTTGGCATTCACCAGGCAACATTATGATAATTTAAGTCAGCTGCAATTTATCCTGCAGCCGGAGGCGGAGGGGTTTTTCATTGTCTATTATAATAAAGACCACAAAATCATTGGTTTTACCCGGACGAAGCAACAATCAATCAAGTATCGTGGAAAAATCATTCAGGTTTTAAGCTCCCAGCTATTCAATCAATCCGGGTGCAATCTCTACTCTCTTACAGCGCGTCTCATCCTGACAGAAATCATGAAATATAAACTGGCTAACCCCCAGGAGAACTTAATGTATTTCACCTGTGTGTCGTCCAGTGATAGATATCGATTTCTCTGCCAGCTAAATAAAACCATTTACCCCAATGCCTTTGAGAAAGAACCGGAAGAACTTTGGGACATTGCAGCCAGAATCAAAGTATTAAACGGCTGGCGCCCTTGTCCCAAGCACCCGATGATGATAAGCGGGATGCCAACACCGAAAATAAAATTATGCGATAAAGAGCCTCTGAAAAGCAGGGACTATTACACTGTATTAAATGCTGACCCTGCAGCAGGGGAAGCATTACTGGCCTATGTTCCGCTTTCTTTAGATGCCATAGGCCATAGCATTAAACATTTAGTGCAAAATCAAACCGCTTCCTAGAAGACAAGTCCTCCATTGAACGCGTCCGCCTGAAAAACGTGTTGCCAGGATGCATGGGCGTATGCGGTAGAATAAATGGTTCATTATCACGCTGGTTATCCCTGGTATCGCAAGCCACAATCGTTAAGCGTAATTGTTCTTCAAGCTTGGCAAGCTTGCCACTTTGTTCTGCGACTTCTTCACTTTTTAAGGTATCAATTTTTTCTTGATCAAGGCCAAACCAGCGGCCCACCAGATTTTCAACGCCTGGGCGCTGTACAAACCAATAACCACAAAAAGCGGCAAGTCCAATCACAACACCAGTTGCAATGATCGGCCAAAAAGTGGGGGAAATGGAAGCCACGAATAATCCAGCGATCGCAGTAGCTGTAGCCTGCCCGGCAAAAAAACCGCCACCAAAATACAAAATGCCGGTTGCGGCTGCTGTCACGAATTTTAAAATTCTTAACAAAGGGTTTTGCAAAGACTTATCATATTGCTCGCCGCATTTTTGCAGAGCCTCATTTTGCTTTTTTAACGAGGCGACCAATTGTTGCAATTCCTCTAACTCCTCACGTGTCAAATCCTCCGCTATTGCTGATTTTATTTTTTTGCGCACGCATTTAATCTGCTCTGCCTGCTCCAGGTAAATATCAAGCAACCCTCGTGCCTGGCTTAAAGGGATATCCAGATTTTTTGAAATTTCAAGCAGGTCAAACCCAAAAAAAACCGCAACAGATAAGAGGGAGAAAGCAAGGCCTGCTGCAAATACCACAGCCGCGGGAATTGCGCTAAACATCCCAAGAATAGAAGCGATTGCGTCATACCCCTCACAAACTGCAAAAACCACGCCGCCAATAATAAGCATACCAAATAACATCCTTTTAATGAGCGAAGGGGATTTTGCTTCTTTTTTCTTTTTTCGTTCCTCTTCATTCAAATAGGCATGGTGCAGATCGGCAAACAATGAAGCCTTCAGCGCTTCATAGCGAAAGCGCAGATTTTTGGGGCAAGCAAAATCACGCTCAAGCCAGGTATTTAATGCCTGAAGAGTGATCTCTGTTTGCGAAACATCACATGGCAGAGGAATGTCAGTTTGTTTTTGTAACTTTGCGATACACTCCTGGGTCTTGTCGCTTAATTTGATCAATTTCATACGTTATTTTCCATCCAATGAAACACTCCCGGCATTGAGAATCTTGTTTTTTGCTCAGTGCCGGATGTTATTTGCGATTTTAAAATCTTTGGTTATGCAAAAAGAATATTTATTGAACAATATTATAGGTTTTTTATTAACAAAACATTAGCTGAACTGTAAGGAGAGCGTAAAAATTGAAAAAAATACATAAAATTATAAAAAAAAACACTTAGCGTCCCATTAAACGGGTTAATGGAGGCGAAAGAAGCCACAGCAGCATAGCGATGGCCAGGGTAACGAGCCCAATAGCGGCAAAAACGTTGGTATAGATCATTAATGATTCAATACCTGGGGCAACATGTTCCGGCAAGGCAGTAAATGAAGCGACATAGGCGCCAATAAATGCTGCAAGTGCCGGAGTCAAAAACCACATGCCCATCACAAAACCCGCAATTTTTGCAGGCACCAGTTCCGCTACCATGGCTACCCCCAATGCAGAAATCAAAAGCTCCCCCACACTTTGCAAACAATAACTGGCAACCAGCCACCAAGAGGACACCATCCCTGAATCATCATGCAGAAAACGGGCAAAATATAAAATAAGAAAGCTTAAGCCGCAAAGCGTCATGCCCAGAGCAAACTTGTAAGGAATGGCAAACCGAACCTGCCGACGATAGAGCTTTTCATAGGCTGTCGCCATGACAGGGCTCATTAAAATTATCCAAATGGGATTTAATGCCTGAAAACTCTGCGGATCAATGGGAATGCCAAACAAATTAGGATAAACATTATTCACTGCAAATAAATTTAAAGAAGTCGGCATTTGCTGATACAGGGTAAAAAACACCACCCCTTCCAGCATCAAAAAAAAAGCCAGCAGCATGCGCAATAATACTTCATTTTTTTCTCGGCGCATGTACATAAAATAAGTAATCAAGACCATAATCATGATTGCCCAGACGATATCCTTGGCGATCATGACATGCTGAATAAGATAGGCAGACCCAATAGTAGCCAGCAATACACCAATGAGCACTATATTCCATTGCCAAAGCGTAATGCTTCGGGAATCGGCGATGGTTTGGATATCAGCAATATGCTTGCGCTGAAAAAAATAATTCATGAGGCCAAGCAATAAGCCGATAAAACTCAGGAAATAAGCATACGGGTAGCCATAAAGCGCAGACAGCGTGGGTCCCGCAAAAAGAGCCAAGGTAGAGCCTATGTTCACTGCCATGTAATAAAGCGTAAATCCGCCGTGCAAGCGGTGGTCTTTTTTTTCATAACATTTGGCCAAAAGGCTTGAAGGATTCGCTTTAAATAAGCCATTGCCGACGCAAATTAGCCCAAGAGCCAGAAACACCTCTTCCCGATTGGCGAAAGTCAGTGCGCCATAGCCTGCCGCAAGAGTTATTAAGCCAAGAACCATGGTGCGCTTGGTGCCGAGTATTGTGTCGCCGAGATAGCCGCCAATAGCGACCATGCCGTAAACCAGAGCAGAGAATGCACCAAAAGTGTAATAAGCGGTTATATCATCAAATCCGAGATAACGGATGAAATAGAGGGTAAGGATTCCCTGAACAGTATAAAAACCAAAACGTTCCCATATCTCCAACATAAAAATCATGTAAAAAGCCCTGGGTTGCTCACAAAACAAGGCCACCATGATTGGCTCCATTCCCTGGAAGAGATAATTTTACCTTATACTACCTGAAAAATTTGCACAAGTATGACACGCCATAGAGTGACTCATGTCTTGGGATTGTTGATTTTCGGAGGCTTCACAGAAGGCGCTTTTCCCCTCGCCAGGTTAAAAGAAAAAAATGAATACCAAGGGGAGGAATAGCTCAAGGCAGCACCAGATTTTTTGGGCTCTGTTGCTGTTTTTGTTTTTTCTGCTGACTGATTTTCAGCAGTCTGGCTATTGCCTTTTTTCGGATTATCGCTCTTTTGAGCCAATTGGTTGAGTACCGTAGCCTGGGACTCATGAACAACATTCAATTGCGGAGCAACCTCATTTTCCTGCTGTACGCCTTCTTCCTTGCTGGTTGGTGCGCTTATTTTTTCCCGTATCCAGGCCGCGAAATTTTTGATGAGAGGATAGGTCACCCGGGCTACAATGTATAATGTGCCAATGGCAGCTCCAGCCAACAATATACCAAGGCCTGCCGGCGGAAAATATAAGTAGGTCACAAGGCCAATTAAGGCCAGGGCAGATAGCCCAACTCCGACTGTTTTGTCTGCCAGGCCGCCCATGCCGCGTTTTAATTTCTTTTTTTCATACTTTTCTTTTCTCTCATGCAAGTTTTGCAGCTTCTCTTTTTGCGATGCAAACGTCTGATGCAGCTTCTCAATTTTTGCAGTATATTCCTGGATAACTTCCTTGTTCTTTGCTTTTATAGCCTCCTGCAGTTTGGATTCATATTCTTTGGCCTGCTCTTGCAATGTTTTCAGTTTTGCGTTTTCGCCTTTGATGGCTTTGTTGATCTTGTTTAATTCCTGCCTGACTTCTTGCCTGCGCTGAAAAAACCAGGCCATGCTGAATATGCTGACCCCTAACCCCATCACCCCAGTTAAAAGCGCAATGGGGGCAGCAGCCGCAGGCACGGCAAGAGCTGTTATGGCAAGTCCCAGCAAAATACCGGCATACAGCCAGCGTGCGTTCTTGGACAACGTAACCGGTGATTTTTCACCGAGCATCCAGGAAGAAAGATACAAGGCAGGAATGCGGATAAAATCCAGCGCAGCAAATGCAATCCCTGCATACTGGAAACTATCGGCAATGGTATGGGAAGTGGCGCGCAACGCATTTGAAATGCTTTTTTCAATGGCTATCAGCTGAGCTATAGCCGAGCCGATACCAATCACGTTATTGCCTATTCCAGTCAAAAGCGGCAGAAATTTTAAGGCCAAAATTAACTTGGAACGTTCTTTCGCGGTGGGAGAAAATTCGGGATCTGCAAGCATTTCCTGAGCTTTTTGCAAATACGCTTCAGGACTCAAGCGGACGGACTCTTCATTATCTGTTTCCATGGACACTACTCCCCCGTTTCTCCCCATATATATAAGTGTATCAATAAAAAATTAAGATAACATTAGCATATTTTTTGCGCTAAAAGCTTTAAAAACAACACATGGCAAGTCATTTTGCATCCCTTATCTTAATTATTCTTGCCAGAGGCCATGGCTTCAACTATATTTTTTTTAAACTTATTTTATTTGTAATTATCTACAGCTATGGCAAAAAAAGCTCTGTATTTAGCCGGAGGCGGTGCGCGCGGTGCTTATCAAGCCGGAGCATTGAAAGCCATAGCCCATATATTAAAGGTCAAATCATTGCCTTTTGCTATGGTAAGCGGGGTCAGCGTTGGCAGTATTAACGCTGCCATCATTGCCCAGTACGCCGATGATTTCAATGCCGGAGTAGAAAAACTGGAAGCGCTGTGGAGCAACATCCACTGCATGGACATTTTTAATACCAGCAATTATGAACTTGGTAAATCGGTTGTTCGCAACCTCAGTCACCTGATTATCAAACAACGCCACTCCGGCCATCTTTTGGATACCAAGCCGTTACACCGGTTCATTCAGGAACATATTGATTTTGACCGGATTAAAGCCAACATCACCGCCTCGCATCTTGAAACCATGGAAGTGATAAGCAATTGTTATGAAACCCAACAAACCATCTCATTTTACCAGCATCATGAGACTGAGTTTGAAGATTGGCACTATCCCCGCCATATCAGCCAGCGGGTTGATATGGACATGGAACATATACTTGCCTCCAGCGCCTTGCCTCTTTTTTTTCCAACCGTCAAAATCAACGGCTTTCATTATGGCGACGGAAGCATTGGACTGGTCTCTCCCTTAAGGGGCGCCGTGCGCTTTAACATGGAAAAAATTTTGATTCTGGGAACCCGACAATTACCCATATTCATCGAGGCTGAAAAACTGCGCAATGGCGATATTGGTTTTGCCCATATTTTGGGGAACATGTTAAACGGTTTATTTCTTGACAACCTGGACCGTGATATTGAAATGGTCAATCGCATGAACGATATTGCACGCCTGCTCTCCATGTGGAAAAAACGCCATTCGCCCTGGCGGCCAATCGAAACCTTGCATTTGCGCCCAAGCATCAATATAGCGCAAATAGCCCAGGCGCAATACCAGGCCATGCCCGCGCTGTTGCGTTTTTTATTGAATGTATTGGGAGCGCAAAGCCATTCTGGCGACTTATTGAGTTTTCTATTATTTGAAAAAGAATTTACTCTCGAATTGATTGAGCTTGGATATCAGGACACGCTCGCCTCTTCCGAAGCAGTCATCAAGTTTTTTAATTAAACAGACTCTATTTCCCGCATGACACGGACTAATAGGGTCTATTATGCTTAAGCCTCATTTATGGAAAAGCATTGCCACATCGATTGCATCAAAAACATACTGTTGATTACAAAATTCACAGGTAATTTCGACCTGTTCGCGTTCCTTGAGCAGTTGTTTTAAATCCTCTTCCCCTAATATGGTTAAAGCCTGCTTCATTTTTTCTCTACTGCAGCGGCAATGAAAGCGTACGGTTCTCGGTTCAAATAAACGAATATCTGTTTCATGATATAAACGGTGTAAAATTGTTTCATTATCAAGGGATAACAATTCATCCTCACTAATCGTTTGCCCGAGCTGGACGGCATATTCCCAAAATTCTTCTTTTTGCGCCGTATCCTGCCCCGGCATTAACTGCAAAAGCATTCCGGCTGCCTGGTGCTCATTCACCGCAAGCCAAACACGGCTCGATATCTGTTCTGATTGGGCAAAGTAATACATGACGTTTTCGCCCATCGAAACTGAACGGATAGGCACCACACTTTGGTAAGCTTTGGGTTGATTGTACTGATTGATTGTCAGCACCATTTTCCCCTGCATAAATGATTCATGATATTCATTCAGGTTGCCCTCCTCCTTATACTTTGCAAAGCCCCTGATTTGCAGTTCATGATCGCACTGGGCCAATAATAGCGGCAAATTCTCGTCCCCATGAAATTGCAGGCTGATTTCCCCCTGAAATTTAATGCTTCCAGCCAGAAGAAGGCAAGAAACCAAAGCTTCTCCTAATAAACGCCGGATCGCGGGAGGATAAGGGTGCTGCTTCATGATGGTTTGATAGGCTGCATTGAGATAAGCAATTTCACCGCGAATATTGGCATGTTCAAAAAGGAAACGTTGCAAAGAATCGTGTTTCATAAGTTTCATGAGGATAAAAACGTTTATTTTAGCACAGAATCATTCCAGAATTGTTTCAAAGGGGAAAAATTTACAGCTTACGGTTCCATTTTCTCATTCTTTTCAATAACCAGCTACTATGATAAGTTTGCAGGAATTGTTACAAAGACGGTATTCATATGTCATTCAAAGATATGATTCTTCAAGGTATCCCTGATTCACTTCCCGACAAACAAGCTTATGACCAAACCATCAGCCATGCTCCTGTGCGCAAGGACTGCCTGAGCCGGGAAGAAAAAAAACTGGCCGTTCGGAATGCTCTTCGCTATTTTAAGCAAAAGCATCATCCGGTATTGGCTAAAGAATTTGCAGAAGAATTAGAACATTACGGGCGAATTTATATGTACCGCTTTCGTCCGCAATATGAGATGGTTGCGCGCTCCATTGATGAATATCCTCACCGCTCCAGACAGGCCGCAGCCATTATGATGATGGTGCAGAATAACCTTGATCCCAAGGTCGCCCAGCATCCGCATGAACTCATCACTTATGGCGGCAATGGCGCTGTATTTCAAAATTGGGCGCAATACCTTATAACCATGCAGTACCTTGCAAAAATGACTGATGAACAAACCCTGGTCCTATACTCAGGACATCCGCTGGGTCTTTTTCCGTCCCATCCTGATGCGCCGCGGGTTGTCATCACCAACGGCATGATGGTTCCTAACTATTCAAAACAAGAGGATTGGGAAAAATTTAATGCTTTGGGCGTGACCCAATACGGCCAAATGACGGCTGGGTCTTTTATGTACATAGGCCCGCAGGGAATTGTGCATGGCACTACCATCACCATTTTGAACGCAGGACGCATCATTTCAAAAAAAGGCGAAAGTTTAAAAGGAAAATTATTTGTTTCCTCAGGGCTTGGCGGCATGTCCGGCGCGCAGGCGAAAGCCGCAGTTATTGCGGGCGCAATCGCGATTATTGCGGAAATCAATCCCATGGCAGTCAGCAAGCGCCATAAGCAGGGCTGGGTAGATGAAGTTTACGATAACCTCGAGGCTCTTTTTCAGAGGCTGCAATCCGCCCAAAAAAACCAGGAAGCAGTTTCACTCGCCTATCAAGGAAACATTGTTGATTTGTGGGAAGCGCTGGTTTTAAAGAATATTTTTGTCGACATAGGCTCTGATCAGACTTCACTGCACAACCCCTGGGCTGGCGGCTATTATCCTGCAGGACTTTCCTTGACTGAATCGCAGCATATGATGGTGCACAATCCAGAGGCGTTTAAACAGGCTGTGCAACAATCTCTAGTCCGCCAAACCCGCGCAATCGGCGCCATGAGTGCCCGCGGGATGTATTTTTTTGATTACGGCAATGCTTTTTTATTGGAGGCAAGCCGCGCGGGCGCTGATATATTAAACCCTGATGGGTCTTTCAAATACCCGTCTTATGTTGAAGATATTATGGGACCCATGTGCTTTGATTATGGCTTCGGCCCCTTCCGCTGGGTATGCACTTCAAACAGTGCGGACGACCTCGCTTTAACTGATGAACTGGCAACCCATGTTTTGGAATCGCTGCTGAAAGAAGCGCCGGAAGATATTAAGCAACAACTGGCGGATAATCTGCAATGGATAAAAGCTGCCGGCCAAAATAATTTGGTGGTCGGTTCAAAAGCCAGAATTCTTTATGCCGACGCAACAGGCAGGATTAAGCTTGCCCAGGTATTCAATGACGCTATCCGCCAGGGAAAAATTACGGCACCTGTTGTGTTAGGGCGAGATCACCATGATGTATCAGGCACTGACTCGCCCTATCGCGAAACAGCCAATATATATGACGGCTCGCGTTTCACTGCCGATATGGCTGTGCAGAATGTGATTGGCGATTCTTTCCGGGGGGCAACTTGGGTATCCTTACACAATGGCGGCGGTGTTGGCTGGGGAGAAGTGATCAACGGCGGCTTTGGCTTGGTCCTTGATGGCTCAACAGAAGCAGAAAGACGCCTTAAATCCATGCTGTTTTGGGATGTGAATAACGGCATTGCAAGAAGAAGCTGGGCCAGGAATCAAGGCGCGCTGTTTACAGCGCAAAGGGCCATGCAGGAGGAGCCGCGCCTCTTTGTGACTTTGCCGAGCCTCGTTGATGACCAGTATCTTGAAGGATTATTTTAAGTAAGTTTAAGCAATAGCCCTCTTGCTCGTGCGCGGCTGTGTGAAGCGTATTTGTTCATCGGCATATCCGTGCCATAATGCCTCTTTTTTGGACGAGGTTGGATGAATGATGCTTAACCCACAACAATTGGCTGCAGTAAAATACATTGATGGCCCATTGTTAGTGCTTGCTGGAGCCGGGAGCGGAAAAACGCGGGTAATCACGCAAAAAATCGCCTATCTCATCGAAGCATGCGGGCTCAAGGCACGAAATATCTTTGCTGTGACCTTCACCAATAAAGCAGCTAATGAGATGCGCGAGCGGATTTACGGCATTTTACCCGCTGCCAAAAGACGCGGCCTTAAAGTTGCAACTTTTCATACGCTCGGGCTTGGCATGATTAAACAGGATGTTAAAAGGTGTGGGTTAAAGGCCGGATTTTCCATATTTGATGCAGAAGACAGCCTGCAGTTGCTGCGTAATCTTTTACCCGTTGCCCGCGCATCCGACCGTGAAACGTTGTTGAAGATGCAGCAGCAGATTTCTGCATGGAAAAATGAGTTGCTGGCGCCAGAAGAAATCCTGCAAAAAGATCTTGATTCACCCTGGGCAAGTGAAGCCGTCGGCATTTATCCGCGCTATCAACAAGCGCTGCAGGCATATAATGCTGTTGATTTCGATGATTTGATCCGACTTCCTGTTTATCTCTTGCGGCAGTTCCCTGATATCCGCGAACACTGGCAGAACAACATCCGCCATTTATTAATCGATGAATATCAGGATTCCAACACCAGCCAATATGAACTGGTTCGTTTACTGGTTGGGCATCACGCAAGGTTTACCGTAGTAGGCGATGATGATCAGTCAATTTATGCCTGGCGAGGGGCAAGACCTGAAAATCTTGCGAAATTGCAGCATGATTATCCGCAATTAAGGATCATCAAATTAGAGCAAAATTACCGCTCAACCTCCTTAATCCTCAATGCAGCAAATCACTTAATCGCCAATAACCCTCACCTTTTTGCCAAAAAATTGTGGAGTGAACTGGGCCATGGCGAAGTGATTCGGGTTTTATGCTGCAAGGATGACGATCATGAGGCAGAACAGGTCGTTGCGGATTTAATCAGCCATAAACTTAAAAATCGCAGTCAGTATGGGGATTATGCGATTTTATACCGCAGCAATCACCAATCCCGGGTTTTTGAAAAAATCCTCCGCCATCATAGCATTCCCTACCGCATCAGTGGCGGCCAATCCTGGTTTTCCCGCACTGAAGTCAAAGATATTTTTGCTTATATTAAGCTGTTGTGCAACGAAACAGATGATGCATCTTTTTTACGCATCATTAACATCCCCAAACGCGGCATCGGCGAGGCAAGCCTTGCGGCGCTTGGCAACTATGCCGAGTCCCGCGGGCTTAGCCTTTATCACTGCTGTGATCATCTGGCACTCTCTGAATATCTGACCGAGCGCCCCCGCGAAGCCTTAGTATCTTTTAAACGCTGGCTTGAGGAAGTTAAGCAAAAATGCGGCCAGGGCAATACAGTTGAAGCGTTGCGCGAAATGCTGACCGATAGCGGCTATGAAAGCTATCTTTATGAGCAGTGCGATTCACCGTTAAAAGCACAAAAACGCATGGATAATATCCTGGAACTGCTTGAATGGATAGGAAAAATGCTGACACGCGAGCCAGAAAGCACGCTTTCTGATGTGGTTCAAAAACTCATTTTAATTGACATTCTCGAACAAGCGGATGAGCAGGATTGCAACACCCTGCAGCTGATGACGCTTCATGCCTCAAAAGGGCTGGAATTCCCCTATGTTTACCTGGTCGGCATGGAAGAAGAATTGCTGCCCCATCGCGTCAGCATGGAGGAGGAACAAATTGAAGAGGAAAGACGCCTTGCCTATGTTGGCATTACCCGCGCCCAAAAAGCCTTGGTGTTAACCCTCGCTAAGCAGCGAAAACGTGCCGGCGAGCTGCAAGATTGCCAACCCAGCCGCTTTTTGGATGAATTACCTAAAGACTCATTGGAATGGTATGGCAATCCGCAAGAACGGGATGAGGCCAAGTCCAAAGCGCTGGCACGCTCACACCTGGCCGGACTTAAAAATTTATTGCAACAGGATTCAACCGGCTTTTAAACCTAGGCGTTCCGGCAACTCGTTCTCCAAAAACTCCTGAGTGCGGGTTTTGCGTCCGAAACCAAAGAAACGGTGCCGATTAATGGAGTCATTTTGGGCACATGAGCCAATCGTTTTCTGTACCTCTTCCCCATTGTCAAGCCGTAAATTAGCCTGCAGGTCGCTAAGCGCTCCTTGTTTTTGCCTTGCCAGGCGGTAACCAATGATGGAGCCTTGCAGGTGCTTTTCCTTAAAGCGCTGAACGCGGTAAATGGCCTGCTCTTTAGTCCATTGCCCGGATGGGCGCTCGGCATGTTCAGCTACAGTCACGCTTTGTTTTTCCGCAATGCCCAATTGTTTCTCCAGGGCACGCCAAGGCTTAAGTTTTGGTTTTTCAGAATTAAACTGGCTTGCCACAAAATCCCAGCCCGCAGCCAGAAGATAAACCGGGGCAAAGCAAAGCTTCAGAAAACGGGTGGGCAAATCAGCCTCATGGCTGTGGCTGTGACCCGCACTTAAGCGTTCTTCCAGCAAAGCTTTTGGATCATGCTCATGGTGGTCGCCATGATGGTGATGCTCATGATCGATAAAATAATGAGCATCTTCAAACCCTTCGCTGATAATACCAAGAAGCGCTGAAAGAATCTGCGGAATGCCAGGCACTCGATCAGCTGTAACGCCAATGCTGATTAAATGACCAAGAAATAATACGATCCTTAAAGGGGCAAGCGTCAGTTTCAGCAATAATCGGAACGGATTCAACATTTGCAGCGCATTTTCATGCTGCCAAACATGCCAAAAACCCTCTTTTAACCGATGAAAACCACGGACAAAAAAGTTTTCTTGGGCTTTCACCTCACTTTCAATCATTTCCAGAGTTTCGCTGGTGTTTTGCAGATTAAATACCACTGAGGAAAAACCCGTGATGACAGGATTAATAACCCCCATGATAAAAGCAGGCATCTTGGCCATCCAGCTGAATAAAGGACGGGCCTGTTTAGCCACTGTCCACCAGGTGCCTGCTGTACAGATGGTGAGCGCCAGAGCAAGAACGACGAGCACCAGCGCAGTAGCCGGCATGAAGATGTTGCCTTTTTTCAAGTCATCGATAACCTTTCTGCCCCACTTGCGGATGGTATCGTTGTTGATCATGTCGGTTACGGCATTGTAGGTCAAAAGACCATAGGCAACGCCTGCAACAAGCGCCATGGGCACAATCGCCAATGGCCAAAGCCCAAAAGGAATGGCCGCAAGGGCAGGAATCACAGAAAAAGCTTCTACCAGAAGATATGTGGTACCAAGCCCCATAAACGCGCCTGCCAACACGCTGAATGCCTTGGCGAGATGGTAATAAATCCGGTTTCGGTTAAATTTGTCACGGGCAGCCTGCGCCTTATTCACTGCAAGAAAATCCTGCAATTCCTGCTCATAATCAGTCAATTGCGAGCTTCCTCGCAAAAACAATTGCTCTGCGAACCAATGCTCCATATCGCGCAATGTTTTTTCGATCTGTTTTTTGCTTTTTTTGCTTTCCTTATCCAGGCGTTTATGGCTGAACTGGTGCAAAAGCTGCAGTTGCGCTGCATAATCTTTGAAAAACTGCGGACAATCGTTTGCTTTGGTATCTTCCGGGAAATGGGCCAACAGGTACTCATTGGCTATCTGGCGCTGCAAATATTTGTGCTTGAAGAGCTTATTGAGTGCGCCATTAATATTTTGCAGATAAATTTCTCCTTCATAAGCGACAGAAAGAACAAATGCAGCAAATGCCAGCGGGAGAAGCGGGATTAAGGCATACATGCCGCCAAAACTTAAAAAACCTAGAATTAAACTGGCACCTCCAGTCAACAGCAGCAACATGAGGTAATAAGGTATTTTTTTTATTTTCATAAATGAACTCACCCAGAATAAAAAATGGTACTTTATAACAAATGAAAATGATTATCAACAACAAAAATTAGCCAACGCCATTGCGTTTTTTATCGCCGCTCACAATGATGGGCAGTAGAGATGGACTGGTTTGAGATCTGTTGGAAGCCCATTGTTGCCATTAGAAATGCTTGGCAATGGCTGAAGAAGCCGGGCAGGGCATATTGTTATGCTTAAACCCCGGCGCTTATCAATTTTCTTTCATAGATATTTTATCTGCCGCGGGCGGGCAGCGATGACTTTGAATGACTTGACCATAGGCATCCACAGTTTCAAGGCATATCGGGAATTTCCAAAGCGTGTAGAGATGCTTTAGGACTTCCTCTGTTGTTTTGCCAAGTGGAATGCGGTTATGTTGGGTATGGCGCAGGGTTAAAGTACGGTCACCTTCCATATCTACAGAGTAGATCTGAATATCAGGCTCAAGATGCCCAAGATTGTATTGGCGCGACAGAGCTTCTCTGATTGGTTGATAACCGCTTTCGTCATGAATTGCGCCGACCACTAATTCAGGATGCTGATCATCATCGACAATATGAAAGAGTTTCAATTCCCGGATAACGTTGGGAGACAAAAATTGTGCAATGAAACTTTCATCCTTATAATTGCGCATGGCATTATCAAGGCTTGCCAGCCAGTCGGTATTGGCAAGATGAGGAAACCAGCGTTTATCTTCCTCGGTCGGATTTTCACAGATGCGCCTGATATCCTGCATGATGTGATAACCCAGCGTATATGGGTTAATGCCGGAATAATAAGGGCTGTTATAAGGCGGTTGCATAATGACATTGGTGTGGTTTTGCAACACTTCCAGCATGAATTCATCCGTGACCAACCCTTCATCGTAAAGCGCATGCAAAAGGGTATGATGCCAGAAGCAGGCCCAGCCTTCATTCATCACCTTGGTTTGCCCCTGAGGATAAAAATACTGGGCAATCTTTCTGACAATGCGGACAATCTCCCGTTGCCAGGGTTTAAGTAAAGGCGCATTTTTTTCAATAAAATAAAGAATATTTTCCTGGGGCTCTTCAGGAAACCTCTTTTTTTCATAATATTCATTGACTTCTCGACTGCGAGGGATTGTTCGCCATAGCTCATTCACCTGCGATTGCAAATACATTTCCCGATTTTGCTGGCGAATTTTTTCCTCCTGGATAGATAATGGCGATGGATGCTTGTAGCGGTCAACCCCATAATTCATCAATGCGTGGCAAGCATCGAGTGTTGCCTCCACTTCATCGATGCCATAACGCTCCTCACATTCGCTGATATAATTGCGGGCAAAAACGAGATAATCAATAATCGCATCCGCAGAAGTCCACATTTTAAATAAATAATTATTCTTGAAAAAAGAATTGTGGCCATAACAGGCATGGGCAATAACCAGCGCCTGCATGGCTATGGTATTTTCTTCCATTAAATAGGCAATACAGGGATTTGAATTGATCACAAGCTCATAGGCAAGACCCATTTGGCCGCGCTGATAGCTTTTTTCAACACTGACGAAATGTTTTCCAAATGACCAATGATGGTAGCCGATGGGCATGCCGACAGAGGCATAGCAATCCATCATCTGTTCCGCCGTTATGACTTCGATCTGGTTGGGGTAGGTATCGAGCCTGAACTCTTTCGCAAGCCGGGCAATTTCTTGATCATAAGCCTGCAGCAATTCAAATGTCCATTCAGCTCCAGTTGATAACGGTTTCTTTTTCATACCGTTTTCCTTTTGAATAATTCTCTAAACACAGGATAGATATCATTGACGTTATCGATATTTTCCATGGCAAAATTAGGGTAGCGTTTTTGTATCTGTTGATAGACTTCCCACAGGCTTTGATGATGGCGCGGCATGATTTCAATATAAGCAAAATATTGCAAAAGCGGCATGATTTTTTCTTGCAACAGTTCCAGGCAATAGGGAGAATCAGCGTTCCAGTTATCCCCATCGGATGCCTGGGCGACATAAATATTCCAGCGCGACGGACTGTAGCGCTCTTCAATGATGTGGCTTAACAGCTCAAGCGCACTTGACACCACAGTGCCTCCCGTCTCACGGGAGTAAAAAAAGTCTTCCTCGGAAACCTCTTTGGCAGACGTATGGTGGCGGATAAATACCAGCTCGATTTTTTCATAATTTTTGGTTAAAAACAGATACAGCAAAATAAAGAAGCGCTTGGCTATATCTTTTTTTGGCTCATCCATGGAACCTGAAACATCCATGATGCAAAACATCACAGCCTGGGTTGAAGGCGCCGGAATACGAATCCTGTTGTTGTAACGGAGATCAATGGTATCTACAAAAGGTACGGCACTGATTTTCTTTTTTAAAAATTCAATATCACGCTCCAGACGCAAAATCGCCAATTGTTCTGCGTTGGGATTTGCCTTGAGCTGTTGCAGTTTCTCTTCAGCTTCACGCAATTGCCGCTTGTAGGGAGACGCCAAAGCCACGCGCCGGCCTGTCGCCTGGCGCATGGAACGAATCACATTAATATTAGTCGGCGTGCCGCTCGTTGTGACGCCTGCCCGTACGGTTTTATAGGTATTGACCCGCGCCAGTTCCTTTTTAACCAAGTCCGGCAATTCCAGGTCTTCAAAATACAAATCCAAAAATTCTTCCCGGGAAAGCTGAAAAATAAAATCATCCTCGCCTTCGCCCTGATTGCTGGCCTGGCCGCCACTGCCGCCGCCCTGAGCGCTGGGGCGCTTGATGCGGTCGCCTTTGATGAATTCATCATTACCCGGCAATACCCGCTCAACGCGCCCTCCTGTTCCATGACTGAATCGCGGCTCAGAAATATCCTTGGCAGGAATGGTAACCTGCTCGCCTTGATCGATCTCGGTGATGCTCCGCTTACTCACTGCATCGGAAACAGCACGCTTAATCTGCTTCTTATACCGCCTGAGAAAGCGTTGGCGGTTTACCGTACTTTTTTTTCCGGCATTTTGCCGTCGGTCAATTAACTGGGTCATCATCTTATCCATCAACCTTTGGCGCGTCGTTGAATTTTACCCGCTGCTATTGTGATTTACGCACCCGCAAATACCATTCACAAAGCAGACGAACCTGTTTGGGGGTATACCCTTTTTCCACCATGCGCGCGATAAATTCCTCGTGTTTTTTCTTATCATCTTCTGAGGCTTTGGCATTGAAGGAAATAACCGGCAATAAATCTTCCGTATTAGTGAACATTTTCTTTTCGATCACGGTGCGCAATTTTTCATAACTGTTCCAGCGCGGATTTTTGCCCTGATTATTTGCTCTTGCGCGCAATACAAAATTGACCACTTCATTGCGGAAATCCTTGGGATTGGAAATGCCTGCGGGTTTTTCAATTTTTTCCAGCTCAAGGTTCAACGCAGCGCGGTCAAAAATTTCGCCGGTATCCGGATCACGGTAATCTTGGTCCTGGATCCAAAAATCAGCATAGGTGATATAGCGGTCAAAAATGTTTTGGCCATATTCTGAATAGGATTCAAGGTAAGCAGTCTGAATTTCCTTGCCGATAAATTCCACATATTTGGGCGATAGAAACTCTTTTAGGAAATTGAGATATTTTTCGTGCAGTTCCTGCGGGAATTGTTCCTGCTCGATTTGCCGCTCCAAAACGTAGAGCAAATGGACAGGGTTTGCTGCCACTTCAGCATGATCAAAATTAAATACCTTGGATAAAATTTTAAATGCAAAACGGGTTGAAATACCGCTCATTCCTTCATCCACGCCAGCAAAGTCGCGGTATTCCTGATAGGATTTTGCCTTTGGATCGGTGTCTTTCAGGCTTTCCCCGTTATAAACGCGCATTTTTGAGTAGATACTTGAATTTTGCGGCTCTTTCAATCGCGTCAGCACGGAAAATTGGGCCAGCATATCCAGCGTTCCCGGAGCACAGGGCGCTTCTGACAGCGAGCTGTTATCGATCAGTTTGCGGTATATTTTAATTTCTTCTGAAACCCGCAAACAATAAGGAACCTTGACAATATTTATCCGGTCGATAAATGCTTCATTATTTTTATTGTTGCGGAAACTTTGCCATTCAGCCTCATTGGAATGAGCGAGAATAATTCCTTCAAACGGAATGGCGGATAATCCCTCAGTCGCATTATAATTGCCTTCCTGAGTGGCGGTCAGCAACGGATGCAACACCTTAATGGGCGCTTTAAACATTTCAACAAATTCAAGCAAACCGCGGTTCGCCCGGCATAATCCCCCGGAATAACTGTAAGCATCAGGGTCATCCTGTGAAAATTCTTCAAGCTTTCGTATATCCACTTTTCCAACCAGGGATGAAATATCCTGGTTATTTTCATCGCCGGGCTCTGTTTTTGCGATCGCAATTTGGCGGATGCGCGAGGGTTTTACCTTAACCACACGGAACTGATTGATATCGCCGTTGAATTCATGCAATCGTTTAATGGCCCAGGGCGACATCACATAACGCAGGTGACGGCGGGGAATGCCAAAGCGTTCAAACAGCAAATCCCCGTCTTCCTCCGGATCAAACAAGGACAATGGGGAGTCAAAAACAGGCGACCCTTTAATGGCATAAAAAGGTATTTTTTGCATTAGATCTTTTAACTTTTCTGCCAGTGATGACTTCCCGCCGCCCACGGGACCCAGCAAATAAAGCACTTGTTTTGTTTCTTCCAGACCCTGGGCTGCATGTTTTAAAAATCCGACAATTTGCTCTATGGGCTCCTCCATGCCATAAAATTCGCTGAATACTTCATAGCGTGGAATAATTTTATTAGAAAATATACGGGATAATACCGGATCATGGCGTGTATCAATCAATTCCGGCTCACCGATTGCCATCAAAAGCCTTTCTGCAGGATTGGCATAGGCGGAAGGATCCGTGCGGCATAGCTCCAGATACTCATCAAGGGACAATTCTTCTTCTTTGTTATCCACAAAGCGGCGGGTATAGCCGGCTAAAAAATCTTGTGTATTCATAAGTTATCCTCGTCTACATATCCACACGACCTTCCCCACAATCATGACATCATGGAGAAACAAAATCTTCTTCCATTATCTGAAAACATCTGCCCCAATGAACCAGCCTTGTAACCGGATTAGACCGGGTCACCATCAGGAATTATCTTCAAATTCCCTGATTTGCGAGGCTAAAGCAGGCTACAATATTGATTTTTTGCATCATGCCTTTTCTTTTTTTGCTTTCGCTGGTAAAAAGAAGTTCTTATCTTATTTTCAGTATAGTTGCACTTTAAAGCGATGTGCAAATTCATGATTAATAATCAAATGAAGCCATTTTTTTGTTTTTCATCAGGAGCCCTTTCATGACCCATAAAACAATTTATAGAAAAGATTATCAACCGCCGGCTTTTATGGTGGAAAGCATATCTTTGGAATTTGATTTGCATGAGGATCATGCCCTGGTGCGTAATTGCATGCATTTAAAACGCCAGCACCCAGGTGCGCTGGAATTATATGGGGAAGATCTGGAGCTTATCAGCATACAATTGGATAAAAAAAACCTGGATAAAAGCGCTTATCGCATCCAGGATGGCAATTTGCTGATTGAATCCTGTCCTGACCACCTGGTGCTGGATGTTGTTACCCGCATTCATCCCGAAAACAACACAGAACTTTCAGGGCTCTACCGCACACACCAGTTATTCTGCACTCAATGTGAGGCTGAAGGGTTCAGGCGCATGACTTACTTTCCAGACCGTCCTGACGTATTAACCACCTTTACCACCCGCATCACAGCAGACAAGCAAAAATACCCTGTCTTACTGTCAAATGGGAACCTCTTGGATAAGGGTGAAACAAATGACGGCAGGCATTGGGTTGTCTGGCATGATCCATTTAAAAAACCTTCCTATCTTTTTGCCCTGGTGGCAGGAGATCTGGCCTGCGTGCAGGATACATTTATCACCGCCTCAGGTAAAACCGTGGATCTTAGAGTTTATGTTGAACCTGGAAATGAGGATAAGTGCCAGCACGCCCTAGATTCACTGAAAAAAGCCATGCGCTGGGATGAAGAAGAATATGGGCGAGAATATGATCTTGACATTTTCATGATTGTCGCTGTCAGCGATTTTAATATGGGCGCGATGGAAAACAAGGGCCTGAATATTTTTAATTCAAAATACATCCTGGCAAGGCCAGATACAGCAACTGATCAAGATTATGCTGATATTGAAGGCGTTGTGGGGCATGAATATTTTCATAACTGGACTGGAAACCGCGTTACTTGCCGAGACTGGTTCCAGTTAAGCTTGAAAGAGGGTTTGACCGTATTTCGCGACCAGGAATTTTCCCGTGATATGAATTCTCGCGACGTCAACCGGATTTTGGATGTAAAAGCTCTCTGTAATGCCCAATTTCCTGAGGATAGGGGAGCAATGGCTCATCCTGTCAGGCCTGAATCCTATCAGGAAATCAATAATTTTTATACCGCAACCGTTTATAACAAAGGCGCTGAAGTCATAAGGATGCAGCAGACCCTGCTGGGCAAACAAGGCTTTCGCCGCGGAATGGATTTATATTTCAAGCGCCATGACGGCCAGGCTGTAACCATCGATGACTTTGTCTGTGCCATGGAAGATGCGAATGGCGTGGACTTTTCCCAGTTTAAACTCTGGTACAGCCAGGCCGGCACGCCAGAAATCCGGGTGGAAAGCGATTACCGCGATGGGGAGCTCACTTTGACGCTCAGCCAATCCTGCCGCCCAACGCCTGAATGCCAAAAGAAAAAACCATTCCATATCCCTATAAAATTTGCTTTATTCAACAAAAAGGGAGAGCGTATACCGGTTAACCAGGATATCTTGGAGCTCCGTGAGCAAAGGCAGACTTTCCATTTCACGAATTTACAGGAAAAGCCCCTCATTTCGCTGCTGCGTGATTTTTCAGCGCCTGTATTGCTGCATCATGACATCAGCGATGAGGATTTATTGGATTTGCTGCGTTTTGAACATAACGGTTATGCCAAATGGAATGCGGCATCAACGCTTGCCATTGAACAAGTTGTGAAATCCTATCAGTCTGAGGCGCCACAAAGCTTGCCCAAAACGCTTATTGATGCAATGCAGCATGTTCTGGACGATGCAAAAACCGACAAAGCCTTGCGCGCTGAAATTTTAACGCCTCCAAGCTTTGAGGAAGTGGCGGTGCGTTTAAATGGAATTCATGTCGAACAACTGGAAAAGGCACGGGATGGCTACAGAAAAGAGCTGGGAGGAGGACTTTATGATTCCGCCCGCGCCCATTATGAAGCGTTATGGCAGCGCGAGGACCACATGATGCATAGCGAAGCATACCAGCGCCGCAGATTGCGCAACAGTTGCCTTTGGTTAATGATGAAAGGGAATGAACAAGAGGCAATCACGCTCTGTCAGACGCAGTTTAGCCATGCACGCACCATGACAGATCAAATTGCAAGCTTTGCTCTGCTGGTTAACTGCAAGGATAATGAGCGACGATCCAAAGCCATCGATCAGTTTTATCGGCAGTGGCATCAGGATGAACTGGTGATGGACAAATGGTTTGCCATACAGGCTTCTTGTGAATTGCCGGGCACTTTGGCACATGTACAGAAATTGCTTTCGCACCCTGCTTTCAATTTTAAAAATCCTAATAAACTTCGCTCACTCATCGGTACTTTTTGTTTTGCCAATCATCGCCACTTTCACGCACCGGATGGCAGCGGCTATTCTTTTTTAACTGAAATGCTCCTTAAATTGGATCAATATAACCCGCAAGTGGCAGCCCGACTGGCCACGCCCTTTACCCGCTGGCAACGCCTGGATAAATCAAGGCAGGACTTAATCCAAAAAGAACTTCAGCGGCTCTCCAAAGCTTCCCTCTCTTGGGACTTGCGTGAGATGGTCAGTAAAAGCCTTAATGCCTCCTGACAGGATGAAGCCGCATGGTGACTCAGCGTTTTGCAGTCATTGGAAACCCCATTGAGCACAGTTTGTCTCCATTGATTCATCAATGGTTTGCAAGGCAATGCCGTATCGAGCTTAGCTATGAGCGCATTTTGCTGGAGAAAGGGTTTTTTGCCCGGCAAGTCCAGGATTTTTTTGCAACAGGCGGCACAGGCTTAAACGTAACCACACCTGGGAAAGAAGAGGCTTATGCCCTGTGCTCTATTGCCACATCGCGCGCTGCCGTTGCCAAAGCAGTAAATACCTTATGGATAAACGAAGGCAAACTGATGGGTGACAATACAGATGGTGCAGGGTTTCTCCGTGATTTAAAAAGGCACGCGGTTATCCGTCACCCCAGAATCCTGTTGCTTGGCGCAGGAGGAGCGGCCAGGGGCATCATCGCTCCGTTGCTAAGCCTTCAACCGGAGATCCTGATGGTTGCTAACCGCGATCTGGAAAAAGCGCTAAGGCTTAAACAAACGTTCCCTGAAATTGCTGCCAGCGATTGGCAAACCATGGAAGGCCGCTACAATCTCGTCATCAATGCAACTTCAGCAAGCCTTGCTGCAGAAGCATTGCATCTTCCAGAAAACCTCTTGAGCCAAAAACCATTCTGCTATGACTTAAATTATGATATCCAGAAACCCACTCCGTTTGTAACCTATGCAAACAAGCATGGCTGTCGAGCCGAAGATGGCATCGGAATGCTGGTAGAACAGGCCGCAGAAGCGTTTTATATCTGGCATCATAAAAAACCGGATACAGCAGCAGTTTTAGCCTATTTCACCCGGAAAAAGAAAAAGCCCAGGGTTTGACAATGCTTGCCGCCTGGAGAAAAAGATGCGCCAAGGACCTCTACTGCAGAAGTAAATCTTTATTGCCGATAATGAGCATGTTCTCATCCGAAAGAGTTAAACATTGCCCCCGCATGGCTTGAAGAACCTGCTGCATGGTGAGGAACTGCTCGCTTAATTGAAAATACAAATCAGCAAACTGCCGCTCCTGCAATTCACCCACTGTCAGATAAGCCGCTTGCCCCATATCACTGAAATATTCAAGGCTGACATGCCGTTTTCTTGCCATGCCGGGAAAAAGCCCGCAAAACAGCAAACTTTTATCGCCCACATCGCGCAAAAGCTCAAGCTGCCGTTTGCCGGCGCTTTGCATGGACTCGAGAAAATCAAGCGCTATTACAGATTCCAAAAGCTTGGTGGTTTGCGAAAAGCGCATTAAGAGAAAAACAAGATAACTTTCCGTGTTTTCATTGAGTATCAACCGAGTGGATGCCTGAGCTTCATTGACCAGGGCATGCCATTGGCTGGTATCGGTGGGATGCAAAATTAATTTATTCATATTTTCCACCTTTTTTTGATGCCTAATGTAAGTTTAGCAAACCTCTTGTTGAATGAAAGGGTTAGCGATGAATCTTTATTATCAAATTGCCGGGATTCGTTGTATAATGGTAAATACATGAACAATCAGGATTGCATTGATCAAATGCATCCCGTTTATTTTTAGATATATTTAGATTTAGAGGGTACAAAGACCAGTTGATTTTCCGGCCTGGATCCCAAAAGCAGGATTTCGCCGGAAAAAATGGCTTTGTACGGGGCAAATTGATCTTGTCTTTCCCGCGCAATGCGCGCATCCATATTTGGCGCAGCGCAAGTTGCTTCCAGCATGGTTTCCAGGCTTCGCAGGATGACAATACCGAACAGTAAACACTTGTCCCAACTTAAGAAAAAATTGTCAACATCCAGGAATAATTAAGGTTTTTATGATCAATCAAATTCGCAATATAGCCATCATCGCGCATGTGGATCATGGCAAAACAACGTTAGTAGATAAATTACTGCAGCAAACAGGTACGCTCAATGAGCGCTCTCCGCAAATAGAGCGCATTATGGACAGCAACGCCCTGGAGAAAGAGCGCGGCATCACCATTCTTGCCAAAAATACCTCGGTCTACTGGCAAGGGTATCAAATCAATATTGTCGACACGCCGGGACATGCTGATTTCGGCGGTGAAGTCGAGCGCATTCTTTCCATGGTCGACAGCGTATTGCTCCTGGTGGACGCAGTAGACGGCCCCATGCCGCAAACCCGTTTTGTGACTCAGAAAGCGTTTGCCCGTGGCTTAGATCCAATTGTCGTCATTAACAAAATCGATCGCCCCGGCGCTCGCCCACATTGGGTCATGGATCAGGTGTTTGATTTATTTGACAACCTTGGGGCAACCGATGCCCAACTCGATTTTCCCGTAGTCTATGCCTCAGCTTTAAATGGCTATGCAAAGCTTGATTTGGACGATGAAACCAAAGACATGCAACCCTTGTTGCAAACTATTATTGAGCGCGTTAATCCGCCGGATGTCGATCCTGCAGGTCCGTTTCAAATGCAAATCAGCTCCCTGGATTACTCCTCATACGTGGGTACCATTGGCATCGGCCGCATTAGCCGCGGGCAGATCCACGCCAAATCCCCGGTTAAAATCATTGGTGCGGATGGCACCATCCGCAACGGGCGCCTCCTGCAATTGCTGGGCTTTAAAGGGTTGGAGCGCGTCGAAATTGAGCAAGCCCGCGCAGGCGATATTATTGCGGTTACAGGCATTGATGAATTAAAAATTTCCGACACAATCTGCGATCCGGCCCATATTGAAGCTTTACCGCCCTTGACTGTTGATGAGCCCACTATCAGCATGACTTTCCAGGTTAATGATTCTCCTTTTGCGGGACAAGAGGGCAAATTTGTAACCAGCCGAAAAATTCGGGAACGCCTGCAAACAGAATTGCTGCACAACGTAGCCTTGCGTGTTGCCGATACCGACGATCCCGATAAGTTCCGAGTATCAGGCCGTGGTGAATTGCACTTGTCGATTTTGCTGGAGAATATGCGCCGTGAAGGCTATGAACTGGCTATATCCAAGCCAGAGGTAATCATGCGTGAGGAAAACGGAGTACAACTCGAACCGTATGAGCGCCTGACTTTGGATGTTGAAGAATGCCATCAGGGCAGTATTATGGAAAAACTTGGCGAGCGTCGCGGAGATTTGCAAAACATCATCCCTGACGGCAAAGGAAGAGTCCGGCTGGATTACATCATTCCCACACGCGGTTTAATCGGTTTTCATACCGAATTTTTATCTTCAACCTCAGGCACCGGCTTAATGTATCATGTCTATGATCATTATGGTCTCGCCGTCCGCGGACGCATAGGCAAACGGACGAATGGCGTATTGATAGCCAATTGCCAGGGTGCAGCGAGGGCTTTTGCCCTGTTTAACCTGCAGGAGCGTGGACGTCTCTTCATTGAACCGCAAACCCCCTGCTATGAAGGAATGATCGTCGGCATTCACGCCCGTGATAATGATCTCGTGGTGAATGTGACTCGCGAAAAGCAATTAACCAATATCCGTGCCTCGGGCAGTGATGAAAATATTATTCTTACGCCACCGATTAAATTCTCGCTTGAACAAGCCCTGGAGTTCATTGATGATGATGAATTGGTGGAAGTGACGCCAGTATCTATTCGTTTGCGCAAAAAAGAATTAAAGGAACATGAGCGCAAAAGAACGGCGCGAGCTGAACATCGTGACGAATAGAAAAGGATTTGAGCATGAGCAAACAGAAATTCAAGCGCGCTGTCTTGTACGCCCGGCAATACCGAGCCAACCAGGGCGTTAATGAAACGCTTGAACGGGTAAAAGATTTTTTAGAAAGCCAACAAATCGACGCCTATCAGGATTCCGATACCGCCTCAAGCTTTACTCTTAAGCTTCCAGTCTTGGAACGTGAGCATATGGGCCAAAATCAGGATTTAATCATTGTGGTGGGCGGCGACGGAAGCCTTTTATCTGCCGCGCGCATGGCGATTAAGGTCAATGTCCCGGTCATCGGGATTAATCGAGGGCGGCTTGGATTTTTGACCGATATTTCCCCCAAAGACATTGAAACCCAACTTGGCGCCATTCTTAAGGGGGAATACACTGAGGAGCGGCGATTTTTGCTGCAGACACAAATTTACGATGAAGAAACGACATACTTTCAAGGCGACGCTTTAAACGATGTGGTTTTAAGCCGTGGAACCGGCACCCATTTAATTGAATTTGAAGTCCATATCAATCGACAATTTGTCGGCCACTACCGTGCTGACGGGCTCATTGTTGCGACTCCTACCGGTTCCACGGCTTATGCTTTGTCAGCCGGGGGTCCAATTATGCATCCGCAGCTAAACGCCATGGTTATGGTGCCCATGTTTTCCCACAGCTTAAGTTCACGGCCGCTTGTCATTGACGGGCGGGATGTCATCGATATTAGCATCAGCGAAAAGAATGAATGCAACCTGCAAATCAGTTGCGATGGCCATGAGTCGCGCCTGGTCAAGCCGGGACAGCAGGTATCGATAGAAAAGAACGCGCAGCAGTTAAGATTGTTGCATCCACTCGATTATCACTATTATGATACGTTACGAATCAAACTGGGTTGGGGTTAGGAGCCGCCTATGCTTATCTCCCTGCGCATTGAAAACTTTACCATTGTTCAATTGCTGGAGCTTGATTTTTCAGCGGGAATGACTGCATTTACCGGGGAAACAGGAGCCGGGAAATCGATTATGATTGATGCCCTGATGCTTGCGCTGGGTGACCGCGCAGACAACTCTGTTGTTCGGCCAGGAGCTGAAAAATGTGAAATCAGCGCAAGTTTTCATTTTGATCGAGGATCTCCTCCTGAGCTCTGGCTTAAAGAGCATGACCTGGAATGGACAGATGAACTCATTATTCTGCGCCGCGCTATTTATGCAGAAGGCCGCTCCAAATCCTACATTAACGGCCAGCCCTTCCCGCTCCACAAAATCAAGGAATTAAGTGAAATGCTGGTCGATATCCACGGCCAGCACCAGCATCAGACATTGCTGCAACCGAATACCCACCGCCTGCAACTGGATCAATATGCCGGCCATCTGCACCTGCTTCAAGAGGTCGCGGGCTTATACCGCGAATGCCAGCGCCTTGAACATGAGCTGACATCACTGGTCACGCAGGATGCATCTGATGAGCGGGCTGCATTGTTGCAATATCAGCTGCAAGAAATAACTGAACTTCATGTAAAAGAAAATGAGTTTCAAAAGCTTTATCAGGAACACCAGTTGCTGCACCATGCAAAGGATTATCTGAGTGAAGCCCATTGCATCATGCGCCTTTTAAATGCGGATGACGAACCGAATGTACATCAGCTATTGCATCAGATTATGCAGTCCCTGATGCGCCTTCCTCAAGCCAATCCCCTGATTCAAAATGCGGTCGAACTGATCAACAACGCGCTGATCCAATGCCAAGAAGCGGAAGCGGAAATCGCCAGTTTCTCTGAAGAGGTCCAGCTTGATCCAGAAAGGTTATTTGAAGTGGAGGAGCGTATCAGCCTCTTGCATGCTGCGGCACGCAAGTTTAATATCGATGTCAATGCGCTCTGTACTTATCAAGATACGCTGCAGGCAGAACTGCAACAAGTCAAGGCCAGAGAATCAAAGTTCCTTGAGCTGCAAAAAAAACTTGTTGAAAAACAAAACGAGTATGAACAGGCTGCATTGAAGCTTCGGGAGTCTCGGCTTTTGCACTCTGAGGCCCTGGCAGAGGAGATAACCCGCAGCATACGCCAGCTGGGCATGCCGAAGGGGTATATCCAACTTGAGATTACGCCGCTTGAAAAAATGCATCCCCATGGCATGGACAAAGTGGAGTATAAAGTATGTACCAATCCGGGCATGGTTCCCGATTCCCTGGCCAAGGTTGCATCCGGGGGAGAGTTATCCCGAATCAGCCTTGCCATCCAGATGATCACCGCCCAGCGCGCAAGTACCCCGACCCTGCTGTTTGATGAGGTTGACGTAGGCATTGGCGGCCCTACGGCTGCGCTGGTTGGCCAGTTACTGCGTAAACTCGGGCAACGCTTGCAGGTGTTTTGTGTCACGCATCAGCCCCAGGTGGCATCCGCGGCACACCATCATTTCGTGGTGGAGAAATATACCGATGAGGCGCAGACTTTTTCGCGGATCGTGCCGCTCTCGGCTGACAGGAAAGTGGATGAAATTGCGCGCATGCTTGGCGGATTGACCATTACCGAGCAAACCCGTTCGCATGCGCGTGAGTTATTGCAAAGCGCTGACATGTTCTAGGCCCTGCCAAGTTTTCCTAAGAGAGCCTTGTACCTTTGTCAACTTTAAATGCCGGGGGAGTGACCGGAGCTATTCTTTGGCAAGATGGGTTCTGCGCTCATGCATGGTTTCCATGCTGTTAATGACGCTCTGGTAGCAGATTTCCCACATGATGGGAATGGTATGCAAAGGCCTGCCTTGGTAAATAGCATAGGCAATAAAAAAGCTGTCTTGCCATAATTTTTCTCTCTTGCGCGCACCTGATTTTAGCCATAATGCAACCCAGAGGAAATGAAAAACCCATTGCTTGCGATTTGATTCCATCTCTTCTGCAAATACATCCCGCATGGCGTCTTCAATCCGACAGACCTTCACCCCTTCAACAAAACTGCAGAAACGATTAACGAGTTTATCAATTTTTGCATTTTCCATAAACCAGGATTCAGTAAACCGTTTATTTTTGGGCCACATCTTCGAGCGCTGCAAGGATTCTTCCAGGGCTTCTTCAGTAAATGGCGTAATTTGCACTGCAAGCTCTTCCATGGCCTGTGCGGTATCAAGCCGTTGCGGGATAAAATGCAAGCCAAGTTCTTCCTGGATTTCCAGCAAATGTAAATCAGGGACATTCCCTTGTTCAATGGTGAGCACCAGGAAGTGGTTCACCATCAGGCACAAATAGGATATATCCACCTTGCGTAGCATCACGTTATCCTCAAAAGACTCATGATAATAACGCTTGAGCTCTTTTGCTGTAATAGGGGGAGTAATCCATACGTCTTTTATGCCGGTTTCCTGCTTAAACAGCAAACTCCCAAGGCGATTGACTCGTTCTGTTTTAAATTCAATAAAAATTCCCTGCGCGCCGCTGCCATCGATCTCACTGGCTTTAATTTGAATGGATTCATTGAGCTTGCCTGAACAGGAAAAAACAACTCCTTTTTTACGTTGTTTTTTAATCCATTGATTAAACATGTCATGATATTCCGCTGGATACCATGCCTTAATCGCATTAAGGCGCGATAGCGAAATCGGGTTTAATTGGACGTCATCTATCATTTCAGCAATGGTATCAGCAACAACATCCCGCACTTCCTTGTCCGGATGAAGCAAGCTTAAAACAGCAATCTCCTGGCCGTTTTCCACATGAAACAAATCGATGACCAGATCAGCATACAGATCAGCAGGCAGAGCATAACTTTGCGCAAAAAAATTCTCGGCGATATCAAATATGGATAAATCCGATAATTCCTGAATTAAATTTTTTATGGCATTGAGATTGGCTGTTTCATCGGTGGTTGCAGGACTTGATTCCTTATCAATCAGATTAAGATAAGCTTCTTTTAATTCTGCAGATAAGTCGACATGCACTTCATAAAAGGTATTCAACACTGGTAGCCAGAAACTTAGGGAGTGGGCACTGTTTCGGATTACAAAGGCAAAATGGGACATTAAATGATTTAAAGCTCTGATGGAGGCTTTGTTTCCAGCTTCCGTTTCTGCCTGCAGCTGGCTGATGCAGACTTCCAGCGCAAAAATACAAGCGGAATAAAAAGCCGGCTCTTCATCAATTTCCCTTTCATTTAGGGCTGCAATCACATCAATGATCTGCACACTCAACTCAGGCCGCTGGAGAAAATCAGCGTAATACCTGGATTCAGGGGGAGCTCCATGCTGCAACAGAGCCGCCATTTCGCTAATAAGCGCATGTAAATCAATATCAATAGTCATGAAAGTTTCGGTACTGGCCGCGGTCGGCCATGTTCATCAATGGCCACAAAAACAAAAGTGCCTTCGGTCACGCGATAACGTTCTCCGGTGGCCAGTAATTCTGTCCACACTTCAACCGCAATGGTCATCGAAGTATTGCCCAATTTAATCAACTCCACATGGCAGCTTATCACATCCCCGACGTGGACAGGCCTTAAAAAAGTCATGGAATGGATAGCAACTGTTGCCACACGGCCATGCGCAAATTTTTTTGCCAGCACACCTGCTGCCAAATCCATCTGGGAAACCAGCCAACCACCGAATATGTCGCCGTTAGCGTTTGTATCGGCGGGCATAGCCAAGGTTTGAATAGTGATTTCGCCCCTGGGTTTAGTGCTCATTGGGAACCACGCTTTAATTTCGCCAGAGCATCAGCCATAGCCGTATTAAACACCGCTTTTTTCCCGTCCTTACTGCCTTTTTCCGGCTTTTTGGCCGCGCTGTTTCTTTTTTGGCTTTTCTTTTTTTCGGGAGATGTGGAATCTTTCGGCTGCTTGACAGGAACCCTGGATGCTTGCAGAGTTTGCTCTTCAAGTTTCATGCTGAGGCCAATGCGGCGGCGTTGATGGTCAACCTCTATCACCTTAACCCGCACCACGTCCCCTGCCTTAACCACTGATCGCGGATCTGAAATGAAGCGATTGGTCATCAAAGAGATATGCACCAAACCATCCTGGTGTACGCCAATATCGACAAAAGCGCCAAAATTGGTAACATTGCTCACCACTCCCTCAAGAATCATGCCTTCTTGCAAATGACTGATGTCTTCTATCCCCTCTTTAAACTGGGCTGTTTTAAACTCAGGGCGGGGATCTCTGCCGGGTTTTTCAAGTTCGCGCAAAACATCGCGAATGGTCGGCACCCCATAGGAATCAGTAACATAATCCTCAGCATTGATGCTTGACAGCAATTTCTGATTGCCAATGAGTTCTTTTATTGTCACTTGATTATTGGCTAAAATCTGCTCTACCAAAGGATAGGCTTCTGGATGCACCGCAGACGCGTCAAGCGGATTTTCCCCATTGACAATACGCAAAAACCCCGCAGCTTGCTGGAAGGTTTTCTCACCCATGCGGGCAACTTGCCTTAAAGCTTCACGGTTTTTAAACGCCCCGAATTCATCGCGATAGGCCACCAGGTTTTTTGCCAGAGTTTCGTTGAACCCTGAAACACGAGTTAGCAAAGAAACAGACGCTGTATTGACATCCACGCCGACTGCATTGACGCAATCTTCAACCACGGCTTCAAGGCTCCGGGCCAGACGCTGTTGGTTGACATCATGTTGATATTGCCCAACGCCAATTGAGCGCGGCTCAATTTTTACAAGCTCGGCTAATGGATCCTGCAGGCGTCTGGCAATTGATACTGCGCCACGAAGCGTAACATCCAAGTCCGGAAATTCTTCTGCCGCAAGCTTTGATGCTGAATAGACTGAAGCGCCTGCTTCATTGACCACAACTTTGGTCAAGCGTAGATCAGGATAAGTTTTAATCATTTCAGCAACCAGGCGTTCTGTTTCTCTGGAAGCCGTGCCATTGCCGATACTGATTAGGCTGACTTGATGTCGGGCGGCAAGCTTAGCCAAAGCGACAATCGATTCATGCCACTCATTCTGGGGCGCGAAGGGAAAAATTGTACAGTAATCCAGTAACTTTCCAGTTGCATCAACAACTACCGCCTTAACGCCAGTGCGGATGCCTGGGTCAAGCCCCATGGTTACCCGCGCACCGGCCGGAGCGGCCAACAGCAAATCGCGTAAATTACGGGCAAATACCGTAATAGCTTCTTCATCCGCCAATTCACGAAGCTGGGTCATGAGCTCAAGCTCAAGCTTGGTCGACAGCTTGATTTTCCAGGTATCGGAGAGCACATCCTGCAACCAGGGATCTGAAGCCCTCCCCTCATTCTTAAAATTAAAGTATCTGGCAACAAGAACCTCGCCTGAATCCTGTTCTGCAGGCAATGTCAGGGTTAATTGTAAAATGCTTTCCCGTCGGCCACGAAACAAGGCCAAGGCGCGGTGCGAAGGAATTTTAGAGATAGGTTCTGCATAATTGAAATAATCGGCAAATTTTTGCCCGGCAGATTGTTTGCCTTCCATGCAATTTGCTTTAAGAATGCCATGAGCCCATAAGCGCTTGCGCAATATGGCCAACAAATCTGCTTCTTCAGCAAATTTCTCCATCAGAATTTGTTTTGCGCCATCCAAAGCAGAAGCAATATCAGCAATTCCCAATTCAGGGTTCACAAAAGACGAGGCTTCCGCTTCAGGAATGAGCGTCGGATCTTGCCATAATGCCAGAGCCAAAGGCTCAAGTCCTGCTTCTTTTGCAATACTGGCTTTAGTCCGTCGTTTGGGCCGGTAGGGCAAATATAAATCCTCTAACCGGGTTTTGGTATCAGCTGCCAGAATGGCAGATTCCAGCTCAGGGGTCAGTTTTTCCTGCTCGCGGATAGATTGCAACACCACACTGCGGCGTTCATCCAGCTCTCGCAGATAGCGCAAGCGTTCGGCAAGCAGGCGCAGCTGGGTGTCGTCAAGCCCCTCTGTTGCCTCCTTGCGGTATCGCGCAATAAAAGGCACAGTTGCGCCTTCATCCAGCAAACGAATGGCAGCTTCTACCTGGGCAAGTTTTACTTTTAATTCTTGCGCAATTATGGCCGCAACCGGCTTTATCTGTTGAGTCATTGACCTCCCCATAATCATGAAAACCCCAATGCGCCTGTATTTTTAAATGAAACATGCGTATTAAAATGTGGGCTTATTATATACTGTTTGGTGCTCTTTTTGCGATAGACAAAAAACGAGGTTATTTTTCAAAATTCCTCTACTTACTCCAGATTCCGGCGAAACAAGACGCCTCAATTTCGTGCAAAACTTTCGAAAGCCGAGGCTTGCTTTCAAAACCGGCGGGATGTTTTGCGCGTTTTTACACGACAACTCAGACGGAGTTTGTCCTCACCGGATACCAGATTATGTTCTCATTCCACCGTCACTGATTTTGCCAGATTGCGCGGCTGATCTACATCCGTACCTTTAGCGACTGCGACATGATAAGCAAGCAATTGCAAGGGAAGAGTATAAATAATTGGCGCGATCCACTGGCCACAAGCAGGGACCTTAATCAAACGCGCACCGTCCGCAAGCCAGGACTGTGAATCGTCCACAAAAACATATAATTGCCCGCCGCGCGCGCTGACTTCATGTAAATTGGATTTTAGCTTGTCCAGCAATTCATCATTCGGCGCCACTGCAATGACCGGCATGTTGCTATCTACCAGAGCTAATGGGCCATGTTTTAATTCTCCGGCAGGGTAGGCTTCAGCATGAATATAGGAAATTTCCTTTAATTTTAATGCGCCTTCCAAAGCCACAGGATATTGCACCCCGCGCCCAAGAAACAATGCATGCGCCTTATTCACAAATTCTGCGGCCAGTGATTCTATTTCATCATTGATTTTTAATGTTTGCTCGCAGCAAGCCGGTAATTGCTGTAATTGATGTAATACTTCCTTAGCGCGGCTGTCGCGGCACAAGGCGGCAGCCAGCATCAGGAGTGCTGCAAGCTGGGTGGTGAAGGCCTTGGTTGAAGCAACCCCGATTTCAACCCCAGCCCTTGTCAGAAAGATAAAATCAGATTCACGAACGAGGGTGCTCGCCGCTACATTACAAATCGCAAAAGTTGCCAGATAGCCAAGCTTTTTTGCTTTCTGCAAGGCCGCCAAAGTATCTGCCGTTTCTCCGGATTGGGAAATGGTGATGAAAAGCGTATTGTCGCTTACGACCACGTCGCGATAGCGGTATTCGCTGGCGATTTCGACCTGCGTAGGCAAGGAAGCCAGGGATTCCAGCCAGTATTTGGCAATCAACCCCGCGTGATAACTTGTTCCGCAAGCAACAATTTGAATCTGTTTAACCTGCTTAAAAATTGAATTGGCGCTATCACCGAAGCTAGCCTTGAGCACTTCAAGGCTTGTTACTCTGCCTTCAAGGGTGTCGCCAAGCACTTTATTTTGTTCAAAAATCTCTTTCAACATGAAGTGGCGATAGCCGTCTTTATTCACGGCATAGATATCGTCCTTTAAATGATGCGCTTTCCGCCCTACGGATTGATTATCGGCATTGAATATCTCAACACCTTCTGCCGTAAGCCGTGCGCTGTCGCCTTCTTCAAGATAAATGACCTTTTGCGCAAAAGAGCGCAAGGCCAAGGCATCGGATGCAATAAAGGTTTCATCAATGCCGAGACCAATCACCAAAGGGCTGCCCTTGCGCACCGCAACCAATTCATGAGGATAGTCGCGATGGATAACACCCAGGGAAAAAGCGCCCTGCATCCTTGCTGCTGTTTTTTGCACGGCAGCAAGGAGGGATCGCATCATTTGATAATGATAATGAATAAGGTGGGCTGCAACTTCAGTATCGGTTTCGGAAGTAAACACGTATCCTAATGCCTGTAATTCGCGGCGTAATTCCTCATGATTTTCTATAATGCCATTGTGCACCACAGCAATTTCTTCGTGAGAGGTATGCGGATGGGCGTTTAATTCGCAGGGTTTGCCATGGGTGGCCCAACGGGTATGAGCGATACCGGTATTTCCATTCAAGGCTTTGGAATCCAAAGCATCGGCAAGCGATTGCACTTTCCCCAACATACGAAGGCGCATGAGCTGCTTATCAGAATTAATAATTGCCAAGCCTGCGGAATCATAGCCTCTGTATTCTAGCCGGCGCAAACCTTCCAGCAAGATTTTGCTGATTTCCCTATGCGACACCGCCCCCATTATCCCGCACATATATGTTTACTCCTCAAATTGGCAAAAGAATTGCAATAAAAAGCACGAATTATGCCATAATTATCCTGAATTAGTTAGGTTTACACATTGTTTCTGCAGAGCCTATGCATGAAAAAACTCTTGGCTTCTACATCCCACAGGAACAAGTCGCGGGACGCAGGGATAGGAGCCAAGTTGACCTCATCTAATTTAAGTTTGATTTTCATGCGCGGGCCCTCATTGTTTCTGAACTCAACGGCTTTTCAAAACGCGCGCTCTTGTTCGCTGCCAGTCCCGCTCTTTGATTGTATCGCGTTTATCATGGCTTTTCTTGCCCTTGGCCAAAGCTATCTTGATTTTAATAAGGCTTTTTTTCCAGTATAGCGACAAAGGAACCAAAGTATATCCCTGACGCTCAACATGGCCAATTAACTTGCTCAGCTCCCGCCGGTTCAACAGCAACTTTCGGGTGCGCGAGGGATCAGCTGGAACATGAGTGGACGCTGTAGGCAACGGTTGAATTTGGGCGCCTAAAAGCCAGGCCTCGCCATGCTTGATGATGACATGCGCATCGGCAATATTGACTTTCCCGGCCCGCAAGCTTTTCACTTCCCAGCCTTCAAGTGCGATGCCAGCTTCATATTCATCCTCAATAAAATAGTCAAACCTTGCTTTTTTATTAACGACTATGGTGCCGCTATCTTGTTTTTTGCTGGTCATAACTTACCTGACAACTCATTTTTTATACCGCTGCAGTTTTTATTGCAGCTACAAACCAGGTAGGATAGCATGAAGTGCGGGCAATGCAGGAGATATTTAGATGGATACAGGTCAAAAATTACCAAATTATCATTTTACAGCCACCGGCAATCTGCAGGGAAATCTTGCCGACTACCGCGGGCAATGGCTCATTTTATATTTTTATCCCAAAGACGCCACCCCAGGATGCACGACAGAAGGCCAGAATTTCCGTGATTTAGGGCCTGAGTTTTCCGCCTTGAATACAGTGATTTTTGGCATTTCCCGGGACAGTTTGCAAGCCCATGAAAACTTTAAGCGCAAGCAGCAGTTTCCTTTTGAATTAATCAGTGATGCTGATGAAACACTTTGCCAGATGCTTGATGTGATTAAAATGAAAAACATGTACGGAAAGCAAGTGCGCGGCATTGAGCGCAGTACCTTTCTCATTGACCCTGAAGGGGTTATTCGCCACATCTGGCGCAAGGTCAAAGTGGAGGGGCATGCGCAGGAAGTGTTGCAAACGCTTAAAAACCTTCAGCAGCAATCTGGAATAACAGCTTCGGACATTTAAACTTTAATCTGCACTTGACTGGGATCAGAAGCCTAATCAAAATGATATTTTCAGCCGTAAACAGGTAGACGCATGGAACAATCACCGCAGGGAAAAAAACTTTTTGTTCTGGATACGAATATCTTAATGCATGACCCCACTGCTATTTTCCGGTTTGAAGAACATGATATTTATCTACCGATGGTTGTCCTTGAAGAATTAGACAATCACAAAACAGGCCTGTCGGAACTTGCTCGAAATGTCCGCCAAACCAACCGCATGCTCGTGGAAATCATGAGCAAGGCTAACCATGAGCAAATAGTCGCAGGGTTACCCATTCCCAATTTTCTTGATTCCGAAAAGGTAAAAAGCAGCGGCAGGCTTTTTTTTCAAACAGATGACTTTGAGCCCTTGCGCCCGACATCCCTGCCGGGGCATAAAGTGGACAACACCCTTTTGGCGACAGCTGTCGGCTTACAGAAAAAATACCCTGACAGGCAAATCATTATTATTTCCAAAGATATTAACCTTCGCATCAAGGCAGGCATCATCGGAATTCGCGCGGAAGATTATTACAATGACAAGGTTCTTGATGATGTTAATCTTTTGCATAGCGGCTTGCATATTCTTGAAAATGACTTCTGGGAAAGCCATGGCAAAAATATGGAAGCCTGGCAGGAAAGCGGCAAAACCTTTTATCGCATCAGCGGCCCTTTAACCCATCACTGGAGAACCCCAATGACTGCCTGAGTACGGCCAATGATGAATTTCAAGCCATTGTGCGTGATATCAAAGAAGGGCAGGCAGTTGTCGAGGTGGCTCGGGATTATACCCAGGAAAAGCATGCCGTATGGGGGATAACAGCCCGAAATCTCGAACAGAATTTTGCCTTTAATTTGCTGCTTGACCCGGATATTGATTTTGTAACCCTGCAGGGTTCTGCAGGAACCGGCAAAACCCTGCTAACCATCGCGGCAGGCTTGGTCCAGGTCATGGATTTAAAGCGTTACACTGAAATCATTATGACCAGAGTGACGATTCCCGTCGGTGAAGATATTGGTTTTCTGCCGGGAACGGAAGAAGAAAAAATGACCCCATGGATGGGGGCCTTGATGGATAATCTTGAAGTTTTGCATAGCGCGCAGGAAGGAGGAAGCTTTGGCCGAAACGCAACCCAGGACTTGCTGCAGAGTAAAATCAAGATCCGCTCTTTAAACTATATGAGAGGCCGCACCTTTTTAAATCGCTTCATCATCATAGATGAAGCTCAAAACCTCACGTCAAAACAGATTAAAACCTTGGTAACCCGCGCAGGTCCCGGCAGTAAAATTGTATGCCTGGGTGACATCAAACAAATTGACACACCCTATCTGAGCGAGACCACTTCGGGGCTGACTTTCGCAGTGGATCGATTTAAACATTGGCAACACAGCGCCCATATGAATTTGACCCGCGGTGAACGTTCAAGGCTTGCCTATTTTGCCGCCGAGAATTTGTAAGTATATGAGCAGCCTGCCATCAAAAAAACAGGCAGTTTCTTTACCTCAGAAGGATATGTTATAATTTTTTGCCATTTTTTACAGTATCAATGCTTTAGGAATCATCATGTCAAGTCATGCCATTACCTTCGATGACGTATTACTCGTGCCCTCTTACAACCACCATGAATCAAGACGTGTGGTCAATATCAGCATGACAGACCGTCGAGGCAAGCTTACCTTAGAGCTTCCTGTCATCAGTTCCAACATGGATACCATCACTGAAAGCAAAATGGCCAATTTCATGTATTCCAAAGGCGGTATTGGCGCTTTGCATCGTTTTTTAAGCATTGAGGATAACATCCGCGAATTTAAGGCATGCGTGGGACCGGTGTTTGTATCTATCGGTTGCAGTGATGCCGAACTGGAGCGCGCGGAAGCCTTACGTGATGCGGGCGCTGACTATTTTTGCGTGGATGTGGCGCATGCCCATGCCAAATACGTTGGAAAAACATTAAAAAATCTTCGTCAACTATTAGGCAGCCGCTGCATCATGGCCGGAAATGTGGCCACCTATGCAGGAGCTGATTATCTCGCCTCATGTGGCGCTGATATCATCAAGGCAGGCATTGGCGGCGGCTCAGTCTGCAGCACCCGCATTAAAACAGGCTTTGGCGTCCCCATGCTGACCTGCATCCAGGATTGCGCGCGAACTGACCGCTCCATTGTAGCTGACGGCGGCATCCGCACTTCGGGAGATATCGTCAAGGCTTTAGCATTCGGCGCAGATTTTGTAATGATTGGCGGCATGCTGGCAGGCACTGATCCGACGCCTGGGAAAGTCATTACCCGCGATGACGGCACGCAAGTTAAATATTATCGCGGCATGGCATCGCGCGAAGCACAGGAAGATTTTTTAGGACAAATGCATGAATGGAAAACAGCAGAAGGCGTTGCAACTGAGGTTCCCTATCGTGCCGAAGCGGATCACATCATCGCCGATATCATCGGCGGTTTACGTTCCGGTTTAACCTACGCCGGCGCAGACTCCATCAGCGAGCTGCAGCGCAAGCTGAACTATGTCCTGATCACCCAGGCCGGCAAGCTCGAAAGCATGCCGCACAAACTCCTGGAGCACTGATTGATCCAAATAGAGATATCATCCCTCACCCGACAGGTGCGTTTGGAGAGTTGGAAACCTCGCTGGTTTGTTGCTGCTGGGGTTGCTGCTGTTGTTGCTGGGCTTGTTTTTGTTCATTGACCGTTTCATCATTTTTAGCCATCACCTCTTGAGTTTGGCCGTTATTTTTGCCCGGAACTCCCTCTGTACTGGACAAGGGAGTCATGTTATCCAATTGCTGAGAACTTTTTTTATCTTGACTCAGATTAACTTCTTCACCGGCTATGTCGCTATTTTCTATAGTGCTTGCGGTTTTCGACTGTGAAAGGTCTGGATTGCTTTCCATTTCCACAGTTTGCTGTTGTTGTGATTCCCCTGGGGTCTTGTTGGCAACCTCATCCTGCTCTTCCACTACACCTCCTGGTCCGTCGTTGGCTTCAGGCGTTTTCTTTTTTACTTCGTCCTGGGTTTCTTCTTCCTGCTCTTGTTGTTGTTCTTTTTCTTCTTTTTTTATTTGTTTTTCCTCCTCTTTCATCTCGGCGTTTTCCATTCCTTTATCATTTTTTTGAAATATACTTTTAACGCCATCTACAATTTTTTGTACAATCTGATCTTGAAGTGATTTTAGTTTTTGCTTAATGCCTGTTTTCTCGGCAATTACATCGCCCAACTCCTCAAATGCCTTTGCTACCATATCCATTGTTTCAAGCAGCGCTTTTACATCAGGACTAAGGCCTTGGGCTGCTGAGGCTAAAGCACCAAGGGTCTCACTTTTCTTCTCTTCTTCCTCATCCTTTTTTGCTTTTTTATTGACGTCTTCTGTATTATCTTTTGATTCTGGGGTATATAAAGGCGTGCTTTTCTTTTTTTCTTCTTCTTTCTTCGCTTCTTCCTGTTTCGATTGCTCATCCTTGTTTTGTTGTTCTTTGACAGCCTCATCCTTTGGCACATCGCTTACCGTCTGTTCATTTTGCGCGTCTTTATTTGGAGCAATATTCTGGTTCTCCTGGCTTGGGTTGTTTTTAGGGTCTTGATCACCGTTAGGCATAGGAAAAATCTCCGGCTTGGATTCAAATCATTTATAATTAATTATAGACAGAGGCATACGCAGTTGCATGTTAATCGTACAATTTAGGTGCATCATTAATGTATACTATAACCTTTAATGCTTCAAAGATAATAAGTGGGCGCATATTTTTTCATTTTCTTTGCAAAATTTTTTGCCAATAGAGAGCTTGGATGAACATACATGATTTTCGATATCTGTGGCGCGGAAAAACAATTGGGATATTAAGCCCGGATGATGCGCATCTGTTAAAGAGCATCGATCAGCGTCTGGCTGGCAGAGAGCGGGCATTACTCCTGTTGCATGGCTTTTCTTCATCGCCTGCTGTATTCCGCGAACTCTCACCGGCCTTAATCGGCATGTATGACGCCGTGGTTTGCCCCGTTCTGCCGGGACATGGCGAGACGCTAGAGGCTTTTGCCAGGGCAGAAGCGAAGGACTGGCTGCGGGCTTCAGAAAACGCACTCTCTAGCTTGCAGAATGAGTACGAAGAAATCGATGTTATGGGGCTCTCTTTAGGTGGGTTACTGGCCTGTCATTTAAGCACGCTTTTTCCTGTCAGACGTTTGTATTTACTGGCTCCGGCTCTTGCGCTGCAATTAAATATTCCGCCTTACCTTAGGCTTGCGCGCATTTTACATCGCCTGGGATTTCAGTACCTGCGCAATCGAGCCGGCAACCTTTTTAGCCACCGATTTGCGGAGCTTGCTTACCGCCAGCTGCCACTGACTTCCATCATAGAAGTGCTCAACCTGATTCAGGAGTTCAGGTTTAACAAGCCATCCTGCCCGGTGGATGTATTTTTAGGCAAATTTGACAAAGTCATCAATTCACGACAGATAGAAAAAATATTTAGCGACCTGGGGAATGCGCGCATCCACTGGCTTAACCATTCGGCCCACGTATTGCCTCTGGATGGCGATATCGATACCATCATAGCCAGAGTCAGGGAAAATGCCTGAATGCCTTGCTCACTTATTGTAGCGGTCATATTCCTGTAAAAAAGGCATGCGCCAATCGCGCATATCAAGTACAGAGCCGTTGAAGGCCATAAAATCAGCACGCATCTCAGGAATGTTATAAAAATAAATATCGCTGCCATCACTAGCCAGTGTGCGCTGGCGGTTGACCGCCGAAATTTCAGCCCTTGATTGGCCAAAGGTTTTGACAAAGGCACGCTTTGCGCGCAAATAACGGCCGTTAAAATGAGCCTTGTCAAAAAGTTCAACATTCATTCGCTCGGCAATCCCGGCAAGCTGCAAAAATGACTCTCCTTTGGCGCGAATACAAAGATTTTTACTGTTTACCCAATAAAAACTTAAAAATGCGCCCTCACTCAATTCAATTTTGCGGATATCAGCCTTGCCAGTTAACTGCATTTTAGAATTTCCAGCAAGGCTTAATTCAATTTGGTTGCCGTAAATGGTATCAATTTGAGTATATCCTCCCCCTTTAATATCCACTTTACGTAAGCCAATGCCGCCTTTGATTGTTGTTTTTCCCTTGTTGTCAATGAATAAATCAAGTGAGGGCGTATTGATTCGGCTGATATTGATAACACCTGTGCCCTGATAAGAAAATGACTGAATATTTTTCGCATGAATTTCAACTGTAATCCGGCCAAAATCAGGATAACCTTCGCCCAGATGAACCAGCAAAGTCTGATTCCTGACCGATACGGTAGTACCTGCCAAATCGCGTGGATCTCCGCGTAAAATCACCTGTGGCCTGGCATAGCCTCCCTTCAAATTGACATCGAACAATCCTTTAATATTGACGTGCGCAAATGAAGGCACCGATTTTATCTGCTCAATTCTCTTTCCCTCTGGCGTAACTTGCGGTGTCCGGTGAGTACAGCCTTGCAGAAATAAAAATCCAAGGCATAAAAAGATGAAAATCTGTCGCCGCATACCATTTATCCTGTTGTCATCACTTCATTACATTAGAGGAAGTCCTGTCGCTGTGCAAGCACACGGGTAAAATCCCGAAGCCTTCGGCTGCAGGGAGGCTCTAAGAGGCAATGCCCCGCAAAGTCTTGGCCGTAAAATCTGAAATCAGTATGGTCTTTGGACACTGGCCCGTTTTTTTATATTTATCCGCTTTTTGTACCAGAGATTTTAGATCTGCGTCATAGGGTATCAGCGCTGGTAAATTAATATAAACATCAACCAGCATCCCGTTTCTACAGCCTAAATATATTTTTTGCGTTGTATTCTTTCCAAATGATTGTTCCAGAATCTTTAGCAAATCATCTTTCTTAACCTTTTTTCCAGAGTGGCGACTAAGATAATTCCCAAAGGGAGAATTGACTGCTTCACGTGTCAGGCGCAAGGCAAGCGCAAAATATTGACTGACAGGCAGCAACTGGCAACTGCCATGTTTATGCCACTCGTGCCGCTCAAGGCAGCCGCCGTATGCATAACTAGGCATCAGCATTTGCAACTCTTTGGATATGGAAGACGGCAAAGAAAGCGATGGATAATCACAATGGTTTGCCTTAATCTCTGCATCGCAAAAATTATAATCCATCCCGCAACTCGCCTCATTAGGCCATAACCCATGTAACACTAAATTTTTTGCGTGAAAAGATTCAGGCGGCAGGTCAAGACATTCGGCATATCCTGCCTCGTATCCGTGTGCGTCACAAAAAGCTGGCAGCCAGCTTAATGCCAGGACATGGGAATCTGCCATGCCTGGCGTTTTATCGCAGGACGTTAAGGGGTATGAAGGATATGGATCATTGCTAAAGGCCGTGTTGCTTAGCAGCAGAAAGGCAAGCACAAAAAAAAGGAATCTTAGCATCCTGCATCCTGGCACTTATGTAAGATACAATCATTATACCGGGATGAAGTGAATTTACCAGTAAGTTATATTAAGAACCGTGGAAATCTTACAAGGTTTATGGTGCGGGCATTGACGCAATAGGAACGATAATCCCATCCTCTCTTGAACTATCAGTCGTCCTGCATGTTTTCAAGAAAGAATGGGCAATAAAAAAGATAATCAGGCGGCAGTTACTTCTTCAGCCTGCAGACCTTTCGGTCCCTTGGTTACTACGAATTCTACCCTTTGGCCTTCTGACAGGGTTTTGCGCGAAGCTGAACTGACAATTGAGCGAAAATGAACAAATACATCATCTTCACCATTATCACGGCTGATGAAGCCGTAGCCTTTATCATCATTAAACCACTTTACGTGGCCGGTTTCTTTAACAGACATTTCTACTTTCCAAAATTAAATTAAATAACACACTTGCATCTTGCAGCACAAATAGAAAACACATGTAGGGAACGCGAACCAAACGCTGCTTTAAACTTCAAAGGAGGGAGATCACGAAAAAACAAGGCTTAACCAATTATGCGGAAGGATGACAAGTAATTATATTATATACCAAGGTCAAGAAAATAGCGAGTGCTTTTTCATATTACTGTAGGTGACAAATAAATTGTCCGGATCTGTAGCACGTGAATTGTCCGACTCATCTATACCTCCTTGTTTACAAGAAGATATTAGAAAAACCGGACAATTCTATTTGCTGCCAACAGTGCTTTTTCATATTGCCTAAAATAAGGGAAGCTGCTTCTTGGCAAAGCAGCTTCCTGGCTTGCCGTTTATTATAGCCAGTACACAAAAACAAATAAAAATAACCAGACCACATCCACAAAATGCCAATACCAGGCTGCAGCTTCAAAAGCAAAATGCCGCTCAGGGGTAAAATGACCCCGTAAGGCGCGCCCCAAAATCACGATCAGCATGATGGTGCCAATAGTCACGTGCAAACCATGAAACCCGGTTAGCATAAAAAAAGTAGTTCCATAGATGCCGGCATCCAGTGTTAAATTCATTTCTGTATAAGCTTCATAATATTCATGTGCCTGCAAGAATAAAAAGAGAACTCCAAGCGCTATGGTAAGCCCTAATCCAATAACCAGCTGGCGGCGCTTATTTAGTTTCAATGCCCAGTGTGCCCAGGTTATGGTTGCGCCGGAAGTCAACAAAATTAAAGTGTTGATTGCGGCCAATCCCCATGCGCCCATGCCTTCATGAGCGCCGACAAATTCCTGGTTGTCCGGGTTGATTAGTAAAGGCCAATTCGCTTTAAAATCAGACCAAAGCGTAATATGAGTGATGGGATGCATTTCTCCGCCCAATACCGGCACTGACCAAAACCTGGCAAAGAATAATGCGCCGAAAAAAGCGCCAAAAAAACATACTTCAGAGAAAATGAACCAGCCCATCGCCCAGCGGAAAGAACGGTCAACCTGCAAATCATATAAGCCTTTTTCATTTTCATAAATGACTTGGCCGAACCAGCCAAACATCATAAATGCCATGATCAGCAAGCCCAGGGTGAAAATATAAGGACCGTACCAGTCGGCGTGCAGCCAGGAGGCTGCGCCTACAAGTGTGGTGGTTAAACCAATGGATCCAACCAATGGCCAATGACTGGGCTTCGGAACATAATAAGTGCCATGGTCTCCCATAATTCATCTTTCTCCTGTTTTATCTCTTTTAAAATTGAATCCTGTTTATGGTTTTAAATGCTGGATAAATGCTATCGTTTGGCTTTGTCTGTTACATCAAACAGCGTATAGGCCAGAGTAATCGTTTTCACGTGCTCCGGCAAATCCGGATCCAGGTGAAACAGCAACGGCATGTCCATAGCCTCATGGCCATTTAATGTTTGCTGGGCAAAACAAAAACACTCTGTCTTTTTTAAGTATTTTGCTGCCACACCTGGAGTCACGCTTGGAATTGCTTGCACGGTCATTGTATGGCCGCTTTTGTTTTCAGCATAAAAGGACAATTTCGCTATTTCTCCAGGATGGACTTTTATTTTTTTCGTTTTAGGATAAAACGCCCAAGGGACACTGCCGTGGTTTGTAGCAACGAACTCAACCGTAACCTTCCTGCTTGTGGCAATTTTAGTGTTCGGATCATACGCTGCTGCTTCTGGGTTTGTTTTGCCGTTTATATTTAGTGCCTTGCAAAGGCTGTTATAGATGGGAACCAATGCAAATCCAAAAGCAAACATCCCAACCACAACAACGGCTAAAACAGATATCAACTTGGTATGACTCTTATGCGGCATGGCTGCTCTTAATGTATTTTAGGCGGCGTTGTGAAGCTGTGGTAGGGTGGCGGCGAGGACAGTGTCCACTCCAGGCCGTACGCACCTTCCCAAACCTTATTGCCAACTTTTTCACCACGGCCACGAACTGTGCGTATGACATTGATTAAAAACAGTAACTGCGAAAAACCAAAAATAAATGCACCGATTGTGGCAATGACATTAAAATTGGTAAACTGCAAGGCATAGTCAGGAATTCTACGCGGCATCCCCGCTAACCCCAAAAAGTGCATTGGGAAAAACAGCAGATTTACCGAAATAGCCGACAACCAGAAATGCCATTTGCCGAGCCGCTCGCTATACATGCGCCCTGTCCATTTTGGCAGCCAATAATAGATAGCGCCCAATAAGGCAAAAACAACGCCTGGCACCAATACATAGTGGAAATGTCCCACAACAAAATAGGTATCCTGATATTGATAATCAGCAGGAACCAGGGCAAGCATCAGGCCTGTAAAGCCGCCAATGGTAAACAAAAACACAAAAGCAACGGCAAACAGCATGGGCGTTTCAAATGTCATGGAGCCTTTATACATGGTACCGACCCAGTTGAATACCTTAATGCCGGTGGGGACCGCAATCAGCATGGTCGCATACATAAAAAAGAGCTCTGCCCCAAGCGGAATGCCGGTGGTGAACATATGGTGAGCCCAGACGATAAACGACAACAGCGCAATACTGATGGTCGCATAAACCATAAAGTGATAACCGAATAATGGTTTGCGGCTGAACGTAGGAATGATTTCAGACACAACCCCGAACGCAGGCAAAACAAGGACATATACTTCCGGGTGGCCAAAAAACCAAAACACATGCTGGAACAGCACAGGATCACCGCCTCCGCCAGCCTCAAAAAAACTGGTTCCGAAATGGCGATCCGCCAGCATCATGGTCACAGCGCCGGCAAGCACCGGCATGATGGCTATCAATAAAAACGCCGTAATCAACCAGGTCCACACAAACATTGGCATTCGCATTAAGGTCATGCCAGGAGCACGCATGTTTAAGATGGTTGCGATAATATTGATTGAACCCATAATGGAGGAAAGTCCCATCATATGAATGGCAAAAATCATATAGTCAGTGCTGGGCGGCGCATATTTGGTAGACAATGGCGCATACATTGTCCAGCCGAAATTCGGACCGCCGCCGCTGTGAAACATCGTGGATGCCAACAGTAAAAATGCAAAAGGCAAAATCCAGAAACTCCAGTTGTTCAAGCGCGGCAATGCCATATCCGGCGCACCGATCATCATGGGGATCTGCCAGTTTGCCAAGCCTGTAAATGCAGGCATGACAACGCCAAACAGCATGATAAGCCCATGCAGGGTCGTCATTTGGTTGAAAAAGTTTGGATCCACCAGTAAGTGACCTGGCTGGAAAAGCTCGGCGCGGATAATTAAAGCCATGCCGCCGCCGACAAAAAAGCTCAACATTGCGAGCCACAAATACAAGGTGCCTATATCCTTATGGTTGGTGGTAAACAACCAACGTTTGGCAAAGCCAATCACCCCTTTGCCCTGTTCCGGGCCATGATCTTCATGTTCTACTTCGTGCACTAAACCCTGGCTCATCGCAAACCTCCAACTTGAGCTTTTTTAACCATTTTTGGCTGCTGACCGTCTCCTTCTCTTAACTTGGCGACATCGGCTGGCTGAATTTCATCATCGGTATTGTTTTCCCAGGCATTGCGTTCGTAGGTAACAATTGCGGCAATTTCTTCATCGCTCAATTGATCTTTAAATGCCTGCATGGCCGTGCCAGGAACGCCGTGGAGCACAATATTGATATGCCGCGAAATCGGCTTGCCCACAGCAACCGAGCTGCCCTTTAACGGGGGAAACATAGGGGGAATTCCAGTGCCATCAGCCTTATGACATGCAGCGCATAACAAATCATATTTTTCTTTTCCTTCTTTCATCAGCTCCGCACGGCTCATGACTTTTTGTGCTGCAGGCGTGGCTTCTGTTTGTGCATACCGGTCAGCAACCTTGGTTTGATTTGCCACCCATTGCTCAAACTCCTCTTCACTGACCGCCTGTACCACTATAGGCATGTAGGCATGGTTGATACCGCAAAGCTCTGCACATTGCCCGCGGTAAACACCCGGTTTTTCAATTCGTGCCCAGGCTTCATGCATAAAACCGGGGATTGCATCGCGTTTTACGCCGAGTTCCGGCACCCACCAGGAATGAATAACATCGTTTGAAGTCACGAGAAAACGGATTTTTTGATGAACCGGCACAACCAGCGGCTTATCAACTTCCAGAAGATACCATTGCCCCTTGGGCTGCTGATTTTGGATTTGCGCGTAGGGCGTTGAGAGATTGCTGAAAAAGCTGATGCCCTGATCCAAATATTGATATTGCCATTTCCATTGATAACCAACCACTTTAATTGTGACATCGGATTCACTGCTGTCTTCAAGCTTTATCAGGACACGGGTGGCGGGGATAGCAAGACCTACCAGGATGAGAAAAGGAATGACGGTCCAGACGATTTCCAGCCTGGTATTATCATGAAATGAAGCCGGTTGATAATCTTTGGACTTACGGTGATGAATCAAAGAATAAATCATCACGCTAAATACAACAATGCCGATAATTGCGCAAATAACAATGGCAATCATATGCAAATCATACATATCATGGCTGAGCGGAGTCACGCCTCTGTACATATTCATCTGCCAGTTATCAGCTGCAGCAAACAATGGCTTTGCAAAGACAAACACGCCAATCAAGATCATTTGTTTGCAGATGTTTAACCTCTTTAACATTCCCGCCCTCGCAATATTTTTTAATTTTTTATCATTTTAATCATTTGATCTGCCAAATTGGCCAAATTTCCAGGCTAAATTGAGCTATTTGCCGCTTTACCATAAGGTATAGTTACCTTCTGTTTTGGATTGGCTGACCATATATTTGACCGCCTCAATGATCTCTCCCGTAGAACATTGCTTGCAGCCGCCATTGTGCGGATGATGCGCGCCTTTTATGGTGTTTTCAATTAAAACGTCCATATTTTTAGCGATTAACGGTTTCCAGACTTCCTTATCGCCAATTTTTGGCGCACCCAATTTACCTGCGTCGTGACATACAGCGCAATTTTCATGGTATATATCCTTGCCGCTGGCAGGAAACTTTTGTGCCCCGCCGGCTTTTAAATCCAGCCATTGCGAGCGAGACAGTGATTTATTCAGCAAATAATCTACCGCAGCAATGATATCGTTATCTGAACAGGTAACGCAGGCTCCGCGCACCGGCATGCTGTTGTAACCATGAATGGCATGCCGATAGAGGCCAGTCAAACCGCTGTCCTTAAGGCGCATGAACCAACCGGGACCGTTGCCAATTACAGGGGCTCCCATTTTGCCATCTTGATGGCAAATGATGCAGGTATTCACATAGACTTGCTTGCCGCGCTTCAAGGTTGGTTGCTTTTCAGAAGGGGAAATACCCAGCGGTTCTTCACTGACTACTGTTTTTAAATAAGTGGCGATCGCCAGCTGATCTTCACGGGTCAGGTAACTTAAACTGTTGTGATTCACTTCCGCCATAGGGCCTGCTACAGGGCCCGCGAGATTGATAAGCTCCCCTTTGATAAAGACATCGGCTACATCATAGCGGCTCGCTGACTCAAGGCCGAACTTCGTAATGTTGGGCGCCCAGTATCCATCCACGAATGAGCCAGTCAGGTAATAGCGGTCTTTAGGAGCGCCCAAAATGTTTAATGGCGTGTGGCACATACTGCAATGACCCAGGCCATCAACAATATACTTGCCGCGGTTCCATTCGGCTGAACGCTCAGGATTGTACTTTAATTCATCCCGCGGATAAAAGAATAAGAGATTCCAGCCCCACATCCCCAAACGGGAACCTGGAACATTGAAGGGAAATGGCTGAGGTTTATTTTCCAGCTCCACAGGGGGGATGCTCATGAAATACGCATACAATGCGCGGGCGTCATCATCGGTGATATTCGAGAAAAAAACATAAGGGAAAACAGGAAAGTAATTGCGCCCTTTAGGATCGCGGCCTTCTTTAACCGCGCGAATAAAATCTTTTTCCGTCCAGTTGCCAATGCCAGTTTTTTTATCAGGGGTGATATTAGGACTGTAAATTGTACCAAAAGGCGTATTAATGGGCAGCCTGCCCGCAAAAGCCGGAGTGCCGCCTTTCACATCAGTATGGCAGGCAATGCAATCGCCCAGTTTGGCGAGATATTCTCCACGCTTGATTAGCTTTTCTTCTTCACCCGACGCAGGCTTGGTTGGCGGATATTCAGGGTAAAATCCATCCACCAGCGGATCCACCCAGCGAAACTCATCTTTCTTTTCAGCATCAGCAGCTTGCAGCGGCGCAAAAATTGCCAATATAAATGTCAAAAAATACAAGGCAATTGTATTGTTAATTAACAAAGAGCCCACGCTCCCTCCTTAAACTTGAAAATCATTGGGTAATCTTTGGCAGGACAGAAGGTACGCATTTTATACCGCTAAGCCTTGGTCTGCAATGTTGTTTTTTTATATGGAAGAATTTATCCGATAGACAGCCTAAATCATTTGAAAACCACCCATACTGTGCGATAATTGAGCTATTTTAACTGGCAGCGCGGCTAAACAACATGCATGTTTACTTGAGTGGATTGATATTAGGCCTTTCTTTGATTACGACCCTTGGTCCGCAAAATATTTTTTTGATTCGCCAGGGCGCATTGCGAAAGCACGCCATATTATCGGCTGCAGTATGTTTTATTTGTGATGCTATCCTGGTTACTGCGAGTATTGCGGGATTGCATCACATTTTGGAGCATTACCCGGCTTTACGCTCGTGGATGGCATGGGCAGGCAGTATTTTCCTTTTTTATTACGCGATTTTGAATTTAAAGCACGCCCTATGGAAATCACAGGGGAAAACCCATCAGCAGATCCAGCAGCAAACAGTAAGCCGCGGTAAAATCATTCTTCTGGCTCTGGGCTTTAGCCTGCTTAATCCTCACGCCATTATCGATACTTTAATCTTAATTGGCGGAAGCAGCAGCCAGTTTCCTGGTCATCAGCAGGCTTTCTTACTGGGTGTGCTCTCGTCCAGCTTTTTGTGGTTTGCTGCCTTGACCATTTTAACGCGGCTATGCGCCAAGTGGCTGAGCAAAACCATTGTATGGCGATGCGTAGAGCTGCTAAGCGGCCTGTTAATGATTGCTTTGGGGATTAAATTGATATGCACTCAGATTTGAATGCTCATAAAAAAGAAAGGGCCAATCAGTGTGTCGCCAATTGACCCAGTGGAATGACACATAGCAAGTCCAACCTCGCAATGATACTATCGCATAACTTATGGCCATTTGTCAATGTTAAGCCGGTAAGAAGCAGCGCCGCTTACAAACTTGATATTTAATAATTTAAAGAAGTGAATTCAACTATGTTTTATGGCAATACTATTGAAGATACGCGGCAAATGTTTTACACCAGCTGGTTAAAGTATTTGCAAAAGAAACCGTTGCTGCCTTTGGAAGAGCAGATAGCTGCCGTTATTCTTGAACATCCCGAATACCACGCCTTACTGGAAAAAAAACCCGGAGATATGCCTTTTTTTCCCGAGCTTGGGCAAAGCAATCCTTTTTTGCACCTGGGGCTTCATCTTGCAATTCGCGACCAAATAGCCACAGACAGGCCGCAAGGCATAAAGGATATATTCCAAAAACTGCAGATACGCTATACTGATTTCCATGATCTTGAACACAAGCTCATGGAGCTTCTGGCAGAATGTCTCTGGCAGGCACAGCGCTTACAGCAAATGCCTGATGAAATTGCCTTTCTGCAAGCATGTTCAGCGCTTTAGCCTGGCGCTTGGCCGGAATAGAAATAGCCTGAAACACATTACTTTCTAGAGGAGCCGATATGAAAAAAATCATTGCCTTTTTTCTGGCATTGGCCGGTCTTGCTTTCTTTTATACCCTGCCCGCTGCTTATGCCTATGGCTTGCAAGCCGATATCAAATCCATGGAAAGCCCGGAAAATGATGCCGCGCCCTTGGCAATTCCTGATAATAGCGACCATCCAGCCATACAGGACAATAATGGCGACGACGAAGACGATGAAGAAGATGCTGATGAATCCGATCCCATGCTAGACCCTGACCCTGAAGCAGATGTGATAGACTCAGGGACTCCGCGCGCCCAGGAACTGTAATCGACCTGGAGGTTAGCCCCGTCCGCGTGAGCAAGGCTCCATGTTCGTTTCATTCTGTTCCGCTTCTCGGATCAAGTTCCAGCAAGATAGGCGATGTTTGTGGAATCAACAGGATTGGATCCTCTTGCGGTGTATCAGCTTTATGAACTTTACGCATGATAAATACGGGAATTGTCAATAAGCAGATGCCAATGAAATAAATAAATAACCCATACCCATCCATTAGGTGCATGAATAAAGGCGCAACAAAGGGGCCAACCATGGCGCCGATGCTGTATGCAAGCAACAGACTTTGTGTGCCGGCGACAATATCCGCCGTATCCAGCGTATCGCAGGCATGAGCGATGCTGATGGGATAAATGGTAAAGGTCAACCCGCCGAATAAGGCTATTACAGCAAAAAACAGCCAGGTATCCTTGGGCAGAAAAAAGACTGCGGTTGAAGTCAAAATTGTCGCCATGGCAATCATAATCAATACCAGGCGCCGCTCGATAATGTCAGACAGTTTTCCCACCGGATACTGGAGCAACATACCTCCCATAATCACAGCAAACATATGCTGAGCCACATGCGCCTTGTTATGAAAGACATTATTTAAAAATAAAGGCAATAAACCATAGATTGCCCCCATGATTAACCCTGCGCTAAAGCAGCCCAACAATCCGGATGCAGAATAATCAAGAAGTTTGGTCAAGCTTAATGTTGAAGGCTCCTCATATTGCGGCGAACGAACATGGGTCATGGCCAGGGGAAGAATGGATAAGGAGCATAAAATTGAAGAGACCGCAAACAAATACAACGTTGCAGGATCGCCAAAAGTCAAAAAAAACTGACCAAGGCTCTGGGCGGCATAAAACACTATCATGTAAAGAGATAGTACCTGCCCGCGGTTAATTCTTGTGCTTTTGCACAGCAGCCAACTTTCAATAACCACAAATAATCCAGCCGTGACAAAACCGGCAATAAACCTGAGGATCATCCAAAACCACAAGCTGTATATCATGCCATGCAGCAAGCAAATTGCTGCGAGAGTAGAAGAGAATGCGGCATATGCCCGAATGTGGCCAACGCGGAAAATAAACCGTTCTATCCGAAATGAACCAAACACAAGGCCCGCATAAAAAATCCCCGTCATAGCGCCAACGGCCAGCGTTGGCGCCTGATTCAAGGTCATAATTAAAGCCAGGAGCGTGGCAAAATATCCGGTGCCCAATACAAAAACAAACAGGCTGACTAAAGGAGCTATGGTTTCAGTGATGACTAGCCACATGGTGATCTCGAATAAAAATAAAATTATATGCCAAATTCATGAACAAACCAGACTTTAATTGGGGTCGGGAAGTTTGATATTCAACTGCCCGTTCATTGAAAAAATGAGCATGCAATTTCATTAAATTAATTGGGTTTACCGGCGCATATCGGTTAAGATTAGCCCTATCGTTGAGATGATCCAGGTCATCAAACATAATCCAAGGGTATACGACTTATGGCCAGAGAGCAAAAAACGACGCATTTTGGTTTCCAAACCGTTGATTGGGAGGAAAAAGAAAAAAAAGTGCGCAGTGTTTTCCAATCTGTTGCAAAAAACTACGACCTCATGAATGATCTCATGTCTCTTGGGATCCATCGTTTATGGAAACGTTTTACCGTAGAGCTAAGCCGCGTTAAACCAGGCGACAAGGTTCTTGACCTGGCTGGCGGCAGCGGGGATTTAACCCGTTTGTTGAGTCAAAAAATTGGCGATTCAGGACAAGTTGTCCTTGCTGACATCAATTCAGCAATGCTGGCTGTCGGGCGGGACAGGCTTCTTGATGAAGGATTATTCACCAACATCGAGTATGTCCAGGCCAACGCGCAATCCCTTCCCTTTCAAGACAACACTTTCCATTGCATTACCATGGCTTTTGGTTTGCGTAATGTCACCGATAAAAATCAAGCGCTGCGCTCCATGTTCCGGGTTTGCAGGCCAGGCGGCAAACTGCTTGTCCTTGAGTTTTCAACGCCCAATTTTCCCGGGTTAAGACCTATCTATGACTGGTATTCTTTTCAAATTTTACCCAAAATAGGCCAGCTTGTAGCAAACGATGCGCAAAGTTATCAATACCTTGCCGAATCTATCCGCATGCATCCGCCACAGGAAACGCTAAAAACCATGATTGAACAGGCAGGGTTTGAGGATTGCCAATACTATAATTTAACCGGCGGTATCGTTGCATTGCATACAGCTTATAAATATTGAGAAGGTTATGATCAAGAAATACACCCTGAATGCCTTACAAAAAGCGATTAACCAGATTCTGCTTTTTGACGAAACAAGACCAGAGCGGATTCGGGCGCTGCATGGTAAAGTTATCAAAATAGTCATTGCACCTTTAAATGTTCATTTTTTTATCCATTTTGCAGATTATGAAATTCAGTTACTGGCCGATTATGAAGGATCAGTTGATACAACCATTCTAAGCAGCCCCCTTGGGTTGATCCGTTTAAGTTTATTACCGGCTTCAAAAGTCCGCTCATTATTCAACGATCAAATCACCATCATAGGTGACGCAGAGCTTGGACGGGAAGTAAAAAAACTCTTCGATGAAATTGATATCGACTGGGAAGGGCATCTTGCGCAATTTACAGGAGATGTTGTGGCTCATCAACTGGGTTCTTTTGTGCGCCGCGGGTTGGCATTTAAAAATCAGGTCAGCAAGTCGATGCAGCAAAATTTAATTGAATACCTGCAAGAAGAACTACGCCTTTTCCCGCCTCGGGAAGAAATAGAAGATTTCTTTGCCGATGTTGATGAATTGGCATTACAAGTTGAACGTTTGGCAGCGCATATTAATCAACTAACGGTTAACGATGAAATCTTTTAGGCAACTCATCCGCTTAATTTACATTAACTATATCCTGGCTAAAAACGGCCTTGATCAGCTGATTGTTACTATCGGCTTATTCAGCTGGTTTCGTTTTGTTGTTTTTCTCAACCCATGGAATTGGTTTCGCCGCAATCAACTCAGTCGAGGAGCCGCATTACGAATATCGCTCGAAGAGTTGGGTCCTATTTTTGTCAAGTTTGGTCAGGCATTATCCACCCGTCCTGATATTTTACCTCCTGATATTGCCATGGAACTTTGCAAACTGCAGGATAAGGTGCCGCCTTTTCCGAGTGCAAAAATGCTGGAAATAGTCGAGTCGGCTTTTGGCCGCCCGGTCAGCGACATATTTGAATCATTTGATACGGCAGTATTGGCTTCCGCTTCTATCGCCCAAGTCCATGCGGCAACCCTTAAAAGCGGCGAAGATGTCGTGGTTAAGGTACTTCGCCCTAATATCCATAAAGTTATCAAGCAGGATTTGGGCATTTTGCATACTATAGCCGTACTTGCGGACCGCTACTGGCCGGAAAGCAAACGCTTCAAGCCCAAAGAAATTGTCAGAGAATTTGAAAACAGCCTGCTTGATGAACTCGATTTACAGCGCGAAGCAGCAAATGCCGGCCAATTGCGGCGTAATTTTACGGATTCGCCGTTACTTTATATTCCTGAAGTATATTGGGATTATGTGCGGGAAAATGTGCTGGTCATGGAGCGGATTTACGGCATCCCGGTGACAGATGTCAGCACGCTTAAGGCTTACAATATCGATATCAAAAAATTGGCCGAAAGAGGCATTGAAATTTTTTTCACCCAGGTGTTTCGTGATTGTTTCTTCCATGCCGACATGCATCCTGGGAATATTTTTGTTTCGTATGAGCATCCCGAAAATCCGCAATATATTTGTATTGATTTTGGCATTATCGGGACGTTAAGCGATAGGGACAAGCGGTATCTTGCCGAAAACCTGGTCGCTTTCTTTAACCGGGATTATCACCGGGTTGCCAAACTACACATTGAATCAGGCTGGGTGGCGCGGGATACCCGGGTTGAGGATTTTGAAATGGCAATCCGCACAGTCTGTGAACCAATTTTTGAAAAACCCCTGAAAGACATTTCTTTTGCATTGGTCGTCGTGCAGTTATTTCAGGTGGCAAGGCGCTTTCATATGGAAGTTCAGCCCCAACTTGTCCTCTTGCAAAAAACATTGTTAGCCGTGGAAGGCTTGGGCCGCCAGCTTTACCCGGAGCTCGACCTCTGGACGACTGCCAAACCGTTTCTTGAAGACTGGCTTCGTGCACAGATGGGGCCTAAGAAATTTCTCAAAAATCTTCGTGAAAACCTGCCCTTTTTCATTGACGAACTTCCCCATCTCCCCCGGCTGGTTAATGAAGTGTTAGCTTTGAGCAAAGAAGAAAAAATCCGCCGCCTGGAAAGAATGGACAACAACAATTTAACCCGTTCCATGAAGAACAGCTGGTATCGTGGCCTGGGCTTTGGGATTTTTTGGGCTTTAATGACCTTTGCGGGCATTGCCTATTTGGATTTACTGACACATGAAAAACTCATTGTCTTCGCGGTGAGCAGCGCACTGGCTGGAGGCATGATTGCGCTTTTGCAGCGTAAAAATCATAATGGCAGTTAATCGATATTCATGGTAGTTAACAACAAACACAAGGAGGCATCATGGGATTAAGCGGCGTCAGCCCATTATCTTTACTGTTGATTTTACTGATTATAATTGCGTTATTCGGAGCCAATAAAATCAAAACCATCGGCTCAGATCTAGGCTCGGCAATCAAAAATTTTCGCCGCGCGTTAAATGATGATGACCACAAAAATGAGCAGCAGTGAATTATTCATCATCCTTGCAGTGGCTTTGCTGGCATTCGGTCCCAAAAAACTACCCATGCTTGCCAGGCATATTGGCCAATTTATCGCATGGATTAATCGGCTGCAACAGCAATTAGGCAAAGCATGGCAGGAAGAACTCAACAAGCAGCAGCTAGAGGATAATTTAAAAAAAGCAGCAATCGCTGATAAAGCCTATGAGGCGGACGAAGGAAAAAAAGATCTTAATCCAAAGAATTAATCCTTTTCAGGTCAATTTTGTCCATAATAACCGACAATAAGAGACCTAATTCATACAAAATACACAAGGGCACAGCCAGGATGACTTGCGAAAAAACATCAGGCGGTGTTAACAGCATGCCCAAGGTAAATGCCGCAACGATGACATAAGGGCGAATCGTTTTTAAGGCATCCACCCCGCATATCCCCATGCGTACGACAAATAAACAAAGCAAAGGAATCTCAAAAGAAAATCCAAACACCAATATCATGCGCGTAATGAAATCGACAGAAGAAGCCATTTCCGGCAGCAAACGAACACCATCAGGAAGCGCATTGACGAAAAATTGCAGCATGAACGGCAAAACAATATAAAAACAAAATAATCCCCCAAGGCAAAAGAGCAATAAGCTGATGCCTGTCAGAAAAAACAAATAAATACGCTCATTGCGATATAAAGCAGAATGGGCAAACTGCCATATATGGTACAAAACCAGTGGGGCAACCGTGAATAAGGCGGCATTGGCCGCAAGTTTCAAGGGAATAAATAAGGGCGATGTGATGCTTGTGGCAATCAATTCACTTTGCAGAGGCAATGTTTTTAACAAGGGCATGATGACAAACTGAAAAAGCTCGTTTGCTTTCCAAAAATAAATCATAAAAGCAATAAAGAATGCGGCAAAAATAGACAAAATTCTGCGGCGAAGCTCCATGAAATAGATGAGCATGCAAGTGAACGCAATCAGGAAACCTTAAAATAACTTATCACGCACCTTCCGCCCTATGCCAGCGCTTTTTAAAACCATTGCATATTTCCTGCCTCTCATCAATGCATTTTAGTTGCTATTTCATAATAGGTTTACAATACTAAACATAATAAATACAAAAAATTGATTTAAAAATGGCACTCTTTCGGCAAAAAAGTTTGGAGCGACTCAATGACCCTGAAAGGCTGGATCAACTCTTTCGCATTGTGTCTCCGCTGAATTGGCTGGTTCTTGCAGTATTGCTGAGTTTATTGCTTGTGGCTTTAGGGTGGGGGTTTTTCGGCACTATTGCTACCAGAATACATGGCAATGGCATCCTGGTGAGCCGCGGGCAGCAAATTTATGATGCAGTCGCAGAAGCTGAAGGGAGAATCAGCCAGATTTATGCCCAAATTGGCGATCATGTAAAGCAAGGACAGGTTGTTGCCCAGCTTGACATGCCGATATTACGCCTTGAGGTATCCAACAAACGCCAACAAATGCTCGCAATCAAAAAACAATATGAAGAATTAAAAGCATTTTTAGCAAGGGATCTATTGCTTGAGAGCAAGCATAACCTGGAACTGCAAGAAAATTGGAAAAAGGATTTAAAAAACGCCAACTTACATATTAAATTTTTAAAAGATGCGATAGAAGCACGCGAAAAACTGGTCGGAGGCGGCGCTATCAGCAAGCAAGAGCTTGCTGATTTAAAAAGCCGCTATTATAAAGAACTGCAGGAAAGAGACGCCATTGCCAGCAAGATGGCGGAAAACAAAATCGAAGCAGAAAGGCGTTTGGAACAAAATCAGGCGCGTTTACGTGAATTGCATCATAAACTTCTTCAGGCCACACAAGACTATACCGCGGCAAAACGCCAATTTGAAGAAACAAGCACAGTCGACAGTCCAGTCGATGGCCGCGTCATTGAAGTGATTGGCAAACCCGGCGCCATTGTCAAACACGGCGAAACAGTATTGGATATCGAGGGGCATGCCGAAGTTGTAGATGCGGCAGTCTATGTTCCGGCAGCAGAAGGAAAAAACATTAAGCCCGGCATGCAAGCGCATATTGTTCCCTCTACTGTAAAAAAACAGGAATTTGGCAGCATCATCGGCGAAGTCACACAAGTCGCCCGCTTCCCAAGCAGCGTCGAGGGAATGATGGGCGTGCTCGAAAACCAAAAACTGGTTGAGGATTTTACCAAATCCGGGCCACAGCTATTTGTGAGGGTTGATCTTCACGAAGCGCCAACCGTCAGCGGATATAAATGGACCTCCTCTCAGGGACCCGAGCTTGAGATCAGTAACGGAACTTTATGTACCGTTGAAATCACAGTCAAAACACAAGCGCCCATCACGCTCATTATTCCAGCATTAAAAAAGCTAATTGGCTATGAGTAGAAAAAGATGTTAAAAAAGATATTTGCTTCACGGGTTAAAACCCCAACCATATTGCAAATGGAAGCAGTTGAATGTGGCGCTGTGGCCTTGGGGATTATTTTAGCCTATTACGGACGCTGGTTGCCGCTTGATGTTCTGCGCAGTGATTGCGGCGTTTCCCGCGACGGCAGCCGTGCTGACAATATTTACCGCGCTGCCGAGAAACACGGCATGGAAGTCAACGCCTACAGCCTTGAGCCTCTGGAAGTGAAAAGCTACCACGTGCCTGCGATCATTCACTGGGAATTTAATCATTTCGTGGTTCTCGAGCATGTTAATGAGAAAGCTGTTTTCATTAACGACCCAGCAAACGGCCCAAGAAAACTAACCTGGGAAGAATTCGATGAAGGATTTACCGGCATTTTTCTCGAGCTCAAGCCAACCAAGGCATTCAAGCCTTGCGGTCAAAAGCCACGCATTTTGCCGGGTTTGGTCCGCCGTCTTAGGCATTCAAAACCTGCCGTAATTTTTATCATTTTAACTACGCTTGCCTTGGCCGTCCCTGGTGTGGCTATCCCTGGCATTACCAAAGTATTTATTGATAATGTGCTTGTTGAGCAAATGCAGGGTTGGCTACGCCCGGTATTGGCAGGATTATTGATTGCGGGCTTGTTTCAAGCGATCCTCACCTGGTTTCAGCAGGCCATGCTGATGCGGCTTGAAGTTAAATTGGCGTTGGTGAACGCCTCTGACTTTTTCTGGCAAGTACTGAGGCTCCCCATGTCTTTTTATTCGCAGCGCTATATCGGTGACATTCAGCAGCGGCTGCAATCCAGTGATGCCGTAGCCAAACTGGTTTCCCAGCAGTTTGGCACCAATGTAGTCAATATTTTATTAATGCTGATTTATCTTGTTATTCTCCTGCTTCTTAGCATTCCCTTAACCCTTGTTGCGCTGTTGCTCACATCCCTCAATGCCCTGGTTCTTCTCCTTCTGAACAAAAAAAGGGCAGACGAGAGCCATCGGCAAAGCAAAAGCATGAATAAAATGTTAAGCACTGCCATCAGCGGATTACAAATGATTGAAACCTATAAAGCATCGGGTGCAGAAGCCGATTTTTTCCGCAAATTTTCGGGCCAGCATGCCAATTATCTACAAGCTGAACAACAATTAGGCATCATCCGGGATGGGATAGGGGTGATACCAAGCACTCTAAACCTTTTAGGCAATGCGCTGATTCTTGGACTGGGCGGCTGGCTGGTCATTAAGGGGCATATGACTATTGGAAGTGTTATCGGCTTTCAAATGCTCTATGCAAATTTTAGCCAGCCAATTTCCGGACTGGTCATGATGGCCGGCACATTACAGGAAATTATTGCTGATTTATTCCGCATCGATGATGTGATGAACCATAAGCTGGCACCTCGGTATGAAGCGATAAAAAAACCTCTAATACCTCCTCATGAAAAATTAACAGGACATGTGGTTTTTGAGTCTGTAACTTTTGGCTATAGCCCTTTAGCAGAACCCTTGCTGACTGATTTCAGCCTTGAAATCAAACCAGGAAAACGTGTTGCACTAGTCGGGGGTTCGGGCAGCGGAAAATCGACTATCGCTAAATTACTCGCCAGCCATTATCCTGTCTGGTCGGGAAAAATTCTCATCGATGGCGTTTCCCTGGAGGACATTCCTAATGAGGTCAGAACCCGCTCCATTGCGGCAGTAGATCAGGAAATTCATTTTTTTGAAGCAAGCCTTAAAGATAACCTGACTTTATGGGATCCCACCTGGAGTGATGAAGAAATTCATCAAGCCTGCCGGCTGGCTTTAATCCATGAAACCATTGCTGAACAGCGTGCGGAAGGCTATGACGCAATCATCAAGGAAGGAGGGAACAATTTCAGCGGCGGGCAGCGTCAACGACTGGAAATTGCCCGGGCATTGTTACAAAAGCCAAGCATCCTGATTCTCGATGAGGCAACTTCAGCGTTAGATCCTAAAATGGAGCAGGCTATTGACGCCAATATCCGCTATTTGGGATGCACCGTGCTCGTCATTTCGCATCGATTAAGCACTATCCGTGACAGCGATGAAATCATTGTGCTGGATCGAGGCCATGTCGTAGAACGCGGGACGCACCAGCAACTTCTGGACAAGAAAGGCATGTATAGCCAATTACTGGCAAGTGAGGCGTAAAATGGCGCTTAGCAGCAGCGATAAAGAACCCATCAGCATTTTAGAATTAGGTGAATTTGATTGTCATGAAACAAGCGGGAATTACCGCATCCTGCGTGGTACTGTCGATTTATTTTTATCGCCAACAACAGGCAAAGAAAAAGGCAAACGCTATCATATAGGCCGTTTTTCATCCAATCAGATTATCTGGGGTTTAAAATCCGCCCTGAAAAACCCACCCTGGCAACTATTGGCCACTGCAACGCCTGATACGATGCTGGAGCAATGGAGCTGGCAAGAAATAGAAGATGCCCTGGAGCAGATTGGCCCGCAGGAAGCTATTTTAAACGCCGCACGAGCATGGGAACGTACATTATTGACTTATGCCAGAGCTCATGAACAGGATGTGCAGCTCACGCCAGTCACCAAGGATGCCTTGAGAACCCAAATATTCACATTTTATCAAAACATTTTCCCCCTCTGTGTAAAAACAGTTCATCTGGAAGAACTGTGTGCGTTAGAGCATGCCCAAAACCTCAAGCAGATAGAACAGCAAAGGCTCAAACGCAGTTATGAAGACATGCTTTCCATACTGCACGAGATACCTGCCGTGCATCAGGTTACATCAGAAGAAGACAGTTTAACGCCTTGCATTTGGCATATTGCCGATTTATTTAAGATTAAGCTTCCTGAAAAACTTGACATCAAAACCATCGAGGATGCGACCATCGCCACCGGCGTACAATTTCGCGAAATCACCTTGTCAGGACAATGGTGGCAAAAAGGAACAAACCCCATGCTTTTAATGACAGAGGCTAATCATTTTTGCCTTGCGGTTCCGAAACCCGCAGGCGGCTATGAGCTCATTGATCCCCTGCAACATAAGAAAATGCAACTGGGCCATGAGCTGGCTCAAACATTTAAATCTGCCGCATGGCAGGCTTATCGTCCTTTGCCGCAAAAAAAATTATCTCTTTGGGATGTGGCCCGTTTTTCTTTTTGGGGCACAGAGCATGACTTGCTGCGTTTGCTTCTGGTTGGCGCGCTTGCCGCCTTGCTCAGCCTTGCAACCCCTTGGTTTACTGCCTTTATTTTTGATTACATTGTTCCCAATGGCGAAATCAATCAATTGCTACAGGTCATATTGGCCTTGATCGTCGCTGGAGCGGCTGCGGGCCTTTTTCAGCTGGTGCGCGCTATTGCGGTATTACGCCTAAGCAGTAAATTGAATTTAAATCTTGAAGTCGCCATCTGGGATCGATTGATCCGCCTGCCGGCAATTTTTTTTAAAGACTTCACCACAGGAGAGCTCACAATACGTGCTACGGCAGCAAGCGGGATGCGCCACTTGCTGGCAGGTGCCACCATTACCTCTCTATTGAGCGGCATTTTTTCAATCACGAGTTTTTTGCTGCTGTTTTATTATGATGCGCGCCTTGCCTTAATCGCCACGGCAAGCACTGTAATTTTGGCTGCTTTTACAGCAATTATCAGCTTCCGCCAGTTTTATTACTACAAAATTACCCAGGATAAACTGGCAAAGTTATCCGGTATTGTGGTGCAATTATTAACGGGAATTGCCAAAATACAGGCATCCGGCAAAGAAAAAATAGCTTTTGCGCAATGGGCTCGTACCAATACTGAGCTTAAAGCCAATAACTATAATGCCAATTGGCTGCAGGCAATTTTATCCACGTTCAATGCATTCTGGCTGCCATTCTTAACCCTTATCATATTCGCTTATATCAGCAGCAGGCCTGACCAGCTGAGCGTGGGCGCTTTTTTGGCATTTAATGCTGCTCTTGGCCAGTTCACCTCAGGCATGGTTGGGTTAATTTCCGTACTGGGATCAATCATCCATAGCCTCCCTATGCTCAAACAAACCAAACCAATCATTGAAACTTTACCGGAAATCCACTCCGGCAAAATAGACCCTGGGCCCTTACGCGGAAAAATTGAAGTCGATAATTTAAAGTTCCGCTATGCCCCCAAAGGGCCAATGATATTGAAGGGGGTTTCTTTCACCATAGAAGAAGGAAAATATTTAGCCGTCACAGGCCCATCAGGATCTGGAAAATCCACCCTCTTTCGGCTGTTGTTAGGTTTTGAGAAAGCGTTGAGCGGCAGTATTTTTTTCGATGAACATGAGCTCGACAAACTGAATCCCCAGCAAGTGCGCAAGCAGTGCGGCGTGGTTTTGCAAAACAGCATGCTAATGCCAGGAAGCCTTTATGAAAATATCGTAGGTTCTGCTCTTTTATCTCAAGAAGAAGCCTGGCGTGCTGCAGAGCGTGCCGGCATGAAAGAAGACATAGAAGCCATGCCCATGGGCATGCATACGCTCGTTTCCGAGCGTGGCGGGACTTTATCAGGAGGACAGAGGCAACGCACGCTGATTGCGCGAGCCCTGGCTAAAAACCCAAGGATTTTGTTTTTTGATGAGGCGACCAGCGCACTGGATAACCGCACCCAAAGTATAGTGATGAAAAGCCTTGAAGAGTTGGCCATCACCCGCATTGTGATTGCTCATCGCCTGACCACGATACAAAAAGCCGATTTAATTCTTGTCATGGACCAGGGAGAAATTGTCCAAAAAGGCACTTATCAACAATTAATGGCTGAGCCAGGACTATTTAAATCCATGGCAGAAAGACAGTTGGCCGAGCAGCCCGGGATATCCAGCTAAAACACCGTCATCGCAAACTTTGTTTCAAAATCCCGAAGGACGGGTGTTAAATACATATTTAAAAACCTAAAGGAATGACAAGAACGTTTACTTTGTTAACAGGACCGCGATAAAATCAACAGTAATTTTTACCTGGTACTCACATGCAGCATCAACCGCGCAAACGTTTTGGCCAAAATTTTTTACAAAACCCAACCGTCATCCACGCCATCTTGCAGGCGCTTCACCCAAAGCCGGGCGACAATCTAATTGAAATCGGGCCAGGCTTGGGCGCTTTGACCAAACCGCTCTTGCAGAAGGTCAATATACTGACCGCAATTGAAATTGACCGCGATTTACAGGAAAAATTGCGCACAATGCCGGAAGCCCAAGGGAAATTGAATCTGATTGATGCAGATGCGCTAACTGTCGATTACAGCAAATTGGGCCGGCAATTGCGCATTGTAGGAAATCTTCCCTATAACATTTCAACCCCTCTTATAATCCGCATGCTGCAAAATACCGCACTCATAGAAGATATGCATTTTATGTTGCAGAAAGAAGTGGTCAAGCGCATCACAGCAAAGCCCTGCAGTAAAGATTATGGCAGGCTAAGCGTCATGGTCCAGTTTTATTGCCGGGCAGATCACCTCTTTGACGTACCGCCTTCTGCTTTTTACCCCCGACCGAAAGTTGAATCCGCAGTGATTCGCCTTGTTCCGCATCATCCCATGCCGCATCCTGATATTCCTTTTCAAACCCTGGAGCAAGTTGTAGCGAAGGCATTTTCCATGCGACGCAAGACGCTGTTCAATAATCTAAAATCTCTTTTAGACGCGAATATGTTCATAACATTAGGCATTGACCCACAAAAGAGGCCAGAGCAAATTTCGATCAACGAGTATGCGCAAATAGCGAAATTTGTTACCAAATAGTGTATACTTCGTTCGAATAAGATGTACAGTTATTTTGACCGCCGCTAGGCAGCCGGGTATTTTGAGCAATTAAATGAGGCTCTTCACTGGCGGTTTTGAATAAGTTTCTCGAATTTTATGGAGGTTGTCTTGTTTCATCGACCTGGAAAAAAAACCAAGCCAAGTCATGCAAAACCGCTAAAGGATCTGACCGCAATTGCATTGCCTGAGCAATTACTGGCAGATAGCAAGCGGCAAGACTTATTACAAAAAATTAAAGAAAACAGCGACTTGGATGCTGCGCGTTTTACCCAATTTGTAGAGGCGCTCGCCAAGAACTTTGCGGCTTGTTGCCAAAGCTTGCCCCAAACTTCCAACAGCTACTATGCTTTGCCTGGCGGGATGCTTGATCATGCGCTCAACCGCACTGATGCCGCGTTAACCCTTTTCCGCGAGTATGTCATCCTGGATGGAGAAGCGCTGTCTGAAGAGCAAAAGCTGTGGTCATATGTTTTGCTGTCAGCGAGTATATTACAAGGCATCGGCAAGTTGCAGATCGAGTATCATGTCGATTTGTTTGATCAAAATGGCCAATGGCTGAAAAAATGGAACCCGCTTCTTGAAAACATGTCTGCCTCTGGTCGTTATTATCACTATAAATTCCAGGATGAGGCCGATGATGACTTACGTTCTCGCTTGAATTTACTGCTTGCAAGGCATGCTATGCCGTCTGCAGGTTTCACCTGGATAGCGTCTCATGCGGACGCCCTCGCCGTATGGCTTGCCCTTTTGAATGAAGATTGGGAGTCTGCGGGTACCCTAGGCGCCTTATTGGTCAGAGCCAATGCCATTGCCATTCAACGGTATTTTAGTGAATTAGTGCTGAAACAGGCGGGGGCAAAAGGAGGCCGTTTTGGCCGTATCAGCACGTTCATCGATTCCACCCCTGATGCGGCTGCTGATAAAGAACGTCTGACAGGCGCTCAATTTATACAATGGATGATCAATGCTCTGGAACGCGGTACCATCATGATCAACAAAGCTCCGCTTTATATGGTGCCCGGAGGACTTTTGATGTGCGCAGACATATTTAAACTCTTTATCCGCGAACATCCTGAGTTTAAAAACTGGCAGGCAATCCAAAACAGTTTTTTATCATTGGGCCTGCACCAAACCAATCCGGAAGGCGGCGTCATTTCCCGTTTTGAGCAAGCGCAAACCCAGCAAATGGTGAGCGGCGTGGTTTTTGCTGATTTTGCCCTGGGCTTGCCTGAAAAAATGCAGATACATCATTTAAATACCGGCAAAATCTCCCCCATATCAGCCGTGGAACTCATCCATCAAGCGCAACACCACCAAAACTTTGTCCTTCAGCAGCACAGAGCCCAAGCTTCTCCCGTACAAAAATTATCTGCGGACGGCCAGTGGGAAACCATTGAAGCTTCTGCGGGCAATACCGCGCAACCCGGAGTAAGAACCCGTGGCTGATTACGCAATTGGGGATGTCCAGGGGTGCTATGACCAACTCATGAATTTGCTGGACCATATTCAGTTTAATGAACGCACGGACAGGCTTTGGTTTGTCGGCGACTTAGTTAACAGGGGCCCTAAATCTCTGGCCGTGGTGCGCTTTGTGAAAAGCCTGCCCCTCACCCCGCGAATCACCCTTGGCAACCATGATTTCCACTTGCTGGGCAGGCTGTTTGTCGATAATCAGCGTCAAAGTCCCGACGATACCTTACATGAACTATTAGAAGCGCCTGATGCAGAAGAGATAGGATGCTGGCTTCGCCATCAATCTATCCTCTATCACGATGAAACGCTTAATGTGGTTATGTCCCATGCTGGAATAGCGCCAATGTGGAGCCTGAAAGAAGCCAAAACCCATGCCCGGGAATTGGAAGATGTCCTAAGAGGCAATGGGTTTCGAAATTTTTTGGCAAATATGTATGGCAATATGCCGAATTACTGGTCTGATGAATTGCGCGGCATGGACAGGTTACGCAGCATCTGTAATTACTTTACCCGCATGCGCTTTTGCGATATTCAAGGACGCTTGGCATTTGGTTATAAAGGCACACTTGAAAATTCGCCGCCCGGCTTGCTCCCCTGGTATGAAGTCCCTGGAAGAATTGAGATTCCGGCTGATATTGTCTTTGGTCACTGGGCTGCTTTATCCGGCAAAAGCCATGCGTCCCGTATCTATGCCATCGATACAGGCTGCTTTTGGGGCGGCCAGTTAACCGCATTGCGCCTGCAGGATAAAAAACGTTTTGCGGTGCCGGGGGTGGTCCATTGAGTTTCGATTCAGCACTTTTTATGACAGGAAAAACCCAAATATCATATACCTTGATGATGCACCTGCTCCTCGGCATGATTTTAACGAGTTTCTCCCTGCAAGCCGCCAATGGGCATGATTTCGCCAAGCGCACAGAAATACCCAGGTATCATTGGGCAGACAATCCTGAAATTGAAAAAAAAATTGTCGATAAAGCCCAAGAACAATTGTGCGCAGCCATTAAGAACCCAGAGTATATGCTAAACCACTGGATAGAATTGCCGGCTTCCCCAAAATCCCGCACCGACAGATTGCTGTACTTGAGCCTTCGCGAAGCAATTTTACTGGCATTGCGCTATAACCCTAATATTTTAAATGCCGAATTGGATCGTATTATCCAGCGGTATCAGTTACGCTTGGCGAATAATGAATTTGAACTGCAGTATGCTCTGGCCGGTACTTCTCTCATTCAAAAAAGCCGCTACCAGGGTGTAGGCAATACAACAACTGAACAAAATTTAATAACACCCGAGTTAAGTTTAAAAACAAGGCTTGGCGGACAATTGTCATTAAGGATGGACAATAACGTAGCCGTCGAAGGGAATTACAATCCTTTGCTGAATTTTTCCTTTACCCAGCCTCTGCTAAACGGCTTTGGCCGTGAGGTCAATGAAGCCAGTTTAAGAGATGCCGAAGATAATGAATGGTTGAATAAATTAAATCTGCAGCAAGCGGTTATGGATCAGATAACCCAGGTGATTAGTGCCTACCGCGCCCTAATTTTAAGCGGCAATAATTTACAAAATCAGAAAAGACAATTAAAAGAAGCGCAAAAAACTTATGAAATTAATGAAAAAAAAATAAAAGCAGGCCAACTTGAGCCGACAGCCAACATCCAGCAGTCCTATCAAATCGAGTCGCTCAGCCTGATGGTTGAACAGGCGGAAAATGAATTCAGAAATACAGCACAGGATTTGTTATTGACAATCGGGCTTGACCCCGACATGAAACTTGCTGTTCCAAGCGATGTGCAATTGGAAAAAACATTCATCCCTGATGTTGATGAGGCCATCAAACAGGCTTTGGCGCATAACACTCAGTATCTTGCTTTGAAGATGGCAGTTCGCGCTAACGAACGGGCTTATGTGGTTGCGAAAAATAAACAATTATGGCAGCTTGATCTCAGAGCCAATGTCCAAACCGGATCCATCACGGATGTGAACAACCCAAGCCCGGGCATCAGCGGCATTTATAATGGACGAAACATTACAGAATCAGCAGGCGTTACCCTGACCATCCCAATTCGTGATATCAGCCGCCGCAGCCAGTTGATCGCGGCCAAAGTGCGGCTTGAAAAAAGCCGCCTGAATCTAATTGCGGGAAGACGGGCATTAATTACCACCATCAAAAACACGATCAATTCCATTGAAAGCCAGGCGAAACGCTATGAATTGGCCAAACGCCAGGTCTATCTTGCAGAGCAATCCTATGCGTTGGAAAAGAAAAAACAGCAAGCCGGCATCGCTTCTGCATTGGATGTCAGCAATACCCAAAATCAGCTTTTGCTTGCCCAGATGGGCCTTATTAACGCCAAAATAGCTTATTTAAACCAAATATCAGCGCTACAGCGCATTTTAGGTACCACTTTGGAACACTGGCAAATCAAACTTAGGTGCTGCGGATGAACACAATTTCTACCCCTGTAAAAAACAGGGCCTATAAAATGCTGGCCATGATTTTCGTTCTCAGCATGCTGAATGCCTGCAATGGCGATGACAATAAAACAAAAACAGTAAAAACATATCAAGTACAGTCTGAACGATTACATAAATCCTTGCACTTTACCGGCATCATCCAGCCCATACGTGAAAGCTCTCTCACGAATCCAATGGAAGCCGTGATAGAAGACATCCATATCCATTATGGCCAAAAAGTAAAAAAAAATGATGTGGTGTTTACGTTGAATTCTTCAGAACTGCAAAGGCAGTACAATGACACTTTAACAGAATATTTAAAGTCCAAAGATAATTACACCATGGCGTGCACTAGGTTTTCAGGCACCAAGGAATTATGGGCTGCGGGATTGATATCTAAAAACAATTTTTTAAGTGAAAAATCCGCTTTAAATTCCGCCCGTATCGCCCTGGTTCAGGCTACGCGCAAATTAACAGAAATGCTTGAGAAAATGGAAGACAGCACTTATCAAAATCTCTCCGCATTGAGTTTTGCTGAATTTGACAAGGTTCGCCTCGCCTTAAATTCCAAACATAACTTAATCCGTTTAAAATCTCCAGGCGATGGTGTACTCCTTTATCCGCCTAAATCGGGCGAGGATAAAAAAGAATACCTTACCGTTGGCAAAAGCGTCAAAACAGGGGAGGTGCTTGCCCTGATTGGCGATTTAAGCGGGATACGCGTTGAAATTAACATCCCTGAAGTTGATATTTATAAGATCAAACCAGGTATGCCCGCCATTATCCATAGCATCGCCAATCCCAAAGAAACCTTAAAAGGCGAGCTAGTCGCCATTAATGCGCAAGCATCAATCGCCAGCGGCAGCGCTTTACCTTCTTTTACAGCGACAGTTGAAGTCAAACATTTAAATCCGAGCCAACAAGCCTGGATCAAAGTCGGTATGAGCGCCGAAATAGAACTTATCCTTGACAGCCCGGATAAGCTGCTGGTTCCCATATCAGCCATCGAACAGCAGCATGGCCAAAAAATAGTGCGGGTCAAAACCCAAAACGGCCAATTTGAACCGCGCGTGGTCACGACAAGTGTTGCCCAAGCGGATAAGGTGGTCATTGACTCCGGGCTAAAACCCGGGGAAATCATCGCGTATCATTAGGTATTTTATGCCCCTTATTGCCTTACACAATATTGTAAAAAAGTATCGGATTGGTTCGCTTGAAAGCACTGTTTTGAAACAGATATCGTTGAACATCCATGCCGGTGATCTATTGGCCATAGTTGGTGCATCAGGATCTGGCAAATCCACCTTGATGAATATCATTGGACTTTTGGATAAACCTGACACTGGCGATTATTTTTTAAGCGACCGCAATGTAGCCTGCTTAAATCAGGATGAACTTGCAGCCGTGCGCAATCAGCAGATAGGCTTTGTGTTTCAGCAATTTAATTTATTACCGCGCTTTAATGCCTGGCAAAATGTTTCTTTGCCGCTCACTTACCGCGATATAGCACAGAAAACGTTAAAAGAAAAAGCACATGCTGCGCTGGAGCGCGTTGGCATGGGGGAATTTATAGAACATCGCCCCACTGAACTTTCGGGTGGACAGCAACAACGCGTTGCCATTGCCCGCGCTTTGGTGACTGAGCCTCAAGTCATTCTCGCGGATGAACCTACAGGCGCGCTGGACTCCCGTACCGGAAAAGAGATTATGAATCTATTTATTGAACTTAACCAGGAAGGGCGGACGATTATCCTTGTCACCCATGATGGGAAAATTGCCGACCTTTGCTCAAGATGCATTACCCTGGCTGACGGACAAATTGTAAAAGAATCATGAAACCATATCATTTATGCCAGCAGGCTCTGATCAATTTAATGGCTGCGAAGCTGCGTTCATTTTTGGCTGTCCTCGGCATTTTAGTCGGTACGGCTGCCATCGTTGCCTTATTAAGCTGTGGCCGGCTGGCTACGGAAAAAGCACTGGCGCAATTTAAGGCTTTAGGTACGGATTTGCTCGCCGTCAGCGTTTATCAGCAAAGCAATAACGCGGGTTTGGGAGGACAGGATAAAATTTCAGTTGAAACCTGGCGTGAATTGCCTGAGCAAATAGACGGGATCTTGCAAATCGCGCCTTACGGCACTGCCTATCAACAAATGAGCTTTCAAGGCAAAACGATTGAAGGCGCGATTGTCGCGGCGGATGAAAGTTTGGCCAAGATCATTAAAATTGAACTGGTTGCAGGCCATTTCGTCTCCTTTGTTGATTCTTTTGAACATTTTTGTGTCATAGGAGCAGGGCTTGCTGAACAGTTAAAACAAATCAGCCTTGAAAACCCCATCGGCAAGCAACTTCATTTGGGGCAAACCCTGTATACCATCATTGGCATTGCCAAGCCATGGAAAGAAAACAGTTTTTTTAATGAAGATATCAACCAGGCGGTTATCATCCCGATTTCGGGCCTTGCCATGGTTAATAAGGATGCCAAGATCAATAATGCCGTTATGCTCATTAAACCGGAAGCGAATATCGACAAGGTGACTGCGGGCATCAGGCAACACCTTAACCGGCAGGCGCCCAAACTGGGCATTTTTGTCCGAAGCGCCAAACAGATCATTGCGAGCATGGAAAATCAGGGACAAATTTTTACCCTGCTGCTCGCTGTCATTGGCAGTATCTCATTGCTGGTGGGAGGAATCGGCATTATGAATGTCATGCTGGTTTCAGTCAGCGAACGTAAAAAAGAAATTGGTATTCGTAAGGCTGTCGGCGCTAAAAATCGGGACATTCAAATGCTCTTTTTGGCAGAAGCTGTCATCCTCTCCATGCTCGGCGGAATATCAGGAGTGATCGTTGGGCTCTTCATCACCTGGATCATAGCCTGCTTCAGCCACTGGCCTTTTACAATTTTTTTCCTGCCGCTTTATTGCGGATTTTTGGTGTCGGTTGCTTCTGGAATTTTCTTTGGTTTTTATCCTGCGCGCCGGGCCGCTCTTCTCGAGCCTATTGTTTCATTGCGCGCCGGGGTTTGACCGGCCGGGATCAGCTTGAGATTTCTTTATTGATTGCCGCCTGATATATCTTTATCTTATCTTTCCCTGAATTTTTTGCGGCATATAAAGCCTCATCCGCTGCACTTAGAATTTCCTCCTGGCTTCCGCCGTCCCGAGGGGCGGTGGCTATGCCTGCGGAAAGAGATGGGCTTGGCAACAGGTTGCCCTCAAAACGAAGTTGGGTATTTTTGATTGTTGCCATCATGTCTGCCACTCTTTTATGTGCATTTTCAGCATCGGAATCCAAAAGAACAAGCACAAACTCATCTCCGCCCAAACGGCAAGGGATATCTCCCCCGCGGGTCATCATGCGTAAAACTGAACCGACAAACTTAAGAATTTCATCGCCTGCATCATGGCCATAAACGTCATTGATTTCCTTAAACTTGTCAATATCCAGCATAACCACAGACAGCGTTTGCTTATTGCGTTTTGTATGCTTGATTTCTCTTGGCAACGTCTCCTCAAGATAGCGTCGATTATACAAATTCGTCAGGGCATCGTGCATGGCTTGTTCGCGCAACGCATCTCGCAAATTAATATTAGCCAACGCAAGCTTGATATTTTCACTGAATGTCACCGCAAGCCCCTTGCCTTTACTATCAATCACCTGATCTTTTAGGGCAGTTAAACTTAAAAGGCCAATGGTTTCACCTCGAACGATCAAAGGCAAGTCTATATATCCCCCGGCGGGCTCTGATTCATAATGCGCGCAAACAATAGCCTGCTTTGGATCATTAACCTGATAAAGCTTGCCACTGCGCAAAGCCCAGCAATCTTTAGGCAAAAAAGCGGCGCTGAATAATTGTTGTTCTCCCCATTGCCGAGCGGTTTCCAATTTACCTGTTTTGGAATTAATAACGGCAAGGGATCCGCTTAATGCTGGAAATAATTCTTTAGCGGTTAGGCAAATGATGGCATAAGCTTCTTCGGCATCCTGGCTGGTCAGAAGCATTTCATTCATTTTATTTAATAAATAATTTTCATGCTCGCGCCTTTGCAGTTGCAGCAAAGTTGATGACATTTGTTCATTCAGCCTTTCCATTTCCTTTTCATTGCGCTTCCTTGAGGTAATATTATGGACTTGAACAATGGAATGCAGAGGGTTCCCTGAACCATCAGGTATTGCTGAAGCGCTCAAGAGCACCCATATGATTTCACCTTTTTTATTTAAAAAACGCAGTTCATGTTGATAGTTTTTAATTAATCCTTGCGCCAGTTTGTTCTGCAAAGCTTTTTCTTCACCTAAATCGTCCGGATGCACCAGATGTTCATAATCTTTCACGGTCAATTCGTGTTTTTGATAGCCAAGCATGTCGCATAAAGCCTGATTAACATGCACGCATTTGCCATCCAAAGAGTTAACAATCATACCGATAGGCGCACTTTCAATCATGTTACGAAACCGTTCCTCGCTTTCTCCTAACAGATTATTTAAACGTTCACGTTCTTTTATATCCGCCTCTACAAAATCACACATGTCGTTTAATGCATTGCCCAGTTTCTCAAGCTCGTTATGGGAAGAAATGTGGTTGCGTACATGGTATAGCCCCATGCCGACCTGTTTTGCCTGGTAATGAAGTTGCCTGATAGGTTCCATAACACGCCGGCTGACATAGCGGTAAGCCATGATGCAAAACAATAAAGCCAATAAGACAATGCCTTGAAAAAAATACAAAAGATATTGCAGCCTTTCTTGCAAATAGGAAAAATTTTGCGCTGTTCGCGTTTCTACAGCAATTTGTATCTGCTCCAGAGGTTCCATTGCATTGGCTCTCGCCCGCAAAAACTCATTGCTATGCAAGATATTTCGGGCGCGGGCAATAATGCCTTGATTGGCTTGCAATTCAATGCCGTTTGGCTTTACGCTCTCTAGCAACTCAAACGCTTTTTCTTCCATGCTTATCAATTGATTCATCTGTTGGCTGGCTTGATTTAACAGCGACCATTCATAGTCATTAAAATTAAGATCCGTAAACTGCTCGTACAAGCTTAAAGCCTTGCCCGCCGGCGCATGCGGCATTTTGTCGGCCAGGACATAATCCCAATAGAATGCTGAATAATTGTCAGGCCGAGGCATGTTGCCTTCGCGTATGGCCAAGATATCGTAAAAATACTGCTTGTACTTTTCCTTGCCGGTCGCAATATATAATCTGGCCAGCTTTGTCAGATCATCGCTGGTGTGCAATAATTCATTGACTGTTTTTAAGGAATCGTAGCGTCTTTGTTCACTGGCGAAAATTTGATGCTGAAGATAATTGGCATACAGCACAATGATGTTCAGTATCAGAAAAAAGACGATTGCGGCCGCAATAGCAGTCCGATAAGCAGTATTAATGCTTAGAGAGCTAAAAAAAGCCATACAAAACCTTGATCATATTTGTCCTTATTTTATAGTGCTTTAATTCATAAACTATAACGGTTAATTTGCAAATAACTTTAGGAATACGGCTAAACTGCACCTAAAGTTTTGTATAGGCTGGCCGATGCTTAATTCGTATTGATTAATTCAAAAACATAAAAGGCGTTCAGGATCTGTTTTGAATCTATTTTGCAGAACCAGCCTTTCTTGAGTAAACAAGGGGAAAACGATGATAAAAAAATGGGGGCTTCTGATTTCTGCATGGACTGCATTTTTTCTGCCGCAATTGCTTTTTGCTGATTCAAGATCCTGGAACGAATGGGTGGCCGAAGTTCGTGAAGAAGCCCTAAGCCAAGGCATTTCTGCTGCCATCTTCGACCAGGCATTTGCCGATATTCATGAACCCAGCCGGAAAGTCAAAAGCCTTGCCCGTTCGCAACCGGAGCATCGCCTGACTTACCTCAAATACCGCAATTCCAGAGTTGACAATTATCGAATTGTGATGGGGCGAAAATCCTACCAGAAAAACCAGGCGCTTGCTGATACAATTGCCCGTGAATATGGCGTGGATCCCTGTTTTATGATGTCATTCTGGGGGATGGAAACGAGCTATGGCAGTTACATGGGAAATTTTCCGGTCATCAAATCTTTAGCAACACTGGCTTATGATTCAAACCGCCGTGATTTTTTCCGAAAGCAACTGTTTTACGCCTTGCACATTGTCAATGATGGCCATGTATCATTAGACCGTTTCAAGGGCGAATGGGCAGGCGCATCCGGGCAGCCCCAGTTCCTGCCATCAAGCTGGATGAAATATGCCGTCGATTATGACGGCGATGGCCGCAAGGATATCTGGGATTCCAAACCTGATGTATTTGCTTCTATTGCCAATTATATGAAACAAAACGGCTGGCAAAGCGGGGAGCCATGGGCCGTTCAGGTTAAATTGCCTGCCAATTTCGATATGCAACTCGAAGGCAAAGCCACTGTGAAACCGGTCAGCGAATGGAACGCCATGGGAGTACGCACTGAAGATGGCAAACCGCTTCCTTATCAACATTTGGAAGCAAGCATCATTAAGCCTTATGGCGGCCCGGTATTCCTTGCTTATCCAAATTATAAAATGATATTGCGTTACAATAATTCAATTTATTACGCAGGGGCAATTGGGTATCTGGCTGACAAAATTTGCAATAGACCTATTGGCACTGTCTATAATCCTACAGCCAGCAATTGATAATCACCATAAAGCATGGCCATGGCATCTTTTATTGATAAAACCGCAAGTCTGACCCCAACTGTACGGCGCATAGTCTGTGATAAGGCCACAGAATATCCAGGCAGCGGCGCCTATAATCAACTCAAAACTACTGGAACCTATCTATGTCGCCGCTGCGGCCTTGCATTGTTTCGTGCCGAAAGCCAGTTCAGCAGCGGGTGCGGCTGGCCGAGCTTTGATCAAGAAATTGCAGGAGCGGTCAAGCGCCAGCCTGATCCTGATGGGATTCGCACAGAAATTCTATGCAGCCGCTGCGCCGCGCACCTGGGCCATGTTTTTACAGGCGAGCAATTTACTGCAAAAAACATTAGGCATTGCGTTAATTCCGCATCGCTTGATTTTGTCGAGGATAGCTCCGTCGCAGACAGCGAAGAGGCTATTGTAGCCGGCGGCTGTTTTTGGGGGGTGGAATATTATCTTAAACAATTGCCTGGCGTGCTCAAAGTGGAATCAGGATATACCGGAGGCCATATCCAAAATCCTGATTATCAGGCAGTATGCCGCGGCAACACTGGGCATTATGAAGCGGTCAGAGTCCTGTTTGATGTGGACAAAACCGATTACCGTACCGTCATCAAGCATTTTTTTGAGATACACGATCCCACCCAAAAGAATGGCCAGGGCCCCGATATTGGCCTGCAATATCAAAGCGCCATCTTTTATTACAACCAATCACAGCATGAGCAAGCCAGGAAACTGATTCATCTGCTTTGCTCCAAAGGATATGATGTCGCCACCAAACTGTTTGAGGTACAACCTTTCTGGCCGGCTGAAGAATATCATCAAAATTATTATGGCAGACATCATAAGACGCCTTACTGTCATCGCATCATTTCACGATTTGATTGAACCATTAAGTAATCTCCTCTTGAACCGATATCAAGAAAAATGCCTTTGAATAAGCCGCATTGATAATTAAATGCTTATCCTAGCGGTCAGCTATCCCTTTGGAGGCAGGCTATGACAAAAAAAGCAAAATTTAATATAGGCGATGTGGTTGTCCATACAAAACAAGGCTATCGCGCAGTGATAGCTGATGTTGACCCGCTGTTTCAAGCCTCAGGGCGCTACAACCCGCAAGCGCTGAAATATGATTTTTGTCAACGCAACCCCTGGTACCGGTTGCTTGTGGATAACAGCACGCTCATAACTTATGTCGAGGAGTGCTTGCTCGAAAAAGAGCCGGTGGGCACAGGGAGTTTGATTAATAATCCTAATGTTGGCGCTTATCTGAAACAACAAAATGGCCGCTACACAAGAATTATGCAAAGCCACTAAACTGCCCTTAAATCCGCCTTCGGCATTTGAATTTTTTTAGCCATATGAGCGGAACTATGTCAATTAATGGATGGGATTAATGGGAGGAAGGTTTCCAGTGCCGGATCGTACCTTGAATCGTCGGATATCATAAGCGCTGACTGCCTGCCACAGCTCCGGTCCATGCCACTGAATTCCCTTTTCTCTGCTGTATAATGCCTGCGAGAGAAAATGGCATTGCTTTTTAAGCTTTTGATCATGTATCAGCTTTTGCAAATCATTTAAATTAAGAATTTCTGCATCAGGCCATTGTAATGCAGCCCAGGCCAGGAGGGCATCGCGGGCAAGTGCCGGATTATTACTAAAACATGCTATTTTTAAACGTTTGAGAGCCCGTGATTTCGCTCTGCTTGGAAATAAATAAGGCCGAAACAACCAGAGCAACAAAGTCAATAGCCAGGCAAGCGCAAATAATATAGCCAAAATCCATGCCCAATATGAGGAATTTGCGGGGACTTGCAAAGGTTTTTGTTCCTTTTCAGGCGGCTCTTCCCGCATATCTGCTCTATGTCCATTTGTCGCTGTAAGCTTATTCTGATTGACATCCTGTTTCGCTGTCGCGCCTTGGGCAACATGAATTATTTTGGCTGGCAGGACTGCAGTTTCTTCTTGCCGGGTATCCGTATTGAACCAGGTCAATTTCAGTTCGGGGATTGTCACTTCTCCGGCCTGATTGAAAATATAGGTTACTTTAATCGACGTTTTACCAACCAATTCACCCTGGCGGATTACATTCTGTTCTATTGAAGGCTCAGGATAAGCGCTGTAGGATTGGCCGGCAATGAATTCTAATTTTGGCACGAGCTGTGCCGGCAGGCCCACAGTCTCGATATTGACAGTACGGATTAATGTTGAGCCTTCTTCAATTTTATCATCTTGACTTGCATAGGTATCGTGTAAGGTAACTTTTTTGGCGGGTAACCAATATTGGCCCTGAAAATTGGACGGAATGGGTTTAACCGCTAAATTTGTCTGCTTGGGGCGGATATTGACCTGTCTTGGGACGCCATCATACACTAGCGCATTAAATGCAGGCCCGGTTATTGTTAATTTGCCGCTTTTTTGGGGAAAAATGGCGTATTGCTGTTCTTCAACCACATAATGAATGCCGTTTTCTACTGTTTGATAATGTTTAGCGTCGCCCAAGGTGATTATTAATGCATTTTCAACGTGGGGAGGATGATACTCCGCATCCAGCAAACGGCCGCTGTTATATAATTTAACGGTATAAATCACTTGCTGATTGATGAACGGATTTTTTTGGCTTACCTCTGTTTTCAGCATGACTTTCTCATCATGCGCAGGCTCTTCAACGGGTTGTGTTGCCTCCTGCTCTCCCCTCACCTCTATACGGATTTCCTGGCTTTTTTCCTGGCCGAACTGAATTGCAGGAATGGTTATCACGCCTGCCTCTTTCGCTTGTAACAAGATGACCCATTGCTGCATTGAATGTGCTTTGCCGTTAACGATGGTATAAGACATGCTCCGTTCCGTACCGACAATGATAAAATGCTCCTGCAACGCAGTTAAATCAGGTAATTTATCGGATTGTTCGCCTTCTGCGGTTAAAATCAAACGGAAAGTTTCTCCGACAGAAACTTTAGGCGGCTCAACTTGGGCTGTGATTTCTGCATGAACTGAAAAGATCGGAAAAAAAGCGAAAAAACCCAAAAAAAATATTTTTAGCCAATATTTATTCATTTTACCACCCATGTTGCCTGCGCAAGTGATCGCGTAAAAACTTTTCCCGCAATAAACCGCCTGGATCATCCGGGATCAAACGCAGCCATTGTTCCCTTGCCTGTTGCTTTTCCCTCTCGCGAGATGATTGTTTGGCTGAGGGTTGGCCATGATTATTCTTTTTTTGATCCCGCTGTTCTTTATCCCGCTGTTCTTTATCCCGCTGTTCTTTAACCCGCTGTTCTTTATCCTGCTGTTCTTTGTCCTGCTGTTCTTTATCCCGCTGTTCTTTGTCCCGCTGTTCTTTATCCCGCTGTTCTTTGTCCCGCTGTTCTTTATCCTGCTGTTCTTTATCCTGCTGTTCTTTATCCTGCTGTTCTTTATCCTGCTGTTCTTTATCCTGCTGTTCTTTTTTGCGTAAATCTTGCAACAATTTGCGGTTATATAATGCATCCTCAAAGTTTGGTTTGATAGATAGCGCTTTATCATAAGCATTTATGGCGGCTTCATAATCGCCCATATGCGCCAGAGCATTGCCTTGGTTGTAATAGCCTTCTGCTGTGTTGAAAGATTGATAAAGTTTTGCGGCCTGTTCATAATTGCCTGCCCGATAAGCGGCAGCGGCATGCCAATCCGGGCGCGTGAATTTTTCTTGTGCCTTGGCATATTGTCCCTTTTGCATTAAATTCCGTGCCTGTTGATCAGGGGTAGTCCACAAATCCTGCCAGCTCAACGCAAAAGCAAACTGCACATTAAAAAACAAACAAATGCCTGAAATTGATAACAATAAAAAATAGAAAGGATTGGATTGGTTATTTATATTATGTTTCCTCATGTCCCAACCCTCTGTAACCATCCGCGTTGAAATGCAGGCAACAGCAGTAATAAAGCAGGAATTAAAAACCAGCGCCCGTCATCACGCCATACAGGAATCTCATTATCAGCACTAGCATGATAACCAGGTTTTCGGTTGTATGATTTCAGCCATTGTTCAATATCAGCGGAAGAATCGGTAAAAGGTATCATTCGTCCCTGGCCCGCGGTTGCCAAGCTCTGAAATAACGGGCTCAAAGATCCTTTTTTTAAGGGAATAATTGAGGTATAAATACCCTGTATTGCCAAAGAACGCGCTGCCTCAATGGCGTCCGTGGAGGGTGGCTCGGATGTCAGTACGAGTAATTCTCCCTGCCTGTAGCCTGCTTGAGTGATCAGTTTTCCTGCCTCTTCCAATGCCCAATCGAGCCTTTGCCCATCTACGGGCAAAACATCATGTGTTAATGCGGGCAGCAGGGCGCCAATGGTATTGGCATCGTCTGTGAGCGGCGAGACAACAAAAGGCTCGCCGCTGTAAACCACTAATCCAAACTGCCCTGCTTCCCGGCGATTAAAGATATCGCGTAATTTAAATTTTGCGCGGCTTAAACGAGTGGGCGAAAGATCAGTGGCCTGCATTGCTTCCGACATATCCAGTATGATAACTCTTGGTTGAATTTCCTTGTAGGTGGGTACGGGAAGGCGCGACCAGCTTGGGCCTGACAAGCTGATAATCATCAGGCAAGCGCTTCCCAGGAGCATGGATAGCGCATAATTTCGCCTGTCTTGCCTTTGTTGCTGTACTAAATGGTTTAAAAGATGTTCATCACAGACTTCTCTCCAGGATAAGAGCCTTGATGTTTTTTGCGACAAAAACCAGGCCATGAATGCCAGTGGCAGTAAAGCCAGAAGCCACCAGGGACGAAGCAGGTGAAATTCAATCATCCCTCTCAAGCCTCCTTAAATTGACGAGTTTTGAATACTGAAAACAAACCATTCTCATTTGCGAGCCAACCTAATAGCAGAATCAAAGCCAAAGCCAGAGGCCAGGGATAATATTCATGACGAGGCCTTACTGTTGTCTTTTTTTGTGTGACTTTTTCTATCTGGTTAATGGTTTCATATATTGCTTGCAGTGACCGTAAATCAGTCGCGCGAAAATATCGGCCGCCGGTAAGTTTCGCTATTTCTTTTAATGTTTCTTCATCCAAATCGCCAGAGAGGTTTAAAAATATGCCCCCAAGGCCTTGGGGATCGGCATCGGAACCCAGGCCTATGGTGTATACCTTGATGTCTTCTGCCTTGGCCAGTTCAGCAGCCTTCATGGGAGTCAACACGCCTGAGTTGTTAACGCCATCAGTCAACAGAATAATAACACGGCCCTTTTTGGGGGCAGCCTTGAACCGTTTGACAGCAAGCCCCAGGGCATCGCCAATAGAAGTGGTTTTGCCGGCAAGGCCTACCGTCGCATCAGCAAGCCGCATGAGGATGTTTTGCCGATCATAGGTTAAAGGTGTCTGAAGGTAAGCACGGCTGCCAAACAAAATAAGCCCAATCTGATCCCCAATTCTATCTTTTACAAATTGCATGGCTGCTTGCTTAACTGCAGTCAAGCGGCTGACCGGCCGCCCATGGAACATCATGTCGGTTAATTCCATGCTGCCTGAAATGTCGAGAACCAGCATGATATTATAGCCTTCCCTTTCAACAGGCAAAGGCTCCCCGACCCAGCGCGGACCTGCGAATGCCAGTAATATCAATGCCCAAATTGCAAACAAAAAACTGGCTTTTTTAGAGCTGCCAAACCTTGTCTTTTCTCCTTCTGCAATCTTTGTGAGGGGCTCGTAAAAAGGCACTTTCAAAGCCGATGGAAATTGCGATGAGGCACGCGGCAGAAAATACCAGATTAAAAACGGTAAGGGTAAAAAAACAAAGGCCCAGGGTACGGCTAGTTCAAACATGGTTTTCTCCGTTGCCGGATCCAAATTTCTGCTGCTTTAAACAGGCCTTCCAAATCCCGCTCTTGCCGGGCTTGATAAGGGAGGATAAGCAACTCTTCCCTGACTTCGTTAAAATCCACCTGCTTTGCGGTGCTTTGTAAAAAAGAAAGCCAGTCGTCGCCCTTAAGACTTGCCACCTGTGACCGCGGATAATAAACCAATGCGACGCGGCGCAGTAATTCGGAAATTCGCGCAGAAGTTAACTGGCTGTTTTGCTCTTCCTGATGCAGCTTCTTGTACTTTGCAAGCAGTTTTAAGGCCTGCCGTTTCGCCTGGCCATAGCAGTATGCGCGATAAAGGCATATTAAAAAGAAAAACAGCATCAGCAGTAAAATTAAGGCAAGCACATACCAGCCCGGAGCCAGCGGCCACCAGCCGACCGGAGGAGGCAAATGAATGTCACGCAAGTGAGTTAGTGCTTCAGAATTAGCCATGGGCTGTCCTTCGCGGGTAAGTTCGGCGTATCAGCAAAGGTAAATCCATATCTGGTGTAACTTGCACATACTGAATTTGTAATTGCTTGAGTTGCTCCTGAAGTTTGGCAGTACGCGCCGCAAAATACTGCCGGTAAGCCTTCGCCACTGCAGGATCGGTTGTATCAAGCAGCAGTTCCCGAACACCATCGGTCACCGGATATTTTTGCGGTTTTGGCGGCTCAAGCTCCAATGGGTCGCAAATATGGTACGCTAAAATATCATTATGCATGCGCAAACGGTTCAAATGCTGCACGCAATCTTCATCAAAACCGTAAAAGTCACTAATCAAAATTAAAATATTGCCAGGCCTTGCCACTCTTCTTAAGCGTAACAGAGCCTGAGCCAGCAGATGATTTTTTTCTGAATGCCCGGTTTTTCGGGCTTTGGTGTAATCACTTAAAGCGGCAAGCAAAGGCAACACGCCGGCATTGCGCGCACGAGGATTAAATTCATGGTGTTCGCTTTCAGAAAAAATCAACCCGCCTACGCGGTCATCGTCAGCAACCACAGTCCAGGCAATGATTGCTGCCAAGCGCGCTGCTATAACCGATTTAAACGCAAGGCGCGTACCAAAAAACATTGAGGGGCTGAAATCAACCACAATGATTGCCGGCCTTTCGCGTTCCTCCTGATACAGCTTGACATGGGGACGGCCTGTTCGCGCAGTCACCCGCCATTCCATATGCCTGACTTCATCGCCTGGCTGATAGTTTCGTACTTCGGAAAAATCCATGCCTCTGCCGCGTAATTTGGACAAGTGATTACCTGCACGCAAGACGCGGGATTCAGGACGATACGTTGCATTTCTCGCATATCGCCGAAGCGCAATCAGTTCATCCAGCCCAGCCTCAATGCCATCACTCATGAGCACTCCAGAGCATCAGGGGATTCCTCTTATGGAAGAGCAACCAGTTTTAACAATTCATCAAGAAAGTCATCGCTATCGATTCCTTCTGCCTCTGCTTCGAAAGTCAACAAAATTCGATGGCGCAAGACATCATGGGCAATAAGATGGATATCCTCAGGTACCACATAATCCCGGCCAGCTAGCCACGCATGGGCCTTGGCACAACGATCCAGGGCGATGGTAGCGCGGGGACTTGCGCCGTAACGTAACCAGCGCTGAAGTTCTTTGCTGAAAACACCAGGATTTCTTGTTGCCACGACCAATTGCACCAGATAATTTTCCAAAGCCTCACTGGTGTGAACCTGAAGGACTTGTTTGCGTGCGGCAAACAACCGGCTTTGACTCAGAGGATGGATGTTGTTCTCCGGTTTTTTTGCTGAAATTTCAGTCACCGTACCCGCCTCTGCCTCACGCCTTGCCAATTTCAGAATGTCATGTTCCACAGCAATATCTGGATAATCAATTTTTACATACATTAAAAAGCGATCCAGCTGGGCTTCCGGCAAAGGATAAGTCCCTTCCTGTTCAATTGGATTTTGCGTTGCCATCACCAAAAACAACTCGGGCAGAGGATAAGTTTTGCTGCCAATGGTCACTTGCCGCTCAGCCATCGCTTCCAGCAGGGCAGATTGGACTTTTGCTGGCGCGCGGTTAATTTCATCAGCCAATACCATATGGTGGAAAATGGGGCCGGGTTGAAAGATAAATGAACCATCCTCAGGGCGGTAAACATCCGTACCGGTTAAATCACCGGGCAGCAAGTCTGGAGTGAATTGAATCCGGTGAAAATTCCCTTCAACCCCATGGGACAATTCCTTTACGGCACGTGTTTTGGCCAGGCCCGGGGCACCTTCGACCAGCAAATGCCCATCTGCGAGCAACGCAATCAGCAATCTTGAAATCAAATCCTTTTGCCCAAGGATCCGTGAATTCAAATATTGGCTTAATCGCAATACATCTTGTTGCACTTCGTTAGAGGAAGAAAGGTCAAGCTGTTCCATTCATCATGCCCTATGCAAAAAATAGTATCCTAACTGGAATTGTTGCTTCTGCCAAGAGAAGCTCTCAAAGGCAGCAGGGCTTACGCATGGAAAACTATTGACTTCCACGTTCCGCAGTTTATCCGCGAAATCCAGTGATTCTGAATCAAATGCTGGATCCGCGAACAAGTCGCGGGACACAGAAATAGGAGTCAAGTTGACCTCATCTGATTCAAGTTTGATTTTCATGCGTAGGCCCTGGCAAAGGCAGTTTAACACTTGTCAAATGATGCATAATGGCTATCTTAATAAACCCATGTAGCTCAGAAAATTTAATCAGGGATAGATGATGATTTATCAAAAAGGCGATATCTTGTTGAAAGTGGATACGAGGGCGATATTTGCGAGAGGGACAATTTTTGATACCCGTCATCATGCCATGGTGGTGATTGATACGCAGCCGCAGAACAAATGTCCGATTGTTGCCCACATGACCTTTCATCCTCCCGGTTTGAAAATAGAAGCCATAAAGCATGGCAAGGATTGGCATTTGGTACGTTATCCCTTTGATGATAAAGTTCGTCAAAAAATAGCTGACATGGCGGTTGCCGCGCATGAAGCGCAAAAACTAACCATCAGCCCGGCTTTTCTTGAACGGCAATACAACAAATCCCTAAGCAGCCGGGATCCATTCTCACGATGCAAGCAAAATAAGATGGCGGCGTTTAAGGCGCAAATTTTTAACCCGACGCCTCCGGCAATAACTGAAATCAGCTGTCATGAATTTGTTTTGGCCATTATTCATTCAGCCTTGATGGAGTATGACAAGCCTATACCAGAAAGCCTGCAATTCCCGCCAGTTTTGGGCTGGTCGGATATTCTGCTGGAAGCTGCCCTTCACGACAAAAATGCCGAAGTCATTCATTTGCCCCGAATAGGATCCTCATTGCACATGGCTTCTAATCAGCATGGTTTTTTTTCCCGCGAGCAAGAAGGCAAGGCAAGCACAAGACCGGATTCAGCTTGCCCAATTTTATAAACAGAACGATTTTCGCGTCAAAAGCCGGCTGGTTAGGTTTCAAGAAGAGACCTAAGCGACGCTATCATGTCTGAATCAAGGGAAGTTAAGCCCAGAGTCGCCAATGCCGCAGCTCTGTAGAGATGATTGGCATCCGGGGATTTGATTGCATCAAGATGCATTTTAATGGTATTGAAATCACCGCGTGCCAAGGGACCGGTTAGCACTTCCCGGGGATTTGGGTTATTGAGCAGGTTTGTAAGGCTGCTGTGCATCAATTGGGTCGTCATTTCCTGTGCGGCCTTATGAGTTAACCCCGAGCCTATCAGCAATTCCATGGCGTTCTGGGCCAGTGTCGCAAGATAGTTGGAAGCCATGACAGCAGCTGCATGATACGCCGCTTTTTTATCAGGAAAAACCGTCACGACCCTTGCGCCCAAACTGGATAATAAAGCGGTGAGACAAGCAACTGCCCGGGCATCGCCCTCTGCCGCACAATAGCAGTTTTTAAAAACATCTTTGCAAAGCGCATTGATTAGAAATGCTTTTAACGGATGAATGCTTGCAATATGGCAGCCCTGGTTTTTGAGCGGCTTTAACGCCTCGGCGCTTAAAACGCCGCTGCAATGGGCAACGATAGAATTGACAGGGAGTTGATTATTTTCAGCAAGCATTGCCGCAGTAGACGCTATAGCATCATCGGAAGTGGTAATCAAAGTCAGCTCTGCTTGCGGGAGCTCCCTTAACGCTGAAACAGCCTGGCCTGCGCCAAGCGCTGCGATCGCTTTTTCAGCGCTCTTGAAGCTTCGGCTATAGATGGCATTGATTTGGGCCAGTCGATTGGCTTGCAGCGCATAGGCGAGATTGATGCCTAATTTGCCGGCGCCTATAATATTAAATTTCATCATGTTTATGCCTTATATCAAAACTAATTCATATCATCGCAAGTCAGGACAAGCGCATGGGTGTTCAAAAAAGCCGTTTAACACTTTCTGTGCATAATCAGGTTGCAGAGCAGCCTAATAATTTAAACCACGCCCAATGACTTTCATCTGCTTCATGTTCTTTTATCCCGAGACTAAGCATATTCGGATTAATCGATAAACTGCGAGCCGCTTGAGGCTGACTGACATCTGAAGTTTTCAAAGACGCAATTTCTTTCGCTCTTAACCCCAAACCAAATGAGCAATAAATAAGCGCCATATTTCTTTCCGGAAGTTGTGAGTTTTTTGCAACAATTGGCAGTCGTTTGAATTCACCTCCGTTAAGACATTCGCTTTGCCTTCTCGCGGCATCAATGTTCCTATTAGTGCCTAATTATTATATAAAAAATGGCTGTTTCCAAAGCCAAAAAAACCGGTATCGTCTACAACTCTTACCAGCATTAATGAGTTCCTCTTTTTTAAAAATTATAGGATGTCTTAGTTAAATAGAGTTTATGGGTTCAGTTTCTTGTTAGAAAAAATTTAGTTAATGCATGCCATCCAAACTTAATGCAACTAAAAGTAGTTGCTAATATTTAATTTTATCGCTATGCTAATTTAAAAACATCTGGCATGGATAATGACAAAAAAGGAAGATCTGTTATGAAAAATATGCTGAAATACAAAGGTTACTATGGCTCAATTCATCTTGATGAGGATGATCTTATTTTTTATGGAAAAGTTGAGTTTATAAAGGCTTTGATCAGTTACGAAGGTGAAAGTGCTGCTGAGATAAAAAAGGCATTTGAAGAAGCTATTGATGATTATTTGGCCATGTGCAAACAGGAAGGAATCAAGCCTGAGAAACCCTTCAAGGGCACATTCAATGTTCGTGTCGGGGAATCGCTACACGAAAGAGCCGCTATTGCAGCTACCGAAAGAGGGATTAAACTCAATGAGTTTGTTAAGCAGGCGCTAGAGCATGAGTTAAAAGTTTGAGAGGATAAATTGAGCAATGCATTGTTGATTTTCTTTGGCGCAGGGTTTGGTGGTGTATGTCGCTATTGGATGTCCAGTGGATTCTATTGGCTTTTAGGGCGCAAGTTTCCTTATGGAACTCTGATTGTTAATTCAACTGGTTGTTTTTTAATGGGGTTATTGTTTACTCTTATTTTAGATAGGTTTAATGATATAGGGCAGCAATTACGCGCACTATTATTAATTGGTTTTCTGGGTGGATATACTACTTTTTCTTCCTTTTCGATAGAAACAATCAATTTATATGAAAGCGGGGATTGGCTTGGTGCAAGTTTAAATATACTGCTCAGTATCACTATGTGTATTGTTCTGACGTGGTTAGGAATGGTTTTGGGAAGGCAATTATGAGGACATTGGATGTTATTGTTGTTCGAATTTATATTACAGAATCATCAAATTTGCTCAATAAACTTGTCAGTTACTTGAAAACTGAGGCTAAAATTAGAGGGGTTAGCGTATTTCGGGCTGTTAGTGGATTTGGAGAAACAGGTAATCATGTAGCATCACTAATAGATTTATCCCTTGATTTGCCCTTGACAATTGAATTTTTTGATCAAAAAGATAAAGTGGAAGTGGCTCTGGAACATTTGAATAAAACAGTAAAGCCTGAGCATATTCTTTTCTGGAATGCGAAGGTGAATGCTTAGGCTGAATATGCGGTAAAACATTTCATTGTAAAAAGCAAAATAGATGCGCAAACCTTCCAGAAGCGCAGTTGCTCATCATCGCAAATGTGAACGCTTGAAAAAATCGATTGTAGAGGTAGTTAAATCATCTCGGTAAAGGGTGGGTTCTTTTGCAAGGTTTGGACAGATATAGAGAATATTTGCCAATGGATAGGACCAGTTTAATGGAGATACTGCGCAAAATGGGAATGCCGCATGAATGGTATTGTAAACCCTTTGGCTATATTCGTCCTGAAATAATGGATCCGCAATGATATTGACGATTAACAAACCGCCCTCGCTCAGATGGCTTGCCAATGATTGAAAATATTCAACCGTAAGCAGAGCCTGGGGAATTGTTGCCTGGTGGCTGTAAACATCAGAAACAATCGCGTCATAGCGCTCACTGGTCTGTTGCAAATAGCGCCGCGCATCCTGGCCAATAAATTGGCCTCTCACCGGCTCTAATAGAAAATATTGTTCCGCAAGTTTTTTGATATCAGGGTCGATATCCACATATGTTACGGCATTGTTATAGGTTCCGGCCGCGGTAAAGGTAAATCCGCCAGCCCCTATGACGAGAATTTTTTTATGGCGGAATTTCAAATCCTCAAACAAAATCTTACGGATCATCTCAATATAGGGATAGGCCATTTTATCGGGAGTAATCAAGGAACTGCTGGATTGATTAATTTGTAATACACGGCTTAAGACCGAAGACTCAATAATTCGATAGTTGCCATAGTTATTCGTGCGGATAAAGGTATGACGCTCAATATCCACATTTAAAAATAAAATAAACACAAGTCCCACAAACAGCAAAGCCAGCCGCATAAAAGAGAAAGTCTCCTTGCGGTACAAGAGCAACACCAGTAAAAATAGCAAAATACAATTGACAGCCACAGTCCATGCCACACCCAGGTAATGGAACAGCAATAAAGACGTGAGGATGGCGCCCAGAAACGAACCGATGGTGCTTAAAAATAAAGCGCTGCCGCTGATCCGGCTGACACGCTGCTCCCGGCTGAAGAGATTCGTGGTGATCGGCACTGTCTGGCCAAGCCAGTAAACGATGGGAGCCAAAACCAGCAAGAGATAAAGCCCAAGGCTCAATAAGAAAGGCATATTGGCCTGAAAGGCGGTTAAATAATAAAACAGGGCTATAAAGCTGTAACTTAAGCCGATGCCAATCCAGATCATGCTGAGTGAGAAATTGCGGCAGAGCTGCTGAAAAAACTTGTCCTGATACACCCCGCCTCTCCAGTATCCCAGAGCCAGAAAAAGCAAAAAAAAGCCAATGATGATACTGGTTATGAGTACACTTCCCCCAAAGAAAGGCAGCAACTGACGAATAGTAAGAACTTCTATGGAAATGGTAATAAATCCTTCAAGCAGGAGAATGGCATAAAGAAGATTCAGCATGAATGATTAACCTCTTGGAAGTTCACGCGAACTATCCTACCACTTCCCCTGATGCTTGCGAACCAAATTTCTGACTTAAAGAGCCGATGCGGTATGCATTTAATTGACAGCGCAACTTACAGAAAGTAAATTTTTATTACATAATTTCTCTTCGTCAGTTAAAATACCTTGTTTACCCCATTAAAAACCCCATTGGGTTGTACTGTGCATGCATATGAAACTCAGCGCTTTATTGATTGTTCTTGCCCTGATTTTTATTGAATGGCTGGATTTCAGCCTGTATTTATATTTAGCCAAGCCGATATTTTCAAAAGAATTTTTTCCTGAATCGAATCTTGGCCTTACCCTCACTTTTGCCATATTTGCTGCTGCATACCTGGCTCGGCCAGTAGGCGGGTGGCTTTTTGGCCGCGAAGCTGATTTAAATGGCAGGCGAAAACCCATGGTTTTTTCTGCTTTGCTCATGGGCATATCGACTCTTGGCATATGCATTCTGCCAGGTTATGCCGAGATAGGTTCGCTTGCAGCCTGGCTGTTATTGGCAATGCGCATCGGCCAAGGCTTGGCTCTGGGCGGGGAAATCAACACCTCAGGCATGTTTTTAATCGAACATCACCCGCAAAAACCCCTGCTGGCAGGAAGTCTCGTTGCAGCCAGCGGCGCTGCAGGATTATTCCTGGGAGGCGCCATTGCCGCAATGTTACAATATGCCGCCATGACCTGGGCATGGCGTTTGTTGTTTGCGTTAGTCGGCGTCATATCCTTATTGGTCTGCGGCCTTCGCAAACAATTGCGCGAATCTCCGGAATTCCGTCCTGCGTCAGAAAGATTAACCCGTCAGTTGCTCAAACGCCACTGGCGAGGGTTAGTGAATATTGCGGCAATAGGCGCATATGTCAGCGTGATGGTTTATCTGTGTAATGTATACTGGCTGTCTTATGCTATCGATAGCCATCTATGGAGCAATGTACGTGTTGCATGGTCTGGTTCGCTGGCACAGCTCGCTTCCGCCTTGATTGCTCTGCCGATTGCTTGTTACAGTAACCCCCAATCTACACGGCGCTTGCTCCAGCTTAGCATGCTGTTTCTGTTCATAAGCGCTCCTGTACTGTTTTACACAACAGCCATTCACGCCGAATTTTACGTTTATCTTGCGCTCATGGGCTATATTCTCGGAAATGGCTTTATCTGCGCTGCCTTGTTCTTTTTTCTTTATCAGCAACTGCCGGTTGAGTTTCGTTGTCAGGGAGTCTCTACCATCTGGGCATTGGCCGCAAGCCTTGGCGCACTTTTTCTTCCTGTTGCAGAGCATGTAGTCAAACAGTTTCACCTCTACTGGCTGCCTGGTTTTATGGTGAGCACGGTAGCGCTTGTTACCTTCACCATCATCAGCCTGAACCGGAAACAGCTGGATTAAGCAAAAGATCCTCAGAAATTGGCACAGGAAGCTCCTTTCAAGCTTCTATTTTTACTGGCAGATGTTTCTTTTCCCCGGTATGATGCTCTAACCTTGATTTTTATTAACCAGAAATGTTTTCAGATTATTTAAAGACATTCCCACAATATGTTATTCCCAAAACAACTTTAACCACATTTGCAGGATTTTTAGCCAATAGCAAAAATCCCTCCGTTAAGAACCGCCTGATTCGCCATTTTATTCGCCGCTTCGGGGTTGATATGAGTGAAGCGCTGGAAGAAAACCCGGAAAATTATGCCTCCTTTAATGATTTTTTTATCCGCCGCCTTAAACCTGAGTGCCGCCCTTTCTCTTCAGCGGACATTATTTCGCCAGTAGACGGGTTTATCAGTGAAATCGGCCAAGCCAGCCAAGGCAAACTGCTACAGGCAAAAGGCTGGTATTACTCTATCCATGAACTGTTGGCAAGCCAGCAAGACATCTCGGCACAATTTGCTGAAGGATTGTTTGCTACGCTTTATCTGTCTCCCAAAGATTATCACCGCGTGCATATGCCAATTTCCGCAAAGCTCATCGAGATGATTTATGTGCCGGGCAAGCTCTTTTCTGTCCAGCCCGCAACCACCCGTGTTATTCCCCGCCTGTTTGCCCGTAATGAACGCCTGGTGGTTTTTTTTGCGACAGATGCAGGCTTAATGGCCATGGTGTTGGTTGGCGCCACGATTGTTGGCGGAATTGGAACCAGCTGGCACGGCGATATCGTGCGCGGGCGAAAGAAAGTTACCTTTGATTATCCACAAGATGAGAAGGCCATTAACCTATCTAAAGGTGAAGAGCTCGGATACTTTAAACTCGGTTCTACGGTCATCGTTTTATTCGCAAACAGCAACGCAGTCCGCTGGCAAGAAGATCTTAAGGCAGGAGAAAAAATTCGTCTTGGGCAAGCATTAGGATCCCTGCAATTGGACATGGACAAGCAAATCAAGGCTTCTATACTATAAATTAAGAATAGACGAATGATGCCAAAAATTGCTGGTTGATTTTAGCATCATGCTTCGGTAATTTTTTCATAATCCACTTATATTGCCAGGAGCGTAAAGTGACGGAATACATTTATAAAGGTTTTAAAATTTCATACAACGTTGAATCACTCGAACTTGCAGGCGGAGGAAACCTCTATAAGGCGGACGGAAGCGTTACCTACCTGCTTCACAAACCCAAATCCTTTGCCCCCGTTAAATTTCATACAGAATATGAGTCGTATTCGGGCGCAGAGCATGAAATCAAAAAAATGCTTGAAAATTATATCGACTTTGAACTGCAAAGCTATTACGAAATGGCAAAGGAAAAAACCCGTTAGCAATCCAGTGAAACTGATGGGTTGCTGAATTTGAGTGGTACCGAGAAGAGGACTCGAACCTCCACGGGGTCGCCCCCACTAGCACCTGAAGCTAGCGTGTCTACCAATTCCACCATCTCGGCATGTGACGCTAAATTACTCAAGAATAGTTAAACTGTCAATCATTATTTAAACTTTGGCTATGTAAATTTCAAAAGTATTCAATTCTTTTAGTTTTTTGGGAATATACAATCTTGCACAGTGCAGCATTCTAGATAAAGATTGAAAAAATTTAGTCTGCGCGCTTTTTATGGGATTCTCAATATATTTATGAGTCAGTTGTCCTGTTTTTTAACAAATAGTACACCGGCACGAAATATCGGGTACACTTACTCTACCTAACCCTACGGTATTGCTTATGTCGCTGATTCGTTTTCTGGAAAAATCACTTGATGCCTGGTTTGCTCTGCTTCCGCAGCCAAAACCTGCTTGTGAAATCGCGCGAAACGCGCGGCTCATCGCCCATCGCGGCGCGCACAACAAAAAGTTACAGATAATAGAAAATACCCATGCGGCTTTCAAAAGAGCGCAAGCACTTCAGTGCTGGGGCATAGAACTTGACATTCACGCTTCGAAAGACGGTGTGCTCATTGTCAATCACGACCCAACCCTAAAACGCCTCTGGAACAAGAATGCAACGATTTCGGAATGCGATTACACAACCATTGAGCTTTTGGCGCCACAAATCCCAACCCTTGCTTCGGTCATTGCAGCTTATGGCAAATCCATGCATTTATTTATTGAATTAAAAGCGCCTTTTTATGCCGTAGATGAGCTGGCAGAAGTATTGAAACCCTTAAATCCATGTGAAGATTATCATCTATTGAGCCTTGAGCAAGAGATTTTTTCCTCCTTAACCCATTTCCCACGGGAATCGTTTCTATTAGTGCCGGTTGAGCACAATGTCCGTGAATTTTGCAATCTGAGCATTCAAAAAGGCTATGGAGGGGTGCTGGGTCATTATTTCCTGCTGTCCAATTCATTAATTAACGCACTAAGAAAGGAAAAACAAATCGCAGGCGTTGGGTTCATCAATTCAAAATACAGCTTATACCGGGAGCTCAATCGCGGTTTGACTTATCTTTTTACCGATGATGCAGGGACCGTGAGTCATTCTTTACAGCAATTATGCAAGGCATGATGACAAGGCATTATTGCTGTTAGCAACAATGCCTTGGTTTTGGCCATTTTGATATTATTCAGGCGACACCATTTTTTCTGGTTTCACATATTCATCAAATTGCTCAGCTGTAAGATACCCAAGCTTTACCGCTGCTTCCTTAAGGGAAATGTCTTCATGGTGGGCAGTCTTGGCGATTTTTGCTGCTTTGTCATAGCCAATATGCTGATTCAGCGCTGTCACCAGCATTAAAGAATGATGCAGATAGTATTCAATTTGCTTCTTGTTCGCTTTTAATCCTTCAACGCAGAATTCTCTAAACGAACGACAGGTATCAGAAAGCAGATTAAGCGAATGAATAACATTAAAAATAATAACCGGCTTGAATACATTAAGCTCAAAATTTCCCTGGCTGCCGGCAACAGTAACCGCAGTATCATTTCCCATAACCTGTACGCAAACCATGGTCATTGCTTCAGATTGGGTAGGGTTAACCTTGCCGGGCATGATGGAAGAACCAGGCTCGTTTTCTGGCAAAACAAGCTCGCCAATGCCGCAGCGCGGCCCTGATCCCAACCAGCGGACATCATTTGCTATTTTCATTAATGCACAAGCGAGGGTCTTTAATACTGCATGAGCCATGACCAACGCATCATGCGATGCAAGGGCTGCAAACTTGTTGGGCGCTGACACAAAAGGCAGGCCAGTCAGGCTTGCAATATGTGCGGCCGCCTTTTCGGCAAATTCAGGGTGGGTATTTAAACCTGTACCCACAGCCGTGCCTCCCAAAGCCAGTTCATAAAGTTCCGGCAGGATGAGGTCAATGCGAGCGATGCAGGCATCAAGCTGTGCAACATAGCCTGAAAATTCCTGCTCCAACGTTAATGGCACGGCATCTTGCAAGTGAGTCCGGCCAATTTTAACAATGCCCTTAAACTCCTCCATTTTAGCCGCAAGACTATCACGGAGCGCCTGCACGGCGGGCAACAGTTTTTTCTTAAAAGCTACGGCCGCCGCAATATGCATGGCAGTAGGGAAAGTATCATTGGATGATTGGGACATATTGACATGATCATTCGGATGAATGGGAGTCTTGCTGCCGAGTTTGCCTTGAGCCAGCTCTATAGCCCTGTTGGCAATGACTTCATTTGCATTCATATTGGATTGGGTGCCGCTGCCGGTCTGCCAGACGTGCAAAGGGAAATGATTATCAAGCTTGCCCTGGCTGACTTCCTCTGCGGCCTTGCAAATCAGAACTGCTTTTTCTTCAGGCAGTTTCCCAAGTTCGCAATTGGTCAGCGCCGCTGCTTTTTTTAGGATGCCGAAGGCATGGGTCACCTCGCGGGGAATAATATCGCCCCCAATATTAAAATGGTGCAAAGAACGCTCGGTCTGAGCACCCCAATATTTATCGGCAGGGACTTGAATCTCCCCCATGCTGTCTGTTTCTGTCCGAGTTTTATTCATTATATTCTCTTTTTTAAACGTTGGTTGAGTGTGCGTTGGTTATAAGCATTTCTTATAGCAACAAGCTTTATCTGATAAGGTTCGTTCGCGCCATAAAAGCAGCAATGACTTTTATGCTCGGCCCGCCATAGTTTAGCACAGAGAAGAAGTCTCCAAAAATCTGGATTGACCGTTTCTGCCGGGTCAACAGGGCAAAATCATATTTTGCACTAAATTTGCCCAGACAAGAGTTCACTTCTAGATTTATCAGACCAAATAGCCTTTTTTAATTTTCCCTTCATGCTATTTTTCTGGAGATGAAGCCGAGCCAGATTGAGGGCAAACCTACGAAGCAAGGCTAGATTTTCTGCTGAATTGTCTCTGCATATTCTTGAGTCATCTTCTTTATAGGTCACATCCAACACCCAGTGATTGCATTCATGTGCCCAGCGCCGAAAACGATTGTACGTCCGCTTCCATGGCCCATATCTTTCCGGCAAATGATGCCACATTGCTCCACTGCGGATCACCCATAAACAGCCATTTCAAATAAACGGTTATCTGTCCCTGTTCGACCCCTATCTGTCACTTCCCCTGGAAGCAATGGCTCTAATTTACGCCACTGCTCCGTTGTTAATTCATACCGCGCTGTCATTTGACCATCATTCCGTTGAAATTGTGAAAAAACCAGTGTGCGGATTTTTTCATTTTACTCAATTTAGGTGGTGATTGAACCTAGTACAACGTTTCACTGATTCTGTCCTGTTGGCTGCAGGACGGATACAATTTTTTCAATTTAATTCGAGCATCTGTAGTTGTAAGCTGCCAATCCACAGTCGCATTTTCTCGATCTCTTTCTTCATTCCATTTGGAAACTTCATGTATAAAAGTCTCTTTATCTGGAATACGGCGATCTAAGCATTGCCTACTCAAATGACTTAGTTCAATCTCTGCCATATTTAACCAACTGCCATGCTTGGGCGTATAATGAATCTCCAGTTTATCTAAAATTCTTTTAGCCACTGCTGGCTCAAATGTCTCATATAAGGAAGAGCCAGAATGAGTGTTTAAGTTATCCATTACTAACACGATTTTTTCAGCATCAGGATAATCATTATCTACTAATCCCTGGATAAAATACGCCCAGTCTGTTTTTTCCCGTCGGTCAGTTACCTTTGTTGTTCGTTTCCCTTTCAGTGGTTCATAACTTAAAAAAATATTACACACACCATTTCTTTCATATTCTGCATCATAGCGCACCGACTCCCCGGGGTTTATTGGTATAGGGCTTCGCGTTTCCTTAATCAACTGCTTATTTGTTTCATCCATGCAAACAACCGGTCGTTTCTCATCATAGGGTTGTTTATAAACGTCTAAAATATCTTCCATTTTACATACAAACTCTGCGTTTGATGCTGGTGGAATACACCATTCCCGTTTTTGCCATGGTTTCAATTCGTTTTTTTTAAAACCCTGCTCACTGTGGAGATAACCTGATTGCACGATTGGACGATCAAGAAATTATACATGTTATAAGATTGGAACAACCAATGGATACGATTGTTTTAAATAACAACTGTTATCATGCAGTCACACCTTTGGGCTCAAGAGGATATCTGGCTACACGCGATATTATCTTGTTTACAGTAGAGCCTGAAGTTACCCAAGTCATGGCTGCTTAATCTTGAGAGTCATTTAAATGAAAATTTTAATAACTGGAATAAGCTCTGGAATTGGTGAAAAAGCGGCATATCATTTACAGGGAAAAGGCTGGGAGGTAACCGGCCTTGACTATCGGCCTCCTCAAGGTGATTTTGATTGGCACCAAATCGATTTGAGTGATCTTGATGCGTTGGCAAAGTTTATGGAAACCTTCCGATTTAATTTTGATGCGATGTTTTATGCAGCAGGTACTCGAGAAATATGTGAGCCGGTTAATTTGCCATTACACACTTGGCAGCGCACTTTAAATGTAAATCTTACGGCAGCGTTTTTACTGGCTCAGTCCTGTATCCAAGATGCCCGAATAAATAAGCGGAAGCTTAATATTGTGTTTGTAAGCAGTATATCCGGACTGCAAGCTGAGCCTGAGAGGGCTGCTTATGTCAGCAGTAAATTTGCTTTGCATGGCTTAACCAAACAACTAGCCATGCAGTATGGTCCTGAACAAATTCGCATAAACGCCATCGCTCCCGGCATTATTGAAACACCACTTACCATGGACTATTTCAAGGATGAAGTCAAAGCGGCATTAATCCGAAAATCAACGCCAGTAGGATATTGGGGGAAACCAGAGCATATCATGCCGGTTTTAGATCTTTGTTTGCAAAATGATTATATAAATGGCGCCATCATGGTATGTGATGGCGGCTGGACTACAGGAAAGGAATTATGAAAAAAAAATATCAGGCGATCGGGTTACTCAGTATTTGTGGATTATTTCTTTTTTATAAATACATTTCACAACTTTTTCCAAGCCTGATTAGCGATGCTCTGCTTGAACAATTCAAGTTAAGCGGAATACAGGTCGGCATTTTGGCGTCTAGTTACTATTATTCTTATTCCATAATGCAAATTTTTGCGGGAATTATGCTGGATAAGTATTCGATCAAAGCGTCTGCTTCTCTAGCCATTTTGATAACGTCTATTGCTATTCTGGGTTTTGCCAGGGCTGATAGCTTTTTTCTAATGTGTGTCTATCGAGCATTAATGGGAATAGGATGTTCTTTCGCAACAACATTGTATTTAAAATGCGCTGCAACTTATACATCTGATCGAACCTTTGGTTTTGTCAGTTCTTTACTCGCAACGGCTACAATGCTTGGTGCTGCTATTGGCGCAGCGCCAATAGCAATGATTTTTGAAAAAACGGGTTGGCATGATGGATTGGCTTACATTGCTTATGCAGGCTTTTGTCTTTGTCTTATGAGTGTGTTTTTTATAAGAGTGGAGCAGACACAATCTGACGCCCAGAATATAAGCATCAGTCGTATGAAACAGATTGCCATTAATCCGTCCAATATATGGTTACTGGTTTATAGTGGCATCACTTTTTCACCGATTATCATTATGGGCGGGTTATGGGGTATTCCTTTTTTGGAGTTGAAATATCATACCACAGCAAGTTCTGCGGCATCATTAATTTCAGCCATGTTTATTGGTCATGCAGTGGGTTCGCCAGTATGGGCTTTAATAAATGCCAGCATTAATAACCGCAAAAGATTGATGCTTATAGCAAATGCGGTTGCTTTTTCAAGTATCAGCCTCGTTTTATATATGCCGGTCTCTTATACAGAGGCTCTGGTCTTGCTGTTTCTTTTTGGTTTTGCAGTTGGTTGCTTTATGCTCAGTTTTGAAATTTGTCGGCAAATCAACGGTATTGCTATGATGGGCATTGCAACAGCATTAATTAACTCTGGTGAGGGTTTGGTGGGTATTATACTGGAGCCTGGTATAGGCCTCATTCTCGATTTGGTTAAAACACATGGTGCGCATGAGTTTTCATTAGCAAACTATCAATCAGGATTAATCTTACTGCCTCTTTGTTACATGATATCAAGTATAATTGTGCAAAAATTGCCACAACATGATGCACTAAACACAGGCAATATGGTTGCAGAAAATGCAGCACAATCCTAAAAAAATTTTAGTTGATAAGAAAAAATGGCAACATCAGCAGGAAGTAAGATGGATATTACAGTGAATGCAAGGAAATTATCATGATTCAATTAGTTTTAGCCATGACAATCTGGGGCACTCTGGGTATTTTTGCTCTTTGGTCCGGATTATCGGCTTTTGAGCTTACATTTTATCGTTGTCTTATTGGCTCAGTTGCTCTCAGTGGCTATTGTTGGAAAAAACAATATTTCAACCATCCTAGTATTAATATGAACAATCTGTTCTATTCATTTGCGGGCGGTCTTTTTATTGTATTAAACTGGATATTTTTATTTAAATCCTTTCAGCTGGCATCCATCACCATCGGGAATGTTTCCTATTACTTACAGCCGGTATTTCTGGTGATGCTTGGTATTTTGTTTTTCCGTGAGTCGGTAAAAAGAAAGCAATGGTTTTACATTCTGTTAACCACGATAGGAGTCATGCTAACCAGTAATCTCCACTTGGGTACGTTAGAACCGGACCAGCAACTGATTGCAGGCACCTGTTTTGCAATTAGTGCAGGCTTGCTTTATGCCTTCGCAACTATTTTTGTCAAATTTATCAAAGATATGCCGCCAGCGCTCATTACATTGATTCAGATGTGTGCTGGGTGTCTCATACTATTGCCCATGATGAATTTATCGGATATCACCCATCTGAACTCTCAGGCCGTGGGTAATATTCTGATTATTGGTATGGTTCATACAGCATTAGCTTACTTGCTTTATTATCAGTCACTCAATCAGGTAAATCTGACTTTGATCGCGGTGTTAAGTTATATTGATCCGATCGTTGCAATTATCACTGATATTCTATTTTGTTATCGTACCCTGGATGGATTACAAATGATTGGTATCCTCCTAACGTTTATTGGCAGCTATCAAGTCATTCGATTGAAAAAAGATCAACAATCATCCTCGACAGAACCAGTCATTAAACATCAGGCAAAGTGGAATTAAATGATTAAACCTATTTGGTCGGAAAAAGGAACTTTAATCGCGAAAAAGTTTTGGGCTCGTGACTATGCTGTTTCTACGGTAGGATCTTTATCATACTTAACGAATAATTTTTCTAGGTTCAATCAAGCTTTTCTTCTCCAAAATCCTTTATGTCTTTCCATCCCTCAGCCCCAGACATCACTGCAGTACCTGCTAAAAATAAGATATCTAGCAGATTATGGCGCTGATTTATTTCGCTACGAGGATCTTTAAGCATGGAAAAATTTTCTACAAAGCTCATTTCTTGTCATCCCAAAAATGAGTATTTGATCACAAATTACTGAAAAATCATACTAAATGATAATTACTGGTCAAAATGGTATGATCTCGCCCTGCCGGGGCAAATCTCGATTGCCGAGGTTTGTACAAAACGATATACTTTGTCTATTTTGCAGTTTCATTCATCAATTGTGCGAAGCGTACGAATCTACCAACCGGGCGAATATACCCTGAACCAGTTTATTGATCTTTCCCCTGAAGCCAGCCGCCATGTTGCCTTGGTGCTTCGCATGCAACCAGGACAAGAGATCCGATTGTTTTGTGGCGATAACCATGAATATAACGCCGTCATCTGTTCTTGCGATAAGAAAAAAGTACAGGTTAAGATAAGCTCGGTCGAACTCATCAACCGGGAATCCCCTCGCGCCATACATCTCGCACAAGCTGTTTCCAAGGGGGAGCGCATGGAGATGGTCATTCAAAAAGCGGTCGAACTGGGAACGGCAAGCATTACTCCTTTGTTAACGGAACGTTCTGTCGTGCGGCTTGATGCCGAGCGGCTGGCCAAAAAGCAAAACCAATGGCAAGCCATTGCCATTTCAGCCTGTGAACAATCCGGTAGAAATGTGATCCCCGCGATCCACCCGCCTTGTTCATTACCCACGTATTTACAACAATGCCAGGCTGTACTAAAGTTTGTATTGTATCCTCAGGCGTCCAAATCCTGGCGCGACTATGATTTTCCTCCAGGCGATATTGCTGTATTGATTGGCCCTGAAGGCGGTTTAAGCGACTCGGAAATTGCACTTGCCGAACAACACCAATTCCAGTCATTAAGCCTTGGACCTAGAATTTTACGTACGGAAACAGCTGCAATTACAGCACTCAGCGTGTTGCAAGCTGTGGGTGGTGATCTATAATGGCACCTGTCAATTCATTTAAACAATAGAGGTTATATTCATGAGCGCACACATTAAAACAGTAACTGATGATAGTTTTGAGCAGGATGTTTTACAGGCAGGAAAACCAGTTTTAGTGGATTTTTGGGCCGAATGGTGCGGACCATGCCGCGCATTAAGTCCCATTCTTGAAGAAGTTGCAGCCAATCACAGTGACAAGGTGATCTTTGCCAAAATTAATATTGATGAGAATCCGCAAGCCCCTTCCAAATATGGCGTCATGAGTATTCCAACCCTGATTTTATTTAAAAATGGCCAGGTTGAAGCGGTAAAAATGGGATTATTATCTAAATCCCAGCTGAGTGCATTTGTTGACAGTAATGTCTAGGCAGACAATTAAAATATACTGAGCCATGCCGGGTGAGCCTGTCAACTTGATTAAAAACAGCCAGGCTCTGAAAAAAATAGATTATAATTAATATATATTGCTCGTTGTTTTAATAAGACATCACAAAAATAGAACTTTTGTCTTTTTTAATTTCTTTGGTCATTATTGTAATTAATTCTTCACAGTATTTTAATTTGGATTCTTTGGCAGGGCATGAGTGCGTCACTTCGTAGGCATGAAAGCGGCGCCAGGCTGCAACTTGGCAAGCTTTCTTTCACCTCGGGTTAAAACTTTTGCCCCAAAATATAGATGGATTTCATAGGGAACTTATGGTAAGCTAAAATCACCATGGCATCATTACTCAACGCCTGAACAGCTTGGGGGTGGCCATTAGGCAGCAGCTTCTCGGCTGTCCTTCCCATGAAACTATCCTGGATATTCATTTCATTTAACTAACACATCAAGTGAGACGTATGAATTTTAGTGAACTTAAGCAGTTACCTATTGCTGATCTCGTCAATATTGCTCAGGAAATGGGCGTTGAAAACACCTCCCGCATGCGCAAGCAAGATATTATTTTCGCCATTTTAAAAGCCCACGCGCTTAAAGGCGAAGATATTCATGGCGACGGTGTGGTTGAAGTCCTGTCTGATGGATTTGGATTTTTACGCTCAGCTGACGGCTCTTATCTGGCAGGGCCTGATGATATTTATGTATCGCCAAGTCAAATCAGGCGGTTTGGCTTGCGTACAGGCGATACTGTTTCCGGCAAAATCCGCCCGCCTAAAGACAATGAGCGGTATTTTGCCTTATTAAAGGTAGATAAAATCAATTATGAAACGCCAGACAGCGCCAAGCGAAAAATTCTCTTTGAGAACTTGACCCCTCTCTTTGCCACCGAGCGCCTGATCATGGAGCAAGGCAATGGCAGCACAGAAGATTTGACAGCCCGTGTGGTAGATTTATGCGCCCCATTTGGCCGTGGTCAGCGTGGCTTGATCGTGTCCCCGCCCAAAGCAGGCAAAACCTTAATGCTGCAAAATATTGCTCACTCCATCGAAAAAAACTATCCCGACTGTTACCTCATTGTGCTGCTGATTGACGAACGTCCGGAAGAAGTCACAGAAATGCAGCGCTCTGTGAAAGGAGAAGTGGTTGCCAGTACTTTTGATGAGCCGGCCAACCGCCATGTGCAGGTTGCAGAAATGGTCATTGAAAAAGCAAAAAGGCTTGTTGAACATAAACGGGATGTCGTCATCTTGTTAGACTCGATCACCCGCCTGGCACGTGCCTATAACACAGTGATTCCATCCTCTGGGAAAGTATTAACCGGAGGCGTGGATGCCAATGCCCTGCAACGCCCCAAGCGCTTGTACGGCGCTGCCCGCAATATTGAAGAAGGCGGCAGCCTGACCATCATCGCCACTGCCTTGGTGGATACCGGCTCCAAAATGGATGAAGTGATTTACGAGGAGTTCAAAGGCACAGGCAACATGGAAATCCACTTAAGCCGCAGCATTGCCGAGCGCCGGGTATTCCCTGCCATTAACATCAATCGTTCCGGCACCCGCCGCGAAGATTTGTTACTGAGTCCGGAAGAGCTGCATCGCACCTGGATTCTCCGTAAAATTTTGCAATCCATGGATGAATGTGATGCAATCGAATTTTTACTCGAACGCATGAAAAACCATAAAACCAATGCGGAATTTTTCGAGGCCATGAAACGGCAGGAATAAATTGGCATGAAATATGGCGATCTCCGCGATTTTATCGACCAGCTTGAAGCACGGAATTTGCTAAAGCGCATTGACTATCCGGTTTCACCCTATCTGGAAATGACCGCTGTCAGCGATAAAGTACTCCGTGCCCAGGGGCCTGCTTTATTGTTCACTCATCCTAAAGGGTATGATATTCCCGTATTGACAAACCTGTTTGGCACGGCTGAACGGGTGGCTCTCGGCATGGGGGAAAACTCGGTCAAGGCGCTTCGGGAAGTAGGGCGGCTGCTTGCTGCGCTAAAAGAGCCAGAGCCGCCGAAAGGCTTTAAGGACGCCTTCAGCAAGCTGCCGCTGTTAAAGCAGGCGCTTAAAATGGCACCCAAATATGTCAATTCAGCAAGCTGCCAAACCCATATTCTGGAAAAAGAAAAGGTGGATTTAACAGCCTTGCCTATTCAAACCTGCTGGCCTCAAGACGCTGCCCCTTTAATTACCTGGGGATTGGTTACCACCAAAGGTCCCTCGCAACCCAGGGAAAATATCGGCATTTACCGCCAGCAAGTCCTTAATAAAAACCAGCTTATCATGCGCTGGCTATCTCACCGTGGCGGGGCCCTTGATTATCAGGCATGGCAAAAAACATATCCTGGCGAACGTTTTCCTATTGCGGTGACCTTGGGAGCAGATCCTGCCACCATACTGGCCGCTGTTACGCCAATTCCGGATACTTTATCAGAGTATGCCTTTGCAGGCTTGCTGCGTGGTGAACGTACCTCACTGGTGCGTTGCATAGGTAATGAGCTGCACGTGCCCCATAATGCAGAAATTATTCTCGAAGGGTATCTTGAGCCTGGTTTGGAGGCGCCGGAGGGCCCATTCGGGGATCATACCGGTTATTACAATGAGGTACAGAACTTTCCAGTGTTTACCGTCGAGCGCATTACCCACCGCGATGCGCCGATTTACCACAGCACCTATACAGGCCGGCCTCCTGATGAGCCGGCCATTCTTGGCGTCGCCTTAAATGAAGTATTTATTCCCATATTGCAAAAACAGTTTCCAGAAATTGTCGATTTTTATCTTCCGCCAGAAGGCTGTTCATACCGTCTGGCTGTAGTCACCATCAAAAAGCAATATCCGGGACATGCAAAACGCATCATGATGGCGGTATGGTCTTTTTTAAGGCAGTTCATGTATACCAAATTTGTCATTGTATGTGATGAGGATATTGATGCACGCAACTGGCAGGATGTGATATGGGCTATGACCACGCGTATGGATCCGTTGCGCGATACGGTCATGATTGACAACACCCCCATTGATTATCTTGACTTTGCTTCCCCGGTATCAGGGCTTGGTTCTAAAATGGGCCTGGATGCCACCAGCAAGTGGCCAGGCGAAACCCGGCGTGAATGGGGAAAAGCGATTGCCATGGATGAGGATATATTAAAACGCGTTGAAGGGTATTGGGAAAACCTGGGACTTAATGCATGAAGATGAAAGAAATCAAGGCTTGGGTTGAAAGCGCCATACCCTTAACTGACAGTATTTTACAAATCATCCTCACACCTGAAGTTTATATTGATTATACGGCAGGGCAATATTTGCAGATTCTCTCTAGTGGCGCAGCCTTCTCATATTCCATTGCTAACGCCCCGCTCGGATCGCATAAATATGAATTGCACATTCGCCACAGCCTGGATAATCCTGCAACCAAAACCATGTTAGAGGAAATAAAAAAAAAGGGAGAAGTCATTCTTCGTCTCCCCCAGGGCGACTGTCACATCAACCGCTTGCATAAAAACAAGCCAATAATATTCATCGCCGCAGGGACAGGATTTGCACCAATAAAAGCTATGATTGAACAATTGCTTGCCGACGGCGACCCCCGTGTTTTTGAACTCTATTGGGGCGCGCGCTCGCAAAGTGATCTATACCTTGATGAGCTCGTGATGAACTGGCAGAAGCACGTTTCACACTTTCGCTTTTTTTCCCGCCTTTCTTCTGTTGCCAAGGAAGAAACCCTCCCAGCAATGGTTCGGTCGCAACATTTTCTTGATCTGGCGGATTGGCAAATTGTTCTTGGCGGTCCATTTGATATGGTTTATGCCACACGGGATGCCTTGGTTGCTGCAGGTGCAAAAAAGGAAAATTTATTTTCCGATGCCTTCAGTTTTGAAGAAATTGATTGACTGTTAATTTCCGGAGGTTACATGGAAATTTTTTATCAGATTATGGCTATAATAGCAGCAGGCCTGCTTGTTGGGGTGCTCTACCGTTATATAAAATCGAAACCCGAAGAGTTAAGCCGTGAGAATTTATCCAAAAGCTTTTCTACCCTCGGCGTTTTGGCTTTATTGCTCATCGGTTTTGTAACGCTTCTCGTTTATATTGTCAGGAGTACGTAACGATCTATTATGAACACTAACGAATATATTCAACACGATGCCCATAGCCTGGCTCATCTGATTCAATCTCGCCAGATAACGGCCAAAGAAGCCCTGGACTGTGCCATAGCCCGCCTGGAAGAAGTAAACCCATTACTGAATGCCGTAGTGACCGATTGCCGGGATTTTGCCTATCGTTGCCTGAGCCAAATGCGTGGCGATGAACCGTTTTATGGGGTGCCTTTACTCGTTAAAGACCTGGGGTTTGCCCTGGCTGAAGTTCGCGACAGCTCGGGATCGCGTTTTTTTGCGCGCTCACGCACCCCGCAAAATTCAGAGTTTATTGACAAGCTCCTTAAACTCGGTTTTGTGCCATTTGCAAAAACCAATACCCCTGAACTTGGATTATCCTATGTCACAGAGCCCGTTTTATTTGGGCCTTGCCGCAACCCTTATGATTTAGGGCGCACTGCGGGCGGTTCTTCCGGCGGTTCGGCAGCAGGTGTTGCATCTGGCATTGCCCCTGTTGCCACAGCCAGTGACGGCGGCGGATCTATTCGCATCCCAGCGGCTTGCTGCGGCTTATTTGGTTTCAAACCAACGCCTGGACTTACTCCTTCCGGACCCTGGGCGGGAGAATCATGGTCCGGGTTGGCCACGGCGCATGTTTTAACCCGCAGTGTTCGGGATTCAGCACAGATTTTTTCTCAATTTACAAAGGACAGGTTTCACGGCCAACTTCAGCCCTTGGCCAAAAAAAACCTAACCTTCGCTCAGTTGCAAGGGGCTTTTGCGCCTGTACCTGTGGATAAAGCCTATATTGAAGCCATGGCAATCATGGTTGATTTGCTAAAGCAAGCCGGGCACCGAATAATCCCGCGGACTTTATCTCTTGATTTGGAAGCGATTGGCGATTGTACGTTGACGCTCATCGCAGCCAACACCTGCGCTGAAATTGAACGCGGAGAGCAGATGGTTGGCCGTACGGTTGAAGAAAATGAACTGGAACCTGTCACCTTGGAATTTTATCAGCGCGGCAAAACGCTGCGCGCTTCCGAATTGATAGCGGCAAGAAACAAACTCTTCCAGTTAACCTGGCCGGTACACCAATTGTTAAAAGAAGCCGATATGATCTTGACGCCGGCACTGGCGCAATTACCGCTGCCCATCGGCAGCCTGCGTACAGATGATGAGTTTTCAAGCTATTTACAAAAAAATGTTGAATTCTCGCCATTTACCTCTCTTTTCAACCAGGCGGGCCTGCCGGCAATGACTGTGCCGGTACAGTTTCATCATCATCTGCCCGTCTCTGTGCAGATTGCCGCAGCCCAGGGCCATGATGCCCAGTTATTACAACTGGCATTGGAATTAGAGCGCATGCTCCCGGACTTCACTCAAGCGATCACACCGAAGCAATTGTGAATCCCATGCCTTGCCGCGGCATGTTTTTAGCGAATATCACCGCCTCTTTAACCCTCTTAACGCTGCCCCTGCAAGGCTTTAATCCTGGCCTCAAGCGGGGGATGGCTTGAAAATAGCGCCAGCCAACGGCTTCTCTCGGATATCTTCATATTGTTAAATGCAGGCGCACGATCATCTTCCGGAGTTTGGTTTTCCAATTGTTGCAGACGTTGTAACGCTTTAATCATTTTATCTTTGCCTACAATACGTGCAGACCCCGCGTCGGCGCGAAATTCCCGCTGCCTTGAAAACCACATGACAACCAGCGAAGCCAAAATGCCAAACAGCAACTCAAAAATAATGGCCACTCCATAATACACAAATCCACCTTCAACAGGCGTATCGTCTTTTCTTAAAAATTGCATCACGATAAATGCAGCCACTCTGGCAAAGAAGATAACAAACGTGTTAACCACACCTTGAATCAGAGTCAGCGTCACCATATCCCCATTGGCAATATGCGAGACTTCATGACCCAGCACTCCCTCGACTTCCTCTTCATCCATGCTTTGCAAAAGCGCTGTGGAAACCGCAAGCAGTGCCTTATTTTTATTCCATCCAGTTGCGAAAGCATTGGGTTCGGGGCTTTCATAAATACCGATATCAGGCATTGCGATATTGCGTTGCCTGGCCAAAGTGCTCACTTTGTTAAAAAGCCAGGATTCGAGCTCATTGCCGGGCTTGTCAATTAATTGCACACCAAATGCATGAATGGCCATCCATTTGGAAATAAACAGGGAAATAAACGATCCGGTAAATCCAATCACAAGCGCATAAATCAACAAAGCCTGGTAATTTAAACCATACTGATTGAGATAAGGACCTACATTCAATAAACTCAAGATAATGGAGATAACAATAATGATGCCGAGATTCGTCAGCAAAAACAAACCAACTCGCTTTAACATAGACTCCTCCATATGTCTTTTAATTTAATTATAAAAGATTTTTAGAATAAATTTTTATGGAATGCACTTTTTTATGTCACCTTGATATGCAGACATCCGGACAAATGAGAGCGCTTTGTAAAAGGGGAAAAAGATTAAATGTATGCCATAATGCGGGCTTTGCTAAATTATCGCGTGGATATCGCGCGTTTTTTTCCTTTTCTGGAATGGCTGCCTGAACTGCGCCGGATGAGTATTTTGCGCGCGGACATCATCGCAGGAATAACCGTTGCCATGCTGATGATCCCTCAATCCATGGCTTATGCACACCTTGCAGGGCTTCCGGTGCATATGGGTTTGTATGCTGCTTTTATTCCGCCTATCATTGCAGTCCTATTCGGCTCCTCACGTATTTTATCCACCGGCCCTGTGCCAGTGGCCGCCTTGTTGACCGCTGTGGCCATGCAGCCTTTGGCTGCCATTGGTACGCCTGAGTATATCCAATTTGTTTTATTGTTAACTTTTCTTGCCGGCATCATCCAACTCACCTTGAGTTTTCTACGCTTTGGCGTTGTGGTTAATTTCATTTCGCAACCTGTGATTTTAGGTTTCATTAACGCAATTGCCATCATCATTGCCACAATGCAGCTGGGCAATTTACTTGGGGTATATGCTGCCCCCGCCCCTCATTATTATGAGACTATATCCCAGTTAATCCAAGATGCCGTGATCAATACCCATTGGCCGTCAGTCGCCATGGCATCGCTGACTTTTACCATCATTCTCGGGGGCAGATGGTTATGGCCAAATTTGCCTCATACCATTATTGCTGTGGTTATTACCACAATATTATCCTGGCTTATCGGCTATCAAAAACTCGTCACCATACACGTTGAGCAAATTATCAATTTGCCGGTACAGCAAATGCTTGCCAATTATCAACGCTATCCGGCAGAGTTAAAAAAACTGATAAGTGAAGTAGAGCAAAAGAATGACATTGTCAAAAAAACGATTAATCAAGCGGGAGTCAATGCCCAGAAAACTGATGCTGCTATCCGCGAAGCCACACAGGCACAGTGGGAACTTGAACGGCTCATCACAAGGCATAACTTTGAAGTTGGGGAGCTAAACCGTCTGCGCTTTCACCGCCTGAAGACCCGCGACAATAACATCGTCTTCTTTGTAGGCGAACAAATGACGCCGATTGGCGAGGTAGGCCGATATGAATGGAGGATTAAGCGCTTTCCGGAAAATGGACGGCTCATTTTGCAAGCAGGCGGAGAAGTAGTCGGTGAGGTGCCACGCGGTTTGCCTTCCTTCCAAAGCATCACCTTCAGCTGGAATGCAATATCCAAATTATTCACTGCTGCCTTGGTGATCGCCCTGATTGGTTTTACAGAAGCCATCACGATAGCAAAACGCATTGCCACCGAAAGCCGACAGGACCTAAAAATCAACCAGGAATTATTTGGCCAGGGATTAGCCAAAACGGTGGGCAGTTTTTTTCAATCGATGCCCGTTTCAGGCGGAATCAGCCGTACTGCGGTTAATTTCTATGCCGGCGCAAAAACGGGGTTTTCCTCAATCATCACGGGACTTGTGGTGATGGCGGTTTTGCTCTGGTTGACTCCGCTATTTTATCATTTGCCTTATTCAACGCTTGCGGCATTGATTATGGTTGGGGTTTTAAGTTTGGTGGATTTTAAAAAAATGTGGAATATTTGGACAATTAGCCGCCAGGAAGGGCTGGTATCGCTCGCGACTTTTATCTTAACCCTGGCTCTCGCGCCAAGCCTCGCCATTGCCGTTTTATTAGGAATAGCATTATCACTGGGAGTTTATCTTTATGAAACCATGCGGCCTCGTTTTACTGAACTAACACGGAATCCAGACGGGGAGCTGGTTGAAGTAACAGAGGACAGTGAGCTGGACACTTGTTACCTGATAAGCCTTGTTCGCTTCAACGGTTCGCTTTATTTTGCCAATGCCGCCTATTTTGAGGAAAAAATATTGAAGCTGATTTCTGCCAAACAGAAATTGCACTATATCATTCTCGATTGCGTCAGCATCAATAAACTGGATGCCAGCGGCCTGGAAACTTTGCGCAGCATATGTTCACGACTGGAAGATGCCGGGATCGAATTATGGTTTACAAGACTTCGCCACCCCGTGCTTGCTGCGTTAAAAAGTGGCGGGCTTTATGAACAGCTGGGTGAACATCATTTTTATAAAAATAATGAACAAGCCCTGGCAAAACTTGCTGAGCATCTGGGTGCCAAGCACATGAATACCTGCCCATTGGCAACCAAGCCCAAAGCCAGTTAAACGATGCGGCGATTGCATTATATGATTAAAATATATTTTGTACCGGTCAGCGGAAACGATGAGATGCCGGAAGAAAATAGAATTATCGGGGTGTGTCATTCATTGCAAATGAGTTATAATTTATCATTTTTTATTTCGGTAAGTATTCATGACTATGGTTCGTAGACTTTTGGTAACCAGCGCTTTGCCTTATGCCAATGGCCATCTGCATCTTGGCCATCTTGTTGAACATGTCCAGACCGACATTTGGGTACGTACCCATAAAATGGCAGGACATCAATGCATCAGCGTATGCGGCGATGATGCTCACGGCACCCCAATCATGCTGAAGGCCGAGCAGCTTGGCATCACCCCTGAAGAGTTAACTGCCCGCATGAAAGAAAGCCATGAGCGCGATTTTAAAGCTTTCTATATTGACTATGACTGTTATCACACGACCCACTCTAAGGAAAATCAAGCTTTGGCGGAGAATATTTTCCAGGCGCTTGAGCGAAATGGGGATATCATCAAAAAAACCATTTCCCAGGCTTATGATCCGGCCAGGGAAATGTTTTTACCTGACCGCTATGTGAAGGGTACCTGCCCCAGGTGTAAAACACCTGATCAATATGGCGATAACTGTGAGGCTTGCGGCGCGACTTACTCGCCCACGGATTTACTGGATGCCGTCTCTGCCATCAGCGGGGCAAAACCAATAGAAAAGGAGTCAGTGCATTATTTTTTTGATTTGCCGCGCTATGCTGATCTTTTAAAAAACTGGATTAAAGAGGGGCACCTACAGCCAGAAGTGGCGAACAAACTGGATGAATGGTTTGCTTCCGGCTTAAAACAGTGGGATATCTCCCGCGATGCACCCTATTTTGGTTTTCTCATCCCAGGCACACAAGATAAATATTTTTATGTCTGGCTTGATGCCCCTATAGGCTACATGGCCAGTTTCAAAAAGTACTGTGAGGAACAGGGTTTATCCTTTTCCGAATACTGGGATAAGGATTCAAGTGCCGAGCTTTATCATTTTGTGGGTAAGGATATTGTTTATTTCCATGCGCTTTTCTGGCCCGCATTGCTGGCTGCCAGCGATCATCGCATGCCAACCGCTGTATTTACCCATGGATTTTTGACTGTCAATGGACAAAAAATGTCCAAATCACGCGGCACATTTATCGAAGCCCGTACCTATCTTGAGCATTTAAACCCCGAATACCTGCGCTATTATTTTGCTGCCAAACTCAACGGCAGGGTAGATGATCTTGATTTGAATTTTGAAGATTTTCAAAACCGCATCAATGCAGATTTGGTAGGCAAGATAGTCAATATCGCAAGCCGCTGTGCAGGATTTATCAATAAGCGCTTTGAAAACCGGCTATCAGATGAATTGCATGATGCCTCCTTATTTGCCGAAGTACTGGGCAAGCGTCAGGAGATTGTTGATGCTTACATGTCCCGCGATTATGCCCTCGCAATCCGCATCATCATGGAACAGGCAGACAGGGTGAATCAGTATATTGATGCCCATAAGCCCTGGACGTTAGCCAAGGAAGAAGCAAAACTGTCGCAAGTGCAGGCAATCTGCACCATGGGATTAAATCTTTTTCGCCTTTTAATGACTTATTTGAAGCCGGTTTTGCCAGCAATGGCCAAGGCCGTTGAAACCTTTTTAAATTGCGCGCCTCTCACTTGGGACAATATGAAAACGCCTTTACTCAATCATCGGATCAACCCATTTACCCCGTTGATGCTGCGGGTGGAGAAAAGCAGCATTGAGGCCATGCTTAAAGGGACAAGCTGATGGCAGGGGTTCATGAAATCGATGCCTTGCTGCCACAAACGCAATGTGGCGAGTGCGGCTACCCTGGCTGCAGGCCATATGCAGAAGCGCTGACACAAAAAAAAGCACCAATTGATCGCTGCCTGCCAGGCGGGGTAGATACGCTTAAGGCTCTGGGTAACATCCTGAATCAGGATGTAGCCCCCTTCCTCAAAGAAATGCAAGCCAAAACCCGAAAACCCGCTTTGGCGGTCATTCAGGAGACAGAATGCATAGGATGTACCAAGTGCATTAAGGCCTGCCCTGTGGATGCCATCGTCGGCGCTGCCAAAGCCATGCACCATATTATTAACCAGGAATGTACAGGGTGCGGACTCTGCGTTGAGCCTTGCCCCGTTGATTGCATCGAAATGGTTGAACTGCCTGAATTACGGTACGATAAAGATAAAGCCCGCGAGCGCTTTAAGGCCAAGCAAGTACGGCTTTTACGCGAAGCCCAGGACAAGCAGCAAGCCTACCGGAAAAAAAAGCAACTGGCTCAGAACCATTCTGATGCGGCGGCAGACAGGTTGGCGAAACAGAATTATATAGAGCAAGCCCTGGCAAGAGTGAAGGCAAAAAAAGGGATAGCCCAATCAGCTCAGGCGAATGCAAATGAATAAGCAGAAAAGGCATGAAATTTTCAAGCGGTTTTGCCAACAAAATCCAAATCCAACCACTGAGCTCAATTATCATACTCCTTTTGAATTGCTGATCGCAGTCATCCTCTCGGCGCAGGCAACAGACGTCAGCGTCAATAAAGCCACAGAAAAATTGTTTGCCAAAGCCAATACGCCGGAAAAAGTACTTAATCTTGGTGAAGAAAAATTAAAAGCTTATATTAAAACCATTGGCTTATATAACAGCAAAGCCCAAAACATCATTAAAACCTGTGAAATTCTTATCAAAGAACATGGGGGTCAAGTTCCTGAAACACGCGAAGCCTTGGAAAAACTGCCCGGAGTTGGGCGCAAAACGGCTAATGTGGTGCTGAATACTGCCTTTGGCCAACCCACAATACCGGTAGATACCCATGTGTTTCGTGTGGCCAACCGCACGGGCCTCGCCAAGGGAAAAACCCCTCTTGAAGTAGAAAAAAAGCTGCTAAACGCTGTGGATGAAGAATTTTTACCAAACATCCATCATTGGCTGGTTTTACACGGCCGCTATGTATGTACCGCCCGAAAGCCCCACTGCCCTCAATGCCTCATTAATGATTTATGCGAATACCCAGATAAAACCAAGGCTCAATAAAACCGTTACATTGATGATTCTGACCCGCAGTCAGGATCCTGGAAATCCTGGATCAGGCAGCGCCTAACCCAGGCAATAAGCCAGGATGCAGGGTGCAGGATTGAACTCACTGCTCTTTTTTTTGTGGCCTTTTCCAGCCTGTGATTGTTTTTTGTTTTGATTCAGATAAGGTAAGCTCATCGGGCGGTACATTTTTACGAATGGTACTGCCGGCGCCGATGGTGGCGCGGCGCCCGACCACTACAGGCGCGACAAGCTGGGTATCTGAGCCGATAAACGCTTCATCTTCTATCACGGTGTGATGCTTATTGGCTCCATCATAGTTGCAAGTGATGGTTCCGGCACCAATATTGACGTGCTTGCCAATAGTGACATCACCAAGGTAACTTAAATGGCTGGCTTTGCTGCCTTCGTCAAGAATGGCATTTTTCGTTTCGACAAAATTGCCGATTTTGCAGCCCCGGCCTAATTGGGTACCTGGCCTTATTCGAGCAAAAGGCCCCACTTGGCAGTTATCGCCAATTTGACAGTTTTCAAGAACGCTGTTGGCTAAAATCTCACAGTTTTCACCAATAATGACATTATTTAACAAACAGTTAGGCGCTATGGAGCTGCCATCTCCTATCATGACCTTTCCCATAAAAACATTATTGACGTCAATAAAAACATCGATTCCGCAAATCAATTCCCCGCGAATATCAAGCCTTGCGGCATCAGCGACTGTTACGCCGGACAGCATGAGACTCTCGGCAAGCCGGGTTTGCAAGGCGCGCTCAAGCTCTTCAAGTTGCAGGCGGTTATTGATGCCCAGCACTTCAACAAAATCTTTCGCATGGACAGCAATAATTTCTTTTTTTTCTCTTACAGCCATGGAAATAATTTCTGTTAAATAATATTCTTGCTGGGCATTATCGCCATTTAATTTGGGAAGCCACCGCTTAAGATCATTGACTGCCACATAGCAAATGCCGCTATATATTTCATTGATTTGCCGTTCCATTTCCGTGGCATCTTTTTCTTCAACGATGGCTTGAATTTCATGGCGGTGATTGCGGATGATCCGTCCAAGTCCTGTAGGGTCAGGAACGAGGGCAAGCAACAAGCCCAAAGCCTTGGCTTGCGTCCTTGAGGCTTGGCAGCGGTCAATTAACAATTGCAAGGTATCCGCCTGAATTAAAGGAACATCAGCAGACAGGATTAAAACAAAGCTGTCATCCGGTATATGGGGAAGGGCCTGAAGAACGGCGTGGCCCGTTCCGGCTTGCTGTTCCTGATAGACCCAGTTTACTGGCAACATGGGCAGGGATTTTTTGATGGCCTCGCTTTCATGGCCGATGATGACATGAATTTTTTGCGGATTTAACAGTAAGGCGGTTTCGACGACCCGCATCAGCATAGGTTTTCCACCAAGGGAATGCAGCACTTTGGGCGTTTTGGAACGCATGCGTTTGCCTTGACCCGCGGCAAGAATGACAATATGTAATGACATGGTATAAATAGTCCCCTGTATAAAAATATGTTGAAGTATTTTGAAAATAGTTAAGAAAGTGAATTTTAAGGAGTCATATAATGACAATTTTTCTGGATATTGCCAAAACCATTATTGTTGAAGAAGTTAACACAATAATCAAGAATTCTCTTGACCAGGATCAATCCGTGATGAATCTTTCTTTAACCACATTTGGCCTGGGTAGAAATCCTGAATTATCAAATACCAAACGCACCTTGCTTGAGGTGCTAAAAAAAGAGATTGAATCGATTCATGATAAGAATGATGCGACAGCCCTCCAGACCATCAAAAAATGCATTGAAAATACACTTAAACAGGCAAAAGAAGAAAGCACCAAAAAGGGATACAATGGAGGCAACACGGGCTTTGCGTTACTGCTGATGATCCAGAGCATAGACACCATATATAAAACGCTGGAGGAACAGGAGTTGCTCAATATTCCGCACGACAACCAACCATTGAATGTGTTTTATTTTTTTGCCGCATTGTACATTGCGAAGAAAATTTCAGAAAAAAACACAACGGGTGTTGTTAAGTCCCTGGTGAGCAATCCTAATATCTCACGCGTGAATGAGTTAGCCCATCTAAAAGAAAGTTTGTTGTGGGAAAAAATCAAATCCTGCAAAAAGGAATTAAATACCCTGGATAAAAAACACGAAGAGTATGACTTGAATGTCAGGAAATGCGTCCTGCGCTCGATTGAGGAGCTTTTAAAGTCAAATCAGCAATTTTGTTATGAAAAAAAATCGCTGTTTTATAAACCGGGGCTTGGCCTATTATATGAGCTTATGTCCCAGGCATCCAAGATCATTAAGAGCGCCATGAACGAACAGCACGAATTAGGGAGTCAGCTCACCAAATAGATTTTCTTCCATAAGCGACTTGACTTGAGAGATATCAGAATATTTGCTGAACAAATACAGCAGCTTGCAATGGGCAGCTTCAGGGGTCATATCCTGGCCGCTGATTAATCCCGCCTCTTTTAACGTATAGCCTGTGGCATATTGGGCCATTTCGACCCGTCCATGCTGGCACTGGCTGCAATTCACGATCACTATTCCGCGATTGCAGGCATTTGCAAGCAATTGCAAAAAGCGTGGATCATTGTTTTGTGCATTGCCGCTGCCATAGGTTTCAAGAACCAGGCCGCGAAGAGGCTGCTCTAAAATAAATGCCAAAACATCCGTTGCAAATCCAGGAAAAAGACGAAAATTGGCAATGAAATGCGGGCTGATGGTTTGCAGGCGGAATGACTTTTGCGTTTCTTGCAATAACAGTTCCCGATGAAGCTCGATATCAATGCCCACTGTGGCCAAATGGGGAAAATTCGGCGAGTCAAACGCATTAAAACTTTGCGCGCTCACTTTCTGAGCGCGGTTACCGCGCAGCAAACGCTGGTTAAAATAAATGCACACTTCCTTAATCGGCTGATGGGCACAAAGCCATAATGAGGTAATGATATTTTCGAGTGCGTCATTGCGAACTTCAGACAAAGGTATCTGTGAACCAGTCAAAATCACGGGCTTGTCGAGATGCTCCAGCATAAAGGATAAGGCAGATGCGGTATAAGCCATGGTATCGGTACCATGAAAAATCACAAAACCGTCATAATGCTGGTATTCGGCGGCAATATCTTCGCCAATTCTATTCCATTCATGAACAGTCATATTGGAAGAATCAAGAAGCGGTTTATATTCCTTGATGACATAATCGGGCATCGCTTCGTGAGACAGTGCGGGTATTTTCGCCAATGCAGACTCTACATAGCCTACTGCCGGCTGATAGCCGTGATCGCTTTTAATACTGCTTATCGTGCCGCCGGTATTGATGATTAAAATTTTTTTTTTCATAGTTTTCAAAACATTTTTTCAAGGCATGAATATTATTACATGCTATGCCTGCCTCAGGAATATTTCAGGTTTTGCTCTATTGATATGCAAAAAATACAAGCAAAGAGTTTAAATATTGACGCAAGCCAGACAAGATTTCAATATAGTATACTTAAAGAGGAGTTTTATTTGCCAAACTCTTGCCTTTTATGAAAAAATCAGAGCATGAATGGTTAGTGTAAGCAGTAAAAATATGGTGATTGATCGCGCCGGCTATCGTTTAAACGTCGGCATTATTTTGATCAATGAGTCTGGCCGTGTGTTTTGGGGGCGAAGGCATGGTCATGATGCCTGGCAATTCCCCCAGGGCGGGTTAAGTACGGGAGAAACGGCGCTTGAAGCGATGTACCGTGAACTGCGGGAAGAAGTTGGCTTGGAGCGCACAGACATAGAAATATTGGGCGTAACCCGCCGTTGGCTTAAATACCGGCTACCCAAGCAGTATTTGCGCCAGGGCAGCGACCCTTTGGTCATCGGCCAGAAGCAGAAATGGTTTTTGTTAAGGCTCTTGACCAGTGAACAAAAAGTCCGCCTGGATTTAAGCGATTCGCCGGAGTTTGATAGTTGGCGCTGGATAGATTACTACGAGCCGCAAAATCAGGTTATTTTTTTTAAGCGACAGGTATATATGCAGGCACTTAAGGAATTAGAGCAATTTCTGAAAAAGCGCCGCACCCCCTTTGGTAAACGCCGCAAGCGAGGTAATCATAGTTTTTAGATGTTGAAAGTACTCAAGCGCATCGTACAGGATGTAACCACTGCCAATCGGCTTGCAGATGCCCTGGGCATTCTTGTGCACCAGGTTCGTAAAGCTGTTGTGGCTGATGCTGTGTCCGTTTTTTTAATTGATATTAAACATGCTGAATATGTATTAATCGCGACAGAAGGGTTAAACAAAAAGGCGGAATCAAGAGTTCGTGTGCCTCTAAACAGCGGTTTGATTGGATTGGTTGGCAGAAGAGAAGAACCCTTCAATATTGATAATGCCCCCGCTCACCCGGAATTTCATCAAAATCCGTTGCTGGGAGAAGAAGAATACAAATCGTTTCTTGGGGTGCCCATCATTCAGCATCGCAAGCTATATGGGGTATTGGCAGCCCAGCGTACCGAACAGCGCTTTTTTGACGATGCGGAAGAAGCTTTTTTAATTACTCTGGCTGCCCAGTTAGGCGGCATCCTGGCTCATGCGGAAGCAACAGGTGAGCTTGCCCAGTTGACCCAGCCGCAATCCATTGGGCTTGCACGGCCTGAAGTGACACAAATTGCTTTGACCGGAATCGGCAGTGTTCCAGGCGTTGGGATTGGCACTGCGGTTGTTATCTATCCACCGGCTGATATCGATGCCGTGCCAAGGCGCAGCACAGATAATGTCGAAAGAGAAATTGCCTTATTCTACGATGCCTTGCAAGCCGCAAGGGATGACATGCTGCGTTTAAGCCGCCGCATGAAAAATACCGTGGCTGAAAATGAACGGGCACTATTTGATGTTTATTTACGTTTATTGGAAAAAGATAGTCTTGGCGCTGAAGTGGAGGAAGTGATAAGGCTTGAGCATCTCAGCGCGCAGACAGCCTTGTCTTTAGTGATTAAAAAGCATGTTTTTCAATTTGAAAACATGAAAGATGATTACCTCAGCGAACGCGCAAGCGATTTTCGCGATCTCGGCAGGCGGGTGCTTGCTGAACTGCAAAGCTCAGAGCAGGAAGAAATCATCTATCCGCAACGCACCATTTTAATTGGCGATGAAATTACCGCAGCCCAGCTTGCCGAAGTCCCGGAAGGTCAGCTCTCAGGCATTGTATCAGGAAAAGGGTCTAACAATTCCCATGTCGCAATCCTTGCTCGTGCCATGGGCATCCCAACCGTTATGGGTGTGCGGGGATTGAATATCGATCAATTATCGCGCCGAGCGGTGATCGTAGACGGGTATTACGGCCATGTATTTATTTCTCCATCCAAACCCTTGCTGGCCGAGTATAAAAAACTGGCTCAGGAAGAAGATGAACTCAATCAAAGCCTCGTTAATCTCCGGGATAAACCGGCGGAAACATTGGATAACCACCGCATTTCCTTGCAAGTCAACACAGGACTTGCCATGGATGCCGGTTTATCGATGAGCGTTGGCGCGGAAGGTGTCGGCCTGTATCGCTCGGAAGTACCTTTCATGAGCCGTGACCGCTTTCCTTCTGAAGATGAGCAATACATTATTTATCGCCAGATTCTTAAAGCCTTTGCGCCGCATCGGGTTACCATGCGCACCCTGGATATTGGCGGGGACAAGACTTTGTCTTATTTCCCCATTGAGGAAGAGAATCCTTATCTCGGCTGGCGCGGCATACGTATCACGCTTGATCACCCCGATGTTTTTTTGCTGCAAGTCAGGGCAATGATGCGCGCTAATGAAGAATTAAACAACTTACGGATCATGCTGCCTATGGTTTCCTCCTTGTGCGAGGTGGATGAAGCGTCTTTATTGATAAACCAGGCCTATACAGAACTGCTTGAAGAAGGGTGCATCATTGAAAAGCCACAAATCGGCGTAATGATTGAAGTGCCATCTGCGGTATATCAGGCCCGAGAATTGGCTAAGCGGGTTGATTTCCTATCTGTTGGCAGCAATGATTTAACCCAGTATTTGCTGGCTGTGGATCGCAACAACGCGAGAGTTGCCTCCCTGTATGATCCATTGCATCCTGCCATGCTGCAGTCTTTGATGAAAGTAGTCGAAGGAGCGCATGCGGCAGGAGTTGAGGTCAGCATTTGCGGAGAAATGGCAAGCGATCCTCTGGCAGTCATTTTGTTACTCGCTATGGGATTTGATACACTCAGCATGAACTCGTTTAGCCTGCCCCGCATCAAATGGGTGATTCGCAATTTTTCGCTGGCTAATGCGCGCAAGATTCTTGCCGAAGTTCTTGAATTTGAACATGCGGATGAAATCAGGCTGCATTTGCAAAAAGTGCTTACTGATGAGGGGCTTGGCGGATTGATCCGTGCCGGCAAGTCATAACATGGTATATTAACTGAATCATGATGCGTAATTGACAAGGATTGGTAAAAAATGCCTGTATTAGCTTTTCCTCATATTGACCCGGTTGTTTTTTCCCTTGGCCCCGTGCGGGTGCACTGGTACGGCTTGATGTACCTACTAGGGTTTATTGCCGCCTGGATATTGGCGCTTTGGCGGGTTAGGCGGTATAAGCTCGCTTGGAGCAAAGAACAAATTGGCGATTTGATTTTTTTTGGCGCCCTCGGCGTGATTATCGGCGGCCGTTTGGGTTATATGCTTTTTTATAACTTCCCGGAGTTTATCCAAGAGCCCTGGATGGTTTTTAAAATATGGCAAGGCGGGATGTCGTTTCATGGAGGATTGATAGGCGTAGTGGTTGCTTTTTGGCTTTTTGCCTGGAAAACCGCTAAATCCTTGCTGGAGGTTACCGATTTTGCAGCCCCCCTCGTCCCTCTCGGCTTGGCAGCCGGACGCGCAGGCAATTTTATTAATGGAGAACTGTGGGGCCGACCGACTGATGTTCCCTGGGCCATGGTTTTTCCTCATGTGGATAACCAGCCAAGGCACCCTTCCCAGCTATATGAGTTAGGTCTTGAAGGAATTGCCTTGTTTATTCTGGTATGGTGGTATGCCTCCAAGCCCCGTCCGACTGGCTGTGTGTCTGCTGTTTTTTTAATCGGATATGCCCTGTCACGCCTGATTGTGGAATTTTACCGCGAGCCTGATGCGCAAATCGGCTATCTGGCTTTTGGCTGGTTAACTATGGGGCAATTATTATCTATTCCCATGCTGCTTTTGGGGATTATCTTATGGTGGATCAAAAGAAATGAAAACATACCTGCAACTGATTGAATATATATTGAAAAATGGCGTGGAAAAAAGCGACCGCACCGGTACGGGGACCTTATCAGTATTTGGTTATCAGATGCGCTTTAATCTGGCTTGCGGCTTTCCCTTGCTGACCACCAAGAAAATGCATACACGCAGCATTATTCATGAACTGCTGTGGTTTTTAAAAGGCGATACCAATATCGCCTATTTAAATGAGAACGGCGTGACCATTTGGGATGAGTGGGCAGATAAAAATGGCGATCTTGGCCCGGTTTACGGCAGGCAGTGGCGCAGTTGGCCCACAGCGGACGGCAGAACCATTGATCAATTGTCGATTGTTCTGCAGCAAATTAAAACGAACCCCGATTCGCGCCGAATCCTGGTCAGCGCCTGGAATGTAGGGGAATTGGACAATATGGCACTGGCTCCCTGCCATGCCCTGTTCCAATTTTATGTAGCAAACAATAGATTGTCCTGCCAGCTTTATCAACGCTCGGCTGACGTTTTCCTCGGCGTCCCGTTTAATATTGCCTCTTACGCTCTGCTGACTCACATGATAGCCGAGCAATGCGACCTGGATGTGGGGGAATTTATCTGGACAGGCGGCGATTGCCATTTATACCTCAATCACATAGAGCAAGCGAAGACACAGCTTGCGCGCGAGCCATTACCTTTGCCCCGCCTTCGCTTTAAACGCAAGCCTGAATCCTTGTTTGCATATCAGTTTGACGACATCGAGATAGAAAATTATCAATCTCACCCCGCTATCAAGGCGCCTATAGCAATATAGGTACGGCATTTGTCAGCAGGCTTTCATGAAAATAACCAGGCAACCGTGGCCGTGAGGGTGTAGTCATTTTGGTTTTGTTCGCCATTCAAACGTTGGCTAACCGGCAAGGAAACGCCGAGTTGCAATGTCAAATGGGTATTTGAATACCATAAAGAAGGCGTAAGCAATATTATATTGCCCCCGGAATTAGGGTCAGGAACGCCGCCAATTTTATCTTTTTCGGTATATTCTCCATTGCACTCCAGCAAGCTTGAAAAGATGTACTGCCCGCTTTTCGCGGAAATAATCCGGCCAATACCCATCTGATAAAGGTACTGCGTTCCAACCTGGTTATTGCCTTTAGGGACAACATAAATCAGGGCGGGAGAGGCAAACCAAAGCCAGTTCACAAATGTTTGGTTAAAAGTCGCACCGGCGAAGATGCCGGGGGAACCATTGCCGGTAGGCGGGATTTTGCTGTTGGAACCAGTTGGAAAAATCACAGCTCCAACCAAAGTGGCCTGCGTTTCTTTTTTAACCTCAGCTCGATATAAGAATAAGGTTATGTGATTGAATTATTGAAAAAATTAGCGGTGCTATATACATTTTGTTTTTTT
>NZ_LNYK01000033.1:210820-221519 GCF_001467825.1 Legionella londiniensis
CAGTAGAATCGAAGTTCGCTGTTGTGATTGAAACCGCTTCGTTATCAGAAGCCGAATTAAGCCGATACTGCCGGGAAAAAGGCTTATTGGTTGAACAGGTACGGGAATGGCGTGCCGCCTGCATTATGGGCAATATGAACGAGGCGCAGCGTAAAGTCGCAGAGAAAAAGCAGGTCAGAGAAGATAAGAAACGCATTAAGCAGTTAGAGAGAGAGCTAAGCCGTAAAGAGAAAGCGCTGGCGGAGGCGGCTGCACTGCTGGTACTGCGAAAAAAGCTCAGAGCTTATTACGGCGAGGAGGACGAGGACAGTTAACGCCGGTGAGTGAGCGCACACTCTATCTTGGTTGGTTCGATGAAGCGGTGGCAGCCGGAGCAAGACGTGAAAAAGCGGCGCAAGAGCTTGAATTGCCATTGCGAACGCTACGTCGCTGGCGGGATGAGCTAGGAATGGTTGTCGAAGATAAGCGACCTGCCGCAGTGAGGCCGGAGCCCTCGAACAAGCTCAGTGAAGCAGAACGAGCACAGATATTGGCAACGTGTAACAGCGAAGACTATGCCAGTTTGCCACCGTCCCAAATTGTACCGAGGCTTGCAGATAAAGGTATTTATCTGGCATCAGAATCGACCATGTATCGGGTGTTAAAAGCGGCCAATCAGCAGCATCACCGTGGAAAGAGTAAAGCAGCGCAGCGGCGGGCTAAGCCGACGAGTTACAGCGCAAACGCACCTAACCAGGTGTGGTGTTGGGACATCAGTTACATGCCATCAGGCATTCGCGGGCAGTACTGGTATTTATACGCGGTTATCGATATATACAGCCGCAAACTGGTTGCGTGGGAAGTCCACGACCGGGAGTGCAGTCAGCTGGCAAGTGAATTGATCCAACGGGCATTGCTGCGGGAACAGTGCTTATTCAAGCCGTTGGTACTTCATTCAGACAATGGCAGCCCGATGAAAGGCAGCACGTTACGAGTGAAGTTGCAGGAGCTGGGTATTACCACTTCCTACAGCAGACCAAGGGTGAGCAATGATAATGCCTTCGCAGAATCCTTGTTTAAAACCGTGAAATACTGCCCGCAGTGGCCGAGCAGTGGGTTTGCAACGGTGGAGGATGCCAGGGAGTGGATGCTGGGGTTTACGCACTTCTACAACCATGAGCACCGCCATAGCGGTATCAGGTTCGTAACACCGGCTCAGCGACACAATGAGCAAGATCATGAACTGCTGGCGAAACGAAAAATAGTGTATGAATATGCGAAAGCACTCAATCCGCAAAGATGGGGTTGCAGAGCAACGAGAAACTGGAACCCTATAGGCGCGGTAAACCTAAATCCGGATCGAGAAATCGTAACGGTTCAGGCAGCAGCATAAAAAGGGAAAATCGGACAACTATCTTGAAAAACTCCGATCTTGGCGAGCAAATTATGGCACAAGCGTATATGACAAGAGAGCCAAGAATAATTGCTGAACTTTATGCCAAGTTCCCCAATATTTACCTTATTGGATCAGTGAATAAAATAGCCGCTACCTTTAATTCACAAATCCAGGAAGACGTAAAAAAATGGCTTTGCCAGGAAATCATTAAAAATGAACTTAATAAAGGACTGGGTGCTAATGCCAATACTATATTAACCGCACTACAATATGGAGTTGATTTTTATCAGCCATTTGGGAGTCTGCATCTTGGCGAGCAAATTATGGCACAAGCGTGTATGGCAAGAGAGCCAAGAATAATTGCTGAACTTTATGCCAAGTTCCCCAATATTCATCTTATTGGAGCAGTGAATAAAATAGCCGCCACCTTTTATCCACAAACCCAGGAAGATGTAAAAAAATGGCTTTATCAGGAAATCATTAAAAATGAATTTAATAAAGGACATTCTGCTAATATCAATACGATTTTAACTGCCTTATATGAAGGGGTTAGTTTCTCCTATCCCTATAGAAAAGGATTATGTTTTGGGGAGCAGGTGGCCATCCAAGCGTTTATTTCAAAAGAATCTCGGCTCATTGCAGGTTTGTATGCATGCCATCCCAAAATCAATTACGTTATCCTGGTAGAACGGGTAGCAAGTATATTTGATAAACAAATTCAGCCTGAAGTAAAAAGATGGCTTTATTCAGAAGTTATAAAAAATGAATTTAATAAAGGCCCAAATGCCAATGTATATATGGTTTTGGCTGCTTTGCAGCAAGGGTTTGATTTTTATCAGATATATGACTCCCGGTTAACATTGGGGGAGCAAGCCATGGCTCAAGCCTTTATGGCTAAAGAACCTAAAATAATTGCAGAGATTTGTAGAAAATATCCCAATATTGATTATATTACTGCTGTTGAACGAGTGACCAATACTTTTGATAAAACTTGTCGGTTAGATGTTAACATCTGGCTCTCCCAGGAAGTGTTTAAGAATAGAAATAGTCAAGATAAAGCTTTATCTGAAATCAAGTTTGGACGATTTTTTACTGATTCCACTCTTAAAAGCCAGGATCATAAAAAAAGGGAAGAGGATGATGAATCAAATCAACTCTCTAGTAATCAGCCACAATAACAAGTTATTTTATAATGACTGTAAAGTCGCAGGTGCGGAGGGAATGTTGGTTGGTGTCCTTTAAGTAAAAGCTCTCCCCCTTAGCTTAAAATAAGCGAAGGGGTGTCAGAGTTGGCGAAAAAACACTGCATAGTTTCTTTAAGGAATTCAAAAGAATTTTTAGCTTGTAATTTGCAAGTCATTATAAAAGACATAGTTCTTGCCACATAAACTGGTTTTTCCAGTGCTTTATTGACTAGCTTTTGCTTGTTAAACACAAAACCCAAGCTCAGCTTAAAGTTATACTGCTCGTTTAAAAACTCCTGAAGCTCGCGACGAGATAATTTATATTTTGAAATCATCTGCGACATAAAACTCGTCAAATTTGGGCCGGTTACTCCTTCAGGAAGCTCTGCAACATGATTCTTATTGCAACATGAACAACGCCCCTTTTCTAAGTGATATTCCGTAACATGAAGTTTGGGCTGTGGTAGTTCATAAACCTGATGCCGTTGATGCTCCTCTTTTAAGCGAATCCTTCCTCCGCACTCACAGCGTGAAGGCAACCTACACATCACAATATCATCAACTTTATCGCTATCTAAAAGCTTGCGGGAATGACCCTTATGGCCAGGCTGGCCTCCACCCTTATTTTGAGAACCCTTATCTTTTTTCTTCTTTTTTTTTATCCAGCGATGGAGAAAGGGATGAATTTGACGAGTTATTATTTAACAGCTCTTTAAGGGCTTTATTTTCTTCCTCTAGCTTATCTATGTGAATGGTTAGAGTTTTCGTTATTTCTATAAACTGCTTCAGTAATTTGTGACAACCTTCTATGGTTTGGGGAAAGTCTTTTTCTTCCATAAAACAAGTTTTTTATATTCAGAGAGCACTAATTTACAGCAACTCATCTTATTTTTTCAAACAAAATTTAATGGGGCGTGAGCTATTACCCCTTTAAGTGTTTACACAAGCCTTATACAATTCTTTATCCTGATATTTTTGCAAGGTAGAATTATGCCACAACAGCGTAAAATTGCCATGATAGAATTTGCATAATTCTTTTAGCGCTTTTATTTTTTCATAAGCTTTTTCATGACCAAGGTTCATATAGCCCAATAGAGATGCCTCCATGGCGATTAAAGGGCGCTCAATGACTGAAAGCTTTTTTCTGTTGCCTAAATCATATAAATAATAATCATAACAAGTTCCTGCTTGAAACCCTGCCTGTTCTGCATACCCAAGAGTAGAGTCATGATCAATTGCTGCTTCCTCTAAAATAGAAGCTGTGGTTTTGGGATCCCATCTTAAATAATGCTGGCGGTTTCCCCAATCTTTCTGCGAGATGCCATATTGGCTGCAGGTTTTTTTTAATCGATCAATTTCTTGCTTGAACATTTCTGGGGACCGGCAGGAATAATAACTGCCATGCAAACCAATTTGATGCCCGCGATAATGAATAGCTTTTAGCAGCTCCTGGAGAAAAGGATGGGTAATACTATAGTCGGCATTTTCAGGGCAGGTATTTTCAATCAGAAAATAAAATGTTGCGGAAAGATTTTGTCTTTCCGCAACATCCATTAAAAATGAAAAGGTATTGAATGGATCATGTGCGGCAGCTTTACGGGATTTGACCATGTAAAAATGGTATGGCTGTTGCAAGGCATCCCTATATTGTTTATTCAAAGTGAATTTTGCCATTTCCTTGGCGCAGTTTATCCAGCCTGCAAATGCATAGCGGAACGGAATATCTACATCATGAGTTAATCTTAGTTGATATTGATGCTCTTTTCGTTCCAATTCCGGCCATAGCTGGGTCAGGCATGCCCAAAGCACTTCCAGGTATTCATTGACCAGAGGGCGGTGCAGATACTGGTTTTGATGGGCAAGGGAGGCTTCAAAAGGAAAGCGGCCGTGAATATCTCGTTCTTTTTTTACAAACGCTTCGTAGCCTGAGAGCATAAAGAAAGCTGAGCCAAAGACATCCAGGCTTAATTGTATTTCTGAGTCTTTTATATCAAAAAAAGTCCCGTTTGAATTTTGCGTACCGTAAATTACAGGGAGCTTTGTGTCTGCAATGTTGATATTGAATGGAACATCTTTGATATCCCAGGTTAATAATTTATTTTGGGGGAGCGAATGTTCAGTTAACCAATATTCAGGCTTTGTGGAAAACAGGATGTCTTCAATGCGCAATGTTTTATTATTGCGCGAAAATGTTATTCCTGGAGAATCATGAACGCGTATTTCATAAGAGATGCCTAAAAATTGATGTAAAAGGGTCTGGAGAATATACTCTCTTTCTAAACGGTAATTGTTTGGTATGCTTACAGTAATCATACTAAAAAAACATTTGCAGCCAGGCTTCAACTGCAACAAGTTGCCACACATATCTGCTGTCAATTTTACCTTGCTTGAACATAGTCCAGATATCCCAAATCGCTTGCGGATGAAAAAGATCTCTTTTTGCCAATGATGCAAATTGATGAGTGACGTATTCTGAAAGATCATTTTTGATCCAATGACCCATGGGAAGTGAGAATCCTTTTTTCTTCATGGATAAACATTCTGGCGCAATGTATTTCTCCGCTACTTTTCTTAAAATATATTTTTGCTGCCCATTCTTAATTTTATATTTAGATGGAATTTTAAAAGCCGCTTCAATTACTTCGTGATCTAAAAATGGAAACCGGCCTTCGAGTGAAAAAGCCATGGTGAATTGGTCTACTCGATACACGTGGTGGTTGCCAATATAGTGAATCAAATCCATGTAACACATGGCTTCAATATTATCGGTAAACTTGAGTCCTTGCCCTACATACATCATGCTGAGCTTTTCAATGGTATTGAATTCTTCTACCCTCTGACTCATAAACAGCTTTTGTTTAAGATGCTCAGACATGATGGTAAATAAAATGTTGTAGTAGCGATCAGCCGTTTTTGCCATTGTCAGTTCAGATACTCTGGCAAAGAGTTCTTTTTGATTGCGCAGCAATTTGAAAAAAGGAGCGATAGCCCGCATTAGAAACCTGCGATTTGCCCAGCGGGAGTGCCTGTAACCTGCAAAAAGCTCATCGCCGCCCAAGCCATTTAAAACCACTTTAACGTGATGATTGCTGACAAGCCTGGAGATGAGATAATTCGGAGACAGCGAATAATAAGGCTCTTCATAAAAACGAATATTATCTTCGATATTGTTTAAAATGGAGTCTACCTTGATGGTTTGGATGATATGCTCCAGCAGATACATGGCGGCTGTTGCCTGAGCTTGAGGGATCTCATCCAATCCTGCTGCATAATTCTCATAACCGAGCGTAAAAGCCTTGATGCCGGGATGTGCTTTTGCCGCCATTGCAGTAATTAAGGTTGAATCAACACCGCCGGACATGAATGTTCCAATTGAGACATCTGAGACAAGCATTCGCTTTACCGATGCATTGAGCCTCTCTTCCAGTAAATCGGCTGCATCTTGTTCAGAAAGAGAATGATCCTGGGTGCCAACCGGGATATGCCAATAGGCTTTATGGGTAATCTCACCATTCGGCTTAATGAGCATCCAGGAAGCTTGCGGCAGTGAATAAATATCCTTAAAACAGGTTAGAGGGCGGGGAGCTACACCGTAACTCATGGCATGATATAACCCCTCCAAATTGATTTCCGGTTTATAAAGCCCCGATGCAATTAATGTTTTTATATCCGAGCCAAAGATAAAGCGGTTATTTTGGATGGTGTAATATAAAGGCTTGATGCCAATTCGGTCTCTTGCACAAAAAAGGGTTTTTTCCTTATCATCCCAGATTGCAAAGGCAAACATCCCATTAAGACGTTCTAACGCGTCTATGCCCCAATGCTGATATGATTTAAGTAAGACTTCAGTGTCGCTTTTAGTGTGGAACTCGACGCCTTGTGACCGCAATTCTTTTGCTAATGCCTGAAAGTTATAAATTTCGCCATTATAGGTTATCCAGTAACGACGATCATCCGTGCACATGGGTTGAAGGGCCGCATCGGATAAATCAATAATGGACAAGCGCCGATGAGTCAGAAACAGATCCGCTTTGCCGGTATAGAGACTCTCATGAGGGGCGGCAATAAATTCCCCTGGCTTTTCATCCTTATACGCCTTGAAAAAACCCTGCCCATCAGGCCCGCGATGCGACATTGCACCAGCCATTCTATGGAGCGACGCGAGATCAGCATAAGCTTCACCGCCTAAGGCATAAATACCAGCTATTCCACACATAGTTGATTAAACTTCTCGGTTGCAGACCTTAATACATATAAATTTAAGAAGGCCATTGTAATATAACCAATTGACTTGGCAAGCGCCAAATAAATTAAGGTAGTGAAATAATCAGCCCCAAATAAACAAGCAGGCAGGAATGCTGAAAAATTTAAAAGAATAAATAAAACATTCCAATAGAGCGCAAAATCCTGGCGGTTAAAAAGCGCAAAATTCTGTGAGGGGCCGATAATGGCAAATTCTAAAAGGAGCATAATGGATAAAATGCGAGCAGACATTCCGGCCTGCAGCCAGTCTGAGCCAAATATAAAACCAAATAAAGATGGGCCAAGTAAGATCATGATTAAAATAAACGGAAAACCAACAATCAATCCATGGCAGATGGTTTTGATATATAGCGATAACAACTGATTGCAGTTGCCGCTGTTTTTTAAAGCAGCCCCTTCTCCCATATAAACCTGCCCGACAGCCTGGCCAATCAGCCCTAAAGGGGTACTCATCACCTGGATGGCTAATCCATACCAGCCGGCGATTTGAGAGCCATATAAAGCAGAAATAGCAATCGCTGGAAGATACAATCCCAATGCGTTCATTAAACTTGCGGGTGTGGAAAATACCGGAAAACGCCAGTAGCGGCGTACTGATTTTACTACCCAGGAATGCCTCATTTTTTTTAAAATTCGCTTCTCTAATTTAAACAGTTTTGTGATAAAAATGAGGGCAACAACAAAATGCCCTACGATCTGCCCCAAGATTAAACCTAATGATTTAACTTTAAGTAAGCCAAAAGTAATTTGCGTGCTGATTAGGCACATGGCTTGTGTCATTTTAGCGCGCCCAATGAGAGAGAAGAGGCGGTGGCGCACCATAAAATAAGTCATGATATTGTAAAGCCCGATGGCAAAAACGCTAATCGGCAAGAGCCATAAACTATTTTTTAAATTGTGCCGTATAATGGCACTGAGGGCACTGCCCATCACTAGATGAATACCCAGCACTATTATCAGGGTGAATATACTTAAACTGATTAAAGCCGCGATGCATAAGGATAAGCCTTCTATTTTTTTTTTAGGAACAGGAATGGCAACATCAAACCGCAATGCAGCAACGGACGCCAAAATGCCGAGTAAGGCAACATATACGGTGTATAAGCCGAAATGTTCAGGCGAGTAAATTCTTGTAATGATTGGGGACAGGAGAAATACCATTCCTTGCCCCAACGCGGTTCCCTGAATAACCAGGGAAATATTTTTAAGAAGGGTATTTTTTTTGAATAAGTTGTTTTTTATTAAGATTGTTGGCTTCATCAATTCAGTTGCAGGTAGGGGCTGCCGAATCAGAGGATTTTAACATAATAATCTGTAGTTAGCGTGTCAGTATATATAATAGAGAAAAAACTATTTACTGCATTTCTGTCTTTCCATCGACTTGTTCCATAAATCTGAGTGCTGTTGTTTCAAACATGAGATTGTTGTTTTTATAAAATGAATTGATGCGGTAAGTTTACTCAGATATACTTTTTTTCCGTTAAAATCAATCTATTTTGTTAAAATTTGTTCACTTGCAATCAATCTGCTTGAAAGGTATTAAATATTGAACACCATCCTTCGTGATATCAGTAATTCTCGTTTCCTGTATGTTTTGCTTGGATTCATTATCTTTTGGGCATGGTATAAACATTATCAGTTTATTCCGCTTTTTGTCTCCTTCAAAGGATTCTCACCTGTAGATTGGTTGGCTGAAATTAATGCACCACAAAATTTTTCTTCTGATTTTCACTCAGGGTTAAGTGTATATTCCATGTCCTTATATATGCACATATATCTTTTCCTGAATAAGCTGCATTTTGATCCTACCGTTTCAATGGCTCTTATGCTTGCGATAGATATAATTTTATTGGCATATGCATATTGGTTTTTAACTAAAACCCTTTTGCCTAAATCCCCTGTGATTATATCTATCATTGTCATTGTCTTTGCTTTTTTTACTTTTATTAATAGCCTTAATCTAGCTAATTATGGAGGCCGGGTATTTAATGGACTTTATTATAATGCAGCTGATGCATTTAGATTGATGTCCATAGCGTTATGGATTAGAAAAAGCTATATCAAATCAGTGGCTCTTATCACACTTTCAATATTAACGCACGCAATGATGGGGATTTGCGGATTAATATTCATATTTGGAATGCAGTTGCTAAATATTAAGAGGTTTTTTGAAATCAGAGTAATGCTGGCTTTTATTTTGGCAAGCATGGTTATTTTCTGTTGGTTGATCTGGCAAATGCCCGCTGCCACGCTTGGGCAGAATATACCAAAAGAGGATTGGTTTTTCTTTACGCAATTAACGAATTATCACTGGTACCCGCTTGCACTAAAGCGTTTTACAAGTAATTTCAATCTTTTTTTTAATTTTTTATGTTTGCTGACAATTGCGGTTTATGCAACTTTTTATCTTAAGAACAACTTGTACTATAAAGAGATTCTGGCCGGTTTTGGAGTAATAATTTTAGCTACAGTTTTTGGTGTGTTTATATCGGCGTATGCACCTAACCCCATTTTTATAAAGCTGGCAATACATAGAGCAAGCGAGTTTATCTCAAGAATTGGAATCATATACATTGCTGCTTATATTTGGCAAGAAATTAATGAAGGTAATTGTTGGCGAAAATCAATAGCGTTGGTCACGTTATGTACTCCTTTATTCTATTTACAAACCCCTTTTTTACTGATTACAGTTCTACTTGTTACTTATCCTGCTTTTATTGAAATTGTTAAAAAAATGTATAAGCCAGGTAACATTATCACCCTTATTCTTGTATCAATATTAACCATTCTTGCATGTGTTTATTATTATTTTGGATATACTGATAAGACTTTAGTTATCTACTTAGGCCAGGAAGGATTACGCAATAATTTTTTACTTGCTTTAGCCGTTTTTGGAGGATTGTCTTTAGTTAGCCATTATACAAAAGCCACATACTTGTTTGGATTATTTGCTATTCTGATTTTTTACGTATGCTTGTGCCTTGATGTGCAAAAAATAAAACCATATGACCTACCGGAAAACAAAATTGAGTTTTATAAATCTTATTATGATGTTCAACTATGGGCAAAAAATAAAACAAATACGCAATCACTGTTTATGATTGATCCCTCGATATCTCCATATGGTTGGAAAGCTTTTTCTCATAGATCTTCCTTTGGAACACCAAAACAATGGTTGTTTACCTGGCTTTATACCTCTGATTATAGCGCTTATTATGAGGGATTAAAACGTTTCAGAGAGTATGGGTTGAATCTTGATGCTTTTCTATTAGAAAATCCTCTGAATGTACATACATTCTTAAAGATTCAGAATGTTCTTGAGCAAAGGTTTTATCAATTAATTAAAAGTGACTGGATTGATGGCATCGCTGAAAAATATAATATTAGTTATATAGTATTGAAAAAAGAAGATGCAAACCTAAATGAGATGCTTTATAGTCGCGTTTATGAAAATCATCACTTTATTGTATTTAAGGTAAAAAGTGGAAAGCACGTAAAACATGCCTAAATTTTTTATTTAGCTAAGTTGCTGATCTTTTTATCTTTAATCAGTATCATTCTATTTCCATTTTAATCATTCTAATATTACTGTTTAAAATTGTGAGAGAAATAACCCATATGCAAGACGTTAACCTAAGTATTGTTATTCCTGCATTTAATGAATCTTTGATTATTGTAAATAACATTGATGAATTATCATCTTGGCTTAATAGCAATTTATCTGAAATTTCATATGAAATTATTGTTGTAGATGATGGTTCAACAGATAATATGGGTATTTTGCTCGATGATGCGAGCTACGGTTAAAAGTTGTGTATGGTCAAAAAAGATCAGGCAGCTTTCCCCTCATCCACTGAACCATTTTGTTTGATTTCTC
>NZ_LNYK01000033.1:221529-272834 GCF_001467825.1 Legionella londiniensis
ATATGATATAACAACTTGCACAAAAGGCTTAAATTTTTTCATTCAAAATAATAATTTCTTGCCTAGATTATAGGTTACAGATGTAGAAAAAATTCAATCTATATAAAGAATCAGATAATACACATGATGTTAAAGAGAATTTTATGCAAATAAATATTACGGATGGGAGTGTCGTTGAGTTAGAGTCTGGTATGAGTGGTTTTGATTTGATACGCCATATTAAAAAAACTCTCAATGGTCATCAAGCGTTAGCACTTAAAATAAATGGTTTACTGAAGGATCTTAATAGTGAACTCAAAGATGGGGATAATGTTCAAGTTCTAACTTTCGAAGATCCTGAAGGAAAAGAAATATTCTGGCACTCATCAGCACATATTCTTGCTCAAGCGATAACTCGCTTATATCCTGAAGCAAAACCAACAATAGGACCTGCAATTGAGTCTGGTTTTTATTATGACTTTGCTGATTTGTCGATATCAGCTGATGATTTCCCCAAAATTGAAGCAGAAATTCAAAAAATTACTCAAGAGCGAATTGAGCCCAAGCGCATTGAGTATTCTAATAAGGAAGAGGCAAAAAAAATTTTTGCCCATAATAGATTTAAAATCGAAATGATTGAAAATCTAGATGAAGGATTAAGCGCCTATTCTCAAAATGATTTTATTGATTTATGCCGAGGTCCTCATATTCCTCATTTTGGTATAGTACAAGCATTTAAGCTTATGAAAACCTCTGGCGCCTATTGGCGTGCTGATAAAAATAATCCCCAACTCACACGGATTTATGGTATTTCGTTTCCAGATAAAAAATTATTAAAGTCGCATTTGAATTTTTTAGAAGAAGCTGCAAAGCGTGATCATCGCGTTATAGGTAAACAGCTTGGTTTATTCTCCTTCCATAAGGAAGGTCCTGGTATGCCATTCATTCATCCCAAAGGTATGATTATTTGGAATGAACTTATGTCTTATTGGCAGGAGCAACATAATAAAGAAGGCTACAAACAAATTAAAACACCGATACTTATGTCCCATGAATTATGGGAAACATCAGGACATTGGGATTTTTATCGGGAAAATATGTACCTTAGCGTAGTCGATGAAAAAACAAGTGTATTAAAGCCTATGAATTGCCCAGGCGGTATGTTGTTTTATAAGGAAGATATGTATTCTTATCGGCAACTGCCTTTACGAATCGCTGAAGTAGGAGTAGTACATAGGCATGAGTTTAGTGGGGCTCTGTCAGGATTATTTCGAGTTCGTTGCTTTCATCAAGATGATGCTCACATTTTTATGAAGCCTACCGACATTTCAGATGAGATTCATAAGGTTTTATCATTGGCAACATCTATGTATAAACTATTTGGATTAGATTATCACTTAGAGCTATCAACTCGCCCTGAGCAATCTATTGGAAGTGATGAACAATGGCAATTAGCAACAAATGGTTTAATCGAATCATTAGCACGTTGTGGCTTCAATTATAAGCTTAATGAAGGCGATGGTGCTTTCTATGGGCCGAAAATTGATATTCATATTAGAGATGCTATTGGTAGAACCTGGCAATGTGGGACTATCCAATTAGACTTAAATTTACCTGAACGATTCGACTTAAGTTACATTGATGCGAATGGAGAAAAACAACGCCCAGTGATGATTCATCGCGTAGTCTATGGTTCAATAGAACGCTTTTTTGGAATTCTTATTGAGCATTACGCAGGTAAATTCCCACTCTGGCTGGCCCCTATCCAGGCAACCATATTACCAGTTGCAGAAAATCATCATGATTATGCTCAGAACGTATTAGAACAATTTATAAAAGCGGGATTACGCGCCGAGGTAGATTTCGATAATGAATCTATCAATAAAAAAGTACGTAAAGCCCAACTGAAACAAATTAATTATATTATTGTAGTAGGAGATAAAGAGTTGGCTGAAGGTACCCTAAGCGTACGAGCAGCAAATAATCTTATTGGCACGAAATCTGTCGCTGAAGTAATTCATAGCTTAAATGACGAATATCAAAGTCGCTCGCCACGGCGCAATATATTTAATATTGATTAGGATGTTGTATGGAAAATAATATGCAAACAATTGAAGAAAATAAAGCAAGGATATGGTACACAGGACAATGTCATTGCGGTAATATCAAATTTGAAGCCTCTGCCACTCATAATTTAACAATTACTCTTTGTAATTGTGGTATTTGTTTCAAATCAGGCCACCAGGAATTGATGGTTAAGGAAGAGCACTTTAAACTTCATTGTGGCCAAGAATTTCTAAAACCTTATCGATTCGGAAATTGCATTGCAGATCATACATTCTGTGTCGTGTAAACCTCCCTTAAAATAGCACCATTTTCAATTAGAGTTTCTCCGGCAAAATAAGCAAAAAAGAGGAGGAACGATGAAACGCAGTCGCTTTACAGAAAATCAAATTTTAAACATATTAAAATCAGTTGAAGTAGGACGATTGGTAAAGGATGTATGCCGGGAACATGGGATATCCGATGCCACCTATTACAACTGGAAAGCAAAATACGGTGGGATGGAAGCCTCAGATATTAAACGCATGAAGCAACTTGAGGAAGAAAATGCAAAGCTGAAACGGATGTTTGCTGATTTGTCCCTGGAAAACCGTGCACTGAAGGATGTCATAGAAAAAAAGCTTTGAAGCCGGCTGAAAAGAGGGAAATGGCTGATTATCTGGTGCAGGAACATGGTCTGAGCCTCAGGCGAAGCTGCGCACTATTACGCTTAAGTCGTACAGCTTACTACTATCAGCCGGCGATGGATAAGGATGAAGCGGTGATAAGAGAATTGGTGACCAACACCGCCCGCTATCCGCGTTATGGTTTCAGGAAGTTGTTTATCAAATTGCGGCAGGCAGGTTTCTCCTGGAATCATAAACGAGTATACCGTGTTTATTGTGAGTTGAAGTTAAATATAAGGCGAAAAGGAAAACGCAGATTAGCTTCCCGCCACCCGGAACCTCTTGCTGTGCCCGATTCCCTTAACCATACATGGTCAGCTGATTTCATGAGTGATGCCCTCAATTGCGGCAGAAGATTCAGGACTTTTAATGTGGTAGATGATTTTAATCGGGAAGCTTTGGCCATTGAAATTGATTTGAGCTTGCCTGCTCTAAGGGTTATTCGGGTACTTGACCATATTGCCGCCAATCGAGGATATCCTGCAAAGTTGCGACTTGATAATGGACCTGAGTTTATTTCCCTTGCGTTAGCGGACTGGGCAGAAAAGCATGGTGTTATTCTTGAGTTTATTCAGCCGGGTAAGCCAACTCAAAATTCATTTGTGGAGCGGTTCAATAGAACTTATCGGAATGAAATATTGGATTTTTATCTATTTAGAAGTCTCAATGAGGTACGTGATATTACCCGAAATTGGATGAAAGAATATAACGAAGAAAGACCACATGAATCACTCGGTGATATGTCACCTTTGGATTACAGATTGATTAAAAACAGGTCGGAAAACTCTAATTATAACTGGCACTAAAAAAGGGAGGTTTACATCAACAGTTTGACCTACTTCATTAAACGGTTTGATCGAATAGGCCATAATAAAAAGTTAGCTTTAGAAGATTTTGCACAGCTATCAGGTGAAGATCGGCATACAAAATATAAAAGTTCCATGGAAAAAGTGATTGCAATCATAGAACAGTTTTGTAAATTCCCAAAAATTGAATTTGTGAAGTTATTTAAGTTGACGTTGTTTAACTTCCTGATCGGCAATGAGGACATGCACCTAAAAAATTTTTCCCTAATAACTAAGGATAGAAAAATTTCCATATCACCTGCATATGATTTGCTTAACTTAACTATCGCTCAAAAAAACACAAAAGAAGAAATAGCCTTGCCCCTAAAAGGAAAAAAAAAATAATTTAACCTCAGCTCGATATAAGAATAAGGTTATGTGATTGAATTATTGAAAAAATTAGCGGTGCTATATACATTTTGTTTTTTTAAAATTCACGCCTGAATTATGAAAGGAAACAAGATGTTAGCACCGATAGTAGAAATATTCTGTGATATTGATGATTTTTGCAAGGCATGGTTTAAAGAAATGTCGCCTTATTTACTTCCATCACCGAATCGCAAAAGACAACGCCCTTGCAGGCTGTCAGCCAGTGAAATCATGACGGTCATGATTTTATTTCATCTCAGCCATTATCGCACTTTTAAAGACTATTATCGTGAATGCGTGGAGATGGATATGAAATCGTATTTTCCGAAACTTGTCAGCTATAATCGGTTCGTAGAAATCATGTCATCGGTAGTGACGCCTTTATCATCCTATTTGCTGTCGCATATGGGGAAGAAGACAGGGCTGTATTATGTTGATTCAACCACCCTGCAAGTATGTCATAACAAGCGCATTCATCGCCATAAAACATTTGCCGGAATAGCGGAACGTGGCAAATCCTCAATGGGCTGGTTTTTCGGTTTTAAGCTCCATCTTGTGATTAATCATCTTGGTGAATTAATTGCTTTTTGCATAACAAAAGGCAATGTGGATGACCGTCAACCACTAGAGCAGCTTTTCAAAAACCTCCATGGTCTTGCCGCAGCTGATAAGGGGTATCTTTCAAAGAAAAAAGAGGAAAGCCTTTTCCAGAAAGGAGTTAAGCTCATCACAAAGGTACGCAGAAACATGAAGGCTAAAATACTCTCAACTTTTGAAAAATATTTCCTCCGACAACGCAGTATCGTTGAAACAGTAATTGAGCAATTAAAATCAATTTGCCAAATTGAACATACCAGACATCGTAAACCAGATAATTTTGTCATTAACCTTTTATCCGGCTTAGCTGCTTATATGCTCAAACCAAGAAAACCTTCCCTCAAAATCCATTCACTTAATAAAAATTTAGGCTTACTTATGCCGAGCTGAGGTTATGTTATCAACGTCGATAGATTATGATGATCCAACGGCTTCTATTGATTTGGCGCTTTCCGTCATTGATGAGTTTCGGATAAAGAAAGCAAGAGCACTTGAAATTATAAAAGAGGTTGCGCTAGCTGTAGGTGAATGGCGATCGGTTGCTACCCAATTTGGTTTGACAAAAAGGGAGATTGACCGCATGGCTTCAGCTTTTGAACATAAAGATTTGAAGAACACAAAGCATTAGCAATCCTGGACGTTCACTCCGAACACGAGGCTAAGTTACAAGGGTAGAGTATAAGTGGTGTTACTCAAACACAACTTCTTTAGGATCGAAAGCCTCAGGATCAAATTCATCATGGACCCACTCTAGCATTTCTTCATGTGCTTCATGCGCTGGATCTTTTATGGCTTCTAAAAAGTGCTCATAACCCCAGATGCCACCTATGTCTTCTGGCGGACAGGCACGCTTGCCTGCGGTGCAGACGGGGTAGAGCTGATTGGGTTTTGGATCAATTATTTTTTCAAAAAGAATTTCATGTTCCCAGTTATCACCAAAATCATATGTATAAATCATTTTTTGTTTAGGAGCTAAAAAATCGATGACTTGGTAGTCCCACTCGGTCTTAGTTTCCACGGTTCCGAAATCATCTTCTGATGGAACGCCAAAGATAAGGGGCTCTGAATTCTTATCTTTCTGGATACAAAAGTCATGTAAATGCTCATCACACCAACCCATGGCTATTTGAATGATTAAATGTAAATCTTCAAAGGTGCTATCACTAGGAATTTGAACACGGCGCCAAATAGGTGGCTTAGAGTGCTTTAGGGAAATTTTAAACTGCAAAATTTGGCTGGTCATTAAAAAGTAAGAAATAATCGATGGTGTGCTGATAATATCAAATCTAGACGATGTAGAATAGCAAGATTGCTGTTTGTTGATTATAAGTCGGCGACTGTTCAGTCTTTATGCTCATCAAGGACAACTAACTATGCCCAGGCTGGAAGATAACCTGCACTGGGGCGTTCAGTATCAGTATGACGTGGTTAAACTACGTCATGAGGGCTGGTTGTACCTGACTGTGATGATTGATTTGTTTTCCCGTAAAGTAGTTGGCTGGAACATGAACTCGAGAATGAAAGCTAATACGGTTTGTGATGCGTTAACAATGGCCATTTGGCAGAGAAAGCCAAAAGCCGGATTGATTGTGCATTCAGACGGAGGCACACAATATGCCAGCAAACAATATCGTGACCTTCTCAATCAACATGGCCTTGTCGGCAGTATGAGCAAAAAAGGCGATTGCTGGGATAACAGTGTGGCCGAGAGCTTTTTTTCAGTCGCTTGAAAGACGAGCGAGTGCATTGGCGTAATTATCAAACAAGGAAGGAGGCAAAACAGGATATTCTGGATTACATTACCATGTTTTATAACAATCAACGATTGCATTCGTCTTTGGATTATCAAAGCCCTAATCAATATGAAAATCGCTATTGGAGCTTATTGAAAAACGCGGCTTAACTGGGTTGTACAAATTTGCTTGACCACATCAGTTTCTTGCGAATGCTCGATTTTTGACAAAATCAGTCGGCATTAATAATTTATTGAGTGATACCGACAAATAATGTCAAACCTATATGAGTGCTATAATTCATTTTTTGCACTGTATATGTTAATTGAGCAAACTAAGTAATCTGTGTATCTGCCCCACAAGATAAAAGGGAAGGGATATAAAAGTATAGTTTACGGATTTCCCTAGACTATCTTTTACATCTACATTAATTTTACTTGGATAATCAGAATTAATTCGCAAGGCGAGAGGTAATTTTTTTAATCCCATGAAAACATGTAATGACTTTAGGCTTCCTGTGGCACCAGCTTTTACTTCAATAGGTATTATTCTATTGCCATGTTGGATTACATAATCAATTTCAGCGCTTGAACCGGCCTCTTCCCTATGCCAATAATACAAAGCCGGTGCAATATAGGGTGGTTCAATTGTTCTTAGCAATTGGCCAACTACCTGTTCAGCGATGCCGCCATTATTAATCAAAAGAATTTCATTTGTTGAATTAATTTGGTTTAAACTCAGTCCTAGTGCAGTACTACATAAGCCTACATCAAGGAAAATTTCTTTAAAAAATTTTTCTTTAATTTCAGATGCGAGGGGAACACCATTTGCTGAGCTGCTTTGTACTCGATGGCTAATTCGGGCTTTTTCTAACAGATCTAATACGTTTTTTATTGTTGATGCTTGGATTGTTTTATTAACTCGACTAAATACAAATTTTTGTCCAAGCATTTTGGGGATAGAATTCAGTACTTCTTCTAATCTTTCTGTCGCCAAGCGACCTTTATATTTTGAAAAGTCATCGCGATAGGTGGCCAATAAGTCATTTTGTATTTGACTAACTCTATTCAGAGAGCGTTCAGCAACCCAATTAGAGACTACGGCGGGCATACCGCCGACAATCAGATATTCTTTAAATAAAGTAGTTAATTGCTCATGAATCGCAGATGGGATATCGACACTTAACTCATATTGATTTAAATAGTCGTAAAGTGATTTTTTGTCATTTGCTAATAAAAATTCATCAAATGACAATGGTTCCAAATGCATATAGCTAACCCGTCCAACTGGCATGCTAAATGAGTGCTCCGCCAGGATAAATTCTAATAGAGAGCCGGCGGAGATTACTGCTAATTGGGGTAAATCTTCTGCAAACCAACGGAGTTTGCCAAGCAGTTGAGGTGCTGCCTGTATTTCATCCAGGAACAATAAGCACTTTGAGGGATCTATTTTCTGATTTAATACCGTACTTAAATTTAATAAAATTTGATTTACATCATTAGAAGCAAAAAGGCTGGCATAGGAGGGTTGCTTCTCGAAGTTGAGTTCAATTAGTTGCATTCCTGTCTTTTCAGCTAAGTGCCTTACCAGCCATGTTTTACCAACTTGTCTTGCCCCGCGAATGACTAAAGGTTTCCGGTCAGATGAAACCAGCCAGTTGTTCAGATAATTTAATAAAGTTCGTTTCATTTAATATGCTTATCATTAGTAATATACTAAATTATAAGTAATAATCTGCTTAAGTCAATAAAACATACGGTTGTTTTGATTTGTTTATAAATAAAACAACCGTATGTTTTAATGTTTAGTCTTAGGAAACAGAGGGTAGTTATTTGAATTTGCGCACTGATAACCAAGGTAAATCAGGTTGTAATCAAAAACATTGAAGGTGAGTAACAACCCATGATATTTGCTTTGATCCCATTAATTACCAATATATGCATATTACTGGAGATTAAGGCAAATGAAGGTAGAACAATTTTTTTATGACCACCCAGTGTTTCGATATGAGGAGTTTGCGCTGTTCAAGTCAGAACATGGGGCAATTAAAGCTATATCCGTCAATAAGGCGCTAACATATTACGTCAAGTCTGGCCATATTAAGCCTATTCGCCGGAAATTATATGCGGTTGTCCCGCCAAATCAATCAGTAGATAGTGTACCGGTTGATCCTTATCTTGTGGCAGGTAAAGTGACTCAGGATGTCACTGGGTAGGCAAAAAACTAAAACTGGGCCATGACCAAAATTGATTTATCTCATATGGTGCCTGAAAAGATAGATTTTAACCTGACGGATTTGCGCAACTGGCTTGTTCCTGTTATGCACCAAATGTCTGCTTCAAAAAACACCCGTGAATTAAAGGAATGGGCTGTTACAAGAATTGAAGAGCTTCGAGAGAGGCCAGCTGACCCATTGCCTCTTGAAGCAATGATTAACAAAATACGAAATGAAGGTATCGCATCCCCTGAATTAATGAACCGATGACAGTGAATTAGCAAAAAAATGATATCTCACCCAGCTCTAAACTGGGTTATCAAGCAACGTTAAAGATTGATTAAAAATGCATAGCAATTATCAAAACCACTCCTGACCACCATTTCACTGCGATAAGTTAGGTCTTGCGATTAAGTGGCGCTTATGCCACAAGAATCCGATGCAAGGAATAATCAATCAGCTTCAAAACTCACTTCAACCGGTACGGATTTTGAAACGACATCATATACTGGTGAAAAGCGATAATATTGCTCAAGTTCCTTAACAGGCGTATCTGTTTTAATTTTAAATTTTGCTTTGATCTTTTGGTAACCAGGACGTACACCAGCATCCAAATTTAATAAACCCTGCAAATCAAGCTCACCCTTGAATTCTGATTCCATTTTTTCAATTTTGTGACCATTTAATGCCGCATAATAGGCTATAGTGGTTGTCATACAGGCTGATAAACCACTCAAAAGCAACTCAACGGGGTTTGCTCCGCTATCTGTTCCTGCTAACAACTCTGGTTCTGCAGCAAGAAAACGGAAGGTTTCTCTATGTCGCTGTTCGCTTCCAGCTGCGAAATAACCGAAAACTTCAGATTGATTCATATCTCCTTTTATCCACTTGTTATGGACGCGAAACTCACATTGCGCAAGATCGGGATTTTCTTTAATATCACTCACAGTCTGTTTTAGAGCCTGGGTATCAATACCGTTAATGGTTCGGGAGTTGGCTGATTGATCCGTCATTGTTATCTCCAAAAATAAGTTTGAGGCAACTATAGTGTAGTTGATAATCGAGATATTTTGTAAACCTCCCCTTTTTACTTCTCATTTACAGCTCCATCTTTTGTTGAACTTATTGCGAGGTGTTGTTTCCCTTATGCTGAAATAGTCTGATTATTTTGTAGTTGATAGCAAATAAGCAATGAATAATTAACAATACACAAGTTACGCACTAGAGTCAGAGTTTGCATTAATTGACTTCTTATTTACGATGCGGCAAAAAGCCGGATTAACCGAAGAAGAGCTTGCAAAGCGAATGGGAACGCAAAAAAGTAATGTTTCTCGACTGGAGAAAGGGAATAGCAACCCCAGCTGGAAAACGTTGGAAAAATACGCGCATGCCTGTGGTTTTGATATCTCCATGAGATTTAAACGCATTGTATCGTAATGGCAAAGCTGCGGTGCTTAAATTGTATGAGTGCTCAAACCCCAACGCAACTAGCCACAAACTTACAGAAAGGAATAATATTCTGTTGAACGCTGGCTTGCTCTAGAGCTTCCATATATTCATTTCTTCTATCAACCGGAATAATTGTCCAAGGATAATGACCGGCAGCCATCATCACATTCATTAGAAAACGGCCTATTCGGCCATTACCATCTGGATAAGGATGGATATATACAAAAAAGAAATGACCAAGCACAACTCTAACAGCAGGATCATTTTCCTGACTCACTAACTGAAAGAATTCCTCCATCAATTCACTGACAATTTGTGCTCTGGCTGGAATATGTTTTGATTGACGGATGTAAACAGAATTCCGTCTATAACCAGCCAGATCAGTTGGTCTTAATAGACCGGCTATAACACTGGGCTGAAATAACTCTCGATACCAGCTGCCATGATCGTTTTGTATGACGGTTCCCGGATTAACTCCTGCCAGTACTTTTACCAGACTTTTTTCAACGGCTTGAAAAGCCTGCCAATATCCTCTTGCAGCTAAGGCATTTCGTTGATTCCTATCATCTTCAAACGCATCAGGATTCCATTGGCCGGAGCGTACTTTTTCGATGAGTTCCGCACTGACCTGATAGCCTTCAATGGACAATGAATGGTAAGCATCATTGGTATAGCTTTCTTCAACTGATTCTAAATATTTTTCAGTATTGGTAATCTTGTGCTTTGGTTTTGGGAAATAATCGATGACAGGTTGCCGCATTTCATGCCACATCATTTCTAATCGGCTGCGATAAGGTGGTTTATTCGCTTTTGAGAAATCAATGGGTGTATCTGTAATGAAAGGATCTTCTTCGCGAATCTGATACCCAGCGCTTTCCATAGTCATTTTGATATCATCGGCTATTTGCACCTTGCCAATATTTCTAAAGGCGCCAACTAATCTTCCCGCTATCGTAGAGTGCCCTTCACCCAGTAAATAATGAAGTAGGTTGGAGGCATTATTAAACATAGATAGAGTCGCTCTGGCTTCAGTTGGATATTGAGAGAAGAATTTGGGCGAGCAATAGACTACAGCGGGAGCCAGTGCAAATAATCTCAAATTTTGTTTTACTTCGATGTCTTCCGGTACTGGCATTTTATACCGTACTTGCAGCAATGACGTATTATGAGGCAATTCCATATTACGGTTTGTTCCGCTTGGGCTACGTACCATTAACTGCTGAGGGACAGTCCAGTTTTCTGCATGGATAAGTAGGGAATGTTCTGGAGAAAGGCACCAGTTATCACCAAATCGTTCATTTAAATAGGAAGCACAAAAATTCCAAAAAGTGGTATACCAGGCAGTGCTACCTCCTTTTTGTTCGTCTGGATTGACAGGAATGTACCACCCTTTTACTGCTTCTTCTAAAAATCCATTTTCCACTAATCTTTCGCGGTGTGTCCTGCTGATATCTTTTGACAGAATGGCGTATTTACCCTTTCGCTGTAACTCTCGTAAAATTTCTAGTGATTGAGCCAGTTTTTCTGAGGGTTTCATGATCGTTTTCTTTTTTAATGCAATGTTGAATTTATAGTATATTACGTTGTAGAAATCCTAGTTTATCATGTTGTATTAATTATAGTATATTATGCTGTGGGAATCATCGTATATTGAGTTTTATTTAAATTTATTTGATGCTGGTTGCAAACTTATAAAAATGAGCGGGACATTTGGGAGAAACGGGACATTACTCACCAGATATAGTTTTTTTAACAAACGTAGCCTTGATGCAGCGCAGCGAAATCAAGGTTTATAAATTCAAATTACTCATATAACATTTTTTCTGTCCAATCAATTAAGGAATTATAGTGGTTCATTATCGCAGAAATTTTATGCCGGGCGGTTTATATTTCTTTACTGTGGCGCTCCAAAATAGGAAATCAAATTTGTTAGTAGAGCAAATTGATTTATTAAAAGATGCGTTTAGAGCGGTAAAAAGAACGTATCCATTTCAGATTAAATCCTATGTAATTTTACCTGACCATCTTCATATGGTCTGGAAGTTGCCTGAGGGCGACTCAAATTATTCCGGACGTTGGCAACGTATTAAAGGCATATTTTCAAAATCAATCAATCAGTGCGGGATACCGTTAGCAAAAACCAGCCATAACGAATATCGCCTTTGGCAGCGGCGATTTTGGGAACATACCATTAAAGATTGGCTGGATTTTGAAAATCATGTTAATTACATACACTATAATCCAATCAAACATGGTTTGGTGAAACATTTACGAGATTGGCCTTACTCTTCATTTCATTATTTTGTACAGCAAAGCCTGTTAAATGAAAATTGGGCAGGCTCATGCATGGAGGATAGGGAAAGTTCGTCATTTGGGGAATAAAAAACCTTGATTTCGCTGCGCTACATCAAGGCTACGCTTGCTATAGCTCCTCCTGGCACAAAGGAATCAACTCCAGCTTTAATTAGCTTTGCAGTCTTATCTATCAGTCCTTCTTTAGGTGGCTCTTTAATCGTCATACTGATTCCTTGTAGCAAGCGGAAACAAATTTATTATAAATTATAGAATGTAGTAATCTAAACTTTAAAATCGGTACCCAAACTGGTACCAAGTTTCAGGAAGGGAAAACTTGGAATTCGCCAAAACCTAGACTGGAATTGGCTCCCCGGGACGGGCTCGAACCGCCGACCTAATGATTAACAGTCATCCGCTCTACCGACTGAGCTACCGGGGAATAGGGCGAAATCTTAAAACGATTCCGCCTGGAGGTCAAGAGATCTGCCATAAATTTATTGCTCGATAAAGCCTTGCAGGCGATCCATGGCATCATGCAGGATGTCCATGCTGGTGGCGAAGGAAAGGCGGATGCAGCCTTCTGTGCCGAAAGCGGAGCCGGGGACGAGGGCGACTCCTGCTTCATCCAGCAATTTTTCCGCGAATTCCACGTCATTTTTGAATCCGCGCTCCTCAATAACCGCTTGCACGTTTGGGAAAATGTAAAAAGTTCCGTCTGCCGGGATGACTTCAATGCCTTGAATTTGCCGCAGGCGTTTTTCAACGAAATTATGGCGGTCATGAAATGCGCGCACCATGGTTTTTACCGTCTCATCACCGCCGTTTAGGGCGGCAACGGCTGCTTTTTGGGCAATGGAGCAGGGGTTGGAGGTGGATTGCGATTGAATGGTTTTCATGGCATTGATTAATGGGGCAGGTCCTGCAGCATACCCAATACGCCAGCCAGTCATAGCATATGCTTTGGATACGCCGTTTAACACGATGGTGCGCTCATACAATTCCGGGCAGGCGTTTAAAATATTGGCAAAAGGATGCGACCAGAGAATATGCTCATACATATCATCCGTTGCAATTAAAATTTCAGGATATTTTTTTAATACTTCCCCCAGAGCTTTCAGTTCATCGAGATTATAGGCAATGCCTGACGGGTTGGAGGGGCTGTTGATAAAAAAGAGCTTTGTTTTGGCGGTAATTGCAGCTTCAAGCTGAGCGGGCGTTATTTTGTAGTGTTGCTCTGAGTCAGCCGAAATAATCACGGGCTTTGCGCCGGCAAGTAAGGCGATATCAGGATAGGAAACCCAAAAAGGCGCAGGAATCAATACCTCATCGCCTGCATTGAGCAACGCCTGGCACAAATTAAAAATACTTTGTTTGCCGCCAACGGATACAAGGATTTGCTTCGCTTCATAATCAAGCCCATTGTCTCGTTTGAATTTGTTGCGGATGGCTTCTTTCAGTTCGGCAATGCCGTCAACTGCTGTATATTTGGTAAATCCTGCCTCGATAGCCGCAATGGCTGCCAGTTTGATATGTTCCGGCGTATCAAAATCCGGCTCGCCTGTGCCAAGACCTATCACATCCCGTCCTTCTGCCTGCATTTTTGCGGCTTTTGCGGCGACTGCAAGCGTTGGGGAGGGTTTCACTTCTTCAATGCGGTTTGCTAAAGCGATATTCATCGAATGCTCCTGATTTAGCGAATTTGGTTTATGCTTCGGTGTTAAAAAAAGCTATACTTTCTAGGTAGGTGTTTCTCCCTCGCAATCCCTCTGATTGCCATGTATAGTTTCAATTATGAAAAAAATATTTAAAGTTTGTTCAAATTATCAGCCCGCAGGCGATCAGCCGCAGGCAATTGCCTCGCTGGTTGAGGGAGTGCAATCCGGTTTGGCGCGGCAAATTCTTCTGGGCGTTACAGGTTCCGGTAAAACCTTTACCATCGCCCATGTCATTGAAGCCTTGCAACGTCCGACCCTCGTTATGGCGCCTAATAAAACGCTTGCGGCACAACTTTATGGAGAATTCAAAACCTTTTTCCCCCACAATGCCGTTGAATATTTTGTGTCCTATTATGATTATTATCAGCCGGAAGCCTACGTTCCTGCTTCAGATACGTTCATTGAAAAAGATGCCTCCATCAATGAGCATATTGAGCAGATGCGCTTGTCTGCCACCAAGGCATTAATTGAGCGTAAAGACGCGATTATCGTAGCGACTGTTTCCGCCATTTATGGTCTGGGCGATCCGGATTCGTACCTCAATATGGTATTACATCTGTCACGTCAAGAACAGTGCAGTCAGCGCAAAATTTTGCAGCGTCTCGCTGAGATGCAGTATGTACGAAGCCCGCAAACGCTTGCGCGGGGACAGTTTCGCGTCCATGGCGATGTGATTGACGTGTTTCCTTCTGACGCAGAAAAAGATGCGGTAAGAATTGAATTGTTTGATGACGAAGTGGAAAACATCGCCACATTTGACCCGCTTACCGGTGAGATTTTGCAGCGCCTGCCGAGGATTACCATTTTTCCGAAAACCCACTATGTGACGCCCCGCGAGCGGATATTAAAAACAGTTGATGAGGTCAAGGAAGAACTGAAAGAACGCCTTGCCGAGTTAACCGCGCAAAATAAGCTCCTTGAAGCGCAGCGCTTGCAACAGCGCACTGCATTTGACATTGAAATGATGCTGGAACTTGGCTATTGTTCAGGCATTGAAAATTACTCCCGTTATCTCTCAGGCCGCAATCCCGGGGAACCGCCCCCGACCCTGTTTGATTATTTGCCGCAAAACGCCTTATTGGTTATTGATGAATCCCATGTCACTGTTCCGCAAATAGGCGGGATGTACAGGGGCGATCGCGCGCGCAAGGAAACGCTGGTTAATTATGGCTTTCGCCTGCCTTCCGCCCTTGACAACCGTCCCATGCGGTTTGAAGAATTCATCGAGCGCTCTCCGCAGACAATTTACGTCTCTGCGACTCCCGGATCCTATGAGCTTGAACAGGCAGACAATATCGCAGAGCAGGTGGTGCGTCCTACAGGCCTTGTCGACCCCAGGGTGGAAGTTCGTCCTGTTGCCAATCAGGTGGATGATTTATTATCTGAAATCAATCAAGTGGTAGCTGACGGCGAACGGGTATTGGTCACCACCCTGACCAAACGCATGGCTGAGGATTTAACGGAATACCTGGGCGATCATCAGGTGCGGGTGCGGTATCTTCATTCTGATATTGATACGGTCGAGCGGGTGGAAATCATTCGTGAGTTGCGCCTTGGCGCATTCGATGTGCTGGTGGGCATCAACCTGTTGCGCGAAGGGCTTGATATGCCGGAGGTGTCTTTGGTTGCAATTTTAGATGCCGATAAAGAAGGGTTCTTGCGGTCGGACCGTTCCCTTATCCAGACCATAGGACGTGCGGCGCGCAATGTGCGTGGCCGTGTCATTATGTACGCTGACCGCATTACAGGCTCCATGCGCCGTGCAATTGATGAAACAGAACGCCGGCGCGAAAAGCAGATGGCTTTTAACCTGGCGCATGGCATTATCCCGAAGGGCATTAAAAAATCGGTAACCGATATTATGGAAGCATCCCCTGCGCCGGGTCAGCGGAAAACCAAAGCCGATGACAAAAAAACGGATTATAAAACCATTCCCGCCGAGCAATTAATCAAACAGATTGCAACGCTTGAAAAACAAATGTTTGCTCATGCTAAAAATATGGAATTTGAAGAAGCCGCCAAACTGCGCGATGAAATGCTTCTGCTTAAAGAACAGTTAAAAGCTTAAAGGATAACTCCTGACTGAATAGCTATAATTGAATTAAGGGATCTTACGGGGAAAATAAGGTGCTGCAATCCGGATTTACGCTTCTTGAAATGGTAGTAATCCTTTTGCTGATAGGCATCATTGCAATCAGCGTGAGTTTGACATCGCCCGCAGGATTACAGAATACCTTTCAGGCAGAGGGAGTGGCAGATGTGTTACTGCAGGACTTACGCTACACCAAAGCCTTGTCCATGAGCCATAATCAACGCTACCGCCTGGTGGTCGGTGCCGCTTCCTATCAAATCCAGGATCAAAACGGCAGCCCCGTCCCCAATCCTGAAACAGGCGGCAATAATGTGGTTTATCCGGCGGGGGTAACGGTATCGCCTGCGACCACAATTATCTTCGATTCCAAAGGCACGCCTTATGATGGCGGCTCATCACCCCTGGGCAGCACCCTGACGTTTAGCGTCACCAAGGCAGGGCAGACAAGAACCGTCAGCGTCATTCCGCAGACAGGACTGATACAATGAACAAGGCATCTGGATTTACCTTAATTGAGCTCATTGTTTTTATTTTAGTGATTGGCATCAGTGCCGTGGCAGCGCTGGTTGCTTTCAACACAGTAGCGGGCAGGAGCAACGAGCCTGGCCAACTGATGGCAGCAGCACAATTGGCAAATGCACGGATGAATATTATTGTGCAAAGACGGCTGGTGGATGGCTTTGCAAATATCAGCGACCCTTGTGCTTCAGGCAGCCCCCCCGCAGCCTGTGTGCCCCTGGCTAATTTTGCAGCCAGTGCGGGTCTTAACGTGAACAGTTCCATTACATCAGGGGGAGGCATTGCCACCGTCACGGTGAATGTTTCAGGATCAGGGTCAGCACAGGTTGTGGCGAGGTTTGTGCAATGAAGAAAGAGCGAGGATTCACTTTCATTGAAATCATTCTGGTGATTCTCCTCACAGGCATTGTCGCAAGCATCATAGGATTGTTTTTAAGCCAGGGCTTTTCTGCCTATTTTGCTACTAAACCTATTGTGAGTGTCTCAGGGGAAGCCAATATGGCTATGGATAATATGCTGCGTGAAATCAAAAGCGCTGAAAGCATCAATTCCATAAGCTCAAACGCACTAAGCTTTGTCAACCAGCAAGGAGAAACGGTTGTTATTGATTTAAGCGGCACCACATTAAGGCGCAATGTGAATGGCGGCGGCGCGCAGCCTTTGTGCAACAATGTAACCTCGTTTTCTTTCGCCTATTTTAATGCGGGCTTTGCAACAACGGCGCTACCCGCTGAAGTGCGCTTTATTACGGTGTCGCTAACCGTGAGTGAGAACAATATTCCCTATTCATTAGCCTCAGGAACCTTGATTAGAAAATTATTATGAAACGACAGCAAGGATTTTTATCGCTGGCCACTGTGGTGGTGATTGTCATATTCGCCATTTTAAGCGCAACGCTGGTTTCCATGTTTATTCGGGCGAGCGCCTATACCGTCAATCTTTCCGCCATTCCCAAAGCATCCGCTTTAGCAGAAAGCGGACTTGAGCAGGGGCGTGCCAATTTAACAGAGCCGGCGCTTGCTGATCGGCAAACTTGTGCGGGGCTTGCAAACCTCACCTCGCTTCCGACCGGAAATTTTACTGTAAGCCCTGCTGTCGGGATAAACCCCCGTTATGCCTTTGCCACTTTATCGACTGCGATTGCAAGCAGTGGAACCCCGGCAAGCATCACTGTGACTGACGGCAGTGTTTTTGTTACAGGCGGCGGACGTGTATTGATCGGCAGGGAGGTATTTCAATATCAACGGGTCAATGGCAATATCTTAACCGGAATCAGCCGCGCCGAAGATGGCAGTACATCCGCATCCCATCCTGAAGGCGCCCTGGTCAGTCAGTACCAATGCAATATGGCTTCAATTGGCAATGCGCCCGCCAATAACCCGCAAGCAACGCGCGAATACCAGCAAGGCATGCAGCAGCCTGCTGTATTTGCGGCAGGCAGCGGCGGCACAATCTTGCGCTGGAACAGCCCAACCAATGAAAATGCCTGGGAATCCATGTCCCCTGGAGCATATGAGTTTAATGCCATATCCATGATCAATTACCATGAGGGATGGGCAGTTGCGGATACGCAAGCGAGAGTTGCGCGCCTGCAGGGGAATGCCTGGACGCTATTTCAGCCCTCGTTTTCAGGAAACCGCGATCTCTATGGCGTTGACGCTCCCTCGGAGAGTGAAGCCTGGGCTGTCGGCTCTCGGCAAGGCAATGAGTTTACCATTGTGCGTTGGGTTCGTGACGGGAGCAACAGCATTGCAAACTGGTGCCTATTGCCCTGCAGCGGAAAAACTGTCAGTACATCGGGAACGGGCAGTCAACAGCGCGATCTATTTGGGATAAAAACCCTAGATTATAATAACGATGGATTTGCTGATATCGGCTGGGCAGTGGGCGGCAGGGATGGAACGGGCAGCGGCAACCGCGGCATTATCATGGTTTATGACGGTGCGCAATGGGCCAGTTCAAGCCTGCCGCCAGCGGCTAATCGAATTGGCCGTATTTATGGGGTTGATGCCGTTGCCAACGGCAACAATCCGCCTGTAGATGTTTACTTTGTCAGCCGCTCTACCCAAAACAACACGCAGGGGAAATTATTCCGCTGGCGCAATGGCTCCTGGTCAGTGGTGACTACCAGTGCGCCGATGCATTCGGTTTCTGTGATTGATACCAACAATGATGGGCTTGCCGATTTTGGCATGGCTGTCGGGGATAATGGCGTGGTTTACAGTTTTGATGTTAATTTTGCCGTTTCAGGGCCAATATCGATTAGCGGCCAGGATTTACGGGGCGTTGATGTTATCAGCACAACGAATGCCTGGATAGTGGGTAATGGCGGCGTGCGCTTTCATTATGATGGTTCAAGTTTTGTCCTGACCGGCAGCGGCGGAAGCAACCTCAATGGCGTGAGTGGAGTAGCAGCCAGGCAATCGCCAGTCAGTTCCTGGCAGGATGTGTTCAATTAATAACACGATTGCTCCTATTATATAAACAGTGTTTTTGTTTTTTAACAGTAATTGCAAAGTTCCAGAGTTTTCCCGTAATGTATAGGGAGGATTTTTCATAGAGTCAATCCTCAATGTTCAGAAACAAAATTTTATTTGTGGTTTCTGTATTTATCATTATGCTGGTTTTTTTTATTTATCTGGCCGTGAATGAAGCCAAAAAATTACCCAGGGATACATCAGTCTTGCTGAATAAATATTATTTTTTGCAACATAAGAATAAAGAAGCGGCGGCAGTCGCGCTGAAAATTATTTTAGGCCAGGAAAAAAGCAATATTATTGCCCTTCGGGAATTAAGCCGGCTTTACCTTGAAAAAGGGAAGTTGGAAGACGCTTTGCCGTTAATCAAACGATTAAGCCGCCTTGAAGAAAAGCGGGAACAGTATCAGCTTCAAGCAGCGCGGATTTACTACCAGCTTGGTATGTGGGATAAAGCCCGGCAAACGCTTTTTCCCTTAAAATCCAGTGCTGATCTCGCCATCAGACAGCAGGCGTTATATCTTCTACAGCACATGAAATCCTACATTCCTCATCTCAGGTTGCATGCTGAGGTAAAATCGTTAATCCCGCTTCCAAAAATCAAACTTGAGCATGCTTTTTTAGACCGTTATTACGAGCTTGATAAAAACGAAAACGCGGCTGACTTCCTGAATATGGCATTTTATTTTGGCACCGACAATCCCCTCATTCTTCAGGAAAAAGGATATCTCGCGTTGCGCAGGAAGAGGATAGGGGAAGCCTTGTATTTCTTTTTAAACGCCTATCAGCAAAATTCAACCCCTGAACTTGCTTTGCAAATCGCATATCTTTATCTTGCGGAAAAAGATGAGAATGCTGCAAGAGATTATTTTTTGATTGCCTCGCGCGCGCCTTTTGCCAAAACACGGGATGCCGCTTTAAAAAGCCTTGATTATCTGGCAGGAGAGGCTCTGTCCTTCAAAAAGGACCAATCGATTGCGATGCCGCAGCACATAGACCCTGAAGCGGGCTTAATGAATCAATTTTATGAATTGAAAAAAGACAATAAGCCTGCTGCCTGGCGGTTGATTCTAAAGATTGCGAAGCAATACCCAACTAATACCCAAGCCTTAAAAGAGGCAGGATATTTGGCTTTGGATTTAAATTACCGCAAAACCGCCATCCATTTTTTTACAAGAGCCTATCGCAATACTCAAGAACCAGAACTTGCCATGCAATTAGGATATCTTCAGGACCTTGACAACAATCAGCCGCTTGCGTACCAATATTTTGAACTGGCAGCAAAAAGCGCGGATCAAACATTAGCCCTTAAGGCTCAAAATGCGCTGGTTAACCTCGCAGGATTACAAACCAAGGCTTTCCCCAAACCCTATTTTGGTGAAGTCTTTTTTACGCCGTTTAGCCAGAGCCGTTTTGGTTTAACAGTAAGGCCGTTGATCGCACGGTTGGGCGTTGAACTTGATGATCGCTGGCAAACCAAAACCTACCTGCTATTTCGGCAGACAGACGACAATAAATCCTCGTCTGTTGGAGAGCTTCCGCAAATTTATGAGGATAATGTCCGCATTATAGGAACCGGGGTTCAGATAAGCCCGATACAGCGCCTGCCCCTTGTGGGCTGGGTAGAAGCAGGCGGCGCTTATGATTTGGTTTTTCGTAACCGCAACCCCTGGCGCGGAGATTTGCGCGGAGGAGTGATGTATTATAATGAATTTGGGAAAAAAACGGCCTATTATGAACGCTTAAGAATTAAACCCGATTATTACAGCACGCTTTATGGGGATATCACCTATTTTTCAAGATATGACAATAACGTCATTGGTACGCTTAAAACCCACCAAGGCATCCATCTTGTCCAATACCATAATGCTTTAGTCAACCTATACCTTTCGGGCCGGATTATTGAAGATACAAGGCGTGAATTTTTTAACAATATTGCAGAAGTCGGTCCCGGGCTTGGGATTATCCCTTACAACCGGTTTAATCTCGAATTGAGAATGGAATGGATTAGAGGCGTATATTTACCTGCAGGCGGCTCTGTCAACCCTTACGGGAAATATTACAACAACAATATTGTGCAATTATTGTATTATGTGAAAGTGTAATGGATATTTATAATTTAATCATCGTTATTTATTTAGTGATGTGGTACCTGCTGATTTTTTTGGCAGTGCTTTTTGTGTTGTCTGGCATAGATGATCTTTTTTTTGATATTTATTATTGGATTCGTTATGTGATCCGTAAGTGGAAACTGCGTAAATTTGAACCTTTGACCTATGAAAAGCTGTTGTCTGTCAAGGAAAAAAGAATTGCAGTGCTCATTCCCTGCTGGCACGAAGCAGGCGTGATAGGAAACATGCTCCGCAACAACTGTTACGCCATTGATTATGAGAACTACTGCCTGTTTGTCGGGGTATATCCCAATGATCCCGAAACGGTGAAAGAAGTTCAGGAAGCAGCATCGGTTAACCCGCATGTGCGCTGCGTTATTGGCGAAACACCAGGGCCTACCAATAAAGCTGCCAATTTAAATACCATTTATCAATATGTTAAAGAATATGAAAAAAAATCAGGACTGGTGTTTGAGATTTTTGTTTTCCATGACGCTGAAGATATCATTCATCCCTTGTCGTTCAGGCTTTATAACTACCTTATTCCGCAGAAGCAGATGATTCAAATTCCAATTTTCCCCCTTGCTGTCAGCTACTGGAATTTTACTCACTGGCTGTATGCCGATGAGTTTTCCGAAAACCACACCAAAGATATCATTGTACGGGAGTCTATACACGGCCATGTGCCCTCTGCGGGAGTCGGTACGGCATTTTGGTGCGGTGCGCTTGAGGCATTGTCTGATCCTAAAACAGGGCTACCTTTTTCAGTTGACTCCCTGACGGAAGATTATCGTACCTCGCTCATGATCCGCATGCTTGGCCTAAAGCAGATATTCGTGACCCAGACCGTTGAGCGTATGAAGTGGAAAAGACGCGGCATATTCCGCAGGCGCTATGTTTTAGAGAAAGAGAAAGAATATGTTGCAACCCGGGCCTTATTTCCAATGGAATATAAAAAAGCGGTCAGGCAGAAAGCAAGATGGATAATTGGCATTGTTTTTCAGGAGTGGCTGCATGCAAAATGGCCTAAATCCTGGCCGGTTAGATTTACCTTGCTCCATGACAGAAAATCGTTTATTACCCATTTTATCAATGGCTTTGGCTATTTTGTTTTTTTATTTTGGTTTTTCTACACTTTTTTAACTTATGAATATCCCCAGTACCCCTCCTTGCAAGAACAGTTTAATTTTCATCCCTGGGTGTGGTGGTTGGTTGTTATTGTGACTTTACTGATGGTTCAACGCTTGATGCAACGCTTTATCGCAATTGCCAGAATATATGGCCTAGTGCCTGCCATCCTCTCCATCCCCCGAGTGTTTTACGGGAATTTGCTGAATTTGCATGCCTTGTTAAGAGCCTATAAGGTTTATTTCTCATCCCCTAAAAAAAAAGCCTCAACACAAGCACAGCCAAACTGGGACAAGACTGACCACCAGTTTCCAGGCAGTCATATTCTGATTCCTTATAGGCGAAGGCTTGGTGATATATTGCTGGAAAATAAATTAATCACTGAAAGAGAGCTCAATCAGGCAGCCATAGAGCAGCAGAAAACAGGCGAGCGGCTGGGACAAGTTTTGAGGCGACTTAATTTAGTCGATGAAAAAACCTTGTTGCGTTTGTTATCAAAACAATACAAGCTTAAAATTTTTCCAAAATCAAGAATACCTCCACAGGTGGAAGGGGTATCGCTAAAGCTGCAACATTGGGCAGAGCAGCATCAAGCCAAAGTTATTGCCCATGAAAAGAACCGGAAAATGGTAGCCATAGGCATCGAAGACCCAACCAATGAATTTCTAATTGAAAGTATTATTCACCGGTTTAAACCTCTAAAACCGGTATTTGTACTCATCGATAAAGAAAATTAAAATGACTATCTTTTTTTCAGGTTATCTCTGCCTGATTAAAATCTGAGCTTTGGCAAAAACGGGTTAAGGGCAAAATATCTCATGCAAATGGTTAACAATAGCTTCCCCTGCCCTGCCGTCCCCATAAGGAGAGATTCCCTTTGCCAGGGAGAAATAAGCATCTTGATCCTCGATGAGCCTTGCAACATTATGAACAATAAATTCTGTTTCAGCGCCGACCAGCATTCCCACTCCTTCTTCAATGATGGCAGGCCGTTCCGTTTCTTCCCGTAACACTAAAACAGGCACGCCAAGCGCGGGAGCTTCTTCCTGTATGCCTCCTGAATCAGTCAAAATAAGCATGGATTGAGACATCAAGTGTACAAATGCATCATAAGGCAAGGGAGAAATCAGCTCAATTCCAGGCTTATTGGCAAGCATGGAATAAACTACTTGGTGCACATTAGGATTGGGATGTACCGGTATTACATAATGTATTTGCGGGAATTTTAACGATAGTTCAAGGATCGCCTGGCAGATCTTTTGTAAATTTTCACCAAAATTTTCACGTCTATGGGTTGTGACGGTGATAATGCTTTTCTCTGTTTGGCGGTAATGTGTGTCAGTATGATTAAGAGTCCATAAAAGCGTATCGATGACCGGATTTCCCGTAACCATAATAGCAGAGGACCGGATGTTTTCCTGTAACAAGTTGATTTTCTCCTGTGCTGTTGGAACAAAATGCCAGGTAGCTAAAGGAGCGGTTAAGACTCGATTCATTTCCTCGGGAAAGGGATGCCTCGGGTTGTGAGTTCTTAGCCCTGCTTCAATGTGGCCGAACGGGATTTGATTGTAAAATGCAGTGAGCGCTGAAACAAAAACTGTGCTGGTATCCCCTGCTGCCAGCACGGCGTTGAACCGCTGCTCATGAAATAATACCTCAAGCTTCTCGCATAAATTTGCCGTGAGTTCGCCAAGAGTTTGGTTCTTTACCATAATATTTAAATCAAAATCGGGCTTGATATGGAATAAATCAAGCATATCATCCAGGAGGTTGCGATGTTGTGCGGTATTAATTACAGAGACGCAAGCCCAGGAGCTTTGCTGCAGCAAGCGAATGACGGGCATCATTTTAATGATTTCAGGCCTTGTACCTACGATGCAGCCAAAATGTATTTTATTTCGCAAAGTAAATCCATTAAATATCCTAGATTAAAGGTAAGTATAATTCATTTGAAAAGAAATGCAGGTATAGAAGATTTTGTGTTAATGTCTATGTAATTATGCAGGACATGGATGTTTTATGTTTGGCTTCAATTTTAATCGCGGCAAACGGAGCATTGCTTGTTGTCTCGGCGAAAAACAATTCGCTATTTCGGCAATTGAGAATAACCAGAAATTGCTCTTTAGCAAACATTGTGAGTTTGCAGAAAAAATCCCCCAGCTGATAGCCCAGGGGCTGGCTCGCGAGGTCGAAAGCTTGCATTTGATCGGCGCTTCTTGCGAGATGATTTTATGGCCTAGGCAATACCAGTTATTGCTCATGGATGCATTGGAAGTGCCGGAAGAGGAAATGGCCAAAGCTTTTCGGTGGCGGCTAAAAGGATTGGTCGAGTATCCCTTGAATGATTTGGCTATAGATGTTTTTTCTATCCCCTCCCATGGTGTAGCCGGCCGCAGAAAAAAAGTATTTGTGGCGGTTACTTCCATGTCTTCGCTGAAGGCTAAAATTGAAATTCTGGAAAAAGCTTTTCTTGAAGTTCAGGGAGTCGGCATCGCGGAGCTTGCCTTGCGTAACCTCGTAAGCCTCGCGCTTAACAATGAAATGGCGTCAGCTATGGTGATAAGCCTTGAAGACAAACTATGCCAGTTGCAGGTCATCTATCAAAATAAGCTTTATCTGGTTCGAGAGCTCCCGATGGGCCGCCATCTTAAAGAAGATCCAAAGGGTGCGGAAAGCATGCTTTTGGAAATCCAGCGTAGTATTGATTATTGCCTGAGTGAATTAAAATTGCCCGAGCCACAGGAGATTTTTTTCACGCCAATGTTCTATAAGGCAAAAAGCTTTTTGCAATATCTTGAGCGCGAATTGCATAAAGAGATTAAGTTGCTCGATATCAATGAATATTTGCAGGTGGAAACACCCATAGGCCTTAAGGCACAGCAGGACAGAATTTACAGCATTGGCGGGGCGCTTGCATTTAATTTCAATAACGACAAAGGGCAAAATCCGACATGACTCAAGAAGTGAACTTCCTTCGCTCCATGCCGGAGGCTCCACGATACTTGCCGGCAATGTGGATGGGCCTTGGCATACTTGCTTTGCTTTTGGTGTTAATATCCATTTCTTTGACGATGGGCGTTTATCAGTTTCAAGCAGCGCAACGGCTTGATGAAATCACCGCGCAACGCGAGATTGCAGAAAAGAATTTTCAGAAAATGGCCAAAGCTTATCCTTTATTGGCTACAGAGCGGCCATTGGTCGAACGGGTTACCGAACTGCAAGCCAAGCTGCAAGCCAAGCGGGAACAATTTAAAGAGCTCACTCATGCGACGCTCAGACATCCGTTTTCTCAGTATTTAAGCAATCTATCTATTGCTGTGCCGGAAGGCTTGTGGCTATCAACCATCAAAATTGATCAGAATGAAAAGAATTTATCGCTTGGCGGATATAGCCTGCAGCCTGTATTGGTGTCTATTTTTTTGCAAAACCTTAAAGAGGCTGCGGCTTTTAAAGCAATAGAATTTGATTTGTTTTATGTTAAAAAAGTCCCTGGCAAAAATTATATCGAATTTGAAATAGCGAATAAAAAGCTTACCAATCAGGAAGAGGATCAGGAAGACAAGCGGTGAAAGAACAATTGATTAAATTGCGGTTTATACTGGATCGCTTAAGCCTCAGGGAGCGGGTTATGATTTTGGTTACCTCGCTTTTGCTGATTCTTGTGCTCTGGATGTTTTTAATTTTTCTTCCGCAAAAAAACCGCATTGAAGAAATAAAACTTGTCGCCGCGGAAGAAAAGAAGCAAACGGCGTTTTTTGCAGAAAAGGGTAAAATAATTGAGCAACTTGCCCGAGATAAAACCCTGCTGGGTTTGATTAGAACCTATCAGGATATTCAGAAAGAAATACAACAAGTTGAACAGCAAATTACTCGTTTTAAGCATCGCTACATCAGCAGCCGTGATTTATCGAGGTTATTGTATTCCATTCTGGAGGAGACCCAAGGCGTAAGTATTGAAGATTTTTCGAATGCCCCCATTCAAAAGCGAGGAGAAGATGCTGCCCTGGCAAAGCCTCAACCATCTGTAAGCAGCGCTGTTTCCACTCAATCTGCGCTGCCGTCGGCATTGACGAATTTTAGCGGGCTATCCGGAGAAAGAACTCAGTATATTCTGACTTTAAAAGGGGATTATTTCTCGATCATGAATTATTTAAAACGCCTGGAACAAAGCCCCTGGCAGTTGTATTGGGACAAATTAAATTATAAAGTAGAAGCATACCCGCAAGCCCTGGCAGTCATAGAATTTTATACCTTGAAGCCCGCAAGCGGTCAGGCAACTACTGATGGAACGGTTAAATGAAACATGTTGTTTTATTTAATTTTTGCTTTCTTCTATTGGTTTTTCTACCAGGTTTTGCCGCCCCCCTAATGAATCCAGGCCGAGATCCCACAAAACCTCCAGCAGGGATAAGCGATGTCGCTGCCGCAGAAAAAGACGCCGTAGGCTTTGATTTGCAATCCATTATCATCAGCAATAGCCGCCGCATGGCAATCATCAATAATCGTCTTGTAAAAGTTGGTGATAACATTGGAGGGGCGAAAGTGGTTGCAATTGAAAGAAATGCCGTTGTATTGTCAGTGGCGGGAAGAAAGCTGATTATTCATTTATTTAAGCGCGGTATTTGGAACTAGAACGCAATGAGAAAAGTTTTTTTAATTTTAGTATTAAGCCTTGCGGCGTGCACCACCAATCAACCAAAGGATGGAACGGCTATCGATGAAATGAATGTAGATTTACGGCAAGGGATTGCTGAAAATGAAATGCTGCAATATAAAGCAGATCACGCAAAATCATCCAAAGTCATTTCCAAAGCGTTAATGCCTGGAATCAAGGTTCGCATCCCGCAAAAAAATCACCTGCAAAGGCGTTTTGATATTTCAGTGAAATCAACGCCGGCCCATGAATTTTACACGGCGCTTGCAGCAGATACGCCATTAAGTATTGTGGTCAGTCCGGATATTCAAGGTGAAATTAAAAACTTGAATCTGAAACATGTGACCATCGAACAGGTGCTGCAAACCTTGGAGAATCTTTATGGGTACGCCTATAATCCCATCCCCGGCGGTTATGAGATTCTGCCAAACAGCCTGAAAACACAGATGTATACAGTCAATTATCTTGAGCTGGAACGCAAGGGCCGCTCAAACATGCGCCTTTCTTCCGGAGAAGTAACGCAATTGCCGGCGGGAAGGACAACCAGCGGTATTTTGGGCGCAACGACGGCAACATCATTTGGCAATACCGCAACAGTTGAGAATAAAATTGGTGATGTTGAAACCAAAAGCACTATTGATTTCTGGAAGCAGCTGAAATCCACCCTCGAGAGTATTATCGGCACTGAGGGCGGGCGTAGCGTAACTGTGAATGCCATGGCAGGAGTCGTCGTGGTCCGCGCCCTGCCAAAAGAACTCAAGCAAGTCGAAACCTATCTCGATCTGGTGCAAAACAGCATGGACCGCCAAGTCATTCTGGAGGCGAAGATTCTTGAGGTAACGCTGAAGGATGAATACCAGATGGGTATCGATTGGCGCCTGTTTGGAGCGCGCTTGAATGCGCTGAGTAATTTTACAAGAGCTGGCGTGGATATTTCACCAGAAACGTTTCCTGACGCATTCAAAATAGATATCAACTGGAATCAAAGCTTTGAAACAACCATACAGGCTTTGGAAACGCAAGGTAATGTTCAGGTGCTCTCAAGCCCGCGAGTGGCGGCCATGAATAATCAGGTATCGATGATTAAAGTGGGCAGCGATGAATTCTTTGTAACCAATATCAATACCACCCAAAATTTTGTGACCACAGGAGGCGTTACCAATCCCACGCAGAACGTTGATTTAACGCCTTTTTTCTCTGGGATAACTCTCGATGTCACGCCGCAGATTAATGCCAATAATGATGTAACCCTCCACATTCATCCATCAGTCAGTGTGGTGAAAGACCAACGAAAGCGCATTAATCTTGGCCAGCAGGGCGGCGTCCTTGAACTGCCTTTGGCGCAAAGCACCATTCGTGAGTCAGATACCATTGTACACGCGAAAAACCGGCAAGTGGTCGTCATCGGCGGCTTAATGCAAAACCAGTCTGAAGAACAAATTGCTGAAATGCCTTATTTTGGAAATATTCCTTTTCTTGGCACCTTGTTTAGGGCAACCAAGCAAAACTCCAATAAAAGTGAGCTGGTCATCCTTTTGCGGCCAACCGTGATTAACCCGAAAAGCATGAATAAGCATTTGATTGAAACCACACAACAGTTCGCGCGTATGAAACGTGGCTTTAAAATCGGCAGCAGGCCTGACCTTTATGGTACAGAAGGCGAAGAGCCTGTGAGTTTTGGGCCTAAGGCAGGTTATTATAAACCGCAGCATTGATATGCAGGAGGGCTTTAAATGTATTTAGAGCATTTTAAATTGGCGAAACTGCCGTTCTCACTCACTCCCAATACGGAATTTTACTGTGAGCTGCCTGGCCATCAGGAGGCCTTGAATATCTTATTGTTAAGTCTTGAGCATGGCGAGGGCTTCATCAAGATATTAGGCGAGGTGGGAACGGGTAAAACCCTGCTGTGCCGGCTGCTTTTGAACGCGCTCAATGATCAGTATGTCACAGCTTATATTCCCAATCCCGATCAAGATGCCCATAGCCTTCGTTTGTCATTGGCGACTGAACTGGGTTTGAAACCTGAGAAGGGCATGACCCAGCACCAATTGTTGACTGCCATTAATATGCGCTTGCTGGAATTGCATAAGGCCGGTAAAAAAACGGTTTTAATCATCGATGAAGCCCAGGCTTTGCCGGATTCCTGCCTTGAAGCCATTCGGTTGCTGACCAACCTTGAAACGGAAGAAAAAAAATTGCTGCAAGTGGTTTTATTTGGCCAGCCTGAACTGGATAATAAACTGAATCAGAAAAATTTACGCCAGTTAAAGCAGCGCATTACGTTCTCGTATTCCTTAAAGCCGTTAAGCAAAAGCGAATTTGAAGTGTATATCTGCCATCGCCTGGCTAAGGCGGGTTATACTTATGGCTCAATGTTTTCCAAAAGCGCCAAAAAATATCTTTACCGGGCAAGCAAAGGCCTGCCGCGTTTATTGAACGTATTGTGCCACAAGGCATTGCTTGCCACCTATGGGCGCGGTGCCGGTATTGTGGATGTCAAAGCCGTCAAAAGCGCCATTGCCGATACGGAAAGCGCCTGGATAACCAAAAGCCACTCTAATTTAACCATGTATTTAATCAGCGGCCTTGCGCTGGTTTTGGTGCTGGGGGTCTATTGGAAGCTGGGGCTGCTCTGAGATGAGTTTACTGAATGAGATGCTAAAAGATCTCAATGAAACCAAAGCCAGGGCCAAGGCAACACCTTTGTACCTTCCCTTGCACAAGGAATCCTTTTTGCAAAAACTGCCGAGCGTTATCCCCTGGCTTTTTGCGACGTTTATAATCAGTTTGCTGGTTTTATTAATGACGCATGGCCTACAGATTAAAAAAGACAAAGAAATCGAAGGCGAGCCGGCAGCCCCTCTTCCTTCGGAGGCTCTGGTGCAAGTAAAACAACAAAAGCAGCCGGCAACCGCAAAACCTGCTGCAAACAAAATTCAGAATGAATCCTTAGGCAACCTGCCTGCCAGAAATGACCCATCAGAGCCATTATTTTTTGTGTTGCCTTCTTTTATTCCCGGCATATCACAGTTTCCCGACGAGGATTTTGCAGCCGAACCAACATTGGCGCCTAATGCCCATAAACCGATCTTGACGGCAGCAGTCAAAAAAACGGCTTCAAGCCTTTCAGCCAGAGAATGGCATGATTTGCACTTAAATGAAGCGCTTCAGGCAATAGAGGAAGGAGAGGAATCTCATGCCATTCAATTATTGACGATGATTCTTGCAAGATTCCCCGCCTCTGTCGAAGCCCGAGAAAGTCTTGCTGCCATCTATCTTTCCCGTGCCGACTTGACCAAGGCGATGACTATTTTGGACAAAGGCCTGGAGTATGAACCCGATTCGATAATATTGTCTAAAATGAAAGCAAGAATTTTTTTTGAGCAGGATAAAACGAGCAAGGCGTTGAAGCTGCTTGCCAGGTTTAAACCAGACATTCGCCAGGATCCGGATTTTTATGGGCTAATGGCCGCTATTCTGCAATCTTTGGGAAAGAATAATGAAGCTGGTGATCTCTATAAAAGACTGGTGGAAATTGAGCCTTCATGTGGACAATATTGGCTAGGCTATGGCATGGCGCTTGAGCAAAGACAGGCTTTTCAGCAGGCGGCAATCGCTTATCAACATGCCAGCCAAAGTTATGACGTTGAGCCTATGGTTCGTATCTATGCTGAGAACCGATTGAAACTATTGCAGGGTTAGTCATGAAACGAATACGCTTGGGCGAGCTTTTACTGAAAGAAAATCTGGTTGATCAAAAAACACTGGATAAGGCCGGCGAAATCCAAAAAAAAACCGGGAAAAAATTTGGCGCTATTCTGGTTGAAATGGGCGCTATCCAGGAGGAGCAGCTTCTGAGGCTGCTTGCCCGCCAGCTCGGCGTGATTTATGTCGATTTAAATTTTTATGATATTGACCAGTCCCTATCCCTGATTTTGCCAGAAACCTATGCCCGCCGATACCGGGCAATCGTTTTGGCCCGCCAGGATGGCGGTTACTTGATTGGCATGGCAGACCCGCAGGATATAAACGCTTTTGATGCGATTTCAAAAATCCTGAAAAAACCGATTACAATCGCGGTCGTCAGTGAAGACAGTTTATTGACTGCGCTGGATAGGATCTACCGCCGTACCCAGGAAATCACCCATTTTGCTGAAGAACTTTCCGGCGAGTTGGTCGATGAGCTGGCTGCCGCGGAAGATGAACTCTTCGATGAAGCAGTTGAAAGCGAAGAACAGGCGCCTGTTGTAAAGCTCTTGAACTCTCTTTTTCGTGATGCCGTACAAGCCCGCGCATCAGATATCCATATTGAGCCTGATGAAAAATCCCTCCGCATCCGCTTTCGCATTGATGGGGTGCTGAATGAAAATGTTATAAACAACAAGCGGATTTTAAATGCATTAATACAAAGGTTAAAATTACGTGCCCATCTCGACATAGCTGAGCGGAGAATACCCCAGGACGGGAGATTTAATTTTACTGTGAAAGGCCGTACCTTTGACGTGCGGCTCTCCACAATGCCGACTGCAAACGGCGAATCGGTGGTCATGCGGCTTTTAGATCAGTCAGCCCCTGTTCGCGACTTGGCAGAACTTGGCATTCCAAGGGAGATGGTCAAGCGCCTTGAATCCATTTATCAAAAACCCTACGGGATGTTGCTGGTCACAGGCCCTACGGGAAGCGGTAAAACCACAACCTTATACAGTATTTTAGCCAGATTGAACACGCCGGGGCGAAAAATTCTCACTGTAGAAGATCCCGTCGAATACCGCATCAACCGGGTCTGCCAGGTTCAGGTAAACCCCAAAATTGATTTGACTTTTGCCCGCATCCTCCGCTCCCTGTTGCGCCAGGATCCGGATGTCATTATGGTAGGTGAAATCCGCGATACGGAAACCGCACGCATCGCAATGCGCGCTGCTGTAACCGGCCATTTTGTACTGGCAACCCTGCATACCAATGATGCCTTAACTTCTGCCATGCGCTTAATTGATATGGGCGCTGAAGGTTATATGGTAGCAGCTGCTGTAAAAGCCATAGTCGGCCAGCGGCTGGTGAGGACTTTGTGCAAGGCATGCATGGAAGACAAATCCCCGGAAGAGGCAGAAATAATATGGCTTGAAACCATGGGCATTGATCCGAATCAAACCTTCAAAGCCGGCGCCGGATGCTCGCATTGCAGCTACCGGGGATATGTAGGAAGAGTTGGCGTTTATGAATTGTTGGAATTAAACAGGCCTATGCTTGAAGCCCTGCGCCTGAACGACGCTTCCCAGTTTGCCAGGGCAGCTTTAGCATGCGATACCTATCGGCCAATTTCCGAGGAAGTCATTGACTTACTGAAACAGGGCAAGACCTCGGTTAGCGAAGCTATCCGCGTAGTCGGCCAGCTCGATGAGGAATTCAGGCTGAGAGAGGTGAAACAGCGGGAAAAAATGCTTGGAAGCCAGCAATAACCTGCTTCCCAACATAGGTTCACGCGGGAAGCTGGGTTACAATGGTTATTTTTATGATGGAGTTTTGCTCATGAGCAACCCCAGGCTCGTTATCGGCATTAGTGGTTCCTCGGGTATTGTGTATGGCATCCGCTTGCTGGAAGCCTTAAAGGAAATGGAGGTGGAAACCCATCTGGTGGTCAGCAAGGCAGCGCAGTTAACGCGCGGGTATGAAACAAACCTGACCGCAAAGGACCTGAACTCGCTGGCTGATGTGGTGCATGCCTGCCAGGATATTGCAGCCCCTATTGCCAGCGGTTCTTTTAAGACCCTAGGGATGATTATCGCCCCCTGTTCCATGAAAACACTGGGTGAAATCGCGCACGGCACAGGCAGCAGCCTTCTCGCGAGGGCCGCAGATGTCACCCTCAAGGAAAGAAGAAGGCTTGTCATTATGCCGCGTGAAGCACCGCTACATCTCGTGCATTTGCAAAATATGGTGACCATCACGCAAATGGGCGGCATAGTTTTCCCGCCCGTGCCGGCTTTTTATAACGAGCCCCAAACTATCGCCGATCTGGTGAATGACAACATAGGCCGCGTCCTTGATTTATTCGGGCTTGACAATACGCTGGCCAGGCGTTGGGACCAGTAAAAAACGCGGCAATGCCGCGTTTTTTACTGGTAGTATGCTATTACTGAACTTTCTGTTTTGCTGGACTCAAATCGTCATGCTGTTCCTCTTCCTGATTCTCTTGAATATCAATTGTGGGCGGCTGCTTAAACATACCGACTTTTGGAATAGATACAGGAGTGCTGGTTTTTTTATCAACTCCATCTTGTGATCCTTCTATAACACTGTCATCCTGCTGTCGCTGTTCTAACACAGGAGGTTGCTGATCTTGGGAATCATTATCCTTTAATAGCTTTTTATTTATTTCGTTTTTCTGAAGCAGTTGAGGTAAAAGGGTAGATGGCTTTTGCTTATCTTCCTCATCTTCATTTCGATTGAGAACAACATATTCTTCCGCCTGCGTTTGGCTGCTGGGGTTAAATAATTTGCCAACTAAAGATGCTATTCCTTTCAACACCAGCAATCCTGAAGTGACGGCAAGCGCGCCAGCGAGAGCAACTGATGCGGTAGCCACGCCAAACGCCGCGGCTCCCATGTAAGCAAAAAGCGGGGTGGCAGCAAGCGCGCTGATTAAGGCTCCCGCGGGCGGGAATAACAGGATGACTGCGGCAATAGACAAGGCAACAATGGCGAAAGCTATGGCACCAAACACCATGCCCTTCCAGTGGTTACGTAAAAATTCCAACATGATTAAATCCTCCCAAAGTAAAAGAGGTTCAATTATATCAGTTAAAATCAAGATAAGAAGCGAAAAATAAACAATAATTTGTTAATTATTTGTTAAGAGCTTGTCATTTTTGATAGCGGGTAGGGTCAGGGACATTGGCTTTGGCAAAGCCTTCGGCCCTAAATACGCAGCTGTCGCATGCGCCGCAGGCTTCACCCTCGTTGTTTAAGCGATAGCAGGATACCGTGAGCGAATAATCCACCAAAAGTTCAGTGCCAGTCTTGATGATTTCGGCTTTGCTAAGGTGGAGCAAGGGAGCCGCAATGCGGATGCGTGCTCCCTCAACTGCGGCCTTGGTGGCAAGGTTTGCCATCGCCTCGAAAGCTTTGATATATTCCGGCCGGCAATCAGGATAGCCTGAGTAATCAACGGCATTGACGCCTATGAAAATATCAAATGCGCCAAGTGCTTCGGCATAACCCAATGCGATGGCAAGAAAAGTCGTATTGCGCGCCGGAACATAGGTTACCGGGATATTTTGGGAGGCATTATAATTTGGCACGTCGATGGACATGTCCGTTAGGGCCGAGCCGCCGAATTGCTCCATATCAAGCTTCACAATGCGGTGCTCGCAAACTGCTGATCGTTCGGCAATCCGCTTTGCCGCCAGCAATTCATAAGCATGGCGCTGGCCATAATCAAAACTTAAAGCATAGCAGGAAAAACCCTGAGCCTTTGCCAAGGCAAGACAGGTAGCAGAGTCAAGCCCGCCGGATAAAAGGACGACAGCCTTTTTCATGGATACAACCGTGATACACAAAAATGAAATTTTATCATGCAAGATGAGGAAGCTTCCAGTACATCAGGCAAGATCATATCATGGTGCTTCAAGAAAATTCTCCGGGCAGCAAAGCTTTGATTTCCCAGTGATGGCTGATGGCTTTGCTTGCCGTCAAGGTTTATTTTGAAATTTGCCACCTCTATCAGGGAGCTGCTAAAATGCGCCACACGATAGCGATTGAATGCAAATCCATGGCGCAAACAATAATTCCTGTGATTCTTGCAGGCGGCTCCGGTACCCGTCTTTGGCCTTTGTCCCGTAAAAATTTCCCAAAGCAGTTTTTGCGCCTGCAAAGCGATGCCACACTCCTTCAGCAAACGCTGGCCCGGGCATTAAGCCTTTCCTGTTCCGACTGCTTAATCATCAGCAATGAGGCACACTATTTTCTCTGCCAGGAGCAGTTAAACAGCGCAGGCTGTACTTTAACTTACCTGCTTGAGCCCTGCGCCCGAAATACCGCGCCCGCGGTGGCAGCAGCGGCCCATTATATTGCCAGGCATTTTGGCGAAGATGCTGTCATGCTCATTTTGCCTTCTGATCACTGGATAGGCGATGTGGCCAGTTGGCGTGAGGCCATCGCTTGTGGTGTAAAAGCCGCAGCCAGCAATTCCGGCATCATCACGTTCGGCATCAAGCCCACCAGCGCCAAAACAGGATATGGGTATATCGAAGCCGTGGATACAGGGCAAAGTCCGCTTAAAGTTAAAAGCTTTCGCGAAAAGCCTGATGTTCAGACAGCAGAACTGTTCATTCAGCAGGGGCATTACTTCTGGAACAGCGGCATGTTTGCCGCGAAAGCCGCAACCTGGCTTCATCAATTCCAGCTGCATGCCAAAGACATTTATCGATTCTGCGATGAAGCCGTCTTTCATGCGCATCATCATCATGATTTTTTCCGCCTGGATTTAAATGCTTTTTCACAGTGTGAAAACCAGTCCATCGATTATGCTGTGATGGAAAAAACCAGTGCCGCTTATGTGATTCCAACAACCATGCCCTGGAGCGACCTTGGCTGCTGGACAGCCGTTGCAGAAGCAAATCCGCTGGATGATGACGGCAACGTGCTTCAAGGGAACGCCATTGCAAAAGACAGCAAGAATTGCCTAATCAGCAGTGAAAAAACGCTGGTCACTGCTTTGGGGATAAAAGATCAAATTATTGTCGCAACCGCTGACGCCATACTGGTTGCGGATAAACGTTACTCACAACAGGTCAAGGACATGGTCAGCGCCCTTGCCAGCAAACATCCGCAGTTGGCTGATGAGCACCTTCGCGTACTGCGCCCCTGGGGATATTATGAAATTCTGGCAGAAGGAGAAACGTTCAAAGTGAAACGCCTGATGGTCAAGCCGGGTGCCAAACTCTCTTTGCAAATGCACCAACGCCGCGCCGAACATTGGGTGGTTGTCAGTGGCGAGGCAGAAGTCATCAATGGTGACAAGCTGCTATGCCTGGGCGCCAATCAATCAACTTATATCCCGCAAAAAACCCGCCACAGGTTGGGCAATCCCGGAAGCCATCCTTTATATGTCATTGAAGTCCAAAGCGGCGATTATCTCGGCGAGGATGACATCATCCGTTTTGATGACATATATCATCGCGAAGTAGAACTACCCTAAACTGAAAACACCAATAAATAAACGTAAAAAATCTGACATTTATGTAAAGATTACGCTCATCATCTTGTTGGCAAAACACAGCCTATGTTATAAAGTGATATAAAAGTGTACATATTGTCTTTTTGATCACAAAATTAATAGTGCAGTGATTACCGTTGCCCGAGGTGAGGCCATGACCAGCGAAAACAGCATCTTGCTCCACACGTCTTTTAATGCCCTGTATGAAGCAGGGCAAGGGAAAGTGCGCGAGTTGTATGCGAGCTATCGACGAGGCGAAAAACTTGATCTCGATATTCAAGACCTTTTTTATAACCGCATGCCGCTTGCCGAGACTGTTGCTGTTTATGAAAACAAACTGCAAGCGATTAATCCAGCTACATTTCCTTTTTTTAATGAAGCGCAAAAAAAAGCATTGAAAGAAGAATTACTATTTGCGTTTTACCTCTTTTCAGCACAATACAACCTGGATGACGCAGAAAGCAGGCGCCAAAACCTTCATAAACTTGGCACCCAGATTAAGCGCTGCGCAGACTTGCTGTTTATGCTGGAACACTCTATTCCTACGCTCGAAAATCATCTTGCATATGAAATTAATTCTTACGGGCGTCATTTAAAATATTTGGGGTTAACGGTTATAGCCCCCTTTATTGTTAAAAAAGTTCAGGAATTGATTGAGAAGGACTCTGTGCCTTTGACTAAGGCAAAGGAAGGCATCGAGAAAGAGCTTAAAGAGATCGATCCCGATTATAGCGAAACAGGGCAAATCAGGGAGTGGATGGGGGCGCTCAATGAGCGACGGCTTTACTGGGTGTGGGGCGATGGGTTTTTGGCCAGTGTTTTAAGCCTGCTGCCTGCTGATTTTGGCCATCGTCTTGAAGCCGAGCAAACATTGGGGACGGTGCGCCATGTGGCCGGTTATGTCAGCTGGATCCTTTATTATTCCCGCTTCGGTATTAATCTTGGCCTGCTGCTGAAGCATGCAATCCAAGGTCCGTGGATGAAAGAGAAAGAAACACAAATCCCCGCATGGGATCGCTTCAAAACCCAATGGAATCAGCGAAAGTTTAACTTGTTAAATGATTCCATCTGGGCAACCGTGAATCTTGTGACTTTTTTCTGGCTGACTGGCAGCAGCTGGCTTGGTTACTCAGGAAATCTCTTAACTGTTGGCCTGTTGCTGGTAGATACTGTCCTTTCCATCTGGCGGTTTTATGAGGAAAGTACGGCTTACAACAAAACCATGCTACGCTACGAAAATGACCTTGAAGCGTTAAATGAAAAAATCAGGGACACCGAAGCCGCGCTTACAATGGATGAAGAAAATGCGATGCTTCAGGATAAGCTTGCAGCCTTGACCATCGAACAAGAAAAACTTTTGGCTGACCGCAAGCAAACTGAGATGGAGTGGCGTTATAAAAAATATAAAGCGGCGGCGGGCTTTGCCTATTCCACAGGTTTATTGGCAGGTTTTATCGTGATGTGCTGCATCATGCCGCCAGGCGTCTTGCCGGCAACGGCTCTTGTGTTAGGTGTCGCAGGCGCTGCTGTCTGTTTTGCGCTGACTGTGGCTTATAACGCGGTTACCAGCGCTTTGGATATTGGCCAAATTGCCCAACAGCGGCAATTGCTAAAGCAGGAGCGGCAAAAACTGGTTGATGAGTTTCTTAAAAGCAATGATCCCGATGAGAAAAAATTTCTTTATCTTGAAATCATGCGCCTTGATGCCGAGTCCAGCTATCAGGGTAAAAAAATTGCGTTTCAAACAGCCCAGCTCATCCGCAGCATTTTTATTGATGCCATGATGCCCGTACTGATATTTACTGCATTAACCTTTATGCCCACTGGTATCGGCATTGGGGTGATTGCAGCAGGGCTGGCTTTGGCGGTGATATCGCGCTTGATTTTAAACCAATTTGAACCCGGCAAAGCTAAAGCGCCAGAATTTGACGAAGCTGCCTATGAATCGTTCGCTCGGGAATTACCCAAGCAACATAGGCAAACAGCCGGAACATTCGGGTTGTTTGCACGTCCGCGAGAGGAGCAGCCTTTGCTGCAACAGCGACATGGCGAAGAAAGTTCGGATGATGAGCAGCTGAATTTTACCCAGTAGCATTGTAGCCCGGATTAGGCGAAGTCGTAATCCGGGTTCTCTTTGGAATTTCCCCGTATTACGCTTTGCTAATGCGGGCTACTGGCTTGATTAGGGACGCTGCCAGGTGTGGCTTGCCGATTGGCCGGGAGCTGAAAATACCTTCACCACGATGCGTTCTATCCGATGGCGCTTTAGCTCTTCTTCGTCTTTAATCAATTCGTTGACGAACCAGCGTGACAGTTCCTCAACAGTAATATTGCTCAAGGGCATGAGTGTTACGTCTTCCTTTAAAAACGGCATTTTTTTATGGTTAAAGGTGAAATAATAATAGGTTTCATCTTCTTCAAACTGTAAAAAAGGTGAAAACTTGGGCATGAGAAAAGTCTGGTTTAAAGCCCTGCATAAACTGTGAATGCGTTTTTTATAATAGCGGTAATCAAAAGTCAGGCCGTTGTCTTCAACCCAGGTGGTCAAAGCGAGATAGACGCCGTAATGGTGGCCATGCAACGGTTCGCGTTCTGTTGCTGAAAAAATAGTCGTATGACCTGCTGAAAATTGCATGGATTCTTTTTGCAGCTCCACAGTAGTTAAATACTTTGCCATCATTATAAACTCGCTCTTCTATCTTGCAGCTGAAAGCCCGCAAGCGTTAATTCTGAGAGATTCCTGGTTAATGCCATCACCTTAAACAGCTCGCCCATTTCATGTGCCTGAAGCAGCTGCTTCACTGCCTGCTGTTCTTTGACCCGTTCGCGATCATTCGCTACTGTTGCCAAAAGCTCAAGTATGCCGTTGCTCAAGAGAAAGGAAGCCTGGCTTGCAAATCCAGCTACATGAAAGCCTGCATCATGCGCTGCTTCTGCAACATGAGTAAAATCAACATGGGCGGTAATGTCTTGCTCCCCGGGATGGGCTAAAAAATCGCCATGCGCTTTTTGCCGGTAATGGCACATGATTGTCCCGGTATTTCGTTCAGGGTGATAATACTCATGGCGCGGAAATCCGTAGTCAATAAGCAAAATAGCCCCTTGCGCAAGCCGCTCTGCACACGCCTTAATCCAGCCATCAATCAATAAATTGGCTTCCGACTGATAAGGATAAAGGTTCGACGGCAAACAGTTTTGCACATGTGCAAGCAAGAGCTGGTTTTGGCAGGGTTTAAATACTTCAATCAGATTTTTTTTGTCATCCAGTTCAATATAACTCTCCAGTATTCCATCCCCGCTTTGCAGAAAGCGGTGCACGGGCATGGCATCCAGCACTTCATTGGCAATCATCACGCCTGAAAAAGGCTTTTCGGGCCAGCAATTGAGCCATTTTACCCGTTTTGCAAGGTGCGGAATCTCCGAGTCAATCAAGAGTTTTTGCCGGGCTTGCAAATCGGCGCTGACTTCAAGAATAAGGTATTCTTTAGGCAGGCAATCCAATTGTTCAAGGTGCGTTAATATATCCACACAAAGCCTGCCGGAACCTGCGCCAAATTCAAAAAGGCAAGGGGATGGCAATTTGGCAAATAGCTCGCGGCACTGGTTGGCCAAGGCTTTGCCAAACAGCGGCGTCAGTTCTGGCGCTGTGATGAAGTCCCCTTGCTTGCCGAATTTAGGCATGCTTGAGCTGTAATAACCGTATGCCGGGTCATATAATGCATGCCGCATGAACTCAACAAAAGGTATCCCGCCTTGATGTTCAATTTGCCTTTTTATGGCTTCAATAGCTTTCATAACATATCATTGATCATTATAAGAATTGATTAACAAGCCTTCTACTCAGGCTGTGCAAGTATAGCGCAATTATCCGGGGAAACGAACGTGAATCAACAAAATGAAGAGCAACGCGTTGCATTAATCACCGGCAGCGCCCGCCGCATTGGCAAACACATTGCCATAGCGCTGCATCAAGCAGGTTTTCGGGTGATTATACACTATCGCCATTCGGCTGAAGAGGCAAACGCTTTGGCATGGAAGCTCAATCAGGAAAGAAGCGGCAGCGCATGCGCTTTAGCTGCTGATTTAATGCTCAAAAACTCTCTTTTGCTGCTGATTGAAGAAGCAAACAAGTGGTGGGGAAGGCTTGACTTGCTGGTGAATAATGCCTCAGTTTTTATGCCAAACCATTTAAAGGAACAGTGCGATGCAGACTGGGATGTGTTGTTCACTGCCAATGTCAAAGCCCCTTTTTGGCTAAGCCTTGCTGCTTTTCCTTATCTTGAAAAAACACAAGGCTCGATTGTTAATATTACGGATATTCATGCAGATAAACCGCTTAAAGGCTATAGCCTGTACTGCCAGTCCAAGGCAGCCTTGGCGATGCAGACCAAGTCGCTTGCCCGCGAATTTGCCCCAAAAGTGCGAGTGAATGCCATAGCCCCGGGCGCCATTATGTGGCCTGAAGGGGAAAACGCATTAAGCGAATCCATAAAGGAAAAAATCATGGCCCAAACGCCCTTAAAACGCCATGGTGAGCCTCAATTTATTGCCAACGCGGTATTGGCGCTGAGCGAAAATCCGTTCATCACGGGGCAGGTTTTAGCCGTTGACGGCGGACGCTCTCTTTTGTGATATCGAACCATAAAAGCCCATGGGGGAATGATGCAAAAATATTATTTAGAACCAAGAGAAATGCTTCATATCGCAGAGCAGCATGCCAATTGCGCTTTGCACCTGCTCTCTGAGGACGCAGACATCAGGGCGCAGGACGGTTTGGCGCACGATGCCTTGTTGCCGGCGATTTCCCTGTTGCACCTTGCTGTTGAATTGACGCTCAAAGCCTGCCTGTTATATGAGCACCGCCAAATCAGGCATTATAAAAAATTATCCGAGCTGGTTGCCGCAAACCGCGGGCTTCATTTTTCAAAAGTCGATCTGGAGCTTATCCAGACCCTGGGGCGCCAAATGGCCTATCGTAAGGGTGTAGACTATGATTTATGGGAGAGCCGTGAGCAACAATTTATTTTTTGCAAGCAAATGTCGGCATTATATCTGCGCCTGCTAAAACAGCTGCCGCTTGAGCTGACGGATGAGTACCACCGCTAAGCGTAGTAAACATAGGTCAAAATAAACCAGATGCCGGAAGCAATAAAGATGACTGCAACCACCAGCCTGTGCGCAAACACGTCCTTGTCTGTGAATATTTTTTTGCTGAGGTAAGCGTTGATTTTTTCCAGTAGGTGGGGGGTAAAAATCAGCATACCCCCTATGATAATCACAAAAATCCCTAAAATTAATAATGATGTAATCATTGCTGCTCCCTGCATGAATAACTATCCCTATCCGGATCAATTATGTGCCGTGACCGGTAAAAGTGGCATTTACTGCCGCCCCCCCGCCTGCAGGGGTAAGCGTTACCGTACAGGTCGCGGTTGCTCCTGACGCAATGGCCTGATCGGCAATGGCATATTCTGCAGAAGGCAAAGCGCCTCCTGCCAGGGCTCCTGCAATATCGGTGCAGTTATCCACGGCGATGGCATTGGGCGAGCCGGCAACTGAAGCTGCATAATTGATGGCAGAAGCAGATCCCAGGGCACCCGCCACACCGTTCACAGCCGCCTGCCTTGCTTCGCCCCGTAGGTCGATAAATTGAGGAATGGCGATCGCCGAGAGAATGCCGATGATGACAATCACCATCACGAGCTCAATCAATGTGAAACCCTGTTGTCTCATTGTCCTGCCTCCAGATTGTTTATACCCTTAATTATAGAATAATATTCAAGATAATTTTGTAAAAAATACATCAAGAATTTATTGAGGCACGCTTTCCCATTCCCTGCAACCCCAAAGGCGCATATCAGCACACCATTGGTGCCGGCTGACTTTATAATATACCTTGTTATTCCAGCAGATAAAGGCAATTTGAATTTCCTGTTTCCTGCCGTGGAAATAATCCCTGCTCTGCACATAGTAGGTTAAAACCTGCTTCTTGGGTAAATAGCGCCATTTTTTTATTACAGAACGCTTTCCCTTTTCTGCGGCGGGATTGAGGCCCATGCCGCCTACTGTCTCTATGAAGAAATCGGGGGAGCGAAGATTGCGGCAAATGTCTTTTTCTTGAGCAATAATGTTCTGGATATGGATCAGCCGTTCTATAAGACGAAGATTGTGTTCAAAAGACAGGCGCTCAAAACTGGCTTCAATCATGGCAAAATAACGAAGCATCAGCCAAATGATCGCTCCTATGACGATAATGACTAAAACCATATGATAGCGTTTTAAGCGATAGGATTTGGCAAGCACCCCTTTCACCCGCGCACCTGCCCCGCCAGTTGCCACATGGGCAAAAATACACCAAGAGCCAGAATCAGCACCATCACCGCCATCACGGAAAGCATGATGGGTTCTATGGCATCGCTTAGACGCACCAGATCATAATCAATTTCGCGCTGATAAAAATCCGCTACTTCATCGAGCAGCTCATCAATGGTTCCCGTTTCCTCGCCCAAAGTTATCATTTGAATGACCAGGGGAGAAAAAAGATGGGTTTGCGCAATCGATAAGGAAATGCTGTTGCCGCGGGCTATCAAGGTGCCAACTGCCTTGATTTTTTTGGCAACAAAAGCATTGCCGATGGAGTTGCCTACCAATTCAATACCTTCTACGGCAGAAAGCCCCGAGCGCAGCACCAAGGCATAAAGCCTTGCAAAACGGGCAAGGATAATGCGGTGAATTAACCATCCCACAACCGGAAGTTTCAATTCGAGCCTTCCCCATTGTAATTCGCCTTCAGGGGTTTTGATGTAATAGCGAAGGGCAATGATGACTGTGAGCACCATTAACAGCGCGATATACCAGTAACTGGTCAAGAAATTCGATGAGGCAATCAGAATCCTGGTCATCAAAGGTAAATCGCCCTTAAACTGGGCAAAGAGCGCTGCAAACGCCGGGATGACAAAGGCATTGATGACAATTAACGCCACAACAGTCGCCACCAATACCAGTATGGGGTAACGAAGCGCGGATTTAATCTTTTTCTGGGTCTCGACTTTCAAGTCAATGTATTCGGCCAAATGCAAAAAGGCTTGCTCCAAGCGGCCGGTACTTTCGCCAACTTTGACCAAATTGATAAAAAAATCGGAAAAAATGTCGGGAAACTGGCTTAAGGATAAATATAAGCTGTGGCCTTGATTCAGGCTGGCAAGTGTTTGCTGCAAAACATTAGCCAACGTTTTATCGCGCGCGGTTTCCGCAAGCCGTTCTACCGCAATGGAAATGGGAACGCCGGCTTTTAAGACAGAATACATTTGCCGGCAAAACATTTGCAATTCTTCCTGAGAAACCTTGGGCTTAAATAATTTTGGCAGTTCAAAAGCAGGATGTTTTTTTTCCTGGGTTTTGCCTGCAAGCTTTATATCCAAAGGAATCAAGGATTCATTTTGCAATTGCCCTGCCAAATCTTCAGCTGTTAAAGCCCGGCGCCTGCCGTTAATTTCATTCCCTTTTTGATCTCTTGCTGTATATTGAAATTCAGGCATGATTTAGCCTCAGACATACTGCCGCATGCATTGTTGCGGATTCGCTTACAATTTATGCCATTTGGTTGTTGCTGCAATAGCAATTACAGCTTATTGCGTCCCAATTTGAGCGCCTTGGTAATTTGCGCCACATGCTGGCCTTGAAATCTTGCCGCGCCAAGTTCATTTTCACTGGGTTTTCGCGTGCCTTCCGCTCCGGCAAGCGTTGTTGCTCCATAAGGCGTGCCGCCGGTTATCTCATCCATATTTAAAATGCGTTTTTCGCTATAAGGCAGGCCGACAACGATAAAACCCAAATGAAACAAAGTAGTGTGGAAACTGGTGAGTGTCGTTTCCTGGCCGCCGTGTTGCGTTGCGGTAGAGCAAAATACGCTGGCAACTTTTCCTACTAAGGAATCATTCATCCATAATCCGCCAGTTTGGTCTAAAAAATTGCGCATTTGCGAGCACATATTGCCATAGCGGGTGGGGGTGCCGAAAATAATCGCATCCGCATGAGTCAGCTGCTCTGTTTTTGCAACGGGTATATGGGAAAACTGGCTGCGTGCTTTTTTGGCCCCGCTTTTTTCTAATACTTCTTCAGGTACTAATTCCGGGACTTGAAACAGCAAAGCCTCAACATCTGATACTTTTTGGGCGCCTTCCTTAATAGCCTCTGCCATTTGATAAACATGCCCATACATACTGTAAAATATGATTTGGATTTTAGTAGTCATTTCGATCCCTCTTTTATTTTTAGGAAACTTAGAAAATTATCGCGATTTCCTTCTCCTGCCCGTTTAATAACTGTAGCAGATTTGTAACAGATTTAAATGGCGCTGAGGAGGAACAGGCAGAAGTTTTTCCTGTTTGCCCAACCGTCTTTTTCTGCCAAAAGATGACTGATAAACGAATGCATCATAAAATACCCTTTTTAAATTAAATCATTGTGCTCTGGATCATGATAACTAATACGATTGATGTTGGGATGGATGAATATTATTTCACAAATAAAAAAGATGCTGTATTGGTGACCAAGGGTATTACAACCTGCATCGCATTTGTTGTTCAGGGCCATTATTATGACGAAGATGCCAACTTCATTCCGTTCTGCGGCTTGTTTCACTGGTCAGGATTCACCGATCCGCGGAATCAGGCAACAGACTATGTTGCAGAGCAGCTGCAATTTTTTTTTGAGGAATTGCGCGAACAGCTCGATATAGAGGAAGATGATAAGATTATCGTGACAAGTTTGCTTTTTATTGGCGGTGAAAAATCTCAGTTCGAAGGAAGGGAGCTCATATTGTCAGGAACTGAGAAAGAAGTTGAAACGTTAAAGGAAGTTGCAAGCGGATTTAATTATGAAGAATTCAATATCATGCTCAAATCCCGCCCGGTTCATAATCATTATCTGACTTCAGGTGAACTATCCCTCGCGGTTGAAGTCGGCATTAATCAGTTCGGCTTGAGTTATGAGCATCTTGCTGATGAGGAGGAAATTGAGGATGGGGATCTGGAATCTTTTGATTTAAAGGCATTAACCAGGTCATGAATGACGGCTGAATCGATAACCAATCCTTATTTCCCATGGGCGCACCCAACCAAAAGCTTGTTGCGCGCTTAAAGATCATGACTTTATGCGCAAGAAAAAATTTTTTACCTGAAATTGAGTGAGGCAGTCCAGGAAAAAATAGCATCAGAAAGTTTATAAGACGTGATAGACTGGTTTGCGCATGCTGTTCGATTGGAATGTGGTTGATAGATTTTAAGGCAAATTGGGAACCCTTTTACCCGGCTAAATTATCCAGATGGAGTTGGTTATGTATGAAATTCGGCAGCACGAATCGTTGAGGTTGGCGGTTAAATTGACTATGGATATCAGTCATTACTGCAAAGCGTGCAAAAGGCTCGATGAAGCCCGCAAGCGTCAAGAGCCGGAAAATAACAAAAAAAATTGCGAGGAAAACGCTTCAGTCTTAAAAATTCAGTACAGGCAATTGATGAAAAAATTTCGTGAGGAACGCGAAGCGTTAGGCTGCTTTTTACACGGATTAAAAGCGGATCTTCTTTGGTTGGATATTAAAAAGAAATTAAAAGAGCAGTGTAACGACGAAGATTTGCAAGAAAAACTGTTAAAATCTGCCTTGGCAGATTATGGCAAAGAGGACATACCAATATGCCATGCCATAGAAAGCCTGGATTATAGCTTTGTTGAATTGTTGAAAAACAGTGTTGATGCGTGCATTGAGAAATTTTTAAAAAGCGGCAATCAGGAAGAACGGGCCCAATTAGAAATGACCATAGCCTGCTCCCTTCATGACAATCAGTTATCGATCACCATCACTGATAATGGATGCGGGTTTCCCAGCAAATATCTGGAACATTTTTCAAGCTATATCCAACATGAAGAATATAAGGACCATACATCTTCCAGTAAAAAAATCCAGAAACATGAATATTTTTATGGCGGAGAAAATCTGGGAATTGCAACGTTTTTGAGTTACTTTTTGCATGGAGAATTATTGCAGGGTTTCAAAGGGCCAATGAAGCTTCGGGAAGTTGAACAAAATGCGGTTAAGATAGCATTTCAAAATAATTGCATAACAAATGGCGCAGAAATCATCATGACTTCACCTCTTGCATCATTCAAGCCATGCCAGCATAATCTCTATAAAAGTGCCTTCAAGGGTAGCGGTTCAATTCCGGAGTGCCCTCTGCTCACATTGCCAGCTCACAAATTTAAAAACCTGAAGAATATAGAGCCTGAGAAAAAAGGTTTGGTGAGATCGCAAAGTATTTTTATGAAAAAGACTTCAAAAGCAGAAGACTTTCCGGCAGGCGGGCTTTCCAACTCGATCTAGCGGTGGATATTGCGCGAATCAAGGCTTATGCAGAACAACGCTATTTGTATGTGTTTAAAGAATTATTCTTTAAAATGTGCCGATTTTATCCCATAATTTAAATGGTTTTTGCAAAGGATGCTATCAATGCAAATTGAACGATTGTATGACGAAGTAGCCAAGACCTATAACCAAGACATAAGCGGTAAGGTTCTTGATAAAGCAAAAAATAAAGCGCTTGATTTGATTCTGGCGCAGGGCATTTCATTTCGTTCTATTCTTGCTTTGGGGATGGGGGACGGAACAGACGTGCTTCCTTATGTGGGGCATTATCCTGACGCTGATTTACATGGTTTGGATATCTCCCAAAAGATGTTGGAAAAGGCAAAATCGGTTCTGGACTGCAAAACTTACCATGGCGATATTCTCAAGGCTTCTTCTATTATTGAAAAACAGGATTTTGACTTTATCTTGGCACATTTTGTGACAGCGTACGTTCCGCTGCCTGCAATGCTCGCTGAGTGTAAAAAGTTAATTTCAGATAACGGGTTAATTTCGATTGTCACCAACACAATGGCCTCTTTTCCAGTAGCCCAATCGATACTCACGAGGCTTAAAGAATCTCCCAATCCGTTTTACAAGCTTATAGCACACCATATCAAGAAAACGCTGGATAAAGTATATGTTCCGCAAGATTTGGATCATTTGCACAAGATGATCAAAGCCAGTGGCTTCAAAGTGGTCGCATTAGAGGAAACAGAAATTAATATTGTTCTTAAAACCGAAAAAGATATTTTTGATTTTTTTATCAAGGGAGGTTGGTTTGTCAGCGGCTTTATACATCCGTTCCTTCCCCAGAAATTAATCCGCAGGATTTGTCAGCAACTGATTCATAAAAAATGCACGCTTCCCTATGAGGACAGCATGAAAATTGCTTATGCCATCATTGAACAAGGCCAGAAATAAACTTTAATCTGTTGAATATCCCACAATTGGCATAGTTGCCTAATGATACCATCAGCAAAAATAATGGCAAAACAAGGTCAACCTGCGAATCGATTTGGCAGGTCATTTTGCTGTATTGTCGCTGTTTTATAAACACCGTCCCAGAATAATAGTTCATAGTGAGCAGCTTTCACATAAGCATTTATCATGTTTTGCTGACTGGCGATATCAATATCCTCCGCTATTTCATCTGCAGTGATCGCCATTCTTTTCGCATAAGCTAAAAATTTGGGGCTTGCGTATGAGTTTATCCAGTCAAAATAAGGATTACTTGTAAGAACGCCTTTTTCTTGCATCATTTGCCCCAACTCACTATAAATTGTAAAGCAAGGAATGACGCCGGCCACGGATTCCTCTACTGAAGCGTCATTAGCCAAATTAAGCAGGTAATTAATGTACTCTGAAGTTTCTACTGAGATTTTTATGCACTCATTTCTTGAAAAAAATCGCATTGCGGGGGAGCGCGCCAGATATTTATCCAGAAGCTTCAATTCGGTTTGCGAAATATAATAAGACAGTTCCCTAAACAGTTTTTTTTGATTTTCACGCTGCAAACGAGTCGAAATATGATTCAGTACTTTCGCATAGGCTTTCAGGTAAATTTTGTCTTGTTCTATAAAATTCTGAAAAATATTTTTGTTTAATGTTCCTTTGTAGATTTCGAGATTTAAGGGGTGTTGAAAAAATCGGGAAATATCCGCACGAATGGCGTGTTGCATTCTGTGAAAAATCATTTTAACTGCTTCTCAAAAAATAAAAATGATCAACAGGGCCATTGCCTTGACCCAGAGCGTATTGCTTACCAGATTCAATAGCTTTTGTTATATAGGTTTTGGCTTTCGCCACTGCGTCATAAAGCGCAAGACCCTGGCCTAAATAGGAAGCGATTGCCGAAGATAAGCTGCACCCTGTGCCATGGGTATGGTTTGTTTTAATGCGTTTTGAGTGAAACCAGTAGCAACATTGGTCTTTCAAACTAAATAAAACATCCGATGCCTCATCGCTTTTGAGATGGCCTCCTTTCAGCAGGACATTGGTTTGAAATTCCCGGCCAATTTCACAAGCTGCATCTGCCATATCATCAGTGTTGGCTAAATTTCTGTCCAATATTTTTTCTGCTTCAAAAAGGTTTGGCGTAATCAGGCAGGCTTGTCTGAAGAGCCTCATTTTTAAAAGCGATATGGTCTCTAAACAAAATAATGCCGAACCGTCTTTTGCAACCATGACTGGATCAATCACTATGTTCGGGGGGCATAATTGTTCCAGGGTGCTGCCGACAACCCGAATCATTCTTGCATCATGCAGCATGCCAATTTTGACTGCCTGAATAGTTAAATCGTTGAAAACAGCGTCTAGTTGTTGTTGGACGAACGTTTCCGGTATATCGTAAATTGATATCACGCCTTGCGTATTTTGTGCCACCAGGGTTGTAATAACACTTGCGGCATAGCAGCCTGTAGCAGAAATCGCTTTGATATCTGCCTGGATGCCCGCCCCGCCGGATGGATCAGTGCCGGCAATAGTCAAAACGCAGGGTAACTTATGCTGTTTCATAATCTGTTCTCCCGGGTATTTTGGCCATTGCGTCTATGAGGCAGGACTTGAAAGATCCTGGGCCATTCGAGCGTTTGGCGGCCATCTCGCCGCAAATGCCGAAATATACAACAGCTAGAGAAGAAGCTTTAAAATAATCGTCACAAACCGAATTGAACGCACTGATAACCGACGACAATAGGCAACCCGACCCGGTAATGGCAGGCATCATGGCGTGCCCTCGGTCGTATGCGCCTAGTTTGTCGTGAAGGAGGACCATATCTGTTTTGCCGCTCACTGTAATCACGGCATTGTATTTTGCGGAAAGCAATTTTGCAGCGTCCACCGCCTCACTGGTAGCCATGTTTGCATCAACTCCTTTTGAGTTGTGATGCTCGCCGCCCAGGGACATAATTTCGCTGGCATTTCCTCTGATTGTCGCAAAGCGGAATTGCTCAAGTAAGCTCAAGCTTGCCTTGGTGCGATATTGGCTTGCGCCAGCGCCTACCGGGTCAAATACAATTGGTTTTCCTGACTGGTTAGCAATTGAGCAAGCTTTTTCACATAGCCTGATAAATTCAGGATTTAATGTACCAATATTAATCACTACACCTTGGGCAATATGGATTAACTCTTCCATTTCTTCCAGCGATTGCGTCATGATAGGTGATGCGCCTAGACTCAGCAGGCCGTTGGCGATAAAATCCATGGTTACATGGTTTGTGATATTGAGAATTACGGGTCGTACTTCTTTAATTTTCTTAATAGACTGAAGCATGTGGTCATACATATTGCTATCCTTGGTTTATTTTCTGAATGAATTCTTTTGCGGCTAAAAAAGGATCTTGATGCTCATGAAGCGCGCTTATGACGGCAACGCCGCAGGCGCCATGAGCGATCACCTCACAAATATTGTTCAAAGTTATTCCGCCAATAGCGATTACAGGGTGTTTTGAACGCTGCGCGATTTCCTGTAAACCGTTTAATCCCCAGATTGTTTTGCAATTTTGCTTACTTTGACTTGGAAATACGGCGCTTGCGGCAATATAGTCGATGCAATTCAACTGGTTGGCTCTTTCAAGTTCCTCAAAAGTTTCAATGGATAAGCCAATGATTTTATTTGGACCCAACATGGATCGGGCTATTTCTGGCGACAGATCGCCCTGGCCTAAGTGGACGCCATCCGCGTCAAGGTCAAGCGCCAAACCAACATGGTCGTTGATAATGAACGGAATATGATGCGAAGCCAGCAGAGGTTGGATGGCAAGAGCATAATGGCGAACAGCAGCGGGCGGGGCATGTTTAGCGCGAAGTTGTACTGAGGTAACGCCGCCCTGAATTGCCAAATCAAGGAATTCCAGGTACTGGTTGAGAGGTTTGTCGGGTTTTTGGGTAACAAGGCAAAGCTTTAAATATGAATCAGCCATAATCTTCTCTTTGCCCGGAGAAGATTATGCCATGGCATAACGAAAGTACTGCTCGTTACAGCCAAGGCTCACTCTCCCTCCGCAGGCATTATCCAGTGCAGGTTATAAGGGTTTTTCTCAGCTTTGCAAAACAAAGCACCCCTGGTGATTTGTCCCAAAGCTTATGTTTTGCGGAATAGAATGTCAACCATTTTTATCAACTTTAAAAAAATCTGTACGGATTGCCAAAAATTGATAAAATTTATCGCTTTATTAAATTAACTTAACGCAGGTGATAACATGAAAAAAATTTTAGCGCTTAGCGCGTCTCTCTTGTTCAGCAGCGCATATGCCGTTGAAACTAAAGTTGAAACGAACAATATGATGCAGCCCCCAAAGCCCCTTCAAAATAAAATTTATGATGCAATGGTCGGGACTTGGCAAGGCGAAAATGACATGATGGGAATCAAAATGCATGAGACCATCAAAATTCATTGGGCGCTGAACCATCAATATTTGATTATGGAATTAAAGGCAAGCAGTAACCAACCTGAAATCAGTTATGAAGGTATGGGCGTATTTGGGGTGACTTCTACTGGCCAAGGCAAGGCCTGGTGGTTTGACAGCTGGGGCGCAGACAGCGCTGCTGTGGGCACTGGCACATTTGGCGATAATAAATTTGTACTGGCCGACGGCAACGAAAGGTTTAAGGAAACCCGTACTTTTGAAATGAAAGGAAAGCAAATGGTGATGCATGCGAAAGGAACCATGACCATGCCCGATGGCAAAACGATGGATTTTGACGAAACGGTAACTTACAAAAAAGTGTCTTAAGACAATTTGCTGTTGCGGCTCGGGGCGAAATTCTAGTTTCGCCCCG
>NZ_LNYK01000033.1:272930-308017 GCF_001467825.1 Legionella londiniensis
TCAACCCAATCTTTCTTTCGAATAAAAAATCCGTTGCCGGGAAAATTGACAACTATTAAACTAGCGTGTTTGATAATAAGTCATTTTGTAGGCAGGGGATCATGGAAAAAGAACATGTTCTGGAAACAGCAGTAAGTATTGATAAAAACAGCAGGCGGGTGGCCGCCGGCATCAGCCAGCTAATATTTATGGGCCGCTGGTTGCAGGCACCCTTGTATATCGGCCTTATTTTTATTCTGACAGCCTATGTCTATCGTTTCATGGCGGAATTGTTTCATCTGATTGCCCATTTCACTTCGGCCGGGGATACCCAGATCATGCTTGGCGTGCTGGATTTAATCGATGTGGTTATGATTGCCAATTTATTGATCATGGTCATTCTTGGAGGGTATGAAACCTTTGTTTCAAGGCTTAATTTGGATACACATCCAGACCAGCCCGAGTGGCTGGATCATTTGGACGCCGGCGCCATGAAAATCAAGCTTGCGCTTGCCTTAATCGGAATTTCATCGATTCACCTGTTGCGGACTTTTATAGAACCAGGCAAACAAGGAAATGATGCTGTCATGTGGCAGGTTGTCATTCACCTGACCCTGCTGGTTTCTGCTTTGACTATTGCTTATACCAATCGTTTGCTGCATAAGTAAACTGAGGAGCCTAAAAGGGATTGATGGTTTCAGACCGACAGTTAGGCAGCTTGTAAAGATCTGCCCTGTACTGATGAATGGATTTCGAAAACTATGCTTACTTCTTGCGCTGTTAACGTCAATAAAATATATTAAATATTTGATCCATAAACAGGTTTTTGCCTAAGGTGATGATATGAACAATTATGATGCGCTTCTCAAGGCCCTGGTTACCGTTATCGTTCGTTATTATCTTAGCAAAAAAAGCAGCAACATATTAAAACAGGAAAATTCTCTGGTAGACAATATCTTACAAAAAAAAGATTCTGAAATAGAATCCAAGCTTGGTCAATTTATTATTGAAGCCACCAGTGAGGAAGAGTCTATCCGGCGTTCTTTGCATGAATATATTCTTTTTACGGCGATTTCCTTAAAAAAACACATGGAGAATCCGAAATTTATTCCGGATAATGAGGGTTTGACCCATTTTCAAAAACAGTTACTTCAATTTTTGCTCACGATACAGCTTTTGGCCAAAACCTCGCAAAAAAATACGGTTGACGTAAATTACAATGGCAAGAATAGAGCCGTCTATGGTTTGCAAAATGGTATCTTTACTGCAAGCCTTTGCACTTCAGGTATTTTTTTAAAGGAAATTCTTTTTGAACCTTTGCAGTTGACTTTTGATACAGATAAGAATCATCTTAAACAAACAGTTTTACTGATGGACCAGGATCTTCGGATAAAAACCCTGTGCCAAGCAAACATTCTCCTTGAGAATAAAAATGAACAACTTGAAAGAGAACTACTACAGGAAAAAAGAAACTTAAGCGATGCAAAAGAGCATTATCAAAGAGTCGCAGAAGAGCTCAATGATCGCACTGAAAAGCTCAAAGTTCTGGAACACAGGAAGCAGGCGCTTGTGTCAGAGATGATGAAAGAAAAAGAAAACCTGGAAAATGCGAAAAAAAATTATGAAAAAGCTGAGGAAGAACTGCAGGAAGAATGGCTTAAATTAACTTCAAATTTAACCCAAGTGCAGCATGATGATTCCCAATTAAGCAAAAAGGTTACGGGAGATGAAAGTAATCTTTCAAGCCAACTCCCAACAATCCAGAAAACAAATGAATCAAAAATATTGAGCATAGGAAATAAGCCGGCAGTAAAATTATTTTGGTCTCCGTCAAAAGAGCATGGCTATAAGGTATCAGTGAGTAACCCTTTGCGGTTTATGACGGTAGCCATTCGATTATTTGCCCGTAATCTTGAAAAGCTTGTTGAGCAAATTGAAACGAGATTACAGGATGAAATAAAAGAAAAGTTAAGTCAGCAGCAGAATTCCCATTGAGCGCAATTAAGGTTTTTTCCACATGAAAATTTATCTTGCGTCCAAAAGCCCAAGGCGACACATGCTGCTGAAGCAGATGGGAGTTGAATATGAGGTTTTGGCAATAGACACTGCTGAGGAAATTCTGCCTGATGAAACGCCTGAAGAATATTCCAACAGGGTGACTCTTGAAAAGTTGGATATATCATGGGATAAGATTGTTCAAGAAAAATTGCCCCTGCTTCCTGTATTATGCGCTGACACGGAAGTGGTTGTAGATGGAGCAATTTATGGAAAACCCAAAAGCTATGATGATGCCTATAGAATGTTAAAAAGTTACTCAGGTCGAAGCCATGAAGTGATTACCACGACAGGAATAAAATTTGGGGCGCACCAACAATTGGCAACCAATATCACCAGAGTTTTTTTTAAAACAATTCCAGATGCCGAAATCGCTCATTACCTCCGCATCGGTGATTACCACGATAAGGCAGGTGCTTATGGGATCCAGAGCTATATTGGCCAATTTGTCTACAGAATCGAAGGATGTTTTTATGCCGTCATGGGACTGCCATTAAGCGCCGTAAGGGAACTGTTAAGCGGTTTGCCCAAAAACTCAGTAAAGAACACAGCAACATGATTCAGAGAATATTGCAGAAACGATGCTTTTCTTTCATTTCTGAATCAGAAGGGCAAGGAGCATCGTTTAATGTTTTTTGGGCTTCCGGGGAAGTGTGGGCAGATAATTTATCAAAGGGTTCGATTTGATTGCCCACTGCATTTTGGGACAATAAACAATTTTTCCGCAAATCGAGCTTCAGTCCATCAAGCTGTTTTTTAAATACGGAAAAGTTGCATTCGCGCCCCATATTGTTCGGCATGATTGGGAATACAATATGCTGGAAATGCTTTGCTCTTTTTTCAATTTCTTCATGATATATTTTGGCTACAATATGAGGGTTGTTTGCAAAGCAGCCGCATCCCCAGGCGCCAAGAATAACAAATTGCATTTCATTGAGTATCAATGTGTCCAGTTGGGCACTGATTCGCCGCCTGATTTCTTTTTCATATTCTTGTAAAAACTGTTGGTTGCGCCAATCAATGTCGTAACCCGCAAGTTGCGGAGCGGCTGACCGAAGTTCATAAAAAGGAAATATTTGTTCTTCAGGAAGAAAGGAAAAACTGAGCGTACTGTCAGCGATGAAGCCTTTTTTGACATTCATTTCATTCAATGAGTCTGTTTCCAGTAAAACCTCGGGGCCCCTAAAGCAAAGTTGCCTTTCGGGGTTTAAAAACACTTTATGTGCTTTTTGGATGGCCATTCCCCGTTTTTTGCCAAGCAGGGCGCACTCCTCCTCGCTCATTTCCTTCTGTCCAGTTAGAAGTTCCCTCGCTTCCTGGCTGTAACAAAAACAGTTTTCCTTCTCGTTAAAGTAAACGTCTTTTGCCGAGAGTGAATTAGCACAGGTGGTGCGCATCCACATATTTTCTTCCTGGGCGCTGCCCCCCTCCAGAAACCCCCCGCCCGGGTATTGTGAGTTAGCCATGTTCAACACGGCATAGGGCTTACCATATTTTTGGGTGGCTTTGAGGGCAGCTATGCCCCAGTCCTGCGGGGTGACTTCAACTTTGTATGGAGGGAGGGACTGCTTCGCCTGCCAGCTTGCTAAGTTGAGATTAGCCTGATCATGCATGGCTTTAAGCTTTTCATTGCTGGTTATTTGGCTGAAAGTTTTTTCAAAGCTCACATATCTCCAGTTTTCCCCTAAAAAGAAGGATAAAAATTTATTGTTTGCTTTATTTATTTTCAAAGCTTTTTGCAAATTACGATGCAATTCAGTTTTTTGCAGGGTTGTTGTTGGGTTGGAGAAAGTCATAAAAAATCGTTTTAGGGTTGGTCTCAGTTTGCTTTTCATCTTTAAAATCAGTCCTTTGTGGTTTATTGGAAATCAAATTGGTTTATTTTAATATAATTTATAAAAAAAATCATTACCTTTTCAATTCCTGTTGAAAAGAAATCAGCCAAGAACTGGATCGCGCCTGGCTGACTGAAAATAATTACATTTTATATGACAAGCTTTTTCCCATCTGTTTGGAGTCCATGATCGATTGGGTATAGTCAAATAATTCTTTTGCGTCGCCTTCGCGAATTTCTTTGGGCACTTCAGAAAAAAGCTCTGTATGTTCTGTCTCGTAATCTTCGAAGCGAGCGAATTCTTCGGCAGTGAGAAGTGCATAGGCATCCTTAAGCGTTAACAATCTTTGATTCTTATTGATCAATCCAAATTCAACAGCGCGTTCGTTCATGACTTCAACCGCCTGGGGATGACCATTGTCGACCATGACTTCCAAAGAGCAAGCCCTTTTTCTAAATTGCGGATTATCCCATTGTTGAACGTGAACGGGTTCTTTGGCAGACATAAATAGACCCAATAAGCGGCCTGGCGCATAAACCTGAATGATTTTGGCCAGGTCTTTACTGGTTGTCAGCCGCCAATCATCTTTGACTGACAGACCCAGAATGCCAGTTACTTCATTATTGTGCAGTGTCCTTTCCGCAATTGGAATTTGCCGCGGCCCGTCGCCATAGGCAATGCTTTGATAATTCTTTTCATCATATTCGCTAAACATTTCAGGATACAAGACCAGCATTTTTTGCGGCCTTACGAATACTTTTGGCTGATTCATAACCAGAATGTTTCCAACTGTCGGGATAACTGACAGGCCTTCTGTGTACCCCATTACTGTTGTTGGACAGGGAGTTGTGGAATAAAAGAATTTGCTGTCATTTTTTTCAACATAAGCGACCAAATTAAGGCAGTCCGACTTTTTACATTCTTTGGGCGCTCTGCCTAGGCATCCTGTTTCTATCGCATGCAATACTTCTGCATTGCCGGTTGTTCCACGATACACAAAATCTGGACTCTCGGGAAGTGACGCGATGACTTCCTGGTAGCCTTTCCTCCGTTCCTCTGAAGTCAGCTTGAAGTAGGATATTTTGGAATAATTGGTGATGCTCACTTTGACGGATTCTTGAAACAAACTTGATTTACTCATAGAAGAATAAGACTTAGTGAACAATGAAATGAACTCTTTACCCTTAGGCATGATGCTCCCCCAATTTAAATGAAAATAAAAAAATCAAAGTGATTATAAATGCCCACCATTAACATTTTATTAACAAAAAGAGGAGATCCGTGACAAATATTTTCCAACATAGTATATTTTAAGACCAATTATTTATTATATGAATAACTAGATTTTTATTTTTCCACGATGGAATCTTTTTATTCAACTCAAGAGGTGTAAACATGAATGAACTGATTGGTCTCGAGTCATTAGCCAGGCTACAGCAAGATAAGCTTTGGATGCTTGCCGTTGATGGCAAACTCTACAGTAAAGAGCAAGGCCCCCAAGGGTTTGAAGCACGTGAACCTGGTAGCATAGCGGGGGTTCTATCAGGTCTGCTGGCTGCCCTGGAATCTTTGAATAAACCTATATCAGTTGAAGATATCCAAAAAATACACAAAGCTTGTATGACTGGAGTCAAAAGTACTAATATCTGTGAGCCCGGTTCTTTCAGAAAAAATGATGTGGGTTTCGAAATAATACCCAATTGGGCGACAGAAAATGGATTGAAACATTTGTTGAGCACAAGGCATACATCAGCCAAAATTATTCCAGTCTATTTCGTTTCTCTCAATAACCGCATAATGCCCGTGAGCCCGGAATTATGCGGCCAAAAAAATCTTAAATTGCTCTTTAACCCTCAGGATGCTGTGACTTCGGATGATCCTTTGAAATTGAATGCGTTAATGGAGAATTTTTTTAAAAAAGAAACTGTAAGGCTCATGTATCAGCCGCCTAATGACAGCTATTTAAATCAGCAGATCAAAAGTATTGTTGATTCATATAATGAAAATAGAAAAAAAACGGGATCACAAAATGAGCAATTATTGCGGATAGCTGAAACTATCCAGCAGCTGACCCGCTTGCACCCGTTTCGCGATGGGAATAACCGCACTTTTGTTAATTGCCTCTTAAACCGGATGCTTATCGAAAACAGTTTGACGCCTGCCTTATTTTTTGAACCAAATGTTTTTGAGTTTCGTACCCCGCAAGAGCTTGCAGAAGTGATTAGGGAAGCGCAAGGCCAATTTCTTAATATCCAGGCTTATCCTAAAAAACCGGTGTTTGGCTATGATAATCAAAAAACTGCTGGCCTCGAAAAAGGCAAGTACGTCGCAATTGGGGAGCAATTTTTGCATAAACTCAATATACTGGTGAATAATCTTGGTCGCCAGTATCATAAATCAAATGACCTTGAGCGCGCTAAAAAATGTTTTCAAATAAATTATAATTTGGCCGTAGCAACAACAGGCGAGCAAAGCATGAATGCGGGCATTGCGCTTTTTAGCCTTGCGTCTATGGAAGGAAATACAAAGCCCGCCTTGCGGCATTATAGCGAGAGCATTGGAATTTTTAAGCAGCACGGAAGGGGAGATTTGAAAAACAGGGCAGAAGAAAAATGCCGTGCCATTGAAAAAATACTTGATCAAGACAATGACGCTCAAGTCATTGATAACGTGCAAAATCTCAGTCTATAAAACTTATAGAACTATCTAAAAAACCTGCAAGGTTCTTGACGGGCTTTGCGGGCGGCAAATGCGGATAAGGAAATCCCAAAAAAAGCCATCACATGGATAGAGTATGGTTTTGCTCCGCCAATTCATCCAATTGTTGGGATAATTCATCTATTTTTCGGGTATAGTGTCCAATAAGCTGCCAGGTGGCAGTGAGGAGCAAATAGCGCTCAGCGCCCTTATCGTCACAATCTGTCAATATCTGCTGATACTGCTTAAGATTTTTTTTTGCTTCCTTTAGCTCTTTTGTGATCGCTTCTCTAGCATTCATTGCATTCCTTACTTTTTAAAATATATGCAAAATTATCCATAACAGCAAAAATGATACTCAAATAAAATTGAATTTTAAATCCCTGACAAAATTCTGGCTAGAGGGTTAAGACGAGTACCCATTTTATCTTGGAATTTTGATTTTTTCCCCTGTTATTTGTGAGTCCTGATCCATCAATTTTACTGGAAATACGGAAATATCCATGCCTTCAGTCAGCAAATAACGAAATTCTGCTTTTTGATAAATACTGTCAACTGCACGTAAATCCAAAAACAAGGGAATCAATTTCCCTAAAGGCTGATGGGTTGGCACAAGAAAATCTCCCGGAGCGAGCGTGATTATTCCTGGCGTAAAATCAGTATCGATATTCACTGTCGATACGTTTTGAAATAAAGGGGAATAGTTTATCCGGATGGTATTAATGCGGGGCGCCATGGCCATGACTTGGCGCGGTGTCTCCAGTTGTTTAATCACAATGCGATGCTTTTTCAGGATATCAATGACTTTCTTTTGCGGCGCTTTGATTGCATAAGCATCTGGGATTAAGATGGTTTTTTCAATCGATACGTAATCAAAATTGGGAAAAGGCTTTTTGACAGGATGGCCGCTTGCTACATCAGTTAACGCCACTTCCCTAACAGGGTTTTGCGTATTGAGATCATAGCCATAGATTAGCCTCATTTTTTTGCCTTGAAGTTTCATTTGCTGCCTGCCATCTTTGGCAGCTCTAACGGTTTTTAAAATTGCCGGCTTCTCCTTTTGAAGTAGAGTTAAAAAACTTAAAATACTGAGCAATTGTTTTTCACTTCTAACCTTAATATTTTGAGGGGTTTCATAATAGGTTTTATTGGGGTCAAGCCTGTTTTCTACCAGCACTGAAAAAATACCCTGCATGGCACTGTAATTTCTGAGATTACTGATTTTTAATCCCCCATGCGCTACGGGTTGATCAAGTTTCAGTATTTCACCGAGATAATGCTCGCCGGGCAGGCCTTTTTCTTCACTGATGCGAATCAATTCGGGCAGGAGTTTTTGGCCAAGCCTAAGCAAATCCGGGTCAATATTTGGATTGTTGCCTACTTCGTATTGCGCTTCAGCATTCCGGTAAAACCCTTCCTGCAAAGTTAAAATTTTCTTCATGGCTGAAGACTCGTGCAGATCAAGCAAGGCATCAATTTGAAACTGCCTTAATACATTGATAACAGCTTGTGTCTCAGGATATGCAACGCGGGTAAAATCTACGTTGATATTTCCTCCATGGGCGTTAAAACGCGAGTGCTGATCACGCCCATCCGGATTGCCGTTGGCAATGATGATAAAGTTCATGTCCGGAAGATAATGCTTCTCGTTGCCGGATAACAATTGAGCGGTAAATTTTAATAAGCCTTCGCAGCCTGACGGTTCCGTACCGTGCTGGGAACCGATTAACAAAACGGCGAGCTTGTTATCTTGAGTTTTCCCGGTTTCGAGAAATTCTTTGTTACTGGACACCAGTAATGCTGTCATTTCACGGCCGCCGGCTGTTTTGCCAATGGAGATGAGCTTTGCCTCTGATGATTGCTCGGCCAATTGCTGCAAAAAACGATTAATTTCCCTGGAATCAGGCAAGGATTGATAATGCCTTGCCTCCAGAGGCGTTTTGAGTACTGATGCGTGTACTGCGAAGAAAAGTCCTGTAAGAATCAAAATGAAGCTGAAACTGAATTTTTTCATATTGCTCAAGTCTTTGGTTAATATTAAGGATTATCTCATGCCGATTTGGAATCGGCATATGCCTTTGCCTAAAGAAAACTATGGCGTGGCCTGATGGAAAAAAATTCATCCATGATTGCCAGCACCTTTCGCGAAGCCTGAAATTTCCCCTGAAACTGTGGTAAAGCCTTACCCCTCATTGCCTTGGCTTGATGGGTTAAATATTGATCAAGGCATGCTTCATTTTTAACGCGGTAACGCACGGAGAGCTCTATTTTTTTATAGTTATTTGTATCGATATGTTGCAATAGTTGCGCCGATTCAAAACCATCCAGTTCCAGCATTTCCTGAATATGCGGTTTTAGCCAGGTTATGAAAGCATCATATACTTCCTCTGAAATGGTTAAATTAACTTCATAAATGATCATGTTTTGCTCGGCAATATGCGCAGATTACAATTGAAGCACATTGGAAAAAAAACGCAATGCCTAACGAAAAAAGCAGTTCAAAATGAATGAAGAAAAAACTTATAGGACATTCTATAGTTTGATTAGCGAAGATAATGCCGTTACAATCCCGGTTGATTATTGCGCTTTTTTATTTAAAAACATCATTGACTTACGCCTTTGCGTTTCTCTTTTGGCGTAGCGATTGCGAGAGGCTGCCGGGTTTCGTAGGCGCCGGTTTGGCGCAAATCTTAAAAATATTCAGGGACGAGCCTGAATTTCTGAATTCGGAGGCAAGAATGCAAAGAAAATCACACTATCCCCATTTGCGTATTTTAATCGTCGAAGATAATACAGTGCTTCAGAAAGTAGCCCGGCAATTGTTTAAAAATATTGGGATTAAGGAAGAAAATATCCAGTATGCTGCAAATGGCCATGAGGCGCTGGAGATTATCAAGCACAATAAGCCGTTTAATATTATCTATATGGATCATGAAATGCCTGGCATGCAGGGCGATCAGGCAACAAAATTGATTCGAGAATATGAAGAATTGAATCGGTCGCAAAAAGCCTATATTTTTACTTGTTCTGCAACCTATCCTGGAATTTTTCCGGGAGCGAACGCAAGCTTACGCAAGCCTTTGCAGCCCAAAGCTTTAGAGCAGCTGGTGAGCAGCTATTTGAATTCAGAATGGTATAAAAAACCATCGATATCCATTTCCATCCAAAAAGGATTCTTTTCTTCTGCTTTGAAAGGATTGGCGAACAGGATTTTAAGCCCTAAATCATCTCCTAAAACCCCAGAGACCCCCGCTGATTCTTTGGAATCTTCTTCCTCATCTTCGCCATAATGAGTCAAAACCCGGCCGCCCGCCCCATGCTGCGGCCGGGACAGAATGCGCGATTACTGGAATTTAAGCTTCAATTCATTGTTTTCATCTTCCTTAGGGCTCGTCTTTTTTTCCAGAGAAGGCAGGCGAAATCCACCGACCGCATTGTAAAAATCATAGGAAGACTTAGACCAAAAAGACTGAATACTCAAAAGCGTTTCATCATAGTTATCTTTATCTTGAAGCGCATTCAGATCGTTTGCAACCTGTTCAGCCATTTTGGCGAGGAGCATTTTTCTGGTTCCCCAGGTTTGTGAAGCGCGTGCGTGTTTATCATCACTGAGGTTTAGCTCCTTCGTTTCTTTAACTTTGCTGGTTATGGCCGTAATCAATTTGTCTATTTCAGGGTTGCTGTAATCCATAAAGCGAAGCTCTAGGCAGGCATCAAGAATTTGCTGCTCTGATTTTTGGCACTCCTGGCTCATCTGGTAACGTTTCCAAAGTAAAGGCGCGATGACGACAGTATGGGAGACTACAAATCCGATAAAGCTTCCCGCCATGCTGTAGAGGCAGGAGCCAAGGCCAAAGCCCTCATCTGCCCATCGATATCCGGCATAAGCGCCCAATGCTGTCGCACTGATTATAGCGCCCCGTTCGGCTAATTCCTTAAAGCTATAGCGGTGGGAGGCAGAAGTAATAAGCTCTGATACCCGCGACCAGTCGATATAATAGTTGGAATAATCGGTCAGCGTATTGGCAACGGAAGAAAAAAAAGCAGGCATGATAAAACTCCTTTTTACAAAAGAGAGCAGTTTATCCGTGTGAGGAAAAAACAGCAACTTATCTGAACGCCCGCAGATTTTCATTTTTTACCTCATCCACCTCTTTTGAGGATTGTAATATGGATAACCCTAATTTATGATTTAACCAATAAGATAAAAGGACTTATTATGCGAAAGACATGCCTCTTCTTTTTGTTTCTTTTATGGTTGCCCTGCCTGAACGCCGCTGAACCATCAAGCTATGCGCCAGTGGTCATTGACGAAGAATTTAATGCCATATATAAGCGCATGTCTTCTCAAAGGCAACAGATTAATGACAAGCAGCAGGAACTCTTAAACCGCCGTTATGATTTAAGCAATAAACCGTCGAAAGACACAAAAATGTCTAATGGAAAAGCTATTCAGGAAGGCGTCAGGGTACGCTTGCCAGCCGGTGAAACCTGGGAATCTCTGGCTAAAATGACTCCGGAAGAAATTAAGGAAAAAGGGCTTTTCCCGCAAGGATTTTTGCCCCTGCCTCATCCGAATCAGGAAGAGGGCGGTATGGTTTTTCCAAAAATGGTGATTAAAGAGATTGACAGGCAGGAGAAGCGCGATCTCACGCGTTTTGATCTGGATTTTGACTTGCCGGAGCATTTTTTGCCGCCGTTTCCTGCGCCCATTTTTCTAACGACGCGTCCTGATTTGGGGGATGTTTCCAAAGGCGAGCTGGTAACCATTGAAAATTATTACCGATTATTCAACGGCATTTTAAACCCCAAGCAAATTGAAGGCTTAAGGCTCCTTGTCACGCCTTTCCCGCAGCAGCAGTTTAACCAGACCAAAGACAGGCGCACCAAAACTCCTCATCGAGGCGTTGCCTGCTTTGATTGCCATGCCAATGGGCATACTAATGCAGCAACACATCTGGTAGGCGATATCCGCCCGCAGGCATTCCGTCATCGCATCGATACGCCGAGTTTGCGCGGCGTTAATATTCAGCGTTTATTTGGTTCCCAGCGTGCCCTTAAAACGGTTGAAGATTTTACTGAATTTGAGCAAAGAGCCGCTTATTTTGATGGGGATCCGGTGATTGCTACCAAAAAAGGAGTGAATATCCTGGAGCGTGGCAGCCAGGTGCATTTTATGGCGGAATTTCAGGAATTACTGGATTTCCCACCAGCGCCCAAATTGAACTGGGAAGGCAAATTAGACCCAGCCAAGGCAACTGCTGCTGAGCTTCGCGGTCAGGAATTGTTTTTTGGTAAGGCAAAATGTGCTACTTGCCACACTCCTCCCTATTACACTGATAATTTAATGCATAATTTAAAAACAGAGCGCTTCTATAAAACGCAAACTTACAATGGCAGGACAGCAGCGGCTGATGGCCCCATTAAGACTTTTCCCTTGCGCGGCATCAAAGATTCACCACCTTACCTGCACGATGGACGCCTGTTAACCTTGGCTGACACTGTCGAATTTTTTAACCTGGTATTGCAATTACAATTAAATGAACAGGAAAAAGAAGATTTAACCGCCTTTTTAAAAGTGCTCTAGTGCCGTTATTTTAGCGCTTCAAGATGAGTTTCTACACAGGCACCAAGCACATTCAGTGCATAACCGCCTTCAAGTACAGAAACAAGGCGGCCAGCACAGCTTTTTCTTGCTATCGTTTTGATTTGTTGAGTCAGCCAATGATAATCACTTTCTATAAAGCGCAAGGTTGATATCGCATCATCTGCATGCCCGTCAAATCCTGCGGAAATCAAAATCAGTTCCGGATTAAATGCTTCGATGGCATGAATCACTTTTTGTGAAAATTTGGCACGTAACTGGCTTCCTGTGGCCCGGGCAGGTAAGGGGAGATCAATAATATTATCTGCTTTAGGAGGGGGTATTGCAGGATAAAGGAAATGCTCATATAAAGAACAAATCAATATTTGCTTGTGATTTTGAAAGATATCATCGGTGCCATTGCCGCGGTGGGCATCAAAATCAATAATGGCAATGCGGTTTAGCTGATGAACAGCCAAGGCATGCGCCGCGCCCACTGCTATATTATTGAAAAAACAAAACCCCATGGCACGATTGTGTTCTGCGTGATGTCCTGGCGGCCGGATACTGCAAAAGGCGCTTTCGACTTTATTTTCAAGCACCATGTTGACTGCTTTTATCACAGCGCCGGCTGCAAGAAGTGCGGCATTAAGGGTGCCGGGATTCATCATGGTGTCTGGATCAATCCTGACAAATCCTTCTTTAGGTGAACGGTTAAAGATAGATTCGATATATTGCTTATCGTGTACGCGCTCTAATTGCGCTCGTGTAGCTTTGTGCGCAGTTTCCCAGACTAAAGAAGACTGGATTGCGCTTTGCGAAAGATTGTCATTGATGACTTGCAGGCGCTCGGGGCATTCAGGATGAAAGTCTCCCGTGTTGTGGAGCAGGCAATCCTTGTGAGTAATAAAAGCAATAGCCATGATCATCCACCCCGAATATTAAATGCCAGTGACCGATTTTCCTTCCCAAATCCTTCTGTCGCCCCATAGCCTCATGCGCCATGCATTAAATTCGACAATATTTTTAGAGTTCATCATCAAATTCACCTCTGGGCTGACATTCTGCAGATACCATTTAAACGTTTGCCGCGCTTCATCATCCTCTGGAGATATTTCAAACATCAGCTTTTCGTGTCCGAAGCGATCAATCAAGGCAAAAATAACATCACTGCGCCAATCTTTTGGATTTTCAATGCCTTCTGTAATTCCCTCTGATTCAATCATCAGCATGTAAGCTCCGGCTTCAAAGAAACGCTCTCCTTCTTCAAGCAAATTATCTATCGTTTTGGAGGTCTTGAGGCGAGTTTTATAATCCAGCTCTTTCGTTCCGCCTCCTGCGCCAGACATAAGGGTAATTTCAGGTTTAGGCTTTAAGCCGATTTCTTTGATTTTTTTGACCACTTTAATTTGCAAATCGAGAGGAAAGTCTGAAGCCTTGCTGAACATGCCGCTTGAAACCTCAATCACATCAAACCCTAACTCTTTGGTTTGGCTTAAATAGCGTTCCACATTGCCTTCATCCTGGATAACAATGCGCTCGATAAAGCCGCCGGTATTCACATAGACTTGGTGTTCATGAGCAATGGAGGTAAATTGTTTTACTGTATCGATAGGCAGCAAAGATTGTGTGCCCCCGGCAAATTTAAACCCATCAATATAATATCCCCAGGTTTCCAATAAGTTTTGTAATTCGCCTGTGGTGGTTGCCTCATAATAGGGGCCGCGAATTTCAACCAAGCCTTTTTTCCGTGGCTTCGGAGGCAGCTCCTTAAGATCCACAAATTGAAAGCTTCTAGGGTAATGATTCATTGCGTCTCGCCTCCACGGTAATTTCATGTTTATGAATGCAGGTATTTGATAAACCAGTCTCTGGCCAGGTTTGCGACAGTATCCAGTGTGCCTGGTTCCTCGAATAAGTGGGTTGCCCCCGGTACAATTTCGAGTTGGTTGGTGCAATGCATTTTTTCTCTGGCAGCTTCATTCATTTCAATAACCTCTTCATCCAGTTCGCCGACAATGAGCAAGGTTGGAGATTGAACCAGAGTTAAAAATTCCGCAGCTAAATCAGGCCTCCCGCCGCGTGAAACAACAGCCTTGACTATGTCTGATTTTTCTGCGGCAGCGACTAATGCCGCGCCTCCTCCTGTACTTGAACCGAAATAACCAATTTTTAATGGAGGCAGGTTTTTTTGGCACCAGTTAGTGGCCAAAATCAGCCGCGTAGCCAGTAAGCCAATATCAAAACGCAAATGACGGGTATGGGCGTCAATCGCTTCTTCTTCTGTCGTGAGGAGATCAAACAAGAGCGTTGCAAGCCCTGCATCATTCAAATAATGGGCGACATACTGATTGCGAGAACTAAATCGACTGCTGCCGCTGCCATGCACAAATAAAACGATTCCTTTTGACTCTTCAGGTATGCATAAAATACCTTTTAGCTCGACATCCCCTCCAGGGATAGTGATGTCATGTTCTTCGTTTGGGTGAAATGATGTCATGGTATTTCCTGCCTAGTCTGTGTACTTGCCGTTTTGCTTTCCCAGTAAAACTGCCACTTCTTCATCTGTGGTTTGTGAGAAATTGTCATACCAAAGCCCCACGGCGTAAAAATTAATCGGTTTTAAAGGACAGATTATTTCATCTACTTCTTTTGCCATTTCCGCAACAGTAGATGCCGCAGCTACGGGAACTGCAAGTACAATGCGTTTCGGATTTTGTTTTTTTAACGCCTTAATCGCGGCGCGGGTTGTGGCGCCTGTTGCAATTCCATCATCAATCAATATCACTGTCTTGCCTTTTAAATCCGGAAAAGGATTCTCACCGCGGTAGTTCTCCTCACGCCGTTTCAGTTCTTTTTCTTCAGAGGCAATCACTTCACTGATTGCTCCAGGAGAAAGGTTCAATTGGGAGACAATTTCATCGTTGTAATAAGTAACGCCTCCTGAGGCGATGGCGCCCATGGCTAATTCTTCATGACCAGGTACGCCTAATTTTCTAACAATAAACACATCCATAGGGATCAAGAGTGCTTTCGCAATCTCATAGGCAACCGGCACCCCGCCGCGCGGTAGGGCCAAAGCAATGGTATCCGGTTTGTTTTTATAAGCGCTTAAGAATTTTGCGAGTTTTTTGCCAGCGTCGTGCCGGTCGATATACTTATCCATATGTTTCCTTAAGAAGGCAATTCGCTTATCCTGTACTCTTTCCTATTAGTTCTAGTCAAAAACGATCACAAAGCAAGCCGGCAAAATTCTTTGCCGGCTTTTCTGATTTTATGGGGTCACACTAAAATAGGTGGTGTCGTATAAGTAACAATACCAGAGGGTTTGGGTTCCGGCGACATTGACGTTAATGGTCGTCATGTCCAAAGTTTCAAGCGCAGGCTGCCTTTCAGTGTAACAGACGCGGTTTGCTCCATCCAAAGTGACATAATAATAAGGCGTTGTTGCTGTATAGGTAGTCGGTAAATAATAAATGCCTTCCCGTTGTTCAAGAATTACTGGAGCCCCTGTAATGATGATTTTATCGGCAAAGGTGGGCAAGCTAAAAAGCATCAGGCCAAGCACAATAAATGTTGATATCCAGGTTTTCATTTGTTCACTCCTTTGAAAAATGAGCTTGCTAACATTTTAATTTTAGCACCAAATTGATTTTAATTTGCACAATAACGATTTTTTATATAAAAAATTTATATAAAAAAACAGCCGTCTGTTTTATTAAGTTATTGTTTAGGGAATCAAAAAATAATCTTGAGATTAAAGAATATAAAAAAGCCCTGAAGAGGGCTTTTTTAGCGTGTCAGTCTTATATTGGCGGCGGCGGTCGCCTTCCACCCAGCAAACTGACTATCAGTAGAATCACAAAAACAACAATAAACAGGTAGAATAATAGTTGTGCAATTCCAGCAGCGGCAGTAGCAATGCCGCCAAAACCGAAAACTGCAGCAATGATTGCAATGATGAAAAAGAAAATTGCCCAGCTCAACATAACTCTCTCCTTGAATATATTTCCTGGCTCTTGACGTTCAAATTGGTCAGAGTATATTTATAGTTTAGTAAAACCATAAAATTTTGCATAAGCTGACTTCCTTGGCTACCCTAATTAATACGGTTATCAAGTTTTATGGCGTAACATTGTTTTTTAATTTTTTAAAGGATGAAAAAATTATGAATAAGTTAAAATTAAAGGCAGTAGCTGTCCTGTTATCCGGTGGCATGGTCAGTTTTGCCATGGCTGACATGCACAATAACCAAAATAATAATGCGAATCTTCAAAATGGTCAGCCAGCAGCAGCGCAAACTGCACCAAATGATGCGGCCTTGACCAATGATATTAAAGCCGCCATGTCTGATTATGCCGACAAGGTGAATGTTTCTGTACGGCAAGGCGTGGTGTATCTTGCAGGCGAACTGCCCTCTGACACAGACTATGAAAAAGTCATTATCATGGCTGAATCTGTAAAGGGAGTTCGTGACGTCAATGTGGATGCGCTTACGGTTAAGGAAAGCCAGGCTCCATTATACGACACTTATATTACCGCCAAGGTCAAGGGTCTCTTGATTCAAAAAGACATCATGGGTACAGACATCCCAAGCTGGACCTTGTCTGTGGAGACTAAAAACGGAATAGTATATTTATCTGGCACAGTAGCGAATCAGGATGAAAAACAGAAAGTGCTGGATTTAGCTAAATCAGTGCAGGGCGTGACTTCGGTTGAAGATAAAATGCAAATCGCAACCGCATCACCTGCTTCCGGCACCAATACGAATGGTACCATGATGCAGCAGAATCAACCCCAAGACAATCAGAGTACTCCTGCCAATGGTAATGACAATACCCAGAATATGAGTTATTAAACCAAACGGCGGTTTCATTCAGTTTAAGATTTTAAAAGCACATGGGTTTCATGTGCTTTTTTGCTGGTTATAAACGTATCGTGATTTTTGATAAGGAGCCTTATGCCTTCGTTTGATATCGTGTCAGAGATTAATGAAACAGAATTGCGCCACGCAGTTGAAAATACCAAAAGAGAAGTAAGCACCCGCTTTGACTTTCGCGGCGTTGAGGCAGATATCACACTTGATGAGCTGGCAGTTACCCTTAAATCCGAGTCTGAATTTCAGGTTCGTCAGCTGGAAGAAATGTTCCGTAATCATTGTGCCAAACGTGGAGTTGATACGGCAGGAGCAGAAATCGACGATGAGCCTCAGCACAGCGGTAAAACTTTTTCCCTCACGATGATATTTAAACAAGGTATTGATCAACCTACTGCCAAGAAAATTGTAAAAATAATCAAAGACAGCAAAATCAAAGCACAAGCAGCAATCCAGGGTGATAAAATTCGTGTGAGCGGCAAAAACCGTGATGATTTGCAGGCTGTTATAGCCTTATTAAAAAAATCGGATATCGAACTGCCATTACAGTTTAATAACTTCAGAGACTAGGCAAGGCTTACAACTTCTTATGGAAATCCAGGGGCAAAGGCCAGGGACTTGTTAATCAAGCTAAAACTGGTCTAACATTAAACATAGAGGTAATGATTTACCCTGACTGAACCAAAATACACTGAAGTATGGGTGATTGCGTTGTTCTGTGGTGTGCAAGCCTGAAAATTCAGGAAGCCTGAAGCAGAACATAAGTCACATTGTTGAGAAGCGATGCGGCTCAGAGAACAGGGGATCATTGCCTGCCTTGCTTTGCCCCCTGGTGGCTCTTTCCTGTATGCGTAAAAAATTTGCATTTTTTAGCTAATTTGGATAGGATGGTCAAAAAACTATCCTTTTGGTTGTCATGCGCTTTATCGCCTTTGTCTTCATTTTCCTTGGTTCATCAGTTTATGCGGCTCATTATAAGGTTAAGCTTGGTAATGAAACCGTTATCATTCAACAGATTCAGAATGGCCCTGGAAAAGCCTTTATCCATGTTCATCAGAATGAAACTACGGCTTTTGAAGCTGCTAAAATGGTTGTTCAAGAAAAAGGCGGCAGTTTAATCACCCTTCGCCATACAGGAGGAAGAAATATTTCTTTTCATTTACATGGGAAGCGTTATGAATTTGATCCCAATCGAATTTTCACCGATCAAGGAATAAAAAATACCTTAACCCAATTTGGTCCTTATTCAAGGGAAGCACATCAAGTTGTCAAACGTTTGGCGAATAAAATTATTTCATTATTGCCCCCGGGCAAAATTATAGCGGTGCATAATAATCGCTCTTATTCGCTAAAAGACTATCTGCCGGGACACAGCTACGCAGGTGAAGCTGAATCCATTCATTTTCATGATAAAGCCCATTACCGGAATTTTTATCTTGTTACCCGAAAGCAAGATTTCAATCGGCTAAAAAAGCTCAATTTTAATGAAATTCTGCAATCACCGCAGCCTGAGGATGATGGCTCTTTGTCTGTTTATTTAGCAAATAGGGCATATATCAATGTTGAGGCAGGTTTTGATCAGCTGAAGGCGCAGATTAAGATGTTGAAGTGCGCTTGACAGGAATTTTGTTGATTAATAAAACTTGATGTATAATTATAATACATCAATAAAGCAAGGAAGCCGATATGAAAAAGTTAGTTCCAGCCTTATTTATTATTGCTGCATCAATCTTTCTAAGCAGCTGTACGGTAACGACAACCACGTACACACCCGCTACAACCACCTATGTCGGATTTGGTTACCCTTCATATTATTGGGGAACCCGTTATTATACCGGTTACCGTTATTGGCCAAGATACCGTTATTTCCGTTATTACAGCACACGCACTTATTATGGACCCCGTGCCTGGTATTATTGGTAATCGCCTGCCAGGCTGCATGCTTAGTCTGGTATGAGTCAAAGCTTATTTTGGTTTAAAACGGTGACTTAGCCGGGGCGCAGAAAAAATTAAGCCCGCATCTGCGGGCTTAATTGGCTCAAACCCATACAAGTCATTCTTTGGCTCTTGAGACATATTCGCCTTTACGGGTGTCCACTTTAATCAGTTCGCCGATTTGGACAAATAAAGGAACGCGTACCACGGCACCTGTTTCAAGCGTTGCAGGTTTACCGCCGCCGCCTGAAGTGTCTCCTTTTAAACCGGGATCTGTTTCTGTGACTTCGAGAATAACAAAATTGGGCGGGGCGACTTGCAAGGGTTCATTGTTCCACAGGGTCACCGTGCACATATCCTGTTCTTTTAACCATTTGGCACTGTCTTCTACAGCTTCGGAACCTGCCGCGTACTGTTCAAATGTTTCAGGCACCATAAAATGCCAATATTCTCCATCATTGTATAAATATTGCATTTCAACATCGACAACATCAGCAGAAGGCAGGGATTCTCCTGACTTATAGGTGCGTTCAACAACCCGGCCAGTTTTTAGGTTGCGCAATTTGACCCGGGTAAATGCCTGTCCTTTACCTGGCTTGACAAATTCACAGTCAACAATTGTACAGGGGGCGTTGTCTACCATGACTTTTAAGCCATTTTTAAATTCATTTGTACTGTAGAGTGCCATTCGTGCTCCATGATTGAGTTTTTTTTACAAATTCGTTAAAGTTCGCACAGTTTACCAACACTATAACATGAATGCGAGATTCTAAACCAGATTGGCAAAAAATCCTTGCTGAAGGATTTGCCAGTGCGCATGAATTACTGGATTTTTTGCAGCTGCCTCATACTTTAGCAAGCGACGACGCACAAAAGCAATTTAAAACCAGGGTTCCTCAAGGCTTTGCAGCGTTGATGGAACCGGGCAACCCCCTTGATCCCCTATTATTGCAGGTGTTGCCACAGGCTAAAGAGCTCACTCTTGATGCCGGCTATGCGACTGATCCATTACAGGAAGCCAAGGCTAATCCGCTGCCGGGATTAATTCATAAATATTCAGGCCGCGTGTTACTAACGCTGGCAGGAGCTTGCGCCATTAATTGCCGCTATTGTTTTCGCAGGCATTTCCCTTATGAGAACAACAATCCCGGCAGGCATGGCTGGGATCCGGTGCTGCAGTATATTGCGCATGATAACACCATAAGCGAAGTTATTTTAAGCGGAGGGGATCCCTTATTGGCGAAAGATGCGCATCTTGCCCCTTTGATTAGCCAACTGTCTGCCATTTCCCATGTTAAGACTTTGCGCATTCACAGCCGCATCCCTGTCGTATTGCCAGAGCGTATTGATGACTCTTTTCTGAGGTTGTTTGAGGATTTTTCCTTACAGAAGGTCATGGTATTGCATTCTAATCATCCTCGCGAGCTGGATGATCGGGTATTTGCCGCAAGCCGGCGCCTACGCGAAGCCGATATGCTGCTTTTAAATCAATCTGTGCTGTTGGCCGGGGTGAATAATAACGCGGACATACTCGTGCAATTAAGCAGGCGCTTATTTGCGTGCGGAATATTGCCTTATTATTTGCATTTGTTGGATAAAGTTCAGGGCGCTCATCATTTTGATGTTCCGCTTCAAGAGGCAAAAAAGCTCTATCAAGTGTTGCAAAGCCAATTGCCTGGCTATCTTGTGCCGCGCCTGGTCCGGGAAGAAGCTGGGGTGGGGCATAAGACGCTCATCCTGTGAGGACACGCCCACCTAATTGCCGGCTGTTTCACTGAAAAGTTCCAGCAATTTTTCTTGCGCGCTGTAGTTGCCGTCACGGAGAGGTTTATAAGTTCCATCGCTTTGCATCTCCCAGGCATCTTGATTATCTTTCAGATAATTTTTGAGAATTTCCTGTTTGACGCGCTTACGGCAATGCTCATCAAGAATAGGAAACATGATTTCAATGCGCTTGTATAAATTTCTTTCCATCAGATCGGCGCTGGCGCAAAAATAATGTTCGGCATCCGCAATTTGAAAATAATAAACTCGGTGGTGCTCAAGAAATCGGCCAACAATGGAAATAACCCGTATGTTATCGGAAATGCCTTTTATGCCCGGACGCAGGCAGCAAACGCTGCGAACAATAAGATGAATTTTAACCCCGGCCTGGGATGCTTTATACAAGGCCTGAATCATGGCCTTGTCAGTCAACCCATTTATTTTAATTATAATTTCTGAGTTTTTCCCTTTTTTTGCGGCCGCTCTCGCACATTCGATATAGTGCAGCAGGTTTTTTTGCAGGGTAAAGGGGGAATGGCATAATTCTTTGAGCCGCACTGTACGGCCAAGGCCTGTTAATTGCTGAAAAATAATCTGGATATCAGAGGTGATGGCAGGGTGGGCAGTCAGTAAGCCTAAATCAGTATAGCGCTTTGCGGTTTCTTCATGATAATTGCCGGTGCCTAAATGGACATAACGCTTTAATTTGCCATGCACGCGCCGCACAACCAGGGTCATTTTGGCATGCGTTTTAAATCCAACAACGCCATAAAGCACGAGGACGCCTGCTTCATGCAGACGGTTGGCAAGCCGTAAATTGGATTCTTCATCAAAACGGGCTCTTAACTCAATGACGGCGGTGACTTCCTTGCCAGAGCGGGCTGCCTCTACCAAGGCTTGCACCATGACGGAGTCATATCGGGTGCGGTAAAGCGTTTGCTTGATGGCAAATACATTGGGGTCAGCTGCTGCAAGACGAACAAAATCAATGACGATGTCAAAGCTTTGAAAAGGATGATGCAGCAGAATATCCTGTTCATCAAGGACATTGAACAGATTTTGCTGGTAATTTTTCGGAATGGGATATTGCGGCTGAAAAACCGGGTAATTTAAATCAGGTCTTGGTATGCTGTTGATGGCTTTTAAATAGCGCTGGATATTAACTGGCCCATCGCAGTAATACACATCCTCATGGCGCAAATGATATTTCTGCAGCAGAAAATCTGTGATGTGCTCCGGGCATTGCTTGTCTATCTCAAGCCGCACCACATGGCCGTAGTGACGGGAAAATAGCTCGCGCTTGACTGCGGCAGCAAGGTCTTCAGCTTCTTCATCACGCAATGCCAAGTCGCTGTTTCTTGTCAAACGAAATGCATAACAGCCATTGATATCCATGCCTGGAAAAAAAGAATGAATATGCGTTTCAATAATGGAGGCAAGATAGACAAAATGACTGCCATCCTGGTATAGCTCTGAAGGCAAGTGTATCAAGCGCGGCAAAGAACGAGGCGCATGGATGACAGCATAATTAATGTTTCGGTCAAAAGCATCCTTGCCGCTTAAAGAAACAATAAAATTCAAGCTCTTATTGAATAAACGGGGAAAAGGATGGGCGAGATCCAAAGCAATAGGGCTGACGATAGGTAAAATTTCGTTTTTAAAATAATGCTTTGCCCACAACTGGATGTCTTCTGTCCAGTCTTTTTTTTGATAAAAATGGATGTTTTCCTTTTTCATTGCAGGCAGCAGTTGCTTGTTGAAAATACCATAGAGCTCATCAATGAGCTGATGCGTTCTTTTGCTCAACTCATGCAACAACTCATCAGCCATTAATCCGTCAATGCTTAAATTGAATGAGGAAATTGCAATTTTATCCTTGAGTCCTGCAACCCGGATTTCAAAAAATTCATCCAAATTCCCGCTGCATATACAAAGAAAACGCATCCTTTCAAGCAGCGGGATGCGCTCATCGCGGGCGAGCGCTAAAACTCGCTCGTTAAAGGCAAGCGCTGTTAGTTCGCGGTTAATATAGTATTGTGGATGATCCAATGACGCGGCCAATTAAGCCTCCGGTCTTGATTGCTCTTTAACTATAGAAAAGCTTAAATCGAAGATTTTGTAAAGACAGGGACAGTGTTAAACGGCAGTCAACAGAGCAGAGCCGCCTGCCGGTTTATGATGAAAAAAGGATATGTGGCAAGAGAGTGATAAGCATTAACGAACAAGAAAAAAACAAATGCCAATAAAAGCAATGAATCCCCAAAAAGGGGATAATTGCAAGAAAACCAGGGCAAGAAAGAATAAAATCGTCATTAAAATCAATATATAGGAATAATAGGCAGCCAATATTCCCTGCCCCAGCGAATAGGCAGCGGCTGCAAGCAAAGCCAGTGCGCCATATTGTACGGAAACCATGATTTTTTTGCTGAATGGGCCCGTATGACTTGTTAACCATTGATAACCCAAGACTGCTAAAATAAGTCCGGGCAAGTTAAGGCAGGCAACAGCCAATATGAGGCCTGTGATGCCCGCTGCCTTATAGCCAACGAGCGCCGACAGTTTGACTGCTGTTAATCCTGGAAATAAAAAAGAACTGCCTATCATGGCCAGGAATTCTTCCTGGCCAACCCAGTGGCGGTAGGCGACAACTTCATACTCAATGAGTTTTAACATGGAATTGCCGCCGCCCAGGGCTATGAATCCAATTTTTCCAAAACTTGTGGCCAGGGCAAATAAGGTTTTAATCATGTATAGCCAGTTTTTTAAGAAAAGTAATATAGTCGCAGGAAAGCTCATTGCCGAGCAAGTGTTTGCTTAATGATTCCACAAGCGTCAGCGCTTTTCCTTCAATGCAAGCTGTAAAAAACACTTGTTTTTTGATTTGCAGCCTGGCAAGTTCTATTGAGGTTTTAGGGATCGTATTCAATTTATGTAAGAGCGCGACTTTATTGACCTCAATTTGTTGCCCGCAATCGTTTAAAAGATTTAACAAGTTATCGACCTGATGTTGCTTCATCCCGGGAAGAAACGTTTTTTTATCCTGTTCCAGGAGATTTATCTTTTTGCCGAAGGCCCGGGCATTATTGGCTTTTTTTAATAAAGGTTTATAAAGCAGCTGATCACGGCGCATTTTGATATTGAATTCACTGTCTGGCAGCAGATAATAGCAATCTCTGCGCTGTCTTATGGTGTATTGCGACAAATCAAGAAAACTGTCATCCAGTCCCCGCAATTCAATAATGGCATCGGCAGGCCAAAAAAAACGGATTTCCCATTTCATTTCATCCGTTAATTCAGGTTGCCTAGGCAGCCTGAGCTCAGGACTTGAATGAATTTCAAAATTCCACACCAGGCGTTTGTTCATTGTCGGTGAAAGGATTGTAGTGCGCTAAATCATTATTGATTAAGCTGCGGTGAGATGCAATTTTTTTGCCTGCCTATAATCAGATGCGTTCCTGTGTACGAAGTTAAAATATTGATTTAATATGTAACTCTTATGTAAATCCTGTTGATTTAACCAGGGAAAGGAAAAGCAAAATGGCCATTGGTTTATTTTTGGTGTATCTCATTTTTACCCTTCTTGTGCTCTATCACGCCTGGAGTCCCCGTATCTGGGAAGCCGGCAGCGTCATTTACCTCTTGACCGCCACTTTTTTGATTGGTTTACCCTGGGTGGCAGGTATTGTGCTTTGGCTTGTCATAGCATCGATCATTGCGGTTCTTCATATCGATTTCATTCGGGATGAAATAGGTAATTACCTGTTTAAACACGCGGGCAAAGCAATACCAAAGCTCTCTAAAACAGAAGAGGAGGCATTAAATGCCGGGGACACCTGGCTTGAAAAAGACATTTTTACAGGAAGGCCTCACTGGGAAAAATTGGCTGAAAATGAACAAAAGCTTAGTGAGGAAGAGCAATCCTTTCTGGAAAATGAAACGCAGACTCTTTGTGATATGTTAGATGAGTGGGAGATTATTCAATCATGCGATCTTCCTGAGAAAGTTTGGCGCTATATTAAAGAGAAGGGTTTTTTTGGCTTGGTCATTGCCAAGGAGTACGGCGGCAAAGGCTTTTCTGCACGCGCGCACTCGGATGTAGTCATGAAAATCGCCAGCCGATCCGGGGTTGCTGCAGTCACTGTGATGGTTCCTAACTCGTTGGGGCCAGGAGAACTCCTCCAGCATTATGGGACAGAGGAGCAGAAAAAGCATTATTTACCGCGCCTTGCCAAGGGAATAGAAATACCATGTTTTGCGCTGACTGAGCCTGGCGCGGGCAGTGATGCTACATCGATTAAGTCTGAAGCCGTTGTGGTAGAAAAAAAAGTTGACGGCAAAACCGTCCTCGGACTTAATATTACCTTAAATAAGCGGTGGATTACGCTGGCGCCGGTCGCCACCTTGATTGGGCTTGCAGTGAATTTAAGAGATCCTGACGGCTTGCTGAAAGGAAACGGGAAGGAAGGCATAACCTGCCTATTGATTTCTCGGGATACCCAAAATCTTGAAATCGGCAACCGTCACTTGCCGGCTGATCATCCCTTCATGAACGGCACCATCCGCGGGGAAAATATTTTTGTACCCGTCACCAGTATCATTGGCGGCCAGTCACAGGCTGGGTGCGGATGGCAGATGCTTGTAGAGTGTTTATCCATTGGCCGCTCGATTTCATTACCCGCTCTGAGCGCTGCCTCATCTTCAGTATCCTACTTGACGAGCGGCGCATTTTCTCGCATCCGCCGCCAATTTAATGTGGAAATTGCAGAATTTGAGGGCATTGAGGAAAAGCTTGCTGAAATTGCAGGTCTTACTTATCTTGTCAACGCCACCCGCTTGCTGACTGCGGAGGCAGTGAATCAACACAAAAAGCCTTCCGTTGCGTCTGCCTTGACCAAATACTTTAATACCGAGCTTGCGCGAATTGTTATCAATGATGCCATGGATATTCATGCAGGCCGCGCAGTTGTCGTTGGCCCTCGCAACTATATGAACAATTTCTATCAGGGAATTCCCATGTCGGTTACCGTGGAAGGCGCAAATATCATGTCCCGCAATCTCTTGATTTTTGGGCAAGGCTCCATGGCATGCCATCCTTATATCCGCGATGAATTTTATGCGCTTGCTCACGGCAACAAGGAGGGATTTAAAGAAATTTTCTGGAAACATATTCAGTATTTTTTACATAATTTTGCAAAAGCGGTGTGTTCGGCCTGGACTGGCGGGGTTTTCATCTCTGTTCCAAACAATGCCTTAAAAAAAGAATATAAGAAACTGGCTCGCTTAAGTTATGCCTTTGCATGGCTTGCTGATTTGACGTTAATGTATCTTGGCGGTAATTTAAAGCGTAAAGAACGGCTTTCTGCCCGATTGGCCGACGGCATGTCATACCTATACATGGCCATGGCTGCCTTGCGTTTCTATCAGCACCAAAAGTCTCAGGATAATGAACTGCATGCCAGATGGGCTGCAACCTATTGTTTTTATCATGCGGAGAAGGCCATGATTGCGTTATGCCATAATTTCCCTGCCCGCACTCTCGGTTTTTTTATCAGATTTCTGGTCTTCCCCTTTGGTCAAAGCATGCGCCTCCCAAGCGATAACCTGGATCACAAGCTGGCACGCATGATGGCGCGCAACAATGAATATCGTGATTTTCTTGCCAAGGCTATATATCTAAGCGGCGAGCAAGGGCAGCCTGTGGACAAAATGGAGCTGGCGCTACAAGCCATTATTGAAAATGAACACCTTTATGAGAAGATAAGCGATTTGAAACGTTATAAATTTGGTCAATTACAGGAAAAACTTAAGGAAAAAGTTAAGGAGGGCAAACTCACCCAGTCAGAAATGGATGCCCTCATTGAAGTAGAAAAGCTCAGATGGGATGCTATTCAAGTGGATGAGTTTGCGTTTGATGATATGAAGGAAAAAACATTTTCATCCTTGACCGATAAGTTAAAAACGCCTTTTGATTGAACAGCTGCCTTTTGGCAACGGCCATAGAAGCCAAAGGCATTTTGCATTATTTTTACAAAATTTGTCTTTGCCCAAGCTAAGGCAACATAAAATATTTGCTATAATTTTAACATTCATATTCTTAACAGCTTATTATTGAGGTCATCGACATGCGTTTGCCGTTAGTTAAGCGGGGTACCGCTGGCAGCAATAGTCTGCCTACAAGCGATTCATTGTATAAATGTATGGAAGTGGCGACAAAACCTGATTCGGCAAGATACTTCCATACCCAGTTTGAGCAAAGGCTAATCGATGCCGGGCTAAAAGATAAATCCGGCCCTGTTTTAAACGAAGTCAAGAAATTTGCTGATTATATTGCCCTGCAAGGATCGAACAGCAATCCCTGGTCAGGAGACATTCACATTCCTTCAGCCTTTCATAATTACCAGGAGCATTTGGCCAAAGAAGCCATTAAAGAGGTGGCTGTTAATAATATCGATTTTGATTATGCGGTAAGCAATCAGTCTGAATTTCTCCGAGGGTATTCTAATAATGGGCAGCCGGTTGATGGCGAGACGCTTTCTTCCATGGATAAAATATTTAACGCCTGGCTTGTTGAGAATGACATGCTGTGCAACAACGGCGTTATTTATGAAGCAACCGCAAAAGGAGATATCAAGTTGGACTCTAAAGGAGAGCCGGTTAAAGCTGATCCTGAACGATTGAAGTCTTTACTTCATCATAAAGACAAGGGATTTGAGCAATATCTGCACAAAAAAGACGAGGCGATACAAGTGAATGTTCGCGAGCAAGCCTATCCTGAAAAACGTGTCGTTGCTGAAAAAGGACCTGAGGCAAGGGTGTAATTCCGGAATAATATTTGCTGATTATTCATTATTATCTGTTTCAGAGGCTGTGCCTTAATTTTTGTTCAGCAGCATTGAGTCGTTCAAAAGAGCCAATATCAAACCATAGGCCGCGGTGCAACTCACCAGTGGCCAGTTTTTTTTCTGCCAATGCGCGTATGGCGGGTGTCACTGAAAAACGCTTTCTTTGGCAATCCTGAAAAAGCTTTGGATGATAGCTTGCAATTCCTGCAAAGGTGTATTGCTTGTTGCTATTGATCAGTTGGCGGTTAGGCATTAATCCAAAATCCCCTGACTGGCTGTATTCAGGTTTCTCTACCAATAAAAGATGGGCAAGGCTCTTGTCCGGCAAAGTAAAAAAAGAGAGATCAAAATCACAGTAGATATCAGCATTAATAGTAAGAAACGGCTTGTTACCCAATAAAGGAAGCGCGTTGAGAATCCCCCCGCCTGTTTCTAGTCCCCCGGGCGGTTCCGGTGCGTAAACAATTTCAATGCCAAAGCGGGCGCCGCTGCCTAAATGACGTCTGATTTTTCCTCCCAAATGCGCGTGATTGATGATGGCTTTTTTATATCCGGCGCTCACTAAATTCGTGAGGTGATATTCAATAATCGGGATACCATTAAGCGGGCAGAGCGGTTTTGGAGTCATATCCGTGAGCGGACGCAAGCGGCTGCCTCGCCCCGCAGCAAGGATCATTGCCGTCTCCATCATGCATTGGTCTCCATAAATGCCTCATGAACCCTATTTTGCATAAAAAAATAAAAATCGCGAAGCTCAGGGTAACGCCGCAAACAGTCCAACACATAATGAAAAGTTAAAGGTAAATCCTTTAAATAGGCAGGTTTATTATCTCTGATATGCAGGCGGCTAAAAATTCCAAGAACTTTAAGATGTCTTTGCAGGCCGCACAAATCAAATGCCCGGCTGAATTCTGCCAATGTCCATTTAAGTTTAAGTTGGCTTGAAATACATTGATAAAAATCTTCAACAAAAGCAGAAACTTGCGGCTTAGGCAATTGAATGTAACAATCCTTCAACAAGGATACCAGATCATAGGTGATAGGACCGCATATTGCGTCTTGAAAGTCAATAACGCCTAATAAAGGATTGGCTGGTTCGCTCATAACCATGATATTTCGTGAATGATAATCGCGATGCACAAATACTTGCGGTTGGGTTTGAATTTCTTCAGCCAGCCAATGAACTGTTTTTTGGATAAGGCGTATTTCTTTGGAATTTAAATCCAAACCAAGATACTGCTGTAAAAACCAGTTGCTAAACAAGGCAAGTTCTTTCAGAATGCTTGGTTGGTTAAATCGAAGCAAATCATGCGGTATTGGACAGGCTTGAATTTTCACCAGGGTCGCAAGAGCCAGGCGATAAAGCTTATCGGAATTATGGGAGGTTAGCGATTTCAGAAAGGATAAATCACCCAGGTCTTCCATCAGCACAAACCCCTGTACCTCATCTAAAGCAAAGATATGGGGAGTATGTATTCCGGCTTGTGCAAGAATGTCCGCAATATGGATAAAAGGCGAGATGGGTTCCTTATCAGGAGGAGCATCCATCACTACATACTGGCACTCGCCATGGTGTAAGCGAAAATACTGGCGGAAGCTTGCATCGCCGGCAAGAGGGGTTAAAGAAAAAGAAGTTGAATTTAAGATATCATTTAGCCATTTGTTGAGTGCTCTTTGCCTTGTGTGCATGTTATACTTCCTGGCCTTCTAAGGCGGTAGTGAATGTGGTGAAAACAAGAATCAACGGACAACACATGCCTTTCAGACGTTATGTCTTGAAATTTTATGCCCCGCTTATTGCTTCCATTCACGCATTAAGCTTAGCTGTGTTAACTAGCCGTGCAGTATACCATATTCTGTTAATGAGTGGTTTGTTGCTTGCTCTCTGCGCCAGTATTTATAGCCATGCAGTTTCGCCCAACCTGAAAAGCCGGCCTGAAGTTGTGGAAGCTTGCATCATTCCAAGCAAGCCTGTGTTAACCCCGAAATTGCGCAGCAAAATCACCCAATGCCTCGGCTGGAAAAAAGACCCCTCCTATCCGCTCTGTGAAGGAGCCTATACCCCCTTGCACATTGAACCTCTTGCTGAAGAGGTCATCAAAATCACGGCGGATGAGACTTCGTTTTATATCAAAGGCCGTTCCGTGCTTAAGGGGAATGTAGAAATCCAGCAGACAGAACGAATTGTGACAGCGCAGACTGCCTATCTTTATCGTGACGAAAAAACCAATAAAATCAATCGCATTGAGTTGTTGGGAAATGTGCGTTATATGGAGCCTGAAAGACTGATGGTGGCTCGAAAAGCAGTCATTAATCCACAAGACCACTCCGGTTTTGTGGAAGATGTTTTATACCGTTTTGCAACGGAGCGTGCAAGCGCACTATTGCCAGCCCATGGGCGTGCTGCCAGAATCGAACGCTTTGCCAACAAAAATTACAATTTGCAGCAGGCGACCTATACTACCTGCGCGCCAAACGATAATGCCTGGGAAATTCAGGCGGCAGATATCAATCTTGATTATGCTGAAGAGCAAGGCGTTGCAAAACATGCAGTACTCAGGATTCATGACTGGCCGGTACTCTATTCTCCATACCTGAGTTTCCCCACCTCGAAAACCAGAAAATCTGGATTTTTGCTTCCTTTGTATGGGTATTCCAATGTCGGCGGCTTTGATTTTGGACTCCCGTATTATTGGAATATCGCGCCAAACTATGATGCAACGTTTATTCCCCATTATTATTCCCGCAGAGGATTGATGATGGGGGGAGAATTTCGTTACTTAACCAGACATTCTATCGGTTTGCTCGATGCGCATTATCTGCCAAATGACCGGGCATTCGCCAGGTTTATTGACGATAATCAAGCCCAGTTTGCGAGTCTTCGCGGCTTATCGAATGATCGCTGGTCTTTATTGTTCAGGGATCATACCCGGTTTATGCCAAATCTGCGCATGGGCATTAATTTCCAACAGGTTTCTGATGATTATTATCTGCAGGATTTTAGCACAAACCTTGCCATAGCGACTCAGAACCAGTTATTGCGGCAGGCGGATCTTGCTTACAATACTGAGCATTGGTATTACAGAGCCATGGTTAAAAGTTACCAAACCCTGCATCCTGTCAATCAATCTGTCATAGCGGATGTATATGAGCGCTTGCCTCAGTTCCTGGCGCGGGGAAATTACAATGAGCTGCCCTTGAATGCGCATTTTAGCATTTTAGGGCAGTTTGATTATTTCAATTGGCCTTCGCAAAGACAAAACACACCAGAAGGTCCCCGTTATCACCTAAATCCAATTTTGTCTATTCCTTTTACCAAACCTTATGGTTACCTGACTCCAGAATTCCAGATTGTTGAAAACTATTATAATGTTCAATATCAAACGAGCTTTTCTGATACTCATTTCAACCGCACTATCCCGCGTTACAGCATAGATGGCGGATTATTTTTCGACCGTTCTACCTCGTTTATGAACCAGCATTATACACAAACCCTGGAACCCAGGCTCTATTATCTCTATGTGCCATTTCGTGATCAAACCCCTATTCCGGTATATGATTCCGCCTATATGATTTTTAACAGCGATCAATTGTTCCGTACCAATCGCTTTTCCGGATATGATCGCATAGGTGATGCAAATCAGCTTTCCTATGCCGTGACCACGCGCTGGCTTTCAGAAGAGAGCGGGCGGGAAAAGGCAAGTTTTACCATCGGACAAATTCGTTATTTCGCCGACCGTCGCGTACAGTTGTGCTTCAGAAGGGAAGGAAGCTGTATTGACGGCCCGCGCGTACTTGGCAATCTTTCTCCAACTGCAAGTTACTCTCCTATTGCTTCCAGGCTTTCTTATCATATTAATCCCAAGCTGAGGATTAACAGTGATTATGTATGGGATGTTGACACCCACTCTACCTATAACGGCAACTTGAATCTTCATTATCAACCGGAAAACGATAAGGTTGTCAGTTTTGGCTATACCTATCTTCAAAACGGCGATATTACCCTTGTAGCAAATGGTAAAACCGATAGTGATGCCTTACACCAGGCAACCTTTGCCTATGCCTGGCCGTTTAGTGATCACTGGAGTACCCTGGGTGTTTATAATTATAACATCAGCAAGCATTATAATATGATGGCATTTTTTGGGATACAGTATGACAACTGTTGCTGGGCCCTGCGTTTGCTGGGAGGGCGAACATTTAATAGTATTGATCCTCAAACTCTCGCACCCCAGTATAATAATAATGTTTATTTGCAACTGCTGTTAAAAGGGTTAGGTTCAGCGGCTAACAGCGATCCTTCAACCATAATTCGTACTTATTTGCCGAATTATGTGGATGTTTTTCAATATTGATTAGGCATGCCCCCTTTTAATAGAAATAGGTTCTTGTTTGAAATTCAGCAAACTTGCTTGTATTTTGATTAAGAATCACCTAAATTGCTGAGCCAGAATGGCTGTTTTTAAAATCCTTGATGATTGAATAGAGGAATACCGAATGCGAAAGCTAGTTTTTATTTTGTTTATCTTGTTTCCTGTTATGATTTTTGCCGATAAGGTACAACCTTTAGATAAAGTTGTAGCGATTGTGAATGATAATGTCATCACGTCCACTGAGCTTGAAACCCAGGTACATAATATTCGTCAACAGTTATCCGCTCGAAACGCGCCTCTCCCGCCGGAGGACGTTTTTCGCAAGCAGGTTTTGCAGCATTTAATTGACGTGGAATTACAATTGCAACTTGCAAAAAGTAATAATATGACAATCGACGCCGCGGAGCTGGATGAGACGATTGCTAAAATTGCAAAAAATAATCACATAACGGTGACACAGTTGCGCGAGGAAATCAGCAAACAAGGCTTAACTTGGCCTAATTTCCGTGAAAATATCCGCAAAGAAATGTTAATGAGCCGCGTACAGCAAAAGGCTGTAGGGCAGGAGATCGTCATTTCTGCCCAGCAGATAGAGGATTATTTAAAAACCATGCGCAATAATGATCGCAAGCAACAAACCTATCATCTTCAAAACATCGTGATTCCCCTGCCCGAAGAACCAACGCCGGAGCAGTTGAAAAAAGCTAAAAATAAGGCGCTGATTCTTTTAAGAAAGATTAGGAACGGGGAAGATTTTACGCGGTTGGCAATTGCTGAATCCAGTGGTGAATATGCGCTTGAAGGGGGCGATCTTGGCGAGCGTCATTTAGCGGAAATGCCCGAGGTTTTCGCTGACAAGGTCATTTCAATGAAAATTGGTGAGGTGGCAGGCCCTATCCGAACTGGAAATGGTTTTCAGTTAATTAAATTAGTTGCAAAAGGTGGCAATGAGCACCAGCATGAAGTTGTGAAAAGCCATGTTCGTCATATTCTGGTCAAGCAAGATGCGAGCATGACGGCAGCTGAAGCCAAAAAACATATTGACAACTTGTACCAACAATTAAAATCCGGCAAGGATTTCGCGTTAATGGCAAAACAGTACTCTGTTGATGCTGCAAGTGCTGTTAAAGGCGGTGATTTAGGTTGGGTCACACCGGAAGAGTTGGTTCCCCAATTTGCAGAAGCAATGAATGCCTTGCCGCTGAATACAGTTAGCAAGCCCGTAAAATCGGTTTTTGGCTGGCATTTAATTGAAGTTCTTGAGCGAAAAAAAACTGATGACTCTGAAGCATATCAGCGTCAAAAGATAAAGCAGCTGCTGCAACAGCGAAAATTCACCGAATCTGTACAGAATTGGTTGCAGCATCTCCGGGCCACTGCCTACGTTAAAGTGCTGGATAAGGATCTGGCATGAAGCCAGTACTGGTTACCAGCGGCGAGCCGGCTGGCATAGGTCCTGATATATGCCTGGCTTTGGCCGCAACTGGTTGGCCGGTCGTGGTAATGGGGGATAAATCATTACTCGCGAAACGGGCAAAGAAACTGGGCATTTCTCTGAATCTCGTCGATTACCGGAAAAATAATACATCCATAGGAGCCAGAGGATCTTTAACTGTTTTGCCCCTTCCTTGTTTGGCTGAGGCATCAGCTGGCGTACTGAACCCTGATAATGCAAAATATGTGATGCAGATGTTGGGTTATGCCACAGAGCGTTGTTTGCAAGGCGAATTTTCTGCTTTAGTGACGGCGCCTGTGCATAAGGGAGTTATCAATCAGGGAGGGTATTCCTTTTCAGGGCATACAGAATTCCTGGCTGCGTCTTGCGGTATTAAAACTGTGGTTATGATGCTGGCCTCCACCCAGTTGAGAGTAGCCCTGGCAACGACACATTTGCCGCTAAAAGAGGTGCCTTTGAAACTAACTAAGACACTTCTCACGGATGTTATTCACTGTTTACATGAAGCCTTACGAAAGGATTTTGGTATCGAACATCCCAAAATATGCGTTGCCGGATTAAACCCTCACGCAGGGGAAGGGGGGTATTTAGGGAAAGAGGAAATTGAGGTCATTACACCGGTTTTAAATAATTTGAGACAAGAAGGGCTGAGCCTGTTTGGGCCACTGCCGGCTGACACCATGTTTTCGGCCAGCAATCTGCAGAGCAATGATGTTTTTTTAGCTATGTATCATGATCAGGGCTTGCCCGTAATCAAATATGCCGACTTTGGACGCGCAGTTAACATCACGCTCGGCTTGCCATTTATCCGCACATCGGTTGATCACGGAACTGCATTGGAACTTGCAGGAACTGGTTTGGCAGATGCATCAAGTTTACTTGCAGCAGTAGAAATGGCAATCAATGTGGCACGAAACCGATCTTCAAAAAAACGATGAGTATAATCAGTTTAATAGCAGCAGTAGATAAAAATTTTGCTTTGGGCAAGGATAATCAACTCTTATGCCACCTGCCCTCGGATCTCAGGCATTTTAAATTATTGACGCTTGGCAAGCCTGTTATTATGGGACGCAAGACCTTCTTTTCTATCGGTAAACCACTGCCTGAACGCCACAATATAGTCATCAGCAAAACCATGCATCAAATTGAAGGGATGAGCGTGGTTAGCTCTTTATCAGAAGCGCTTGCGGTTGGGGGGTATGCTTCCGAGATCATGATTATCGGCGGAGAAAAGGTGTTTGCTGAGGCTTTGCCCTTGGCAGACAGGCTATATCTGACACATATTCACCATCAATTTGATGCTGATGTGTTTTTTCCTTCATTTAACATTCAACATTGGCAATGCGTAGAAAAAACATACCATTCCAGTGATGAACAAAATCAATACGCCATGACCTTTTGTACCTATCACCGTATTAAACCAGATTAAAAAAATCGGGCGAAATCATCTGGAAATCAGCAAAAAGACGAATTTATACACAAAATGAATGGTTATGCTATAATCATTATTGCCTGCAAAAACGAGACTGAGTCAGCGCAGGCATTTTTCTGATGTATTTGCCTGGATTATTTTTTCATGTGAAATTACTTTTTTTGGGACATAATGCAAAAAGTATTTGACATAGGGAAAGAGAAAGGTAGAATACGCATCACGCCTGGGGATGGCGAGTTCCTTAAGAAGATAGAAGACA
>NZ_LNYK01000034.1:0-32894 GCF_001467825.1 Legionella londiniensis
CTTATATGCTCAAACCAAGAAAACCTTCCCTCAAAATCCATTCACTTAATAAAAATTTAGGCTTACTTATGCCGAGCTGAGGTTTTTTAAGATCGGCTTGTTCATAAATAGCATATTCTCCCTGAAGCCCCAAATCACCAAATCCTGACGATCGCATACCTTCGCTCTGGTAACGAACGGCTACAGGCAAAGAAAGCAATATCGATGCTCTATCTGATAATCCATAGAGCAACTCTTGGGTAACCTGCCAAAAATATTCCTGTTGATTTTTTTCATAACTGGGGCTTAAAAATAATTGCAGCTCATTTTTTTCGATGATATTTTCCCCAAATGAGATAAAAGGCCCTGGCTCCTGGGCAGCTGGAAGGGAAAAATTGCCAATTGGCGGCGGTTCGGGGGGCGTCAACTCTGGATGCCTCGCAAAAGTTAAGGTGCTGAGCAAAGCAAGTAAAACACTTAAGAGACAAGAAGAATTTTTATTAGAAATCAAAAACTTGTCCTCGCTGAACAAAACCCTTAAAGCCTTGACCTTTGGCATCCGGCAGCTGGTATGCCGAATAATGGTAAAGCCACATCTTGGACTTGATTGAGGAGTCCAGGGTGATTAAGTCAATATAATTGCTATGAACCGGATTTAACTGCTCGCTGATTTCACAATCATGGAATATGACATCGGCCTTATGATAAAACTCCATATACTCTTGAGGCTTAAATTGGGTATCTGTGGTAATAAATACATTACTTTGACCATCGGTAAAAAACAATCCATAACTCGGCACAAGTTGCTTATCGTTATAAACATGGATGGTGCGAACCAGCTGAAATTCAATATTCTCCCAGGAAAAGCTGTTTTCGTTGACCAGTGTTTGCGGATTAAAATAGGTATGAATCGTGGCTTTTTCTTCATAAAGAGACTGTAATCCGGCAGAAAGACCATGAGTCCATAAAATGTCTATCATGGTTGGATGGATGTAAAGCTTGGGTTTTTTGGCCTTGGGATCAAACTTGCTGGCAAAAGCCAGCCATTCCAGTCCGCCGGCATGATCAGCATGAAAATGGCTGATATAGACGCCGTCAATATCGAGATAGGTCAAGCCCGCATGGCCAAGAGAATGGCGTATATCTGTGCCGCAATCAATCAGCAAGCGCTTTCCGGAATCACTTTGCAACACCATGTTGGATTGATAATTATTCTCTAACCGGCTAAATGATGAACCAGAACCTAAAAAAAGTAATTTCATAAGGAAAATCCATTTTGACGAACATAACTCTCTATACAAAATTGTTGGGCAAAAAATGGATTTTAGCAAGAATCTCTACTTTAATTGCCGAATGACCTTGAATGAGTAAAGGTTAAAATTTTGTTGGATTGTATAAAAATGGTCAAAATGTTGATGACAAAGCCAAAGCATTTGTGGTTTAATATCGACCGTTTTGGTTTTTTTTGAGTTTTTTAACATGAAAAAAATAATCCTTCTCCTTGTGGTTTCATTGTGTTTTCCCCTGGCTCATGCCAGCAAGCTCAGCAAATTTTTAAACAAGCTTGATGCAGAAGAACAGGCGCAAAGGCAACGCGAGTGGCGAGAGGACATGAATTTTAATGATTTATCATTTCGCCTTGAGCGGCGTTTTGGCGATCAATTCGGCCAGCAATGCCGGGAATATGAATTTCGTTCCCGCAGCAATCCTTATCGCCATGGCCACTATACTGTTTGTGAAGAACGTGGCCGCAGCCATGACCATGGCCATCAAAGTCAAGGGCCTGCAGGCAGCCATGCTCACGGGCATTTTTAATTCTCCCTGGGATATAAGTCACGAATTGCCAGAGGCAAAGGCACTGATTTATTTTTTTGATAATTGACCCAGACTATTTTGCTTATTCCTTCCGTCATCAGCGTGTCATCTTGATGGAGCTTATGCTCCATCAGTATGCTTGACCGGCCAAGTTGGCTGATGCTGCTCGTGATGGTAACCGTGGCAGGGTAGATAAGCGGCTTTAAGAATGTTGCCGCAACATGCACGACAACCGGCCCTTCGGGCCGTTGCAAATCCAAACCAAGGCTTTTTAGCCATTCAATCCGCGCTTCCTGGAAATAATCAAAATACCGGCCATTGTTAACATGGCCTAATGCATCCATATCGCCCCAGGCGATCGCAAATGTTTTTTGATGAACTGTGATTGCTTCATTGCTCATGATAAATCCACAGGATCAACGTCCACGTTCCAGCGCACGCCTTTTGTTATTTTTTTTATTGTGGGCAATCCTCCAAGTTGAGTCAACGCACTTTGCAGTTCTTTTCGCGAAGGCGCCTTAAGAAGCAGCTGCATGCGGTATTGGTGTGCTTTTTTCGCCAAAGGCGCGGGAGCTGGGCCTAATATCTCCACATTTTGTTTTAAAAGGAATTCTTTTAAAGTATGTAAAAAAACCAGAGCGCCCTCTTGATTTTTACTTTGCGCGCGGATGAGCGCTAAAAATTGAAACGGAGGCAATGCCGCATGTCGGCGCGCTGCGAGCAAGGATTCTGCAAAAGCCTCATAGCCATTCTGCAATAGCAAGAGGAGGGACGGGTGTTTCGGCAAATGGGTCTGAATCGCTACCTCCCCTGGGTATTCAGCCCGTCCTGCCCTGCCAGAAACCTGGGTTAAAAGCTGCCCCAAACGCTCGAGCGCGCGGAAATCCTGATTATAAAATCCATTATCTGCATCAAGAATAACCACAAGCGTCAAGCGTGGGAAATGATGCCCTTTTGCCAGCATCTGCGTGCCTACAATCAGCTGGGCCTTGCCATGACAGATATCTTCAAGATAACGATTGAGCGTTGCTTTTTTTCGCACCTCATCGCGATCAAAACGTAAAATAGCGGCTTTGGGAAATTGCCGGGATAAAAACTCATGAATTCTTTGTGTGCCTGCGCCAACCGGAATCAGCTCCTGGCCTTGACAGGTACGGCAGCGCATGGGTATCGGGTTGATAAGCCCGCAATGGTGGCAAATCAATTTTCCAAGGCTTCGATGCAAGGTTAGATGAGTATCACATGCGCTGCAATCTACCATCCAGCCGCATTGATGACAGAGCAAAACCGGGGCAAATCCCCGGCGATTGATAAATACCAATACCTGGTTGTCTTGCTGAAGATGCTTGTCAATGATGTGAAGGGTTGGGTTAGCAAGGCCATGGTCTAGAAGCTGATTGCGAATATCGATGACATGGTAGCGCAGCGGCTTATCATTCAGCGCTTTATGTCTTAATTTAAGCAGCGTGTATTTACCTGAAGCACAATTTTGCAAGCTTTCAAGTGATGGCGTAGCTGACCCGAGAATAATGGGGATCTTCGCCTTGTGCGCGCGAAACAATGCTGTATCCCGCGCGGAGTAGCGAACGCCTTCCATCTGCTTAAATGAAGCGTCATGTTCTTCGTCGACCACAATCAATCCTAATGCTTGCATGGGAGCGAACACGGCAGAACGCGTACCAATAATAAGCTTTGCTTCCCCCGTGCGGGCTGCATGCCAGGCAGCCTGGCGTTCCGTGTCATTCAGGTTCGAATGGATCACGGCGATTGGCTCATGAATACGGTGGCGAAACCTTGCCAGTAATTGCGGGGTAAGGCCAATTTCGGGCACGAGAACCAGAACCTGCCGGCCTAGTCGCAAGACTTGCTCAATCACCTGCAGATAAACTTCAGTCTTCCCGCTGCCAGTTACCCCTTGCAAGAGATAAGCCTTATACGCATCCAATTCCTGCAAAACGGTATTGACGGCAAACTCTTGTTCGGAATTTAGATGAAGAGACGGTTGTTGCTTTGTCGCCTCTTCTAAAAGAGCAGTCGATTTTAGCCAGGTTTTCAGCAAGGAGGCATTTTCAAGCGCATTGATTTGCGCATCAGTAAAGCCTGCTTTTAAGATGGCATGTCGCGGAACCCCTTCTTTGCTTTGGCTTAAAAAATCAACCAGCTCATGTTGGCGATAGGCTCTAGCTGAGAGCCTTGCGTGGGCTTGTTCAGCGGAGGTGGCTAATGTGTAAAAACGGGATGCAGGTTTTATAAAATCTTTGCCCTCACGGTATTTTTTAGGCAAGGCAAGGGTTATCACTTCTGAAAGGGGGGAATGATAATACTCGCTTACCCACTGGCAAAGCGCAAGCAATTCGCGGTTTAGCAAAGCGCTGCTGTCGATAATTTGGTGTATGGCCTTCAGGTTTTGCTCTGAAGTTTCGCATTTAGACTTGCCAATCACAATGCCCAAGCGGATTTGCTTACGAAAAGGCACCCATACACGGGCGCCGATGCAAGGTTCTTCTGCATCGGCGAAATAATCAAAACCCTGATGGAATGTATGGGGAATACATACCTTAAACACCAAGCCCATCTTGCTTTCCCGGTTTGCCTGACTTTGCCAACCAATTATCCCGGTTTGTTTGAGTTTGGCAAGACAGAGGATTTTATTTGAAAAGCAGCGAGGATTGTTTCTCCTCTTGAGATTCTTGACAGCCAATTTCTTTTTTTAATGGCTCCCATTCCTTGCCTTTCAAATTCATGATCTCATATTGCAACTTGCGAAAAGCTTCCATCTCCTGCGCGGTATAGGGAGGCTCGCTTGAATTCAGCAGTTCGGCGTAAAAAAGAATATTTCCAGGCAGGGATTTGCATTGGCGCCTTGGCGACAACAATCTTGGAGATAACATTCTTGGGGATAACAAGCGCGGAGATGCGACAGCCTCTGATGAGTGAGTATCATCGGATTTTGCATCCCATTGCATAACCAGTTTTGAAATACGCTTGATTTCTGAGCCCAGCTGCGCTTCCTTTTGCGTCCAATTTCTGGGCTCTTCCTTTGTTGGCCATTTTTTCATGGCCTTTTGCAAGAACTTTTCGCCTCTAGAGGCCTGCTTGATGCCCTCTTCTCCGACGACTTCTCCAAGAACGCAAGCAAATATCTCACTGGCTTCTGCGACGAGCGCCTCTGCTTTTTTGGCAAGAGTGGCATTCATCGGGAGTTTTTCCTGATTTTCGCCAAGCATCATTAACGCTTTATTCTGCCTGGATTTCTGGGTGAACATTTGCAGGGTCTCGATTTCAGTTGTCAGTTCACTTATCTTTTTCTTGCTTAATTCAGACACTTCGTGCTGGGACAGGAAAGAGCTGTCGATAATACTGCTATTGGCAAAATTCAGTTTAAAAAATCCAGTTTTAACAAAACAGTTCTCCCAGATGATTGCCAAATCATTTGTTGCTTCATGAAGCGCATTATTGGCAAATGCCGTGCTTTCTTTATATGTTTCCTTGAGCTCAGACACATTTGCCAGCTCTTTCATTGTGCGGCTATGTTTCAAATAGGTTTCAAGATGCCCTAAAAGCTGATTCAGATGCTCAAGAAAAAACAGCTGATCCCCAAGATACGATCCAAGAGCTGCGGCTTGAAAACCTGCATGCAATTGATTGCAGTTGATTTCTTGATCCGTTTTGTTCCCCAACCATTCATGCAGGCTGTGTGTCTCTTTGCCGATTGCGAGATGAATGGACAAATATTTTTTAATTTTTTTTATGCTATCCTCAATCGATTGCAAAGGATTTTGCGCGCCTGACAAGAACTGCTGTTTACTTTTGGTTATAGAAGTTGTTAAAAACATGGTATATACCTGCATAAGGGCCAGAATAGAGGATTATAAATATATTTATTGGTTTCATTCAAGACAATGTGGTTTAAGTTTGAAATTTTTCTTCCTGATATGTCAGTAAAAATGCATCTGTCCGGATTGGGCAAATTGTTAAAAAAGTGTATAATTAAACGATTTTTTTCTTCTAAGTACCGTCATGAATCTTGATAAGCAATTTGATGTGATTGTCGTGGGCGGAGGACACGCCGGAACAGAGGCAGCCTGCGCTGCAGCGAGGCTTGGTGCCGACACGCTTTTATTGACCCATAATATGGATATGCTTGGCCAAATGTCATGTAATCCCGCCATCGGCGGAATAGGCAAGGGACATTTGGTCAAGGAAATTGATGCGCTGGATGGCGTCATGGCGCGGGCCATAGATTCAGCCGGTATCCAGTTTCGCATTTTAAACGCATCCAAAGGCCCTGCTGTACGTGCCACAAGAGCTCAGGCCGATCGCGAACTGTATCGAAGAGCGATCCGGCTGCATTTGCAAACTCAAAAAAATCTGACTCTGTTTCAGCAACCTGTCGATGATTTACTCATTGAGCAGGGTCAAGTAACCGGCGTTCGCACTCAAATGGGCTTAACTTTGCGCGCCAAGGCTGTGGTGCTTACTGTTGGAACATTTTTAGGCGGTAAAATTCATGTCGGCAGCAGCCAGTCTGCAGGAGGGCGCGCAGGAGATCCTCCGGCAATTGCTTTATCCCATCGCTTGCGCGAACTAGATTTGCCTGTAGGACGCTTAAAAACCGGTACCCCGCCGCGCATTGACGGCAGGAGCCTGGATTACACGCAAATGGCTGTCCAGCCAGGAGATACGCCTGTGCCCGTATTTTCCTATCTTGGCACGCAGGACGAGCACCCCCGGCAAATCTCCTGCTTCATTACCCACACCACCGCCAGGACTCATGAGATCATCCAAAACAATCTGCACCAGTCGCCAATGTATGCAGGCGCCATTGAGGGGGTTGGGCCGCGGTATTGCCCGTCAATAGAAGATAAAATTGTCCGTTTTGCTGACAAAACATCCCACCAGATATTTGTTGAACCTGAAGGATTGACCACCCACGAAGTGTATCCAAACGGTATTTCCACAAGCCTGCCTTTTGACGTGCAGGTCCAATTTGTACGGACCATCAAAGGGTTTGAAAATGCCCATATCACACGCCCGGGCTATGCCATAGAATATGACTATTTTGACCCGCGCGGACTGACGCCCTATCTGCAAACCAAGCCTTTACCCAACCTCTTTTTTGCAGGCCAGATTAATGGCACAACAGGTTATGAGGAAGCCGCAGCACAGGGATTGATTGCCGGAATGAATGCGGCCTTGCTGGTAAAAGACCGGGAACTGTGGAGCCCCCGGCGCGATGAAGCCTATATCGGCGTGCTGATAGATGACTTAATTACCCGCGGCACGCAAGAACCATACCGCATGTTTACTTCCAGAGCGGAATACCGTCTGTTATTGAGAGAAGACAATGCCGATTTAAGATTAACCGAAATTGGCCGCCGTCTTGGCCTTGTCCTTGATGAACGGTGGCAGGCATTTTGTGCCAAACAGGAAGCCATTGAGCACGCCCAAGCCTTGCTTCATGGCACTTGGGTTCGGGTTAGGCATAACCCAAACCTGAGTAGCCGTTTAGAAACGCCGCTGCAGCATGATTGTCGCGCAGCAGAACTATTAAAGCGGCCTGAAATTTCCTACCACCATTTGCAAACCGTGAGCGAGCTTGGGCTTCCTGATTTGCCTTTAGCTGTTGCAGAGCAGGTCGAGATCCAGTGTAAATATGCAGGTTATATTGAACGGCAAAAGCTTGATATTGCCCGCCTGCAAAAATATGAAAATACCCTTTTGCCAGAAACGCTGGATTACACTCAAGTCTCAGGTTTATCCACCGAAGTGGTTCAAAAGCTTACAAAAATTAAGCCGGCCTCCATTGCCCAGGCTGGACGAATTTCAGGGGTAACGCCTGCCGCCCTGTCATTATTGCTCGTACACCTTAAAAAACTCAGGATGCTTGCGTGAACAGTGACGCGCGGATTAAAACAATTTTAGCGAAAGGGCTTCAGGAACTTGGCTTGGCCATGCCGCTTGATGCCTTATTGACTTATCTTGATTTACTCTACAAGTGGAATCAAACCTATAATTTGACTGCTATACGGGACAGCGAGGCCATGGCATCCCGCCATATCCTCGATAGCCTCGCTATCGCGCCATGGGTACAGGGCATGCGCATTCTTGATGTGGGAACTGGCGCGGGATTACCGGGAATTCCTCTAGCCATAGCTTTTCCTGAAAAACATATCGTGCTCCTGGACAGCAATGGCAAAAAAATCCGCTTCTTAAAGGAGGTTAAGCGTTTATTGCGCCTGGACAATGTCAGTATTGTGAATTCGAGGGTGGAAACCTACCATCCGGCTTTGGGTTTTGATACAGTAGTTAGCCGCGCGTTTAGCGATTTACAGCAAATGATCCGCTGGACTCAGCATTTGCTTGCACCACACGGCATCTGGCTTGCAATGAAAGGCCGCCTTCCAGAAGGAGAGCTTAAGATGCTTGATGTTTCTTATGAAGTAAAACATTATAAAGTACCATCCGTAGAAGGAGAGCGCTGCTGTGTCATTATTTTCAATCAATCCGGCAGACAATAAAAATGCCTTGACCATCATGGCAGCGTTCACGCAATAAAAAATGAGGAATTACCCATGGCGAAAGTCATAGCCATTGCGAATCAAAAAGGCGGGGTTGGCAAAACAACCACTGCCATTAATCTAGCTGCGTCATTAGCCGCCAATCGTCAGCAGGTTTTACTGATGGATCTCGACCCCCAAGGCAACGCGACTATGGGATGCGGCGTAGATAAAAATACTTTGGTGCATACCAGCAATGACGTATTATTGCACGACTGCCTGGCAGAACAGGCATCCCTTTCTACAAATTCAGGTTTTGATTTAATTCCGACCAACGGCGATTTAACTGTGGCAGAAGTCAATTTGATGGAACGCAGCCACCGCGAAACTTTTTTATTTAAAGCGCTGCAACCTCTGCAAAGCACCTATGATTTCATCTTGATTGATTGCCCGCCGGCCCTGAATACGCTAACCATCAATGCGCTGGTTGCTGCAGATTCAGTATTAATACCGATACAATGTGAATATTATGCTTTAGAAGGATTGGCGGCATTGTTGTCTACGATTGAACAAATAAAAAATTCAGTTAATCCGCGCTTGAGAATTGAGGGAATTTTACGCACAATGTATGATTCTCGCAACCGCTTGTGTTTGGAAGTATCAAGGCAATTAATTGATTATTTTGACAATAAAGTCTATCGCACCGTCATTCCACGCAATGTACGATTGGCTGAAGCTCCAAGCCATGGCTTACCGGCTTTGCAATACGATAAATCTTCTTCAGGAGCCGCAGCCTATATGGTACTCGCAGCAGAAGTGATTCGTCGGCAGGAGATGGTTGAGCAAGTTAAGGCAGGTTGAATATGGTTGTGAAACGCGGCGGATTAGGGCGGAATTTATCAGCGCTTTTAAGTCATACCGAAATAAAGCTATCGGAAGCTGATACCCCGCACTCTCGAAAACTTGCAATTCATTCTCTGCAACCCGGAAAATACCAGCCGCGCCGGGAAATAGAGGAATCAACGCTTGCTGAACTCAGTGAATCCATTAAAAAACAGGGGCTGCTGCAACCGATTGTTGTGCGGCCTGTCGCCCATGAGCGTTATGAGATAATTGCGGGCGAGCGGCGCTGGCGCGCTTGTCAACTTGCCGGCATGCAGGAAATACCTGTCATCGTGCGTGAAGTTGATGATGAGACGGCCATGGCCATGGCCTTAATTGAAAATATTCAACGCGAGGATTTAAATGCGCTGGATCAGGCCCGAGCCATGCACCGCCTGACCACTGACTTTGCCTTAACCCATCAGCAGGTTGCCGATTTAATTTGTAAATCGCGTACAGCAGTCAGCAATTACTTACGTTTATTAAACTTAAATGAGCATGTAAAGCGGTTGTTGGAAAATGGCGATCTGGATATGGGTCATGCCCGATGCCTTTTGGTTCTTGATGATGACCAGCAAAGCAAGGTAGCCCAATTGATCGTTCTGAAAAATTTATCTGTCCGTGAGACAGAGTCCCTTGTCGCGCGGGTTAAAAATGGCTCACCAGCCAAGCAATCCCGAGGTTTGGAAACAGATATCAAGACCCGCTTTCAAGAAGCATTGCATTCATTATCGCAACACTTAGAAACCAGGGTTCAACTCAAGCAAGGCAAGTCGGGTAAAGGCACAATCGTGATTCACTATAACGATCTGCAAACTCTGGAGAGAATGATGGCTCTTCTGGTGAGTCAATCTTAATTGAACTTGTTGTGTGTTTACACTTTCGGCAAGGAACAGGATGTCACAAGCCATTGGATTTACAGCAGAAGACTTAGCTCTTGGCTATTTAAAACAGCAAGGGCTGACATACATAACCCGCAATTATCAAAGCCGTTTTGGGGAGATTGATTTAATCATGCGGGATAAGCATCATTTAATATTTATTGAGGTCCGCAAGCGATCTTCCCGCCTGTTCGGAGGTGCGGCAAGCAGCATCAGCTTGAATAAGCGCCAAAAAATCATTAAAACTGCTTTGGCATATTTATCAAAATATAATTTACATCATCAACAAGCCATTCGTTTTGATGTTGTATGTATGGACGGAGTGCCCGCGCGATTTACCTGGATCAAAAACGCTTTTGGCGCTGATTATTAGAAGATTGAAATGGACTCAGCTTTTCTTTCTAAGTTAAGATCCGTTAGCAGTTGGCTCTCGCCTGGGCGAACTATCGACAGATAAGTTCAACGCTTTAAAGACAGAAGCACAATTTCCACAACCGGAAAACTAAATAAGAATAAGCCCCATATCATGGATACTGTTTTTTTGCTGTTATCTTATTTTAGACGCTTATGTTGTTCTTTTTGTATAAAAATTAGAGGCTATTATGAGTCAGATGGAAGATCGAATCAGACATCTTTTTGGAATTTGTATTGAAGCAAAAATTACTGTTGCTGATGCGATGTCAGCGGAAATTGCCAAAGCAGGATTGCGCCTGGTCAACTGCCTGCTCAATGATGGAAAAATTCTCTTATGCGGGAATGGGGGATCTGCTGCAAATTGTTTGCATTTCTCTAACGCCATGCTCAATCGTTTTGAAGTGGAACGCCCCGCTTTACCGGTCATTGCATTGCAGTCTGATCCGTCAATCGCAACATCTATAGGAAACGATGGGCATTTTGATCAGTTGTTTGCCCGGCAAATTTTGGCATTGGGTCAGGAAGGCGATGTATTGCTTTCTCTAACCACCTCTGGCAATTCTGATGCCATACTGCAAGCTGTAAGTGCCGCCCACGATCGCGGCATGGATACAATCGCCCTCAGCGGCCGGGATGGCGGCGTACTCGCCAATCATCTTGGACCTGAAGACATCGAACTCAGGGTTCCAATAGATAATCATGCGAGAATCAGGGAGATGCATTTATTTATTTTACATTGTTTTTGTGATTTGATTGAGCAATCCTTATTTGGGCAAATGTTGGGGTAACCATGAAAAATAAAACATCAATACTCATTATTGCTCTTAGCTTATTGCTTTCCTCCTGCGTGGCACTGGTTGCGGCAGGCGCGGCAGGCGGACTCATCGTGTATGACAAGCGTTCTGTGCCCATGATTGAACGAGATGCGCGGATATTTTATGTGCTTCGCAAAGCCATCGTCGCCAATCCAAAGTTTTATGACTCCCATATTGTCATCAGCAGTTTTAATCAAATTGTCTTATTGGCAGGTCAAACACCTTCAGCATCGCTGCGTGTTTTAGCAGAAAAAATTGCCAAAGAAACGCCGAATGTAGAACGGGTTTATAATGAAATTACCATAGGACGCCCTGTTTCACTGACTCAGCGCAGCCAGGACAGCTGGATTACAGGCCAGGTCCGCGCACAAATGATAGCCAAAAAAGGCCTGGAATCTGGTTCAATTCGGGTGGTGACGGAAAACAATGTTGTTTACCTAATCGGCATCGCAACCAAAGAACAGGCAAATTTGGCTGTGGACGTTGCCAGAAAAGTGCCTGAAGTACAAAAAGTGGTTAAGATATTTCGTTATATCACCTGATAACGTTGAGTTGCGCATGAGAAACCCATCGCGCAGCAAGAATGTTATGAACCATCAGGATTTGCTGGATATTTTGGCATAAAAAAGGATGAATTTGCCTTGAATTTCACGTACTGTAAACACTGGGCTGATAAGACATTGCGGGTACGTGTCTTCATTTTGCTGCTTGCTGCCAGTGTCTTGCTTTGCGGCTGCATCAGCAATATTCTAACCGGCGCGAGTTTGATTTATGAACGCCATAGCATTTATAAATCGTTAAGCGATTTTCAGTTGTCCGCCAACGCTAGCCGTGCGCTTTATCATGATGAGGTTTTTAAATGCCGGCAGTGCGCAATTGATTTGGCGGTGTTCAATGGCGACATACTGCTAGCAGGGCATGTTCCCAGCGCAAAGCTTCGTCAGGAGGCACAAAAAAGAATTGCAGCGCTACAAGGTTACCGTCGGTTATTTAACCAATTGGCCATCAGAAGGACAGATCCCAACTACATTCAAGACAGTTGGATTACAGCCAAAATTCGCGCCCAAATTTTGGCTGATGCACGCATTAATCCTAAGAAATTTAAAGTGATTACCGCAGACCGGATTGTTTATTTGATGGGGGATGTTATTCCCCTCCAGGCTACCCTGGTCATTGACATTGCCCGCCAATGTGTCGGCGTAAAACGGGTGGTGAAGCTTTTGAGATACTATAATCTCAGCAACCATGCAATCACTTAGGGTAAGGAGCGCTTTCCTACCTGGCCATCCTATTAAATTGGCCTGAAAAATAATCAGGCCGTTGCTGCTGCTCCCAATCAGGAAGTGGTTAACCTGTGGGTTAATATACTTTAACAACAGCAGCGAGTTTTATCCAGAGATATGTATATAATTCGACTGTTTAATTCACTTCCATGCTGCTTTTCGCTGGAATTTTGCTCTGCCCGCCCGCAAAATCAAATAAGATAAGCTTTTTTTGTAAAAGCCTTGCCAAAACAGGCTTGGCCGCAGAGATTTGTTTGCCTGAGAGGGTCTTGTGCTTTGCGAGCCTCATTATCCATTCGATTTCATCGGCAGATTGAATGGTTTGGTTGAGGAAGCTTCGTTTGCCTGTTAAGGCCAATCCCTCCTCGTTTTTTTTAATGGCACAAATGCTTTTTACCAAGGAAATTTGAGCCTTCTCCAATAAATATTCTGCGTGCCTTGGAGTATAACGCAGCTCTTGTCCATTATGATAGCATTTATTGGCATCGGCGAGATAAGCATGCAACCAGAACAATTCGTCCGTTTGCAGCAGTTTGTTTTCGCATTGAGTATCAAATACCAAAATATCAAATGAGCAAATATCCGGTAAAAACCTGTGCAGAAAACCTGAAATTAACCGCCGCAATTTGAGCTGGGCTTTGGTTTCTGCGTGGCTCGGCAGGGAATTATCCGTGCTGTAGAAGATCATGTTTTCAATGCCATAGCAGACATTTTTCTTGATGGAGCCTTTTTCATCGGCAATAAAATGATATTCTACCTCTGGCAATGATTCAGGATTAGCGTTTATTTTGCAAAGCGCGCTTTTTATTTTTTGATATAAGTAATCGCTGACAGCATCAGGGGAAAGAGGCTGCAAGATATCGCCTATAGTTTCCTGGCATAAAATCAGTCGCGGCCTCCAGGCCAGGGCGTATTGATTCGGCATGGTTATCCAGTGCAATCCTGCATTTATCCAGTGAGTCAGCGCGCCCTGCGCTTCACCGGCAGCCTCATAAAGGCTTGCCAGATTCAGATGATAATAGATGTTATCCGATGCCGTGTATCCGCCGCTGATTTCACTGTAGGCTTTTTCGTAGTATAAAAAAGATTGCTCATATTGTTTTGTCTTTTTGTATAAGCGTGCGATATTAATAAAATTGACATATTTCAAACCTGCGACATCGATTTGATGGTTTTCAATGAACTCTTTAATCCGCATTTCCAGGGTAAAAGCAAGATCAATATTCCCTTCCAGAACTTGCAACAACGCATACAGATTTAAATGATATAACGATGCTTCCGTGTTTAATGCCATGGCCTCATGGATGCCTGCTTTCCTGAAGTATTCCCGGGCGGTGCTCATTTGCCTACTTATGGTAGCGCAGTATGCTTTAACAAAATTAAGATTGAAAATGTCTTCATCATTTAAATACTGGTACCGCTCAGGAAACGGCAGAGCAGCGACTGTCTCATATTGATGAGAAAGAAAGCGGATCAACTGCAGGTGCATGAACCAGTACTCAGCTATTTCCTGGTTTAAATTCGGTATTTTCAAACCTTTCAGGAGCATCTCACATCCTGGAGCTGATGCGCCGGCTTTTAGGCAGGTCCAGGCATAGCCAATCATTAATTGCATATTTTGGACAGTGATTTCTTGCTCCATCCAGGCTCTGTGAAAATGAAAGCCCATCCGAGCGAATACGGCATAGCGTTCATTTTCCAAATGATTGGCAATGGATCTATGGCTTGTTTCCTGGAAAAAGCTTTCGCAACTTTGATATTGCAAGGTTACATTGGCTTTTTGCCTTAAAGCCCCGCATGTGTCTTGAAGCGGATGAAGCTCATCCATAGCGGAATAAAATACCACATGCAAAGCTTTAAACGCTTCGGCAAGAAACAGGAGCGCATATAAATTATCACTGCCTAATTTAGCATCAGGGATATAGACATGCAGTGCTAAAGCCTTGCCAGCTTTAAGCAAATGCGGGAGCAACGCATGGGTCAGTTTCCTGGCTCTTAATGCCTCTGGCGTGCCAAGGGATTCAAGATTAATCCAGTCATTGGTGTTGTTGAGATCACAAATGGGTAAAAATGCCGACTGCTTCAATTTAAAATGCGCATCAGGTAATTGTGAGGCTATATCCAATAGAATCTGAAAGGGGCAAAGAAAATCTCCCTTTAAATTCGCAATTAACTTCATGCTGTTTATTCCTTAAAAAACGGTTCCTGGCAGGCGGTATTGTTCGCCTTCTGCACACGCAAGCGCTATCTGGGCTAAATCCTGCAACCCTCAAAGAGCCTGGACATGTTCCGGACTAAAAAAATACCGCGGCCTATGCCGCGGTAAAAAAAGACTTGCCTGAAGGCCCTACTCAGTTTCTTCGGACATTTCAGAAGTAGCGGCAGTACAGCAGCAGCAGCACGAAGAAAGTGAAGGCTCAAAAGAAACGCTCTCATCAAATAAGACTTCCACTGCCAAATCTTGCATGTTTGCATTATCCATAATCAATTCTCCTTTGTAATAATATTAAACCGGGAATGCGTAGTTAATACCCAAGTTGAGGTTTACATCACCATTGCCAAATTTGTTATGAACAGGGATTTGATATTCGGCATTGAATTTAATGCCGAAATTATTGGCAAAACGATACATGGCAAAGCCTTCAACCAAAGGATCAATTCTGGTTCTTCCCTGTAATGATTCAGAGGGGATAAATCCGGAACCAACATTGACAATAAAATCGCCATCATTGACGTTTTCAATCACAACACCGGCACCAAGTCCGTACGAGAACTGATTGATATCCCCAAAGACCCTGTCTGTGGTAAAGGACAGTTTAACCGGAGCGAGTTCCGTTCTTACGCTGGCCGCGCGGTTGTGCTTGGCTTTAGAACCATACATATTGTAGCGGGTATTGAATAACCAGTCAGGAATATAAAATGACATGCCAATATAGCCGCCAAAAAAATCCTCAGGGAAGAAATCTTCTGGATCTACGGCAACACCATTGGGAAACAAGGCGGTACGGGACTCAGGGAAAATGGCATTATCTTTATAGAATGCGTGGGTATAAGCTACGCCGGCTTCAAAGATAAGCAGTTTTTCTGCGGCTACAGGCCCCATTGCGCCGGCAAAAGCGGATGAAGATGCAAGCGCCAAAACAATTGCGTTAAGTTTCTTCATGTTCATGCAAGATCCTTTTGTAAAAAATTAATACTTGAAAAACAGAAATATTTTTGTTTTTCTTCCTTATAAAACAGTTCCATTATAATGAAAAAACAAGCTAAATCTATAGCATTTACATTGAATTGCGGCAAAATTACCCCAGAGGTTGATTCCAGTGATTTTTCTAAGGAAAAGGAATCTTTTCAAGATATGCGTTTTCCTTGCTGATCCCAAGCTTTTGAGCATAGCGATTTTCAAAATTAAGCGGCTTATTGATTGCCATGTGAGCAAAAAAATCGGGGCTCATTATCTTGGTAATATGTAAATCAAGGCTTTTTTCATGGTGATGATAATAATAGATATCATTCGTTACCGCTTCGAGCTCCGCCAGAACTTCTTCCAGGGAAAAAACAGGCGCGGCGTAGACTTCTTCAGGATGATTGATATGAAAGAATGGATGCTCATTCAGGAAGGGAATAGTCTTTTTGACATCTCTATGGTTGCATTGCTGAAAACTTAAATGATATCCCGCCCCTGCCTTGTTTTCCAATCCACTCGAACTCTCCGTGTTATACAGGAAACTGTAGCACTGATAAAGCTCTTCTAAAGAAGCAGTCAGTGCTGCTTGCAGGTTAAATCCAGAACTCGAACCGATAGAATATTGCACCGTATCTTTTTCGGAGTGCGCGAAGTAAAACATGATAACGGTGTGTGCCGGTAAATGGCGGCCATTGCTGAAAACATACAATTGTCCATTTTCAAGCAGCATTTCTGCCAATTCTGCATAAGGCGTGACGAGGCTCAAAACCTGGGGATTGATGGCATACAAGGTGCTCTTTGAAAGCCAGCTCCCCAGGAGAGCTTGCCGCTCCAGAAACTCCATGAGAGAGCTTTCAAGCGCTTTTTCCTTGACTGGGTGAGCGGCACAGGCGCAGCTGTCACTGAAACCAAGAAACGGGACATCTTTTTTGACACCATTGAGGCTCAATCCATTAAAAAAATAATATTGCGCATGATGATCAAACAGATTGTTGACCCTGACCCATGAAAACTCATGAGCCAGACATTGCGCCTTGTCTTTGTTATGGCTTATCTGACACAAGTTGAGCAGCTTTTCACGATAGGTATGAGGCTCAATGGCCGATAGGGGCCGGACGCAATCAATTGGTATGCCGGCAAATAAATGATTGCGTTCATAAAACTCGCTATAGGCTTTGGCCGCGAGATTTAAGCCAATACCAGTGCTTCCTCCATAGCTGATAATGCCATCCACCACTGCTGAGCGGGGTGCCGATAAGAAGCTTTCGCTGCACAGTTTGAATTTCACGGCGTGGCGGATTGAAGCATGTGCTGCCTGCACGTGGGGCAGGCAATTTACCTGGTTCAAATTGAGTCCATTCATGATGATTCACCATAACCAAATAATTGCATCGTCAGGGCAAGATAGGTGCCATGATCCAGTCCCAGTTCATAGAGCAGTTCATGATCGCTGAAGGTGGACCAAACAGTATTTCGCAAATCCATATTTTGGGCAATATGACCCGCGTGCTGATACATGGAGCCGGCTTCCATCAAAGCATGCCGGTAACCGCGATAACGGTATTTGAAAATGGTTTTGCCGGCATGGGCAACGTAGGCAATGCAAAATGCTGGCGCATGATTTAAATCAATAAATCCATGCAGGATTTTTTCGAAAAAAAACGCCATGGGCAGGGCTTTGATAAGCTGCAGGGACTGGCTGACTGTACGATAATGATAGCAGCCTGATTTTAAAGGAGGCTGGTTACAAAGACGCTCATTAAAAATAAAAACCAGCGGTTCTACAGGGTACAATCCGCCGGCAGAAGGATAAGGCCTGTGCCCTGCTTTGTCTGGGGAAAAAGAGTGAATGAGCAAGGCTTGCAAATCCTGCCAGGCGACATTTTGTGCTGAAAATTTTGGTGTGGATGGTTTCCTGATGAACGGCGGCGGATCTCCTGTGCTGCAAACAAATTCTTGCTGGCGAAAAGGAGAGATTTCACACTCCGTAAGCTGCGCGCGGCTAATGGTTTTGGGATCAACATTGGTGATGGATAAATTGCCAAAGCCTGGAAAGCTGATTGCCTCTTTTGCATGGGCTCTCAAAATATCCTGATAAACCCTTGTATCCAGGCTCCCTTCAACCAAGCTGCCAATAAACGGTTTTTTTTGTTGGGGGTTCATAAGTTACACGAGCTCCGCTTGAGGCAGATTTGCCAAATTAAGTTTCATATCCTGCTCTGCAAAGGGAGAGTGCATCGCTACTTCACGATGGACGCTGAAACTGGTTAAATCAGCGTGCCAGAACCAGTTTACTTGATCCAGAAGAGTTGGCGGCTTCCAAAGATCAATATATTGCAGGGCAAATTGATGCAGGCAATATGCAATGTAGCCCCGCTGGCAGGCATTTATGCAAGGCTCCGGGAGCTTCGTTAAATCATGCTTGCAGATCTCGCGGTAATAAAGCAGCCAGTTGTTTTTGGTTGCGGGTATTTCACTGCCGAGATAAGCCATGAGCTGGTGCAAATTGGAAAAATGGCTGGGAAGCCCGCTATTTTTAAAATAAAGATTATCAATCAATAACAGCTTGTGAATCACGCCTGATGTAATCAAATAAACATCGTCGTTAAGCGCTTGATAAAGGGTCTTGAAATCTCTGTGGGTGTAATTTTGCCGATAAAACAAAACCAGGGAGCGCGCCTCAAAATCAAAATAATTTTCAGGAACAACCTCAACTTGATATTCCTCATTTAAGGTATTTTCAAGCAGATCCCTGACCAGGGAGTCGTCGCTGCTGATATAAATTATGGGAAATTTTCGCGACAATAAAGGCTTTAGGACATTCAGCTCCTGGATGAGCACGGATTTCAGTTTTTCAATATCTACCTGTTGCTGATGGGCAAGCACGGCAAGCTGTTCTTCGCTGATTTCGAGTTTAGGTTGCTCCCTGAGGATGGCGAGGACATGAATTAGGGTTTTGCTTGATATCTTAGCGCCTTTTCCCTGGCTGCTGATGTAATTGTGGGAGCCAATCTGCAGCAATTGATAGTTGTTTATAATATACACAGCATATTCCTCATGCGAATTTAGAGTTCATCCTGACGGCGGTTTATCAACCGGCCTCACATTGTAGCCTTTTAAGCCCCTGAGTCAAAGGCATTTGATGATAAAATGGGGGAAAATCCTATTTTGCGTCATCGCAAGCACAGGAATGCTACTGTTGCAAATGCGCGCGATATATGGAAGGCCTGAGCAATCTCAGGCCATTTGCTGCTTTTCCCAATCAGGAAAGTGGCCAACCTGATGTGGATAGTAATACTTTATCAATGGAAGCGACCTTTATCCAGTCGTTTACGAACTTTTCGTAAATTTAATGCTCTTACAATTCCAGTTGGTTGATTAATCTCGTTATTTTTCTTCTGCTTGTTGGGTTCTACCGGGTGAGTTCGATAATGTTGACGGTATGCATGGTGGCATTTATCATGCTTGTGTGGTAATCCGTCTCCATAGCGTTGCTGCATTTTTTCGCGGGTTTGAGATGCCGTACGTTGTTGCTTTTCAGACATATAAGGTTTCCTTATCATTAGGCAATAGACAATGCCGGACAATTCCTAAAAAGGTTTCTTTCATCTTTTATAAAAACTGCCGTGCCCCAGAAAGCGTGACAACACACTTCTTAGTTAAGTATACACGATAATTCCCCATGTGACTTGAATTGATACAGGGTGTAAAAAAATAAATTTATTTCGCCGGACAAATAAATCGATGCGCGGCGTTGCTTATCCAAATTGATTACTTTATAATCCGCGACAAAATATGGGTGGACGTGTGAAAAATCCGCAAAGATTACGTGGCGTCAGGCGGTTATTTGCCTGGCAGTTGGGTATGGCGCTGTTGCTTGGCATGATTGCCGCCGTGTCATTTGGCACCAAGGCTGGCCTTTCTGCTTTATTGGGCGGCTTGGTAAGCGTAATCCCGAATGCGATTTTTGCATGGAAGTTGTTTCAATACCAAGGGGCGCGAGCGGCCCGGCAGATTGTCAATAGTTTTTATAAAGGCGAAGCATTGAAAATTACCCTGTCGGCGGTGCTGTTTGCTCTGGTTTTTATTTTTTTTGCGGTTGTGCCCTTGATTTTTTTTGCCGCGTTTATCGCCGCACAAATGGTGTTTTGGTTTGCTCCATTGATTTTTGATAATAAACTGAATAGGCCAAAAAGTGACTGAAATGGTATCAAACACAGATTACATTAAGCATCACCTGACATACCTGACCTACGACCTGAAATCGATGACCTGGGGGACTGGAGGCGGTTTTTGGACGCTAAACCTGGATACATTGTTTTTCTCCGTGGTTTTGGGAGCGGCCGCATTATTGTTGATGTATGCCGGTGCCCGCCGCGTATCAACGGGTGTGCCGGGAAAGCTGCAAAATTTTGCCGAACTGATGCTTACTTTTGCCGATAATCAGGTGAAAGATTGTTTCCATGGTAAAAATAAGGTGATAGGGCCGCTGGCGCTGACCATCTTCATCTGGGTTTTTCTGATGAATTTCATGGATATCGTGCCTGTTGACTTTTTGCCTGCCGTGGCTGAGTTATTTGGCTTTCACCATTTGAAGGTCGTGCCGACCAACGATTTGAATCTCACCTTTGCCTTATCTTTATCTGTATTTATTTTAATTATTTTCTACAGTTTGAAGGTCAAGGGGCCTAAGGGATTCATTAAGGAATTAACCCTGCAACCCTTTAACAACCCGGTTTTTATTCCATTTAATCTGCTGCTGGAGCTTGTCGGCCTTATTGCCAAACCCATTTCTCTGGCGCTTCGTTTATTCGGTAACCTATATGCCGGAGAGTTAATATTTATTTTAATCGCACTTCTTACGTTGAATGCGGCGGCTTCTTCTGCTTTGAGCAATGTCACGCTGGGCGTCGCGCAGTTTTTATTGTCTCTTGCATGGTCAATTTTCCATATTCTGGTAATTACCCTGCAGGCATTTATCTTCATGGTTTTGACCATAGTGTATCTAAGTCTTGCCCATGAGGATCATTAGTTGATTTGGTTTTTCGTTTCAAACAATCCATTAAGGGGAAATATATGCAAGCTGCAAGTTTAATAGCTCAGGTTCAAGGCATGACCGTTATTGCGGTTGCTTTGCTGATAGGATTAGGCGCGTTGGGAACAGCAATTGGATTTGGATTGCTGGGCGGTAAATTTCTTGAGGGTTCTGCCCGCCAGCCCGAGATGGTACCCATGCTCCAGGTCAAAATGTTCATTGTCGCAGGCCTTCTTGATGCGGTAACGATGATTGGGGTTGGTATTGCCCTGTTTTTCACTTTTGCAAACCCGTTCTTGGCAAACTTAGGCGCTTAAGTAGAAGAAAAGATAAAAAGGCAGAGGCCTAACTGACAAAGCCAATGTGTTTATCAGCAGGCCTGTCTTTTTGCTCTTGATCTTCTGTCCTCAGTTTAAGGAGATAAGACCTTGGATATCAATCTAACTTTAGTCATACAGATGCTGGTGTTTGCAGCTTTTGTATGGTTTACCATGAAATTTGTCTGGCCTCCGCTGTCGAATGCGCTGGAAGAGCGCCAGGATAAGATTGCCGAAGGGCTGGCCGCAGCAGAACGAGGCCGCAGAGAGCTGGAGCTCGCCCAGCACCGTATTAGCGATGAATTAAAGCAAGCGAAAGCGCAAGCCGCAGAAATTTTGGAAAAGGCAAATCGCAGGGCGTCTCAGATTATTGAGGAAGCAAAGCAGGAAGCCCGTCTTGAGGCCCAAAAAATTGTGCGCAATGCTGAGGAGCAAATCGCGCAGGAAGTCAATCAGGCGAAGGACTCCTTAAGGAAGCAAGTTGCCTCGCTGGCCATTGCAGGGGCCGAGAAAATATTAATGCGTGAAATTGATGAAAAATCTAATCGCTCCTTGCTCGATAATTTAATCGAAGAGATTTGATATGTCTGATACAATGACACTTTCCAGACCTTATGCACAAGCGGTGTTTGAGCATGCGTTAGCCAATCAGCAGCTGCCTTTATGGTCTGCCATCTTGCATGACTTGGCTTATGCTGTGCTTGATCCCAAAGCCAAACGGCTGCTAAGCGATCCCACGGTTACAATCGAATTGAAATGTCAGCTGTTGCTCTCTATCTTTAAAGAACCATCAAGGCCAAAAACTGCGCAGGAACTGCCTGTGGTAGAGAACCTCATTCGATTGCTTGCGGAAAACAAAAGATTGATGGCATTACCTGATATGTATGCACAATACGAGGCTCTGCGTGCCGAACAGGAAAAAACTTTGGAAGTTCATGTAAGCAGCTTTTCTGCGTTGAGTCCTGAACAGCAAAACCAGCTTGTACAGTCACTCAGCCAACGCTTGCAAAGACAAATTACCCTAAAAGTAGATATCGATAAAACATTGCTGGGCGGCGCCATCATCCGCGCCGGCGATTTGGTTATTGATGGTTCGGTGCGGGGTCAGTTAAACAAACTTGGCACTAGTTTAGCCGCGTAATGAGAGGATAAATTCCATGTCAGAACAAATAGCGTTAAGTCCATCTGAAATCAGCGAACTCATCAGACAAAAGATAGAGCAGTTTGCTGTTGTCTCAGAAGCCCGCAACGAGGGCACTATTGTCAGCGTGAAAGACGGCATTGTCCGCATGCACGGTCTTGATGATGCGATGCAGGGTGAAATGATTGAGTTTCCGGGAGGGAAATACGGCCTGGCATTGAACCTGGAGCGTGATTCTGTTGGAGCGGTTGTGCTCGGAGATGCCAGCACGATATCAGAGGGGCAAAAAGGCAAATGCACCGGCCGTATCTTAGAAGTGCCTGTCGGCAAAAGCTTGCTGGGGCGCGTGGTTGACGCTTTAGGCAACCCGATTGACGGCAAGGGGCCAATAGAAGCGGAAAAACTGTCGCCTATTGAAAAAGTGGCACCGGGGGTAATCGCCCGTAAATCTGTGGATCAGCCTGTGCAAACCGGTTTAAAGGCAATTGATGCCATGACCCCTATAGGCCGCGGCCAACGGGAGCTGATTATCGGCGACAGGCAAACCGGCAAATCTGCTATTGCTATCGACACCATTATTAACCAGAAAGGTAAAGGCATTAAGTGCATTTATGTCGCCGTTGGCCAAAAAGCTTCTTCCGTCGCATCTCTTGTCCGCAAACTGGAAGAACATGGCGCAATGGAGCATACGATAGTTGTGGTTGCAGGCGCTTCTGACTCGGCAGCCATGCAATTTATCGCTCCTTATTCCGGTTGCACTATGGGCGAATATTTCATGGAGCGCGGCGAAGATGCCTTGATCGTCTATGATGACTTAACCAAACAAGCCTGGGCATACCGTCAGATATCGCTGCTGCTGCGCAGACCGCCGGGCCGTGAAGCTTATCCCGGTGATATCTTCTACCTGCATTCCCGCCTTTTAGAGAGGGCAGCGCGCATCAATGAGCAGGAAGTTGAGAAATTAACCAATGGTGAAGTAACAGGCAAAACCGGATCGCTAACCGCATTGCCCATTATCGAAACGCAAGCTGGCGACGTATCCGCGTTCGTACCTACGAACGTGATTTCTATTACCGACGGCCAGATTTTCCTTGATGTGGATTTATTTAACGCCGGTATTCGGCCTGCCATTAACTCAGGATTATCGGTGTCACGGGTAGGTGGCGCTGCGCAAACCAAGATCATGAAAAAACTGGGCGGCGGAACGCGGCTGGCACTTGCACAGTACCGCGAGCTGGAAGCTTTTTCCCAGTTTGCCTCAGACTTGGATGAAGCAACCAGAAAGCAGCTTGAACGCGGCCAGCGCATTACAGAGCTCATGAAACAAAAACAATATGCACCGTTTTCTGTCGCTGAAATGGCGCTTTCCCTGTTCATTGTTGATAAAGGCTACCTAGATGACATTCCTGTTGCGGAAGTCAGTGCTTTTGAAACTGCGTTAAGGGATTATATGCACAGCACTCATGAATCGCTGTTGCAAACAATCAATGAGAGCGGTGCATACAATGAAGAAATTGAGGCAAAATTACGTGAGGCAGTAGAAGACTTCAAGCGTACAGGAAGCTGGTAAGCGAGACCATTCTATCCTGAGTATTTAACAGTAAATTTCGCCTGGACCTTGGAGTCTGGGCAACACTCTAAGAGCGAAGCAAATTATGGCTGGAGCGAAAGAAATCCGAACTAAAATTGCAAGTATCAAGAAAACGCAGAAAATTACGCGGGCAATGGAAATGGTGGCTGCCAGTAAAATGCGCAAAACTCAAGACCGGATGGCCGCTTCCAAACCTTATGCTACTAAAATTTATGATGTAGTAAAGCATATTGCCCGTGCCAAATCGGAATATCGCCATCCTTTCATGAGCACCCGCGAAATTAAGCGCGTTGGCGTTATTGTGGTCACTACTGATCGCGGGCTTTGCGGCGGTTTAAATGCTAATTTACTGCGCGAAACAATCCACAAAATGCATCAGTGGCATGAAGCTCAAAAAGAAGTGGATCTCTGCGTTATCGGCCGTAAAGGCCAGGCGTTTTTTAAACGCGTCGGCGGTCGGGTTATTGCATCCATCGATCATTTAGGCGACACGCCAGGCATTAAGGATTTAATAGGCGCCGTTAAGGTTATGCTGGATGCCTTCTACAATAGCGAAATTGATGCCTTGCACGTCATTTATAATGAATTCGTCAACACCATGACGCAAAAACCAATCACAAAGCAACTTTTGCCCTTGCCAATTTCTGAAGAAGACAGCAAAGCATTGGGGCATCACTGGGATTATATTTATGAGCCCGATGCAAAGGAATTGCTAGACGAGTTGCTTGAGCGGTATATCGAGCTGCAGGTTTATCAAGCTGTGGTCGAAAATATCGCCTGTGAGCAGGCGGCAAAAATGATTGCAATGAAGAGTGCAACCGATAATGCCGGTGAATTAATCAAAGAGTTTCAATTGGCGTACAATAAAGCCCGACAAGCCGCGATCACGCAAGAGTTGGCGGAAATTGTCGGCGGTGCAGCCGCTTTATAAAGAGGGTGAATGATGAGCTTAGGTACTGTTGTTCAAGTTATTGGTCCTGTTGTCGATGTGGCATTTCCCCGCGACCAGGTTCCGAAGGTAAATGATGCCTTGAAATTAACGGAAGGCGATTTGGTTTTTGAAGTCCAGCAGCAGTTGGGGGATGGCATTGTACGCACCATTGCCATGGGAACAACTGAAGGTTTAAAGCGCGGAGTCAAGGCTGAAAACACAGGAGAACCCATCCAGGTTCCCGTCGGCAAAAAGACGTTGGGCCGGATTATGGATGTGCTTGGCCGTCCAGTGGATAATGGCGGCGACATCGATGCTGAGGAAAGATGGTCCATTCATCGCCCCGCTCCCAGTTATGAAGAGCAGGCAGGCAGCCAGGAGCTTTTAGAGACTGGAATTAAAGTCATTGACTTGCTCTGCCCTTTTGCAAAAGGCGGCAAGGTCGGATTGTTCGGCGGCGCGGGGGTTGGTAAAACCGTTAACATGATGGAATTAATCCGCAATATTGCAATCGAGCATAGCGGCTATTCTGTTTTTGCGGGCGTCGGCGAGCGAACCCGCGAAGGGAATGATTTTTATCATGAGATGAAAGACTCAAACGTACTGGATAAAGTTTCCCTAGTATACGGCCAGATGAACGAGCCGCCAGGCAACAGGCTGCGTGTTGCATTAACGGGGCTTACCATGGCTGAAAAGTTCCGTGATGAAGGCCGTGATGTGCTGTTATTCATTGACAATATTTACCGCTTTACACTCGCAGGTGTTGAAGTGTCAGCATTGCTTGGCCGTATGCCTTCTGCAGTGGGTTACCAACCGACGCTGGCTGAGGAAATGGGCATGCTCCAGGAGCGCATCACCTCAACCAAGACCGGTTCGATTACCTCTATTCAAGCAGTTTATGTACCAGCCGACGACTTGACCGATCCATCTCCTGCAACAACCTTTGCCCATTTGGATGCGACTGTCGTATTGTCAAGACAAATTGCCGAACTGGGTATTTACCCAGCCGTTGACCCGCTTGACTCGACTTCTCGTCAGTTAGACCCCCTCATTGTCGGACAAGAGCATTATGACACGGCACGGCGTGTGCAACAGACCCTGCAGCGCTATAAGGAGTTGAAGGACATCATTGCCATTTTGGGTATGGATGAACTGTCTGAAGACGACAAGCGTGTGGTGTCTCGGGCGCGTAAAATCCAGCGTTTCCTGTCACAACCGTTTTTCGTAGCTGAGGTATTTACGGGTTCGCCAGGAAAGTATGTCAGCCTGAAAGATACTATTCAAGGCTTCCAGGGCATTTTGGCGGGTGAGTATGATGATCTGCCCGAGCAGGCATTTTATATGGTTGGCAACATTGAAGAAGCGGTTGCCAAGGCCAAATCCTTATGAGGCAACCTGATATGGCTATCACGACGCATTTGGATATTGTCAGCGCTGAGCGGGAGATTTTTTCAGGCGTTGTTGAAATGGTGGTCGCGACTGGCGAGATGGGAGAGCTCGGCATCGTGCCTGGGCATGCTCCCTTGCTCACGGTATTAAAACCCGGCGAAGTTCGAGTGACCCGACAGGGCGGTGATGAGGAAATCTACTATATTTCCGGCGGCATGCTTGAAGTGCAGCCTTATTACGTTACCGTTCTTGCCGATGATGTGCAACGGGCAGAGAGCCTTGACGAAGCGGCAGCCCTGGCTGCCAAAGCCCGGGCTGAAGAAGCCATTGCCAATAAGGATACGAATATTGATTATTCTATCGCAACGGCAGAGCTTGCGCGCGCAGTTGCACAAATCCGCGCTATTCAGAAGGTTCGTAAAAAATTAAAATCAGGCTAGGCTGAGCAAGGCTGGCGTCAACGGATTTTGACTATAACCAATGGGCTTATACTGCAATGTTGGGCCGTACTTCGCTTGGCCCAGCATTGAACTGGCTTAAAACGCCTGGAACAAATTCCCGATCAAAAACCAAACAGGCATAGGCAACTATTCTTTTTCTATATGGACTTGGACTGGTTCTTCATGCTTGCCGTGAATTTTTTCCTTTAATCCCTGCATCTTTCCCATCATAAAAAATATTTCTGCTGTTAAAAATAAAGGCGACGCAAGGTCATATTTTATGTTATCCGTAATTGCCGGCAGCTTGCCCTCGAGAATGTGGCCGGCTATTTGCGCCACAAGCCCTATGCTAAAAACAATAATAAAGCTCCAGATTGCAAATGGGGTAGGCCCTGCAGCGGTGAACAGGTTGGCAAGCCAGAGCAAAAAAATGAGAATTGGCGTGAGGACAAGGGCAAGCAACCATTGCAGGCGAAAATAATAAATCAAGAGGACAATCACTGCAATATCAGACAGCCGGATATCGAAGACGCCTGGAACGACGATATGCACCAGCCCAAGAAGTATCAAAAAGGAAAACATAAGCAGCGGAATGCCTGCCATGTGGGTGTATTTTGTAACGTCCTTTTGATGGTATTGTGCATACCATTTTGCTTGCTCGGTAAACGGTATCATTATCACATCCTGTAATGAATGAGTTCAATCAATGACGCACGGCACATACGCTGCACCCCACATCATGAGTCTTTTGTTGGAAATGCAGTCAAGGCAAAGTGCCGTAAAAAAGCAAAAAAATGCCCTTGATTTAAAAACATAGCATATTCTGCTTAAAAGCTCAAAGAGAGTTCAAGCCTGTTAAAATTCAACAAGACCCGGGGCGGATTGTCACGCCCCGGCGAACTATCAGCGTTTTTTATTCAGGTAATAAGACTTCATTTTAGCTGGTGATATCGGGAAATCGCTATAAAACGCTGCAGCGAGATAGTTATCGTCTGCGAGGTTATAAATGCAAGCCCAGGTGCCTGGCTCAATTTCCTCCGGAGTCGGCTGGCCGGATAATGTACTGACCAATTCATTTCCCTGGGACAAAGCATCTTCTTCATCCTCTGCCTGAATAATGCCTACCGCAAATTCCCAGTTATGATCCGTGTCGTAGTTGCTCCCCTCAAGGGCAAGGTATAAATCAAGCATCAGATTAAAAGCATAAGACACCCCTTCTGCCTTGATTGCGCTTGCGCTTGGACAAACTGCCGGGCCTTGGGCTGCTGCAAGGGAAGAATAAAATAAGGTAAGACCGCCAAAGAGCGCGCTGAATTTTCCATTTAATTTCATGATACCACCTGTTCATTAGTCAAAAAAATGCCAATAGGAATCTGGCAGGATGGGAACGCACCTTAAGGACTGCAGGAGGAAATGTCAAAAAGCGGCAAACCCTGCTTGATTGAGAAGAAGTTATATCCCTAAAAAAACAGGCATGCGTTTGCCAAACTCATGCATTTTACAACCATAAAATCCGTTTGGGCGTTTCTTTGTATTCTGTGCCCATCAATGGCTATTGCTTCACAAATAAGCATTTTGAGGCTCAGCAATACCCGAAAAGGGTATCAAGGGACGTCTGGCAATTCAACTGCGAAATGAGCGATCCCTGTCTAAAAATATTTTCTGGCTCTTGACATTTTTTACAGTAAGAAGAGAATTGGTGGCGAAGGAAGTCATGGAGCAAGGAAGTGTTGGAGCAAGTTTCACAGTCTGAATTCGCGGCAGAGTTGCATCTTGGATGTTCAGTTTATCCTGTCATATCGTTTTCCGGTTTTGAAGCGGTGAACGAGCCTTACTGGTTTACAATTCAGCTTCCACTCTGTCCAACACTTTGCGAAGACGAAGGCCTTGGCGACCCTTGCGCGTTAACCATCGCCAATCCCATATCTTTTTCTACAGCAAACTGGCCCGCCCTCCGCTGCATCTATGGCTTGATTACGGAAAAGCGGCTCATTGCGGAGGAAAATGGCGGACAGGCAGCGATTGAACTTAAGCTTCAACCAAGACTTGCAACCCTGTCTTTATCATGCAGGCCAAGGGTTTATATCGGGAAAACCGTTCGTGAGGTGGTGCGGCGCATTTTGCTGCACCACGGCTACCTTCCAGGCGAACTTGAATTTCAAGATGCCAGGTCATATGCGCCAGTTTGCTTTCCGCATTGGGTACAGGCGCAGGATGAAACTGATTTAGATTTCGTAGCGCGGCTCCTCGCCCATGAGGGCATTTCCTTTTTCTGGCAGTCATCTAACGATGCAGGGGAAGCGCTTTCCTTTGTAAATGAGCCTTTTTTGCATCCGATGCATGATGGGGAACTCCATCTTGCTGAACCATGCGGGATGGGCATGGATTCCCTATCCGGGCTTTATGAACTTGAAATGGTTGAACATGCAGCTGCCTATGAGGTGATATACCGCGACAATGACCGCAGGGACCCGGGCATTGTGCATGAGGCCAGAGCCGGCAAAGGTTGTAAAAAGATAGTAAGGTGGGGAAGCGGCGCGCAATCCCTGAGCCACCTTCAGCGCCTGGCACGCCAGCATCATGAGGCTTTGGTGATGCGGGAGATTTCGTATACCGCCAAAAGCATTAATCCCTGTTTGCAGGCAGGCTTTGGAATAGAAGTTGCGGAAACGCCTTTTTGGCCTAAAAAGGCATCCTTTCATATCATAAGCATCCGTCACTGCTTCGAGAAAGGTTCCTATCAAAACGAAATAACCTTTATTCCCGCCGAGAAACCGCTAAGACCATTACCTGTCAAGCGGAATATTGGACAGCTGGTGCACACGGCTGTGATTTATGGGGATGATGACTTCCCCTACCTCGATAAGGCCGGACGATATACTTATTACACCCATGTTCATGACGAAGAGGATGAAAAAAGCCTTCAGCAAGCGCAACGGTTGAGCCCTTATGGCGGCAATGCCGTAGGCTCGGCGATGGGCATGCATTTTCCCCTGCATCGGCAGGCGGAAGTACTGGTGATGTATCTGCACAATGATTTAAACCAGCCTGTTTTACAAAACAGCCCGCCCAATGGCCTCAATCAGCCAGCCGTGGTTCGGGACAACAGCTGGTGCGTGCTTTTAAAAACAGCCTGGGGGCAGTATCTGCAGTTTTCCGATCAAAAACACCGTGAAGCGGTCAGCCTCGTCAGCGCCCATGGCAATCAATGCCTGCATCTTAAAGCAGATGACAATAACCATGAAATTATGCTGCGCGCGAATGCGGGCCCTATGCGATTGCAGGCCAAAGAAAGACAATTGTTTGCCAGCGAGAACAATTTGACCGTGCATGCGGGAGAAAATATGAAGCTGGAGGTGAAAGAAGATGCCGTTTTTCAAGCGCAGACGCTTCATCTGCAAGCGGCAAGATTCAGCGCAAGCTCAGAACAATCGCTTTCCATCAATGCGGGCAATCAACTGGAAGCTCAGGCAGAGACCATTAGCCTATGCAGTCAGGATGAGATAAGCCTTACAGCAGATGATCTGCTGCAGATTGATTTGCCGAATGGCGATATCCTTTTGTCGGCAAAACATATGACCTTGCAGGCAAACAATGCGCTCGAACTTCGTGGCAACGACAGCGTGATACGCCTGGATGACAAGGGCATTACAATACAGGGAAATACTGTTTCTTTTGCGAGTCCTGCCCTGTCGGTATCTTGTCCCGTGCAAAAAGCAGCAGTAGCCCCTGTTGCCAGCCTGATGAAAACTTCTCCGCCTGAGCTGGAAGAGGTGCGCTTTTACCCCCATGAAACCGCCAAAGTCATTCATCCGCCTGCCTGGAATGAAAGACTGTACCACAAAGACGACACGGCTTTTATCGAAGTTGGCATTGAAGGATTCAACGGCAATGAACAAGGCAGGCTGACCCTCGTGCGGTATCATCGGGATGGACAATCCCCGCCCTTACCGGAGTCGCCTGCAGCAAGCGACCTCAAGGCTGCGCAGCCAGCAGGCAGCCAGACTTTTATTTTAGGCGATGAAACATTGTACGCAGACAGCAAGGACGCAACAGAATCGCCGGGAACAGCAAGGCTCCGCCTTCCTTGCTCCTTGACTGAACTCCCCACGGACAAAGAGGGCAGTCTCCACGACCCCTACTATGCGTGCATTGAAATTGACGGCGTAAAAAGCCTTTACACCAATGCCATGATTTTTCTTGGCAAGGCACGAATCCATCTTATCCATGACAAGGATTTTCCCTATTCCAGCCAGGATGCGATTTTAACCCTGAAGCGCGCTCTGCCACAGAGCATACGCACCCTCTCTCTTTGTCCGCTTCCCCTGGAGGCCCGTTATTACAGGGATCCGATGTGGCTTCAAGATTTGCCAGCCGGTCAGCGCAACTCATTCACTCTGAAGGAAGAAGGTCAATACCGGGAGCTGCTCCGCGATGATTATACCCGTCCGCAAGGGGAGCAAAGCATTGCAGTCGCCCTTCAGGATGACAATGATGCGACACTGATACGCCTGATGCCGCCCATTATCTTCAACCTAAGAGGCGCGCGACTGGAAGGTGATGATGTGACGTTTGCTGAGCCGTCAACCGAGGCGCGCATCCAGCTCAGTCGTGAAGAAATTGCCTATATCGAGGCAAACGGCCGTAATTTGACCCTCTTCATTCACGGCTATAATGTCGAACATGGCGCTTTTTCCAAGCACTGGCAGGAAGCCTCCGTGAAAACTGAAACAGAGGCCGTGGAAGTCGATGCCGTATCAGGCTTTCACTATCCTGTATTCAAGCAGGCGACAAGGCTCAAGCATACGCTGCATGAGGCAGAAGCCACCATCTACCGCGATGCAGAATTCCTCGCGCGCCAGTTTCCCAAACTGGATAAAACTTTGATTGAGGCCAATCCAGAACTTAATTCCGACAGTTTCAACGGCATAGGCATGCATCGCTGGGTGACCCACCTTGAGCATCATTTAAATAAGGCTGCAGGCTTTGACGGCAAGGATTACCGCCTCTTTTCGCGCTGCCTTTTTATCAGCTGGGCGGGCAATCCTGAATCAAGGCTCGATTACACCAAAGCGGTGCAGGAATCCATCCGCCTTGGCCCGGTTCTTGCCCGGGTCATCCGTGAGCTCAATCAGCAAATTTCAGGTCTTAAGCTGCATATCATCGCGCATTCTCAGGGTAACGGCATGCTGCTTCATGCCTTAAACCAGCTGGGCTCACAATATGGGGAGCTGGTGCACCATGCTTTTTTCTGGCAGGCTGCCATCCCCGATAATGCCTTGTCGGATTACGGCTTATACAGCACCCAAGCGGTGGATAAAGAAACCATTTATCGCAACAATCAACACAATCTTTGGTTTTGCCCGCATGCGCATCGGGCGGCAAAACGGATAACGGTTTTATTTTCTAAAAATGATAACGTCCTGGGAAGGCTGCTTGCGGAAAAAGAGCAGCCCCCGGGGGTGAAATTGAAAGATGTCTGGCTGCACAAGCCCACGCTTGAACTAACGGTGGCGCTGTTTATCCAGGCCTTGGGGCTTGGGAGCCTATACCAGGTCGCAAGCTGGGTTGGCATTCCGGTCAGCGAATTATTAAATCCTGAAGCGCTGGCTCTTGCCTGGGAGGCCTGGAAAAAAGCCCACCCTGTCTTTTATCACCAGCAAAAGCCATATCCCTGCCAGGAAACGCTTGAAGCGCAGCGGCGCCTGCTTGCCAAACAGCATATCCACATTGAAATTAACTTTACCGAGCAGTTAAGCGACGGGCTTTCCGAAGTCCATCAGCTCCTCAAAGAGCGCTTTGAACATCTTGATGCGGCAGAACAGGCGGCAGCCATCAGCATGATGGTGGCAAGCGCCGCAGGCGCCCCCCGCATCGCCCGCGCGCTCATAGAGATATTACTGAAGCTCTTAAAAAAATCGTTAAAAGCAAGCATGCTTTTGCATGTTGTCGCCCGGCTCTTAAAAAAATATGAGCTCTTGACGCTTAACCTCCTAACCTTCATGCGCACCAAGGTATTGGCCGAAGGGACGGCGGTGCGGGAGGCACTGGGGTATAAAGGTCCTGATTTGGAGAATGCTTTCATCAATAAAATGCATCAAAGGGGCAAATTAATTCCCGCCGATACTACTGAGTCGATCTGGCATCACTCCGATATGCTGCTCGGCAGCGAAAAAATTATGGACAATGTATATCAAAAATGGATTATGAATAAAAAAAAGGGAATAAACAATTTTGGACAGTATAAAATTCAGAAATAAAATCCTGCAAAAATTCAATTCGTTTTATGGGTTGATC
>NZ_LNYK01000034.1:32904-34116 GCF_001467825.1 Legionella londiniensis
TCTACAAATCACCGCATAACCCGACTAATATCGCCGTCAAATTCATAGACGAGGATGGCCATTACCTCCGCTTTATTGAAGAAGTGAATTATGCGACCTTATATCATGTCTCCTCGCCAAAAATCCTGGCTTATATGGACTTGGGCAAAAAGCCGATGCCTTACACGGTTAGCCTGTTCAATAGCGCAAATGTCATTGATACCGCACCCCGCGCCCGTATTCTTGTCATGGCGCAAAGCGCCCATGATATGGGGCGCAAGGGCACAGGCATTATTGTCTACCGCTTTGATGAAAAAACACAAACCCTGACACGCCTCTGGGCGCCGGACGGCCCGCCCAGGCACCGCCTCATTAAAAACCCGGATGATCTCTGGGAAGCCTAGTCCTTGCCCTTTTATGGGTGAAGGCCAGAAAGGCTGATCATGAAACAAGGGTTATTAATAAAAAAAGGGAATAAACAATTTTGGACAGTATAAAATTCAGAAATAAAATCCTGCAAAAATTCAATTCGTTTTATGGGTTGATCGCGCTCATTTTGGCCGTCTTTGCGCTGCTCATGTATCTGGCAGGCGCGGACTTTGGGCCGATGACAAGAAGCCCCGCTGCCATGCTCAGCGTATCCACTGACGGGCGTTATGTGGTGTCGACCCATTACGGGCGTTATTTAATCCTCTGGGATATTGAAAAGCGGCAAAAAAAGGTGTTAAACCGCCATGCCAGCATTTATAGCGCCTATTTTATCCCCGACACCCATTGTTTTTTATGGCAGGATGCCAATACCCTGGCAGTATATGCGCAATCCATAGACGGGACCATCATCAAAACCCTGAACCCGGGCTTCCCGGTCTATGGCCATGTGATGGCTGCCGATTTAAAGCACTATATGGCCTCAGAAAATAACTGGAGCCTGTATCAGCTGAAAGACGGGCAATGGCAACGCTTTCATGAAGGGTTTAACGACCTCCCGGGTTCCCCCCTTCTTTTGCAGTTAACCCTAAAGGATAAGCTGCTGCTGACCGCAGGCCATGCCAGTTCAACTTACCCATTTAAAATCGGCGTGAAACGAAGCGATCTAGTTCCTGGTCTGCCGCGCCATGCTGATGCCTCCTATCTTGAAGGCATTGTATTGTGGGATGCAGAAACGGGGAAGCCCCTCAGGAAATTTATCGGCCTGGTCGGAAAATCCAAGGCCGATTTAAGCCCTGATGGGCA
>NZ_LNYK01000034.1:34126-56617 GCF_001467825.1 Legionella londiniensis
CGCTTACAAACGCCATTTGCTCAGAATGAAAAGCACATTGCCCGCGCCTTGTGCGCCTGGAATGTAGGTGGCAGCAAGCGTTGCCCTTTTATGGGTGAACGTGGCCCAGGGCAAAAGGCCGGGAAAAGGGTGATAATTAAACATATCAGACCGTGCCGTGATAAATAATGAGGCGCCGAGTCCAACATGGGTATCAGGATTTAACGGCAAGGTTTTAATATAGGCATAGCCTGCAGCCGGCTCAATTTTTTTATGGGAATCAAGAAAGGCAAAGGCATAAAGGGTATGCAAATTACCCCGCTCGTCATATAAGCTTTTGCCAAGCCCCCCACCCCAGGCGGCTTCGTTATAAGCGGCAATTTTTTCTGGAGGATAAGTATAGCGGTTATGCCAGGCATAGCCGGTTACATAGAGATCCAAACTGCCTTCACTCCAGATTTGATGCAGGCGTTGGCAGGCGGGTTTCAGTAAGTGTGACCAATGCTCGCACGGCTTGGTGGGTTGCGCTGCAAAAACGGTTTTAACGCCAAGAATACAAAAAAAGAAAAAAATTTTTTTCATGTATTTTTAAGTAATTGTGATTTTTCAATCATACACTTCAATGATAAAGTTATATAGATGAAAGATGTAATTTAGCTTGATTTCTCCAAGGGATTGACTGACAGGTGCCAAAATATGGACTTATTTCGCAAAAAAGATGTAAGCAATCTGACAGATTGCAGCGTTCATTTAAGCAAATGCTTATCAGCGACCGATCTCACGTTTCTTGGCATAGGCGCCATCATTGGCGCCGGTATTTTTGTCCTGACTGGCATAGTTGCTGCAACTCAGGCAGGACCTGCGATTGTATTTTCTTACATCATGGCAGGGCTTGCCTGCGCTTTTTCCGCACTGTCTTATGCTGAGCTTGCTGCCTCAGTCGGCGGCTGCGGCAGCGCGTATGGTTATGCCTATGCAGGCTTTGGCGAGTTAATTGCCTGGATTGTCGGATGGGATCTCTTGCTTGAGTATTCCATTGCCGTTTCTGCTGTCTCTGTCGGCTGGAGCAGTTATGTCAATGATATGCTCCTCGCGCTTAGGATACACATGCCGCCCTATTTGCTGCATGGCCCGATAGATGGCGGAGTTTTCAATAGCCTCGCATTGTTCATTATTGTGGCGCTGTCGGCTTTGCTCATCATGGGCGTTAAATCCAGCTCCCGGGTGAATAACATCATGGTATTGGTGAAGTTAGCAGTGATTTGCTTATTTATTTTTATCGCATTCATTGAAGTACAGCCTGAAAACTGGGTTCCTTTCGCACCCTTCGGCTGGACCGGCGTGATGGAGGGGGCTTCTTTGATTTTCTTTGCTTATGTCGGCTTTGATGCCGTATCCACAGCCGCAGAAGAAGCCATTCATCCCCAGCGCGATCTTCCCATAGGCATCATCGGCTCTCTTGTGATTTGCACTGTATTGTATATTCTGGTTTCTGCTTTGCTGACTGGGATTGTGCCTTACCATAGTTTAAACGTGGCTTCTCCGATTAGCCGCTCTTTGTTGATGCTTGGCTATAAAACTGCTGCAGGGCTTGTGGGGATTGGGGCAATAGCGGGATTAACCACTGTGATGCTGGTTCTTTATTATGGTTTAACCCGCGTGTTTTATGCCATGTCCCGGGATGGCCTGCTGCCCCAGTTTTTTGCTGCCATCAATCCAAAAACCAAAACGCCGGCGCGTATTATTGTGCTTTGCGGGCTGGTGATGGCAACCGTATCGGCGCTCGTTCCAATCAGCGATCTTGCCGAACTCGTCAATATCGGAACCCTTTTTGCGTTCATTATTGTCTGCAGCGGGGTCATTATATTGCGTTATACCCGACCGGACCTGGAGCGCCCCTTTAAAACGCCTTTGATGCCTTATATTCCGCTGTTAGGCATTTTAAGCTGCCTGTATCTGATTATTAATTTGCCCTGGATGACGATGCTGCGCTTTTTTATCTGGATGGCGGTGGGGGTTGTGATTTATTTTGCTTTCAGCCGCGCAAACAGTGCGCTTGAAGCAAAAGCAGACGGCATATAAGGCTTGTCTGTAAATTCTATATGTAATAGCTGCTTTTGGTCATTAATTTTGAAACGCCACTCATGACTTTTTTTACAGGAAGCGGCAGTTCCCTGCCGCCGGAGCGTAGTGCCGCTTCGGCATGCTGGATTTCATCAGCCTGCATTTGCGCCAAGATTGCGCGCGTTTTGTGATCATGGGCGGGGAGATGCCCTAGATGGCTTGCCAGATGCTTGGTCACCTGTTTTTCTGTTTCCGCGACAAACCCAAGGCTCCAGCGATCTCCAGCCAATCCTGCTAAAGCCCCAATCATCAGTGATCCAACGTACCATACAGGATTGAGAATACTGGGGCGGCTGTTGAGTTCTGCCAAACGTTCTTCACACCAGGCCAGATGATCCACCTCCTCCTCTGCAGCCCTTGCCATCTGCTCGCGAATGTCGGTCAATTTCGCAGTAAGCGCCTGGCCTTGGTACAACGCTTGAGCGCATACTTCGCCTGCATGATTGACCCGCATAAGCCCTGCGACATGGCGCATTTCTTCGCGATTCATATTGGATGCCGGGATATCCTTTGCCGGATTTTCGCGCCGGCTCTTTCTGCATCTGACAATCAAAAGGGTTTGCAGGGCAGTATCGATTTCACTGACGATTAGATCAACTAAACTGAATTTGCGCATGGCAATAAACTCACAATCGACGGGTTAGGTTGATGAGCAGAAGGGCCTTATCTTACCCCATTTGCCTGGCCATCATCAATTTAAAGGTTTGTCCTGCGGACAAGATAATTCGTTAGGACAAGTTATTGTGAGCACCCTGCCAAACCAGATAAGATATAAAAAATTAACCGCAGGGAAGTGTTCATTGGCACCGCATATTTTACCGCCCGTGGTAGAGCTCGTAACCGCTACGGTGATCCTGATAACGATAGCGGCTATCGTAAAATCGATCTCTACCCGTCTCAACTGGCCCTTTACCATAGTGCTTGTCGCAGTCGGCCTGGCGCTTGGGCACTTGCAACGCTTTGGCGCCCCATGGCTTGAATTTGTCGGCATGTATCAGTTAAGGCCTGAGTTTATTTTATATATCTGCCTGCCAACCTTGTTATTCGAATCAGCCTATCATTTAGACAGCCGGCAATTGAAACGGAACCTCTTTCAGATTTTATTGCTGGCTATTCCCGGTGTTTTGCTGTCCACATTGCTGATGGGATTGATAATTGCCCAATTTACATCCATAGGATTAATTATCGCACTTCTCCTCGGCGCCATTTTAAGCGCCACAGATCCTGTAGCGGTGATTTCCCTATTTCAAAGCCTCGGCGCTCCCAAGCGTTTAACCGTGCTGGTAGAGGGCGAGAGTTTGTTTAATGACGCAACCTCGCTGGTGGTAGCAAAAATTTTGCTGGTATTGGCGGCAGCAGGATCACTGGGATGGGAAACCATCAGTCATGGCATACTGGATTTTGTGGTTGAATTTATCGGCGGTCTGCTATTTGGATGGGCATTCGCCTATTTGGTGGGAATGCTTCTTGGGCGTTTACGCTCCTTGCCGCAAATTGAAATTTCTTTAACGACGATTCTTGCTTATGCTTCCTTCATCATAGCCGAGCAGATTCTACACCTAAGCGGTGTTCTGGCCGTAGTGGCTGCCGGGTTAACCATGGGAAACTGGGGGCAGGCCAAGATATCGCCTCAAGTTGGCCGCTACCTTGAAAATTTCTGGGGATTTGCCGCTTATCTTGTTAATGCCATTATTTTTTTACTGGTGGGATTAAGCATTGATTTATCAAGGCCGCTTCTTATTCTGGCCGAACTTGGTGTCGTCATTCTTGCCATGCTGATTTCAAGAGCCGTGGTGATTTATGGTTTAATTCCTTTATCCAGGCATCTTCCGCTTTCAGCTGCCGTGAACTGGCGGTACCAAACAGTGATGTTTTGGGGCGGATTGCGCGGGGCGGTTTCGCTTGCCATTGTGCTTGGCCTGACCAATATCCCTGAACAGCCTTTATTGATTGATCTGGTTGCAGGAGCAGTCTTGTTTACTTTGTTTGTTCAGGGGTTAAGCATTGAGCGATTAATTCAATGGTTAGGCCTGACCAAAATCCCCCTGGTTGATCAATTAATGAAACTTGATGCCCAAATTATCACCCAAAAAGAAGCGATAAAACGCCTGGCGCAACTTAAAAAAGAAGGGTTGCTGTCAACCCGGCTTGCCAATGAATTCATGCATCGCAATATCACCGAACTGAAATCCACTGAACAAGCTTTACTCGAATTGCAAAGACAAAAGCTTGATAGAAAAAAGCAGGAACAATTTATCCTGAGCCACTTGATAGTGGCGGAGATTAAGGCATTACACCATTGGTTTGCCTTGAGCTTTATTTCGGAAAATGCATACCGAAACCTACTCGATACATTACGCACACAACTGGATGCTATCCGCTATGGGGGCGATCTGGGCGCTGTCAGTAAAATTTTAAAAGCACCTTCCTGGCGGGAAAAATTTGTCATTCGTTTTATAGAGCCGCATTCCTTTGCGCAAAAACTGGCGGCACATTTGCGTGCAAATCGTATAGCCCGTGAGTATCAGGAAATATGGGCATTGTTTGAAGGCACCAAAGTGATGTTGAATTACTTGCGGGAAATGGAAACGAATTTTAAATTTGATGTTGAACTGGTCAAAGAGATGCAAGCCCAGATAGCAACCTGGCAGCACGCAACCCGCCAGCAGTTAGAGCAAATGGCCGGTGATTTTCCAGATATTATTCTTGGCCTCCAGCAGCAATTGAATGAACGGGTGGTATTGCAGTCAGAGATAGAAATCATTAAGGAAGAAGCCCGGGCTGGGAGATTGCCCGAGGGTGTCGCTAAAGAAATAATCAGGCAAAAAGAGGAGCAACTCGATGCCATCCAACAACGGCCTGTCCCCAGATTAAACCTCGATCCTCATGAGTTGCTGCATCATGTTTATTTATTCAAATCCCTCTCGAAGGAAGAATTTGATGTCATATTTCACAAATTTCGCAGTTATGCGGTACCCATTGGCCATGAAATAATCACTCAGGGAGCATCGGGAAGCTCGATGTTTTTTATTGCCCGCGGTATTGTCAGGGTATTTGTCGAGGAAGATTCAAAAATACGCCAGCTGGCCACGCTCATGGCCGGAGATTTTATAGGGGAGATGGCCATGCTGACTGGAGGAAAACGAAGCGCCACCTGCAGGGCGGCCACACCGTGTGTAATTTATGAGTTAAAACAGACCGATTATCAGGCGATTACCGAAAAATACCCGCATATTTCAGCAAAAATAATACAAACTGCAGAAAAACGCAGGGCAGAAATGGGATAGGCATGGGTTATCGTTTGGCATAAATAATGATTGAAAACAAAACAAGGCTCATGCCGGTAAATTCCAAAACGCTCAGACTCTCTCCCAGCAGAAGCCAGGCCATAACAACAGCTGCAACCGGCATGACGGCTGTGGATAAGGATGCCATGATACCGTCCACCCATTGACTGCCAAAAAACCAGCAAACATAAAATAACCCTGAACTCAACCCCAGAATGAATATGATAAACCAGTCCTGAAGGCTGATGGCGCAAGCCTGCCAGCTGGTAAAGGGCAACAGCAAAATCAACATCATCATACTGATGCCGTTGAGCAAGGAAGACGTTAAAAAGACAGGCAAGCGGTTAGCATGCAACTTACATAATACGTAATAGGTTGCTTCGGGCAAAAGAGAAATGAAGACAAAAAAATCACCCAAAAAAGAGTGTTTGACCGTATTCCCCAGCAATTTATCGCTTGCAATAATCAGCAGTCCCCCGGTCGCAAAGAGCACGCAAAGGCTTTTTTTGGCTGATATTTTTTCCCCAAGGATGACCCAGGACATAACGGCAATAATGGCCGGCAAAGCGCTGGTAATGATACCTGCGACATTAGCATCGGTATAACTTAAGCCAAGCAGCATAAAACAATTGAATAAAAAACCGGCTGTAAGGGATTGGGCCAAGATAAAAAGCCAGTCTTTTTTTTGTAATTGGGCAAAATGATGGCGAAGAGGGCGCCTACGAGCTGCGGTCAGCCAATGCAGAGGAAATAAAACTGCTGCCGCAAAAGCAAAGCGAAGGATGAGCAGCAAAAGAATGGGAATAGATGTGAGCACAAATTTGGAAAAAACAATGTTGCTGCCCACGAGCACTTGAGCTGTGCAAAGAAGAAGCAAACCCAGATAAAAGGGCTTTTTGACCTGTCTCATGGAGAAACCTTATCGCCTGGCTTTAAGTGCAAATAGATTCATTTTCGGTTACCTGCGCGGCAGAACAGCTGCCGTCATTCTTGAAACACAAGTTTTTCTGCCCTCTGCATCAAATATTTCAATTTGCCAAACCTGAGTGCTTCGTCCCAAATGAATTGGCCTTGTGACCGCCGTTATCAAGCCTTCTTTTGCAGATTTTAAATGGTTTGCATTGATTTCAAGACCAACGCAATAAAATTGCTCAAGATCAATGACTGCATTGGCGCCTGTACTGGCTGCTGTTTCAGCCAGGACAACATTGGCTCCACCGTGCAAAATGCCTAAGGGTTGCTTTGTTCTTTCATTAACCGGCATGGTTGCCGTTAAGCTATCTTCCCCGATTTCAGTAAATTCGATTCCCAAAAATTCAGCCATGGTGTTTTTTCCACGCTGATTCAGGTCATGGACGGTAAACGATTTAAACCAAATTGACATAACTCATTTCCTGTTTAAACTTTGAAAGATAGAAAAATTTCCGAACAATTGGTAACGGATTATCACCTTATGGCCTTCGTATCCAAATATTTCTATATTCTGGCAAGCCTCATATTAACAGGATATTTGCTGATTGTTGCAAAATTTTTAATTAATCCTCTTCTGGCTGCCTTCATTCTTGCTTTATCTTTAAATCCTCTGGTTAACTGGCTGGAAAACCATAAAATCCCCCGTATCTTCAGTACATTGCTTACCGTATTCCTCTTGATGGCTTTTATTCTCGCAATGATTGTATTTTTTGGCGCTCAGGTTGGCGCCATGGATTTTGAATTTGGGGATTTGAATAAAAAATTCAACGGTATTGCAGGAAAAGCTCAGCATTTTTTAAGCCGTATTTTGGGGGTAAGCCCTGAAGAACAAGTGACATTGATGAGAGAATCCTTGCTGAATTTCCTGAAAAACAGCGCATCCGTTCTTAACAATACAGTCTCTTTCACCACTCAATTTTTAAGCGGCTTTGTTTTATTTATCCTGGCTCTGTTTTTCTTTCTCTATTACCGCAGATTTTTTGTATTATTTTTGTATCAGCTTTTCAATAAAAAACAACATTCAGGGCTCAATCATATTCTCAGGAAAACGCAATCGGCGGTGAATCATTATATTTTCGGCTTATCTCTCGTTATTGTGATTGTGGCGATACTAAACAGCTCAGGCCTCTTGCTGCTTGGCATTGAAAATGCCATAACTTTTGGAGTATTTGCTGCAATTTTAACTTTGGTGCCTTATGTAGGCATCCTCATCGGTTCGCTAATCCCCGCCCTATTTGCCTTATTGACCAAAGATTCCTTATGGTTTGCCGCGGGTGTTATCTTTGTTTTTGCTCTGGTGCAGTTTCTGGAAGGTAATTTACTCACTCCCAATATTGTAGGACGCCAGGTCAGGATCAATCCCTTTGCTGCTATTTTAGGCTTAATTATTGGCGGCATGCTGCTCGGGATGGTGGGGATTATTTTTGCGCTTCCCGTGCTTGCCATCATTAAAGTGATCTGTGATGAATTCAGCGCCTTAAAGCCTATTGGCTTTCTGCTTGGCCAACCGGAAGAACTCAATAAATAACATTAATTTTCTTCAGGTTCCAGTGGTACAACGATCCACATAAGGAGATAAACGAGCAAAGCAGACCCGCCTAACAATAGAAAAGCAACAAAGATTAACCGCACTATGGTTGGATCAACGGAAAAATAATGAGCAAGTCCGCCGCAGACCCCTGCAATCATTCTTTCCTGGCGCGCCCGGTACAGTTTTTTATAGGGTTTGCTTTTTTTCATGGTTCATTCCGTCTTTACATTGAAAATAGGGGTTTATGGCTTAATTATAGTAATCATCAAAAAAGTAAACAAAACTGGGCTTAAGAATCTTGCAGGCGGTAGGCAAAGCTCAGTTTGACAATCCGGGCGTTTTCAACCGGTGTTGAAAATACGCTCTGATACAAGAAACCCAAACTGACTTGCAATTGCTTTGATGCCTGATGGGCAACACCGAGAAAAAACCGGTTTTGATCGAAGGTTCTGGTTCTAACCCAGGAAACTTGATTGAGATTGATAAAAAGCTCATCATAACATTTCAGTTTAAACAGTTGCTGCAAAGGAACGCTCCATTCTATTTTTTCCCGAAGCCTGTTGGCTACTGCAGGCTCGGTGAAGGCTTTGCGTTGTTCAAGCCTTGAGCGGATCATAAAATCCTTTTGTAAAAAGCTTAATTGCTCCCATAAGCGAATTTCCTGGACATCGCTAACCGTATCCTGATCGTTATAGCTGTATTTGCTGCCGAGCCACACTTGCCAATGGGGCTTTAAGCGGTATCCCGCACCGATATCCCCCAGAAACTGATCAACTGGCCTGCCGCCCTCGTTAAACCGCAACTCAGCATCCAGATGATGAAGATAAGAGCCTGTTTCCTGATGTATGGACATACCCGTCCAAAACCCAGAATCACTATGCACGGGCTTAAGGACAAGGACCATCAGCAAAGCTGTAAAAAATTGTTTCATTGGTTCATGCAAAAAATAAAAATTCATATTAACCCTTAAGGGTGATAATTCAAAACTGTCACTCTTGCTGAGTCATCCAGAAAGGAGGCGGTGCTTTTGGATTTGGCATGATGCGGCTATGTTGTTTCGCCAATGCTCAGGCTGACAGGATAGGATGTTCAATTGATTTTCCGGGCAATCATGGTATTATTTTGATCATTTTTTATTTATTTTAATATGAATGCACTATAAATATAGAACCAGTTTAATTGGTTTCACTTAACTTTCTTTTGTATAAGGCAGACTTATGACCCGAGAATTTTTTGAAAAAAAACGCAAGCTTCCCTCTTTGTCTTTTTTCTTGCAGAAAAACTCCTCCCCTCAGTCGCCGCTCAAAAAGAAAGAAAAATTATTTGGTTCTTATATATTTGAAGAGGAAAAGATTTCAAGCCCAACAAGCGCCACCAGCACCGATTCGGGAATGGATGCGCTCATAGTCAGTATGGATGGCAATAAGACATTTGAAATCATAGATGAAGAGAGTAATGAGGTTCAGGAATCGAGGACAAATCAGCGGTATTTTGCATCTTCCAATGCCGAGATGTTTTACAACGGGCATGCCTGGCATAGAGATTCGCTGAAAACGTCTATTGAGCTTTCCGTTTGCGGCGGAAATATTTATGCTTTGTTGATGGGAAGGAAGCAGCCCCTTTATGACGTCGGCGTAGGCGAGGATGAGGTAAATCCGGTTTATTATCGGATTTCTTCCAAGGTAAATTTTCTGGCTGAGGGAGAAGCCATTTTCACATTAAACAAAGCAGTCGATGGTTTGATTTTTTCTTTAATTATCAGCTATTTTCTTGGCGATTATGACATCAGTAATGTGGTCGCCGTTGAAGATAATGATGGTTTGACGGCGGTTAGAATTGATCCTGAATACAGTTTTTCCAATTATTGTTCAAGCGAGCTTTATAATCAACATGGACGTATTTTAAGTGAGTTGAATTTTTTATTACAGCATCAAGCTGTTCATGATCCTTCCGATCTGAGGTTTGATTCAGGGGTCGAGTTTTTTAAAGAATGCTTTACCCATCATTTGCTTAAATCAAAATCCTTTTTGCAGCTATTTTCCTCTGATAAAAAAGTATCAGAAGCATTTTTGGCATTAAAAACAATTGCTGAAACCCCTTTCGAGCAGTTTGCGGATATCATTGATAAGACCATCAGCAACCAAACCATCGCTGAAGAGGTTAAAAAGGTGCTGAAAAGCCGCCAGCAGCTATTTAGCCGCTGCCATGACGAGTTGAAGGACCATTTTGAATCGAAATTGACGCAAAGCCAGCCCGGTTTTTAATCGGGGTAACGGTCGTCAGAGAATAATCCGATTTAAAAATCCCGGATTAGGGCTTTGCCTAATCCAGGCAACCGGCTGTCACGGCTTATTTGATGATCTGCACTGTACAATCGGGAACCTCTGTATCTTTTTCTAATAGCCGTTTAACCGCAAAAATGCCAAATCCGGCAAGCCCTGCGGCGGCGGCTGCCCCACCTGCAATCAGGAAGACCAGAGGTGGAAAGAAAAGGGAAATGACTCCTGCCATAGCGAGCGAGCCAAGCAGCAGGCCGACTGCCCCGCCTGCAGCCAGCAAGCCACTGCCTATCATAAGCACTGTAGATGCCCTTGGCGCATCACTTTTTTTGGATGCTGGCTCTAAAGAAATTTCAGAAATTCTGACTGTATGCTGTTCCAATTCTGGTGATGTTTTTGTTTCTTGTTTTAGAGGTGCTTTGATATCTTGCTTCGCAGGAATTGGTTTTTTAATGGCACTGGTTTTCTTTTCAGGTTGACGCAGCCACGGATCTTCCGGCAGCATTTTTTGACCCTCAAGAAAAGCCGCATGCAAAGCAGGGTGATTTTTTGCCAGCGCTTTTAAAAATTGATTTTTTTCTTCCTCATTTTCGATAGCCGAAAACTGAGCCAAAAGATTTAAATGAGCAATATAATGATCCGCGAGCGGTTTATTGGGAGACTTTTGGATGCCGCCCCAAAAATTAGGCTCGAGTGAGGTTTTATCAAGCGCCTTGGAAAAATAATTTTGATTACCATGTTCTCTTACAGGCAGGACAAGATCATATCCTGCGCCATAGGCGCGCCATAAGTCAGCTATAGCGCCGCTGACGGTTCTTTTGATATCTTCATTTTCTGACCAGCTTTCCATGCCAGTGGTAGGCAGGCTTAGCACTGGCCTGCCTTTAGCCGTCAATTGTCCCGCAAGAACCGCAAGCCCTGCGCCATTTTTATAACTATAAAGATTATGATTCTTGCCATGATGGCCGTTATTGCCAGGGAAAATATAGACCGCTTTTTGGGGATCTATCTTTTGCCGCTCACAGAATTGTTGAAAAGAGTTCTCGTCTATCCGACCTGAAATATAATGTAGGGCCATCTATTTTCCTCAAAATCATGTTTTATCAAAAATCAAAATCTATCAGTAAGGGCAAGCAACATATTGTCCATATTTTAGCAGAGAAAACTGAGTTAAATATTAAAATAGCATAAAAAGCGCATCGATATTGGCCAAGTTTTTGCCAGCCAAGGGGCTTGGCCTGAGTGAACTTGACGTCCCAGCTGAGCTACCTTATGGCAGTTCGCATGCCTCATTTACTTAAAGTTTATTTGCGTTTGAGGCTTGGAAACCAAATTGACGAAATCAACCTTATCATTGGAAACCTCATACTCTTCCTGACTGATGTGCTGAGTCAGGTAAACGCTGCTGTCGCCAGTCTTTAAATTGGCAAGCAGCGAGAAAGTGTCATCATCCTGCGCGATGATGGGCGCATTAAGCCGTAATTTCAAATTGCTGCCAGACAAGTGCTCCTGTACATATTTTTTTAAGAGCTCACACATATCTTCTGAGATAGAAAAAAACGATCTTCCTCCAGCAATATGACAGATAATCGGTTCGTTTTTTGATTCTTCCAAAAATTGCTTCACAATATTGCTTAAATTATTTTTGATTTGATCAGGATGAAAAAAATGGACCAGCAAAGCCAATTCCTGCGAGGGGCAAATCAGCGCGAAGGCTACACAGGTTCTAAGGCCATGCGTTTCCAGTGCTTCATAGCCTGAGTTCAGGTTGAGCATAATGCCTTGTCCTGTGCGCACATTAAAGGCATTGACATTTTTTTGGGGGACAAAATTACTATAGTCGCTTGCTTGAAAAAAAGAAAACATAATTGATATTGATTTTCCAGAATTTTAAACATTCTATCATAAGGTTCAAAATAAATTCAATATGTTTAAATATGAATTATGTATTAACCAAGGCCGCCGAAAGGACAATCGTCTTCATTTTGGGTAAAACATAAGGCTTCTTTGTTGTTTTCATTCAAAATCCATTTGGGGTAATCATTCACCAAGGGGCGCAACATGTCCCTCGCCAGGGAGATTTGCCTGTTGCCCCGGTAATAGCAGTGCCCCATTTCGGGAAAATTTGCATTCCACTCGACCGCTTCAAGTGCGGTAATTTGTTTTTTGAATTGAGCCGCATCCTCGATAGAGGCCAGCTCATGATTATCGGTATAGAGGGGGAGCCACGAACCATGAGGCCAGATATTATGGCCTGCCTGAGCGCTTGCCAATGATGGGCAAGTCAGTAGGGACTCTGCCATGCTCCCAGCCGCGCAAAGGCATAACCCCAAAAAAAAAGACATGGAAAAAACCAAGCGTTGCATATCCATCCTTGTTTTGTTTTTAGACTTGTTTTACCCGAAAGCCCAGGCAGTTTATCCGCATTCATTGCATCACCGCAATGCAAGTTTAATAATTCCTTAAGCAAATACCCTTACAATGACCACTTTAACCAAATTGGATACAACATGATTCAATTATTAGAATTTTGTAAAAGCAAGCTTGATGCCCGCTTGAAAACCCCATATGTCTCCAAAGACTATACAGAGACTGATAAAGCAAACTTGTATTCCGGATTGCAAATCGCATTAGACAACTCAAAAACCCATACCAGCATAACAAAAGATCAAATCATCCGTATTTTTAATGCAATGAATCCTGGCGAACGAGACAATATGATGTATCCAACCCGCCGGAAAAGTGTTTGTTTTTGCACAAATGGATCCAGCGTCAGCAAAGAAGGGTTGCAAGAATTATTTGATTGGGCTGATAAGCATCATGCGGGTTATGGACCGAGAATTGAAATTATTGATAACCAAAATGCAAAAGAACATTTTAAAACCATGGGCGAAATGCGAAAGCATTATCATTGCGCAAATAATCAAGCATTGGCTGAAAAACTTTATCCTCTCCTTGCTGATTCGAGCCATCACTTAATATTTGTCCCAATCTTTGACAGTATCAATCCCTTTTATGGCCAGAAGAATCTCTCTCACGAAGAAAAATATCAACTTTTGTTCATGCAAGATCAATTAAACCAATTTGAGGTATTCAATGCAGTTGAACTCAAGTTCGACGCGTTATTGAAGGCTTTCAACCAGAAAAAAAATCCTTCTCTTCGAAATATCGCCGCTTTTATTAAGGATATGATTTTATTGCACCCTTTCCCCAATGGGAATGGGCGCACTTTTACCCTGGGCGTGCTTAATCAATTATTATTGCAACATGGGCACGGTATTTGCCTTCATTTTGATCCGCACCTTGTTGCGGGATTAGCCATAGACGAAACAGCTGAAAAAATAAAAGAACATCTTATTCCCATGGAGCAATTAACCCCATATCTGGCAAAAACGCAAGGCAACGCAAACGCAAAACAAGCAGGCTTTTCACTAAACCTTGCGATAAGCCTGCAGGTGATTGGCCAGTTTACAGCCGTTTTGGGTATTGCTGCTGTAGCTTTAGGCATTGTTTTGCTTGCGGCAAACATCATGCTTCCTGCGGTAATTTTTGCAGGCATTGGATCTGCGGCTGCCTTGGTCGGGGTTGGCTTGTTTGCTGTCGGCAAGTCTATTGACAAATCCAATCGGCCCTCGCTTTCAAATCTGGCAATGGCATATTGAAAAACAGGATTGTTGCGCGGCGGCTTTATGCCTGTTGGCCGCTGGTGTTAAAAAATGGAATTTTCTTGCATCATTCGCTGCGCGCCCGATTTTTTCTATTGCTTGGGCGCAATTTGCCAGGCTTTGGGAAGCGCCAAAACTTCACCAGATGATGGGAAAAAAAATTTGCTCATGCATTCTGCCTTTTTTTTCTCATCTTCTGTGGTGCCGGCGTAAACGCTTTCAAGATCGAAGCCATCCTGCCTGATTTTACCTGAATGTTTAGCGCATGTTTTTATCAAAAAAACAGATAACAAAGAAATATGCAAGGGAGATTCTTCAATATCAGCAAGATAATGCAAAACCATCATCAAAATATCAGGCGAGAGTTTCGCCAGCAGGGATTTTTTTCGATGATGTTCATACAGCAGAACGTTTCCTGTTTGGGCAAACAAACTTAACTGGCGTTGGTAGTTTATTTTATTCTCCCTGTTTTGCCGGGCCAGGGCGATCTCTGCCTCAGGTTCTACATGGTTAAACGAGATTACATTCAAATGCAATGTTTTGTTTTGACAAAGCCCATTGACACAATCGTCATTTAATCGGTTAAAGGATAAATTTAATTCTTTAATATTTGGGCAATCATCAGCCAAAACTTGCATTAAAAACAATGCGCCTTGATTGCTGATTTGATTATTCGATAAATCAAGTCCCTTCAGATAAGGATAGTTCGGCAGTGCTTTGGCAATCATTTTCAAATCGCTGTCAGTCAAGGACTTGTTGTTTAACTTCAAAACCCGTTGTGGCGTGATGTGGCAGGCCAAGCACTGGCTATTAAAATCCATTGTTCCGTTCATATCTTCTCTTAATAATGCCTTAATTTTATTCGATTATAATATTTATTGAAACAATTATTCATAAAAAATACACATTGCTATAGGCGCAAGATATGAAATCTCTCTTTAAATATTTTACAACACCTCCTGTCACAAAAGTCACTCTTTCCAGCAATGAATTGATTCTGGCATTGGATAAATACCCTGTTAAGCAAGAAAAAAATGCCACCGTCAATATCGCAGAAATGCGCGAAAATACCAAACAACAATTTCAAGCACTGGAACATTTGACTCTGGAGACAGCTCAGCAAAAATACCCCCATGAAAGCGTGAGCTTTGATCTTTGCCGTGACGCCCCGGACCTTACAGTTTATAAAAATAAAAAAGAGATTGTTCAGTTGCCGTCAGTGCGCGTGAATGAACAAAAAAGGGAAGCGTGGTTCCATGATACCCTTGAAATTCTAAAAAATTATCAAAAAGAAACCAAGCTGGTCGACTATTTTTCCCACATGGCAAGCCAGAATGTGATGAATAGCGGCGGTAATATGATGCAGCAATTGGCCAGATTGGCCAATAAAGAATGGATGCCGGTTGTTGCCAAGGGCACTGCCACGGCTAAAATCAGCGCTAATGAAAAGGGCATGCTGTATTCCAAACGCATCCCTATTCAAAGTATTGTGAGCACCAGTGATCCTGAAACGCCAGTCATTGCTAATGAGAATAAAAGCCCGATTGCCTGCATCACCACACACTTAACCATATACGCTGACAAAATGGGAATACCAAGGCACCGTCTGACTTATGAGGTCGAATCCCAAAACGAACAATTCCGGCAAAACATTTTACAGCCGCTTTATAAAAACCTTGAAAAAGTCCGGCAAGAAACTGCCACAAGCAAACAACCCTCTCAAGACATCAAAGACAGCCTTGAGCATTGGCACATTATGAAATAAATTTGGGCGGGCTTTAGCCTTTTTGGTGCAAATTCAGAATGCCCAGCAACTGCGGTTATTGAATGCCAATATTAAGCAGATTTTTTGTATTGCCCTTGTTAAATTGAGTGATATCCATTTATGCTAAATTAAGAAGATAAAGGGTAAAACGAACAATAATAAATGCCAACAGGAACTGCGCCGAAAAAAAAAGAAATCAATGCCTGGGTTGCGTCTATCGGCGTTTCGCTCCTGCTGTTACTGCTATTGGCCATGATGTGGTATATTATTGGCAACCGCTATCAACCATCCGTGAATCAAGTCAGTAATGAAGATGAATTAGCGCAAACCATCGCCGCCTATCAAGAAAAATTCTCCAGCCTCTCTCCCAGCCAATCAATTACCGTCATCCCCACGGGTATTTTTATTCAATCATTTGAATTTATTTCAGCCCAGACTGTTCAAGTCAGCGGTTATGTGTGGCAAAAAATATTAAAATCCGATTTGCAAAACGGGATTACCCCGGGGGTGACTTTTCCGGAATCAAAAACCGGCTCCAGCATGCAGCTCGCTTATGAATTTGATTACGATAAATTTAAATTGATTGGCTGGCATTTTTACGGCGTATTACTTCTGCAGAATTTTAATTATTCCCGCTATCCTTTTGATATTCAATCTATCTGGATCCGCATGTGGCCAAAAGATTTTTTTAAGCATGTCCTTCTTGTGCCCGATTTTGCTTCCTATAAAAGCACGAAACCTGGTGAAATTTTTGGTCTTGAAGAAGATATTGTAAAGCATGGATTTGAATTTCTGGAATCTTACTTTGATATGCCAGTGATGCATTATGATACCAACTTTGGCTTTTCCTCGCTTTTGGCTCAAAGAAATTCACTTGAACTTTATTTCAATATTATTGTGAAACGAGAATTGCTGAACGCATTCATAGTGCACTTGCTGCCGATAGTGGCCATTTGGTGTATTTTATTTGCCTTAACCATGATCATCACCGATGACAAGCAGATGGCTTTTCGGGTTGGGCTTTCGACTACACAAGTATTTATCGCCCTGGGAGGCACAATTTTTTCAGTGATCTTGATGAATGCGGGACTGCGAACAACCTATACTGACCAGCCAGTCTTGTATCTTGAGTTTTTTTACTTGATTACCTACATTGTCATCATGCTGGTTTCCTACGATGCCTACATGATAACAACCAGACACCAAATCCCTCAGGCACTAAGGCGCAACCTGCTGCCTAAAACCTTATTTTGGCCCGTAATCTTGGCAAGTATTGTCATCATTACGGCAGTGGAATTTTTTATTTTCCCAGATGACATAACCCATTGGCACCATGGCGCTAATCTTAAATGAACATTGATCGCGCGAGCAGGCCGATAGGATTGCTGTGGTTCAAGAACTCATTGACTGAATATTGAATAAAATTGTTCTAAAGCGGAGACAAAAAATACCGCTTCAGCCTATAGTAAGATTGACCCTGGGAGTTTTCACACCCGGTTTAGCCAGATTATCCAGTGATGAATTGACATCATGAAAATGCAGAAATTTGATAAAAAACTTTGGAAAAAAAAATTTAATCAGCTGAAAAAAAATAAGAAATTTCAGTTGCTGCAATTGGTTTTTGTCATCTATCTCTTTTTATTCGCTATTTATTTAATGAAGTCCTTTGCCGAAGAATTAGGCAGAAGGGAAGTCCACGATATTATATTGTCTGTAAGTCATCCATTAAGCGGGTTTGCTATCGGCTGGCTTTCTGCGGAGCTTGTGCAGTCGGCATCTGTAATTGCCATCATGACGGTTCTTTTTGTGGGCGCTGATTTAATTCGGATAAACCAGGCGTTTTTTATCATGCTTGGGACTGTATTTGGCAATTCTTTCACGCCTCTTTTAGCTGCTGTGCTCTCTCCCAAAGGTAAATATGAAAGGCTCTATTACGGCTTTGAACTTGCCTTGGCAAACATTATTTATAATTTCTATTTGATTCTTATTGTACTGGCCCTTGAATTAACCACCCATTTCTATACGGTTAGCGGAGAACATTTATTAAGTTGGTTTAAAGGTTTACCGGTATTTGCCATTACGCCTGATTTTATTGATTACATGCTCATGCCGCTCAAGTGGCTTTTAATGATTGACTATTGGCCGCTGCCTCTTGTCTTTATCTTCGCTCTATTGTTTTTTTTATTTTCACTGCACCAATTTGGCTCTTTAATGGCAAATTACTTCGGCGGTGTAAAACGGGCTCAGAAAAAAATTGAAGACAATCTAAATAGCGATTTGAAAATTGTAATTTTCGGCTTGCTATGCTCATTGATCATTCCAAGCGCATCATTGTTGGTCACAATGCTTGTTCCGTTGGCAGTTAAAAAAATCATCAGTTTAAGGCAAGCCATTCCTTTTATCATTGCAGTGAATATTTGCACATACATTGATGTTTTAATTGCAGGGATTGCAAGCAGCGCGCCGGGAGCGCTTGCCAGCTCCACTATGCTGATGCTGATTTCACTGACCGGCTTGCTTTTCCTCATTCAGGGCATAGGAATCCGTGCGGTACAGGGAACAGTCACTTTTTTAACCCGGGAACATTTAGGGATACGCCAACGTTTTCAAATTCTTGTCTTTGCAATAGGTTATATTTTAATACCCATCATTTTGTTTTTCCTGGATTTTATATTTTAATCTGGCACGTTGGATCCTTAATTAACTCGATTTATTCCTGAAAATCAATTTTGAGCATTATCTATTCAAAAAATCTAGCGAAATTTAAGCATGATGCTCAACCTCAGCCCAGAATTTATTGGGTAACTTTGCTTCCAGTTGTTTGATAACATTGAATAATTTTTTTTCGAGTCTATACTAATAATTAGGGAACGTCAGAGATTAATAACATAACTGCTCAGATGTGCTTTTGACGCAAGTACACTATGGTACCTGCTTCAAGGAGAGGAGTTATTCTGATTCAATTTCAGGGCTCGAGGTGGGTATGATAAAATCTGAACTCATTGCAAACCTTGCTGCAAAAATGACACATCTTCCTGAGAAACAGGTTACTCAGTGTGTTAACACCATTCTTGATTTAATGAGTGATGCTTTGGTGCAGGGGCAACGGATTGAAATTCGTGGATTTGGCAGTTTTTCCTTGCATTATCGCCCGCCCCGTAATGCGCATAACCCCAAAACCGGGGAAAAAGTGGTCACTGAAGCCAAATATAGTCCCCATTTCAAGCCAGGAAAAGAATTACGAGAACGCGTTGATGCCTCCCGTAAGTCTAAACCTATCCGCTAATGATTTCCCTATATTGTGTAAAGGCGCAGCCTTGGCCAGGCAATGGCAAGCCTGAGCTGTCATTAGGTCCTGGGTAAGGTGACCCCGGTTTGCCCCTGATATTTGCCGGCGCGGTCCCGATATGAAACGGCACAAACATCCGTTGCCTCAAGAAAAAGCATTTGCGCCACTCCTTCATGAGCATATATTTTTGCCGGCAGAGGCGTCGTATTGGAAAATTCCAGGGTTACATGGCCTTCCCACTCAGGCTCCAGGGGAGTGACATTTACTATGATGCCGCAGCGGGCGTAAGTTGATTTGCCAAGGCAAATGGTTAATATGTTTCGCGGGATACGGAAATATTCAACCGTACGCGCCAGCGCAAAAGAATTAGGCGGAATAATACAAACATCCGACTGCACGTCCACGAAGCTGCTGGCATCAAATGCCTTGGGGTCAACAACAGCTGAATTGATGTTGGTAAAAATTTTAAATTCATTGGCACATCTGACATCATATCCGTAGCTGGACACTCCATATGAAATAATGCGCCCTGACTCATTTTCGCGGATTTGACCTGACTGAAACGGCGAGATCATCCCATGCTCTCGCGCCATCATCTCGATCCAGCGGTCAGATTTAATTGACATAATAACCTCGGAATTATTGCAAAAAATACTTCTTTTATCACATAAGGGGAATGAATAAAAGCAAAAATGCCCTGCATTCCCCGAAAACCAGAACAGCCGGTAAAGGCTCTATTTGTTTATCACTTTGTTTATTACTTCGCCGATATCGACAGGCATGGGAAATACAATGGTTGACGTGTTCCCTCCGCTGGCAAGCCCGGTTAGCGTCTGCAGGTAGCGTAGCTGCATGGCCTGCGGCGTTTTAGCCAATACTTCTGCGGCCTGGAGCAATTTTTCCGATGCCTGCAACTCCCCTTCAGCATGGATGACTTTAGCCCTCCTGTCCCTTTCAGCTTCTGCCTGCTTGGCAATGGCGCGGATCATGCTTTCGTCCAAATCAACATGTTTGATTTCGACATTGGAAACTTTTATTCCCCACCCATCTGTTTGGGCATCCAGTATTTTTTGCACATCGCTGTTCAAGCGCTCCCGCTCCGCCAGCATTTCGTCCAGTTCATGCTGGCCAAGAACGGAGCGCAGTGTCGTTTGAGCAAGCTGGCTTGTCGCCTCAAAATAATTTTCAACCTGAATAATCGCCTTTTCCGGATTAATCACGCGAAAATACAAGACGGCGTTCACCCGAACGGAAACATTATCACGGGAAATCACATCCTGGCTTGGCACATCCATGACCACCGTTCGCAAATCAACACGAACGATTTGTTGTACCACTGGAATAATGATGACCAACCCAGGTCCCTTGACTCGCCAGAAGCGGCCAAGCATGAATACGACGCCACGTTCATATTCCCTTAGCACTTTTAACATCGACATTAGCAAAATGACAATAATGATTGCAAAAAAGCCTAGAAATGAAGTCATATTACGCTCCTTGAATTTCTTCTACCTTCAATGTTAATCCATCGGCGCCGACAACAATAACGGTTTTATCAGCGCCAATAGGTTTTTTTGATTGCACGTGCCAGATTTCACCATGAATCACCGCCTGCCCCTGCAAATTGATGGGTTCCAAAGTGCGCCCCTGCGCTCCCAACAAGGCTTCCGTTCCATGGCGGACAGGCTTACGGCGTGAACGAACCAGCATGCTTAAAAGCACAATAAAAAACAGCACATTTGCCGCAGCCATGGCCCATATAGCGGACCAAGCAATCTGGTAGCCCTCATGCTCTGTATCAATAAGCAGTATGGAGCCCACAAGAAAGGCAACGGTGCCGCCAAATCCCAGTACGCCAAAACTTGGCACAAATGCTTCCGCCACGATAAAAATAACGCCAAGCAAGATCAAGCCTAAACCAGCATAATTGACCGGCAGGAGTTGCAGCGCATATAAAGCAAGCAGCATTGCGATTGCGCCTATCACGCCAGGCGCTATAAAACCGGGATTCATCAGCTCAAAAAATATTCCATAAATCCCCAAAAGCAGCAACAGATAGGCAATGGTCGGGTCGGTAATGACCAATAAAAACCGCATTCGCCAGTCTGGTTTCAAGTCAACGACGTTGGCATTTCTGGTATTCAACTTGACTTGCCGCCCGTCCTGCACCACCGTTACACCGTGGAGTTGGGATAACAAATGTTGTCGGTTGTCTGCGATATAGTTAATGACCTTCTTTCGCAGCGCCTCATCCGCAGTTAAGGTTTCGGCATTTAATACCGCCTTTTCAGCAAAATCCGGATCGCGCCCGCGCAGTTGGGCAAGCGTGCGTATATACGCCACGGCATCCTGGGTTATTTTTTGATTCATGACAGATTGTTTATCCTTGGCGTCTTCCCCCATTCCACCGCCAATGCTTACCGGACTTGCGGCGCCCAAATGCGTTCCGGGCGCCATTGCGGCAAGCGTTCCTGCGTATAACAAATAGGTGCCGGCACTGGCCGCGCGCGCCCCGCTTGGCGCCACATAAACGACCACAGGAGTTTCAGAGGTCAAAATGGATTTCACAATTTGCCGCATGGACTTATCCAGCCCGCCTGGAGTATCAATCTTCAGAATGATTAATTCTGCCCCCTGGGCTTTATCTATCCCCCGTATCAGATAATCCGCGGTTGCAGGTCCTATGCCCCCTTGTACTGACAATTCAACAATTTTTGCCGGGAACGCAGTCTCGCTTAAAAGCATGATGAAAACAGCAAGCAGCCAAGAAATTGATTTTGGTGCCGCGTAACTTTGAGGCATAAACTGACATCCCATAATCCAGGCTCCATTCTTTTAAAGATAGCACAAATCATGGGAGAGCAGATTTGCATGATATTGAGGTGTTTTTAGGGTGATGGGAAAGGGAGGTTTTGAGTTATGAGCACAACTCAAAACCAATTGGTAAATTATCAGAAATATACGCCTATCTGGGCCAGGAGCGTATCTGAAGAGCGGCCTGTACCCATGGTATTGGCATTTGCTGAACCTTGCGGCGCTGCGCCATTTGCAAACTGGTTACGGCCGTAATCTATGTCATGGCGATATTCAAGGCTTTCAACTGTATCTTTCCAAAGAGAAATATTAAATACGCCGCTTAACCGTTTAGCCGGCAAATTCAATGCCAAGGCTTCACGCGACCATTGATAGCCTGCTGCAATAGAGGCAGGCTTATTAAATGCCATAAAGGTCATGGCAGCTTCAACCTGGCCTGCCTGTGGTTTTGCCCCATGGCCATCAAAGCTTAAGTCCTGGGGTCTGAACGCCTTGGTGGCCGATACCCATTCCGCTGTGAAATTATACCGGTCAAAACGGATATTGCCATGCACATCCACACCCGGGATTTTACGAACCGCCTCGCTGCCGTTTGTAAATGAAGCAAACCCGCCGAAGGTTGTCCCCGGTACAGAACCTGTGAGCTGCATACCGGTTGCATCATTTAAAGCACTGATGAAACTTGCGCCAATTTCACCGCTTAGGGCTTGCGTGTCGTATATATAACCCAGGTTCAAGCCGCCCACTGCGCTGTTACCCAGTGTGGTATCGCTTTTAAAAACAAAG